>NZ_JBITDZ010000001.1:0-599182 GCF_044454705.1 Actinoplanes sp. NPDC051494
TCAACGCCTTCGACCTAGCCTTCGAAGGCCGCCTGTCCGCACGCCGCAACTGACCCCTCGACAAGATCGAGTTACACCGTTTTCTTGACAGTCCCTCGCATCTGTCTCTTCTCGTTTGAGTTGGCGAGGCGGAGGGGGGTTGACCTGCGGTTCGCCAGCTGGGTTCGGTCTGGTCATTGTTCATGGTTCCTCACTTGAAGTGGCGAGTTTCGGGGAAGGGAGTCGGGCTGAAGCCGTTGTGCCGTTCGTAGAACTTGGTGCGGATCTTCTGGTGGGTGTGGCGGAGTTGAGTGATCCACTGTTGGAGAGGGTTGGCTATCCAGTCGTAGCCGCCGCGGCGGCGTAGGCGCATCGAGGGACGGCTGAGCCAGTCGACGAAATCTTGGGGTTGGTTGAGACGTGCGGCGATGCGCCGGTAGAAGTTCGTCATCTCCAGCTCGCGGACCATCGCGACGTGCCGGCGCCATCCGAGGTCGCAGAAGATCTCGGCGAGAGCGATGGCTTCGGGATAGACGAGCAGGTTAGAGGGGTTGAACGGGGTGTGGAGGCCGGTGAGAAGTTTGCCTCTGGCTTGCCAGAGTTCGTGCAGCCGGGGGATCGCGCGATAGCTGCTGCGTGCCCACTCGCTGACGATCCAGCTCGCGCGGTGAAGTTGCTGGTAGGTCCATTGACGGTCGCCGGCGGAGGCAAGTAGACGGCCGTGGCGGCGGTGGGCGGTGATGATTTCCGGGGTGTGCGTGAGGTCCGTCTTGGTGGCGAGCCAGCGGCTGTGTTTGCGGCAGAGCGCGGGGAAATACAAGGTGTAGGTCTTGACCGCTTGCCGGCCCGGGAGCCGGGCGGTGCAGTGATCGCAGTAATCGCGCAGGTTCCACGCCTTGACGACGCGGATGGCCGGGATTTCCTCCGGGAGCGCGTCACCGGGATGGTGCAGCCCGGGAAGCACCGTTCTCAGGTGGCCCTGGGGCGTGCCGGTGAACGTCTCCAGCCGTTGCAGGGCGAGCGAGTTGAGACGGACGTCGTAGTTGTCGATCAGGAACTGGGTCAGGCCCCGAGTGGGCTGGCCGAGAGCGCCGAGCAGGATCGTGGGCCGGGCAAGGTCATTGGCGTCGGCCAGCCGGAAGACGTAGGAGATCGTTGTTTCGCCCTGGATCGGTCTGACTTGGACGGGAAGCTGTTGGGCGGTCTGCTGCCATGTCTTCATCGCTGACCTGGCCGGCGCTGGCGGGGCGGGATGAACTGGGCCTGGGCGGCGATGTCCAGAATGACCGCGTCGAGATGCGACTTGGTGATCTTCTCGGAGCCGTCGTTGATGGCGTCGTTGGCGGCTTCGTGGATGAGCTGGTCGAGGCTGCCGATCATGCCGCCGGTGCGGTCATGCAGATAGCCCTCCAGCTCGACAAGGGTTCCCGGCTGGTGGCGGTGCAGCCGCAGGGCGTGCTCCATTGCCGCAACCAGTTTCGCCCAGTCCTGCTTGTCCTGGGCGGTGCGGTGGGTGAACGGCATGGTGTTGACCGGGATGAACCGGCCAGCGATCTGCCGGCCGCGCATGCCGGAGAACATGCCGTGTTCGTCGAGGTCCAAGCCAGCGTAAACAAACGTGGCGCTGATTGTGTCGAAGAAGTATTTCAACTGGTCAGAGGCGTTCTTGCCCTGCCGAGTGGCCAGATCGATGCGGTGAATCTCGTCGACCAGGACCATGCCGGTGCCGACCCGGCGCATCACCGAGGCGACAGTGTGCGTGACCGACTGGGGGCTGTCGCGGGGGGAGGTCGGCAGGCCGAGGAAGACCGCCATCTCGGTGGCCAGCATCTTCGGGGTGGCGTCGGGCGGGACCACGATATAGACGACCGGGATGCGGTCGCGGACGCCAGGGCTGCGCCGTTCCAGCTCGATCTGGAACTTCTTGCCCAGCTGGGTGATCGAGGTGGACTTGCCCGTGCCACTGGCGCCGGAGACGATCAGGCCGCGGCGGCCGAGCTGCTTGCCGCGGTTGTTGACGATTAGCTTCGTGCCGGTGTGAATGATCCTTTTGATGTCCGGGGTGGCGACCAGCAGCAACGCCGAGTGGTAGTCCTGGCGGGCCTCGTTGTAGAGCTCACGCTCGAACAAAGTGAGCCGCGTCCAGTCCTCCGCAGGCAGCAGCCGGGGCGGTTCCGGGTTGATCTGGGCGACGAACGAGGCCCAGCCCTGTTTGGTGGCCAGCGGGTGCCGGACCTCGGCCGGGAGTTCGCCCATGGCGTCAATCGACATGGTGCTCACCGGCCCGCCTCCAGGTCGTCGGCGAATGGGTCGAACAACGCGAACGGCACGACCTCACCGACCAGAACCTGCGGCTGCTCAACGGGCTCCAGCTCCGGCGCCGGCTCGGCCGCGACCGAAGGTTCAACCGTCTGCGTGGATTCGGGAAGCAGTGGGCCGGCCACTGCTGCGGCGGTCAGCTCCGGTGGCAGGTGGTTGTCCATAGCGTGGGCGGTGCGGGTGCGCGCCAGGGCCCGGCCGCTGCCAGGGCCATCCTCGGCGCGGCGTAGCAGGGCGGCGAGCACGACCGAGACCGCCATCTCGTTGGTGTCGTCCAGACCCCGCTGCGCGGCGACCTTGCGGGAGGCGCGCCAGGTGAAGTCGGCGAAGGGCTGCCCGACCATGCTGTGGTGGGTCCAGGGAACGGTGATCCAGCCGCCGTGGTGGTGGTTGCGGACCCAGACCCGGGAGACGTCGTAGGGGTCGTAGTGGACCTCCCACCGCCCGGCCCGGTTGGCGACGCCGGATTTCTTGCGGGCGTAGGGGCGCAGCTCAGCGCAGTTGTAGGTGCGGTAATCGATCTGAATGCCGCCGTCACCGATGGCCCGCCAGTCCGCTGGCAGCAACTCGATGTAATCCTCGCCGGTCAACGCCACTGGGACGTAGCCGGCCGCGGCGACCAGCGCCGAGTAGGCATCGTTCGGGGAGGCGGCCTGAGCGGGGTTGAACGGATGGCGCAGCCCGTCATGTGGTCTCGACTGCCACCCGGCGATCACCCACTCGTCGAACAGTTCTTGCAAGTCAGGAAGTGTCCAGACGGCTCGTTCGGCGACGTCTCGGCCGCGTCGGGTGACGTCGCGGCCGGTGTAGCCGGCGACGTGCTGACAGAACAGTGTGTTGATCGACTCGAAGGTCCGCTCGACGATCGCCTTGTCCGTCGGTGTCTGCTGGTGCGCCGGCTGGACCGAGATGCCGAGCGTGTCGGCGGCGCGCAGGAACACCTCGGACAGGAACACCTTGCCGTGGTCGATCACGACCGTGTCCGGAGCGATCACCGGCTTGGCTGCGGCCAGGGCGATCCGCGCGTCCAGGGAGACCAGCCGCTGGTGCGGGATCCGTGACGCCGACATCGCCAGCGCGGCGTCCCAGCCCGGCCGCATCGGCTCCGGGACCGTGACCCGGGCCAGCAGCAGTGCCGCGTCGACGGCCTTCGCCCCGACCGGTCGCAGCACCCCGGCGCAGATCGTGCGGGTCGCGATGTCGATTGCCAGCACGAGTTCGGCGCGGCCGAGGATTCCGTCGTCCATCACCGCCATGACATCCAGCGGGGTGCTGTCCAACTGGACCTGCTCACCGGGACGGCTCGCCGTGGTCGCGGCGTAGGCGCCAGCCGGCTTGTTCGCCGTCTGCCGGCGCGTCACGGCGGACCCGAACGAGTGCTTGCCCGCCGACAGCGCCTCCAGCAGCCGATAGCAGGTTGCCTGCGACGGCAGCTCGACCACGCCCTCGCCGTGCTCGTCGTCGAGCAGCTGGCGAATCTGCCGGATCGCCCTCGACTTCGTGCCCGTCGACGTCGCGGTCTGTGCCTCGACCACCGCGGCCGCCGCGGCGACCACCCGCGCGTCGACGTTGCCCGTCGGCTTCGCCGCCCGTGCGTTCCGGGCGTCGACCAGACCCCACAGGCCCTGCTCGCGGTAACGGCGACGCATCCGCTGGACCGTGCGCAAACTCGTCTTCGACCCAGCCGCGGTCAACTCCGCAGCCTTCGCCGCCTCCCGGGCAGCGAGCGGATGCACAGCCGGGTCGTACTCGGGCCGCGCAACCGCGTCCTCGCCCGGAACCAGGCCGGTCTCGACCTCGATGAGGTGCCGTTCCCAGTCCCGCGCGGCTCGCAATGCCTGCGCGGGAAGGGCATCCAGCAGCCCATGCGGATCCACCCGAGACGCCGGCGCGGCGCCGACCAGTTCGAAATCGGCAGCAGCCAGAAGGAACGGCAACGCCACCACGGTCGTCGCCCCGGCCGCCGACAACAACCGGATTGCGTTACCCGAGATTGCCACCACGGTGTGCGTGGCGGCCGCGAAGACCACCCGGTCGTTGACCCGCAACACGCCCGGTCGCTCAGCCATCCCGCTCACCCGCCATCGCCAAGCGGTCGTTCGTGGGCGCGGTCCGCACGACCGTGCGGTGCGACAGCACCAGCGATAGGTCGGCAACCAGCTCCCGCCGCCAAAGGAGGTGGTAGAGCACCGGCAGCGTCCCGAGCGGATCACCTGCGACCTCGGCGCCGTCCATCAACGGACGCGGTTTCTTGAACGCCGCCAGCAGGCGCCCCGCGACCTGCACGTCGAAGCATCGCGGATGCCGGTAGCCGGCCAGCCACCGCTGGTTGGCCACCAGCACCGGCTCCAACCGGTCCCAGACCGCGTAGCGCCAGCCCAGCAGCCCGCAAGCCTGATCCGTGACCGTGAACGCCTGCCGGTCCGCGTCCTCGATCAGTTCCAGCGGCCGAGAGTCCAACACCAACACCCCGCCGTCATCCAGCCGAACGAGGAAGTCCGGTGCGTGCCGCCGGTCTTTGCCTTCATCGGGCCAGAGCAGCCAAAACGGTTGCGACACGACCCCGGTCACTGAAGGGTCGAAGTCCAGCGCCACCAGATGGTCGCGTTCCACCCAAGACTCGAAGCCGACCCGGCGGCCCATCGTCGCCGACCAGTACCAGCCTGGAAAGTTGCGCTGGCCCCGATACGACGGGAAAGACCTCACCGGCCGCGTAAGCTCATCGACGACTTCGGGCAGCCAGCCCCACGGCACGCGCTGCTCGATACCCAGATCGTCCAGGTAGATCGCCTCGAAGTTCTCGTTCAGCCCGGGCAGCCCGATATGCCGTGTTCGATGCACCGGAACATCATTCCTCGCCAGTTCGAATGAGAACTCGCCACCCCTTGACGGCTGTCTCAACACACGGCGACCTGCCCAATGAGCCAACACGCGGCGCGGTAATGTCCCTGCCGTGATCCGTGGAGCGGTGTTCTTCGACATAGACGGAACACTGACGCCGACCAGCAGCGGGCAGCACCTTGCCGGACTCCTCGGCAACGCCAAGGAGATCGAACAGATCCAGGCCGGTTATGGCGCCGGCACCTTGAGTAGCTACGACGCTGCCATGCTCGAAGCTCGCGGCTGGGCAAAAAGGACACCCACGGAAGCGCACGCGTTCCTGGAGTCGTTGCCGCTGGTGGACGGCATAGCCGAGACGGTCCTGTGGTGCCGTACCCACTCGCTCGTGCCCGTACTGGCAACGCTGGCCTGGGATATCGTCGGCACTCACCTGTGCAGCCGCTTCCACTTCGACCGGACATGCGGACCTCGCCTGGAGATAATCGACGGCCGCTATAGCGGAGAGGTCGCCCAGCAGTTTGACGAGCAGGCCAAGCGCGACTTCGCCATCAGCGTGGCCACCGAGCTGGGCGTAGATCTCCGGCAATGCGCGGCCATCGGCGACGGGCGTTCGGACGTGCCACTGTTCGGCACGGTCGGCTGCGCCATCGCATTCAATGCGACTCCGGAAGCTCGTGCCGCCGCCAGCGCAACCGTGAACAGCGCTGATCTTCAATCCGTCCTGCCAATCCTCAGCGCCTGGCTGGACACCATCCCCATGCCTGCGAACTGACCAACGCGCCAAACGCTGAGAGAAGGCCTCTCTCAGAACTCGCGCGTCCTGCCACGTCACAAGGCAAGAGCGCAGCCTTCTCATCGCCCCGAGACTCGCGCGAACGACCGAGATCTTCACCTTCTCGCCCGGGTCGCCAACTCGGATGAGAACTCGCCACACCTTCGCCACGGTCACCGCCGGGCTCGCCAGATCAACTGCGAAGCGACAGCATCTGGTGGCGCAGCTCCCCGCATCTCTTAATTATCGTATTGCTATTACCGACAATCCATTAATTCAAAAACGGACATAACGACGGCTACACCATAATGACTGTTATGCGCGGCCAACGAGGTTGTCAGGCCCTGGCCTGGCCTCCGGTGGGCCCCAGAAACCGGCGCCGTTGGTGACGTAGACGGGTGTCCCGTCGACGTCGCCGGACAGGATCGGTTGCTGGGGCCGGGCGACCGCGGCGAAGGGGTACATCTGGCCGCCGTGGGTGTGCCCGGAGACCCGCAGGCCGACGCCGTACTTCGCTGCTTCGACGGCTTGGAACGGCTGATGTGCCATCAGCACGACCGGTCGGCCGGCGAAGGTTTCGGGAAGTCCGGCCGCATGCCGAGGCTTCGCACCTCGTCGACCCACGACTCGTACCCGGAGTAGTACTCGTGGTTGCCGGTCACGAAGTACGTGCCGGATGCCGCGGAGCGGGGCCGAGTTCCTCGACGATCACCACGAGGTCGGCATCGACACTGTTGATGACGTCGACGATCCGCGGGGAATGCGCTGCCCGGGCGATCGGGCCGAGGTGGATGTCGGAGACCACGGCCAGGCGCACGCCGTCCAGGCTGCGCGACAGCTTCGCGACCGGGATCCGGACCCGGTCGACGCGCGGTGGGGTCACCGCCGTGCGCATCCCGTAGCCGGTGATGCCAGCAGCACCACGATCACGGTGCCGACGACGCGGGCCCGGCGTGACCGGGTGGTGTCCCGGACCAGGCGCTTCCACAGGTAGACGGCGGCCAGGCCGTCGTTTGAGCAGGCGACCCGGCTCAGGCGTCGTGGGCGAGCGCCGAGGACAGCTCCCGGTGCGCGCCGGCCTGATCCAGCAGGATCTTCGCCTTCATCTCCAGAGCACCGACCGCGTCGGCGCCGGCCGCCCACCGCGCCGGCGGCTCGGCCGAACCGGTGAGCTGTACCAGCGCGGCCGCGAGCTTCGCCGGGTCGCCGCCCTGCAAGCCGCTCATGCCACTCCAGGCGGTCACCGTCTGCTGGGTGCGGTGCGCGTAGTCGTCGATGATCGCCTCGGCGTAGCTGGTCGACTCCGGGGTGAGCAGGTCGGTGCGGAAGAATCCGGGCTCCACGATCATTGTCTTGATGCCGTACGGGGCGACCTCCGGCGCCAGGGACTCCATCCAGCCTTCGAGGCCGAACTTCGACGCCGCGTACGCCGAGGTGAACTCCGCGCCGAGGAAACCGGCGACCGAGGAGATCGACACGACCAGCCCCGACCGCTGCGCGCGCATCACCGGCAGCACCGCCCGGGTGACGTTCAGCGGTCCGAACAGGTTCGTCTCGACCTGGGCCCGGAAGTCGTCCGGAGTGATCTCCTCGAAGAACCCGGCGATGAAGTTCCCGGCGTTGTTGACCAGCACGTCGATGCGGCCGAACCGGTCGACGGCGACCTGCACCGCGGCCCGCGCACTGGCGGGATCGGTCACGTCGAGCCGTACGGTCAGCAGGTTCTCGGCGGAGCCGACCGCCTTCTCGACCCGCTCCGGGTCACGGCCGGTCGCGACCACCGCGTACCCGGAGGCCAGGGCCGCCTTCACGATGTCCACACCCATACCCCGGCTCGCACCGGTAACAAGAAGGACCTGCTTCTCCACCATGATGCTCACGTCCTGTCGAAGAGAAACGCCGCGTCAGGTCAGGTCCCACGGTGCCGCAGGACCAGTGAAGCGGTGACGTCATCCAGAGAACCGCCTTTCCCGGGTACGAAGAAGACGCTGCTGGAAGGTGTACTGACAGCACACCACTCGCCCCGGCGAACCGGCCTAACCTGGAAGACGTGGACAACCGTGACGAGGTGAAAGCCTTCCTCAGCTCCCGCCGCGCCAAGATCACCCCCGAGCGGGCCGGACTGACGAGCTACAACCGCAACCGGCGGGTGCCGGGCCTGCGTCGCAGCGAGGTGGCCGACCTGGCCGGCGTCAGCGTCGAGTACTACGCCCAGCTCGAACGGGGCAACCTCGCCGGTGCTTCCGACAGCGTCCTGGACGCTCTCGCCCGGGCCCTGCACCTCGACGAAGCCGAACAACAACACCTGACCGCCCTCGCCCGCGCGGCCGGCCCGGCTTCCCGCGCCCGCCGGAAGCCTTCCGCGCCGCAGGTACGCCCGAGCGTGGCACGCGTTCTCGAGCTGATGACCGACATTCCCGCGTTCGTCAACAACGGCCGCGGCGACGTCATCGCCGCCAACCCGCTGACGCAGGCCCTCTACGCGCCCATGTTCGACGACACCACCCGGCCGCCGAACCACGCCCGTTTCGCGTTTCTCAACCCTCGGGCACGCGACTTCTGGCGCGACTGGGAGCGCATCGCGACCACGACGGTGGCGATGCTGCGGGCCGAGGCCGGCCGCGACCCGTACGACAAGTCCTTGACCGACCTGGTCGGTGAGCTGTGCACTCGCAGCGAGGAGTTCCGGACCCGCTGGGCCGCCCATGATGTGCGCCTGCACAGCACCGGCGTCAAACAGTTCCGTCACCCGGCCGTCGGCGACATCGACCTGAACTTCGAGACCATGCAGCTGACCGCCGACCCCGGCCTGTACATGACCTTGCTCAGCGCCCCGGTCGGCTCCACCGCCGACGACGCCCTGCGTCTGCTGGCCAGCTGGGCCGCCACCCGCCACACCAACGCCCTGCCCACACACCCGCGACCCTGACCGCTCAGGTCGAGAATCTCAGCCGCCGATGCCTGGAAGGTCAAGCGCCTGCGCAGAAACACCATCACCTGGAGGAGTTCGTGTCCGCGGACGTGCTCCGAGACGATGGAGAGGTTCTGGCCGGGGCGTCATTGCACCGGCATGGCAACACGCGGGTCTTCCGCGCCGTCACGCCGTGCGGAACGGTACGGGTATGAACAACGATCTTGCTGCGGTGCCCTGGCCGCTGCGCACCGATCGGCTGACGTTGCGGCCGGCAGCTGCGGGCGATGCCGTCGCCACCTGGCAGTTCCGCCGGCGCGAGGAGGTCAGCCGCTGGCTCACCCGGGCCTCTGCCACCCTGGACGAGCACCGGACCTGGTTCGAGGCCCCGGACAGTCTTGCCAGGACCCTGGTGATCGAGCGCAATGGTGCGGTCATCGGCGACCTCATGGTCAAGAACGAGGACGCCTGGGCGCAGGCGGAGATCGCCGAACGCGCCCGCAGCGTGCAAGCCGAACTGGGATGGGTGCTGCACCCTGGGCACGCCGGCCATGGTTTCGCCACCGAGGCCATCCGTGAACTGCTCCGGCTCTGTTTCGAGGATCTCGGGCTGCGCCGGGTGACGGCCACGTGCTTCGCTGCCAACGTTGCATCATGGCGTCTCATGGAACGCGTCGGGATGCGCCGTGAGTCCTCCACCGTCCGGGACTCCCTGCACCGGGACGGCGAGTGGCTCGACTGCCTCGGCTATGGCCTGCTCGCCGACGAGTGGCGGGTCCGGCACAGCCGGCGGCGCTGATGGTTCCGGTGGACGTGAAGCGGCTCTGATTCGAGGTCAGGCCGCTGTTGTCGGTCAGGACGCCGTCGAGTGAGGGTGGAGTCGGTCTGCTGGACCATAGCGAGCATCGCGACCACCGCGGCGGTGACGAAGCCGAGGTCGGCCGAGCGGGTGCGGAACCAGCGGACGGTCAGGCGGTTCCCGGCCAGTGTCGCGCCCATCCGGGCGGTGGACATCAGGGTCCAGGCCCCGATGACGACGGTGGCCACGGCGAGGATCGCGGGGACCGCGATGAGCAGGATCCGGGTACCGGTGCTGCCGGTCCCGGTCAGCCGGGCGGTCAGTGCGCCGGTGGCACCGCCGAGGCAGCCGAACGCCGGTACCGCCGGCGCCACCAGTGCGGCCGTCCTGGTGAGGCGGCTGGTGCGGGTGTGCTGGAAGCCGTGGTGGAGCTCGTGGCGGGTGGCAGGCCGCATCGGCCCATGATGCCAGCTTGATCAACATGGGCTGGGGGCACGCCCGTGTGGGTATGGACGACAATGAGGGGCACCGTACCGCTGGTTGACTTTGAGAGGACTTTTCCTTGAGCGCAGGACTCGCAGCACTGCTGGACGATGTGGCCGTCCTGGCCCGCGCCGCAGCCGCGTCTGTCGATGACATCGGGATGGCCGCCGCGAAGGCGGGGGCGAAGGCGGCCGGCGTGGTGATCGACGACGCCGCGGTCACCCCGCAGTACGTGCGGGGCCTGGCGGCCAAGCGTGAGCTGCCGATCGTGAAGCGCATCGCGGTGGGGTCGCTGCGCAACAAGTTCCTGATCATCCTGCCGGTGATCCTGCTGCTCAGCCAGTTCGTGCCGTGGCTGCTGACGCCGCTGCTCATGATCGGTGGCTGTTACCTGGCGTACGAGGGTGCCGAGAAGGTGTGGGCGAAGATCGCCCACCATGAGGTGCACGGTGCGGGTGACGAGCAGGCGCCGGATGAGAAGACGCTGGTGTCCGGCGCGATCCGGACCGACCTGATCCTGTCCGGCGAGATCATGGTCATCTCGCTGAACGAGGTGGCCGACGAGTCGTTCGTGTCGCGGCTGGTGATCCTGGCGGTCGTCGCGGTGGCCATGACGGTGCTGGTGTACGGGGCGGTCGCCCTGATCGTGAAGATGGACGACGTCGGTCTGCGCCTGGCCGAGCAGTCCAGCGCCGGGGTCGTACGGTTCGGGCGCGGCCTGGTCAAGGCGATGCCGAGGGTCCTGACGGCGCTGACCGTGATCGGGACCGCGGCGATGTTGTGGGTCGGCGGGCACATCCTGCTGGTCGGGGCGGACGAGCTCGGCCTGCACGTGCTGTACGAGTTCGTGCACCACATGGAGGAGGCGGCTCACGACGCCACCGGTGCGCTGGGTGGCCTGGTCGGCTGGCTGGTCAACACGGTGGCCAGCGCGATCGTCGGCCTGGTCGTCGGCGCGCTGATCGTGGTCGTCATGACGTTGACGGTGCACCGCCGCAAGTCCCACGACGCCCACGACGCCGTCGCACCCGAGCAGAACTCGGCTGACGGGGCCGGCACCCAGAAGTAGGCTGCCACGCGTGACTGACGCGTACGCGGAGCTGCTCGCCCGCGCCGAGGCGGATCCGGAGGTCGTGGGGCTGATCCTGTCCGGGTCGAAGGCGCGCGGTCAGGACACCGAGCATTCCGACCATGACGTGTACGTGGTGGTCCGTGAGTACGGCGGACAGTGGACGGACACGACGAGGACACCGGGGCTGGACACGGCCCCGGTGTCGCTCGCCGATCTGGCCGACGTGTCCGACCGGTGGCAGCGGTACGCGTTCCGGGGTGCGGTGGTGGTGCTGGACCGCCTCGACGGGCAGGTCGCCGCGCTGGTACGCGCGCAGGCGACGCTGAGCCCGGACGAGGCCCGGGCGATGGTCCGCGAGCAGCTCGACGGCTACATCAACTTCGTGTACCGGGCGGCGAAGAACCGGCGGGCCGGGCTCGAGGACCTGGCACGGCTGGAGGAGATCGAGGCCGCACCGTGGTTGCTGTGGACGTTGTTCGCGTTGTACGGGCGCGTCCGTCCGTACAACAAATATCTTCGCTGGGAGCTGGACACTTTTCCGCTGCCCGCACCGTGGACGGCTGATCATCTGATCACGTCCTTGTCGGACCGGCCGTCGCAGCTGTTCCCCGCGCTGGAGTATGTGGCCCGGCTGCACGGTTTCGGTGACGTGATCGACGGCTGGGACGACCTGGCTCTGCTGCCCGGGCGCCGGGAGCTGATCGCGGCCGCGGACGCGCTGACCGGCCGGCGGATCACCCGGGTGACATATGCCGGCCTCGGGGAGCAGGACAGCCCGTTGATGGGCGTCGAACTGGTTCTCGACGACGGCCTGGCGTACTCGCTGGAGTGGCGCAGCGGTCAGTTCGGCAATTTCAGCCTGCATCTCGAGGCCGCGCCGATGCGGATCTGCGACGACTACCGGGTGTGGGCGGTGCAGGACGAGCCGCGGTGGGCAGCGCTGCGGTCCGGTCCGGTGACCGCCAGCCGGCTGATCTGGCACCCGGACCTGACCGATCTCGGGGTGCGGGCCCCGGCGGCGCTGCACCTGAGCTTCGCGGCCGGCGAGGTGTGGGTGGTCGCCGCGCAGCAGCAGGGCGACGGCACGTGGTGGCTCGGTGCCGACGACGTCGTGGTGACGTTCAGCCGCGACGACGTTGTCCGGATGGGCGTGGATCCGGGCTGAACCGGTAGGCGATGCCGCGCGGGTCGGGGACCTCGCGCAGACCGCTCACGTCGGTGAACGCGGCCAGGCGGGCCAGGGCGCCGGCACCGCTCACGGTGTCGCTGAGCTGCACGGTGATGCCGGTGAACGCCAGCCGGCCGGTCACGGTGATCTCGTCGCGGCCGAGGCCGTCGATGTCACCGCTGACGGTGGCGGTCACCGTGATCAGGTCGTGGTCCTGGCCGGTGATCAGCAACCGGATGCGGTCGAAGCGGTGGTTGCGATAACCGGCCTCGCCGGGTTCGGCGTACGACGTGCTGACGACCTCCCGGCCGGCCATCGCGTGCCGGCCGGGGCCGTCGACCGGGAGCCAGTCGAGTTCCAGGTCACCGTCCCCGGCCGGGATGCGGAAGGACCAGGTCAACGCCGGCGCGAGGCGTACGGCCGGGTTGTCGAAGAGCAGTCCGTGCCAGGCGCCGTCCACGCCCCGCAGTGTAGTGCGCTCGTCAGCGTCGCCCCGGTTTCGCCGGCCACCAGTTGGCCCGGCCGAGCAGGACCATGAGTGCGGGCAGGATCAGGATCCGGATGACGACCGCGTCCAGCAGCACGGCGACCGCCAGGGTCAGGCCGAGCTGTTTGAGTTCGACCATGGCGGTGAACACGAACGTGAGGAACACCGACATCATGACGACCGCGGCGACGGTCAGCACGCCGGCGGAGCTGATGATGCCGCCCGCCACCGCGTCGCGGGTGGAGGTGCCCGGCTGTCCGGCGGCCTCGCGGATGCGGCTGATCAGGAACACGTGGTAGTCCATGGACAGGCCGAACAGGACGACGAACAGGAACAGCGGTACCCAGGAGATGACCGCGCCGGTGCTGCGGAAGTCGAGCAGGTCCTCGGCCCACTCGTTCTGGAACACCGCGACCAGGACCCCGAGTGCGGCGGCCGCGGACAGGATGTTCAGCCCGACCGCGGTGATCGCGACCAGGACGGACCGGAACGCCCCGAACATGATCAGCAGTGTCAGGAGCAGGACGAATCCCACCACCCACGGCATCTTCGCGGCCTGGACGGCGATCTCGTCGTGGTGCTTGGCGACGTCGCCGCCGACCGCGTAGGTCACGCCGGGGATCGGGTGCAGCCGGTGGGCGGCGATCTCGGTCAGCCGGTTCAGGGAGTCCCCGGCGCGCTCGGAGTCCGCGGTGTGCGGTGTGCCGAGGCTGATCGTGTGCACCCGGTGGTCGGCCGAGGCCCGCGTGGTGGTGCCGGTGGGGACCACGAACAGGGGGTTGTCCCGTACGTCGGTGACGATGGCGGCGAGGGCGGCGGTCACCCGGGCCGCGGTGCCGGCGTCGGCACGCACGGAGACGAGGTGGGCGGCGCCCTCGGACGGGAACGCGGTGGTGAGCCGGTCGTAGGTCTGCATCGCACCGATGGCGCGGGGCATCGTGTCGAGCCCGGCCGCGGTCAGCCGCAGGTTCAGCGCGGGCAGGGCGAGCAGTACCAGCGCGAGGGTGGCGCCGGTGAAGGTCAGCCACGGGTGCCGCAGTGCGGGCCGCAGCAGTGCGCGCCACACCCTGGGGTTGTCGTTCGGGCGCGTGAAGCGGCCGAGCAGCGGCACCCGGGGGCTGTCCATGCGCCGGCCCAGTGTGACGATCAGGGCGGGCAGGACGGTCAGGGAGCCGATCATCGCCACCGCCACCACGATGACCGAGCCCGTGGCGAGGGAGGAGAAAACCGCGATGTCACCGAGGTACAGGCTCGCCATCGACACGATCACCGCGAGGCCGGAGACGAGGACGGCGTGCCCGGAGGTCGCCGCCGCGAGTTCGACCGACGTGACGCGGTCGAGGGTGCCGCCGGTCCTCGCCCGTTCCTCGCGTTCGCGGGTGACGTAGAACAGGGAGTAGTCGACGCCGACCGCCATGCCCATGAGCAGCACGATGTTGGTGGTCATACCGACGTCCGGGAACACCTGTGACGCCACGGCGGCGAGACCGATCGCGGCGAGCACCGAGGAGGTCGCGAGCACGAGCGACACGCCCGCGGCGATGACGACGCCGAACGCGATCAGCAGGATCAGCAGGGTGACCGGCACGGTCAGCGCCTCGGCCAGGAGCAGGTCGTCACGTACCTGCACCGCGATGGCGTTGTCGATGGTGGCGCCGCCGGTCTGCTCGACCAGCAGTGTGGGGTGTTCGTCCTGGGTGGCGGCGGTGGCGGCGAGCAGCGCGTCGATGTGAGCGGTGTCATCGAGCATGGTCACCACCACCAGCACGGCCGAGCCGTCGGGTGCGCGGACCGGGGGAGCCACCGCGCCGACCGCGGTCAGGGCTCGCATCCGGGTGGTCACGGACCGGGCGGCCGCGTCGGCCGCGGCCGGGTCGAGAGGCCCGTTGCGGGCGGTGATCAGCACGTTCTCGGTCAGGGGATCGGTGAGGTCGCCCTGCGCCGCGATCTGCTGTGCGCGGCCCGACCCGCCGGTCCAGAAGTCGGCGTCGACCGTGCTCCGGGGGCCGATGAGCAGTCCGGTGGTCAGGCAGACGGCGACGAGCACGAACCACGTGGCGATCGCCTTCCACGGGTTCGTCGCGCTCCATCGGGCCATCCGCATGGCGTATCGGGTCACGCGTCCCTCTTCCTGGCGTATGCCGTTCACCTAAGTGGTGAACGTACTTCGCCACTATAGGATTGCCGGTGCACGCACGACAACAGGGGGACGGCCGAGATGGGCGAACAACACCGGGCACCCACGCCGACAGGCGTCGAACTGGCCTGGCGCGATGCCGGCGACCCGGCCTCCGCGGACGAGCCCGGCACCGGGACACGACGCGGCCTCACCCTGGCCCGGATCGTGGCCGCCGCCGTCGACGTCGCCGACCGCGAAGGCCTCGCCGCCGTGTCACTGGCCCGGGTCGCCGCCGCCCTCGGCACCGTCACCACGTCGCTGTACCGCCACGTGCGTTCCAAGAACGACCTCGTCGTGGTGATGAGCGACGCCGCCGCCGCACCACCGGCCACCATGGCGCCACCCGACCCCGGACACTGGCGGGAGTCGCTGGCCACGATCGCCTGGCAGATCTACGACCTGTACCGGCGCCATCCCTGGGTCCTGCAGGTGCCCACCGCCGGACCACCGAGCATGCCGAACGAACTGCTGTGGGGCGAGCACATGCTCCGGGCCCTGTCACAGACCACCCTCGGCGCCCACGACCAGCTCCGCGCCGTGACCCTGATCTCCGGCTACGTCCGCGAACAGGCCCGCCTGACCCTGGACCCGGCCATCGCCGACGGCGGCGCCACGGTGAGCGGCGACTACTTCGCGTTCCTCGGCACGGTCCTGACCCCGAACCGGTACCCCATGTTCTGCCGCCTGTTCGCCGACCGGGACAACACCGCCACCATCGGCCACACCGACGAGGACTTCCGCTTCGGCCTGGACCGCATCCTGGCCGGCCTCGCCGAGCTCGACACCTGAACCGGATTCGCCTACCGGGCGTGTGCAGGGGAGTATGGCCTCACCTGCACACTTCGAAGGATCACCAGTTGTCTCGCACGCGCCGTGTCACCGGCGGGGCCCTGACCGGGCTCGCCGGTCTGTTCGTCCTGCTCTGCCTGATCGTCCCCGAACGGATCGCCCGGCTCCCCGAGGGCACCTCCGCCTGGGTGACGCTGATCCGGGTGCCGATCGAGGGCTTCGCCACCGCCGCGGTGCTGCTCGTGCTGCCCCGCCGGGCCCGGACGGTGACCGCGACGGTGCTGGGCGTGATCCTCGGGGTGCTCACCGTCCTCAAACTGATCGACATCGGGTTCCGGGGTGTGCTCGTGCGCCCGTTCGACCCGGTGCTGGACTGGTCGCTGTTCGCCGACGGCTACCGGTTCGTCCGGGACTCGTTCGGGCTCACCGGGGCGATCCTCACCGTGGCCGGGATCGTCGTACTGACGGCCGGCATCCCGGTGGGCACGGTCCTGGCCCTGCGCCGGCTGGCCGCGACCGCCGCCCGGCATCAGACGGCCTCCCGGCGTACGGTGCTGGCCGCGGTCGTGGCCTGGGTGACGCTCGCGGCGTCCGGAGTGGCGTTCGTGCCGGGCATCCCGGTCGCCTCCGACAGCGTGGTCACCCTCGCCCGCGACAAGATCGGTACCATCCCCGCCGCGGTGCGCGACGAGCGCGCGTTCACCGCCGCGGCCGCCGTCGACGCGTTCCGCGACACCGCACCGGACCAGCTGCTCACCGGCCTGCGCGGCAAGGACGTCGTGTTCACGTTCGTCGAGAGCTACGGCCGGTCCGCACTCGAGGACCCCGGACTCGCCGCCGTCACCGGACCGGCCCTGGCCCAGGGCACCAAGGACCTGACCGCCGCCGGGTACGCGTCCAGGAGCGGATTCCTGACCTCACCGACCGCCGGCGGGGGCAGCTGGCTGGCCCATTCCACGTTCCAGTCCGGAGTGTGGATCGACAACCAGCAGCGCTACCGCAGCCTCGTCGCCGGCGACCGGCTCACCCTCACCAGCGCGTTCCGCAAAGCCGGCGCCTGGCGCACGGTCGGGGTCGAACCCGGCGTCACCTACGCCTGGCCCGAGGGCGCCTTCTACGGCTACGACCACATCTACGACTCCCACACCCTGGGCTACCAGGGGCCCGCGTTCGGCTGGTCACCGGTCCCGGACCAGTTCACCCTGAAATCGTTCACCGACAACGAGTACCACCGGCCCGGCCGCGGACCGCTGCTGGCCGAGATCACCCTCGTGTCGAGCCACACCCCGTGGGCGCCCCTGCCCTCGACAGCCGCCTGGGACCAGCTCGGCGACGGCTCCCTCTACTCCGCGCAGCACGAGCAGGCCACCTCCACCGCCGAGGTGTGGAAGGACACCGACCGGATCCGCACCGCGTACGCCACCTCGATCGCCTACTCGGTCGGCAACCTGATCTCGTGGGTCCGCGAGTACGGCGACGACAACCTGGTCCTGGTGTTCCTCGGCGACCACCAGCCCGCCCCCGTCGTGGTCGGCGACACCGCGAGCCACGACGTGCCGGTCACCATCGTGGCCCACGACCAGCACGTCCTGGACCAGATCGCCGGCTGGGGCTGGACCGACGGCCTGCGCCCCGGACCGGACGCCCCGGTCTGGCCGATGGACGAGTTCCGCGACCGGTTCCTCACCGCGTTCGGCCCGGCGGCACCGGGAAAATAGCTTTACCCGGCGGTTAGGGTCACCAGCATGAGCTCACGCACGATCCGGGTGACCGTCCGCGGCGCGTTCGACGTCCTGACCGCCGACCAGCGCGCCACCCTGCTCGCCGACGCCGCCGGCCACGACGTCGCCTACGCCGCGTTCAGTCCGGCCGGGTCGATCACGTACGACATCGCGACCCGGCCGTTCTTCACGTTCCGCTACGAGGGCACCGCCGCCGAGGACAAGGACATCCCGGTCGTCACCGCCGAGGCCGAGGCCGCCGCCGAGCAGTGGCTGACCTCCCGCGGGTACGCGTTCAAGAACCTCACCTCGCAGACCGTGGACATGTCGCAGACCCCGCTGGGCAGCCGCGGCCGCCGCCGCGAACGCGCCTAACCGTTCACCGCGTCCCGCCAGGCCACCCATCTCCTCAGGTCGGTGAGGTTGAAGTCCGGGCCTTTCGTCACGAGCACGAACAAGGTGACACCCCGCTCGAGCAGATCCGGGCCGAGCTCCGCGGGGTCACCACCGGTGACGAACACCGACCGTTCGATCTCACCGGGATCACGGCCCAGCTCCCGGCAGTGCGCGTCCAGCACCGCCGCCTTGGCCGTGAACTCCGGTCCGTCCGCGAACGTGTGCCAGATATCGGCATACCGTGCGACATGCCCCAGCATCCGCGCCCCGCCACCGGCCATCATGATCGGGATGTCCCGGGTCGGCGGCGGGTCCAGCAGCGCGAACCGCGCCCGGATCCGCTCCAGGGCGTCCGCGGTCTCCCGCACCCGCTGCCCCGGCGACCCGAACGGGTACCCGTACTGCTCGTACTCCCACTCCCGGAACCCGGCCCCGATCCCGAGCACGAGCCGGCCCCCGCTGATGTGATCCACCGTGCGGGCCATGTCGGCGAGCAGGTCCGGATTACGGTACGAGACCGCGCTGACCAGACAACCGATCTCGGCCCGCGACGTCGACTCGGCCCACGCCCCGAGCATCGTCCACGCCTCGAAGTGCCGGCCCTGCCGGGTCTTGTCCAACGGGTAGAAATGGTCCCAGTTCACCACCATGTCCGCGCCCAGGTCCTCGGCGTCGGTGGCGGCCCGCCGGATGGCCGCATAGTCGGCGTTCTGCTGCGCGATCTGCGCCGCGACCCGCACCCGCTTCATGACGGTCTCGCGCGACGTGAGCCCGCCCGACGGCTCAGGAAGAATCACGACAGGTAGGTCTCGATCGCCTCCACCACCAGCGCGTGGTCCTCGGCCTGCGGCAACCCCGAAACCGTCACCACACCGACCACACCGGCACCCGACACCCGTACCGGAAAAGCACCACCGTGCGTCGCGTAATCGGCCGGATCCACCCCGAACTTCGCGTCCAGGACCTCACCCTTGGCCGCCAGCCGCCGCCCCACCAGGTACGACGACGCCGCGAACCGCTCCACCACCCGCACCTTGCGCACGATCCAGTGGTCGTTGTCGGCCGCACTGCCCGGCAACGCCGCGTGGAACAACTGCTGCGTGCCCCGCCGGATGTCGATCGCGATCGGCAGGTCCCGGGCCGTACCCAGATCCACCAGCAGACTGCCCAGCTGCCACGCGTCCGCGTGCTCGAACCGGGCGAAGACCAGCTGCCGCTCCTGCTCCTCGAGCCGGGCGATCACTTTCTCGTCGTCACTCATCCGATCATTCTCGTCCACGCTCACAGCCCCCGGCCACGGCGCAGCCAGATTCCCGCCATCCCCACGAACGCCAGCACCACCAGCAAGCAGCACGCCGCCTTGAACACAGCACCACCCTCCCGACCCACAGCCGCTAATGTCATGTCCCGTGCGCCTGGCCACCTTCAACCTGCTGCACGGCAGGTCCCTGTCCGACGGAAACGTACACGCCGACCGGGTCGCCGCCGCCGTGGCCGACCTCGACGCCGACGTACTCGGCCTGCAGGAGGTCGACCGCGCCCAGCCGCGCAGCGGCCACCTCGACCTGACCGCCATCGCCGCCGAGGCCATGGGCGCCCCCGCCCACCGCTTCGCCGCCGCGGTCGCCGGGACACCGGGGGAGAACTGGCACCCCTGGAAATCCGAGGCCGACAACGCCCACCCGCTGTACGGCATCGCCCTGATCAGCCGCTGGCCGGTGCTGCGCTGGCAGATCACCGAACTGCCCGCCGCCCCGATCCGCTCCCCGGTCTGGGTCCCCGAGGGCAAGGTCCTGCTGCTCAAGGACGAACCCCGGATCCTGATCGCCGCCGTCATCGACGCCCCCACCGGCCCGATGACGGTCGCGAACACCCACCTGTCGTTCGTCCCCGGCTGGAACCTGCGCCAACTGCGCGCCGCCGTCCGGGCCCTGCGCGCCCTGCCCGCCCCGAGGATCCTGCTCGGCGACCTCAACATGCCCACCGGACCCGTCCGCGCGTTCACCGGCTGGCGCAGCCTCGCGCGCCGGCCCACGTACCCGTCACCGGCCCCGCACGCCCAGCTCGACCACATCCTGGCCGACCCGCGCGGCGCCGCACCGCTGGGCCGGGTCGTGCAGATCCGCACCCCGGCCGTCGGCGTCTCCGATCACCGCCCGCTGGTCGTCACCCTCTCGTAGAGCAGCTCCAGGCCGTCCTGCTCGTCCCACTGCTCACCGACCTGCTCGAACCCGAACCCGGCGATCGTGGCCAGCGACGCCACGTTCTCCGGACCGATGCTCGCCCGCAGGATCGCCACCCGCGGGTCGGCCTCGCACCGCCGGATCAGCTCCGCGAGCATCGCCCGGGCGAAACCCCGGCGACGGTACGCGGGATCGACGGTGTAACCGACCTCGACGCGCCCCTGCTCGTCGGGTGCGCCGTGGAACCCGGCATGCCCGACCAGCACCCCGTCGGCGAACGCGGCCCGGGCCACCCACTCCGCGTCGGCGGGCTCACTCCCCAGCTGCTCGGCGCGGATCTCCCACAGCCACTTCTCGCTCATCAGCCACGGGGACAGCTCGTGTCCCGCGGCCGCGCTCGCCGTGGGCAGGTCACCGTCGATCAGGGCACGCATCGCCGACAGCGGCAACGCCACGAAAGTAATCACCGTCGCATCGTAGAGCCCACCAATTCGGTTGCGCACAACTTAATTGCGGGCTACCGTTCTGGTCATGGACGAGGACACGCGCACCGGACTCGAAGCGATGCTCTGCTTCGAGCTCTACGCCGCCTCCCGCGCCATGACCGGCCTCTACCGGCCCGCACTCGACGCGGAAGGCATCACCTACCCGCAATACATCGCCCTACGCGTCATCTGGACCCGCGACCGGATCACCGTCCGCGACCTCGGCGCCATCCTGCACCTCGACAGCGGCACCCTCTCGCCCCTGCTCAAACGCCTCGAAACCCAGGGCCTCATCCACCGCACCCGCGGCACCGACGACGAACGCGTCGTCTGGATCAGCCCCACCGAGCAGGGTTCCGCCCTCGAACAACGGGTAGCCGACATCCCGCAACGCCTCTCCTGCGCCCTCGACCTCACCGTCGAGGAATTCACCACCCTGTACCACCTGCTCGGCCGTGTCCGCGGCTCAGCAACAGCCGCCACCCTCTAGAAGGAGCCCCACCATGACCGCTGTCTACACCGCATCCGCCACCGCCACCGGCGACGGCCGGGGCGGACACACCCGCAGCAGCGACGGTGTCCTCGACCTCGACCTCGCCGTCCCCAAGGAGATGGGCGGCCCCGGCGGCGCCCTCACCAACCCCGAACAGCTCTTCGCCGCCGGCTACGCCGCCTGCTTCCACAGCGCCCTCAAGATCGTCGCCAGTAAGCAGAACATCCAGCTCACCGACACCGCCATCACCGTCGACGTCGGCATCGGCCCCAACGGCAACGGCAGTTTCGGCCTCACCATCACCATCGAAGCCGAACTCCCCAGCGTCGACGAAGCCACCGGCAACGCCCTTCTCGAGGCAGCTCACCAGGTTTGCCCCTACAGCAACGCCACCCGTGGCAACGTCGACGTGAAGCTCGCCCTCGCCTGAAAGGTCACCCCATGCCCCACCTGAGCGTCAACAACGACGTCGAGCTCTACTACGAGGACTTCGGCACCGGCGCACCCGTCGTGCTCATCCACGGCTGGCCCCTGTCCGGCCGCAGCTGGGAAGCCCAGATCCCGGCACTGATCGCCGACGGCAAACGCGTCATCACGTACGACCGCCGCGGCTTCGGCAAGAGCAGCCAGCCCTGGGACGGCTACGACTACGACACCTTCGCCGCCGACCTCGACGCCCTGCTCAAACACCTCGACCTCACCGGCGTCACCCTCGTCGGCTTCTCCATGGGCGGGGGAGAGGTAGCCCGCTACCTCGGCACCTACGGCAGCGACCGGATCGCCAAAGCCGTCTTCGCCGGAGCCGTCCCGCCCTACCTGCACAAGGGCGACGACAACCCCGACGGCGCCCTCGACGACGACACCATCAAGGCGTTCCAGGACGGCATCACCACCGACCGCATCGCCTTCGTCGACGGCTTCGCCACCAACTTCTTCACCGCCGGCAAGACCCTCAAGGTCAGCGACGCCCAGGTCCGGTACGCCCAGGAACTCGCTCACGTCGCCTCCGCCAAGGGCACCCTCGACTGCGTCGCCGCGTTCGGCCGCACCGATTTCCGCGGCGACCTCGCTAAGATCAGCATCCCGACGCTGGTCATCCACGGCGACAGCGACGCGATCGTCCCGCTCGAGAACAGCGGCAAGCTCACCGCCGCGGCCATCCCCGGCGCCAAGCTCGTCGTCATCAAGGACGGCCCGCACGGCATCAACGCCAGCCACCCCGTCGAGTTCAACGAAGCGCTCCTGGCCTTCCTGAACAGCTAAAGACTGCCCAGCGCGCGGTTCGTCCGGTTCGCCCGGACGGCCGCGCGTTGCTGTGCCGCCGTCACCTCGATATAACCCTGCGACGTCGTCAACGTCGCATGCCCCAGCAACCGCATGATCTCCGACGCATTCGCCCCGTCCTCCGCCAACCGGGTAGCGAACGTATGCCGCAACGCATGCAACTGCGCCCCCCGCGGCACCCGGTCCGACACCCCGGCCCGGCGATAACACGACTGCACCAGATACTGCAGACCACCGCGCCGCAACGGCAACCCGTGCCGGTCCACGAACAGCAGATCATCCGGCCGCACCCGCCCGAACCGCACCCGCCGGCTGTCCACATACCGCTCCACCACGGCATCCAGCTCCGGCTCGATCGGCACCGACCGCGGCCGCCCACCCTTGCCGGCCACCTCCACCCGCCGCTCACCCGGACGCCCCAGCACCGACCCGGTCCGCAACGACAACATCTCCGACAACCGCAACCCGGCACACAACGCCAGCGCGAGCACGGCCACATCCCGCTCCGGCCACGGATCCCGCTGCCGCTCGTCGACCTGGTTGACCGCCGCCAGCAGCAGCTCAGGAGTGTCCTCACCACGCAGCGGCTTGGGGGAGGGGGTCCTGAACCGCGGTTTGCCGATCGCTGACATCGGATTGCCCGGCACGATTCCCTCGACCACCAGGAACCCGAAGAACGAATTCCAGGTCGACCACGCCCGGTAGACGGAGGAGGGGGCCCGCCCGCCGGCGAAGATCGCAAAAGCCGCCCGCAGCGTACGGGGGGAGAGGTCACCCAGAGTGACATCCTCACCGACGACGGCGAGCACGGCGGTGAGGTCGCGCCGGTAGGCGAGCAGGGTGTGCTCGGACGGCTTCCGAACAGCCCGGGCGGCCAGAAACTCCGCAACGAGCGTCTCGGCCGAAATGTTGCCAGTATCATGCATAAGGTATATTATGCAGCATTTGTCCGGCTATGGCGAGCCCTGCAGTGGGGCAGAACGAACGTTCTTTCTTGGCGACGATGGAACCGCCGGGCGAGCCGAGGGAGGAGAACCCGGCCGTCGGCATGATCGGATCCAGCCGGCCGGAGATGCGCGAGCAGGTAGCGGTCGGCCGGGTCCAGGTCAAACGGAACGTCGCGGTCGGTGAGGATCGACAGCCGGACCAGCACAAAACGCCGGTTTCGCCAAAGCCGATCGCTGTCATGTCGCCGGCCATGATCCGGCCGCGTGCGCACGGCAGCCGCGTCCGGGCCGGAACGGTCGCTGTCATGTCGCCGGCCACCGTCCGGCTGCCGTGCACACGCGGCCGGGTCCAGGTCGGAACGATCGCCGGTTTCGCCGAGGCCGGCGCCGCTGATGAGCCAGCCGACTCGCGACGGCGGAGCCGATGAGGCCGAGCCGCGCCCATGCCGGCGACCCTGGACTTCAGCGACGGGCCGCGTGCCGCCGTTCCTGCGCGGCTCGGTTCGGGCGGCGGCGTGCTGGTGTCAGAGTGATTCTCCGGGGATTCAGGGGCGTCGATCCAGCGGCTTCCGGAGCCCCTTTCGCGCTCAGGTTGACATAACGTCAATTATCGACCAACCGGATGGTGTTGTCGCGCGGCACCGTTCGCGGCGGTTTTGATGAGGTCGGCTACGCGTAGCAGTCCCCTGGCGCGGACATAGGCCGCGGCGTCCTCGTCGTAGAGGCCGGCGGTGAGTCGATCCCGCACCTGGGTGGCCGCGGTGTCGAGGTGGGCGTGGTGATCGGGTGACAGTTGTCCCCCGGTGGCGAGGCAGGCGGCGGTGATCGTGGTGATGTGATGGGCGCCCGGGTCGTTCCAGCCGGTGATGGCGGGGAGCCGGTGCCGGGTCCAGAAGGTCAGGGCGTGCAGGGCCGCGGGGCGCGGTGCTCCGTACCAGATGGTTGGGCCCTGGTTGGGGTTGGTCTCCCCCGGGTGTGGGCGGCGGTGGCCGTGTTGTTTCGCGGTGCGGCGGTCGGTGGCGTATGCGCGCAGGTGGTTGTGCCAGAGGTGGCGGCTGGTGGTGAGGTGGTCGAGGGCGTTCAGGAGTGCTTGTTCGTCGTGCTGGTACGGCCCGGCGAGTTCTTCGAGGTAGCTGATGGTCGCTGCGAAGCCGAGGGGGTGGTAGTGCTGGACGCAGGAGCGTAGTGCGGAGGCTCGGTGGCGGTGGGGCAGGTCGGGGTTGCGGACGTTGGTGGCGTACCCGCTGAAGCTCACCCGGTCGAGGGTAGGGCTTCTCCCCCGTTGTTTTGTGCAACCAAAGGTTGCTAGTCTCATGCGCAACCAAACGTTGCGCGAGAGGGTGGCTGTCATGGAGTACGGGTCGATCGAGCGGGAGTTGTTCGTCGAGGCGGCACCGGAGACGGTGTTCGGGGTGGTCAGCAGTCCGGAGCATCTGCGGCGGTGGTGGCCGGACGAGGCGGAGTTCCCCGTCGTGGCCGGTGGTGCGGGGCGGATCGGGTTCGGGGACATGACGCGGGACGGTAAGTGGGTGCAGTTCACGGTGGTGGACGCGGTGCCGTCGCGGCTGTTCTCGTTCCGGTGGGCGTATACCGAGGGTGAGACCGCCGCCGCGGACAACTCGTTCCTGGTGGTGTTCGAGATGGAGCCGTCCGCGGGTGGCACGGTGCTGCGGATGACCGAGACCGGGTTCCGGGAGCGGGGCTGGGACCAGGCGCGGGTCGCGGCGGAGCATGCCGACCACGTGAACGGCTGGGATCATTTTCTGCCGCGGTTGCCGGTGTACGCGGTGTCGGTGGGTTCACCGGCGTGAGTGTGGCGGTGGACGACGCGTTGTGGTCGGCGGTCGGTGATCCGATCCGGCGGCGGATGCTGGATCTGCTGCTCGGTGACGGTGGTGGGACGGCTACCGGGTTGAGTGAGCGGTTGCCGGTGACGCGGCAGGCGGTGGCGAAGCATCTGGTGGTGCTGGAGCGGGTGGGGCTGGTGCACGCGGTGGCGGCCGGGCGGGAGCGGCGGTTCCGGGTGGACGAGGCTCAGCTGGCGCGGGCGGTGGCGCAGTTGGCCGGGGTCGGTGCGGCGTGGGATGCGCGGTTGCGGCGGATCAGGGACATCGCCGAGGCGATCGAGCGGGCGTGACGCCGGTCAGGTCCAGGGTGGGCCATCGGCCGGTGGCCCACCCGGCCCAGGTCGTACTGCCCGGTGGTGGGCCGGGGATCGGGGTGTTCTCGTCGAGTTCGGTGGTGTCGGGTTCCTGGAACTGTTGTCGCCAGGCGTCCAGGTCGGTGGTGGTCATCGGGAACGTGGCGTGTGGTGCGGTGGCTTGCCGGTGGGCGATCCGGGCGTGCTGGGTGTCCCGGTCGACGGGCAGGTAGATCGGGTGGCAGGTGGCCCCGGTCGTGGCGGCGAGCCAGCGCAGGGCCCAGCGTTCGTCGCGGCTCCAGAGGCCGAAGTCGAGGACGACGCTGGTGCCCAGGCGCAGGGTGTGCAGGGCGACGGTGAGGAGCCGGCCTTCGACGAGGTCGCGTTTGCCGTCGGGTTGGACCCCGTCGTACAGGGCGATCATCCATTCGTCGGGGGTGAGGCGCAGTGCCCGGTGGGTGGTGGCGAGGTGGATGGCCTCGGTGGTTTTCCCGGCGCCGGGGAGGCCGACCATGAGGTAGAGGTGCGACACAGCTCGTCACCGTACGGAATGATCTGCGGTCATGACGAGCGCCGTGCGGTGGACCACCGGGTTTCTCGATTCGCCCTCGCGGGGCGCGGAGTCGTTCTGGCAGTTCGTGACGCGGTCGGGGTTGTCGCCGCGGCGGGGGCCGGGTGGTGAGGTCGCGACGTTGCTGCCGGTGGACGGGGATGCGTATCTGAGGGTGCAGGTGGTGGGTGACGGCCCGGCGCGGGCGCATCTGGATCTGCATGTGGAGGATGTGGCGGCGCAGGCGCGGCGGGTGGTGGGCCTGGGTGCGGTGGTGGTGCGGGACGAGGGTGGGTCGGTGGTGCTGCGCTCCCCCGCGGGTCTGGTGTTCTGTCTGGTGGGTGGGGCCGGTGGGCCGGTGGTGCCGGCGGCGGGTCCGGCGGTGGTGGATCAGATGTGTCTGGACATCCCGGTGGCGGGTTTCGACGCGGAGGCGGATTTCTGGGCCGCGGTGACCGGGTGGGAGCGGCGGTCGTTCGCGGGCTCGGAGTTCGATTATCTGGTGCGTCCGGCGGGGATGCCGTTGCGGTTGTTGTTGCAGCGGGTGGGTGGCCCGGCCGGGATGCATGTGGATCTGGCGGCGGTGGACCGGGTGGCCGAGGTGGAGCGTCATGTGGCGCTGGGTGCGTCGGTGGTGCGGGTGACGCCGGAGTGGACGACGTTGCGGGATCCGGTGGGCCGGGAGTACTGCGTGACGGACCGGGTCGCGTTTGCGTGATCATGGACCGGTCGGCGGTGGTGTTGTCGGTGCCGCCTGGTACAAATACCGCGTTGGAACGTTTGTTCGATGAGGGGTGGGTGGCATGGCGGCGCAGACCGGTGTGCGAGGGCTGGGTACCGATGAGTTGCAGGCGATCAGGGACGGGCTGGCCGCGGGGCGTAAGCCGCGGGTGATGTTCACCGAGTCGGCGGGGCAGATCGCGGGTCAGGTGGGCCAGGTGGTGGCGCTGACCGATCCGGCGGAGTCGGAGGAGTGGGTGGTGGTGAAGTTCGGTCGTGACGAGCTGCCGTTCTCCCCCGCCGATCTGGAGGTGGCGCCGAAGGGACCGGTGAAGAAGGCGGCTCCCCCGGTGCCGGAGCCGCGGGTGGAGCCGGAGTTCGTGCTGGCCGCTCCCCCGCCGCCGCCGGTGGTCGAGGAGCCCGCTCCCGTGGCGGCGCCGGCTCCCGCGCCGCGCAAGGCCGCGGCGCGTCCGGCGAAGGCCGCGAAGCCGCCGGCCGGGTTGACGGTGACGCTGGCGTATGCCGACGGTGAGTGGACGGTGGCGGCGAACCAGGGTGCGAAGGCGCTGGCGAAGCCGTATGTGGTGCGCCCGGCGGAGGCGATGAAGATCGTGGCGCTGGTGGATGTGCCGGGGGTGCGTGAGGCGGTCGAGCAGATCGTGTCGGTGGAGCGGGCCGAGGTGGAGAAGGAGGCGGACCGGTTGCGGGCGGAGCTCGCCGAGATGGAGGCCCGTCTGCAGGAGCTGCGCGAGGCCGGCTGACCTGTGGTGGCTATGCCGTGAGGGCGGCCTTGACGAGGTCCAAGGCCGCTTCCGGGGTGAGTCCCAGGGTGCGGGTGGTCTCGGCGTACCGCCGGGCGGCCTGCTGGGCGGCGCGTGGGGTGCCGGTGGCGGCGGCGGTGATCAGGGTGCCGGCCCGGCCGCGGGTCTCGACGAGGCCGGCGTGTTCGAGTTCGCGGTACGCGCGGGCGACGGTGTTGACGGCGAGGCCGAGGTCGGTGGCCAGGGTGCGCACCGGGGGCAGGCGGGTGCCGGCGCTCAGGTCTCCCGCGGCGGCCAGGGCGGCGATGCGCAGGCGCACCTGTTCGTACGGTGGGGTGGCCGACGCGGGGTCGATGCTGATGTCCATGGTCGTCCTTCGAGGCTCAGATCAGGTGCGGTGGGGTGTTCCCGGCCGCGATGACGGCGCGGCGCAGCGGGACCATCGCGAGCAGGATGCCACCGGCGACGAAGAAGACCACGAGCGACACGATGCCGATGCGGTAGCTGTTGGTGAGCTGGTACACGAGGCCGAACGCGAGGGGGCCGAGCCAGCTGGTGCCTTTGTCGCTGATCTCGTAGAAGCCGTAGTACTCCCCCTCCTTGCCGGTGGGGATCAGCTGGCTGAACATGGAGCGGCTCAGGGCCTGGCTGCCGCCCATGACCAGGCCGATCCCGGCGCCGAGGGCCATGAACGGCACGGCTGCGCCCTCGGGGAGCCAGAACGCGGCGAGCAGCACGACCAGCCACAGGCCCAGGGCGATGAGCACGGTGTTCTTGGCGCCGATGCGGGCGGCGACGGCGCCGAGCAGCAGGGCGCCGCCGAACGCGAGGAACTGCACGATGAGGATCGTGACGATGAGGGTGCTCTGGGCGAGGTGGAGTTCCTCGGTGCCGTACTGGCTGGCGAGGGAGATGACGGTCTGGATGCCGTCGTTGTAGACGAGGAACGCGGCGAGGAAGAACAGGGTCAGTGGGTACGCCCGTAGTCCGCGCAGGGTGTGCCCGAGCTGGCGGAAGCCGCCGGTGATGAGGTTGCCGTGCTGCTGGGTGACCGGGGCGGTGGGGTGTTCGCGCAGCCAGCGCAGCGGCAGCAGGGTGAACGCGGCCCACCAGATCCCGGCGGAGACGATCGACCAGCGGGCGAGGTCGAGGGTGCGCTGGTGGTCGCCGTCGACGCTGAGGGTGAGCACGGCGATGAGGTTGAGCAGCAGCAGGACTCCCCCGCCGAGGTATCCCAGGGCCCAGCCGCGGCTGGAGACCTTGTCGCGTTCGTCGGGGCCGGCGAGGCGGGGCAGGAACGAGTTGTAGACGACCACCGACGCGCCGAACGCGATGTTGGCGATGATGAACAGCACGCCGCCGAGCAGATAGCGGTCGCCGGTGACGAAGCCGATCGCGGCGGTGGCGGCGGAGCCGGTGAACGCGGTGGCGGCGAGCAGGGGCTTTTTGCGGGGCACCCGGTCGGCGATGGCGCCCATGACGGGCAGCGCGAACACGGTCAGCAGGACCGACAGGGAGACCAGGTACGGGAAGTAGGAGCCGGCGGCGATGCTCAGGCCCAGGGGGTGGACCCGGCCGTGGCAGGTGTCGGCGCCGAGTTCGCAGCCGGCGGCCAGTTCGGTGACGGTGGTGAGGAACGGTCCGAGGAACACCGTGATGACGGTGGTGGAGAACGCGGAGTTGGCCCAGTCGTAGAAGTACCATCCGGTGCGTTCCCGCCGGGTGCTCGCCGGGGCCGTGGTTGCGGTCATGGGCGCAGATGATGCCATCCTCAGCCGTGTTGGCTCCACCATCGGGCGAGGGCACTGGTGGCGGGGTCGTCGGAGGCGGCGAGGGTGGCCCAGGGGTCGGCGCCGGGGGTGAGTTCCTCGGCGGCGTACTCGGCGAGTTCGTGGGCGGCGACCGGGTGGTGGGCGGCGTCGACGAGGTCGGCGGGGCCGAGGCTGCCGGTGTCGATCCAGGGGAACCCGTCGACGGGTTCGGGCAGCGGGCCGACGTCGACCGCGGGTGGGAACAGGGCGGCCAGGTCGTCGGCGGGTTCGGCGGTGGCGTCGGGGTCGGTGCCGATCGGGCCGAGGCTGTGCCCGTCGGTGACGTCGACGATCTCGTGGTGCTGGTCGTCGACGACGTCGGTGAACGGGTGGTCGTCCCAGGCCGGGGCGGGGTCGTCGTGCGGGTCGTCGGCCGGGGCGAAGTCGTGGTGGCCGGGGTCGGCCGGGCCGGGGTCGTCGAGGTCGGGGTCGTCGAGGTCCGGGGTGTGGTGCTCGTCAGGGAGAAGGGCCTCGTGGATCTCGGGGATCTCGTGGTGGATGTCGTGACTGCCGTGGTCGCCGTGGTCGTCGGCGAAGTCCGGCCAGCCGTGCTCGTCGCTCATCAGATCTCCTGACCGATCGGTGCGGGAACGGGTGCCAGCGCGCGGGCCCGGGACAGGACCTCGTCGGCGTGCCGGATGTGGTTGCGGATCCGCTGCAGGTCGCGGGTGGCCTCGGCGCGGCGTTTCGCCCGGCCGGCGGCGTCTTCCGCGACGGCCGTGTCGATGTCGGCGATGTGCGCGTCGAGTTCCCGCAGGCGGCGTTCGACGGCGTCGTCGACGGCCACGCCGAGGGCGTACTGCAGGTCGGTGAAGCGGTAGGAGATCTCGTCCTGCAGGGCGGCCCGGGCCTCGCCGAGCACGTCGCGCAGCCAGACCCGGGCCTGTTGCCGGTCGGTCTGGACCCGGCGGCGGTACAGGACGTAGCCGCCGGCGGCGACGCCGAGGCCCAGGCCGGCGACCGGGATGAGCAGCCCGCCGGCGACGGCGCCGCTGACCCCGAGCACGGAGGCCCCGAACAGGGCGCCGCGGCCGGCCATGACGGCGATCCCGCCGGCGGACAGGGCGATGAGCAGGTTGTCGCCGGAGCCGTCGCGGGGTGATCCGGCGTCGAGGGCGTGCCGCAGGGTGGCGTTGAGGCGGTCCAGGACCGCGTCGAGTTCGTGGGCGTCGAACACCTGCGCCAGGACCCGTTCGCCGACCTGCCGGAACGTGGACCGCAGGTCCTCGGAGAGGGTGAGCGCGAGGGCCTGCAGTGCGGCGTCGACGGTGTCGGGCAGTGCGGTGAGGGCTTCCCCGCGCAGGGTGTCGACGCGGCTGGTGAGGTCGGCCTGCAGGGCGCTGACCTTGGTGCGCAGGGTGCTGACCATCTCGACGCGGGCGCGCTGGGTCTCGGTGTTGAGCAGCAGCGCCCACTGCCGGGACTCGGTGCGTTTACGGGCGGCGAGTTCGTTGCGTTCCTGCCGGACCCGGGCGGTCTCGGCGGGGTCGGCGTCGGCGGCGCTGAGCCGGGCGGTGGCGGCCTGTTCCTGCCGGCCCAGTTCGGCCCGGCCGGCGCGCAGCACGTTGGCGAGTTGCAGTTGGTGGCCGCGGCCGGCGAGGTCGACCAGGGCGTGCTGCAGTTCCGCGATGTGCGACGCCGCGACCAGTGACGCCTGGTCGGCGGCGGGCAGGTCGCGGGCCGTCTCGGCCAGCCGGGACGAGACCGGGAACCAGGACGCGTCGGCGAACCGGGGTGCCTTGGCGCGCAGCAGGGCCTGGTTGTCGTCGGCGATGCGCCGCCAGCCCGGGTACGCGTCGACCTTGGTCAGGGCGAACACCACGGTGGCGATCCGTTCGCTGGCCGCGACCAGGAAGTCCAGTTCCGGTTGGGACAGCGGGGCGGACGCGTCGGCGACGAACAGCAGCGCGGTGGCGTTCTCGACGGCGTCCAGGGCCACCGCGGTGTGCGCGGGGTCGAGTCCCCCGACGCCGGGGGTGTCGAGCAGGGACAGATACTGCAGCAGCGGGGCCGGGTGGGTGACCTCGATGCGGCGCGGCGGCCGGGCCCCGTCGGGCAGGTCGCGGCCGGTCGCCCATGCGGCCAGCTGCCGCGGGTCCAGCTCGACCGGTTCGGCGACCCCCGGGACGTACGCGGACACGGCTGTCGTCGGGCCGGGGGTGAAGTGCAGGTAGGTGGCGGTGGCGACGGCGGCGTCGACCGGGGACAGGCCGGGCACCCCGAGCAGGGCGTTGAGCAGGCTGCTCTTGCCCCGTTTGGTCTCCCCGACGAGCACGACCGAGGGGCGGGTGACCCGCCGGCGGCGCAGTTCGGCGAGGTCGGCGGCGGCGTCGGAGTCGGCGGTGCGCACCGCGGCGAGCGCGTTGCGGACCGCGGTGTCCAGGACCGCGGCGAGGTCGCTCATCGGCCGGCTCCACTCGGTGTCGGGTCGGCCCGGATGGTGCGGGCCAGCAGGTGGAATCCGCGTTGGGCGACCTGGGCCACCCGGGACTGGGCGGGGCCGGCGCCGGCGACCGCGTACACCCGCCAGCGGTTGGCGGCCTCGACCGCGGCGGCGGCCAGTTCGCCGGGGCCGGCGTGCGGCTGCCGCAGGATCCACCGGGCGTCCTCGGAGGTGGCGAGGCGGATCAGTTCCTGTTCCCATTCGACGGGCAGGCTGACCCGGCCGGTGGCGACGCGTTGCGCGACCTCCAGCAGCCGCAGCCGGTGGTAGGCGGGTTCGCGCAGCAGCCGTTCGGTGGCGTCGCGCAGTGCTTCGCGGTCGGGGCCGGCGGCGGTGTGCCCGGCGATGCGTTCGAGGCGTGACAGTGCCCAGCCGGCCTTGATCGCGTCGGCGCGCCACCGCAGGGTCTGGTCCAGGGTGTGCCGCAGGCGGGGGAACCCGGAGGCCAGGACCAGCCGGCGGATCAGTTCCCCGGAGCCGAGGCGCGGGTCGGCGGCGAGCTGGGCCAGGGAGAACCCGACGCCGTACAGGTCGAGCAGGCTCAGCAGCCGGGCCCGGTGTTCGGGGCTGACCGGGGCCGGACGGGTGCGGAACAGGTCGACGGAGGCGAGCAGGACCTGCAGTTCGCCGGCGGGCATCGTGGTCAGGCGCAGCAGGGCGGCACAGTCCGCGGCGGTGAGCCGGCCGGCTTCGCCGGTCTCGGCGAGCAGACCCACGACCGGGACGACCTCGGACACCGTACGGGCGAGCAGCGCACCCTGCTGCTCGGCGAGCGGGCCGGCCACCGGCCACGGGTCCCCGGCGCCGCCGACCAGCGTGTCGACCTTGCCGAGCACGCCGAGGGCGTTGATCGGGCTGGACGCGAGCCGGGCCGACACCGCCCGGAACGACTCCAGGGCGCGCAGGTCGTCGGCGCGGACCGCCTGGGTGAACACGTAGACGACGGCCTCGGCGGCGGCGACCTCGGAGGTGGAGTCCTCGTCGATGTCGCCGTCGAACGGGGCGCCGGCCCCGAGCTGCTGCTGGGCGCGGGCCGAGACCTGGGTGTCGGTGGAGGCGAGACCGGGCGTGTCGACGACGGTCAGGTCGCGCAGGTTGTCACTCGTGAGGGTCACGTCGACGTGGGCGATGGTCACGGCGGGGACGCCGAGGCGTTGCGGGATCATCCCGTCGTCACCCAGTGGCAGGCTCACCCGGGTGCCGTCGCGGCGCACCACGTCGACCCGGTCGGCGGTGCCGTACCGGAACCGGGTGACCACCCGGGTGCACTCCCCGGCGGCCGTAGGGGCAACGCGGCGGCCGATCAGGGCGTTGACGAGTGTCGACTTTCCGGCTTTCAGGCGCCCGGCGATCGCGACCCGGAGCGGCTCGGCGAGTCGCTGCCGGACGTATAGCACCTGTTCACCGGCCTCGGGACCGACCCGTGCGACGATCTCGTCACACAGGGTCGCCACCCTGGTGGTGAGCGGACCGGTGGTCACGACTCGTCAGCCGAGCACACATTCGGAGAGAATGTGCGCACTGCGGCTGTCGTCACAGACAAAGGGGGCTGCCTTCCCGGTTCACGGGCAGGGCCGGATCGCCTGCCGCACGACAACTTTACGGATTACGGGAGCGCGCGCGACTCCCGTGTTCGTGCCAAGGCAACGCTGCCGGGGGGCCGCAGCGGAAATGGGGGGCGTGCGTGTCACAGCGGGACCTGGCCGGTCTGGCAGCTGCCCATCTGCGGAGACCCGGCCTCGTCGTGCTCTGCGGCGCGCCCGGGTCCGGCCGCAGCACGCTGCTGCGCAAGGTCGCCGCGACCGCCGCGGGGCCGGAGTTCACCGGCGGCGGCCTGGCGATGCTCGCCACCGTGCCCGCGCTGGCGCTGTCACGGGCGGTGAAGGCCCGGCTGCCCACCCACGACGTGCCGTTGCTGGCCGAGGCGGTCCGTTCCCGGGTCCGTGGTGGTCTGCTCGTCGTCGACGATCTGCAGTACTGCGACCCGGCCACCCTGGCCGCGTTGCCGCACCTGGCCGCCCACATCCGGGTGGTCGTCGCGCTGCGCACCCCGCACCGGATCTCCCCCGCGGTCGTGGCGGCGTTGCGGGCCGCGGCGACCGCGTGGCTCGACGTGCCCGCGCTGAGCTCCGGCGACGCCGAGGACCTGGCCCGGCGCACCGCCCCGCAGCTCACCGACGCGCAGGTCGCCGCCGTCGTGGCCCGGGCCGGCGGCAACCCCCTCGCCGTGGTCACCCTGGCCCGGCACACCGGCACCGGGCGCGGCACCCCCCAGGACGACATCGACCAGGTCGCGTACGCGATCGCGACCGCCCTGGCCGACCTGCCCCGACCGGCCCGCACCGCCCTGGCCGCGCTCGGGCTGCTCGGCCGGCCAGCCCCCGCCGCGCTGCTCGGCCCCGGTGCCGCCGCCCTGGCCGAGGCCGGGCTCATCACCGGTGACGGCACCGGTGTCGTGCCCGTGTCCGGCTACTTCGCCGAGACCGCCGCCGGGCTGCTCGACGCCGAGGCCCGCCTCGAGCTGCACCGGGCCCTGGCCGGGCTCACCCCGGACGCCGAGGCCGCCCGGCACCTCGCCGCGGCCGGGGACGCTCAGGGCGCGTACCGCAAAGCCCTGAGCGCGGCGGACCGCACCGCCGGCACCGACCGCGGTGACCTGCTGCTGTTCGCCTGCGACCTGCCGGGCGTCAACCCGGACCCCCGGGTCCGGATCGCCGCCGCGGACGCGCTGCTCGCCGCCGGGCGCCCGCACGCCGCGGCCCGGGTCCTGACCACCGCCGCGTCGCTGGGCGTGGAGGCCGACGTGCTGCGCGGCGAGGCCCTGTTGCAGGCCGGTGACCCGGTGTCGGCCCGGGACGCGGTCCGGCCCGTGCCCGACGCCGCCGCGGCCGCGGTCGTGGCCGCCCGTGACCGGATCCTGCTGCTCGCCGGTCTGGCCGCGGACCCGTCCGGTGCCCTCGACGCGGCGGAGAAGATCGCCGCCCGGTACCCGGCACCGCCGCCCGGGGTCGCCGCCGCCCTCGCCGCGGTCCGCGCCGCGCACCGGGTCCCCGGCTGGGACACCCAGCTCGCCGCCGCCGGCACCGAGCGCGCCGACCCGCTCACCGGCCGCTGGAGCTCCTGGCTGCTGGTCGAACACCTCGTCGCCGACGCCCGCCTCACCGAGGCCGCCGCGGTCGCCCGCCAGGCCGCCACGGTGGCGGCCACGACCCTGGCCTACAGCTGGCAGACCCGCTTCCTGGCGGTGGCCGACTGGGCCGACGTCCTGCGCGGTTCCCGGACCGCTCACCCCGGCCCGGCAGACCCGGACAGCGCGGATCCAGCCAGCGCGGATCCAGCAACCGCGGGTACGGACGCTGAGGTGGGGTCCGTGGCCGATGACGCGGTGCGGCGCAGCGGGGACCTCGCCGACCGGGCCCTGCCCGCCGACGCCCGGGGATACGCGGTGGCCGCCACCGCGCTCGTCGAGGCGGACACCGGGCTGCTCGCCGCCGCCCGGGGCCGGCTGTCGCGGCCGGACACCCATCCCGCGGCCGCGTGGGTCGCGCGGGAGGCCGCCTGGCTCGACGGGCAGCCGGACCGGGCCGCCGAGGCGGCCACGCCCGGATCGGGTGCGGGGGCCGGGCTGCTCGCCGGGCTGCGGGAGATCACCGCGCGGTGGGCGGCGTTCGACTCCGGCACCTCCGCCCGTGCCGGTTCCGGGGCGCGGAGCTGGTCCGGGGGTGTCGCCGGGGGGCCGATCACCGACACCGGGCCGCCGATCCCGGCCGGGTTGCCGGCCGTCGCCCGGGACACGCTGACCGCGTGGGCCACCGGCACCGGGTTCCCCGCCGTCGCCGGGGCCTGGCACGGGGTCGTGCTCCGGGAACAGATCCGCTGCCTGCTGGCCGCCGGGCTGCGCGACACCGATCCGCAGCAGGCCGTCGGGGCGTTGCTGGAAGCCGAGAAACTCGCCGACGAGGCCGGGCTGGTGGTCCTCGCCGGCCGGGCCCGGCGTGGGCTGCGACGGCACCACGTGCAGCGTGACAGCCGCAGTCCACGGTCCGGGAGCCGGCTCACCCGCCGCGAGGTCGACGTGCTGCGGCTGGTGGCCGCTGGGGAACCGACCCGGCGCATCGCCGGACAGCTGGGCATCTCCACCGAGACGGTGGACACCCACATCCGCGCGGGTATGCGCAAACTGGGGGCCCGGACCCGTACCGAAGCGGCGGCCCTGGCCCTCACCCAGCTCGAGCCGTCCGACGCCCGATCCGATCGTGAGGATGGCCGGTGAACCGACAGACCGATGCTCCCCGTCACGTCGTAGCCTCGATCCCGGACGCCGACACCGTGGTCCGCCGCCTGCACCGCGACGGCTGGACGGTCCGGGAGGGTTTCGCCCTGCCCGACCCGGCCTGGGACGTCACCGTCGACAAACTGGTCCTGCACGGCCGGGTCGGTGACCCGGACACGCTGCGGCTGGTCATCCTGGCCGCCGCCCGGGGTGCCGGGGTGGTGGCGGTGTGCGACGCGGAGAGCCCGATCGGCCGGGCCCTGGTCGACGACCTCGGCCGGCTCGGCGCGGTCCAGCTCGGCACCGGCCCGGTCGAGGCCCCGCTCCCGGCCGGTGCGCAGGACGGGCCGGCGGCGGTGCAGCTCGTACCGGAGCAGCGGGCCCTGCTGGACCGCCTCGCCGCGGGTGACACCATCGCCGCGGCGGCGGCCGCGGAGTTCCTGTCGCTACGGACGGCGAACCGGCGCATCGCCGAGGCCCGGGCCCTGTTCGGGGTGCGCACGACGCGGGAGGCGGTCCTCGCCTACCTGCGCCAGCGCCGCCCGACCTAGTCGTTGTAGACGAGGATGAAGTCGGCGAACGGGTGGCGGCCGGGTCGTTCGCCGGTCTCGTCGATCGCCGCGCGGATGTCGCGCAGCTGCTGCGTGGTCATCTGCAGCGGTGGTTCGTCGGGCTGGTACGTGGTGCGGATCGGGTAGTCCACGCCCGGTTCGGTGGTCATCTCGATGTGGCAGCCGAGCACATGGGTGACGGGCCGGGTCCCGGTGAACCGGATGAGGTCGTCCAGGGTGCGCCGGAACGCCGCCGCGTCGTTGATGTACAGCCGCCCCGGATAGACCGTGTCACCGGTGAGCAGCAGCCCGGTGTACGGGTCGTAGAACGTGATGGCCGCTTCGTGGTGCCCGGGGGTGGCCAGGCATTCCAGGACGCGGCCACCGAGGTCGAGGGGGACGGCCCGGCCGGGTTCGCCGATGCCGAGGTACGCCCACGCGGTGGCCCGGTCGGCGCCGACGACGACGGTGTTGTCCCGGCCGGTGAACTGGGTGTCGCCGGCGATGTGGTCGCCGTGGGCGTGGGTGTGCAGCACCAGCAGCTCGTAGTCGTCGCGCGGGTGGCCGGCCAGCCGGCGCGAGATCAGGTCGTCGACGGTGCGCCGCAGCGGGAAGTGCTCCGGCGAGGTGGTGGCGCCGGTGTCGAGCAGGACCGCCCGGTCGTTGCCGAACAGCAGGAACAGGAACGGTGCCTCGTAGTCGACGGCCTTGTTCTGGCGCAGCACGATGGTGTGCTCGTCGTAAGCGTGCACCTGGATGTCGGGGTCGGTGTTGTGCTTGGCCGAGGGTGATCCGTGGATCCACCGGACGTCCATCGTGCCGGGTGCCGGGGTGGTCGAGGTGAAGTCGACGCGTGGTGCGGTCATGACGCTCCCGTGAGCGTCGTCTTGGCAGACCGGGTACGGCGCACGTCTCGTCCGGGAAAGCGGCGTCGGCGCGCTTCCGGTCCGGAACATATCAAACACGCCGGGGTGAGCCGTCCACAGTGCCCCCGGCATCGGGGTGGGGCCGGGTGCGCGACAGGTCGACCGTGCGGGTGGCGTCGACCCTGCGGGGCCGGTGGGGTTCGCCGGGGCGCAGCGGGACCAGGGTGTCGGTGATCGCCTGGATGATCCGGTCGGTGGCGCGCATGGCCCGGGCTCCCGGGGAGCCGGTGAGACCGGTCAGGTCGACGGGGGCCCCGAAATGGACCCGGACGTGGGGGCGGCGGGCCATCGCGCTCAGCACGGACCGGACGAGGTGTTTCGGGGCGGTGTAGGGCATGACCTCGTGCGAGCCCCACTGGGCCACGGCCAGCACGGGCGCCCCGGACAGCGCGGCCATCCGGGCGGTGCCGGTCTTGCCGCGTTCGGGCCACATCCAGGGGTCGAGGCCGATGCGGCCCTCGGGGTAGACCAGCACCACGGAGCCGGCGCGCAGGGCGGCGGCGGCGTTCGGCAGGGCCTCGGCGACCCGGTCGGTGTATCGGTCGACGCGCAGGTGCCCGGCGGCGCGCATGACCCGGCCCAGCACGGGGGCGTCGAACAGGCCGGCGGTGGCCATGAAGCGGGGTGCGACGCCGGCGTGGTGGCAGGCGGCGGCGACGATGACCGGGTCGATCGGGCTGATGTGGTTGGCGGCCAGGATCAGCGGGCCGTGCCGCAGGTGGGCGGGGACCTGCCCGGTGACGTGCAGCCGGCAGATCGGCGTCACGAGCACCCGGGAGAGACGCAGCAGGGCCCGCCACACCCACGGCACCCGCCAGGACCTGTCCATAACGCCGTCATGATCGCACGACGGCGGGGTGGCCGGGGGTCCCGCCGGGACGGCGTCACCAGGTGACGGGGAGTTCGGCCAGGCCGTACACGATCGAGTTGTCCCTCGTGGGCAGCGCGGCCGGGTCGGTGGCGAGGCGCAGGGTGGGCAGGCGGCGGGCGAGCCGGGCCAGGGCGACGCGCAGTTCGGCGCGGGCGAGGGGCTGGCCGATGCACTGGTGGACGCCGAAGCCGAAGGCCATGTGCTGCCGGGCGGCCCGGTACGGGTCGAAGGTGTCGCCGTCGGGGAACGTGGTGTCGTCGCGGTTGGCCAGTGACAGCAGGGCGGTGACGGGTTCGCCGGCCCGGATCCGGCGGCCGCCGAGGTCGATGTCGCGGACGGCCTGGCGGGGCAGGCCGGTGCGCACGATGGTGAGGTATCGCAGCAGTTCCTCGACGATGCCGTTGACGGTGTCGTCGTCGGCGGTGCGCAGGCGCTGCCAGACGTCGGGGCGTTGCAGCAGGAGCAGGACGCTGAGGCCGATCATGTTGGCGGTGGTCTCGTGCCCGGCGATGAGCAGCAGCACGGCCATGCCGATGAGTTCGCCGATCTCGAGTTCGCCGGTGCGGACCCGGTCGCTGACGAGGCGCCCGAGCAGGTCGTCGCCGGGGTCGCCGCTGGTGCGCTTGGCCTCGATGAGGTGCCCGAGGTACGAGCGCAGCCCGGTCATGGCGTCGCGGACGGCGGCGGGGCCGGCGCTCTGGTCGAGCAGGACGGTGCTGCGCTGCTGGAAGTAGGCGTGGTCGGCGTACGGGACGCCGAGCAGGTGGCAGATGACCAGTGACGGCACCGGCAGTGCGAAACCGGCGATCAGGTCGGCGGGCCGGTCGCCGGCGGTGAGGGTGTCGAGGGCGTCGTCGACGACGGTGGTGATCAGGGGTTCGATCCGCCGGATGTTCTTGACCATGAATTCGGCGGTGAGCATCTTGCGGAGCCGGACGTGCTCGTCGCCGTCCATCCGGATGAAGCCGCCGCGACGGGCCTCGGGGCTCTGTGGGGGCAACCGGCGCAGCAGGGGGAAGCCGGGGCGGTACATGTCGGCGCTGAACGCGTCGGAGCGCAGCATCTCGCGGACGTCGGCGTGCCGGGTGACGAGCCAGGTCCAGCCGCCGGTGGGCAGGCGGACCCGGGTGACGGGTCCGTCGAGGTGGCGCCGGTCGGCGGCGGTGACGGGGGTGAACGGGTCGTCGCCGGGGCTGCGGAAGGGGAACAGCGGCAGACGGTCGGTCCGGACGTCGGTCACGGTCGCACTCCAGGGGTATAACGGGGCGTGTCGGCTTGCACGCACTAAGTTATCGCCACGGAGGCTATGGAGATGGATGTCGATCTATAACGGACATGTGACAGTTCCGCCGCTGACAACTCCGCCGCGGGGGGACGGCCAGCGGGGCCGGCCGCGCAGCACCAGGATGTGCCACAGGTACTTGAGCAGTTGCAGGACCTCGGCCGGGGTGCCGAACCGGGCGAGGTCGCCGGGGCGGTGGGTGGCGGCGCCGATCACCGCCGCGTCGATCACCGGGGTGCCCAGTGACCGGGCCAGGGCCCGGGCCAGCTCGGCCGCCTCGGGTCCGCGCAGGTCGGCGGGGAATCCGGTGGCCTCCAGCACGAACCCGGGATGCCAGCGCAACGGGGCGATCGACGCGAGGTGCGCCGCGGTGGCCGTACCGGCGAAGGCAGGATCGCAGACGACGGCCTCGACGTCGTCGTGCAGCCGCAGGCCGCCGTGGATCTGGGTCTCGACGTAGTCGTCCATGGCGCGGCCGGGACCGGGGCGCCGCACGGCGAGGGCGGCGGTCCACTCCTCGGGGGACGCGGCGGTCAGGCCGAGCGCCCGCCCGGTGCGGCCGGCCTCGTCGAGCAGGGCCGCCCAGATCGCGCCGAAGCGGTCGGCGGTGCCGAACACCGTGGGTTCGCTCGCGCTGTCGCCGTGGCTGAACGTGGACCGGCCGGCGACCTCGGCGCGCAGCAGCAGGTGGCAGCTGCCGAAGCGGGGTGCGGCGCCGTCGGCGTGCCGGGCGAGGTTGAGGCCGCCGTAGACGGGCCGTCCCAGCGTCGCCTCGCTCGGGTACGCGCCGGCGAAGATCCGCTGTTCCCAGCGGTGCCGGTCGCCGCCCGGGTACGCGGTGAGCCCGCCGTTGGAGATCCGGGTCTCGAACTGGCTGCGGTAGACCCCGTCGGTGGCGAGGTGCTCGGCGACGGTGGCTCCGTCGCCGAGCAGCCGGTCGGGGTGGAAGTTGACGGTGATCCGGGCGTCCGGAACGGGCAGCACACCCTCGGCCCCGAGGGCGCGGACGTGGGCGACCGCCTGTTCCGCGGGCGTCATTTCGCGTCGATGGTGCCGGTCGCGAGCAGGACCATGAGCAGCGTGCCGAGCACGAGCCGGTACCCGATGAAGATCGAGTACGAGTGCTTGGCGACGAACTTGAGCAGCCAGGACACCGCGAACCAGCCGACGATGAAGCTGACCACGGTGGCGGTGATGGTGGCCGGCCAGCCGACGCCGCCGTTGGCGGTGGAGATGCCGTCGAACTCGGTCACGGTCTGCAGCACGGTCGCGCCGAGCAGCGCCGGGATGCTCAGGAAGAACGACAGCTTGGTGACCGTCACCCGGTCGAGGTCACGCAGCAGGCCCGCGGTCATGGTCGCCCCGGAGCGGGACACGCCGGGGACCAGGGCCAGGCACTGCACGACACCGATGACCAGGGTGTCCTTCCAGGTGACGTCCTCGACGTGGCGGACCTGGGTGGCGGCGTGATCGGCGAACCACATGACGAAGCTGTACAGGATCAGCGCGCCGGCCACGAACCACAGGCTGCGCAGGGTGCCCTCGATGGTGTCCTGGAACAGCAGGCCGATGATGCCGATGGGCAGCGAGCCGAGGATGACCGCCCACCCGAACCGGTAGTCGGCGTTGGCCCGGTGTTCCTTGTTGAACACCCCCTTGAGCCAGGCCGACACGATCCGGATGATGTCGGTACGCAGGAAGATGAGCGTCGCGATGACCGCGCCGGACTGGATGATCGCGGTGAACGCGGTGATGTCCGGTGCGTCGATCTGGTAGCCGAGCAGCTTCTCCAGAATGGTCAGGTGACCGGTGCTGGAAATGGGCAGGAACTCGGTGAAGCCCTCCACCGCGCCCAGCAGGACCGCTTCGAAGATGTTCAACCCAACCTCGTCCGTTTGATCTCGATTGCCTGACCGGCGTCGAGAATAGGGGGTCGCTCAGGAGCCGTTGCGACGGACCCGCGCCGCGGCGAGCGTGTAGGCCGGATCCCGGTCGAGGTTGTACCGGTCGCGGTCGTAGCGGCGGGTGGTGCGCGGGTCGGCGTGACCCATCGCGTCCTGCACGTCCTCCAGCGGGACGCCCTCGGAACGGGCGGTGGTGGCGAACGAGTGCCGCAGCGAGTGCGGGGACAGTTTCGCCCAGTTCTCGATGCCGGCCTCCCGGGCGAGGCGGCGCACGAGCCGGAACATGGCGTGCCGGTCGAGGCGGGCGCCGGCGGCGGTGACCAGCAGCGGCCCGTCGAGGCGGTCGGCGGTGGTGCCCTCGGCGGCGGCGCGCTGCGCGAGGTACGCGTCGAGGGCGGCGGCCGCGTCCGGGGTCAGCGCCCGGCGCCGGTGCCGGCCGCCCTTGCCGATGAACCGCAGGCTGCGGTGCCCGCGTTCGACGCCGAGGTCACCGACGTCGAGGCTGACGAGTTCCCCGACGCGCAGGCCGAGGTCGGCGAGCAGGGTCAGGGCGGCGCGGTGCCGGACGGCGGCCGGCCCGGTCTCGGCCCGGGCGGCGGCGAGCAGGGCGTCGACCTGTTCGGGGCTCAGGCCGATGGTGGCGGAGTGGTCGCGGGCCACGTACGGCCGGTCCGCCCCGCCGACCGGGTTGTGGTCGACGGCGCGCAGTTTGGCGAGGAAGTCGTACCAGCTGGACAGCCCGGACAGTTTCCGGGCGACGGTGGTCGCGGCGAGGTCGCGGGCCTCCAGGCCGCGGGCGTACGCGTTGACGTCCAGGAAGGACGCGTGCAGCGGGTCGACGTCGCGGCCGGCGCACCAGGCCAGCCAGCCGCCGACGTCACGGCGGTAGGCGGCGCGGGTGTGCTCGGACAGCCGCCGGTTCTGCAGCCAGGCCTCGGTGACCTGTTCGGCGCTGCCGGCGATGGCGGGGACGCCCGGCTGCTGGCGGGGGACCAGAAACGACATCCGGTCATGGTCTCAGTTCGTGGTGAGGACCCCGTCGCCGACATGCCAGGTCTGCCCGGCGCCGATCGCGTCGGCGAAGTACCGGTCGTGGGTGACGACGACCAGGGTGCCGCGGTAGCTGCGCAGGGCCGCTTCGAGCACGTCGAGGGCGTCGAAGTCGAGGAAGTTGGTGGGTTCGTCGAGCAGCAGCACCCGGGCCGGGCTGTTGACCATGACGGCGAGCAGCAGCCGGCGCAGTTCCCCGGAGGACAGGCTGCGCAGGGTGGCGTCCCACTGGTCGGGCCCGAACTGGTGCGCGGCGAGCAGGCGTTCGGCGTCCTCGGCGTACACCGGCACGTGGGAGCGGAAGTGCTGCATCACGGTGACGGTGGTGCGCAGGCCGTCGTCGGTCTGCGGCAGGACCGCGACGTCGACGGTGGCGGCGTCGCGCAGCGCGTGCAGCAGGCTGGTCTTGCCGGAGCCGTTGCGCCCGGTGATCAGGATCCGGTCGCCGCGGCGGATCCGGGCGGTGACGGCGGCGATGACGGTACGCCCGCCGCGCTCGACGGTGAGGTCGCGGGCGGTGACGACGGGCTCCCCCACGACCTGTTCGTCGCGCGGGAACGCCAGGGTGAGCCGGGGCCGGGTGCGGGGGGCCTGGATCCAGCGTACGGATTCCATCTGCCGGCGCAGCCGCCGTTCGCGGACCTTGGCCTTGCGCGCGACCTTCTTGGCGATCTTGCGCAGGTGCGGGGCCTCGAACCCGGACCGTACGGTGCCCTCGACGTGCCGGGCCTGGTTCATGGTCTGTTCGATGTCGCGTTCCCAGCGCAGCCGGTCCTTCTCCTGCGCCTCGTAGTCGAGCAGGAGTTTCTGCCAGCGGCGGGTCTTCTCGGCCCGGTAGGCGGTGTAACCGCCGCCGGGGTAGTCCTGGGGTTCGTCGTGGATGCCGTCGAGCTCGATGATGCGGGTGGCGGTCGCGTCGAGGAACGCCCGGTCGTGGCTGACGGTGAGCACCGCGCCGGGGTATCCGGCCAGCCAGCCGGCGAGCCAGGCCGCGCCCTCGGCGTCGAGGTGGTTGGTGGGTTCGTCGAGCAGCAGCACGCCGGGGTCGTCGAGCAGGGTCCGGGCGAGCAGCAGCCGGGCCTGTTCCCCGCCGCTGACCTGCCGCACGCCTCGGTCGTGGTCCAGGTGGGCGATCCCGAGCCGGTCCAGGGCCTCGTCGAGGCGGGCCCCGGCGGTCCACCCGCGCAGGGTGGTCCAGCGCTCCTGGGTCTCCCCGTACGCGGTGAGCACGTCACCGCCGTCGGCGAGTTGCTGTTCGAGGTGCCGCAGCCGGGTCATGACCGTGGCGAGTTCACCGAGCCCGGCGGTGAGGAACTCGCCGACGGTGGCGTCGGTGTCGCCCATCTGCTGGGGGACGTAGGCGACGCGGGTGCCGGGACCGCGGGTGACGGTGCCGTCCGAGGGTGTCAGCTCCCCGGCGAGGATCCGCAGCAGGGTGGTCTTGCCGGCGCCGTTGGGACCGACGACCCCGACCCGGTCGCCGTCGCCGAGGACCAGGTCGATGCCGCTGAACAGCAGGTCGCCGTCGTGGGAGTGGGTGAGTGAGACAGCTTTGAGCACGCGATCCTCATACTACGTTTGACGTTATATTCAGTGGCACGTACGGTAGCGGTCATGCACGAGTCGACGTTCCTCATCCTGACCGCGCTGGCCGGCCGGCCGCTGCACGGGTACGCGATCATCCAGTCTGTCACCGACCTGTCCGCCGGCGACGTCACACTGCGCCCCGGCACCCTGTACGGCGCACTGGACCGCCTCGCCGAACAGGAACTGATCGTCGTCGACCGTGAGGAAGCCGTCGACGGACGGCTGCGACGCTACTACCGGCTCAGCGACAGCGGCGCGGCGGTGCTGGCCGCGCAGGCCGACCGGTTGCGCCGCAACGCCGCGGCCGCGACCACCGAGCTGGGCCGGCGCCGCTCCGGGCCGGTGACCGCATGAGCGGCATCGAGCCGGCCGGGGCCGGCCTGGAGCGTGACTACCGGCGGCTGATGTGGGCGTTCCCGGGGCGGTTCCGCGCCCGGCACGGCGACGACGTCGTCACCACACTGATGGAGGCCACCGAGCCGGGCCGGCGCCGCCCGGCCGCCGCGGACGCGTGGCACCTGATCGGCAGCGGCCTGCGGCAGCGGTTCCGGCTGCCGGCCGGGCGGCCCCTCGCGGTCGTCGCCGCGATGCTGATCACCCTCGTCATGGGCGCGGCCGGGGCGGCGGCCGGGTCCTGGGCCGGCGAGCGGACGTTCACCCCGGTGCCACGGGCGGGAGCCCTGCTGCAGCTGGCCGACGGCCTGGAGCGGGGTGACGCGGCGCGGCAGGACATCGGGGGGTCCGCGTCACCCTGGACCCCGCCGGCCGTGTCGGCGCAGCAGGAGCTGACCACCGTCTGGTCGCCCACGGCCGCCGCCGGGCGGTTCACGGCGGACGGCTGGACGGTCGAGCCCCGGGGCCCCGAGCGGTTCGAGGCGGTCCGTGACGGGGTGGTGGTGTCGGTGCACGGAGTGCCGGACGACGGTTTCGGCTACGGCTTCGTGGCGCTGACCGCGTGGGCGCGGCCGGGTGCGGCGCTGGTGCCGCTGACCGTGGCCGGGATGCTGCTGGGAATGCTCGGCGGCTGGCCGGCCGCGGCGGCGTTCACGTACCGCGCCACGCGCCGGGCCGCGGTGCCGGCCGGGCTCGCGCTGCTCGCCGTGTCACCGGCGGTCGTCGCCCTGTACGGCAACCTGCTGCGGATGCTGACCTGGCAGCCGGGGTACGGGGCCGCGTACACGGTGCACAGCGCGCTGACGCCGGGCCCGTACTATCCGGCCGGCCCGGACTGGCAGGTGCCGGCCTGCGCGGTCGCCGGGGTGCTGCTGACCCTGACCGCGATGGCGCTGACCCTGACCGGCCCGCCGGCCCCGGCCCGGTCTCAGGCGGCGTAGGCGGCGCTGCGCTGGAAGCCCTGCGCGTCGGTGACGGCGAGGCGGGTCGCCATGGTGCTGCGGTTCGCGATCTGCGCCGCGTAGGCCGCCCGGCGCCGCGACACGCAGCCGTCACCCTTGGCGTCGGCCGGGACGCGCTGCTCCAGGTGCCGCGACAGGCCGTCCTTGAGCAGGGCGAGGGCCTCGGTGCGCAGCTGCGACACCCGTGACTCGGTGACCCCGAGCTCCGCGGCGACCTCGGCGAGGGGGCGCTCCTGCAGGTAGGACGCCTCGACGACGAACCGCAGGCGCTCGGGCAGGACGGTGACGGCGTCGTGCAGGTAGCCGAGCCGCTCGCGGTGCAGCAGCATCTCCTCCGGGTTCAGCGACGCCTCGGTGACCATGTCCTCGGCGGCACCGGCGGCGAAACCCTGCAGCGACAGCACGGCGGCGCGCTGCACGTCGTCGTCGACGGCGGCGATCTCGGACACCCCGACGCCGAGGAGTTCGGCGAGCTCGCGCGGGCTGGGGGTGCGGCCCAGCTTCGCGGTCAGTTCCTGGCGGGCGAGATCGGCGCGCCGGGCGCGGGCCCGCACGGACCGGCTGGCCCAGTCCATGCCGCGCAGCTCGTCGAGCAGCGCGCCCCGGACCCGTACCGCGGCGAACTTGGCGAACGGGATGCCCCGGCCGGCGTCGAACGAGCGGGCGGCGGTGACCAGGGCGGTGTAGCCGGCCGAGGCGAGGTCGTCGCGGTGCACGTGCGCCGGGACCTTGAACAACATCTCGCGGACCAGGTGACCGACCAGGGCCATGTGCTCGCGGACCAGGGTGTCGAGCTCACGGCCGGCGATCGTTGCGGTTGCGGACATCGGTGTTCCCCCTCGGATCTGTCGCCCGGTGACGGCTCACCGGCTGACAGGGGGAACTTTTCGTGGCGACGGGTGCGGGACCGGGTCGCGGACGGTTGCCGTCCGGTTGCACCGGCAGAAACCCTAAAGTCCGCTCAGGTAACTCTCAGCCAAGCAACCAACCACTCTCCGCAGCGAGGCGGGCGGCCTCGGCCCGGGTCCGGGCCCCGGTCTTCCCGATCGCCGACGACAGATGATTCCGCACCGTCCCCTCAGAAAGATGCAGGTCACGGGCCACATCAGCGACCGTGCCACCGTCCGCCGCGGCCCGCAGCACATCGGTCTCCCGCTCCGTCAGCGGTGAATCGCCCTGCGCCAGCGACTGCGCCGCCAACACCGGATCCACCACCCGCAACCCGGCATGCACCCGGCGGACCGCGTCGGCGAGCTGCCGGGCCGGGGTGTCCTTCACCACGAACCCCAGCGCCCCCGCCGCCATCGCCTGCCGCAGATACCCCGCCCGCCCGAACGTCGTCACCATCAGCACCCGGCACCCGGGCACCCCCCGGCGCAGCTCCCGCGCCGCCGCGACCCCGTCCAGGCCCGGCATCTGCACATCCAGCAGGGCCACCTCCACCGCGTTCGCCCGCACCGCCGCGACCACCTCGTCACCGCGCCCGACCTCCGCGACCACCTGAAGATCGGCCTCCATGTCCAACAGCGCCGCCATCGCCCCACGGACCAGGGCCTGATCGTCGGCGAGCAGTACCCGGATCATCCGGCCACCTCCACCCGTACCCGGAAGCCCGGCCCGTCCGCCCGCCGCCCCACCGACAAGGTGGCACCCGCGCTGCGGGCCCGGTCCCGCAACCCGGCCAGGCCCTGCCCGTCCGCGGCGGGTGACGCACCACCGGGCCCGTCGTCCACGATCTCCACGCTGCCCGGCGTCAACCGCACCTCACAACGCCCCGCCCGGCTGTGCCGCACCACGTTCGTCACCGCTTCCCGGATCGTCCACGCGAACAATTCCCTGTGCCGCGACGGCACCTCGTCGGCCGCCCCCGGCAGATCCGCCACCACATGCGCCGCCGCCAGCGCCTCCCGCGCCGCCGCGATCTCCCCCGGCAACGAGATCCCCCGCATCCCCAGCGCGGTGGCCCGCACATCCGACAACGCGTCCCGGGCCAGGACCTCCAGATCCCGCAACTCCTTACGCGCCCGCTCCACATCCACGTCCAGCAGCCGCTGCGCCAACTCAGCCTTCACCGTCACCACCGTCAGCGAATGCCCCAGGATGTCGTGCAGGTCCGCGGCGATCCGGGCCCGCTCGTTCTGCACCGCCATCACCGCCAGCTCCGCCTGCGCCACCCGCAACCGGCCCTGCCGCTCCCCGGCCAGCCGCAACCCGAACGTCGCCGCCGACCCCAGCAGCACCGCCAGCCCGTAACCGTTGTCCTCCCAGCCCGGCACCAACCACGCCAGACCCTCCGCCAGCACCACCAGCGCCACCGCGAACGGCACCGCCTGCACCAGCGGCAACACCGCCACCGCCACCGCACCCACATAGACCAGACAGGTCAGCGCGTGGAACCCGGCACCCGGCACCTGCACCACGGTCAGGACCAGCAACCCCACCAGGACCGACCACACCACCGCCGTACGCCGCTCGTGGCGCAACGACGCCACCACCGTCACGTACAGGGTGGCGAACCCGGCCAGAGCGGCCAGACCCACATCCCGGGCCCAGCCGCCGGCCGCCAGCAACGCCGACAGGTTCTCCCCGAGGTAGAACAGCCAGACCGCCGCGAACAACCACGTCAGACGCGAGCGGTGTCCTTGCGGAACCGCCACATCGCGCCCGCCGCGAACAATGCCGTCCACACCGCCACGTTCAGCGCCGCCAGCCACAGGTTCCCCTCATGCGTCAACGGGTACCGGGCGATCTGCCCCACCCCGTACACCGGGGTGAACGCCGCGATCCGCGCGAACGTCGTCCCCAGCTGATCCACCGGCACGAACAGCCCGCCCGCGAACGACAGCACCGCCAGCCCCGGACCCAGGATCTGCATCACGTTCTCACTGGGCAGCAGATAGCCCATGAACAACCCGAACGCGGCGAACACCAGCGCGCACACCCACGCCAGCACCCCGCACGCCACCCACGCGGTCGCCGGCAACCGCGCCCCGGCAACCGCACCGACGGTGAACGCCACCACCACCGACACCAACCCGATGATCATCGCCAGGACCAGCTTCACCGCGATGTACGCCCCCGGCTGCAACGGCGTCAACCGCAACTGCCGGCTCCACCCCGCCGCCCGCTCCACCGACACCATCGCCCCACCACTCGTGGTCGCCAGCATGGCCCCGTACACCGCCATGCTGACCAGCACGAACCCGGCCAGGTTACCGCCACCGACCCGCTGCTCGCGGTAGTCGGCACTGGACCCGAACAACAGATAGAACACCGCCGGCATCACCAGCGTGAAGATCACCGTGCGCCGGTTCCGGACCAGCCGCCGCAACTCCAGACCGATCATCCCCAGCGAGAACCCACCCAGCCTCGGCAGCGCCCGATCCCGCGGCATCGTCGTCATTTCCGCTCATCCCCCGTCAACGCCTCGTCATCGCCCGTCAGCGCTTCGTCATCGCCCGTCAACGCCAGGAACGCCTGCTCCAGATTCCGCGACGTGATCTCCACATCCCGGGCCGGGGTACGCGTCAACAGGAACCGCGCCACCTCATCGGTATCCTTCGCCTGCACCAGCACCACATCACCGCGCACCTCCACCGAATCCACCCCCGGCAGACCCGCCAGCACCGCCTCGTCGGCACCCGGCAACGTCGCCCGCACCGTGCGCCCCGACGCCATCGCCTTCACCTGCGCCGCCGACCCGTCCGCCACCACCCGGCCCCGCCGCACGAACACCACCCGGTCCGCGTACGCGTCCGCCTCCTCCAGGTAATGCGTCGCGAAGATCACCGTCCGGCCCGACCGGGCGTCCTCCCGGATCGCCGACCAGAAATCGTGCCGCCCACCCACATCCATCCCGGTCGTCGGCTCGTCCAGGATCAACAACTCCGGATCCGGCAACAACGCCATCGCGAACCGCAACCGCTGCTGCTGCCCACCCGAACACTTCCCCACCAGCCGCTTACGGATATCGGTGATGCCGGCCCGCTCCAGCACCGCGTCCACCTGCGACCGCGGCCGGGCGAACAACACCGCCGTCAGCCGTACGGTCTCCTCCACCGTGTAATCCTTCAACAGGCCACCGGACTGCATCACCGCCGACACCAGCCCCAGCGCCACCGCCTCCCGCGGCGGCCGCCCGAACACCCGTACCGACCCCGCACTCGGGTCCGACAACCCCAGCACCATGTCGACGGTGCTGGTCTTGCCCGCCCCGTTCGGACCCAGCAACGCCACCACCTCCCCCGGCCCGATCGACAGGCTCAACCCGTCGACCGCCGTCACCGCCCCGAATCGCTTCACCACACCGTCCAGCACCACAGCCATGCCACCACTGTGCCGCCCGGACCACCCCCGCACCGGGGAGACGTGTCATGCCCACCCCATGACATCCGTCAGGGGGCCATCGGACGATCGGCTCGACACCACAGCCCTGCCCGCCACTGCCGAACCACCCAACCCCACCTCCACACTGGAGCCCGGTGCGGTCCGGGACCAGCCCGCCAGGGCCGGCCCCGACCGGGACGTCCGCACCGGTTCAGCTGCCGCGGGCGCCCGGCTCACCCCGTTGCGCCCGCGGCAGCGACCCAGCACCATCAGGCCCCATGCAGACCGCGCTGATCATCCCGGTCCCCGCCGCCGAACCCGCGGTCGCCCACCACCGCGCCCACCTCGACCGGGCCGCGAGCTGGGGAGTCCCCGCCCACATCACCGTCGTCCACCCGTTCCTGCCCCCGGACGACATCACCCCCGAGGTCATCACCACCCTCCAGGCGATCACCACCGCCCACCCCCTGCCCGCCATCACCCTCACCCGCACCGCCTGGTTCGGCGACACCGTCGTCTGGCTCGCCCCCGACCCCGCCCAACCCCTGATCACCCTCACCGAGGCGATCACCACAGCCTTCCCCCGGGCCCTCCCGTACGGCGGCGCGTTCCCCGAGGTCGTCCCCCACCTCACCATCGCCCACGACCACCCCCGCCCGGTCCTCGCCCAGGCCGCCACCGACGTCGAGGCCCACCTACCCCTAACCGCTCACATCACCGCCCTGCACCTCATCCAGGGCACCCCCGAACCCGGCCCGAACTGGCACACCCGCCACGCCTTCCCCCTGCTCAGAACCGTTTGACGCGAACACCCTCAGCCCCACGCACCGGCAGCCCACGCGGCAGATGGACGGTGACCTTTCCACCGCTCAGCGGTGCCAGGTCAAGACCGGCGGGCGACTTCGTGATCTTGAGATCCCGCAACGGCGTCAGCCCGGCCAGGGGCGTGAGATCGAGGTGATGGCCGCCGTTCCCGATGGTCAGAGAACGCACCAGGGGCAGCCCGGCCAGGGGCCCCAGATCCGTGGCTGACACTTCCTCGATCGAGAGCTTCGTCAGGGTGACGAGCCCCGCCAGCGCGGTCAGGTCCGTCAACCACCCGCATCTGCCCAGGTAAAGCAGCTCAGGACGATGAAGGTGACTGACCAGGGCGGTGACCCCACCACGAGGTTCACCGACCGCGACCAGCACCAGCGCCTTGAGATCCACCAGGGCATTCAGCGTCGACGGGTCCCACCCCGCCGGCATCGCCCCCGAGAAAAGCTCCAACCCGGGGAGCCCGGCGAGAATCCGCATGATGTCGACATGACCGTGCAAGGCCAGCTTCTTCAGGTTCGGCAGCTGAGCCAGGATGGTCAGATCCTGGTCCGGGTGGGTGCCCCACAGGAACAACATGGTGAGTTCCGGTAGCCCCCGCAGCCACGAGAGGTCCTGGTGCCGGCCGCGAACGTCAGCCGTGAGCGAATGAAGACCGGTGTGGCCGGCGAGGTCCCCCAACTCTCCGGTGAGCCCGCCATCCAGGCTCACCTCATGCAGGAAGGGGACGCCGGCCAGCAAGCTGACGTCGATGCTCTGGGTCACCTCGACCCCCGTACTGCTGAGGTGCCGTAGCCGAGACAGCCCCGGGAGCAGGGACACATTGCCCACCTTGACCGAGCCGTTGTCCAGAGGCGCATCGGCGAGCACCCGCTCCGCGTAGTCCAGAGGGTCGAAGTAGTCCCACCCGGCGATCAACTGCCGCTGGACACGAGGACGCGGATCCGTGGCATACCGGGCCAGTACGGTGAGAGCGGCCGGGCCGTTCGCCAGAGCCACCGTCCGGACCACGGCGGCGGCCCGGGCCTCACTCAGGGTGCTCAGATCGGCAGGCAGTTCCGCCAAGATGGATTCGCCCACCGCGGCCAGCGACGGCGCCTCCGCGAGGGACCGCGGCATCAGGCCCCGCAGGTGGGCTCGGATCTGGGACAGGACCCCCGGGTCCACCGCCGGAGAGGTCTCCAGACACGCCGCCGCCAGCAGGCGCAGCTTCCGGGCATGCTGGGGCTGCTGCTCGGCAAGATCGAGGAGACCGGTGAGGAGTTCCCGACGGACCACCGCATTCGCATGACCCGCCGCCAGAACAATGGTCTCGCGCCACGTGTCGAGGTGGGCGTGGGCGACCAACGCCCCCGCCCGGCCCTGGTCAGCCGCCTCCCGGGCCGCCAGGTACTCCTGGAACGTGCGGTGCACGAAGTCGACCCGGCCCACCACCGGCTCACGCAGCACGCCGCTGCGCTGGATCATGTGGTCCAGCACAGGACCGGCCGAGTCGGTGATGTGCCGGATCCCGGCCAGACGGCGCTCGACGCGGGCCTCCGCCTCCTCCCGGGACAACTCGGCACGGCCGTTCTCGGTCAGCCACCAGGCGACCTCCTGCAGCAGCTGCGCCTGATCACCGCTGGTCAACTCCCTCAACTCGTTGTGCACGCCCCGCTTGTCGTCACGCTCATGCAGGAGCATGTCGATCGCCGCCTGGTAGATGTCCATACGGTTACGAGGCAGGTTGCTGTCCCGGTCCAGGTTCAACGCGCACAACATCGCGCACAACAACGGACTCCCGGCAAGGTTCTGCAGGTGAGCACTGCCATCGAGCTGAGCCAGCAACCGCTGCTCGTAACCCGGCAACCGGTGCGGCTCGCACGGCAGGTCCCCCGCCCGGCGAACCGCCTCGTGCCAGTGCCGGATCAACGCCTTCACATCTGCCGGACTCATCCGCTCCAGCACGATCGAGGTGAAACCCTCCACGTCCAACCAGCGGGCCGACGCCGCCGCCGGACGGGACGTCACCACCACCCGCAGATCCGGATACTCCCGCAGCAGACCGCGTAACCACTCCCGGACCTCGCGCCGCTGACCCTCGGGAACCTCGTCCACCCCGTCGACCAGCAGGATCGCCCCCGCTGCCAGCCGGCGATGCACCCACAGCGCCGGCATCTGCGCCGCGACCACCGCCGCGAGCTTGTCGAGGAACCGCTCCGGGGCAGGCAGCCCCTGCTTCACATGATCACGCAAGCGGACCAGGAACGGGGTCCGCCCGTTCCACGACTCCAGATCACCGGTGAAACCCTGCCGGGCCGCCGTCACCGCGATCCACTGCAGCAACGTCGTCTTGCCCGAACCCGCATCACCACGCAACAGGATCCGGTCAGCGCTGCCCAGCGCCTGCTCCGCCCGGACCGACGCGCTGCCATCGGCACCGTCGCGCCGGAACCGGCCCGGATCCCACCGCATCCCCCGACGCCGGACCGCGGCACCACTCACCGCCAGACTGATGTACGCGATACTCAACGGGGTCCGCAACCGGTAACGGTGCACATTGACCCCGAACAACTCCAGCAGATCCAGCTTGTCCAGGACCTGCCGCAGATAACGGCCACGGAACTCGTCGTCATGCCGGTCCCCGGCCGGGGCGTCCAGACTCGTCACCGGCACCCGGGCCAGCACCTGCGCCAAACTCTCCGCCACCACCGTCAACCGCTCCAGCACCTGCACCGACGCCCGCGCCTGGAACGGCCCCAGCTGCACCACAAGCTGGGTCAAGCACACACACGACTCGTCGAGCACCCGCGCATACAACAACACCGCGGCCTCACCCAGCCCGGCCCGCTCCGGAACACCCGGCAACTCCCGCCGCAACCGGGCCGCCACCAGCACCGGATCGACATCATCGGCGAACAACGCCGCATCCGACAGATCCGCCGTGTCCAGCGTGCGCGCCACCGCGTCCAGCGCGGCGACGATCTCACCCTCCGGCAACCCGCCGTCGCGGCGCCGGACCAACGGCTGCAACCGCTCGAACACCACATCCATGATGTCGTCGAGACGCCGCCCCGCCTTACGCACCCCAAGATCGTCGGCGATGCCCGCACCGATCAACTCGATCAGGGGCGCACCACGCTCCCGCCGATCCCGGCGCTTACCCAGCCACCACTTCCCGGCCAGCGACACCACCGACCCCGCCGCACGCAACAACGCCGTCTCGACCCCAGCCACCCGACCAACAATCATCGCGATCCACCGACACGCCCAGCGCCCGTCGCCAACCCGACACACCCGGGGCAGGATCGACGGATGAGACTTCTCGTCCTCGGGGGAACCGAGTTCGTCGGCCGGGCACTGCTCGACGAAGCCCTCGACCGCGGATACGACACCACCGTCCTCAACCGCGGCAACCGGCCCGCCCCACCCGGCGTCACCGCCCTCACCGGCGACCGCACCAGGCCCGGCGGCCTCGACGCGCTGCGCGGCACCACCTTCGACCTCGTCGTCAACACCTGGTCCTGGGCACCCACCGCCGTCCGCGACGCCGCGAAAACCCTCAGCGGCCACGCCGGGCACTACGCCTACATCTCCAGCCGCAACGTCTACACCGGCGCCGGGCCCACACCCATCACCGAACAATCACCCGTCGTCGACGGATCACCCGACGCCGGCGACGAAACCGACTACGCCGCCGCGAAACGCGGCGCCGAACTCGCCGCCGACCAGCACTTCGACGTACCCGTGCTGCACGCCCGCGCCGGACTCGTCCTCGGACCGTACGAGAACATCGGCCGGCTCCCCTGGTGGCTGCACCGCCTCGCCAGAGGCGGACCCACCCTCGCCCCCGGCCCCCGCGACCTGCCCCTGCAGATCATCGACGCCCGCGACCTCGCCACGTTCACCCTCGACGCCGCCACCCGCGGACTCAGCGGCGCCTACACCGTGGTCAGCCCCTCCGGGCACACCACCATCGGCGACCTGCTCGACACCGCCAACGACGTCACCGGCTCCCACGCCGACCTGCGCTGGACCCCACCCGACAGGATCCTCGCCGCCGGCATCCAGCCCTGGACCGAACTACCCATCTGGATGCCACCCGGCGACGACCACGCCTACATCCACCAGGGCGACGTCACCAAAGCCCTGAACGCCGGCCTGCGACCCCGGCCCGCCCGCGACACCGTCACCGACACCTGGGCCTGGCTGCAGACGTACACCGGCACCCCCACCGCGCGCCCCGGCCGCACCACCCTGGGCCTCAGCCCCGAGAAGGAAGCCCGCGCCCTCAGCTAGACGAAGAGACCGTCCAAGTGGTACCTCAGCACCCGCACCGCCTCCTGCGCGTCGCGCTGCCCACCCAGCACACTCGAACCCAGCCCGTTCGTCATCGCCAGCAGCCCCGCCGCGGTCAGATCCGGATCCAGCCCGGCCCGCGCCACCCCCGCCTCCTGCGCCGCCCGCAACTGCCCCGCGAGGAACCGCTCCAACCCGTCCGGCTGCGGCGTCCCGTCCTTCACCAGATGTGGCTCCACCAGCACCAGACTGTAGAAAGCAGCATAGGTACGGGTCAGCCGCACGCTCTCCGGGTCGGTCGGCAGCACCGCCAGCAACGTCGCGTACACCACGTCCCGCGGTTCCGGCGGCGACCCCAGCTCCCTGATCCGCCGCCGGAACCGGGCGTCCAGCTCCGCGGTGAGGAATCCCAGCGCCGCCAGGACCAGCTCGTCCTTGGTCGTGAAGTAGTACTGCAACAGCCGCACCGACACCCCGGCCGCCGCCGCGACCTCCCGCATGCTGGCGTGCTGCAACCCGCGCTGCTCCGCGATCGTGAGCAACGCCGCCGCGATGTGCCGGCGCCGCTCGTCGTGGTCGACCCGCTTGGGCATCAGGAACCGTCCCCTTTTTGTGATACGTTCGTACCATGAAAACGCCGGCCCGGATCAGCGAATTCACCAACGACCGCGCCCGAACACGATTCCACACCGTCTACCAGCAGGCCCTCACCGACCTCGGCCCACCCACACCCCGCCCCGTCACCGCACCCACCACCTACGGCGACGTCACCGCCTACCGCTTCGGCCCCACCGAAGGCACCCCCGTCGTCCTGCTCCCCGGCGCCGGCGGCAACACCCTCTCCTGGCACCACTACATCGCCGCCCTCAGCACCCACCACCCCGTCATCACCCTCGACCTCCTCGGCGAACCCGGCGCCAGCCACCAGAGAACCCCCATCACCACCACCCACGACGCCACCGACGCCCTCCACCAGGCCCTCGACAGCCTCGGCCTCACCCACCCCCACCTCGTCGGCATGTCCAACGGCGGCTGGCTCGCCCTCCAGCACGAACACCACCACCCCGGCCACGCCGCCGGCCTCACCCTCATCGACCCCGCCGGCCTCGGCACCATCAGCACCCGCTTCCTCGCCTGGGTCATCGCCGGCGGCCTCGCCGCCCTCACCCCCAGCCCCGTCCGGCGCCGCCTCGCCGGGCCCCTCGGCAACGCCACCCTGCGCGACGACAACCTCATGAAACAGGTCAAGGTCTCCCTGGCGTTCCGCCGCCGCCTGCCCGGCGCGACCCCGCTCACCGACGACGAACTCGCCGCCGTCACCGCGCCCACGCTGGTGCTGCTGGGAGCCCGCAGCCAGCTGTACGACGCGAGCGCCGTCGCCGACCGCATCCACCGCGTGATGCCGCACGCCCGGGCCGAGGTGATCCCGGACGCCACCCACGACCTGCCGACACGCTTCCCGGACCTGGTCACCGACCGGATCAGCATGTTTCTCACCGCCGGGCACCGCTGAGCCACCTACCCGTGATCTTGAACACCGGGGTTCCCGGCGTCCTGGACCCCGGGCCGGGTCTTTCTCGGGTCCGTGAACTGCTCAGATCCAAATAGCAGGTAGTCGTTGATTCCTTTTTGTCTTTGACCATGCCGTGACCGTGTGGAGTCGCGCACACCCGCTAAAGCATCCTAGGATGTTGGGGTGACGGAGAATGAGGATGTGTCCACCGAGCTCTCGATCGTCCGTCCGGACCTGACCGGATCCTACGACCGGGCGCTGCCGCAGGCCCGGGCCGAGATCCTGGCCCGGCTCCTCGGCGCCCTCGACCGCGAGCCCCTCCCCGGAGCCGGCTCGGCCACCGGGCCGGCGCACGCCCGGGACGGTGCGGGCCGGTCGTTCTCCGGGAGCACCGCCACCGCGCCGACCGCGTCCGGGGCGCCGGGCCGTTCCGCGACCGCAGAGCGGACCACACGGGTCGGGGACGTGGTTTTTCCCGCGGCGGCGGCGCGGCCGTTCGCCGCGGTGCGAGCCGGGCTCACCGCCACCGTCGCGGGTGCGGCACTCACCGATCCGGTCGCGCTGGTCACGGCCCTGGGCTGGGCGGACGGCTTCCGCGACGAGATCGCCAACAGTGTCGCCAATCTGGCTCTCGCCTACGCCGACCGGCCGGCCGCTGCCACCCGTACCCTGCGTCCCGGGGTTGATCTGGCCACCGTGGAACAGCTGGTGGTGGACGGGCATCCGCTGCATCCCTGTTGCCGGACCCGGACCGGGCTCGGCGTCGCCGACGTCCTCGCCTACGCGCCGGAGCACCGGCCCACGTTCCGGTTGCGCAAGCTACGGGTGCCGGCGGACCAGTGGTACGGCGACGGGCCGCCGGTGCTGCTCGCCCATCCGTGGCAGGCCGAGCGGCTGCGGGAGCGCCATCCGTGGCTGGTGCCCGACGGCGAGACCGGGCCGGTGCGGCCGTTGATGTCGTTGCGGACCGTCGACACCGGGGCCGGGCACGTGAAGACCGCGGTGGACATCCAGATGACCTCCGCCGTCCGCACCGTGTCGCCGGCCGCCGTGCACAACGGGCCGCGGCTGTCCGTGCTGCTTCGGGAGCTGACCGCCGATCTGCCGCTGGACGTTCTGGCCGAGACCGGGGCCGGGGCGGTCCTCGTGGACGGGGTCGCCGACCGGCACCTGGCCCACCTGCGCCGGGAAGCGCCCCGGACCGCCCCCGGACAGATCGTGCTGCCGCTGGCCGCGCTGGCCGCCCCCGACCCGTACGACGGGCGGCCGTTGCTGATCCACGCGGCCGCCGCCCCGTACGCGTGGTGGCACGACTTCATGCACCTGCTGCTGCCGCCGCTGCTGACCGTGCTCGACCGGGGTGTCGCGCTGGAGGCGCACGGGCAGAACACCCTGGTCGTGCTGGACCGGGAGCTGCGCCCGGTGCGGATCCTGTACCGGGACTTCGGTGGGGTGCGGGTCAGCGCGCGCCGGCTGGCCGCCGCCGGGGTGCAGGTGCCGCCGCTGGCCGGTGATCTGCCCAGCGACGACCCGGCGGTGCTGCGCACGAAGCTGGCCGCCGCGGTCCTGGGCACGGTGACCGGGCAGTTGGTCGCGGTGCTCGAGCGCGGTGGTGCCGACCCGGCGAAGCTGTGGGCGGTCACCGCGCAGGCCGTCGCGGCGGCCGGCACGAGCGACGGCGCACGGATGCTCACCGACCCGCTGCCGCTCAAGGCGACCACGGCGATGCGCCTGGCCACCGACCCGCTCGACGACGTGTGGGTCCACCTCGACAACCCGATGGCCGCCCTATGACGCGTAGTCTCGCCCGCCGGCTCTCCCTGACCGCCGGGCACACCGCCGCCGCACTCGACGTGCACGCGCCGGGGCTCACCGCACCGTTCACCGCCGCGCTGCCGGTCGCCGCCGACATCGTGGGGCGGCGGCTGCGCGGCGCCCTGGTCCGGGAACGGATCGTGCCGCCCGGGCCGGGTGGCCGGGTGCACGCGTTCGGGCGGGTCGAGTATCCCGCCGCGGGCGCCGCCGACCCCGCCGACCTGCTGCCGGCCAGGCTGCCGGGAGCGGCCGGGCTGGCCGCGGAACTGCGCAACGCGGTCGTCAACCTGGCCGTCGCCATGACCCGTCAGGAGCACGCACTGCCCGGCGGTGACCCGGACGCCGACGCGATCGCCGGGGAACGCCTGGCCGTGGCCGGGCACAACCTGCACCCGTGCGGGCGGACCCGGCTGGGCTGGGACACCAGCGACGTGCTGGCCCACGACCTGGAGGCCGGGCACACCCGGCTCGGGTTCGTGGCCGTGCGCGACGATGCCCACCTCGGTGACGACGTGGGGCAGGTGCTGCGCGGGGCGTACCCGTGGCTGTCCGCGCCGCCGCCCGGTTACCGGCTGCTGCCGGTGCACGCCTGGCAGCGGGACGCGGTGCTGCGCAGCCGGTATGCGGCGCTGCTCGCCGACGGGGTGATGCGGATCCTCGACGACGAGCTCGACGCCGTGCCCACCGCGGCGTTGCGCACGCTGCTGCTGCCCGCCGCCGCGGACGGCAGCCGCCGGTACGTGAAGGTGTCGCTGGACATCCAGGTCACCTCGACGCGGCGGAGCATCTCGGTGGCCAGCACCCGCAACGGCGCCCCGGTCTCGGCACTGCTGCACCGCCTGGTCGCCGAGGACCCGGACGCCGGCCGGCTGCTGCTGATGGCCGAGCCGGCCGGGGCCGCGGTGCCCGCCGGGTCGGGCCGGGACGTGTCGGCGATCATGCGGGACGGGCTCACCGGCCGCCTGGAGCCGGGTGAGCGGGCGGTCGCCGGGGGTGCGCTGCCGTTCGTGGCCGGCGAGCTCGTGGCCGCGTTCGCGAGGACCACCGGACGCGCCGCCGGCCCGGGTGCGGCGGGGGCCTTCCTGGACGCGTACGCCCGCCTGGTGCTGCCGCCGCTGCTGCGGCTCACCCTGCGCGGGGTGGCGCTGGAGGCGCATCTGCAGAACTGCCTGCCGACGTTCGTGGCGGGGGTGCCGCACCGGCTGGCGGTGCGCGACTTCGCCGGGTTGCGGCTGCACCCGGGCCGGCTCGCCGCGGCCGGGCACCACGTCGAGCTGTGGCCGGGATCGGTGGTCGGCACCGCCGACGAGGAGGTGCTGCGCGCGAAGATCGGCTACACCGCGTTCCAGGCCCACCTGGGTGAGCTGATCATCCGGCTCGCCGACGGTGGCCTGGCCGAGGACGCCGCGTGGCGCATCGTGCGCGCGGTCGTCGACGAGGTCTACGACGCCGTCGGCGGGCCGGGCCCGGACCACGCCGCGTTCACCGCGCCGACGGTGCCGCACAAGGCGCTGGTCCGGATGCGGCTGGCCGGGGCCGGCGACGAGTACCTGCCGGTGGAGAATCCCCTGCATGCCCGCGCCTGAACCGGTCCTCACCGCACTGCGTGACCTGCCGTCGCCGGTGTGCGCCTACGTCTACGACCGGCAGGTCCTGCGGGACCGGGTCGCGCAGCTGCGCGCGGCGCTGCCCGCCGGCACCACCGTGCTGTACGCGGTGAAGGCCAACGGGCACCCGGAGGTCGTACGGGCGCTGTCTCAGGTGTGTGACGGCCTGGAGGTCGCGTCCGGCGGTGAGTTGCGCCTGGCGGCCGGCGCCCGGGCCCGGCGGATCGTGTTCGGGGGTCCGGCCAAGACCGGCGCGGAGCTGTCCGCGGCCGTCGCCGCGGGCGCGCAGATCAACATCGAGAGCGGCCAGGAACTGCTCCGGCTGGATCACCTGGCCCGGGCCGCGGGGGTCGTCGTGGACGCCTGTGTACGGGTGAACCGCGCGACCGCCGGCCCCGGCGGCACCCACGCGATGACCGGCACACCCACCCCGTTCGGTGTCGACGAGGCCGCCCTGGGTGCTTTCTTCGCCCTCCCCCACGACCACGTCCGGATCATCGGTTTCCACCTGCACGCGGTGTCGAACAATCTCGACGGCGCGGCCCACGCCCGGTTCCTCACCGACTGTCTGGCCTGGTCCGCGCGCGCCGCCGCCGAGCACGGTGTGGACCTGCGGATCGTGAACGCGGGCGGCGGGTTCGGCGTCGACTACCTGAGCGACGACAGCATCGACCTGGCCCCGCTGTCGTCGGTCGGGGTGCCGGCCGGCGTGGAGCTGATCGTCGAACCCGGCCGGTTCCTCGCGGCCGACGCCGGCTGGTACGCCGCGGAGGTCGTCGACCTGAAGCTCACCCACGGGCGCTGGTTCGCGGTGCTGCGCGGCGGCACCCACCATTTCCGGCTGCCCGCCGCCTGGGGATACAGCCACCCGTTCACGGTGCTGCCGCGCCCGGCCTGGGACCACCCGTGGGAACGCCCGACGGTGTCCGATGTCGAGGTCGACGCGGTGGGTGAGCTGTGCACGCCGCGCGACGTACTGGCCCGGGCCCGGCGCGTGGACCGGCTCGGCATCGGCGACGTCCTGGTCTTCGCCCGCACCGGCGCCTACGGCTGGGACATCTCCCACCACGATTTCCTGCGCCACCCGGCCCCGGACTTCATCGTGCTGTGACCCCCTCGGACATTGACGCTTCTCACTCGATTCCTCGCCGCCGACCCTTGCGATGACGGCGGCGCCCTTGCCAACATCGAGTGTTCGACGTCGGCGGAACCGATCCCATCGGGGGGAATCATCGTGAAGTTCGTCAAGCTCGGCTCGACCGGCATGGACGTGTCCCGGATCTGCCTGGGGGCCCTGAGTTTCGGCACGCCCGGCAACGGCGTGCACGGCTGGACCCTCGACCTCGACCAGGCCCGGCCGATGCTGCTGCACGCCCTGGAGGCCGGGGTGAACTTCGTGGACACCGCCAACGTCTACTCCGCCGGGAGCAGCGAGAAGATCGTCGGGCAGATCCTGCGCGAGTACGGCCACCGCGACGAGATCGTGCTGGCGACCAAGGTCCACGGGCGTACCCGTCCCGGGCCCAACGGTGTGGGCCTGTCCCGCAAGGCGATCATGGCCGAGATCGACAAGAGCCTGCACCGGCTCGGCACCGACTACGTCGACCTGTATCAGATCCACCGGTGGGACCCGGCGACACCGATCGAGACCACCATGGAGGCGCTGCACGACGTGGTCAAGGCGGGCAAGGCGCTGCACATCGGTGCGTCGTCGATGTGGGCCTGGCAGTTCGCCAAGGCCCAGCACATCGCCGAGCGCAACGGCTGGACCCCGTTCACCACCATGCAGAACCACTACAACCTGATCTACCGCGAGGAGGAACGCGAGATGCTGCCGCTCTGCGCCGACCAGGGCATCGGCGTCATCCCGTGGAGCCCGCTGGCCCGGGGACGGCTCACCCGCGAGTGGGACACCGTCAGCGCCCGCAGCGAGACCGACGTGTTCGGCAAGTCGTTGTACCGCGACACCGATCGCGAGATCGTCACCCGGCTCGCCCAGCTGGCCGCCAAACGTGAGCTGCCGATGGCGCAGCTCGCGCTGGCGTGGATGCTCTCCAAGCCGGAGATCACCGCGCCCATCGTCGGCCTCACCAGAATGGGTCACCTGCAGGACGCCATCGACGCGGTGGACGTGGAGCTCGACGCCGACGAGATCAGCTATCTCGAGGAGTTGTACCAGCCGCACGAGGTCTCCGGGCATCCCATCACGCACCTGCCGGGCCAGCACTGAGGCGTTCCGGAGCGGCTCAGTCGCGCCGCAGGACCGGCTCGTCGAGGGCCCGCGGGAAACGGGTGAGCAGGCCGGCGAGGTCGCCGGCCAGCTCCCGGGCCGGGCCGGCGCCGAGCTGATCGCCGCGGTGGGCGACCAGGGCGATCAGCTCGCCGTCCTGGTGCGCCACCGTCACCGTCAGGCCGAACTTGGCGTTCTCGCTGCGCAACGAGTCATTCAGCACCGGCGTCAGGCTCGCCCCGCCCAGCACGGCGGCGTGGCCGTCCAGCAGGTTCATGTTCAGCGTGACGTTCACGTACGGGGTGTGCCCGAACCGCCGGGCGGGCTTCAGCCGGGTGACCACGTCGTCGAACTGGATCGTCTGGTGCTCCAGCGCGCCCAGTGCCGCACCGCGCATCCGCAGCAGAGCGTCCAGCACGGTGCTGTCCGCGGACACCCGGGAGCGCAGCACCACCGTGTTCAGGCAGGGACCGAGCAGGCCGGCGAAGCGGGGCTGGTCGCGGTCCACCGCCGGGGATCCGAACGTGACGTCGTCGAGGCCGGTCCGGCGGTGCAGGGTCACCGCCAGCGCGGTGGCGACCACCATGAACCAGCTGACACCGTGCCCGGACTGCACGCCGCCCAGCGAGTCCAGCAGCCCGGCGGGCAACGGGATCCGGAACGCCCCGTTCGGTTCCGGCTGCGCCGGTGGGGTCAGCGGGGTGTCCGCGGGTGCCCCCGCCAACGCGGCGGTCCAGTACTCCAGGTCGGCGTTCCAGGCGTCGCTGTCGCGCTGCGCTTGCTGGTAGGCGGCGAACTCCCGGTACTGCACGACGGGTCGCGCCGGGACCGGGGCGGCCGGGTAGAGCCGGTCGAGCTCCGCGAGCAGCACAGGGATCGACTCGCCGTCGATCACCAGGTGGTGCAGGCAGAACAGCAGCACCTGCCGCCCGTCGCCGAGATCACCGAGGGCGACCCGGAACAGCTGTCCGGACTCGAGGTCGAACGGCCGGCGCAGGGCGGCGTCCAGCCAGTCCGTCATGGCATCGGGGCCGTGGCGCGGATCGAGCGGTTCCACCGGCGGGGTCCAGGGTTCCCGCAGCCGCACCACCAGCCCGTGGTCCTCCTCGACGAACCGGGTCCGCAGGATCTCGTAGCCGGCGACCAGCCGGGCCAGCGCCTCACGCAGCCGGCCGGGGTCCAGCCGGCCCGCCACCCGCCAGGCGAGCGGCACGTGGTTGCGGACGCTCGGATCGATCTGCTCGGCCAGCCAGATGCGCTGCTGGAAGGCGGTCATCGCCAGCGGCACGTCCGGGGCGGCGGCATCCGGCCGGGCCGACGCGGGTGCCGTCAGCCCCAGCACGTGCTCGGTGAAGTCACCCAGCCGGGAGTGCTCGAACAGCGCCCGGATCGGGATCCGCACCCCGAACCGCTCACCCGCCGCCCGGACCAGGGCACCGGCCAGCACGGACTGCCCGCCCAGGGTGAAGAACGAGTCGTCCGGGCCGATCCCGTCCGTCTGCAACATCTGCTCCCACACGGCGGCCATCCGGCGCAGCGGCGCCGCCTCCAGCGGAGTACTCGACACGGATCCCATGTCGGCTATGCTACCCACGCGATCTACGGCTATCTATGGATTGCTCCTGATGTCCGCCCGGATGACCCACCCGTGCCGGTGGCCGCCGCGAACCTCGGTGAGCGCTCCGCCCGCGGGGGGATGATGATGTCGGACAAAGGTTTGGTGCATGCCCGGGTTCTCGAGGCGCCGCACACGGGACCGGCCTGGCTCGACAGCGCCGGACGGGAGCTGAGCTACCCGGAGCTGATCGAACGGTCGGGACGGCTCGCGCGGCGCCTGACCGGGGCCGGGGCCGGCCCCGGCGAGCGGGTCGCGCTGGCGCTGGAACGCGGGGCCGACATGGCGGTCGCCATGCTCGGCGTGCTGCGGGCGGGCGCCGCGTTCGTGCCGCTCGGCCTGCAGGAACCGGCACCCCGGCTGGCACTTGTCCGCGCCGACTGCGCACCGGCCGTGACGCTGGTGCACGACGCGACCGCGGCCCGGTTCCGGCTCGACGGCGTCACCACGCTCGACGTGGACGGGCCGGGGGACGGCGAACCGGCCGGCACCGCGGCACCGGGCGATCCCGCGTACGTCATCTACACCTCCGGATCGTCCGGCACCCCCAAGGGCGTGGTCGTCGAGCACGGCAACCTCACGCCGCACCTGGACTGGCTCGCCGAGCGCCTGCCACTGGGGCCGGGCGACCGGCTGCTGCAGGTGGCGCCGTACACGTTCGACGCCTCGCTGACCGACGTCCTGTGGCCGCTCGGTGCGGGCGCGACGGTGGTGTCGCTCGCCGAGGGCGACCACCTGGACCCGCTCGCCATCGCCACCGCCCTCGTCGAGCACCGGATCACCGCGGTCCGGCTCCCCCCGGCGATCCTGCCGCTGCTGCTCGACGAGCCGGCCTTGCGCAACGCCACCACCCTGCGGTACCTCATCAGCGGCGGGGACCGGCTCCCGGCCGCGGTGGCCCGCCGGGTCACCGCCCTGCTGCCCGGGGTCCGGCTGTTCAACCGGTACGGACCGACCGAGACGGCCGTGGCGGTGACCTACCACGAGTTCGACGCCGCCACGGACACCGGGCCGGAGGTCCCGATCGGCCTCGGCATCACCGGTGCCGAGCTGCACCTCGCACCGGACGGCGAGCTGCTGATCGGCGGCGCCTGCGTGGCCCGCGGTTACCTCGGCGACGCCGGGCTCACGGCGCGGCGCTTCGTCACCCTGCCGGACCGGGGGCGGGTGTTCCGGTCCGGCGACCGGGTCCGGCGCAACACCGCGGGCGTGCTGGAGTTCCTCGGCCGCGACGACGACCAGGTCCAGATCAACGGACTCCGGGTGGAGCTCGGGGAGGTCCGCTCCGTCCTGCTCTCGCACCCCGACGTCCGGGACGCGGTGGTCCTGGCCCAGGACGAGACACTCACCGGGTACGTGGTGGCCCCGGCGGAGCGGCGCTCGGCCGATGGGATCCACGACTACCTGCGGGACCGGCTGCCGGGCCACATGGTGCCCACCGCGATCGCGTTCGCCGACCGGATGCCGATGACCGACCGGGGCAAAGTGGATCTCGTGGCCCTGCGCGCCATACCCGTCACACCCGCCGCCGGCGCGATGCCCGCCACGGACGACCCGGACACCACGGGCGACCCGGACACCACCACGGATCCGGTACGCGAGGTGGTCCGGCGGGTGTGGTCCGGTCTGCTCGGCGGCATCGACCTGGGCGACCACGACGACTTCTTCACCCGCGGTGGGCACTCGCTGCTCGCGGTACGCGCGGCCGGCCGGATCGGTGCGGAGCTCGGTCACCGCGTACCGGTGCGGATCATGTTCGAGAAGACGACCCTGGACGAGTTCAGCGCGGCGGTCACGACGATCGTCACCGCCGCCGGGGCGGTGCCGACGGAAAGCGAGTGACACCGGGAGGCCGGCCGGGCGGCGGGTTCAGCCCGCGACCCGGCCGGCGGCGGGTTCAGCCCGCGACCCGGCCGGCGTCCGCGAAAGCCTCCCGCAGCGTGCCGGCGACGCCGGTCGCGTCGGCGCCGGGCACGATCGTGGGGTCGTGATCGATGCGCAGCGACAGCTCGCCGCGGTCATGGACGGCCGTGACGATCATCGGATCCTCGATCCGGTGGCCCGGCGGATACCGGAACCGGCCCGGCACGCCGTCCAGCACCGGCGCCGGGCGGCGGGTGCGGTCGATGAGGGTCAGCACCAGATCGAGGTGGCCGGTCCACGGCGCGTGCGACGCCCGGGCCGCGCGGACGACCTCGTCGAACGGGGTGTCCGCGAACTCCAGGTCCTCCCACCAGCTCTCCTGGACGCTGCCGCCCCCCGGGTTGGCCAGCACGGTGTTGATGAAGCAGCCGACCACCCCGGTGTCGTCCTGCCCGCCCCAGGTGTAGGCGACCGGTGCGGTTCCCGGCAGACCGGCCAGCGCGCGGTGGCCGGCGGCCAGCAACACCGGGAACGGCCGGTCCGGGGCCGATCCCGGGGCGGACAGCCGGTGCCAGGCCGAGACCTGCCCACCGGGTCCGCCCGGGTCCCGGTCGCGGCCCCACCGGCCGGGCCCCGCGTCACGGACCCGCGACGTCCAGTGCGCCAGCGCCTCCGGCCCGCTCGCCGCGTGCTCGACGGCCAGCCGCTGCTCCACCACCTCCCGGTAGCGGTGCAGTCCCGCGGTGACCTCGGCGTCCGGCACGGCCGCTCCGCTGCGGTAGGCCGACATCAGCTCGTCCAGGACCAGCCCGGTGGACTCACCGTCACAGACCAGATGGTCGAGACCGAGGACCAGCAGATCCCGCCGGCCATCGCGGGCCAGGAGCACCCGCAACGATCCGGCCGTGGTGGGCCAGTCCTCAAGGGCGGCCCACACGGCGCCGTCGAGGTCCCCGGTTTCCGGCGCGAAGATCTCCTGTACCAGCGGGCCCGCGGGGACGGGACCTATGCGCAGCACCGGCAGCCCGCCGGCGGTGTCGGCGACCCCGCGCAACGCCGGATGCCGGAGCAGCACCGCCCGCGTCGCGCGTTCCAGCCGGTGGGCCGTCAGCAGCCCGGGCGGGAACTCCAGGAACACCGGCAGGATCCGGACCCGGCCCCGGGGATCGGCGGACCGGGTGTGGTGGAACCGGCGCTGCGCCCCGGTCAGGGGCATCAGCTCGGCGACACCGTCGTTGGCGCCGCGGTAGAACTTGAGGTAGGTCCCGGTGATGCTCCGGTGTGTCCGTGCGTTCACCGGGTCACGCCGCGTTCGGCCCGGATCAGTCCGCTGCGGACGGTGTCGCTGAGCAGTCCACCCAGCCCGTCGAGGTCCTCCCGGGTGTGGAAGTGACCCCCCGGCCGTACGCGGAGGTCGAAAGCTGCCTCGGTGTGGTCGCGCCACCCCGCCATCCACGCCGCGCCACCCGGCTCCTGCTCCCCCACGATGGCGGTGACGGGGCATCGCAGCCGGGGTCCGGGCCGGTACTCGTAGGTTTCCAGCACCTGCAGATCCGCTCGGTAGCAGGCCAGGGCGGCGGCGAGCAGTTCCGGGTCGGCCCGGGTCGCCGCGGGCAGCGGGCCCCAGCGTTTTTCGACCTCGGTCCGCAGCCCGGGGTCGTCCAGCACGTGCAACGGCCGGTCGGTCCGGGTCAGCGGCGGAGCCGGGAACGACGAGACGAACAGGTGTACGGGCTCGGTCACCAGCGCCCGGGCCACCTCGAACGCGACGAGCGCGCCGAGGCTGTGGCCGAACAGGGCGAACGGTGGGGTGAACCGCACCCGCGCGACGATCTCGCCGACCAGCTCCGCCATCGTGGTGAACGCCCCCGCCCCGAGGTTGTGCGCCCGGCCCGGTGGCTGGACGGCCACCAGCCGCAGACCGGGTGTGTGGGCCGCCCACCGCGCGTACTCCCCCGCTGCCCCGCCCGCGTGCGGGAAGGAGTACAGGGTGGCCACCGCGGTGGCCGGCGCCGGGCGCTCGATCACCCGCACCTCAGCCATGACGCACCGACGAGTCGCGCAGGCGTTCCTCGACGAGCGCGGTGAGCTCCCGCACCGACGGCGCCTCGTACATCGAGCGCACCTCGAGCTCCACCGGCAGCAGCTGTCCGAGCCTGGCCATCAGCTCGTCGGCGACCAGCGAATCCCCGCCGAGGTCGAAGAAGCTGTCCCCGGGGTCGACATCGGGCAGGCCGAGCATCTCGGTGAACAGCAGCGACACGGTCTGCTGCGTGTCGCGTCCGGCGGCCGGGGCGGACGCCGGGACCGCGCCCGGTGCGGCGGGCGGCCCCGCCTCCAGCAGGTAGGGCTGCCGTTGGAACGGATAGGCGGGCAGGGGCACCCGTCGCCCCGGTTGCTCGTGGGCCGCGGCCCAGTGGATCGGCAGCCCGGCGAGCCACAGCTCACCGAGCGCGGCAAGGGGGTCGGTGACCGTGACGGCGATGTGGTCGCCGGTCCACTGCGGGTGCTTCCGCAGCCGTGCGGACAGGCCGGTGTCGCCGGTCTCCAGGAACACCCGGCCCGGCGTGTCCAGCGCGGACCGGATCTCGGCGTCGCTGCTGTCCGGGTCCAGGGTGAGGTCCGGGTGCAGACCGAGGTCCGTCCACCGCCGTACGTGCTCCTCCTCGGCCCCCTTCGGCACGAGCAGGGCCACGGCGCGACCGTCGCGGGCGCGGTCCCCGGTGACCAGCCGCTGGGGTGCGCCGCCGGCCAGTACCCGCAGGGCGTCCGGCCGGTCCCGCACCACCGCGTACCGGCGGTGACCGTGCAGGCGCCGGCCGACCTGCAGTGTCCATGCCACATCCCGCAGGTCGAGCGCGGGATCAGCGGTCAGCCGGGCGGCGAGGCGGGCGGTCAGCTCGTCGAGGGCGGCCGGGGTGCGCGCGGACAGCACCAGCACCTGCTCCGCGGTGCTCTCCGGTCTCGGCCGCGGGGCCGGCGGCTGCTCCAGCACGACGTGCGCGTTGCCACCGCCGAGCCCGCGCGCGGTGACCCCGGCCCGGCGGGGCAGCCCGGCCGGTGCCCACGGTGTGGCCTCGGTCGCCACGGCGAACGGGCCCGCCGCGAAATCGATGTCCGGGTTCGGCTCGGAGTAGTGCAGGCTCGGCGGGATGATCCCGCGTTCCACGGCGAGCACCGCCTTGATGAAACCGGCGATCCCGGCGGCGGCGTCGGTGTGCCCGATGTTGCCCTTCACCGAGCCGAGCAGGCAGGGGTGCTCCCGGGGCTCCCCGTCGGCGAACGCCTGGTTCAGCCCGGCGACCTCGATCGGGTCCCCGACCCGGGTGCCGGTGCCGTGGGCCTCGACGTAGGTGATGGACGAGGGGGTCACGCCCGCCGCGTGGTGCGCGGCCCGGACCACCTCGACCTGCCCACGGACCCCCGGTGCGGTGAATCCCGCGCGGTCCCGGCCGTCGTTGTTCACCGCGGAACCCCGCAGCACGGCGTAGATGTGGTCGCCGTCGGCGACGGCGTCGGACAGTCGCTTCAGCACGGTGACGCCACAGCCCTGCCCGCCGATCACGCCGTCCGCGGCCGCGTCGAACGGGCGGCACGCGCCGGTGGGCGAGGTGATGCCGCCGATCCGGTAGTTGTCGAGCATGGCGGGCAGCCGCACCGAGGTGCCGCCGGCCAGGGCGAGATCGCATTCCCCGGTGAGCAGCGCCCGCGCGGCGAAGTGCACGGCGTACAGCGAGGTCGCGCACGCCGCCTGCACGTTGGCGGACGGCCCCCGCAGCCCCAGCTTGTAGGCGATGCGACTGGCCAGGTAGTCGCTGGTGCTGCCGGTCAGGATGTCCCAGGTGGTGATCGAGCCGTCCTCCAGCTGCTTGGCCCGCAGGACCTCGGTGTAGGTGGACAGGCTGGACCCGGCATAGACACCGATCAGACCGGGGAAGCGGTCCGGGTCGTAGCCGGCGCCCTCGATCGCCTCGACCGCGCATTCGAGCAGGACCCGGTGCTGGGGGTCGGTGAGCAGGGCCTCACGGGGGGTGTAGTCGAAATAGCCGGCGTCGAACCACTCCGGCGCCTGGAGCAAACCGCCCGCGGGAACGTATTCCCGGGTGCGGCCACCGGGGCCGGGGATGCTTTTCGGGGCGAATCGGCTGACACTGTCCACGCCGGAGACGAGATTGCCCCAGAACTGGTCGACATCCACCGCGTCCGGGAACCGGCAGGCGAGTCCGATGACGGCGATATCCGTCTCGCGCGGGCCGGCCTGCGGCGCACCGGGCGCCGAGCTCCGCGCCGTTTCCCGCGGAGCCGTGACCGGCTCCTCCTGCGGCACCGAGCCGTCGAGGAAAGCGGCGCACGACCGGATCGTGGAATGGATGAACAGTTGCGGAAGGGTCAGCCGGACGCCGATGCGCTGCGTTATCTGCTCACGCACCATCTGCATGAGCATGGAATATCCGCCGACTTCGAAGAAATTGTCGAGAACACCGATATCGTCGTGTTCGAGAACGTCACGCCAGATGTCGGTGAGGATCTGTTCCGTCGGCGTTACCGGGGGCTGGCGGGTGCTCATCGCCGCACATCCCGGCGTCGTTCATTGCTCAGATCCGTGAATATGGCCCCGCGTACATAAATCATCGCACTCCCCCGTTCGACAAGCGCCAAACCCACCCGGCAGGCGCCAAGAGATCGACAGTCATCATGGTCGACCATACCAGCGGGTAGCGCCACGGTCACTACTTGATCATGATTAAGGTGGGTCAAAGCAGTGCATAAACACCCACCGACCACCGCGCCGGGCCAGGGCCGACCCCGGCAGTGAGCAACGTCACCAAAGAGCACAAGAATTGCTTGATCCCGCAATGATCCGTCCCCGCATGCCCTGCCCAGGGCATCAGCAGCGGGACCCGTACCGGTATTTGTGAATCCGCTGTGAGTCGGCCGGCAGCCGCCCGCCTCCCATTCATCCCGGTCTTTACAACCACTCGATCACGGGGCTACGTTGCACAACGGCCCGGGGAGACCGGGGTCGCTGCGACACGTCGTGAATGACGAGGAAAGAAGAGGGTCCATGGGGGGACAACAGCTCTTTCTTGCCTGCCTGCCTTTCGCGGGCAGTGGTGCCGGGTTCTTCCGGGAGTGGGAGAAGCTGGCACCACCGGAGGTCACCCTGCTCCCGGTCCAGTTGCCGGGGCGCGAGGAGCGCTTCCTGGACGACCCGTACACCGAGGTCGCCGACGCCGTCGCCGGGCTGACACCGCAGATCCTGGCCGGCACCGGCGACGGGGCGGCCGTCGCGTTGTTCGGGCACAGCCTGGGCGCGGTGCTCGCCTACGAGATCGCCCGGGAACTCGAACGGACCGGGCACCCCGGGCTCCGCCACCTGTTCGTGAGTGGCTCACCGGGACCGCACGACGGCCGCGCCGAACGCGCGACCGGCCTGCCCGACATGGAGTTCCTGGCCGGTGTCCAACGGTTCGCCGGTTACCGGCACGCGGCCTTCGACGATCCCGAGATGATCGAGGTGCTGCTCCCGGCGCTGCGCGCCGACGTGGAGATGCACGAGAACTACCGGGCGACCGGCACCGGGACGCTCTCGGTGCCGGTCACCGCCCTGCGCGGCGACCACGACGAACTCGTCTCCCGGGAGCAGGCCGGGCAATGGGCCGGGGTGACGCGGGGCCCGTTCGGGTACCAGGAACTCCCCGGCGGGCACATGTACCTCGTCGACGAGGCGGAACATCTGCTGCGCGTGATCGCCGGCAGCACGGCGTGAGACTGGCCGGCAAGACCGCCATCATCACCGGTGCGGCCCGTGGTCTCGGGCGCGCCTGCGCGCTCCGGTTCGCCGGCGAGGGGGCCGACCTGCTCCTGCTGGACATCACCCGGGACCTCGCCGACGTGCCCTACCCGCTCGGATCAGCCGGCCAGCTGGACCACACCGCCGCCCTGTGCGAGCGCGCCGGCGCCGCCACGGTGACCGCCGCGGTCGACGTACGCGACGCCCGGCAGTGCGCACTCGCGGTCGACCGGGCCCTGGACCGGTTCGGCACGGTGGACGTGCTGGTCAACAACGCCGGCATCGCCTCGCCCTCCGGGAAGATCACCCACGACATCACCGAGCGGGAGTGGTCGCTCATGCTCGACGTCGACCTCTCCGGCGCCTGGCGGATGATGAAGGCGGTCGCCCCGGTGATGGTCGGCCGCCGGTCCGGCAGCATCATCAACGTGTCCTCGACCGCGGGCACGGTCGGCTACCGGCACTTCGCCAGCTACGTCGCGGCGAAGCACGGCCTGATCGGACTCTCCCGGGCCGCGGCCCTGGACTACGCACCGATGCGGGTCCGCGTGAACGCGCTGTGCCCCGGGTCGGTCCGTGACGACCCGGTGCTCGAGGGCCGGATGCTCGGCGAGATCGCCCGGTCGCTGGAGGTCCCGGTGGCCGAGCACGAACGGATCTTCGTCCGGGATCAGCCGATGAACGCGTTGATCGAACCGTCCGACATCGCGAACGCGGCGCTGTGGCTCGCGGCGGACGACTCCCGCCAGGTCACCGGCAGCGTGCTGACCGTGGACGGCGGCTTCACCTCCCGATGACCAGGAGGCTCCACCCGTGACCACACCGACGATCGACGATCCCGCCGCGGGATGCCACAGCCTCGTGCTGCGGCTGCCCGGCCCGGCGGACCCCCAGCACCTGCTGTCCGCGGCGATGCCCGACCCGATCCGGGTCTGGCAGACCCCGGTCCCCGCCGGCGCGGACGAACCGATGGCCGTGGACCGGCGGCGCGCCGAGTCCCTGCGGCCGATCCACCCGGGCGGCCCGCCGTTGCGGGTCGTGGCCCTGCGCTACGCCGACGGCACCACGGACGTGGTGCTGGTGGCGGTCCGGGCGGCCGTCCCGCCGGCCACGCTGCGGCGCATCGCCCGGCTCCTGCTGGACGGATCCGGCGAGAGCGTGCCCGTCCGCCGCGCCGCCGCCCGGCCGGGCCTCGCGTATCGCGGCGACCTCGAATGGGGCCTGGGTGATCCGGAGCTGCGCGGGGTCACCGGCAGTGCGCTGATCGACCTCACCGGGCTCGGCGAGCACGCCGACCGGGTCCTCGTGCCCGCGATCGCCCTGGCCGTGAGCCGGTACGGCGGCGGGGAGCCGGTGGAGCTGGGCGTGCTGGAGCTGGGCGTGCTGGACCTGGACGTGCTCGACCTGGACGGCGACACCGGCGAGCACCTGCGCGCCCACCCGGTGCAGGAGCATCCGGAGGTGTCCGGCGCGGACTTCCTGCGCCGGTTCGACCGGGCGCCCATCACGCCGGCCGAGGCGCCGCCGGTCGGCGTCGTCCTGAGCCCGGCCTTCGAGGAGGGCAGCTACACGGCCTGCCTGGCACCGGTCTTCCCGCTCACCGTCCAGGTGGACCGGGGCTCGTCGCGCGCGGTCTGCCACTTCGACCGGGGCATCGTGGACGCCGCCGTCGCCCGGCGGTTCTGCGCGCACGTGGCCCATCTGGCCGGGCAACTGGCGCACGGCGCGGCGGACCGGCCGGTGTCCGGGCTCGACCTGATGCCGGACACCGAGCGGGCGGAGCTCCTGCGGGCCGGCGCAACGGTCGGCAGCCCGCACGTTCCGGGGCGGATCGACCGCGCCTTCGAGGACATGGCCGCCCGGCAGCCGCACGCCGTGGCGCTGCTGGCCGGCGACGAGCAGCTGACCTACCGGCAGCTCGACGAGCGGGCCGGGGCGGTGGCGGCCGGCCTGGGTGCGCTGGGCATCGCCCCGGGCAGCCGGATCGGTGTCTGCCTGGAACGCGACGCCGAGCTGGTGATCACCCTGCTCGGCGTGCTCAAGGCGGGCTGTGCGTACGTACCGATGGATCCGCGCTATCCGGCGGGGCGCCTGAGCTTCACCGCGCAGGACGCCGCGCTGCCCGTCATCGTCACGTCCGCGCCGGAGTTCCCCGCGGTTCCCGGGAGCCGGCTGCTCACCCCCGCCGCGCTGGCGGACCTCGGAGCGGGCCGGACCCGGGCCGGTACGCACGGGTCCGGCGACGGTGACGACCCCGCCTACGTCATCTACACCTCCGGGTCCACCGGGACACCCAAGGGCGTGGTCATACCCCATCGCAACGTGCTGGCGTTGCTGCGGGCCACCGCCGGCGATCTCGGCCTCGGCCCGGACGACACCTGGACGCTGTTCCACTCCAGCGCCTTCGACTTCTCCGTGTGGGAGATCTGGGGGTGCCTGCTCACCGGTGGCCGCCTGGTCGTGGTGCCCTACTGGGTCACCCGCGACACCGAGGAGTTCCACACCCTGCTGGCCGAGCGCCGCGTCACGGTGCTGAACCAGACACCGTCGGCGTTCGCGCAGCTCGTCCGCACCGATCAGCGCGCCGGCGCGGCCCTGGCCCTGCGCCTGGTCGTCTTCGGCGGCGAACCCCTCGACGTCCGCATGCTGGCCCCGTGGTTCGCCCGGCACCCGGCCACCGACTGCCGGGTGGTCAACATGTTCGGCATCACCGAGACCACCGTGCACGTGACCGCCCAGACGGTCACCCCGGCCGAGGTCGTGGCCGGCTCCCGATCGGTCGGCCGGCCGCTGCCGGGGTGGTCGGTGTCGGTCCGCGACGACCGGGGGCGGGTTCTGCCACCCGGTCCCGCCGGTGAGATCTACGTCGGCGGCGCGGGGGTGGCCAGCCACTACCTCGGCCTGCCCGAGCTGACCGGGCAGCGGTTCGTCCGCGACGAGGTGACCGGCGAACGGGTCTACCGCAGCGGTGACAAGGGACGGCTGCGTCCCGACGGCCGCCTCGATCACCTCGGCCGGCTGGACAACCAGGTCAAGGTGCGCGGCTACCGCATCGAACTGGACGAGATCCGTACGGTGCTGCTGGGCGCACCCGCGGTCAGCGCCGCGGCCGTGGTGGTCAACCGGGAGCGGCCGGACGACCCGGCGAGCAGCCGGATCGACGCGTACGTCGTCCTCGACGCGGCCGGGGACCCCGCGCGGGTGCGCGCGCACGCCACCACGATGCTCCCGGAGCACATGATGCCCACGACGATCACCGCCGTCGCCCGGATCCCGCTGACGATCAACGGGAAGCCGGACGTCACCGGGCTGCCCGATCCACGGACCGGGCCGGCCCCTGCCCCCGACCCCGCCCCTGAGCCCGGCGGCCCCGAGCCCGGCGGCCCCGAGCCCGCGCCCGGCGACGTCGCCGACGACATCCTGGGCATCTGGAGCGAACTGCTGAACACCCGGGTGGGATTGCAGGACAATTTCTTCACCCTGGGCGGGAACTCCCTGCTGGTCGTCCGCGCCCTGGCCGAGATGCGGGAACGGAACCTGCCGAAGGTGTCACCGAGGCAGTTCTACGGTCATTCGACGGCGGCACAGCTCGTCGAGCTCGTCCGGCAGCTCAGCGCCGCCGGCCGGTGACGCCGGACAGTGCCGCCGGACAGTGCCGCCGGACGACCACCCAGCCCGTTCACGATGGGGGAACCATGCCCGAGGCCAAGCGCGCCTCCCTGCTCCTGATCGGCGTCGACCGGTACGTGCTCAGCGCCTGCCACCGGTTGGGCGTCGACGCCGTGACCGTGTACGGGCCCTACGCCCGGGACAACGGCCTGCAGGAGATCCCGGACGGCGGCACCGCGGTCTTCTGCGACGATCACCGCAACCCCGAGGCGGTGCTGACCGCCCTGCACCGCGCCGGGCTGGCCGGCCACCGCTTCGACGCCGTGCAGACCACCGACGAGCGGGCCCTGGTGACGACCGCCCTGCTGGGCACCGCTCTGGGCTGCCGGACCGTCGATCCCGGCACCGCCGTGCTGTTCCGCGACAAGTTCCTGCAGAAGCAGCGGGTACGCGCGGCGGGTGTGCGCACCGCCCGTACCTGGCTGGTGGAGGACATCCACCTCCTCGACGGTGACGCACCGCCCCTGCCGTTCACGCCCGCGGTGCTCAAGCCGGTCGCCGGGGCCGGGACGGAACTGACCTCGCGCGTGCGCGACGACGCGGAACTGGTCGCGTCGGCCCGCGCCTACCGCCGGCGGCGCACGCCGAACCGCACGTTCGTCGCCGAGGAGTTCATGGCGGGCGAGGAGTGGACCGCCGACGGTGTCGTGTCCGACGGGGAGGTCGTCTTCTACGGCCTCGGTGAGTACGGCGCGTCCTGCCTGTCGGTCATCGAGTCGGGGGCGCCGCTGCGGATGCGCAAGTTCGACCCCCATGCCGAGCGGTGGACGTACGACCTGGCCGGGCCGGTGGTGCACGCGGCGCTGGCGGCGCTCGGGGCTCGCGACGGCGTCTTCCACATGGAACTGTTCCACGATCGCGGGACCGGCCGGATCGCGTTCAGCGAGTGCGCGTTGCGGCGTGGTGGTGCCCTCACACAGGAGGAGATCCACTGCAAGTTCAACGTCGACCTCGGGGAGGCGGCGGTGCTGTGCGCCCTCGGTGAGTCGCCGGCACCGGCGGTCAAGGTCCGGCCGGGCACGGTGGGCTCGTCGTACCTGCCCAGCCGGGCCGGCGTCATGCTGTCCTGTCCCACGCCGGAGCACCTGCGGCAACTGCCGGACGTGGAGTTCGCCCGCATCGACGTACCACCGGGCACGGTCCTTCCCGACGCGTTCGGCGCCACCAGCCAGCGGATCGGGCAGGTGATGTTCACGACGGCCTCCGCCGGCCTGCTGGACCAGCGGGTCGAGCAGACCCGCTCCTGGTTCCTGGACCGGCTGCGGGTGATGCCGCACGAGGTGTTCACCCGCCAGCTGCGCGACTGGAACCGCGACGCCGGCGAGACGGATTACGCGGATGTGCTGTACGACCCGGACGGGAGGTGAGCGCCTCACCCCCGCTCCGGTGATCACCGGTGCGGCGTAGGCTCGGCCACAGTCGACATCATGGAGGATATCGGTGTTTCCGGAACAGCGGCCGCGACGACTTCGGCGTACCCCTGCCCTGCGGCGACTGGTCGCCGAGACCAGTCTGGAGCCGCGTCAGCTGGTGCTGCCGATGTTCGTCAAGGAGGGCGCCACCGAACCGCTCCCGATCGCCGCGATGCCCGGCGTCGTGCAGCATACCCGTGACTCGTTGCGCAAAGCGGTCGCCGAGGCCGTGCAGGCGGGTATCGGCGGCGTGATGCTGTTCGGGATCCCGCGGGAGCACGACGCGGTGGGCGCCGCCGGCCTCGACCCGGACGGCGTGCTGAACGTGGCGCTGCGCGATGTGCGGGCCGAGGTGGGCGACAGCATGGTGATCATGTCCGACGTGTGCATCGACGAGTTCACCGACCACGGGCACTGCGGGGTGCTCGACGAGCACGGTCAGGTGGACAACGACCGCACGCTGCGGATCTACGGTGAGATGGCCGTGGCGCAGTACGAAGCCGGCGCGCATGTCCTCGGGTCGAGCGGCATGATGGACGGTCAGGTCGCGGCGATCCGGGCCGCCCTGGACCGGGCCGGTCACCCCGAGGCGGCGGTGCTGGCCTACGCGGTCAAGTACGCGTCCGCTCTCTACGGGCCGTTCCGCGAAGCGGTCGACTCGCAGCTCGTCGGTGACCGCAAGACCTACCAGCAGGATCCGGCCAACGCGCACGAGGCGATGCGGGAGGCCCGGCTGGACCTGGACGAGGGCGCCGACATGGTCATGGTGAAACCGGCCGGGGCGTATCTGGACATCATCCGGGCGGTGCGGGACATCGCGGACGTGCCGGTGGCGGCATATCAGGTGTCCGGCGAGTATTCGATGGTCGCGGCCGCGGCGGCGAACGGCTGGATCGACCGGGAACGCACGATGATGGAGACCCTCATCGGTATTCGCCGTGCGGGCGCCGATATCGTGCTCACCTATTGGGCCTCGGAAGCGGCCGCCCTGTTGAATCAGCGCTGAGCACGAACGACGAATGCATTCTTGGCCGACCGTGATGCGGTCGGCCAAGAATGACTAAGGGGTCACCGGCGCCGATTCGAGCCGGTAGGCTTTCAGTGCCGCGTCGACGGCCGCCCGGGTCTGTTCCTCATTCGGGGAACGGAAACGGAATCTGCCGCCGACGTCGACATATCCGCCGTCCTTGGTGAAGACGTGACCGACCTCGGGCAGGACCTCCGCGTACAGGTGCTCGACGGTGCCGATCAGGCTGGTCCGGGCGGTCACCCGGCTCGGCAGCGGGTACGGCACCGCGAACAGCAGATATCCCAGCCCGGTCGGGTCGCCGTACGTGCTGCGGTCGGCCAGCGGCGGCAGGTCGAGCAGGCTGCGGAACGCCTCGCCGTACAGATCGATGTGCACATGCTCGGCGTGCAGGTGGGGAACCTCCGCGCCGCCGGGACGCATGCCGGCCTCCAGGAAGACGAACACACCCGGGGAGGGCTCGATGAGTTCCAGGTGGAACGGCCCCTGGGTCAGGCCGAGCGCGGTGAGACACGCCAGGGTGTACTCCTCCGCGGCGCTGCGCCGCGGCCCGGGGTCCAGGATCACCGAGGCGAACGGGGCGCCGGAGCGGGCGAAGTCGAGGCAGGTGCCGATGTACTCGCTGGAACTGATGAACCACAGCGCGCCGTCCCGCATGATGCCGTCGACGTGCAGGATCGGCCCGTCCACGAACTCCTCGGCCTCGTACGACCGGACGTCGATCCCGGCCAGCGCGTCCTCGAGCTCGGCGGGGGTCCGGACCTCGATGATGCCCCGGGAGGCACCCTCGTCGACCGGCTTGAGGATGATCGGGAAGGCCAGCGCCTGGTCGAGGGCGGCGGCGACCTCGGCCGGCCGCGAGGACGCGAACGCCGCCAGCGGACGGAAACGCGGAACCCGTAGCCCCACCGCCTCCAGGCGGGACTTCATGGCGACCTTGTCCTTGAACCGGTGGGCCAGGTCGACGCCGGGCCCGGGCAGCCCGAGCGCCTCGCGCAGCCGGGCGGCCGCCACCACGTCCTTCTCGGAGAGCCCCACCGCACCGGTCAACGGCCGGTGCCGCGCGATCAGGCGCTGGGCCACGGGCAGCACGGTCGCCAGCGACAGGTCGTCGACCACGACGACGTCCAGTGCCCACCCGGTGTCGATCGCGGACAGCCCGGACTCGAGGGTGATGAAGACCATGTCGACGTCGAACTCCCCGGCGAAGCGCCGGTAGTCGACGACGTCGCCGGTGAATCGATTCAGCGCGAGGTAGAGCGGGCGGTCCGGCGCCGGGGCACGGCGCACGGAACTGCCCTGGATGAGTGTCATTGCATAACCCCCGTGGTCTGACACCGCTTACATCATTGAGACTTACATCATTGTGCGGTAAACCGCACAATGATCGACACTGGTCAGTGTGCCCGATCCTATCGCGGGTCGCAAGACCGGCGTTCTGGCAACAACTTGCCAGAGTGAGATACCAGCCGTCGACTTGACGTGAATCGACACGGGGTGGAAACCTCGAATACGCATATAGATCATGGCCGATCACGATGGGGATCTTGCATCCCCCGCCTGAGGCCGTTTCGATCGATCCACAAATCGGGGGTAAAGCCGAATGGGAGCACTACGTCAATCTCGAAGGTCGATAGGTTTTTCTCCGGAGCGGCACCAGAACCCCGTCGCGGCCCAGGGCGGTGGGTGGTGAACGCCGGCACGGGCAGCGGCTCCTGGCTGCGGGCGGTGCGGCCGGTGCTCGATCCCGGCGACCAGATCGACTGGGACCGGCTGGCCGCCATGGAATCCGGGCTCGACCAGGTGCTCGCCGCCCACCCCATCGACCTGCCGGCCGGGACCGAACGCTCCGACCGGCTCCAGGCCGTCCGGCAGGCGATGGTCGAGCGCGGATTCCTGGTCACCCGGGCCGACCCCCCGCTGTACGCGGTGCTGGCCCAGTTCATCTGCGGCTACCGCGACATCGACCTGCGCGACGCGGTGACCCTCGGCCACGCCGAGCTGATCGACGAGTACGGCCACCCCGCGTCCCGGCAGCGGTGGGTGCCGCGCATCGCGGCCGGCGGGCTGGCCGGCGTCGCCATCACCGAACCGCACGGCGGCTCACGCCCGGCTGCCGCGCGTACCCGGGCCACGCTCGGCCCGGGTGGGACATGGCTGGTCAGCGGCCGCAAGAAGTGGATCAGCCGGCTCACCGAGGCGGCCGTGTTCGTGGTGTTCTTCCAGGACCCGGACGGCAGGCTGGCCGCCGCGGCGGTCGACGCCGCCGCGCCGGGCATCCGCCGTCAGCCGGTGGCGCCGACCGGCGTGGCCGGATGGACGTGGGGCATCCTCGACCTGGACGAGGTGGCCGTCGACCCGGAACGCGACGTGCTGCGCGGCGACGGGATGTTCCTGCTGCGCAAGCACTTCGCCTCCTACCGGTCGCTGGTCACCGCCACCGGGATCGGTGCCGCCGCGGCGGTGTTCGACATCGTCACCGCCGGCCTCACCGAGCGGCGGGACAGCGGGGATGTGCCCCGGCTGCGTGACTCCGCGCTGGTCACCCTCGGGCGTACGCACGCGCAGCTGGTGACCGCGTTGCTCGGCACCGCCATGGCCGCCCAGCTGGCCCACGCCGGCAACGACCGGGCCGAGCAGTGGGGCTGGGAGATGAAGGCGCACGGCATCGACACCGCCCACCACGCCGCCGGTGAGCTCGGCCTGCTGCTCGGGGCGGCCGGTTACCAGGCGGACTCGCCGATCGCGAAGATCCGGCGGGACCTGGAAGGGCTCCTGATCGCCGACGGGATCCACGACAGCCTGTACCGCAGCGCCGGGATCCGCCACACGACGCGACCCGCGGTGGCGGCCGAGCCCCTGCTGCAGCCGGTGGCGGTGCCGGCCTGACCGGGCGGGCACCGCTGGTCGCGTACGTCCTCCCGATTCCGCTCACCGACGAGATAGAGATCGCATGAACAAGTTTCTCAACATCAAGAAGTCCGTACGGATCAGTGCCGACTTCTGGGATGTCACCCGCGACGCGGGCCTGTACGACCTCGTGGTCGCCGGGCTCGGCGACGGCCGGCACCGGGTGCTCGCCGACGGCCACGAGTTCGTCAACATGGCGTCCTACTCGTACCTGGGCCTGGACACGCATCCGCGCCTGGTCCGGGCCGCGGCCGAGGCCCTGCTCGCCGAGGGATCGCTGAACACCTCCTCGTCGCGCCGGACCATGCGCTTCGGGGTGCTCCGCGACGCCGAGGACGCGCTGTCGGAGCTGTTCGACGTCGAGGCCGTCACCGTCAACTCCTGCGCCACCGCCGCGTGGACGAGCCTGCCGCTGGTCGCGTCGGGCCTGCTGACCGGCGACGTCGCGCCGCTGATGGTGTTCGACAAGAAGGCCCACTTCTGCCTGAACGCGATGAAGCCGAACGTGGCCGACGAGGCCGAGATCGTGACGATCCCGCACAACGACATGGGCGCGCTGGAGGAGCTGTGCAAGCAGCACCGGCAGGTCGCGTACGTCGCCGACGGCGTGTACAGCATCGGTGGGCAGGCCCCGATGCCCGAGCTGCTGCGCCTGCAGGAGAAGTACGGCCTGTTCCTGCTGCTCGACGAGGCGCACGGCATCTCCACCGTCGGGCAGCGCGGGCGCGGTGTGGTGCTGGAGGCGATGGGTGGGATCAACGACCGTACGTTGATCATCACCTCGCTGAACAAGGGCTTCGGCGCGTCCGGGGGTGCGATCTTCCTCGGCCCGCGCGGCTCGAAGCAACGGTTCGACACGGCACTGCGCAGCGCCGGCCCGCTGATGTGGTCGCAGCGGATCAACACGGCCGGGCTGGGCGCCCTGGTCGCCTCGGCCGAGCTGCACGCCTCGGCCGAGCTGACCGGGCTGCAGGACCGGCTACGGGCGAACATCACGCTGTTCGACAGCCTGATCGACACGCCCGAGCGCGGTGACGGCCTGCCGATCAGGTTCGTCGAGGTCGGTGCCGAGGACGCCACCGTCGCGTTGTCGCAGGACCTGCTGCGGGCCGGCTTCTCGGTCCCGCCGGTCTTCTTCCCGATCGTCGGGCGCGGCCGATCCGGCCTGCGCGTGATGCTGCGGGCTAACATGTCCACCGTGGAGATCGAGGAATTCTGCGGCTTACTCACCACGTTGCGCCGACGCGAGCCCGCCGCCGCCGATGCCGGGGCCTGAGCTCGGCGCCCGGATGGCCGCGCTGCTCCCGAAGGGTCGCCCGGCCCGGCTCATCACCGTCGCCACGCTGCTCACCATGAACGGCTACGGCATCTACATCACAGCCGGCGTGCTGTATTTCACCCGGGCCGTGCACCTGCCGGCGGCCCAGGTCGGCGTCGGTCTGACCGTGGCCGGGGCGGTGTCGCTGGCCGCCGGGATGCCGGTCGGTCACCTGGCCGACCGGGCGGGCGCACGCACCATCTACGCGCTGACGCTGGCACTGGGCGCGGTGTCGATGGCCGGGCTGTGCTTCGCGCACGACTTCTGGACGTTCGTGGTCTTCGCCGGCCTCGGGGCGGTCGCGCAAGCGGCGATCCCCGGGGCCCGCGGGCCGCTGGTGCAGGCGTACGGCGGGGAACGGCCCGCCGAGTTCCGGGGGTACCTGCGCGCGGTCACCAACGTCGGCGTCTCGGTCGGTGCCCTGCTCGCGGGCTGGGCGGCCGCGGTCGACACCGGTGCCGCGTACGTGCTGGTGATCGCGGGCAGTGCCGTGTCGTACGCGGCGGCGTCAGCGGTCGTGCTGTTCCTGCCCGGTCTCGCCCCGAGCCGGCACGGTGCCGGGCCGCGCTGGGTGGCGCTGCGCGACCGCCCGTACCTGGCCCTGACCGTGCTGGACGGGGTGATGGCGATCCAGTACCGGGTGCTGACCGTGGCCCTGCCGGTGTGGCTGGTGGCCCGGGCTGACACCCCCAAGTGGACGGTGTCGATGGTGATCCTGGTCAACACCGCGATCGTGGTCCTCTTCCAGGTACGGGCCAGCCGCTCCATCACCACCCCGGCCGCCGGTGGCCGGGCGTTCCGCCGCGCCGGTTTCGCGTTCCTGATCGCCACCGCGCTGATCTCGGTCACCGGGGACATCCCCGGGTGGCTCACCATCGCCCTGCTGGCGACCGCGGCGGTCATCCACACCGTCGGTGAGCTCTGGCACGCCGCGGCCGGGTTCGAGTTGTCCTTCACGATGGCCCCGGAGCACGCCGTCGGGCAGTACCAGGGCCTGTTCGGCATGGGCCTCGGCCTGGGGCTCGCCATCGGCCCGGCCCTGCTCATCACGCTGACCGAACAATGGGGCCGGCCGGGCTGGTGGGTCGCCGGAGTCCTCTTCGCCGCCACCGGGCTGGTCCTGCCACCGGTCGTACGCTGGGCCGAACGGGCCCGCACCGCGGCGGACCTCGAACGACCCGCCGCCACGATCGGACGGTGAGCGATGACCAGGTCGTACCGGATCGCTGTCATCCCGGGTGACGGGATCGGCACGGAGGTCGTCCCCGAGGGGTGGCGGGTGCTCACCGCGGCCGCCGAGGTGCACGGCTTCCGGATCGAACCGGTCGCGTTCGACTTCGCCAGCACGGATTACCACCAGCGGCACGGTGCGATGCTGCCCGCCGACTGGTTCGAACGGCTCCGCGGGTTCGACGCGCTGTTCTTCGGCGCGGTCGGCCGGCCCGAGGTGGTGCCCGACCACATCTCGCTGTGGGGCAGCCTGCTGCAGTTCCGGCGGCGCTTCGACCAGTACGTCTCGTTGCGCCCGGCGAAACTGCTGCGCGGGATGACCGGTCCGCTGACCGGCCGGAGCCCCGGCGACATCGACATCGTCGTCGTCCGGGAGAACACCGAGGGCGAGTACTCCAGCATCGGCGGGCGGATGTTCGAGGGCACCGACCGCGAAACCGTCATGCAGGAGACCGTCATGACCCGCACCGGGGTCGACCGGATCCTGCGCTACGCGTTCGAGCTGGCCCGGAGCCGCCCGCGTAAGCACCTGACATCGGCGACCAAGAGCAACGGCATCTCCATCACGATGCCGTACTGGGACGAGCGGGTGGCCGCGATGGCCGCCGGCTATCCCGACGTCACGGTGGACAAGTACCACATCGACATCCTGGCCGCACAGTTCGTGCTGCACCCGGACCGCTTCGACGTGGTGGTGGCCAGCAACCTGTTCGGTGACATCCTCTCCGACCTCGCCCCGGCCTGCACCGGGACGATCGGCATCGCACCGAGCGCCAACATCAACCCCGAGCGCACCTTTCCCAGCCTGTTCGAACCCGTGCACGGCTCGGCCCCCGACATCGCGGGCCGGGGCATCGCGAACCCGCTGGGCCAGATCTGGTGCGCCTCGATGATGCTCGACCACCTCGGTGAGCCCGCCGCCGGTGCCGCGGTGCTCGCCGCGATCGAGGACGTCGTCGCGCGCGGCGGTGACACCCTCACCCCCGATCTCGGCGGCCACGGCACCACCGTGGGGCTCGGCACCGCGGTCGCCGCCGCCGTGCGGTCGGCCCGCCCGTGAGCGTTCCCCTGCCGCCGGCGTTCCGCTACCGCCGCGTCGACGTCGGCGGGGTCACCATCAACTGCGCGGTCGGCGGTGCCGGCCCGCCGCTGCTGCTGCTGCATGGTTACCCCCAGACGCACCTGATCTGGCACGAGGTCGCACCGCTGCTGCTCGACCGGCACACGGTCGTCCTGACCGACCTGCGCGGCTACGGCGACAGCGACAAGCCCGCCAGCGGCCCCGGCGACCCGCAGTACGCCAAGCGGACCATGGCGGCCGACCAGCTCGCGGTGATGGCGGCGCTCGGGTTCGACCGGTTCGCCGTGGCCGGGCACGACCGCGGCGCCCGGGTCGCGCACCGCCTGGCCCTGGACGCCCCCGGCGCGGTCACCGCGCTGGCCGTGCTGGACATCGTCCCGACCCGTCACGCCTTCGAGCATGCCGGCAAGGACTTCGGCCTCGGCTACTTCCACTGGTTCTTCCTCGCCGCCGGGAACGGCATCCCCGAACAGCTCATCGGCAACGACCCCGAGTTCTGGATCACGACCCGGATGCGGGCCCGCCACCACGGTGGCACGGCGTTCGACCCGGCCGCGGTCGCCGAGTACGTCCGCTGCTTCTCCGACCCGGCCGCCATCGCCGCCTCGTGCGCGGACTACCGGGCCGCCGCCGGCATCGACCTCGTGCACGACGCCGCGGACGCCGGCGCCGGCAACCTCGTGCGGGCCCCGCTGCTCGCGTTGTGGGGTGAGCACAGTTTCGTCGGGCGGTCCTACGACGTGCCGGCGGTCTGGCGCGGTTACGCCACGACGGTCTCCGGTGCGGCGCTACCGGCCGACCACTACCTGCCGGAAGAGGTTCCCGGGCAGGTCGCCGACGCGCTGCGGGAGTTCTTCAGCGACACCGGCGGGTGATCACCGGCGGCCGCCGAACTGCCACGGGTGGACCTCGGTGTCCCCGTCCTGGACGCCGGGGTGTTCCGCCAGGACTGCCGTGCCGGTGCGGGTGGTGCCGTCGTCGGCGAGCAGATGGCCGTACGCGATGAGGCTCTCCGCCGGCGGCACGGTGACCACCGCGGTGGGCGTGGTGGCGAGGATCAGGAAGCCGGACGTGCGGGGAAACTCCCACATCGTGCGTCCGAGCCGGTCGTCGTAGCGGCGGATCAGCACGTCGGCGTAGACGCCGGCGCGGTGGTTCGGCTCCTCGTAGGCGAACCGCTGGGCCGCCTCCGCACCGGGCAGGTCGACGATGTGCAGGCTGCCGGTGGCGTGCTCGCGGTCCGCGGTCAGGGTCGGCCCCCGGGCGATCATCGCCTCGGCGTAGTCGTCCATGAACGCCCAGTGCCGCTCGGTCAGCTCCGCGCGCAGACCGGCCGTGCCGGGCCGGTCCCGGCAGTAGACGAGGTACAGCATCAGCGGGGTGCGGTGAACTCGGCCCGCCAGCGTGCGGTCAGCGGGTCGTCCTCGTCGCGCAGCAGCTCCACCGTGCCGGGTCCGAGCCCGAACGCGTCGATCTCGGCGCGGGTCAACGGCCAGGGCGGCCCGTCGTCCGGGCCGGCCTTCGCGGCCGCGGCCAGCACGAGCAGGGTGCCGCCCGGGGCGACCAGCGGGCCGGCGGCGGCGATCGCCCGCTCGCGCTCCGGGGCCGCCAGCGCCTGCACGGTGTTGCTCTCCAGGACCAGGTCGAAAGCGCCGTGCCAGTGCGGGGGCGGGTCGAGCAGGTCCGCGACGCCGTACTCGACGAGCGTGCCGGGATGGCGGTCGCGCGCGGTGCGTACCGCGGTTCCGGAGATGTCGAAGGCGGTCACCGCGAAACCGAGCCCGGCCAGGAACTCGGCATCGCGGCCCAGGCCGCACCCGATGACCAGGGCGCTGCGCCCGGCCCCGGACACGGCACCGTCACGGGCCCACGCGGCGAGCAGCCGGCTGGGCCGGGGCACGTCCCACGGGATCTCGGCCGCACCGTCACGCGCCTCGGCGTACAGCTTCTCGAAGCGGCCGGTGCTCATGCCGTGGGGCGGGGCAGGCGGCGCAGCTCCCGCAGGGCCTGACGGCGGGTGTCGCCGGTGAGCGTGTCGATGTACAGCCGTCCGTCCAGGTGGTCGGTCTCGTGCTGCAACGCCCGGGCCAGCAGGCCGGTCCCGGAGATCGTCAGGGGCTCGCCGTTGACGTCGACCCCGGTCGCGGTCACCGACATCGCCCGCGGGGTCGCGAAGCCCATCTCCGGCAGCGACAGGCAGCCCTCCTCGTCGTCCTGCTCGCCCTCGAAGCCGGACAGCACCGGGTTGACGAGGTGCCCGACGACGCCGTCCACGTTGTAGGAGAACGCGCGCACGCTGACGCCGATCTGCGGCGCGGCGACCCCGGCCCGGTCCGGCTCGCGGACGCTGTCCTCCAGGTCCTGGACGAGCTCGCGCAGAGCGGCGTCGAACACGGTCACCGGCTCGGTCGCGATACGCAGGACGGGGTCACCGAACAATCGGATAGGACGCACAGTCATGACGTCCAACCTACCGGGGTGCCGTCGCGACGGTTCACGACCATTCCCTGGCCGATGCAAGCAATTCCTGGTGACCAATTTCCGTCACCCGCTGTGATGATCGGACGACCCGGCCCACCCGGGCGCCGGCCCGGCCCCACCGGCGTCCGCCGAGGTCGTGGCCGGGCCCTCCGGCGTGCTGTTCACCCTGTCGGCGCGCTGACGGAAAGTGACCGCGGAGCGGCACTGTGGAATCGCTCCCATGCGACGTACCGTGGCAGGCATGGACCACGGGAACCGCAGCCACGTCCCGGGATTCCCAAGCCTCGGGTCACCGGCGCCACCACCCCGGCGGCCATCACCGATTCGGCGCCGTTCAGCACAGCCCGTCACCGGATCGGCGCCGATCGGACGAAATGGCATAGCCGAACGGGTGAGGTTTCGCACGCGCGGTCCGTCGGTGGTACACCGCACTGTCACAAGCTCGGCCGGGACACCACCACCGGCCCACCACCACCCGAACATCCATGACGGACGGTGACCGCGCAGGCAGGAGGCCAGATAACCCGGTGGACCCGTTTGCGCGGGTGTCGGAAAGTGGTGGTACCGGCCGTCAAATGAACAGTGAATTCACGACACGAGGCCCCGTCACTCGGCCCCGCCGGATTCGTTCGGAGGGAGTAGTGTTCGGCCCCGTTGATGTGAAACACAACACAGAACCCCTACCGGAGATCCCCGATGTGCCAGCACCAGAACACCTGCCCCGCCGCTGAAGCCGTGGACCGCGAAGCGGCCCGGATCGTGGCAACCTTCCCCGAACAGGGATGGAGCTTGCTCTGCAACGGTGTCATCGTCTTCGAGGACACCGGCGAGCTGCTCCCCGACTGCAGCGTCATCGCCCCGCACCGCGGCCCCGCCCGCCACGCCCTCGCCGCCTGAAGTCACAGAGCCCCAGCACACAGAGCCCCACCGCACAGAGCCCGAGCAAGTCCCGGCATCCCGGCGACGAAGCCGAGAGCGACACCCGGTCCTCCGGGTGGCCCGCCCGGCTCCGCCGATGCAGCCGAGCACGTGAGAAAGGGCCAGACCTGGCCCTTTCTCACGCACCCCGTCAGTCCTCGAACGCCTCCGGCGACGGGCACGAGCAGACCAGGTTCCGGTCACCGTACGCACCGTCGATGCGCCGCACCGGCGGCCAGTACTTCGCCGTCCGGTCCACACCCGCCGGGAAACCGGCCAGCGACCGCGGATACGCGTGCTCCCACTCGTCCGCCGTCACCGCCGACGCCGTGTGCGGCGCGTTGTGCAACGGGTTGTCGTCCGCCGGCCACTCCCCCGCCGCGACCCGGTCGATCTCACCCTTGATCGCGATCATCGCCGCACAGAACCGGTCCAGCTCGGCCAGGTCCTCGCTCTCCGTCGGCTCCACCATCAACGTGCCCGCCACCGGGAACGACATCGTCGGCGCGTGGAACCCGTAGTCGATCAGGCGCTTCGCCACATCGTCGACCGTCACCCCGGTCGCCTTCGTGATCGGCCGCAGATCCAGGATGCACTCGTGCGCGACCAGACCCTCGTTACCCGCGTACAACACCGGGTAGTGGTCCCGCAACCGAACCGCCACGTAGTTCGCCGCGAGCACCGCCGCCGACGTCGCCGCCGCCAGCCCGTCCGGGCCCATCATCCGCAGATACGCCCACGAGATCGGCAGAATCCCCGCCGAACCGTGCGCCGCCGCCGACACCGCGTGCGTGTCCGGCTCCTGCGACAACGGATCACCCGGAAGGTACGGCGACAGATGCGAGCGCACCGCCACCGGACCCACACCCGGACCGCCACCACCATGCGGGATGCAGAACGTCTTGTGCAGGTTCAGGTGCGACACGTCCGCCCCGAACTTCCCCGGCTTCGCGAACCCGACCAGCGCGTTCAGGTTCGCCCCGTCCACGTACACCTGACCGCCCGCGTCGTGGACCTTGCCGCACAGGTCCGCGATGCCCTTCTCGTACACCCCGTGCGTCGACGGGTACGTCACCATGATCGCCGACAGCGCGTCCCGGTGCTTCTCGATCTTCGCGTCCAGATCCGCCAGATCGACGTTGCCCATCTCGTCACAGGCCACCACCACGACCCGCATGCCCGCCATCACCGCACTGGCCGCGTTCGTGCCGTGCGCACTCGACGGGATCAGGCACACGTCCCGGTGCGCCTGACCGTTCGCCCGGTGGTAACCCCGGATCGCCAGCAGACCCGCCAGCTCCCCCTGCGACCCCGCGTTCGGCTGCACACTCACCGCGTCGTACCCGGTGACCTCCGCCAGCCAGCCCTCCAGCTGCGCGACCAGCGCCTCGTAGCCCACGGTCTGCGACGCCGGCGCGAACGGGTGGATGTTCGCGAACTCCGCCCACGTCACCGGCTCCATCTCGGTGGTCGCGTTCAGCTTCATCGTGCACGACCCCAGCGGGATCATGCCCCGGTCCAGCGCGTAGTCCCGGTCCGACAGCTTGCGCAGGTAACGCAGCATCGCCGTCTCCGAACGATGCGAATGGAACACCGGGTGCGTCAGGTAATCCGTCTGCCGCAGCAACCCGGCCGGGATCCCGTCGACCACCTCCGGCGCGTCCGCGGCACCGAACGCCGCCAGCACCCGCGCCACGTCCGCCGGCGTCGTGGTCTCGTCCGCCGCGACCGACACCCGGTCCGCGTCCACCAGCCGCAGGTTCACCCCGCTCGCCTCCGCGGCCGCCACCACCGCGGCGGCCCGGCCCGGCACCACCGCGGTCACCGTGTCGAAGAACGCCGTGTTCGTGACCTCCACACCCGCACCGGCCAGCCCGGACTGCACCGCCCGCGCCATGTTGTGGGCCCGCTGCGCGATCGCCCGCAACCCCGCCGGACCGTGGTACACCGCGTACATGCTCGCCATCACCGCGAGCAGCACCTGCGCCGTACAGATGTTGGAGGTCGCCTTCTCCCGCCGGATGTGCTGCTCCCGCGTCTGCAACGCCAGCCGGTACGCCGGCGCGCCGTCCGCGTCCTTCGACACCCCCACCAGACGACCCGGCAGCGACCGCTCCAGCCCGGCCCGCACCGCCAGATAACCGGCGTGCGGACCACCGAACCCCAGCGGTACGCCGAACCGCTGCGTCGTGCCCGCCGCGATGTCCGCCCTGATCTCCCCCGGGGTCCGCAGCAACGTCAGCGCCAGCAGATCCGCCGCCACCGTCACCAGCGCGCCCACCGCGTGCGCCGCCTCGACCAGCGGCGCGTGATCACGCACCGCACCCGAGGCACCCGGCCACTGCAGGTGCAACCCGAAGAACTCGGCCGGCAGCTCCTCGCCCACCGCCAGGTCCACCAGCCTCAACTCGATGCCCAGCGGCTCCGCCCGGGTCCGCAGCACCGACAACGTCTGCGGGAACGTGTCCGCGTCCACCACGTACACGTTGCTCTTGCTCCTGGACGCCCGGCGCGCCAGCGTCATCGCCTCCGCGACCGCCGTGCCCTCGTCGAGCATCGACGCGTTCGCCGTCGTCAGCCCGGTGAGGTCGGTCACCATCGTCTGGAAGTTCAGCAACGCCTCCAACCGGCCCTGACTGATCTCCGGCTGATACGGCGTGTAAGCGGTGTACCACGCCGGGTTCTCCAGCACGTTGCGCCGGATCACCGCCGGCGTGAACGTCGCGTAATACCCGAGCCCGATCATCGAGGTCGCCACCGTGTTGCGGCCCGCGATCTCCCGCAGCTCGGCGATCGCCTCCTCCTCCGACGCCGCGGCCGGCAGCTTCAGAGCGCCGTGCCAGCGGATCACCTCGGGAACAGCGGCATCCATCAGCGCCTCGGCGGAGGCATATCCGATGGCCTTGAGCATCTGGGCCTGCGCGTCCTCATCCGGACCGATGTGGCGATGGGCGAACGTCATGACAGCTCCCGCGGCAGAAGGTCGGCACACAACCTCCCCCTCTGTTACCCACGACGAACTCCAGAGTCGCCTCCCCGCGCGGTCCTTTTGCCTGAGAGGTTCCGGGGAGGATTTGCCCCTTCGGCGCCGCCTGACCAGTTGACTGCCCTGGCTGACGGTCTCTCCCGCGCGGGTGTTCGGCTACCGAAAAACCTACCAGTGATCAACTTCCGCGCCGCTATCCCTAGGCTGTGGTGTGTGACCTACTCTGCCGCTGAGACGCGCTACGACACGATGACCTACCGCCGGGCCGGCAAGAGCGGACTCAAGCTCCCCGCCCTCTCCCTCGGCCTCTGGCACAACTTCGGCGAGAACAAGCCGTTCGAGACCCAGCGCGCCATCGTGCGCCGCGCGTTCGACCTGGGCATCACCCACTTCGACCTCGCCAACAACTACGGACCGCCCTACGGCAGCGCCGAGACCAACTTCGGCGAGCTGCTGCGCAGCGACCTCAAGCCCTACCGCGACCAGCTGATCATCTCCAGCAAGGCCGGCTACGACATGTGGCCCGGACCGTACGGCGATTTCGGCAGCCGCAAATACCTCATCAGCTCGCTCGACCAGTCCCTGGGCCGCCTCGGCCTCGACTACGTCGACATCTTCTACCACCACCGTCCCGACCCGGAGACCCCGATCGAGGAGACGATGGGTGCCCTCGACGCCATCGTCCGCAGCGGCAAGGCCCTGTACGTCGGCCTCTCGAACTACACCAGCGCCCAGACCGCCGAGGCCGCCGCCGTCCTGACGTCGCTCGGCACCCCGCTGCTCATCCACCAGCCGTCGTACTCGATCCTCAACCGCTGGACCGAGAAGGACAACCTGCTCGACACCCTCGAGGAAGCCGGCGCCGGCGCCATCGCGTTCAGCCCCCTGCAGCAGGGCCTGCTCACCGACCGCTACCTCAACGGCATCCCGGACGACTCCCGCATCCGCACCAGCCGCTTCCTCAACGAGGACGCCCTGGACGCCGAGACGCTGGGCCGCCTGCACTCGCTCAACGACATCGCCGGGCGCCGCGGCCAGAGCCTCGCCCAGATGGCCCTCGCCTGGGCCCTGCGCGACCCCCGCATGACCAGCCTCATCATCGGCGCCAGCAGCGTCACCCAGCTCGAGAACAACGTCCACGCCCTCGACACGCTGCAGCTCAGCGACAGCGAGCTCGCCGAGATCGACGCCACCGTCCTGGATCGGTGACGCTGTCCCCCACCACGACCCGCCCGGCGTACAGGTTCTGTCCGCCCGGCGGGTCACTTTTGCGCGCGGTAGCCGGACGCACACCCTCTAGAGCATCCTAGGAACCTAGGTGTGAAGAGTCGCCGCCGAGCTGCCACATCTCGTAGTTGCCGCATTCCGCGGTGATCCCGGCCGTCGCCCGGGCCGCGGTGACGAAGTCGTCGACCAGCGGCTCGGCACGCGACGCCACCACGGCGAGGCACACCTGCTCGGGCGCCAGCTCCGGGACCGGCACGAAGCTGACCTCCGGATGCGAGTGGAACACGGTCGCCGACCGGGCCAGGAACGAGACGCCCCGCCCGGCCGCGACGTGCTCGAGCGTCTCGTCCACGCCGCGTACCAGATATCCGGCATCGGGGTGCGGGCGCCGGGTGGGCTGCGCGCTCGTGCCGGGCCAGACCAGCGGCTCGCCGGCCAGGTCGGCCTCGGTGATCTGCTCCTTGCCGGCCAGCCGGTGCCCGGCCGGCAGCACCGCCACCCGCGGCTCCGCGTACAACGGGGTGACGCGCAGCCCGGCCTCGTCGATGGGCAACCGCACGTAGGCCACGTCGACGCGGCCGTCGAGCAGCATCGCGGCCTGGTCGTCGCCCTCCACCCGCTGCATGTCCACCACCACGTCCGGGTGCCGGGCGGCGAACTCGCGTACCGCCGCGGTGACCGCGACGCCCGCCCGGAAGCCGATCATCAGCCGCCGCCTGCCACGCGCCGCCACGGTCACCCGGCGGCGCACCGCCTGCGCGGAGGCCAGCATCAGCCCGGCGTCGGTGAGCAACTGCCGGCCGGCGTCGGTCAGCGCGACGCCGTGACTGTCCCGGATCAGCAACGGGGTGCCGAGATCGTGCTCCAGCGCGCGGACCTGCCGGCTGAGCACCGGCTGCGCGATGTGCAGTTCCTCGGCGGCGCGGCCGAAGTGGAGCTGATCGGCGACCGCGACGAAATAGCGCACCTTGCGCAGGTCCAGATCCATGGGGCCTCCCGGTCCGGCGATGCCCTCAGGGTATCGCGGCCACCGAAAGAGGTCTTGGACGCCCATTCCGGAAAATGACAACCTCAATGGGTACCTGACATTCCATTCCGGAAAGCGAGCAATTCATGAGCAGCATCAGCATCATCGGCCCGGGTGACATGGCCGGCGCCCTCGCCGGCCGGGCGCTCGCCGGTGGCAACAGCGTCGAGATCATCGGTCGCGACCCGGCCCGGGCCGCGGCCCTGGCCGCCACACTCGACGGCGCCACCGTGGGCGTACCCGGCGCCACTCCGGCCGGGGACATCGTCGTCCTCGCCATGCCGTACGCCGGGGCGGCCGCGGCGGTCAGCGCGTACGGGAATGCCCTGCACGGCAAGGTGATCATCGACATCTCCAACCCCGTCGACGCCGGTCTCACCGGCTTCGTCACCCCCGGGAACAGCTCCGGCGCGCAGGAGATCGCCAAGGCCGCCCCCGCCGGCGCGCCGGTCGTCAAGGCGTTCAACACCGTGTTCTCCCACGTCCTGGCGGCCGGCGATCGCCCGCTGGACGTGTTCCTCGCCGGTGACGACACGCAGGCGAAAGCACACGTCTCGGCCTTCATCGAAAGCATGGGACTGCGCCCGCTGGATGCCGGACCACTGTCCATGGCACGGGCCCTGGAAAACCTCGGCCTATTGCAACTGGGCCTGGTCACCCATTCCGTCAAGCACACCAATTTCTTCGTCGGCGTCACCACTATCAGCTGAAGGACAGCGACATGCGCGTTTTCGTCACCGGTGGGACCGGTCACTCCGGTTCATACATCATCGCCGAGCTCATCGCCGCCGGGCACGAGGTCACCGGCCTGGCCCGGTCGGACGCCGCGGCGGCGACACTGACCGCGTACGGCGCGACAGTGCGCCGTGGCGACCTCGAAGACCTCGACGGCCTCCGGGAAGCCGCCGCGCAATCCGACGGCGTCGTCCACGTCGCGCACCGGCAGGACCTGCTGCCGACCGGCGGACTCGACGCGGTGGCCGCCGCGGAGCTCCCGATCGTGCTCGCGCTCGGCGACGCCCTCGCGGGAACCGGGAAACCGCTGGTCACGGCCGGGAGCATCGGCTCAGCCGGGCAGCACCGGCTGGGCCGCACGGCCACCGAGGAGGACCCGGCCCTGCCCGGCGGCGACGAACACAAGGGCACCCTGCACGCCCGCAACGTCGTCGAGACCGCGGTCATCGGCCTCGCCGAACGGGGAGTGCGATCCTCGGTCGTCCGGATAGCCACCATCGCGCACAGCACCACCGATCGCACCGGCTTCCTCAAGCAGCTGATCGCGTTGGCCGAGCAGAAAGGATTCGTCGGCTACCCCGGGGACGGCGCGAACCTGTGGAACGCCGTACACGCCCGCGACGTCGCCTCTCTGTTCCGCCTGGCGCTGGAAAAGGGGCCGGCCGGCTCCTATTGGCACGCGGTCGGGGACGAGGACCTCCCGCTCCGCACGATCGCCGAGGCCATCGGCAACCGTCTGGGACTGCCCGCCGTGAGCATTCCCCTGGACGTCCTGATGGTGCCCGGGTACTTCGGGTTCCTCGCGAACCTGGTCACGCAGAGCTACCCGGCATCCACCCTCATCACCCGCCGGACCCTCGGCTGGGAACCCACCCGGCCCGGTGTCCTCGCCGACCTGGACAACGGCAACTACTTCCCGATCACACCCCCTCAAGCATCCTAGGAGGCTAGGTGGTATCGGCCCGGGCGCGGTGGGCGTCTACGCTGTGGGGGTGTTCACCCGCGAACGCGACGCCCCGGCCGCTCCGAGCCCGGTCGTCCACCTGGCCCGCCCCGGCCGCCCCGTGCTGGTCACCGGCACGCTCAGCGAGCTGACCGGCCCGACGTCCGGGCTGGTCGAGCTGCCCCTGCGCCTCTGGTGGAACCCGCACCGCACCTTCGACCTCGGCCAGCACACCATGCTGCTCTGGATGTACGAGAACGTTCTGCGCGAGGCCGTCCGCGTCGACGAACTCCGCACCCACCTGCACGGCCCGACCCTCACCCGGCTCTGGCCCGACCTCAACCTCCCCCGCGCCGTCCGCGCCGCCTGGGAAGCCCGCCACCCGTCCCTGCGCCGCCTCGCCCAAGCGGCATAGGACCGGGCGCCAGGCCGCTCCCGGGCCAGTCCGTCTCATGGTGGGCCGTTGCGCGCGGGCCGGGCCGTCTGCGGGCCGCCGGGCAGGCACCTCGTGTCAGGCTGTTCGAACCGGGGCCACGCGCCGCAGAGCACGATGAGGCCGGATCTCCGCAGGAGGGCGTTCGGCGCCGGTCGGCAGAGTCAGCGGGTGTGCGGGGTGATGATGCCGCCGACGGTGGCGACCCGTAGTGCGGTGGCCACGTCGGGGCGCGGGCCGGTCAGCGAGGTGAAGAGTTCCCGCAGGAGATCCTCACCCCGCTAGCGCCCGGTGGAGGAGTTGTCCGGTGGTGGCGGTAACCTTCTCGCCGCCACCTCGCCGGGGCCGGTCTCGAGGCCACCCCACTCGAACAGCAGGAAGTGCATCACCTCGAGGACGGCCGCCCTGTTCACAAGGTGCCGCACCGCCTCGTACCACCCATCGTCGACGGGTTCGCCGTCCGGGTCCAGGCACTGCCCCCGGGTCCATCCGCCGCCGGCGTACCAGAGCACGAAGCCGAGCTCGTCGCGCGACTGCACCGCGATCAGATCGTCCCAGGGCAGCCAGCCGGGGGCGGCGGCGACCAGGTCGTAGGGCACCGGCGCGAACGGGGTGGCGCTGTCGCGGCTCATCCCGAACAGGACGAGCCGTGCCAGTTGCCGTCCCCGGTGCACCACCGTCCGTCCGTCCCGAAGGTCCGGTCCGGGGCGAACCCGGGTGACGCGGTCGCGACGGTGCAGGCGGCCACCCCGCGGCGCCACAGGTCCCGGGGCTCGGGCAGCTCCACGGGCTCCCCCATCGGCCCATGATCGCACCGCCCCCTACCGCGATCCACCAGGCATTAAGGTGCGCTCATGCCGACCCTCTCCACCAGCCGGGCGCTGGTCGCCGGAGCCGCACTGGTCGCCGTCGGGGCTCTCGCCGGCAGCCTGCTGACCCGGGTGGCGCACGACCCGCACACCGCGACGGCCGAGGTGCTGACCGGCACGGTGCCGTGGTCGAACCAGCAGATCCGCCGGTTCGCGTTCGAGGCGGACGGCGAGCCCCGCAACCCCCTGGGCGACCAGACGTTCTACGAGTTCGTCGTCGACGACCTCACCGTCCCGGGCTGCCTGGCCGGCACGAACGACGACCCGGTCCGGGAGGATCGGCGGCGGGTCGAGGTGGAGGCCATCCACCAGAGCTTCGACGGACCGCGGGAGGTCAACATCGCCCTTTCCGTACGATGCCTGGACGCCGCCGGATGACCGCACTCGTCGCGTGGCTGCGCGAGCAGCTGGAGATCGACGTGCAGGCGGCGGACACGGTCGACCTCCTCGACCTGGAACTGCCGGAGCCGCCGCCCGCGGTGCCGGGCATGGTGTTCATGTCCCCCGAGGAATACGTGAGCCTGACCGGGGTGCTCTCCGGTGACCGGATCCGCGCGAACGCCGCCGCGCTGCTCCGGATCGTCGACCGGCACGCGGAGTGCGGGAGCGGAGCCGGATACTGCCGGGGGCCGCTCGAGGACGGTGCCCTCGGCTGCCCGGACCTGCTGGACGTCGCCGCGATGTTCACCGGGCGGCCGGGGTTCAGATGGTGAAGCCGCCGTCCACGTTCACCGTCGCGCCGGTGAGATAGCGGCTGTCGGGGCTCGCCAGGAAGCCCACGGCCGCCGCGATGTCGGCCGGATCCGCGTAGTGGCCGAGCGCGATGAAGTCGCGGATGGTGCCGGCCATGGGGCCGTCCGCGGGATTCATCTCGGTGTCCGTGGCGCCGGGGTTGACCAGGTTCACGGTGATGGCGCGGGGGCCGAGCTCCCGGCCGAGGGCTTTGGTGAGGCCGGTCAGCGCGGTCTTGCTCATGGAATACAGCGCGAAGCCCGGGAAGACGGTCCGGCCGACCATGTTGCTGCCGATGGTGATGATGCGCCCGCCCGCGCCCAGGTGCCGGGCGGCGGCCTGCGACGCGACGAACGGCGCCCGGACGTTGACCGCGACCGTCTGGTCGAACTGCTCCAGGGTGAGCTCCTCGAGCGGGCCGACGATGAACACCGCGGCGTTGTTGACCAGGATGTCCAGCCGCCCCCCGGTCTCGGCAACCTGGTCGACGGCCGCGACGACCGCACCCGGGTCGGCGCTGTCGGCGCACACCGGGATCGCCCGGCGGCCCTCCGCGCGGATCCGTGCGGTCACGGCGTCCGCCTGCTCCTTGTCACTGCGGAACGTGAAAGCGACGTCGGCTCCCTGCCGCGCCAGCCGCACCGCCACCGCCGCCCCGATCCCCCTGCTGCCGCCGGTGACCAGGGCAACCTTGCCGTCCAGAGTGGTTTCCATGCCGCCAAGCCTGCCGCGTCCCGGCGCGGATGTCTGGCGGGGATCGGACCTCGAATTCGGGGACCGGACGAGGGGTCACTCGGCCTGCCACAGTTCGACGCGGTGGCCCTCCGGGTCGGTGACCCAGCCGAACCGGCCGACCCCCGCCATGTCCTGGATGTCGTCGGCCACGTCCGCGCCCTTGGCCCGCAGCTGGGCGAGCATCGCGTCGAGGTCGCGGACCCGGAAGTTGATCATGGACTGCTGGGTGGGTGACCCGAGGTAGCCGGTCCCGGACTCGAAGGTCGCGAAGACCGTCGGCCCGGGCTCCTGGTGCCATGTGCCGTTCTCGTCGGTTGCCAGGCCGAGGCAGTCGCGGTACCAGGCGCTCAGCGCCTCCGGGTCGGTGGCGCGCAGGAAGTATCCGCCGATGCCGAGTACACGTTCCATGTGGCTATCTTGGCAGGATGGACACCGGGGACCGGCCGGCACACGCCCGGCGGATGCTCGCCGGCCAGAAGAGCGATCAGCCGAGCCACCACGAGCACGGCCACGAGAGCGACAGCGGGCGGGCGGGCGACCGCGACAGCGGGCGAAGCCGTCGACGAAGGCGATGCGGTCGGTGGTGATGCCGCAGGGCAGCGACGCGCTGCTGGTCACGCCCGGCACCGACCTGTGCTGTCTCACCGGGTACCCCGCGCCGGTCAACGAGCGTCTGACCTGCCTGCTTCCTGCCCGCGACGGGTGAACCCACGCTGATCGTGCCCCGCCTCGAACGCGCCTTGGCCGAACGCGCCCTGGCCGAACACGCCATAGCCGGGCGGACAACGGCGGGGCGGACAACGGCCGGGCGCGAGTGGGCATCGGACGGGGGACGAGCGGAGCCGCTGCGAGGATACGGCTGATCGACCATCCGGACGGCGCCGACCCCGGGATCCTCCTGGCCGGGCAGCTCCGGGACGCCCGGCGGGTCGCGGTGACCGGCACGATGCCCGCCTGGCATCTTCTGCCGTTGCAGCGGCTCCTGCCCCACGCGGCGTGGGTGCAGGCTCCCACCAGGCTGCGCGCGGTGAAGTCAGCCGCCGAGATCGACGCGCTGGCCGAGGCCGGGGCCGCTGTCGACCAGGTACACCGGCAGATGGGTCGGTGGCTGCGGCCCGGGCGCACCGAGGCCGCCGTCGCCGCGGACTCGCGGACGCGATCCGGGACGCCGGGCATGCCAGCACCGGCTTCGTCATCGTGGCGGCCGGGCCGGGCCGGAGGGGGCCGGCCCGCACCACCGGAGCGGGGTCGCGGGTCGTCGAGGCCGGTGACCCGGTCGTGGTCGACATCGGCGCGACGATGCCGGGCGGCTACCGCTCCGACTGCACGCGTACCTATGTCATGGGTGATGCCGCACCCGCCGACTTCCTTGCCTGTCATCCGATTTTGCAGGCCGCTCAGCGGGCCGCGGTCGACGCCGTCGCGCCCGGGGGCATCCGGCCGCCGCCGGGTACGGCGACGCGTTCCTGCACCGCACCGGCCACGGGATCGGGCCGGACACCCACGAGGACCCGCATCTCGTGGGTGTCCCCACGCCCCTGGTCGCGGGCCCGGCGTCTACCTGCCCGGCCGGCACGGTGCGCGCATCGGGGACATCGTCGCGTGCACCGCCACCGGATACCGCAGGTTGAACACGACCGGCACCGACCTGGTGCGTCGGTGCGGGGTCAGTGCGGGCCGACCGCGACGATGCGGATGGCGGCCGCGCCGATCTCGTCGCTGGCGGCCAGGTCGATCTCGGCCTCGATGCCCCAGTCGTGGTCGCCCTCGGGGTCCTCGAAGACCTGGCGGACCTTCCAGGACGCCGCGCCCTGCTCGATGTGCAGCAGGGCCGGGCCGCGGGCCGACGGGCCGGTGCCGACGACCGGGTACTCGGCGTAGTACTCCTCCATGGCCTGGATCCAGCGGTCGGTGGTCCAGCCGGTCTCGGCGTCGAGGTCGGCGAGCTCGTCCGGGCGGCGCAGGGCAAACAGCTCGACGCGGCGGAACAGGGCGTTGCGGACCAGGACGCGGAACGCGCGGACGTTGCGGGTGACCGCCGGCGGCCGGTCGTCGAGCGGGGAGACCTCGGCGACCTCGGCGCCCGGGTTGCGCAGGCGTTCCCACTCGTCGAGCAGGCTGGAGTCGACCTGGCGGACGAGTTCGCCGAGCCATTCGATGAGGTCGGTGAGCTCCTCGGTGCGGGCGTCCTCGGGGACGGTCTGGCGTACGGCCCGGAACGCGTCGGCGAGGTAGCGCAGCACCAGGCCCTCGGAGCGGGACAGGCCGTAGTACGAGACGTACTCGGTGAACGTCATGGCGCGTTCGTACATGTCGCGGACCACGGATTTGGGCTTGAGCTCGTAGTCGGCGACCCACGGGTGGCCGCGGCGGTACGTCTCGTAGGCCGCGTCGAGCAGTTCGACCAGGGGCTTGGGGTACGTGACCTGTTCCAGCAACTCCATGCGCTGGTCGTACTCGATGCCCTCGGCCTTCATGGCGTTGACCGCTTCGCCCTTGGCCTTGAACTGCTGGGCCGACAGCACCTGGCGGGGGTCCTCGAGGGTGGACTCGATGATGGACACCACGTCGAGCGGGTAGTCCGGGGATTCCTTGTCGAGCAGTTCGAGGCTGGCCAGCGCGAACGGGGACAGCGCCTGGTTGAGCGCGAAGTCGAGCTGCAGGTCGGAGACGAGGCGGTACGTGCCCTCGTGCTTCTCGATGACACCGCCGGCGAGCAGCGCGCGGGTGATGGCGATGGCCCGGCGGATGTGCTTGCGCTGGGCGGCCGGCTCCTCATGGTTGTCGGTGAGCAGGTGCCGCATCGCCTCGAACGGGTTGCCGCCGCGGGCGATGACGTTGAGCAGCATCGCGTGCGACACCTGGAACGACGAGGTGAGCTGCTCGGGTTCGGCCGACACGAGCCGGTCGAAGGTGGGCTCACCCCAGCCGATCGTGCCCTCCGGGGGCTTCTTGCGGACGACCTTGCGCCGCTTCTTCGGGTCGTCGCCGGCCTTGGCGAGCATCTTCTCGTTGTCGATGACGTGCTCGGGGGCCTGGACGATGACCGTGCCGAGGGTGTCGTAGCCGGCCCGGCCGGCGCGACCGGCGATCTGGTGGAACTCGCGGGCCTTGAGCAGGCGGGTACGCACCCCGTCGTACTTGCTCAGCCCGGTGAACAGCACGGTCCTGATGGGTACGTTGATACCGACGCCCAGGGTGTCCGTACCGCAGATGACCTTGAGCAGGCCCGCCTGCGCGAGAGTCTCGACCAGCCGGCGGTATTTCGGCAGCATGCCGGCGTGGTGCACGCCGATGCCGTGCCGGATCAGGCGCGAGAGCGTGCGCCCGAAGCCCGCGGTGAACCGGAAGTCGCCGATGGCGGCGGCGATCGCGTCCTTCTCGGCGCGGGTGCACATGTTGATGCTCATCAGCGCCTGGGCGCGCTCCAGGGCGGATGCCTGGGTGAAGTGCACGATGTATACCGGGGACTGATGGGTGGTGAGCAGCTCTTCGATGGTCTCGTGCAGCGGCGTCTTCGCGTACGAGAACAGCAGCGGGACCGGCCGTTCGGCGTTGGTGACCGTGGCGGTCGGGCGGCCGGTGCGCCGGGTGAGGTCCTCGACGAAGCGGGTGGTGTCACCGAGCGTGGCGGACATCAGGATGAACTGGGCCTGCGGCAGCTCGATGATCGGCACCTGCCACGCCCAGCCGCGGTCCGGCTCGCTGTAGAAGTGGAACTCGTCCATGACGACCTGGCCGACGTCGGCGTCGGCGCCCTCGCGCAGCGCCAGGTTGGCCAGGATCTCGGCGGTGCAGCAGATGATCGGCGCGTCGCCGTTGACGTGCGCGTCGCCGGTGAGCATGCCGACGTTCTCCACGCCGAAGACCTTGCACAGGGCGAAGAACTTCTCCGAGACCAGGGCCTTGATCGGCGCGGTGTAGAACGTGGTGCGCTTGTCGGCCAGGGCGGCGAAGTGCGCGCCGGTCGCCACCAGGCTCTTGCCGGAGCCGGTCGGGGTGCTCAGGATGACGTTCGCCCCGGTGGCGACCTCGATGAGCGCCTCCTCCTGGTGCGGGTAGAGCGTCAGGCCCTGCTCGGTGACCCACGTCTGGAAGGCGTCGAAGACGGCGTCGGGTTCGGCGGTGCCCGGGAGGCGATCGGTCAGATTCATGATGGGGTCGAGTCTATTGCCTGACCCGCACAGCACCGTGGCCGGACGCGGGAGCGCGTCCGGCCACGGAAGGGACCGTGCTGTGGAGTGCGGGTGACTCAGGCGGCGATCGCCGCGTAGATCGGGCCGGCCACGCTGCCCGCGAGGCCGATGACGGCAGCGAAAACGGCGACTGTTGCAGTGATCTTGGCGCGCATCTGGGGAGCCTTTCCGGTGGTGACTGGCCTCGCTGGAACCACGATCTGCCCGGCGGGTTGCACCTGGGGACGCAATCGGTTGCCGATCGGTTGCGGTGGGTCACAACGCCGGCTGGTGGCGGGTCAGCGTCCTGACATCGAGCGCCACCGTGGGATGACCAGGCCGTCCGGCACCTCGTCGGGTGAGTCCGGGTGGGCGGCCATCGTGGTCGTGGTGGCCCAGGCGAAGTAGTCGTGCAGCTCCCGGCGCACCGGGTCGCCCGCGGCCAGCCCCACGTCGTCGAGGGCGCCGTCGAAACAGGCGATCGCCCGCCGGTCCATCTCCTCGTGCACACCGTTGCCGCTGTGCATCCGGACCACCCGGCTCTCGGCGATCCCGGACACCGGCCCGCCGAGCGCCTCGGCCCAGTACGCGGCGAGGTGCTCGGTGTGGTCCGGGTCGTAGCCGTGGCTGAACGCGTGCGCCACCACCTCGTCGGCCAGCACCCGCGCGTGCCAGGCGCCCGCCAGCCGCCGCATCGCGTCCATCCCGCCCGCCGCCTCGTACACGCTGGTCATGGCTTCAGGATGCCCCGGATCACCGCGATCTCGGCGAGTGCCGCGCGGTAACCGTCGGGGGATTCCTCCCACAGCTCCCGCCACTCCGAGTCCGGCCCGGCCACCCGGTCCAGGGCGCGCAGGGCCAGCGGCGCGATGTCGGCGGGCACCTCGAGAGTGCCGCCCTCGATGAGGAACGTCGGCGCGTACGGCGTGGTCAGCGGTGTGCCGCCCGGCAACTGCGAGGCGACGACGGCCGCCGCGGCGATCGCGTCGCAGGACAGGTCGCTGTCCAGGTACTCGCCGTCGTGGTCGGCCACCGCGGTGAACGTCCGCCGGACCGCGCCCACCCGTTCGGCGGGGTCCATGTCGTGCAGGGCGCCGCACCAGTCGGCGGCGCTGTCGTTGTCGAACGCCCCGGAATCCCAGGTTCCCATGATCGGATACCCCTCTATGTCGTGCGGGGCCAGCCGGCGAGACGCTCCCGCAGACGGGCCACATCGGATGCGGTCAGGCCGTACAGAGCGAACCGGGCGTCGTCGAGCCGGTCCAGGTAGCGACCGGCGTCGGCGATGTCCTCCTCCTCGAGGGTGTCGTCCATGGCGTGGGCGAGCTCCATCACCCGCTCCAGCGGATAACGTTCCAGCGCCGCGGCGACGTCGATGTAGTCGCGCACCTCACGCCGGTTGACCAGCGCGGCCACCTTGGAGCCGATCAGGTCGTCCAGGTGCATGACCGGCCCGACGTCCATCACCACCGGGGCCCGCCGCCGGTCCAGCCGGGTCAGCGTCAACCGCAGCGCCCGCCGCCCGTCGGCGACGTGATACTCCCGCAGGTCCTCGTCCATGCCCTCGAACATCTCGTCGGCCACCTCCCGGAACACCTGGTAACCGGCGGCGCTCAGCGCCGCGGTCACGTCGGTGGCGGCCGCCTCGACCGCACCGGCGGTGTCGGTGAACAGGTCGATGTCCTCGGTGGGCCGCCGGACCAGGCCGTTCACCAGCCAGGCGACCCCGCCGCCCAGCACGAAGCGGTGCTTGCGCCCCACCGCGAGGGCGATGGTGGCGACATCCCGGTAGAAGTCGTCGATGTTCGAACTCACGCCGCAGAACCTACCGCCCGGGTACGACAGTCCGATGCCCGTGCCGCGGCCGGACCGGGGACGTGTTCCGGAACCCGGACTCCCGCCGCACGAACGCGAACGGGTTGCCGCGTATCGCCTCGTCCAGCCGGTCGGGGGACGACTCGTTGAGCGCCTACGTTGTCAAGCGTGCATGTGTGGACATGTCGATCGCGGCGAGCTCCATCCGGTCCCATTCGCGCTGAGCGAGATCGGCGAAGGAGCGGTAGACGGGGCTCGCGGCCCAACGCTCGTACGCGGCACCATAGATGGCCGCGCCCACCAGGCCGGTGAGATCTGCCGTGCTGTCGGAGACGTCGCGTGCCCGGAGCGCGTCGGTCATCGCCGCAGCGAGCACGGCACGCTTCCGCGCCGCACGCTCCCCCAAGGACGCCGAGGACGCGATCAGCCGCGCCCTGAGCGCAGCATGACGATGCCGGTCAGCGTCGAAGATGCCGTCCGCGGCGAGGACTGCAGCGCCCGCCAGCTGCAGAGGCGACGCATCCGCGGGGCCCCCTGCGATTGCCTGCCTGAACGTGTCGGCGAGGAGGTCCTGGCCCCAGAACAGCACCTCCGGCTTGTCGCGGAAGTAGCGGAAGAACGTCGCTTTGGACAGCCCCGCGCGCTGCGCGATCTCGGTGGTCGAGACCGCGTCGAAGCCGCGCTCGGCGAACAGCTCGAGGGCTGCATCTTCGAGACGCGCATGCGAGTCGGGCAGCCAACGAGACACAGCCCGATCGTAGCCGACGTACCGATGAGACCAAGTCTCATACCGATGTATGCTGATGAGACCAGGACTCATCACGCGCAGCGTCCGAGACCGAAGGAACCCCCATGACCAGGCGCATTGTCACCGGACACGACACCGAGGGCACATCTCGCGTCGTCGATGACCGCACCGTGGATCCCGTCACGTCGGAGCTGATGCCCGGCTTCGCAGCGCACCGGCTGTGGAGCCGCGACGACGTCCCCACGTTCCCCGACGACGGTTCACCCCGTCCCGTCGCGACGTACTTCCCGCCCGTGGGTGGGTCACGTTTCGTGGTCATCACTCATCCACCGGAGGGCGCGACGCCGGCACCGGACGTGGACCTCGCCGCGGCGGCAGCGACGTTCGAGGTGGACATGCCCGGCGTGACGGCGGCGTCGGAACCCGACGGCATGCACACCAGCGACACCATCGACTACCTGATGGTCGTTCGCGGCGAGGCGACGCTCGAGCTCGGCGACGGCTCGGCAACCGTGCTCCGCGAGGGAGACGTCATCGTTCAGAACGGCACGCGTCATGCGTGGCGGAACTACGGCTCCGAGCCCTGCACGCTCGTTGCCGTCTCCATCGGTGCAGAGCGCACAGCTCCGCAGTGACTCCTCGGCGGGGAAGGCGTCCTCGGGCACTGCCCGGCGGTCAACCTGTAGCGCGCGGCCGGCCCGCCGGCTGATCAGGCTCCGTTGTCCTGGGGCGGCACCGGGTCGTCGTACGCTCCCGGGGTGCCGGTGTGGCGCTCGCCGTCGAGGTAGGGCCACGGGTTGGGCTTGCAGCCGTGCAGGCCGAGGGTCTGCTGCTGCATGACCGGGGCCGGTTCGCCGGCGCCGCCGCAGCGTTCGTGGCCGTGGCCGAGGCGGTGACCGACCTCGTGGTTGACCATGTACTGGCGGTACGTGGCCAGGGACGCGCCGAAGTTCGGGACGCCCTTGACCCAGCGGGCGACGTTGAGGACCACCTTGTCGCCGTTGCGGCAGGACGTGTAGCCGTCCGGGGCGCTCTCGCACAGCCGGTCGCGGGTGCGCGGCGTGGCGAGATAGACGGTGAAGTCGGCGGCCTCACCCGGCCCGGTACGACGCAGGCGCAGGGTGCCGCCGGCGGTCCAGCCCCGGGGGTCCTCGAGGGTCTCGCTGACCGCGTCGGCGAACCGGCGCACGTTCAGGCCGTCGATGTCCTTCTCCACCAGGACGCGGTAGCGCAGCAGCGTGCCGGTGTCACCGCCGATGAGGGTGGACGCGGGGGCCGTGCGCCACTCGCCGCCGCCCCCGGCCGGGTACGTGATCGCCTTGCGGGTGGTGCGGGCCGGCCGGGCCGGGGCGCGGGACGTGAGCTCCGGCGCGACGGCCGGTGCGGACGCGTCCGGGGCCGGTGCGGCCACCGGCTGCAGGGCCCGGCACGAGGCCAGGCCCAGTCCGGTCGCCACCGCGGCGGCCAGCGCCACGGTGGCGATGCGCATGCGTCCCACACCATCTGATCGGCGGGGGCGCCGATGGGCTGAGCGGTGCGTCACGCAGCCACCGGGGCGGCCGGGTGCGGGGCCGCCGGGCGCAGCGCGCTAGGGAAACGCGGGGCCACCGGGGTGATCGACTTCTCGACCACGATCGCGTGCCAGAGGCAGAACATGGCCACCGTCCAGACCTTGCGGGAGTTGTCGGCCTCCCCGGCGCGGTGCTCGGCGAGCAGGCGCTGGGCGTACCCGAGGTCGAGCAGGTGCCCGGCCTGGGAACCGTCGAGCAGCGCGCCGATCCAGTCCCCGATCTGGCCCTTGAGCCAGACCCGGGTCGGGGTGGGGAAGCCCAGCTTGCGGCGGTCGCGCACCGACTCGGGGACGATGCCCCGCATGGCCTCCCGGAACGCCATCTTGGTGCCCTGGCCGTGGCTGGGCAGTTTCAGCTCGGTGGGCAGCCCGGCCGCGGCGGCGTACACGGCCTGGTCGAGGAAGGGCACGCGCAGTTCCAGCGAGTGCGCCATCGACATCCGGTCGGCCTTGGCGAGGATGTCACCCTGCAGCCAGGTGTGCAGGTCCACGTACTGCATGGACGCCACGTCGTCGACGTCTGCCGTCTCCGCGTACAGATGCGAAGTGATCTTGGTGTGGGGTTCGGCGGTGAACCGCATGAGGGTTGCCTTCTCCTCGGGGGAGAAGATGCGCGCGTTGCCGTAGTAACGCTCCTCGATCGGGGTGGTGCCGCGCTCCAGGAAGCTGCGCCCCTTCATCCCCTCCGGCATCACGTGCGACAGGTTGCGCAGGCCGCGCTTCATGCCGGCGGGCAGCCGGTCGATGCTCGCCAGCGACAGCGGCTCCCGGTAGATCGTGTAACCGCCGAACAGCTCGTCCGAGCCCTCGCCGGACAGCACCACGGTGACGTGCTGCGAGGCGGTCCGGGCCAGGAAGTACAGCGGTACGAGCGACGGGTCCGCCACCGGGTCGTCGAGCAGCTGCACGATCCGGGGCAGCTCCCGGATGACGTCGTCCTCGCTGATGATCGTCGGGGTCAGCCGCACGCCCAGCTGGTTCGCGGTGTCCTGGGCGATCTCGATCTCGGAATACGCGGCGTCGTCGAACCCGGCGGTGAACGCGTGCAGGTCCGGCTTGACCTCCTTGGCCAGCGCGACGATCGCCGACGAGTCGACGCCGCTGGACAGGAACGCGCCGACCGGCACCTCGGCGTGCATGTGCTTGCGCACGCTGTCGCGCAGGGCGTCCTGGATCGCCTGGTACGCGACCTCGGGCTGCAGGTTCAGCGGTCGCAGCGACGGCCGGAAGTAGCGCTCCTGGCGCTGCCCGCCGGTCGGGGTCCACGTCATCCGGTGCCCGGCCGGCAGCCGCTTGACGTGCCGGTGCAGGGTCATCGGCTCCGGCACGTACTGGAACGTCAGGTAGTGCGCGAGCGCGTCGGTGTCCAGCGCGGCACCGGAGTTCCCGCTGAACGCCAGCAGCGCCTTGCGCTCGCTGGCCAGGAACAGCCCGTCGGAGGTCTCCAGCACGTACAGCGGCTTGATGCCGAACGGGTCGCGGGCCGCGTGCACCGTGCCGGTCCAGTGGTCGTAGGCCACGAACGCGAACATCCCGCGCAGCCGGGGCAGGGCGGCGGCACCCCAGTAGTGGAACGCCGCGGCGAGCACCTCGCTGTCGCCGTGCGTGGCGAAACTGGCCTGGTGCTCGCGGATCAGGTCGGCGCGCAGCTCGCGGTAGTTGTAGATCTCGCCGTTGAACACCACGGTCCAGCGCCCGGCCTGCGGGCCGTCGGCCGGGTAGTGCGCCGGCTGGGCGCCCTCCTCACGGTCGATGATGGCGAGGCGCTTGAACCCGAACGCCAGCCCGTCCTTGAACTCGACCTGGGTGTCGTCGGGCCCGCGGTGGTGCATCGTCTCCAGCGCGATCTGGAAGGCCGACGCCGTGGCGGGGTCGGGGACCCCGGCCTGCGGACGGCTGCTGACGAAGACGGCAAGACCACACATCGCGTACTCCTGTCGTTGACGGCGATTGCGTGGGACGAACGTTAGGAAACCGGCTGTGAGGAACTTGTGAGGAAGTGACCCGGATTCGTGATGACGCGAAAATCGGTCGGGTTCTTCACGAGAACCGCACATTGTTGCCGCGATCGGCGAGAATCGTCAGCCGTGACAGCTCGCATCCTCATCGCCGACGACGACCCGAAGCACGCCCAGCTCATCCGGCTCTATCTGGAACGTGAGGGGCACCAGGTGCTGACCGTCGGCGACGGCCGGGCGGCGCTGGAGATGGCCCGGGCCCGCCGGCCCGACCTGCTCGTGCTGGACGTGATGATGCCGCTGGTCGACGGCCTGGACGTGTGCCGCATCCTGCGCGCCGAGTCGGACGTGGCGATCCTGCTGGTCACCGCCCGCTCGTCGGAGAACGACATGCTGCTCGGCCTGGACATCGGCGCCGACGACTACCTGGCCAAACCGGTCAGCCCGCGCGAGCTGACCGCCCGGGTGCGGGCGCTGCTGCGCCGCATCGGCACCACCGACACCCCGTCGTCGGTGCTGCGGGTGGGTGAGCTCGAGGTCGACGCGGGGCGTTTCGAGGTACGGGTGGCCGGTGAGCCGTTGACCCTGACCGCCAAGGAGTTCGGGATCGTCGAGCTGCTCGCCCGCGAGCCGGGCCGCGTCTTCACCCGTGGGCAGATCATCGACAAGACCTTCGGCTTCGAGCACGACGTGTCCGAACGCACCGTCGACGCGCACGTCGTGAACCTGCGCCGCAAGATCGAGTCGAACCCGGCCGAACCCCGGTACGTGCAGACCGTCTACGGCCGTGGGTACCGGATGGCCGAGCAGTGAGCTTCCGGCTGCGGATCTTCGTGCTGGTGATGGTCGTGGCGGTCACCGCGATCGCCGCCACCGCGTCGCTGATCCTGAGCCTGACCTCCCGGCAGTACGAGAACTCCCAGCGCGAGACCGTGAACCGGCAGGAGGAGATCGTCGACGCGGTGCAGCGCTTCGGGCTGCTGCGCGGCCGCTGGCCCGGCCTGGACACCGCGATCGCGGACCTGTCGCAGGGCACCGGGCTGCACATCCAGCTGCGCACCGAGGACGGGCAGACCCTGGTCGACTCGGACACCATCGCCGGCGACACCTCCGGCCCGGTGCAGGGCGCCGCGCTGGGCGTCGACGCGCGCCCGCAGCTGGCCAGGGAGATCGCCGACGCGGACGTCCCGTGGGCGCTCAAGGTCACCTCCGTCATGCCGCACGACCTGTTCACCGAGAACGTGCTGACCACGGCCGCCGACGCCGCCCCGCAGGCCCGGATGGTCCGGCAGGTGGCGCAGTACCGCGCCGCCCTGGTCGCGGTCCGCTGCATCGCGGAGGAGACCGAACCGGTCGACGGGGACGGCCCGGAGGCGGTGCTCGGCAGTGACAAGGCGCCCTACCTGAACCGCGACCAGCTCACGAAATACCCGGCCTGTCTGAAGAAGGCCGAGGTGAAGGTCCTCAACGACAGCTACTGGCTGATCGACATCTGGGGCACCTACAACCGCTGTGTCGGCGGTGACGTGCGGATCCCCGCCCGGTTGGAGAAATGCCTCTACTCCACGTTCACCTACGGGGTGACGAGCTCGTCGGCCGTACCGCTGCAGCTCTATCTCGGGGCGAAAGCCGGCACCGACGTCGGTCAGCTCGGCCGCCCCGCCGCCCTGGGTCTGCTCGGCCTGGTCGCGGTCGCGTTCGCCGGGACGCTCTGGATCGCCCGCCGGGTCAGCGACCCGGTGGCCCGGCTCACCGAGGCGTCCCGCCAGCTCGCCGACGGCCGGCTCGACGTGCGCGTCCCCACCCGCGGGCGGACCGAGCTGGCCCGCCTCTCCTCCTCGTTCAACGCGATGGCGGAGGCGGTCCAGCGCAGCGAGGAACGCCAGCGCCGGCTGGTCGCGGACGTCGCCCACGAGCTGCGTACGCCGATGTCCAACCTGCGCGGGTATCTCGAGGGCCTCTCCGACGGGGTGGTCGAGCCCAGCAAGGAGCTGTTCGTGTCGCTGCACGAGGAGGTCATGCTGCAGCGCCGCATCCTCGACGACCTGCAGGTCCTGGCGCTGGCCGAGGCCGGCGACCTGAAATACACCAAGTCACCGGTCGACCTCGCCGACCTGGTCGCCGGCGGCGCGACCGCCCACCGCGCGGTGGCCGCGGAGGCCGGGGTCGCGCTCACCGTCGACGCCCCGTTCCCGGTCACCGTCACCGCCGACGCGGACCGCCTGCGCCAGGTCCTCGGCAACCTGCTCAGCAACGCCATCAGATACACCGACAAGGAGGGCCACATCCTGGTGCGGGTCCGGGCCGCGCAGACCGCGGCGGTCCTCACCGTCCAGGACACCGGCGTCGGCATGACCGCCGGCGACGTGTCCCGGGTCTTCGACCGCTTCTGGCGTGCCGACCCCACCCGCCAGCGGGCCACCGGCGGAACCGGCCTCGGGCTGACCATCTCGCATCGCATCGTCACCGACCACGACGGCCGCATCGAGGTGACGAGCAAACCCCACATGGGCACGACCTTCACCGTACGGCTGCCGCTGTCGGCCCCCTCAGACTGAGCCGCGGAGCAGGAGTTCGGTGCCCTGCAGTACCAGCGGCGCGGGCTCACCGGCGATCAGTTTCTGGGCCTGGGCGACCGCGAGCTCGCCCATCCGCCGCTTGTCGAGATAGATCGTGGTCAGCGGCGGTTCGAGGAGCTCGCCCAGGCTGAGACCGTCGAAACCGATCAGGGCCAGGTCGGCGGGGATCGTCAGGCCGAGGTCACGGGCGGCCCGGTAGGCGCCGAGGGCCACCACGTCGTTGAACGCGAGGACCGCGGTGAGCTGCGGCCGGGTCGCGTACAGCGCGGCCAGGCCGGACTCGCCACCCGCCATGGACTGGGCGACCGCCACGACCGCGCCGTCCGGCACCGGCACGCCCTGGGCGGCCGTCTCGTCGAGGAACACGGCCCGGCGCGCGGGATCCTGGGCGTGCGGGCAGTCGATCATGCCGATCCGGCGGTGCCCCCGGGCGACGAGGTGCCGGACCGCGGCCCGCACCCCGGTCTCCACGTCGATGTCGACGCCGGCGAACGCCGGGTCCCGCGGGCGCCGGTTCATGAGCACGAGGGGCACGCCCCCGATCGCGGCGGCAACGACGTCGTCCGGCTGGAACAGGTACGCGATGAGCGCGTCGACCTGCCCGGACAGTGAGCGCAGCAGCTCGGGTTCGCGGTCGACGTCGTCCTGGGCGCTGCTGACCACGACCTGCCAGCCCCGGTCCCGGGCCGCGTCGATGACACCGGCGATCAGCTCGGGGAAGAACGGGTTGACCACGTCGGGCACCAGCAGGCCGATGGTGGTGGTGCCGCTGCTGACCAGCCCCCGGGCGAAACGCGACGGGCGGTAGCGCAGCTCCCGTGCGGCGTCGAGGACGCGGCGCCGGGTCTCCGGGTCGATCTCGCCCTTGTCGTTGATGGCCCGCGACACGGTCTGGTGCGAGACCCCGGCGAGCTTGGCCACGTCCCGCAGGGTGACCCGCCGCGCACCGGCGCCGTCCTGCTGTTCTTCTCCCACGATGACCGCATCGTAATCCGCGCCCCGGACACACCGGGACGCCCGGGCCCGAAAACCGGCTTGACGCGACCCCGGGTAGCGGTGGACCATCGCCGTTAACGGTCACGTGATCGTTAACGGCGACAGGAAGTGAGCGGTCATGGACCCGGTGGCACTGATGCTGAGCATCCAGCGAACCCAGCGAGAAGCACGGTCGGCGCTGCCGTGCGCCGAGGTCCGAACCGGGAGGACCCGCTGGGAACGCATACGGGAACACACAGCGGCAGCCGCGCGCCGGGCCCTGCGCCGACCGCCGGCCTAGGTCACCGAGCCGGCGCTGCAGGCCGGGCCGGATCGGGGTCCGGGCGACAGGGAGCCGGACCACACGAAGGCCGGGCCGACAGGGGAACCAAGCCGCACGGGCGCCGGGTCGCAACGGGGCCGGGCCGAAACGGGGATTGGTCAGCCGATGGGGATGTCGGTGATGCGGAACAGGCCGGGCAGATCGACGGTGACCGCGGTGACCGACGTGGCCGGGCGGGGGAACCAGAGTGGCAGGGCCCGTTCGCCGCCGGGTGGGATCGGGCGGGTCAGGTCGCGTTCGCACAGGCAGGTCCAGTCGCCGGCCGGTGCGCGGTAGTCGAGCGGGTACGACGCGGTCGTGCCGTCGAGCAGGCGGATCCCGGCGCTGCCGGACGTCCCCCCGGGATCGACGTCGCCGCGGGCCAGGGCCGGGCGGGCACCCAGCAGACCGGCCAGCACGACGTCGCGGTCACCGACGTTGCGGGCGACGAGACCGACCAGCAACGCGTCGCCGACGACCCCGACCGTCGACGGTACGAACGCCACGTCCCCACCGTCGTCCGGCAGCGTGACGGTGACCCCGGTGGGGCCCGTACCGCGTACCCCGGTGGTGTCGGGAAGCGGGACCGGCGGCGCGGGTGACGGCGGTCCCGGACGGTAACCGATCGTGACGCGGCGGTTGAGGTGCCGGCTCACGGCGTCGGTGTTCGGGACCGCCCAGAGTCGCTCGCCCTCCCCCACGACGGTGATCGGGCGCTTCGGGGTGATCGCGTCGGCGACCACCGCCGCGCGCTCGCGGGACAGCTCCCGGTTGCGGGCGGCCGGGCCGGTGTCGTCGGTGTGCCCGGTGACGGTCAGCTCCCCCGCCACCGCCACCGCCGCAGCAGAGTCGGACGGGCCGGTGACGGCTTCGGATGCCGCGGTGATGAGGCCGGTCGCGGCCGGGGTGAGGTTCGCGGTGCCCGGGGTGAACAGGACGTCGGCGTCGAGGGTGAGTTCCGCGTGCTGCGGGGTGCCGCGGATGGTCATCGCCGTGTCGAGGCGTTCGCGGTAGGAGCTCAGCTCGCCCGACTCCGACGCGAACACCGTTGTCAGGTCCAGCGCAAGGCCGTGCGGGGGCAGGGGCGGTGGGCCGTTGCGTACGGGGACGCCGGTGACCACGCCCCGGCCCGGCAGCAGCACCGACATCCGGGTGACGGCCGCCGGGACGCCGGTGAACGCGGCCTGCAGCTGCGCGCTCTCCCCCGCGCCCAGGTCCCTCGCGAGCGTGCACACGCAGCGGGGGTCGTCGGCGGCCCGGGTCGCGGTGGCCCAGACCCGCCGGGAGGTGCCGTCGAGCAAGCGACCACCGTCGTACGCCGTGGTGCCGTACCGGCTGAACCAGGTGGACGCGGCGACCGGGTCCGTGCCGGCGGTGACCCGCACGGTCAGGACCACGGTGGTGCCGGCCCGGGTCAGTGCCGCCACCGTCACTCCGGCGTGGACGGAAGCGGGCACTCCGGGGTGGACGGACGGAGCCGGTTCGCACGCCGCGGCACCGAGGACCAGCACGGTGAGTACGGCGAGGGCTGCGCGCATCACGTCAGCATAGGGATCGGCCGACGCGAACAATCGGGTTGCGGGCCGCGGAGACGGTCTGGCAATCTGCTGCCCATGATTGACACGATGCGAAAGGGCGTCTGCGCCCTCGGTCGATGACCGCCCCCGTACGGCCCAGAGCCGTGCAGCCCAAAGCGGTCCGGTCCAGGAGCGCCGAGGCCGTTCTGGACCACTGGTACCAGGCCGCTGATCTCCGCCGCGAGTGGCTCGACGTGGGATTGTCCACCGAGCCCGCCGACCGGGACGCCGCCGTCGCCGTTGTTTCCCGCCTGTATGCCCGGCACGGCCGGGCCCGGCCCGCGTTCGTGTGGGCCGATTCTCCCCGGCAGGCCCTCGACCGGGTCACCGGCGTTCCCGGTCACGACGGCATGCAGCGGTGGCTGCGACCGGTGGAGCCGGAAGGCCGGCCACCGGTCGCGGTGGACATCGCCGCCGGCTGGTCGGGCATGATGGCCGGGCTCGACGACGCCGCCGACCATCCCGACCTCGCGGCACCCAGGGTTCCCAAGGGACGACGCGTCACGGTCGAGGGGCAGCTGCCACCGGTCACCGCCCTGGAACGCGGGGTGCCGCTGCGGACGGTGCTGCGCCAGGGTGTGCGGGAGGCGCTCTGGACCGCGTTGGTCGCGAGCGTCGCGGTGCCGGTCCGGGCCGCGCTCGGGCCGCCGTCGACCCTGCCGGTCTGCTGGTACGGCCAGCAGGACGCGTCCTGGATCGCCTACTACGACGTGCTGCGCCGGCTCGGCCTGACCGGGTACTCCCCGCAGCAGGCCGCGCGGCTGGACGACTGGGCGCTGCTGGCCCGGTCGGCCGGCTGGTGGTGGCCCGGCGATCAGGTCTGTGTGCTGGTGGAACGCCCCGCCCGGATCGGCCCGGTGTCGCTGCCGGATGCCGGTGTCCCCGTCCCTTCGAGCCCCGCCGTCGGGTATCGCGACGGCTGGTCGATCCGCTGATCCGCGGGCCGGGCACTGTCACCGGGCAGTGCCCGGCTCCCTCCGCGGGCCGCGCCCACCCCGGCGGTCACCACCAGGGCGATGCCGGCCACGGCACCCCAGCCGGGCACCTGGCCGAGCACCAGCAGGCCGATGATCAGGGCGTACGCGGGTTCGAGGCTCATCAGGGTGCCGAACGCGGCGGTGGTCAGCCGGCGCAGCGCCAGGAACTCCAGCAGGAACGGCACCACCGGCAGCAGCAGCGCCAGCCCGAACCCGGCCAGGACGAGCTGCCATGTCATCCGCGGCAGCGCCGCCGGGCCGGCCACCAGCGTCGCGGCCAGACCGGCCACCCCCATCGACACCGCCAGGCCGGCGACGCCCGGGACCTGGTCGCCGACCCGCTGGGTGAGCAGGATGTACGCCGCCCAGCAGACCGCCGCGGCCAGCGCGAACGTGGCACCGAGCGGGTCGATGCCACCGTGCCACGGTTCGGTGAGCAGCAGCACCCCGGCCCCGGCGAGCACTGGCCACACCCGGCTGCGGCCGCGGGCGACGGCGACCCCGAGCGGGCCGAGGAATTCCAGGGCGCTGGCCGTGCCGAGCGGCAGCCGGGCGATCGCCGCCATGAACAGCATCGTGACCCCGGCGGTGACCACGCCGAGCAGGATGGTGGTGAGCAGCCCGGTCGGGGTGAAGTCACGCAGCCGGGGACGCACGGCGACCAGCAGGATCACCCCGGCCCAGGCGAGCCGGAGCCAGGCGGTGCCACCGGAACCCAGCGGGCCGATGAGGTGGACGGAGACGGCCAGCCCGAGCTGGATCATCGCCATGGAGGCCAGGGCGTAAGCGGTACCACGCATCGACCCATTACAACCGCGGAAGACTGTTCACGTCCACGTGAGAATCATGGACAAACCGTTCGTACATGCTGAATGATTTTCCGGTGGAGACCCGCCGCCTGCGCTTCCTGCTCGAGCTGTCCCGGCTCGGGTCGATGCGGGCCGTCGCCGAGGAGCTGCACGTCACCACGTCGACGGTGTCGCAGCAACTGTCCGTGCTGGCCCGCGAAGCCGGCGCCGACCTGATCGAACCGGACGGCCGGCGGGTCCGGCTCACCCCCGCCGGGCAACGGCTCGCGGCGCACGCGGTCACCATCCTCGCCGCCGTCGACACCGCCCGCCTCGACCTCGACCCCGCCGCGGAACCCGCCGGGACACTGCGGGTCGCCGGGTTCGCCTCCGCGGTGCGCCGCTCGTTGCTGCCGGTCATCACCACGCTCGCCCGCGACCACCCCCGGGTGCGGTTGCGCATCGCCGAGCACGAGCCGTCCGAGGCGTACGGCCTGCTCGCCGCCGACCGCGTCGACCTGGCCCTGACCTACGACTACAACCTGGCGCCGGCCACGTTCGACCCGGCCCTGAGCGTGGTGCCGCTGTGGCGGGTCCGATGGGGCCTGGGCGTGCCCGCCACGTCCGCGGCCACCGGATTCGGCGACGTCCGCGACACCGACTGGATCGTCAACTCCCGCAACACCGCCGACGAGGACGTGGTCCGCACCGTCGCGTCGCTGGACGGCTTCGAACCCCGCGTGGTGCACCGCGCCGACAGTCTCGAACTCGTCCAGGACCTGATCGTGGCCGGGCACGGGGTGGCGTTGCTGCCGGACGGGCTCGCGACGCTCCCCGGCGTACGGCTGATGCCGTTGACCGGTCCGGAGGTCTGGTTGCGCTGCTACGCCGTCACCCGGCGGGGTCGTTCGTCCTGGCCCCCGCTGGCGCTGCTGCTCACGCTCTTACGTGCAGCACGGTGAGCACCACGTCGTCCTCGGTGGCGCCGAGGAAGTGGTCCAGCAGCAGGTCGCAGATCTGTTCCGCGTCGAGGTGGGCCTGGCCCCGCAGCAGCGCGGTGAGGTCGCGCAGCCCGTCGTCGAGATGCCTCCCCCGGCGCTCGACCAGGCCGTCGGTGTAGAACACGACCGTCGCCCCCGGCCCCACCTCGACCGTGTGATCGCAGCGCAGCGGTTTCGACCGGGTGCCCAGCAGCGGCTCGCCCCGGCGTTCGAGCACCTGCACGGTGCCGTCCGGCGACAGCAGCAGCGGCGGCGGATGACCGGCGTTCGACCAGCGCATCGTCCGTACGTTGCGGGCCACCTGCCCGTCGTCCTGCTCGAACTGCGCCAGCACCGCGGTCGCGAACACGTCCACGCCGAAACCCGTCATCGCCGCGTCGAGCGCCGTCAGCACCGTCGACGGGACCCGCGCCACCGTGTACGAGATGCCGCGCAGCAGGTTACGGATCTGACTCATGGCGGCCGCCGCGAACCGGTCGTGGCCGGTCACGTCCCCCACCACCACGGTGAGCCGCCCGTCCGGCAACTGGAACGAGTCGTACCAGTCCCCGCCGATCTGCGCCCCCTCGGCGGCCGGCTGATAACGGACCGCGACCTGCAGGTGTTCCGGCTGCGCGGGCGGCACCAGCAGGCTGCGCTGCAACGCCTCGGCCAGCTCCCGCTGCGTCGTGCTGACCCGGCGCTCGGCCTGCCGGGCCCGGGCCCGGTCCAGCCCCTGCGCCAGCGCCGACCCGACCAGCCGGACGAAGCCCAGGTACGCGGCGTCGGCGAGAAGATGCGGGCTGAGCCGCGCGGACAACACCGCGTCGCCCAGCCGTACCCAGACCCGCGTGCCGTCCGCCGGTGTCCGCTCGACCAGCACGTCCTTGCCCAGTCCGGCCGGCGCGTCCGCCCCGGTGAGCAGGAGATCGACATCGAGGAGGTCCGCGGGGTGCGAACGCAGCACCGGCAGCGCCCGATCGACCAGCTCCGCGACCGCCTCGACACCGGCGAGCTGGTCGTTGAGGCGGCTCAGCAGTTCCAGCCGGCGCCGGCCCAGCACCTGCGTGGTGGTCTCGGTGACGATGTCGATCGCGCCCTCGATGGCACCGCCGGCCCCGTGCACCGCGGAGTACGAATACGTGAAGTAGGTCTCCTCGGCGAAACCGTGCCGCTCCAGGAGCAGGTGGAGATCCTCGAACCAGACCGCCCCGTCGCCGGCGAACACCGTGTCGAGCATCGGGCCGATCGTGTCCCAGATCTCCGGGAACACCGACGCGGTGGTCGCACCGAGGGCGTGCGGGTGCTTGTCGCCGATCAGCGGCACGTACGCCTCGTTGTACAACAGGGTGTAACTCGGGCCCCAGAACAGCGTGGCGGCGAACCGGGTGTTCAGCACCAGGTCCAGCGCGCCGAGCAGGGCGGGGCTCCACGTTTGCGTGGGCCCGAGCGGGGTGGCCGCCCAGTCGACGCGCCGGTACGCCGTACGCAGCGACCCGGCGGCCTCGAACGGATCAGTCACCCGAGGAATCTAGCGCGGCCCGCGACGACGCGTTTTCCGTGGGTTGACCTATCCGGCGCGGCGGCGGGCCCGGCGGGCGGCGAGCTCGTCACCGGCGGCGGGCTCGGCCGGGGCGGCGCTGCCACCGACCGGCTGCGGGGACGAGACCGGCTCCGCGGGCAGGTGCGACAGGGAACCCTGGATCTCCTTGAACGCACCACCGATCGCGATGCCGAACACACCCTGGCCGCCCTGGAGCAGATCGACGACCTCCTCCGGCGACCGGCACTCGTACACCGTCGTGCCGTCGGAGATCAGCGTGATGCCGGCGAGGTCCTCGACGCCCCGCGACCGCAGCGTCTCGATGGCCTTGCGGATGTTCTGCAACGAGACCCCGGCGTCCAGCAGCCGCTTGACCACCTTGAGCACCACGAGGTCACGGAAGGAGTAGAGGCGCTGCGTGCCGGAACCGGTAGCATCCCGGACACTGGGAACCACGAGCGTCGTACGGGCCCAGTAGTCGAGCTGGCGGTAGCTGATGCCGACCGCCTGACACGCGGTGACCCCGCGGTACCCGACCTCGCCGTCCTCGCCGACGAGAGGACCCTCCTGAGGATCAGAGTCGTGCACGCGACTACCTCCCCGCTGCGCGGTGCCGCTTCACCTTGACCCGACGAGCCTATAACTCAGTGTTCCCGGAAACAGGGAGGTAATGCCGCGACACGCCGCGTACGGACGACCGCCGGGCCCCGCTTCGCTTGCCCCGCCACGGTTTCCGGGCCGGGAACACCACAGCCGCGCTCCGGGCGGTCGGCCCGGGTCGCGGCTGTGGTGTGTCGTCCTGCCCCGGGTCAGCCCGCGAAATCCTCCGGGCGGACCTGGTCGAGGAACTCGCGGAACTTCTCGACCTCGTCCTCCTGCTCGTCCGGGATGACGATGCCCGCCTCGGTCAGCACCTGATCGGCGCACCGGATCGGCGCACCCACCCGCAGTGCCAGGGCGATCGAGTCACTCGGGCGGGCCGAGACCCGCAGGTTGTCGCCGATCAGCAGGTCGGCGTAGAACACATTGTCCTTGAGCTCCGTGATCTCGACCGCCTGCAGCGGCGCCTGGAGCGCCGTGAGGATGTCCCGGAGCAGATCATGGGTCAACGGACGGGCAGGCTTCACGCCCTGCTGCTCATACGCAATGGCGGTCGCCTCCACCGCACCGATCCAGATCGGCAGGTACCGATCGCCGTCGACCTCCCTGAGCAGGACGATCGGCTGGTTGCTGGGCAGCTCCACCCGAACCCCGACCACGCTCAGCTCGCGCACCGCCGCCTCCGTGTCGCACGTCGTAGCCGCCCCGTCGATCATCACGAACGATGATCGTCAGGCTTGATCCCGCCTTATCCTGCACGGTACACGGGCGCCGGGGGGCAGGCGCCACACGAGGTCCGTGTCCGATCCCACTGGCTCCACCCTGCCATCCGCGCTCGAACCACCGCGATCCGAGCGTATCCCCGCCCGTACCTCGGGACACCCCTGGCACCACCCGTCCCACGATCTCCCCACGATCACCGAAACGGACGACAGGTTCAGCGGAGGGCGTAACGCCGCACAGCCCTTCCCAGGGGTGAGCCGCCGGTGCGTCGCGCCGCGTGACGGGCGGGATCAGCGGCCGAGAGTGTCCCGCAGGCCCGCTCGGACCAGCGCGGAGTGCAGCCGCTGGGACAGGGCCTGGAGTTCGCGGGCCGTCTCCGCCGCCCGGGCCTTGGCCGCCGGGTCCTGCTGACGGACCAGCGGGGCCAGGAGCTGGGTGAACAGGCCGAGCTCACGGTCGGCCCCGGTGCGGAAGGCCCGCAGGTGACGCACCTCGAGGCCGTACCGGGTCAGGCCCACCACCGCCTCGACGATCACCACCGCGTCGCCGTCGTACCAGCCGGGTGGGCGGGAGGTCACCAGGCCGATCTGCTCGATCTCGGCGAGGAGCTGCTCCGCCGCCCCGGTCCGTTCGATGAGGTCGTCGCGGGAGACCCGGGTGTCCACCGTCGTCTCCGGGGTGGTCTCGGGTTCGGACCCGACCGCGACCAGCGACGGCCGGGACCGGGCGAGCGGGTCCTCACCGCGCTCGAGGGCCTCGAGCTGCTCGCGGATGACCCGGAGCGGGAGGTACTGATCGCGCTGGGCGGTCAGGACGAACCGCAGCCGGGCCACGTCGTTCCACGAGTACTTGCGGTAGCCGGAGGTGGTGCGCTGCGGGTCGACCAGGCCCTCGGCCTCGAGGAACCGGAGCTTCGAGATCGTCGTGTCGGGGAACTCGGTGCGCAGCTGGGCCAGCACCTCCCCGATACTCATCAGCGCAGCATCACGACCCGGGCGGCTGCCCGGGTCGTGTGCGGCCGCCCCCGCCGGGTTCACGCCTGGCCGCCCTCGCCCTCCGGCCTCGGGCCGGCGATGAAGACGAGACGGAACTTGCCGATCTGCACCTCGTCACCGTTGCTGAGCGTGGCCGACTCGACCCGCTCACGGTTGACGTAGGTGCCGTTGAGCGAACCGACGTCGCGGACCGTGAAGGTCCCGCCGTCGCGGTGGAACTCGGCGTGCCGGCGCGAGACCGTCACGTCGTCAAGGAAGATGTCGCTGTCGGGGTGCCGGCCGCTCGTGGTCACGTCATGGTCCAGCAGGAACCGTGCCCCGGCGTTCGGACCGCGGCGCACCACCAGCAGGGCCATGCCCGGCGGCAGGGAGCCGGACATCCGGCTCGGAACCACGTCGGTCTCAGGCCCCTCGAGCACCTCGTCGAGCGCTCCGAGGTTCAGCGTGGACGTGACGTCGAGCGGGGGGAACTCGTCGTCTGGGCGCGTCATGGACCACCTCACGGATCTGTTTCGGTCGCCGCCCGACGACGGAGGGTGAACGACCCGGACGTTTCCGCCCGGAGCGCAGCGCCCCCCGCCGCCGCTGCCCGGTGGCCCGGGACGCACGACTTATCGGTTTCGAAGTAACAACACGTTGTACTGGTGCCCCGCGAGCCTAGTCAGCACGGAAATACCGGGCAACCGGACGCGCGGGCGAGCCTCACGGCCCGTCCGTCAGCCCTCGGTCAGGGCCTGGTAGGCGTCGGCGTCCAGCAGGGCCGCGACCGACGCCGGGTCGTCCGGGGTGATCTCCACGAGCCAGCCGGCCGCGTACGGCTCGGCGTTGATCAGCTCCGGCTCGTCGCTCAGCGTGGCGTTGCGCGCCACCACCGTGCCCGAGATCGGCGCGTAGATCTCCGAGACGCTCTTGGTCGACTCGATCTCGCCCAGGTTGTCACCGGCCTGCACCGCGGTGCCCTCGTCGGGCAGCTGCACGTAGACGATGTCACCGAGCGCGTCCTGCGCGAAGTGGGTGATACCCACGCGCACGGGACCGGTGCCGTCGCCGGACACCCACTCGTGCTCGGCGGTGTACCGCAAATCCTCGGGAATCACTCGTTCCTCCGTTGAGAAGCGCGCCCGGTCAGGAGACAGGACGCGCATACTGCAGGCTGGCAGGCTGACGCACCGCGGTCACCTCGACCGTGGTCCGTTGCTCCATGGTCACGTTACCGCCGGCCTGGCTCACCGACGCCACCACCCCACCGGGGATCTGCAGCGCCGTCTGCATGGTCGCCGGCACGCCGATGACCATGAGCCGGTAGGGGCCGCTGAGCTGCTTGTTGTCGACGATGATCCCGCCGTCCTCGGCATCGACGAAATACGACGACGCCACGATGCGTACCGCGCCGCCGTTGTCCCCCACCAGCTCCATCACCTCGGCGCCGGCACCGCGCAGCTCCTGCACGGCGTTGAGGATCTGCGACGCCTTGATCTGCTGCCCCCGGGGATCGATCACGATCACCAGCCCCGGCCCCCGGGCCGGCAGCGTACCGGAGAGCAGCCCCAGATCGTCGGCGCGCTTGTCCGCGTCGGCCAGCGCCGCCTGCCGCCCGGCGACCCCGGACGTCAACTGCCGCTGGCTCTGCTCGAGACCGCTGATCTCCTGCTGCAGCCGCTGATCGCGGGCCTCCAGGTCGGACAGGATCCGGACCAGGTCCTCCTGCCGGGCCGACGCCAGCCCGGAATCCGCGTCGTTGCTGCGCAACTGCACCACGAGCGTGAAACCGAACAGGGCAAGAAGAACCCCGATGAGCGCACCCGCCGACGTCAGCTTGCGCCCCTTTTCCGGTACGCCGTGAGCACCGTCGACGTCATCAACCGGGTCGATCACCGTTTCGGGTGACGGTGCGGCCGGAGTCGCGGCCGGGGTCCCGGCTCCGGTGGGCACGGCTCCGGAGCCACCGCCGTCCCGCCCCCCGGCTTGGTGATCTTGGTCGCGACCGGCCCCCGGCACGACCACCGGGCCGGGCTGGTCAGCCGGTGCGGACCCGGGCTTGCGCGACGTGAAGAACGGCGAGACCACCGGCTCAATGCCCGTGCCCGCCGGGCTCGGACCGGGCTCCGGCGGGATCGCACGACCCGGCACCGGCGGCGTGGTGACCACAGACGCAGCGCCGCCCGGCTCAGGGCCGACCGGCTCAGGGCCGACCGGCTCAGGGCCGACCGGCTCAGGGACCTCGGGTGCGTGGCCCCGAAGTGCCGGACCCGCAGGTGCAAGATCCGCAGGTGCCGGACCCGCAGGTGCATGGCTCCCGGGCGCCGGGCTCCCGGGCGCCGGAACCGCGGGCGCGGGCGCGGAAGTCGGCGGCGCGGAAGTCGGCGGCGCGGGAGGCTCGGCCGTCGCGGGCACCGCTACCGGCGCCGGGTACTCGCTGCGGGCGCGGTCGAGACGCTCCGGGTCGAGCCGGGTCCGCTCCGGGCCCGGCGAGTCCGTGCCTCGCGATGCCGCGTCTATGCCCGATGACGCCGGGCCGGATGATGCCGGGCCGGATGATGCCGGGCCGGATGATGCCGGGCCGGATGATGCCGGGCCGGATGATGCCGGGCCGGATGATGCCGGGCCGGGCGAACCCGGACCCGGCGTGGCTGCCTGACCGGTGACATCCGGGCCCGCACCATCTGGACCGGGGCGGGGCGGTCCGGGCTCAGCCGGGGTGGGCGTGGTGCCGGAGGCGTCCGGAGTGGCTTCCGGGGCCGCGGAGGGGGACGGTGCCGGCTCCTGGGGCGGGAAGAGGTGCTGGAGGCGCACCGTCTCGTCGTCGTCCTGGGGCGGGGGTGTGAGGCGTTCGGTGACCTCGTCGTCCGCCGTGCGGGGGTTCTTCGCGGGCGGCCGGGTGAGGGGGCGGGTGGGTTCGTCGCCGGGCCGGGGGCGCTGGGTGTCGTCGGTCATCGGATCAGGCCCGGAAGAGGTGCCGGCGGATGGCCGCGACGTTGCCGAAGATGCGGACGCCGAGGACGACCACGACGCCGGTGGACAGCTGGCCGCCCACGCCGAGCTGGTCGCCGAGGTAGACGATGAGGCCCGCCACGACGACGTTGGCGATGAACGAGACGACGAACTGCTTGTCGTCGAAGATGCCGTCGAGCTTGGCGCGGACACCGCCGAAGACGGCGTCCAGTGCCGCCACGACCGCGATCGGCAGGTACGGCTGCAGCGCCGGTGGGACGGTGGGATGGAACACGATGCCGAGTACGACACCGGCGATCAGCGCGATTACCGGGATCATCTGCCGCCTTCCGACGGGGTGGTGGACACAGCTGCCGAGGGATCAGGGGGGTGACTCGTGCCGCGGGACGGCGGGACGCCACCGGACGAGGACGCCGTCGGGGTCGGCGGCGGGGTGGACGGGCTGGCCTGGCGCAGGTTCGGCTCGGTGGCCGGGTCCAGCGTGACCTCACCGATCCCGGCCACGTCGTACGACATGCCGTACCGGGTGTTCAGCGCCCGGAAGAACTGGCCCGCCGCGCCGCCGCGGAAGTCGTCGGCCAGCGAGTCCGGGCCGATCGCGACCACCTGGTACGGCGTGGTCACCGGCCGGAAATCGACCAGGATCGCCTCCCCGGCCTGCCGGATCGTCGAGGTGGCGGTGAGCCGCTGGCCGTTGACCGCGACGGCCTCCGCCCCGGCCGCCCACAACGCGTTCGTGGCCCGCTGCAGGTCGGTGTCGCGGACCCGGGCGTCACTGCTGCGTTCCCCGGTGACCGGGTCGATCGGCGTGGGACCGTCACCGACGGTGACCCGGGTGCCCTCACCGCGTACCGAGGCGAGGCCGGTCTCCGCCTCCAGCTCGCGCAGTCTGGCGATCGCGGCCCCACCCAGCTGGCGTTCCCGCAGGTCGGCCACCTCGGTGCGCAAGCGGTCGGCCCGGGCCTGCAGCTCCGCGGTCCCCGACCGGCGGCTCTGCACCTGGTCGATGAGGGTGTCCCGGGCCTGCATCCGGGCCGGTTCGTCGGCGACGGTCTGCCGGTAGGCGACGACCAGCAGGAACCCGAGCGCGACCAGCGTCAGCGCACTGACGGCGCTGAGCAGCCGTTTCCTGGCCCCGGCCGGGCCCTCACCGCGCGCCTTGCGGGCGGCGGCGTCGGCGTAACCGGGATCCAGCGGGTTGCGGAACAGCTCGGTCAGGAAGTCGGGGGTGAACGTCCGCTGCGGCTTCGCCCCGCCACCGTCGGGATCCGGGACATCGGCACCGGCACCGGGCGCGGCTGCGGGAGGTTGCCGCCGGCCGTCGTCGGGCGAGGTCATCCGGCGACAGCCTCGCGCGCCGACGCGGCGCGGTCGGCGCGCAGCAGGGCCCGCGTCTGCGCCAGGTAGAGGACGGCCGCCGCCCAGTAGAGGCCCAGCGCCCACCAGGCCAGCGCCCAGCCGACCGGCACCGTGAACCCGTCGGTCGACGGCACGGCCTCGGCCAGCAGCAGCACGGGGAACGCCGCGAGCAGCACGAACGTGCCGCTCTTGCCGACGTAGTGCACGGGCGGCGGGCCGTAGCCGTGCCGGCGCAGCACCAGCAGGGCGACGGCGAGCACGGCCTCCCGCAGGAGCAGGGCGGCGGTCAGCCACCAGGGCACGACCTCACGCAGGGTGAACCCGACCAGGGTGGCCAGGATGTACAGCCGGTCGGCGAACGGGTCGAGCAGCTCCCCGAGCCGGCTCACGGAATTCATCCGGCGGGCGACGTAGCCGTCGACCCAGTCGGTGGTGCCCCCGACCACGAGCACGATCACGGCCGCGACGTCGTGCTGCGGCCCGAGCAGCAGATAGAGGAACAGCGGCACACCCAGCAGGCGTACGAAACTGATCACGTTGGGGATGGTCCAGATGCGGTTGGTGACCGTACTGGGCGCAGCCTGTTGCGTCATGGCGCCCCCTCTCCCCCGAACCGGCCACGGGACCCCACCCGCGGACGAACCCGCCCGGCCCTGCGACCCCGCCCGGTGACATCGGCACGGCTGCCGTCCCCCTGGAAGACAGGCCGCACCCACCGGGCTGATCGCTCGCCGAAACTATATCCAGCCCCGCACACCTGCCCATCACCCCGTACCGGACTGTTCGCCACGCGTGACGCACCGCACGCCTTTGCGGGGTGAGGGCGGTGGGATCAGCGTTTGCCGCGGCGGCTCCGGACGTAGTCGTCGACGACGTAGGCGCCGAGTTCGGCGGCCTCGGGGCTGAAGACGCGGCCTCCGCTGCGACGGGCCACCGCGTCCATGAAGCGGCGCAGGCCCGGTTGGTCGCCGAGCATGAAGAGGTTGAGCGTGGCCCCGTACCGGGTGAGCTGGTCGACCTCGTGGACCGTCAGCTCGACCGTCTCCGGCAGGGTGGGCCAGGTGAAGACGGCCTCGCCGTCGGGTTCGAGGTGGGCCGTGGGCTCGCCGTCGGTGACGACGAGGACGACCGGCTCGGCCCCGGGGTGGCGGCGCAGGTGGCGGTTGGCGAGTTTGAGGGCGTGCTGCAGGTTGGTGCCCTGGACCATGTCGGGGTCGATCGCGGCGAGTTCGCCCTGGGTGAGCGGCATGGCGTAGCGGCCGAAACCGATGATCTGCAGGGAGTCCTGGGGGAACTGGGTGGCCACGAGATGCGACAGCGCCAGTGCTGTCTGCTTCATGGGGCCCCAGCGGCCGTCCTGGAACATCGAGTAGGACAGGTCGACGCAGAGCGCGACCACCGCCGACGCGCGGCGTTCGGTCTCGGCGACCTCGAAGTCGTCCGGTTCCAGTTTGACCGGCAGGGTGCCCGCTCCCCCGCGCCGGACCGCGTTGCCGATGGTCCGGACCACGTCGAGGGGCTGGGAGTCGCCGAACTGCCAGCGCCGCGACGAGCCGATGAGGTCGCCGGCCGCGCCCGCGTCGCGCAGGTCGTGGTTGCCGCGCTGTTTGCTGGTCAGGTCCTTGAAGACCTGGGCGAGGGCGGTGCGCCCGAGCCGGCGCAGCGCTTTCGGGCTGAGCGTGAGGCCCTCGTCGTCGCGGGTGACCCAGCCCTGCCGGCGCAGTTCGCGTTCCAGCTCGCGCAGGCGGCGGACGTCGTCGGCCGCACCCCTGCCGAGCTGCCGTTCGACCGTCTCGACGTCGATGTCGTCGAGGGTGGCGCCGGGGTGGTCCTGGCCGAGCTGGTCGAGCAGGTCGTCGAGCTCGCCGATCTCACCGAGGGCCGCGGTCGCGTCGCCGTAGCCGAGGTCCTGGTTGCCGCGGACCCGTTCGCCGCGGCCCCAGTTGAGGTTGGGGCGCAGCGCCCGCAGGTTGTCGGTGAGTTCGCCGAGCTGACCGCGCAGCGGCCCGTCGCCGAGGGCCTGGTCCATGAGGCTCGCCAGCTCGTCGCGCTGCTGCGGGCTGAGCGAGCGCATGAGCTGCTCGGCCGCGGCGGCCCGGCGGGCCAGGGAGTCGATGAGCTCCTCGACGTTCGCCGGCTTCTCCGGGAAGAAGTCGCCGTGCTTCTCCATGAACCGGTGGAAGGCGTCGTCGGTCTCCTCCCCCCGGGCGTGTCTGGTGAGCAGGTCGTTGAGGTCACCGACCATCTCGGCGACCCGGGCGTCGGTGGCCGGGTCGTTGCCCTGCAGCGCTTCCTTCATGCCGGCGAAGCGCTGCTCGACGACCTCACGCCGCAGTCCGTCGAGGATCTGCTGGTAGAGGCCGCGGGCCTCGTCGCTGGCCCACCGGTAGTCGGCGAGCTCCTCGACCGCGCGGGACGTGGAGCGGGGCAGGTTGTCGAGGACGGCCTCGTTGAAGCGGGCGTCGTCGTCCCCGGGGCGGGCGCGCAGCTCGTCGCGTTCGGCGGCGAGGGCCTGGTCCAGCAGCTGCTGGGCCCGGGTGACCGCACCGTCGAGGTTGCCGCGGCGCAGGGCGTCACGGCGCATCCGGCGGGCCCGGGCGCGCAGCTCGTCGAGGCCGCGGCCCTCGCGGGGGCCCTGGCGCAGCAGGTCGCGCAGCGCGTCGCGCAGGCTCTCCCCGCCCAGGACCCGTTCGCCGACCTCGTCGACCGCGGCCCGCACGTCGTAGGGCGGGGCGAGCGGATCGGGCCCGTCGCGCCACGCCCCGTACCGAAAGCGGTTTCCAGCCATGCTCAGCTCCCGTACAGGGTGCGTCCGTCGTCGGTCAGCTCCTTGGCCAGCCGGCGGGTGAGGTGCAGGCCCTCCAGGACGAACTCGATCGCCGAGGCGGCCTGCCCGGGGCTGGGCGCGTCGCCGAGGCCGAGCCGGTCGAGGACCTTGGCCAGACCGGGCACGGTGCCGATCTGCGCCAGCAGCTCCTCGGCGGAGACCAGGTCGCCGGTCTCGATGATCGCGCCCTCGGCCACCAGCTCGGTGAAGCCGGACAGGTCGAGGCCGGACAGCCGGGCCCGGAACGTCTCGGCGGTCGCGAGGCGCAGCAGGTGGGCGAGCACCTCGACCTCGCGGCCCTCCTCCCCGCTGTCGAACTCGACCTTGCCGCGCAGCGTGCTGGTCACCGACACGGTGTCGCAGACCCGCGCCACGGCCTCGCGTTCGTTGCGCAGCCCGCTGCGGCGCAGCGCGGACGCGGCGACGGTCTCGGCGGCGGCGATCGCGAACCGGGCGGAGATGCCCGAGCGCTGGTCGACGGCCGGGGACTCGCGGACCGCCCGGGTGTAACGGGCGATGATCTCGACGAGGTGCTCGGGCACCGACGCCGACAGGTTCGCCTCCTGCCGGACCAGCTCCTGCTCCAGCTCGACCTCGAGCGGGTAGTGGGTGCGGATCTCGGCGCCGAAGCGGTCCTTGAGCGGGGTGATGATGCGGCCGCGGTTGGTGTAGTCCTCGGGGTTGGCCGAGGCGACCAGCAGCAGGTCGAGCGGGAGCCGCAGCTGGTAGCCGCGGACCTGGATGTCGCGTTCCTCGAGCACGTTGAGCAGCGAGACCTGGATGCGCTCGGCGAGGTCGGGCAGCTCGTTGACCGCGAAGATGCCACGGTTGGTGCGCGGCACGAGACCGAAGTGGATCGTGTCCGGGTCGCCCAGGGCCCGGCCCTCGGCGACCTTGATCGGGTCGACGTCGCCGATGAGGTCACCGACGCTGGTGTCCGGGGTGGCGAGCTTCTCGCCGTAGCGCTCGGAGCGGTGCAGCCACGAGATCGGCAGCAGGTCACCGGTCTCGTCGGCCAGCCGCCGCGACGCCGGGACGAGCGGCTGGTACGGGTGTTCGCGCAGCTCGGAGCCGGTGATGTAGGGCACCCACTCGTTGAGCAGGTCGATCAGGCCCCGGATCAGCCGGGTCTTGCCCTGGCCGCGCTCGCCGAGCAGCACCATGTCGTGGCCGGCGAGCAGCGCCCGCTCGACCTCGGGGAGCACGGTCTCGTCGTACCCGACGATGCCGGGGAAGCGCGGCGCGCCGCGGCGCAGCCGGTCGAGCAGGTTGTCGCGCAGTTCCTCTTTCACCGTGCGGAACTCGTGCCCGGAGGCACGGAGCTCGCCGAGGGTGCGCGGAAGATCGGTGGGAGGTGTGGGGACAAGCGTGGAAGCTTCTGGCACTTCCCGAACGCTACTCCGCACCGGTGGCCAACGACCAAGACCAGAGCATCCGGATTGGCCGTGGTCGCGGCGAGCCGCGCCGGGCACGCTCGCAGGCATGACAGACGTGGAGATCCTTCGGTACGCGGCGTTCAGCACCGATCCGGCCGGCGGCAACCCGGCCGGTGTGGTCCTGGACGCGGCCGGCCTCACCGGTGACGAGATGCTGGCCATCGCCGCCGACCTGGGATATTCGGAGTCCGCGTTCCTCACCGGCGACCGGCTGCGCTACTTCAGCCCGCTCGCCGAGGTGCCGTTCTGCGGGCACGCGACGGTGGCCACCGCCGTCGCGCTCGGCGAACGGCGCGGCGCGGGCACCTACGTGTTCCGGACGAACGCCGGTGAGGTCCCGGTCACCGTGGACGAGCACGGCCGCGCGACGCTCACCAGCGTGCCCGCGAGCAGCACGGAGATCGACGACAAGGACCTGACCGAGCTGCTCACGGCACTGCGCTGGGACCGGGCCGAGCTCGACCCGGCCCTGCCGCCCCGGATCGCGTACGCCGGCGCGTACCACCCGGTCGTCGCCGCGAACAGCCGGCGGCGGCTCGCCGAGCTGGACTACGACGTACCCGTGTTGAAAGCCCTCATGGAGGATCGCGGCTGGACCACCGTGCAGCTGGTGTTCCGGACCGGGCCGGCCGGTTTCGACGTGCGCAACCCGTTCCCGGTCGGCGGCATCTACGAGGACCCGGCCACCGGTGCCGCGGCCGCCGCGTTCGGCGCCTACCTGCGCGACCTGGGCCTGGGCGATGACACCGTCGAGCTGTCGCAGGGCACCGACATGGGCCGTCCCGGGAAGCTCACCGTCACGCTCACCCCGGGCGAGGCGGGCGTCAAGGTAACCGGCGACGGGGTGCGCCTATAGAGTTTGCTCCCGATGAGCGCCACGATGATCGCCCGGGACCTCGCCAGTGGGCACGGCGACCGCATGCTGTTCCAGGGCCTCGAGCTGGTCGTCGCCCCGGGCGACGTGATCGGCCTGGTCGGGGTCAACGGCGCGGGCAAGACCACACTGCTGCGTACCCTGGCCGGGATCCTGCCCGCGGAGAGCGGGACGGTGTCACTGAGCCCGCCCACCGCGAACGTCGGTTATCTGCCGCAGGAGCGGGAGCGCCGCGCCGGTGAGACCGTGCGTGACTTCCTGGCCCGCCGCACCGGGGTCGGTCCCGCGCAGGCCGCGATGGACGCCGCGGCCGAGGCCCTGGGCGCGGGGTCCGACGGCGCCGACGACCGGTACGCGGTCGCGCTGGAGCGCTGGCTCGACCTCGGCGGCGCGGACCTCGACGAACGCGGTGCTCAGGTGGTCGCCGACCTGGGCCTGGCGGTCGGCCTGGACCATCCGATGACCGCGCTGTCGGGCGGGCAGGCGGCCCGGGCGCAGATGGCGTCGCTGCTGCTCAGCCGCTACGACATCTTCCTGCTCGACGAGCCCACCAACGACCTGGACCTCGACGGGCTGGCCCGGCTGGAGGAGTTCGTCGGCGGGCTGCGCGCCGGCACGGTGCTGGTCAGTCACGACCGGGAGTTCCTGACCCGGACGGTCACCGGCGTGCTGGAGCTGGACCTGGCCCAGCAGCAGGTCAACCTGTACGGCGGCGGCTACGAGGCGTACCTCGAGGAGCGGGCCACCGGGCGCCGGCACGCCCGCGAGGACTACGAGGAGTACGCCGGCAAGAAGGCCTCCCTCGAGGACCGCGCGAAGATGCAGCGCGGCTGGATGGAGAACGGCGTACGCAACGCGCGCCGCAAGGCCAAGGACAACGACAAGATCGGCAAGGCGCTGCGTACGGAGTCCACGGAGAAACAGGCCGCGAAGGCGCGCCAGACCCAGCGGATGATCGAGCGCCTGGACGTCGTCGAGGAGCCCCGCAAGGAGTGGGAGCTGCGGATGGAGATCGCCGTGGCGCCCCGGGCCGGTGCGGTGGTCGCCACGCTGCGCGACGCGGTCGTGCGGCGCGGCGACTTCACTCTCGGCCCGGTCACGCTGCAGGTCGACTGGGCGGACCGGGTGGCGATCACCGGCGCGAACGGCTCCGGCAAGAGCACCCTGCTCGCGGCACTGCTGGGCCGGCTGCCGCTCGACAGCGGCGACGCGCACCTCGGGCCGGGGGTGGTGGTCGGCGAGGTCGACCAGGCGCGCGGGCTGTTCCTGGGCGGGGAGCCGCTGATGGCCGCGTTCGGTGCGGCGGTGCCGGAGTTCGCCGACGCGGACGTGCGCACGCTGCTCGCCAAGTTCGGGCTCAGGGCCGAGCACGTGCGCCGCCCGGCCGGCACCCTGTCGCCCGGCGAGCGCACCCGGGCCGCGCTGGCCCTGCTGCAGGCGCGCGGCGTGAACCTGCTGGTGCTCGACGAGCCGACGAACCACCTGGACCTGACCGCGATCGAGCAGCTCGAGTCGGCGCTGGCGAACTACCCGGGCACGCTGCTGCTGGTCACCCACGACCGCCGGATGCTCGACGCCGTGCAGACCACCCGCCACCTGGACGTGACGGACGGCCGGGTCACGGGCTGACGACCGGGTCGCTGATCGCGCTCTCGTTGCCGGAACGGTCCAGCCCGCTGAGGCAGTAGGTCACCGGGCCGGCCGGCGGCACCGGGTCGACCACGTCCTGGGCGCCCACCCGGCCGGTGGACACCAGCTCGGCGGCCGCGCCCTGCACGCGGTACAGGGCCCAGGACGCCGGCTCGGCGCCCGCCCCGGCCTGCCATTCGACGGTCATCGTGGTGCCGGTGCGCCGGGCCGCGGTGACCCGGGGCGCGGCCGGCGGCTTGGCCGGGAGCTGTTTCATGACCGGCACCAGCGCGGGCGCGGCGTAGTGCCGCGACGCGTACCGGGTGACCGCGCCCAGCCGGTCGGCCCGGATCTGCTTGGCGCTGAAGTGCACGCTGCCCAGCACGTTGTACCGGTCGTTGAGGGTCATCTGGCGGTCCAGCTGGTCGGGCTGCCTCCACGGACCCTTCTCCCCGACCCGGTAGTCGCCCTGCCCGATGTACAGCTGGGTGTTGGAGCCGTCCACCAGCTGGGACCACCACGGCAGGATCTTGGCGTAGTCGGCCTTCTCGAACCCGATCGCCCAGTACAGCTGCGGGACGACGTAGTCGAGCCAGCCGGACGTGACCCACTTGCGGGTGTCGGCGTACTGCGCGTCGTAACTCTGCAGCCCGGCCGAGTCCGACCCGGCCGGGTCGGTGCTGCGGTTGCGCCAGATCCCGAACGGGCTGATCCCGAACTTCACCCACGGCTTGAGCGCCTTGATCCGCTCGCTCATCTCGCGGACCAGCGTGTCCACGTTCTGCCGGCGCCACGCGGCCAGGGACTGGCCCTTGTCGGAGCGCTTCGCGAAGCTGGCCTCGTCGTGGAAGACGTTCCCGGTGCCTTCCGGGTACGGGTAGAAGAAGTCGTCGAAGTGCACGCCGTCGATGTCGTACAGCGACACCGCCTCGAGCATGGCGTCCTCGACGAACGTGCGGGCCGCGGGGTTGCCCGGGTCGAAGTACAGCCGGGAGGTCGGGCCGCCGGGGTACGCGATGGCCCAGTCCGGGTGCTTGAGCAGCGGGTGGTCCGGGGCGAGCTTCGTGACATCGGCGCCCGGCCCGGACGGCCCCGGCTGGGTGCCCCGGTACGGGTTGAACCACGCGTGGAACTCCAGGTTGCGGGCGTGCGCCTCGGTGACCATGAACGCCATCGGGTCCCAGCCCGGCGCCACCCCGTCGCGCTTGCCGGTGAGCCATTCCGACCACGGCGCGTACGCCGAGGGCCAGAACGCGTCCCCGGACGGGCGGACGTGCACGAAGATCGCGTTGTGCCGGCGCGCGACCGCCAGGTCGAGCCAGCCGAGGTACTCGGCCTTGACCTTCGCCTCGGACAGCCCGGGCCGGCTCGGCCAGTCGATGTTCATGACCGTGGTCAGCCACATGCCGCGCAGCTCACGGGTGGCTTTCACCGGCACCCCGGCGCAGGCCCCGGCCGTACCCGCGGCGGGCACGACGGCGTCACCGGCGAGCCCCTCGGCGGCCCCGTCGGCGGCCGCACCGGCGGCGTCGAGGGGCGCCGCGACCGGGCCCACGTAGGTGGCGGCGCGCAGCAGGCCGATCCCGAGGACCGAGACGCCCAGCAGGACCGCGGCGAGCACCAGGACCAGCCGTATCGGGGGACGTCGCATCGCCACAGTCTGCCCGACGCCGTCGAGCGCCTACGCTCGGACTCATGGATGTCGTGGTGGCAGGTGCGGGGATCGCCGGGTTGTCGTGCGCGCGGGAGCTGGCCGCGGCCGGGGTCACCGTGCGGGTCGTCGAGCGGGGCCGGGTGGCCGGCGGGCGGCTCGCGAGCAAGCGGATCGACGGGCGCTACGCCGACATCGGTGCCGCGTACTTCGTCGCCGACGACCCCGGCTTCCACGCGCTGGCCGAGCGCTGGCGGGCGCGGGGGCTGGCCCGGCCGTGGACCGACACGTTCAGCGTCTTCCCCGGGGAGCCGGTGACCGGGCCGGTGCGCTGGGCGGCTCCCGGCGGGCTGCGCTCGCTCGCGGAAGACCTGGCCGAGGGCCTCGACGTGCGGCTGGCGACGGTGCTGACCACGCTCGACGTGGACGCCGACGCGGTGGTGCTGGCCATGCCGGGTCCCCAGGCCCTGCGCCTGGACCCACCGGCCGCGGTCGCCGGCGCCGCCCGGGCCCAGGTGTGGCAGCCGGTGATCGCGGCCGTGCTCACGTACCCGGAGAGGGTGTGGGCCGAGTTGCCGGGAGCGTTCGTGAACGACCACCCGGTGCTGGCCACGGTCTGTGACGACGGTGACCGGCGCGGTGACCGCGCGCCCGTGCTGGTCGCCCATTCCACCGCCGGGCTGGCCCGGCAGCACCTGGACGACCCGTCCGCCGCCGGGCCGGTCCTCGCGAAGGCGGTCGGTGAGCTGCTGGGCATCGCCGCCGAGCCGGCGATCCACGCGCACCGGTGGACCTACGCCCAGCCGCAGCCCGGCGGGGACGCCGCGTACGCCACCGACGGGCGGGTGTGGCTCGCCGGGGACGCGTTCGGCAAGCCGCGCGTCCAGACCGCCTGGCAGTCCGGGCGCGCGGTCGCTCAGGCGATCCTTCAGAGCACCGTGCGGTAGACCTCGAGGGTGTCCTGGGCGATGGTCGCCCAGGAGAACTTCTCGACCGCCCGGCGGCGGCCCGCCAGGCCCATCTCGGCGGCCCGCGCCGGGTCCGCCAGCACCGAGCGCAGCGCGGCGGCGAGGTCGGCGACGAACCTGTCCGGGTCGACCGGGGTCCCGGTGCCGTCGGCGAGCTGCTCGATCGGCACCAGCACGCCGGTCTCGCCGTTCGCGACGACCTCGGGGATGCCGCCGGTCGCGGTGGCCACCACGGCCGTCTCGCAGGCCATGGCCTCCAGGTTGACGATGCCCATCGGCTCGTAGATCGACGGGCAGACGAACACCGTGGCGTGCGTCAGGACCTGCACCACCTCGTGCTTGGGCAGCATCTCCTGCACCCAGATCACGCCCTTGTCGTCACGGGCGTCGCGCAGCTGGATCGCCAGGCCCTCGACCTCGGCCTTGATCTCGGGGGTGTCGGGCGCACCGGCGAGCAGCACGATCTGCACCTCGCCCGGCAGGTCGTGGCAGGCCCGCAGGAGGTACGGCAGGCCCTTCTGCCGGGTGATCCGCCCCACGAACACCACGCTCGGGCGGTCCAGGTCGATGCCGAGGCGCTCGACCACGTCGGTGCCGCGGTCCGGGGCGTACTGCTCGGTGTCGATCCCGTTGTAGACCACGTGGATCTTGTCCGGGTCGACGGTGGGATAGGCCGCGAGCACGTCGCGCCGCATCCCGCCGGAGACCGCGATGATCGCGTCGGCACCCTCGATGGCGGTGCGCTCACAGAACGACGACAGTGCGTAACCGCCACCGAGCTGCTCGGCCTTCCACGGGCGCAGCGGCTCGAGGCTGTGCGTGGTGACCACGTGCGGGACGCCGTGCAGGAGTTTCGCGGTGTGACCGGCGAAATTCGCGTACCAGGTGTGGCTGTGCACGATGCCGGTCCCGGCGGCTCCGGCGGCCATCGCCAGGTTGATCCCCATGGTGCGGAGCGCGGGATTGGCATCGGTCAATTCGGTGGGCACCGGGTACGCGGTCACCCCGGGCTCGTCGCGCGGCGCGCCGAAGCAGTGAACCCGCACGTCAGCGAGGGGGCGCAGGTCACGGGCGAGGTATTCGAGGTGCACGCCGGCGCCGCCGTAGACCTCCGGGGGGTATTCCCGCGTGATCAGGTCGACGCGGAGAGTGTCGCTGGGGGATTTCGAACGCGAGTCGGTCACGTGACGTAGCTTAAGCCTTTCGACTGGCGCGGGCGCCCTCGGAAAGTTAGGTTCTCGGACATGGCTGCAAAGGTGCTCGCGATCGTTCTGGCAGGTGGCGAAGGCAAGCGCCTGATGCCCCTCACCGCGGACCGGGCCAAGCCCGGCGTCCCGTTCGGCGGCATCTACCGCATGATCGACTTTGTTCTCTCGAATCTCGCCAACGGCGGGTATCTGAAGATCGTCGTGTTGACCCAGTACAAGTCGCACTCGCTCGACCGGCACATCACCAAGACGTGGCGGATGTCGACACTGCTGGGCAACTACGTCACGCCGGTCCCGGCCCAGCAGCGGCTCGGCCCGCGCTGGTTCGCCGGCTCGGCGGACGCGATCTATCAGAGCCTCAACCTGATCAACGACGAGAGCCCGGACTACGTCATCGTCTTCGGCGCCGACCACATCTACCGCATGGACCCGAAGCAGATGGTCAACGACCACATCGCCTCGGGTGCCTCGGTGACCGTGGCCGGCATCCGCCAGCCCAAATCCATGTCCGACCAGTTCGGTGTCATCGACGTCGGCCCCGACGGCAAGCGCATCAGCGCTTTCCGTGAGAAGCCCACCGAGGTCGAAGGACTCCCCGACTCCCCCGACGAGATCTACGCGTCGATGGGAAACTACGTCTTCACCACCAAGGCCCTGTGCGAGGCGGTCTCCCGCGACGCGCAGAACCCCGACAGCAAGCACGACATGGGCGGCAACATCATCCCCATGCTGGTCGAGAAGGGCGAGGCCAACGTCTACGACTTCCGCGACAACGACGTCCCCGGAAGCACCGAACGCGACCGTGGCTACTGGCGCGACGTGGGCACGCTGGACTCGTTCTACGACGCCCACATGGACCTCATCGCCACGCTGCCGGTCTTCAACCTCTACAACATGGAATGGCCGATCTTCACCAACCACGGCTCCTGGCCGCCGGCGAAGTTCGTCCACGGCTTCGACGACCGCGCCGGCCGCGCCATCGAGTCGATGATCTCCCCCGGCGTCGTGGTCTCGGGAGCCCTGGTCGAACGCTCGGTCATCTCCCCCAACGTCCGGGTCAACTCCTGGTCCCACGTCGACGGCGCGGTCCTCATGGAAGGCGTCCAGGTCGGCCGCCGCGCGGTCATCCGCAACGCGATCATCGACAAGAACGTGATCATCCCGGAAGGCGCCGAGATCGGCGTCGACCTCGACCGCGACCGCAAGCGCTACACGGTCTCGGACGCCGGCATCGTCGTCGTCGGCAAAGGTCAGACCGTAGACCTCTGAGCAAGACCATGTCGTAGCTCGGTGGGGGGTGCGGATCGCAGCTCCCGCCGAGGCCGGGCCGGGGCCCAGCATGCGCTGGCCCTGGCCCTTCTTTCTGCGGGAGTGGTAGAACCCCGGCGAAAAGGGCACTACCGGTAGCGACCGTCCGGCAGAGGGAGCCAGCATGGCCAGGTTCGTGACCATCGGATACGGCGACGAGGCCGGCTACGACCGGACCGACCCGGCCGTCCGCGACGCCGCCCACGCCCACGACGCCGAGCTGGTCCGGCGCGGCGCCGAGACAGGCATCGCCGGAACACCCGTCCAGGTCCGCAACCCCGGCGCGGGCGGGGTCACCACGACCGAGGGCCCGTTCCTGAGCGCCGCGCTGCCGGTCGCCGGCTTCGGCATCATCGAGGCGGACACGCTCGAGGAAGCCATCACGATGGTGTCCCGGACCCCGTGCGCGGTCGCCCACGGCGTGGTCGAGGTCTGGCCGCTGCGCACCGACGGGTAGCCCACGGGGCAGCGAGAACGGGTGTGAGCTGCTTAGATCTGCGATCGTGCACCTTCGCTCCTCCGCGTTCCCCGAACCCCCCGACGGCCGGCCCGGCATGCCCACCACCCCGAGGCCCAGCACCCCGAGGCCCAGCACCCCGAGGCCCAGCGCCCCCGGCCCCGCCGCACTGTCCCAGCCCGGCCCGTCCCAGCCCGACCCGACGCAGGCCGGCTCGGCCCAGCCCGGCCCCGCCGCGCAACCGCAACCCGGCCCGCCACAGCCCGCCGGCCCGGCCACGCCGTCGCGGCCCGGCACGTTTCAGCCCGGCCCCGCCGCGCCGTCGCAGGGCGGCCCCGGCCCGGCCGCGTTCACGCCGCCCGGTATGCCCTCGTATTTCCAGCCGTGGCCCGGCCAGGCCGGACCGGTCGCGCCGAACACCCCGCCCGCGCCCGTCGGACCCACCGCGTCCGCCGGGGCCGCCTCACCCATCGGCCCGACCGCGCCGGCGGTGCAGGCCCCGCGCCGGTCGCGCAAGCGGCTCGTCATCGGTTCCGCCCTTGCCGGGGTGCTCGTGGCCGGTGCCGCCGTGGCCGTCGTGCTGACCACCTCGGCGAGCGGGAGCGAGCCCGGCTTCACCAGGTACGTCGCCACCGGCGAGCCTTTCACGATGCCCACCAGGGTCTCGGGCGGAACCCCGGCCCCGCATGTCCCGACCCAGCGGCTCGTGGAGACCGCGCTCGCCGGGCAGGCCAAGGCGCTGCTCGACGGTGACCTGAAGGGCTGGCTCGCCTCCGTCGACCCCGGCAAGCCGAAGGTCGTGGCGTACTACAAGGATCTTTTCACCGCACTTCGGGCGCTCGGCGTCACCTCTTTCGAGTACGAGGACACGTCGTCGAACTTCACGAGTGAGAACGACGTGCGCTGGGAGTCCGATTATCGGATCAACTACTGCTTCAGCGTGCCCGAGTGCGCCGGTTCCCAGCAGGTCGGGCCGCTGGGCACCCCGCGGATCAACCAGAAGCTCACGTTGCGCAAGGACAAGGACAACTGGCTGATCTCCGGGGTCGGCTCCGCCAAGCGCAGCGACACCTGGGAGCCGACCCCGTGGCAGCGCGGCGGGATGGTGTTCGCCCAGGGCGAGCGGGTGACGGTCGGTGCCAGCCGGGGCAACGCCAAGCGGCTCGCGGAGGTCGCCGCCGCCGCGGACAAGGCGGCCGCCGTCACGGACCGGTACGCGCAGGTCATCGGCTCGTCCCCGGACAAGTACCGGATCTACCTTGCCACCGACAAGGAGTGGGGCACCTGGTTCAAGGAGGACGACGACCTCGACGGGTACCAGGGGTACGCCAAGGACATCAACCACATCCAGTACGAGGTCGTGCTCAAGTCGTCGGGCCTGGACAGCGGTGCCGGCCTGCGGGAGATCATCCAGCACGAGCTCGGTCACGTCGTCGCGGGTGACGGCACCGGGATCGGCAAGCTGCCGGTCGAGATGGACGTGGAGTGGCTGTCGGAGGGTTTCGCCGAGTACGTGTCGTACGACGGGCGCCCGGCCGTGCGCAGTGACCGCGCACCGGCTGTCCGCGCACTGGTGAACAGCAAGCGGCCCTACGACTCCATCGACGTGCTCCGGCCGGACATCACGTCCAAGCTGCCGACCGTCGACCAGTTCTACGGCTGGGGTGCGTTCGCCGTCGACTGCATGGCCCAGAAGTACGGCCGGGACCGGATGCTCGGGTTCGTCACGGACGTGTACCGGGTCCGTGGCACGTCGTTCGACGAGGCGGCGCAGAAGAACCTCGGCGTCTCGTTCGACGAGCTCGACCGGGGCTGCGTGACCTGGATCAGGAAGCAGTTCTGACGGCCGGCTGCCGACGGCACGGTTGGCGCGCTCCGGACCTCCCGCTCGTGAACGGTCACGCAGAGGGATGGCCCAGGTCAAGAAGGGGGAGAAGAGCGGCGGACCAGGGGGACAAAGCACCCCTTCCACTCCTAACGTATATCGCACCCCGGGGCTTGTGGCAAGACCCCGGGTGTGCCGCAGAATGATCGGCCGAGGCCAAAAATCTGGAGAAAAGGGATCTCGTGCAGCCACTGACCACCAGCGCGTTCGACCTTCCCGAACGGCTGTCCGCCAAGGCCGCGCCGGCGTTGATCGCCGGGGACGAGCGGCACTTCGCGGCCATCACCCGAAGCCTCGAGCAGACCTCCGCCGACCTGGCCGAGCGGCTCGACGCCGCGCTCAAGGCGCCCGGCGGCGAGGGGCAGGCGGCGATGGACCGGGACATGGAGGTCCACCGGCTGACCGCCCGGCTGCGCACCCTGAAGCGCTTCGGGCTGGACCTGTGTCTCGGGCACATGGTGCGCGAGGACGACCCCGAGCCGGTGTACATCGGGCGGCTCGGGCTCAAGGACGCCGCGGGACGCCCGCTGCTGCTCGACTGGCGCTCCCCCGCCGCCGAGCCGTTCTTCGGGGCCACCCACGCCGGCCCGATGGGGCTGGCCAGCCGCCGGCGGTACCGCTGGACCCGGGGAAAGGTCGGCGACTACTGGGACGAGGTGTTCACCCCGGAGGGCTTCACCGGGCATGCCGCCGCGCTCGACGACCAGTCCGCGTTCATCGCCAGCCTGGGCACCAACCGCTCCGCCCGGATGCGCGACGTGCTCGGCACCATCCAGGCCGACCAGGACGCCATCATCCGGGCCGGGTCGCGCGGGGCGCTGGTCGTCGACGGTGGGCCGGGCACCGGCAAGACGGTCGTCGCGCTGCACCGCACCGCGTACCTGCTGTACTCCGATCCCCGGCTCGGGCACCGCAAGGGCGGCGTGCTGTTCGTCGGGCCGCACGAGCCCTATCTGGCCTACGTCGCCGACGTGCTGCCCAGCCTGGGTGAGGAAGGCGTGCGGACCTGCACCGTACGGGACCTCGTCGCGGAAGGGGCCACGGCGGCACCCGAGACCGATCGGGAGGTGTCCCGGCTGAAGTCGTCCGCCGCCATGGTCACGGCGATCGAGGCGGCCGTGCGGTTCTACGAGGAACCGCCCGCGACGGCGATGACGGTCGACGGCCTGCGGCTGACCCCGGACGACTGGGCGGCGGCGTTCGAGGCGGCGGAGCCCGGGATCGCCCACAACGACGCCCGGGACCTGGTCCGTCAGGAGCTGCTGGCCGTCCTGGTGGACAAGCACGACGTGTCCGCCACGGACCTGCGCCGCAGCCGCGAGCTGGCCACCGCGTTCAACCGGGTGTGGCCGCTGGTCGAGGCGGCCGACCTGGTGGCGGACCTGTGGTCGGTGCCCGCGTACCTGCGGCGGTGCGCGCCGTGGCTCGGCCCGGACGACGTACGCAAGCTGCAGCGTGCCGATCCGCGGGCCTGGACCGTCGCGGATCTGCCCCTGCTCGACGCGGCCCGGCAGCGGCTCGGCGACCCGGAGGCGTCCCGGCGGCAGCAGCGGCACGACACGGCGGCCGCGGCGGAACGCCAGCGCATGGACACGGTCTTCGACGACATCCTCGCCTCCGACTACGACAACGAGGGCTGGCTGCCGATGCTGCGGGCCGACGACGTGCGCGACGCCCTCACCGACACCAGCGCGCTGGTGAAGGCCGAGCCGGACGTGCTGGCCGGGCCGTTCGCGCACATCGTGGTGGACGAGGCGCAGGAGCTGACCGACGCGGAATGGCAGATGCTGCTGCTGCGCTGCCCGGCGCGCAGTTTCACGATCGTCGGGGACCGTGCGCAGGCCCGGCACGGCTTCACCGAGTCGTGGCGCGAGCGGCTGGCCCGGGTCGGGATCGAGCGGGCCGGCCTGGCCGCGCTGAGCGTCAACTACCGCACCCCCGAGGAGGTCATGACCGAGGCGGAGCCGGTCATCCGCGCCGTGCTGCCCGACGCGAACGTGCCGGTGTCGATCCGGAGCAGCGGCGTGCCCGTCGTACACGGATCGGTGCCGGACCTGAGCGCGATCCTGGAGTCCTGGCTCGCCGCGCACGAGGAGGGGATCGCCTGTGTGATCGGCGACCCCGGCTTCCGGGCGACGGACCGGGTCCGGTCGCTGACCCCGGAGCTGTCCAAGGGCCTGGAGTTCGACCTGGTCGTGCTCGTGCACCCGGAGCGCTTCGGCGACGGCGTCGAGGGTGCGGTGGACCGCTACGTCGCGATGACCCGGGCGACGCAGCAGCTGGTCATCATGACAGGAGAGCCTGCCGCTCGGCCATGACCTCGGCCCGGTGGCCCGCCGCGCAGCAGATACACCCAGGGTGACACGTCAGGGCGGCCCGTCGAGGGAGGTGACGCTGGCCCAGACCGGCACGTCGTCCTGGTAGATCACCACGTTCTCGTCGTCCTGGACCACCAGCCGGGCCCCCGGGTGCATCCAGGTCGCCGACGACCAGACCGGGGCGCCCTGGTGGTACAGGGCGAGGTTGCCGTCCTCCTGCAGGACGGCGCGGTCCACCGGCTGTCCCCCGGTGCCGGTGGACCAGCGGGGGATCCACCCGGCCGGGCGCTCGCAGTACAGGACGAGGTTGCCGTCGCTCTGGAAGACCAGACGGCAACGACCAGCCGCGGCGTACAGCGGCTGGTCGACCGGCAGCGCGTCGCCGGGCTCGAGCGTGTCGCTCACGGTTGTCTCCCTCGATGCACGGATGGGAGGCAACCATGAGCCGCGACGGGGCCGCCGGGCCAGCAATCTGTCCTTGATCGGACCCGGCGGTCCCTCGTGGGGGGTGAGCTACCTGTCCGGCGTCTCAGGCCATTCGTACTCGGCGACGCAGCCGCCGGCGACCTCGACCTCGGCCAGCGGGGTGACCGGGTCACGCCAGACGACGTACCGGCCGGCGGGCAGGCTGTCGATGACGACGCTGAACCGGACGCCGTCGCGGACGTACCGGGCCCGGACCGCGGCGTGCGTGCGGGTCGCGGCGTCGTCGACCGGGCTGACCTCGATCTCGTGACCGTGCAGGCTGCCCGGGGTGTGGATGACCATCGCCCCGATGCCCTGCCCGATGTTGAGGACCACCGTGCCCTGCCCGGACGGGGCGAGGGTGTGATGGTGGTGCACGCCGACGCTCACTTGTCCGCCTCGGGGTTGTTGAAGCCGTCGAACGGGATGCCCAGGAACGGGAAGCTCTTGAGCAGCTTGGAACTGGCGTCCTTGGCGGTGAGGCCCTGCTCGACCAGCGCGGCGGCCGCGTCCGGCTTGAACTTCTCGTCCACCAGCGGCACGGTCACGCCGGCGATCGCCCGCAGCGAGATCGACACCACGTCGTCGGCGACGCGCCGGCCGTTCGGGAAGCCGGCCAGGTCACCACCGAGCAGGCCGAAGCCGTTCTCCTGCTTCGACGGCGGCACCGCGGTGTTCAGGCGCAGCATGTCGGCCTGGGTGGTGCCGGTGTTGTTCTGGAAGTTGTCGATCAGCCCGTCCGGGATGCCGGTGAGCAGGATCGCGACCAGGTCGGCACGGGCGGTCTTCGCCTTGTTGAGCTCGGCGAGGTTGTCGAACAGACCCGGGTACAGCACCGGGAGCAGCGCCCCGAGCTCGGGGGTCTCGACGAACTCGGCGAACTTCTTGTCCTCGCTCGGCGGCAGGCTGTTCCACTCGTCCTTGCGCGCCATCGGGACGATGACCTCGTTGAACAGCGGGTTGCCCAGCCGCGAGACCTGGACCTGCGGGCCCACGTACACGTCCTCGTCGTTCTTGCGGCCGTTGCGGACCTGGACCTGACGCCGGCTGGCGGCGGTCCACACGCCGATGACCGCGCCCGGGTCGCGCCCGCGGACCTTCTTCTTGCCGTCCTTGCGGACCATGTGCAGCGGCACCTGGATGGCGATGCTGTGCACGTTCATCTGGTCGGTGGCGTTGACGGCCTTGCCGGCGTAGTTGAACAGCTTCTGCCCGACCAGGTGCTTGTCCTGGAACGGCCGCAGCGTGCCGAGGTCGAAGATCGCGCCGAGGTCGACGAAGAACGGGTCGGCACGCTGCCCGGCGAAGACCTTCTCGCCGGACTTCAGCTTGTGCACCGCGTCCTCGGCGAGCTTGTCGTAGTCCGGGATCGACAGCGGGCCCACGTTGCAGGGCGGGCACGGCAGCTTCTCGGCGAGCACGGTGTGCTTACCGTGCTCGTCCACCTTGGTGACCGAGTAGAACTGCCGGCGGTTCCAGTTCTCGCTGTCCAGCGATTCGATCGGACCGGTGTTGTAAAGGAAGGTCCGGTCGTTACGCAGTTCGGTCCGGAAACGGAACTGGTACGTCAGATCGGGGCGCCCGTCACCGTTGTTGTCGACGTGGATCTCGTAGAGCACGTCGTCGCCGAACTCGAAGAAGTTCGGGCCGCTCGACGGCAGCTGCAACGGGACGTAGTTCGCGATCAGCGTGACCGTGTCCGGGTGGTCCGGGCTCACGAACGCGTACAGGTCGGCGCTGTCGGCGACCGGGTCCTTGCTGATCTCCGGTGCTTCGCGGTGCGATGACATCGTCTACCTTCCTGGTCAGCGCTTGACGGCTTTGAGCAGCTTCTTCACAAGATCAGCATCTTCGATGACGACCTTCTCACCACCGAAGAAGACATCGAACGTGCCCTTCTTCGCGTCACGCAGGGAGAGCACCAGCGGTTCGCTGCCGGCACCCGCTCCGCCGCTCTCACCGGCGAGGCTCAGCCCGGCGACACCGGCTACGGAGGCACCCACCCCCACCGTCGCGGCGATGGCGAGAACCCGTCGGCGCGACAGGCGATTCACGCCTCGGGTGCCGTAGTGGACACGACTCATGCTCGGCCCTTTCGTCATGCATTCGTAGGACAAACGTCGTCGACAGCCATCAGTACGAAGCGATCACCGCAGGGGTTCAAAGCTTTTTCCCAGAAAAGGTTCTCCACAGGTTGGTGACACGGCGCAACGACCGTTTCGTCACCGTGCGTCGATGTCCGGCGCCGGCCCGGCGACCGCCCCACCCTGGGAAGATCCTGAACACGACGGGTCCCGGCGACCCGTCACGATCCGTGCTGGACGCCCGAGAAAATTTTCCGGCGCAGGAACGACGTCAGGGCCCGGCGGTACGGCTCGACGGTGGACAGGTCGGCGTACTCCCCCGGTCCGTGCTGCCCGTCGCCGCCCGGCCCGAAGATGACCGCGTCCGTCCCGGCGGCGTAGTAGAAGCGCCCGTCCGCCGCCCCGTGCTTGCGCAGGAACGCCCCGCTGAACCCGGCCTCGTTCGCCGCCGCCCGCAACGCCCGCACGAAACCGGTGTCCGGCTCGGCCCGGTGCGGCGGCCCGAGACTGTCCACCACGACCTCCACGCCGGACAGCTCGCACAGATACGCCCGCACCTGCGCCGCGTCGCGCCCGTTGATCGCGGTGTCCTCCGGCGGGAACCGGATGTCCAGCCAGGCGGTGGCCTCGGCCGGCACCTGGTTGACCGCGCGGTTCCCGGTCTCGATCCGGGCGACGGTCACCGTGGTCGTCCATGCCTCGGCCGCCGGCACCGGATAGCGGTCCAGCACCCGCGCGATCGCTTCGTTCAGGACCAGCAGGGCATTACGACCCAGCCAGGGGTACGCGGCATGGGCCGCCGTCCCCGTCGCCGTCAACCGGACCTGCAGGATGCCCTTCGACCCGGTGACGATCCGCAGCCCGCTCTGCTCCCCGATCACCACGAAGTCCGCGCTGACGCCCCGCTCGATCTGGTGCGCGGTGCCGTCGTACCCGCCGACCTCCTCGTCGGTGACCAGCTGCAGCCCGACCGGGTAGGGCAGATCCGCCGCCACGTCACGGAACACCCCGGCCATGACCAGGGCGGCCAGTTTCATGTCCTGCGTGCCCCGGCCGTACATCCGCCCGTGCTCGATCCGGGCCGTGAACATTTCGTCCGGGGCGGGCACGACGTCGAGGTGCCCGTTGAGCAGCACCCGGAAATGCGGCCGCGGCCCGGTCCGCCACACCAGCGCGCTGGGCTTGCCGCGCGAGCTGAACCGCTCGACCTCGAACCCCGGCCCGACGTACGCCAGCACCAGTTCCAGCGCGCGTTCCAGCTCGGCCGGCCGGTCCGCGGTGGACGGCACGGCGATCAGGCGCCCGGCAACCTCCAGGAAGTCGTCCATCACCCCATCATCGACGAGTTCAGCAGGAGATCCAGTACCGCCGCTTGGGTCCGACCGCCGTCTCCCGGATGTCCTCGAGCACGCCACCGGCCCTCTCGATGATGTGGGCGGACGCCGCGTTCTCCGGCGAGCAGGTCAGCAGCACCCGGTCCAGGCCGCGCGACCGGGCCTGGTCGAGCGTCGCCGCCAGCGCCCACGTGGCGATGCCGCGCCCGCGCCGCCCGGGCCGGACGCTGTAGCCGATGTGGCCGCCCGCCGCCAGCAGCAGCGGATGGCCGATGTCGTGCCGCAGCTCGACCGACCCCAGCACCGACGTGCCCTCGGTGATCCACCAGTAGGTCGAGTGCACGACGTGGCCCGGCGGGAGCGGTGCCCCCGGGTCCGCGCAGCCGAGCAGTTTCGCCACCCACGCGGCGAAGCCTTCCGGGCTGCGCACGTCGTCACCGTCACGCAGCCCGGACGCGTCCACGTGGGAACCCGCGGGCCATTCCGCGTACGCGGCGAGCCAGGTGTCACGCAACCCCGCGTCGGGCCGGGTCAGTCTCCGACGATCATCCATGTCAGCCTCCGTCCGGACAGTAGCGCCGATCGCGGCCCCCGTTCACGCCGGACGGCCGGCTGCCGGGCCGATCGCGGCCCCCGTTCACGCCGGACGGCCGGCCGCCGGGCCGAGGGCGGTGCGCAGCGCGGCCAGGACGGTCGCGGCGAGGCCGGGGACGGCTCCGGGGCGGGCGTGCAGGCCGAGCGCCGCCGGGGCGACCGGGGGCAGGTCGGTGCGGGCGGTCAGGCCCTCGGGGGCCGTGCCCGCCAGCAGGGCCACGCCCAGGCCGGCGCGAACCGCGTCGGCCACCCCGGCGAGGTAGCCGCTGTCGCAGACCACGTAGGGGCGCAGGCCCTCGCCGGTGAGGGCGTCGAGAGCCCGGCCGCGCAGCAGGCACGGCTCCTCGATCGCGACGACCGGCCAGGCGCCGCCGGGTGCCGGCGGGCTCCAGCCCGGTGCGGCGTACCACGTGAGCGGCAGCGACCCGACCGGCTCGGCCCGGGCGCTGGAGATCTCCGACATGGAGACCGCCAGGTCCAGCGTGCCGTGCCGGACCGCGTCGTCGAGGCGGGCGGTGCGGTCGATGCGGAAGCGGACGGCATGATCGGGGTGCGAGACCGCGAGCGCCTCGGTCACGATCGGGAGGATGAGGTCGGCGGCGTGCTCGGTGGTGCCGACGGTGATCGTGGCCGGTTCGGGCCCGGCGAGCCGGCGCAGGGCGTCGTCGTGCGCGGTGAGGATGCGCCGGGCCTCGGCGAGCAGCGCCTGGCCGTCGGCGGTGAAGGCGGCGCCGCGCCCACGGCGTTCGACGAGCGGACGGCCGACCGCCTTCTCGAGGCGGCGGATGTGCTGGCTGACCGCGGGCTGGCTGATCCGCAGCACCTCGGCGGCGCGGTGGAAGCCACCGCAGTCGGCGACGCCGATGAGGCTGCGCAGTGCCACGATGTCGAGGACAGGTCCCATGGCGCGACCGTAGCAACCGATTGATAAGTAACACCGATCGATAATCAACGGGTGGCGGTCATTGCATCATGACTGCATGCGGTACTTCCTGTTCCGCATGCTCAGCACGCCAAGGGTCCACCTCGCCTGACGGGCACCGCAACGCCACGACCAAGCAGGCCGGGCTGCCGGACGAGGTACGAGCGGACACGGCGACCGTCACGTTTGCTGTCAAGCGCGACGATCATAGTGACCGTCCCGTTCAGTAAGCCGTAAGCGGTCATACCAATGGCATCCACCCCACCAATGTGGTCACGACAGGCTGCCGACCCGCTGAAATGCGGCGCGGCCTCGCCGCCGAAAAGTCCAGCTGGGCTACGTCGGTCCGGACTTGTCATCGGACGAAACATGGGACGTCACCTACCCGATCAAGGGCGATGAAAGCGGTCCCATCATCGGACCGCTGGAGGTGACCGGAGAGGAGTACACCGTGCCGACGGAGTCACTGTCGACAGCGAGCAGGAACACGTCGATCTCGGTGCGGGTCACCGACGTGGACAAGCAGGGAATCTGATCCCTGCCGCATGCAAAGCCCGGGCTCGACGCAAGTTCGGGGCCTCGGTCGTTCGCCCTCGGGGCCGCGTCCCGGACCGCGGCGACGCCATCGAGGAAGTCCCACAGCCCGAGTGGCCAATGCGTCGGAGCAACAGCGCCGCCTACGCTCAGGCACGCGGCGGCGAGAACTCGAGCGACCGCTGGTGGATTCAGGTCGGTGCGGCGCCGATCGAGTAGCAACGACGGTCTGCAGGCTCTGAGTTCCCTTTCAGGCGTCATGGAAGTCCGCAAGATCACAGTCGGGACATAGAGCCTGCCGACCGCCTGAACGCATTTCTAAAGCCGGCCACCCTCGTTGATCACAGTGCTCCCCTGGACCGACGAGGACACCCATGATCTTCCGTGAGTACCTGCTGCCCCATCTCGACCTGCGTGGCACCGGCCGCAGCACACCCCGCCTCATGGTGGCCAAACGCCAAGCGCCTATGCATGTGGTCTGGGAGCTGCGCTTCGTCCAGGAGGGCGGCCTCGTGGTGCACGCTCCACATGATCACGCCTGGCAGGACCACGAGGACGCCGCCGACCTGGTTCGGGCTGTCGAAGACGAACGGCCCGGGAATCTCGTCGAGGCAGCCCGGGTGGTCGAAAAGCTCGGATATTCCCTCGGCACTAAAGTCTGACCGGGATGGCTCGCTGGTGGATTCCCAAGGTCGGCCGCACGACTGCCGCCCACGCAAGCTTCATCACAAGGATCAATCCATAGTGAGTTTCCACCGAATTCTCGTTCTGACCGCATTGCTTATGCTCGCCGGCTGCACCAGCAACGAAGCAACCGCAGGCAAGCACGGAAGCGTAGCGACTCCCACGTCCGATGGAGCCGCTTCCATCTCGATGGAAGCAACCGCTGCCTATATCAACGACCTCGTCGATATCGACCCCGACATCGTCGGGGAGAAGCCCGACCGGGCTGTCAGCCGTGGTCGTAGCCAGTGCTCTTCAGTGAAGAAGTGGCCGGATGACAAGGACAAGCTGATCGAACTTGCGGGCAAGAGATTCACGTCACCGGACCACCCAACTGGATTCGGGAAGGTGAAGTCAGCGAAGATCTTGAAAGCGGTTCGCAGGCACCTCTGCCCCACCTTCTGACGACTGGGCACAAGCGCAGCGTCAAGCGCGTGGGTCTGCCTGCTTGCGCGCGGCTGTCGTGCCGTCTCAACCAGCGCGCCGCCTCTCCATCAGCCGCTCGTGCAAAAAAGACACGAAAGTCAAGAGCAGGAGCAGCAGCGGTAGTGCTGCCATAAGGGGCGGCACCCTATAGCTGGAACCCTTGAGTTTGATTTCCAGCTCAACGAAGGGGAGCAAGACGAAGGCGACGTCGAAAACGATCGGCAAAAGGTTCCACGGGTGCATCAATTTGTGCAGAGGCCAGAAGGGATGTGTGGCTTTCGACTTAGCCGGACCTCCGGACCCCACGGCGCCGGGATCGCGCCCGAACAGGCGGAACAAGTATGCGGGATCCTTCATATCGTCTTCATCGATGTGCTTATCATCAAGCGCCCACCGCGCCGTTTGTTCCGTCTCTTTCAAGGCGCGCGATGCCCAATAGTGTGAGTAAATGGCGGAGGCGTTGCAAATCGCACCTACCGCACTGCTTCCGATGACGACGATCCCGAAAGCCTTGCCGCTGGCAAATTTGTCAGAGTTGGTCACCGCAACGCCATAGATGGCAAGCAGGAACCCATTGAGCGTCATCAGCCATGTCATGCGGCTGTTGATCAGCGCATGTTCCTGATCGATGCGGTTGCCCATGAGAGTCATGATCTGCATCTGACGATCTCGCCGCTCCATGGCGTTGAGATTACGAGTCGCATGCCTCAAAGGGGAGGGTTGACTTTGGTCGATACCTCGGATGGATGCGGGGTGACGCATGCCGCGGGTCGCTGCCGGGACACACCGATTTGGTTGACCTCTTCGCAGGAGTCTCGATCGATAACGAACGGTTGTCGATGGTGATAGCGGAACATTGTTGGACGCGCACCCCCGGCATCGGCGAGGCTGTGCACATGACCGACTTCTGGGACGAACCCGAGGGCATCGCCCCCCGGGGGACCGTCATCGTCGCCGCCGGGCGCGGTGAGACCACCGGGGTGTATGCGCGGTTCGGCCGGCGGATCGCCGCCGACGGGTACCGGGTGCGGGTGCTGCCCGATGTGACCGCCGACCTGCCCGCGAGCCTAGCCGCGGCGGAGAAACTGCTGGTCGACGACTCTTTGCCGGGGCCGAGGGTGGTGGCCGGGTCGGATACCGGCGCCCTGTTCGCGCTGGCCCTGGCCCGGCGTGCGGTGCCGGGGCTCGACGGCCTGGTCCTGGCCGGTCTCCCGGGCAGCCCGGCGCGGCCCAGCGCGGTCGTCGACCTGGCCACGTTCGACCTGAGCGGGCTGGAGGCCGAGGTCGAGGCACGTACCGCGTGCCCGAACCACCAGCGGGTACTGAGCGGCGGCGCCTCGCTTTTTTCGGCCCCAATTCCTACAGAGTTGATAGAGCCTACGGGCTATGGGAGTATCCCCACACTCGGGGTGCACGGTGGCGCCGACACGATCAGCCCGCTCCAGGCCGTGCGGTACCCCGGTGCGCCGGTCGTCATCGAGGGCGGCCGGCACGACATCCTCAACGACGTCACGCACCGTACGGTCGCCGCCCTGATCGTGCTGTTCCTGGAGAAGCTGCGCAACGGCGCCGAGATCGTCCGGGCCACGGCATGAGCCGCGCCGACGTGCTGGTCACCGCCGCTGAGCTGCACGCCCGGCTCGCCGATCCCGGCCCGCCGGTGCTGCTGGACGTACGGTGGGCGCTCGGTGACCCGGACGGGCACGAGCACTACCGCGACGGGCACCTGCCCGGGGCCGTCTACGTCGACCTGGACACCGAGCTGGCCGCCCATGCCACGGACCCGGCCCAGGGCCGGCACCCGCTGCCGGCCCTGGCCGACCTGCAGGTCGACGCCCGCCGCTGGGGTGTCACCCGGCGCCGCGGCGTGGTCGTCTACGACAACAGCGGCGGACTGGCCGCGGCCCGGGCCTGGTGGCTGCTGCGCTGGGCCGGGGTCGGCACGACGCGGATCCTCGACGGCGGGCTCGCCGCCTGGGTGGACGCCGGCTACGACGTGGCCACCGGCGACGCCGGCCCGCGGCAGCCCAGCGACATCGTGCTCTCCCCCGGTCACCTGCCCACGCTGACCGCCGACGAGGCCGCCGCGCTGCCCGGGCCCGGGGTGCTGCTCGACGCGCGGGCCGGCGAGCGCTACCGCGGCGAGGTCGAGCCGGTCGACCCCCGCGCCGGGCACATCCCCGGTGCGCTGAGCGCCCCCACCGGCGAGAACCTGCGCGACCAGCGGTTCCTGCCCACCGCCGAGCTGCGGGAACGGTTCGCCGGCCTCACCGGCGGCAAGGTCGGCGTGTACTGCGGCTCCGGGGTGACCGCCGCGCACGAGGTGGCCGCGCTGGCGATCGCCGGGATCGACGCCGCGCTGTTCCCGGGCTCGTGGTCGGCGTGGAGCTCGGACCCGGCAAGGCCGGTCGAGAAGTGACGACCGGACACCTGAGCACCCCGGCCACCGCCGCCGCCCCGTCCGCGGCGGAGTGGCTGCCGGCCGCGGATGTCGCGTGGACCAGCGACGCCGGGGTGCTGGAGTCACGGCGTACCGATCGATCGGGGTGGCCTCCGCAAGGACGGCCCGCCGCCGTCGTCTTCCCGCGCGACGCCGCCGAGGTCAGCCGGGTGCTGCGGCTCGCCCACGAGGCCGGCACGCCGGTGGTGCCGCGCGGGGCCGGCACCAGCCTGACCGGGGCGTCGACCGCGGGCACCGGCACCGTGGTCCTCGACCTGTCCCGGATGAACCGGATCGTGGCCGTGCGCGCGGACGACGCCACCGCGGTCGCCGAACCCGGCGTGATCACCGCCGACCTGGACCGGGCCGCCCACGAGCACGGCCTGCGCTACGCCCCCGACCCGGCCAGCCACGAGATCTCCACGATCGGCGGCAACATCGCCACCGACGCGGGCGGCCTGCGCTGCGCGAAATACGGCGTCACCCGCGACTCCGTGCTCGGCCTGGAGGTCGTCCTCGCCGACGGGCGGCGGATCAGGACCGGCACGGCGACATTCAAAGGCGTTGCCGGGTACGACCTGACGGGCCTTTTCGTGGGCTCCGAGGGCACCCTCGGCGTGGTGGTGTCGGCGACCCTGCGCCTGCGCCCGCTCCCGGTGGAGACCGCGACCGTCGCCGCGACGTTCCGCGACGCCGCCACCGCCGCGACGGCCTGTCTCGCCCTGAGCGCCACCCGGGTCCAGCCGGCCGTCGCGGAACTCCTCGACGCGGCGACCCTGACCGCGGTCGACGCCCACCTCGGCACCACGCTGCGCGCACGCGGAGCGGCGTTGCTGATCGCCCAGACCGACGGGCTCGGCGAGTCGGCGCTGGTGGCGGATGCGCTGCGGCCGTACGCGGAATCGGTGGAAGTGAGCGGTGACGGCACCGCCCTGCTGGCGGCGCGCCGGGCGGCCCTGCCCGCGATCGAACGGCTCGGCCGGCCGCTGATCGAGGACATCGCGGTCCCTCGCTCCCGGCTGGCCGACGCGATCCAGGAGATCACGGTGATCTCGGCCCGGCACGGCGTGCCGATCTGCACCCTGGCGCACGCCGGCGACGGCAACCTGCACCCGATCATCGTGGTCGACCCGGCGGCCCGCGACATCCCGCCGGCGGCCCGGCGCGCGGCCGGCGAGATCTTCGCCCTGGCGCTCGAGCTGGGCGGCACGATCACCGGCGAGCACGGCATCGGCACGCTGAAACGGGACTGGCTGGCCCGCGAGCTCGGCGAGACCAACCACGGCCTGCAGCGGCAGATCAAGGACCTGTTCGACCCGAAGGGCATCCTCAACCCCGGCAAGGTCTTCTGATCCGCCCTAGGCCGGGGCGTCGCCACGGATCCGGGCGTGCAGGTGCATGTCGTGGCGGCCGTCGGCGTGCACCGCGTCGCTGCGTTTGGTGCCCTCGAGCCGGAAGCCGGCCTTGAGGGCGACCCGGCACGAGCTCTCGTTGCGGGTCGAGTGGTCCAGGTGCAGCCGGTGGAACCGGCCCTCGGCGAGCGCCCACGCGCTGAGCGCGGTCAGCGCCCGGGGCGCCACCCCGGCACCGCGGGCGGCGGGCAGCACCCAGTAGCCGATCCCGGCGATCCCGTCGCCGGGCTCGACGCCGCTGAGCGCGATCCGCCCGAGCACCTCGCCGCCGTCGCGGGTCACGGCCCAGTGCGCGCCCGTCTCCCGGGCCCACTCCTGGCGGTAGCGCTCGAACCACTCCAGCACCCGCCGCGCGGTTCCCGGCCGGCGGGTGTGCCACCGCTGGATCTCCGGATCCGCGTAGGCCGCGAGGAAGACCGGCGCGTCGCCGTCGGCCCAGGGCCGCAGTACGAGCCCGCCGGCTCCGTCGATCAGGGGTTGCGCCGTCGCGGACAGCGTCCCGGCCGCGAGGGCCGGCGTGGTCGTGAGATCGGAGGTCACAGCCCATCGTAGGACGCCGCCTGGCGCGGCCACGGATCCAGATATACAGTCTTGGGATCCAATACTTGGGCGACTGTGTCCGAGCGGACCGTGAGGGAGCGCGCGCGTGACTGTTGTCAACCGGCCGGCGGAGGCCACCGGCCTCACGGAATCCCTGCTGGGGCCGCCCAGTGCCGAACCGTTGAGCGGGGAGATCACGGTGCGCAGCCGGGTCGACTTCGCCACCGGGGACCGGCGGGTGATCTCCGGGATCTGGGAGTCGGAGCCCGGGACGTCGCGGTGGGAGTTCCGGACCCGCGGCGAGATCATCCACGTGATCGCCGGGCGGATGGTGGTCACCGAGGACGGTGGCGAGCCGGTCGAGGTGACCGCCGGGTCGACCGCCTACTTCCCGATCGGGTGGCTGGGTGAGTGGACCGTCACCGAGCGGCTCCGCAAGGTCTACGTGGTCCACAAGCCGTGACGGAGCCGGCGGTGACGGAGCTGATGGTCCGCGGGCTGCGCCTGGAGGCCGACGACGTGCTGGCGGTCGAGCTGGCCGGCCCCACCGGGGCCGCGCCGCCCGCCTGGACGCCGGGCGCGCACCTCGACGTCGTGGTGAGCGACGGCTCGGTGCGGCAGTACTCGCTGTGCGGGACCCCCGGGGCCGCGACCCTGACGATCGCGGTCCGGCACGAACCGGCCGGGCGGGGCGGGTCCGGGTGGGTGCACCGCAGCCTGCGCCCCGGCGACCGGATCACCGTCCGCGGCGTCAGGAACCACTTCGCGCTGGAACCCGCCCCCGCCGTCGTCCTGATCGCCGGCGGCGTGGGCATCACCCCGCTGCTGCCGATGGCCGAACGGCTCGGCGCCGACGGGACGCCGTGGCGGCTGGCCTACCTCGGCCGCTGCGCCGCGCGCATGCCGTTCCTGGAGCGGGTCCGCGCGCTCGGTGCCGGGGTGAGCATCCACGAGACCGCGGTGGCGGGCCGGCCGCCGGTGGCGGAGCTGCTCGACGACCTGCTGGTCGAGCTGCCGGACGCCCTGGTCTACGTGTGCGGGCCCGGCCCGCTCACCGCCGCCGTCCAGGAGGCGCTCGACGCCCGCGGCCGGGGCGAACGGCTGCGCGCGGAGTACTTCGCGGCACCCGATCTGCCGGTCGCCGAGCCGGGCGCGTTCACGCTGCGGCTGGAACGCTCCGGCATCGAGCTCGCGGTCCCGGCCGGCCGCAGCGCCCTCAAGGTCGTCACCGGTGCCGGGTTCGACGTGCTCAGCGACTGCGAGGAGGGCATCTGCGGCAGCTGCGAGACCAAGGTCCTCGCCGGACAGGTCGAGCACCGCGACGTCGTGCTGACCGGCGCCGAGAAGGCCGCGAACGACTGCATGATGCTGTGCGTGTCCCGCGCGGCCGGGTCCCGCCTGGTCATCGACCTGTAGCGGCGGTAAATCGGTTGCCGCGACCGCGGCGGGCCGGGTACACCTACGCACCTCATCGACACCGAAAGGAGGCGTGACGCGATGAACCGCATGATCACCGTGCCCGCTCCTTCCCGCGGGCGCCCTTCTCCCCGGAGAGTTAGCCGTGACGCTGCACCTTCGCCCGCTGCGCGGGACTGAAGAGATCGACCTGTTCCTCGGATTCCCGTACGTCCTCAACACCGAGGTCGCCGGTGACCTGGAAGCCGGCCGGCGCCACCTGCCATGGTTGTGGGTGGCGGTGGACGACGACGACCGGCTCCTCGCCCGCGCCGGTTTCTGGTCCCGGGCCGGTGACCCGCACCCCCTGGTGCTCGACGTCTTCGACATGACCGAGGCCGCGGCCGGGGAGCAGCTGCTGCGCGCCGCACTGGCCACCCTGCCCGCGCCGCCGGAGTACACCCGCTACCTGCCGCCGGACTGGCGCGACGACGACGCCGTGCGTACCGGGATGCGGGCCCGCATCGCCGCGCTGGAGGCCACCGGCGCCACGGTGTTCGTCGAACGGCTCCGCCTGCACCGGGAGCCCGGCACCCCGATCGCGGCCCCGTCCGGGCGGCTGACGTTCCGCGAGCCCCGCGACGCCACCGAGCTCATCGACCTGATGACCCGGGTCCTGGACGGCACCCTGGACGCGCACCACCGCGACGAGCTGACCCGGATGTCGCCGGCCGAGTCCGCCCAGCTCACCTACGACGACGAGCTGGCGCGCTATGCCAGCCCGTACGAGTGGTGGCGGATCGCGGAACTGCCCGACGGCTCCCCCGCCGGGTTCGTGATCCCGGCACACAACGGCTACAACCCGATCATCGCCTACCTCGGGGTGTTGCCGGAACTGCGCGGGCACGGCTACATCGACGACATCCTCGCCGAGGGCACCCGCATCCTCGCCGCTCAGGGCGTCCCCCGCATCCGGGCCGCCACCGACCTCGGCAACGTGCCGATGGCCCGGGCGTTCGCGCGCGGCGGCTACACGGTGTTCGAACGGCAGCTCGACATGGTCTGGCCCGCCTGACGGACCCGGCACGGGTCGCGGCCCGGGTGATCGACGAGTACGATCGCCCGGGTCATGCACATGCCTTTACGTCCTGGTGATCCCGTCCGGCTCGGCGATTACGAGCTGCTCAGCAGGCTCGGTCAGGGCGGCATGGGCACGGTGTTCCGCGGCCGGGCCGCCGACGGCACCACGGTCGCCGTCAAGATGGTCCGCCCCGAGTTCGCCGGCGACGAGGAATTCCGGGGCCGGTTCCGCAGCGAGGTCACCCGGGCCCAGCAGGTGCCTTCCTTCTCGACGGCCGCGGTGCTCGACGCCGACCCCGACCACGACCCGCCCTACCTCGTCGTCGAATACGTCGACGGGCCGGCGCTCAACACGCTGGTGCAGGAACGCGGGCCGCTGACCGGGCACCTGCTGCAGGGCGTGGCCGTCGGCATCGCCACCGCGCTGACCGCGATCCACGGTGCCGGGGTGATCCACCGCGACCTCAAGCCCGGCAACGTGCTGATCGCGCTCGGCGGCGTCAAGGTCATCGACTTCGGCATCGCCCGCGCGTTCGAGGCCACCAGCATGCACACCCGCACCGACCAGATGGTCGGCACGGTCGCCTACATGGCACCGGAGCGCTTCGATCCCGCGTACGGGCAGGAAGTGACGCCGGCCGCGGACGTGTTCGCCTGGGGTGCGGTGGTGACCTACGCGGCGACCGGCCGCACCCCGTTCACGGCCGACTCCCCGGCCGCGGCGGCCGTGCGGATCCTCACCCAGCCACCGGACCTGACCGGGGTGCCGGCACCGCTGCGCGCCCTCGTGGAGGCCTCGCTCGCCAAGTACCCGCAGCAGCGCCCGACCGCCCGTGAACTGCTCGACGCGCTGCTGGGCAGCTCGACCCAGCGGTCCCCGTCCGTACCGGTCGCCGTCCGCCCACCCGACGACACCGCCGGCACCGCGTGGCGGGTTCATCCCGGCTCGCTCGACGCCGCAACCGGCAATCCGGGAGCGGCCCGTCCCGCCCCCGTTTCGAGCGCGTCCCGTCCCACCACCGGCCAGGGCGGGGCGGACGGGCTACGGGTCGCTTCCTCCCGGTCGCGTGTGTTGCGCCGCGCGGCGCCGGCGGCCGTGGCCGGGCTGGTGCTGCTGGGTGGCGGGCTGGGTGTGCTGCATCAGGCGAACCGGTTCGGCGGCGAGCCGTCCGCGTCGGACCGAGGAGCGGGCTCGGGCTCGGCGCCGGCCTCGGAAACCGCCGGGCCGGCCACGACGCCGGCGGACGCGCAGACCGCGATCCTGGCCGGCGACCGGCGGTTCTCGATCCAGCTGACGACCGGCAACCGCTACTTCATGATCGACGGCACGACCGACGAGCTGGACCTCTCCGACGGTACGGGCCCCGAGGCGGAGTTCGTCCTGAAGCCGGTCGGGGTCCGTTACATGATCCGCTCCCTGGCAGGCGAAGGCTACGCCGGCGACGACTACTGTCTCGGCGTCGACTACGTCCCGGGCCGGGCCGCGTCGCCGGTGGTGGGCGCGACCTGCGCCCCGACCGCGGCCACCCTGTTCGCCATGGTGGCCACCGGGGACAAGGACGCGAAAGGCCGCCCCACCTACAGCATCAAGAGCGACGAGCACGGCTGGCTGATGTGGGACGCCGAGAGGAAGCGGTCGGACGTGACCGAGGTCGGTGAGGCCCTGTTCGCCGACAAGTACACGCTCGTCGACCGCGGCGAACTCTGAGGAGACCGATTCATGTTCCGCACGTACCGGGTGGCGATGGCGGCCGCCTGCACCGCCGCTCTGACCGCCTGTGCCGGCCCGGCGCCGGTGGCCGCCCCGACGCCGGCACCGGCCCCCAGCTCGGTGTCACCGGCACCGGAGCCGTCGGCGACCTCGTCCCCGGCCCCGCCGCGGACACCCACCGCCGCACCGGCGACCAGCGGGCCGAAACTCGTCGCCGCGGACGTCTCCACGCTGAAGAACTACGAGATCGGCATCGGCGTCCCGGTGGAGATCTCGTCGTCGCTCGACGCGGGCAAGGGCTACCTGCTGACGTCGCACCCGGACGGCACCGTCGACTTCGCCGGCACCAAGGGCAGCGAGTCCGCCCGGATGATCATGAAGGCGGCCAAGGTCCGCAAACGCACCGAGGACACCCGCAACACCGTCGTCGTCATGGCGGCCCCGGCGGCCGGCGGGTCCGGCGCGGACCAGTGCGTCACCGACACCCGTAAAGGCGTCCTCCGGATGCGCGACTGCGTCCCGGGTGACAAGGAGCAGGCCTGGGTCCTTGCCCCGGAGGGCGACTTCGGCAACTTCGTGCTCAGGGGCGCGCACACCGAGACGTGGGTCGACGAGGGAAAGATCGCCGACGAGGGGTGGCCGGTGTTCACCACGGAACTCGCCCCCTGAGCGGTTCGGTGGGCCGGTGTCGGTGGGTGGGCGTCGGTGGGTGGGCGTCAGTGGGTGGGCGTCAGTGGGCCGGCGCCGGTGACGGCGCGCCGCTGTCCAGGGCGGCCAGCTCGGACACCGTGACGAAGCGGAACCCGCGGGCGCGCAGGCCGTCGATCATGGCGCCGAGCCGGGTCAGCGCCAGCAGGCGAAGGGACTTGCCGACGTCGTGCGCCAGGATGATCGAGCCGGGGCGCACGCTGTCCACGATGTCGCGTACCTGGCCGTCGGGGTCGTCGCGGAAGCGCCGCTCGCGCATCTGGTGCGACCAGAGCGCGATGTCGTACCCGAAGGCGTCCGCGGCCAGCACCGTGGACCCGCCGAGGTGACCGTAGGGCGGGCGCAGCAGGGCCGGTGCCCGCCCGGTGACCCGTTCGATCTCCTCGTGGGTACGGCCCAGCTCGCGTTCCACCCCGGGCCGGTCGAGGGTGGCCAGGTCGTCGTGCGACCACGAGTGGTTGCCGACCTCGTGGCGGTCGAGCCGGCCGCGTACCAGGGCCTCGTGGGTGGCCAGGTGCCGGCCCACCATGAAGAACGTGGCCGGGACCCGGGCCTCGTCCAGCGTGTCGAGCACCATCGGGGTCCACTGCGGGCCGGGCCCGTCGTCGAACGTGAAAGCCACCACCGGTTCACTGGTCCGCACGTAGTAGCGGACCATGACACCCGGGTTCAGCAGCACCTCCGGGGCGTCCGCCGCGGCCGCGTACCCCCCGCCCAGCGGTGGCCGGTCCCAGCCGGCCAGCCGCGGGATCTTGCTCATCCCCACCGCACCACCGGCGGCACCGGCACCCGTGAACAACGCCGCCCGCATGACGGCACGCCTACTCATCGTCACTGTTGATCCCCCCGTTGCAGTCCGCGAGTGTGGCAAAGCGGCGCAACAGGACGATCGAACGCAGCGGACGGGGACCGGACCCTCAGCGGGCGACCCCGGCGAACGGGATGCTGCCCTGCGCCGTGCCGGCGTCACCGGCCGGGTGCCGCCAGAGGCCGCGGCGGCGCAGCTCGGGCAGGACGCCCTCGCCGAACCAGTAGGCCTCCTCGAGGTGCGGGTAACCGGACAGGATGAACTCGGTGATGCCCAGGTCGGCGTACTCGGCGATGCGGTCGGCGATCTCGGTGTGGCTGCCGACCAGCGCGGTGCCGGCGCCGCCGCGGACCAGGCCGACGCCCGCCCACAGGTTCGGCGCGACCAGCAGGCCGTCGCGGGAGCCGCCGTGCAGCTCCAGCATGCGGCGCTGACCCTCGGACTCGCTGCGGCGCAGGCCCGCCTGCACGGTCGCGATGTCGTCCGGCGAGACGTGCGACAGCAGCCGGTCGGCCTCGGCCCAGGCGGCCTCGGACGTGTCGCGGGCGATGACGTGCAACCGGATGCCGAACCGCATGTCCGGCTTGAGCGAGCGGATCCAGTCGAGTTTCTCCTTGACCTGCGCGGGCGGCTCGCCCCAGGTCAGATAGACGTCGCTGTGCTCGGCGGCGACCGGGCCGGCCGCCTTGCTGGAGCCGCCGAAATAGATCTCCGGGACCGGGTCGGGCAGCCGGCTGAGCTGCGCGCCCTCCACCCGCAGGTGCTTGCCGTCGTGGTCGACGGTCTCACCGCGCCACAGCGCCCGGACGATGCCGAGGAACTCCCCCGTACGCTCGTAGCGGGCGTCCTTGTCGAGGAAGTCGCCGTACGACCGCTGCTCGTGCGACTCCCCGCCGGTCACCACGTTGAGCAGCAACCGGTTGCCACTGAGGCGCTGGAACGTCGACGCCATCTGCGCGGCCAGGGTGGGCGAGACGAGCCCGGGACGGAACGCGACGAGGAACTTGAGCCGCTCGGTGACCTGGGTGAGCATCGCGGTGGTGAGCCACGCGTCCTCGCACCAGGCACCGGCCGGGGTGAGTGCCCCGGTGAAGCCGAGCTGCTCGGCGCTGCGGGCGATCTGCCCGAGGTAACCGATGGTGAGCGGGCGCAGGCCCCCGGCGCTGCCGACCGGGGTGCCGTGTCCCCCGCCCACGATGTCCCGGCTGTCGCCGTTGGTGGGCAGGAACCAGTGGAAGTCCAGGGAGGGCATGACCCCAGGCTACCCATATCTCCCATGGGCTAGATAGAGTGCCGCCCCGGACGGCCCATTCGCAGGCCACGCCGGCCGCCCGTGGTCGATCATCTGACCGGACCGGCCGTACGCGATGATCGGCGCACCGCCCCCCGGCGGATCGGTGATCGGCGGTGGCCATAATGCTCCACTGTGGATGTCTTCCTGCTCTGGCACGTGCGGCACGCCCGGCCCCAGGATGGCGGTGCGGTGCTCCACCGCGACGCCGGCGGGGCCCTGAACTGGGACGAGGAGTACGGCGACGACCCGAAGATGCTCGGCGTCTATTCCAGCCGGGAGCGGGCGCTGGAGCGGGCCGGGCACGCGCGCACGCTGCCCGGGTTCCGGGACGAACCGGACTGCTTCACCGTCGAGGCGTACCAGGTCGACGAGAATCACTGGACCGGCGGCTTCGACGAGTAGACCTCGTCGAGGAACGCGTCGAGCCCGGCGATCATCTCCGGCACGGTGAGGTGCCCGGCCAGCACGTGCACGGTGAGGCCGTCGACGAGCGCGTGCATCCGGCGGGCGACGGCGGGGCGGTCGCCGGACAGGCGCAGGCACAGTTCGTACATGCCGGTGAAGTGCAGGCGCTGCACCCGGGCCAGCTCGGCGTCGCCGAGGCCGAGGGCCAGGAACGAGAAGACGATGGACGCCTCGGTGTGGCGCGCGACGTCGACCGGCATGGTCTCCAGCAGCACCCGGCGCACCGCGTCGCGGACCGGCCCGTCGGTGGGCAGCGCCTCCAGGCGGGCGGTGACCTTGTCGATGACGTGCTCGCAGGCGAACGCGAGCAGTTCGTCACGGGTCGCGAAATAGTGCCGTAGCGCGCCGGAGGACCACCCGGACTCGGTGGCGACCGCGCGGATCGACACGTGCGCGACGCCGTCGCGGCCGATCACCCGCCAGACGGCCGCGGCCAGCTCGCTGCGACGTTCCCGATGGTCGACCACTTTTGGCACACCCGATTGTCGCACGACCGTGTTATAAACGATAAAACACAGTCGTGCGAAAACGGGGGGTACGCCGTGGTGGTCGCGATCGTCGCCTGCGAGATCGGCTTCTGGGTCCTGCTGCTGGCCGGACTGCTGACCCGCTACGCGTGGCGCCGGCCCCGCCTCGGTGCGGCCCTGCTGCTGATGGTGCCGCTCACCGACGTCGCCCTGCTCGCGCTGGCGGTCGTGGACCTGCGCGGCGGCGCCCCGGCGGGCACCGCCCACGGCCTCGCGGCGGTCTACCTCGGCGTCTCGGTGGCGTTCGGCCACTCCATGCTGCGCTGGGCCGACGCCCAGGTGGCCCGCCGGTTCCACCACACCCCGCCCGCCACGGCCGGACACGGCACGGGCGAGCAAGCCGCGCACGAGCAAGCCGCGCACGAGCAAGCCGCGGGCGATCGGCCGGTGGCCGCGACCGGACGGCCCCCGCGGCTCACCGGGCGGGCGCACGCCGCCCAGGAGCGCCGGACATGGCTGCGGCACCTGCTGGCGTACGCCGTCTCGGCCGTTGTTCTCGCGATCTTCACCCTCCTAGCCGGCGGGCCGGGCGTCGCGGCGCCGCTGTGGCGGGTCATGGCGCCGTGGGCGGTCGTCCTCGGCATCGACTTCGTGATCTCGTTCAGTTACACGCTCGCGCCGCGCCGGCCGGCCGCGCCCTGATCAGGGCTCGATCACCAGGCAGGTCAGGCACCACGGGCTGGGCAGGTGCGGGTGGTCCTCGTCGCGGAAGACGACCGGAGCGGCGACCAGGTCGTCGCCGGTGCGGATCGGGACCGCGGCGAGGCCGCTGCCGAACGGGTCGAGGGTCACCCGGACGCAGGCGACCCGGTCGGTCGCGGACGCCAGCAGGCAGAGCCCGATGTCCTCGGTGAGCTGGGTGACCAGATCGGCGGTGACCAGGGTCGGGGCCGTCCGGGCGTACGCGCGCAGATCGCTCGCGAACACCTGCGGGCTCACCCCGGGGCGGAATCCCGCGACGGTGAACCGCAGGTCCTCGTCCCACCGGCCGCAGGGCGTGACGGTCGCCGGCACCAGGATGTGCTCCCCGTCGCGGACGAGCGCGCCGAACGCCCCGGTGGCACACGGTGCGGCCGGCCAGCCGGTCCCCGCGGCGGAGGCCAAGGGCGCGGGCCAGGCCAGGCCCAGCAGCAGTGCCGTGACGCCCAGAAGGGCACCGATCCTCGTACGCATGGTCATCATTCCTCGTTGTCGTGAGGTGGGCGGATCGTGCCGGTGGCTCCCAGCAGCAGACCGAGCTGGAAACGGTTCTCGACGCCGGCCCGGTCCATCACCGCCCGCATCGTGTAGGAGACGTTGCGGGGGCTGATGCCGAGCTCGGCGGCCGCGGTCACGTCGGTGTGACCGGCGGCCAGCAGCACGACCAGGGTGCGTTCCCGGCGGGACAGGTCGATCGGGGCCACCCCTTCGGCGAACGGATCACGGCCCCGCGACCACAGCCGGTGGAACAGGGCGCAGCAGCGCTGTACCGCGTCCGGATCGGCGACCTCCACGTAGCCCTGGTCCCGGTCGAGCGGGTCGGCCGGGAACAACGCGACCCGCCGGTCGAAGACGATGAGCTTCAGCGGCACGTCGTCGGTCTGCCGGCAGGACCCCACCGGCACGGTGGCGACGCTGTGCGCGGGTATCCCCCGGTCACCGTCGCGCGGCGGGCGCTGCACGACCAGTGCACGGACGCCGCGGTCCAGCAGCCGCTGGTCGAGCGGGCGGGCCGCGGCCAGCGAGCTGTTGCTGAACACGACCTCGGTGTTGATCGCCAGATGTTCGTGGCGCTCGGCCTCGGCCAGCTGGGTGACCCGGGCCCGCGCCGCGCCCAGGGTCCACCGGCGCGCCGTGGCGACGGCGAGCGGCCCGAGCCCGTCGACCGCCGCGACGTGCCGCCGCCAGCGGTCCCGGGAATCATCGCGCGTCCGCCCGCCCGGCGGCCGGCGCAGCCGATCGACGACCTGGTCCACGGCGGTGGCCCGCAACAGCCCCGCCCCCGGGGCCACCGCGCCGATCGCCACCAGCTCGTCCACCGCGTCGCCGACCCGCCGGGCACTCATGCCGAGCTCCCGGGCGAGCCCGGCGACGTCCCGCGGCCGCAACTGCACCAGCGCCCGGTAGACGAGATCCGCGTCCGCACCCACACCCCATCGCGTGAGCACCGGCACGACAGCCGTCATCGAGCCTCCCCCCGGCACCGTCCGACCAGGACACTCAAGCATCCGGGAGGGTCGATGGAAAGGGTCAATCAGCGGATCTTGCAGTATCCCGCAACGGGAAACGATTCAGGCCGGCGGGATCAGGCCGGCGGGATCAGGCCACCGGGCGCCGGCCGATCCAGACCGAGCGGTCGGTACGGACGGTCAGGTCGTCGCGGTCCAGAATGGCGCGCGGGCCGCCGGCGGTGGTCAGGTCGTCGAGCGTGGCCAGGTCGGCCGGGTCGAGGCGGTCGGCGAGCCCACCGCGCAGGCGGCGCAGGGCGGCCTGGGCGTAGCGGCCGGTCGCGGGCCGCGGCGGTGCGGTGAGCTCGATCGGGACGTGGCGTTCCGCCTCGACGGTGAAACCGGCCCTGGTCAGGCGGATGCCCCAGTCGTCGCCCATGTGCGGCATGTCGTGGGCGCGTTGCTCGGCGACCAGGGCCTGCATGCGGGCCTCCAGGCCGGGCCGGCCGAAGCCGAGGTCGTCGGGCAGGAAACGCGGGAAGCCGGACATCTCCACGATCGCGAACAGGCCGCCGGGGCGCAGGGTGGCGAGCACGTCGGCCACCACCCGGCCGGGGTCGGCGAGGTGGTGCATCGACGCGGACGCCCAGGCGAGGTCGACCGGTTCGAGGGTGGGCCAGCCGGCGTCGAGGTCGGCCCGTACGGGGTGGACGCGGTCGCCGATGCCCTGCGCGCGGACGTTGGCGACCAGGCGGGTGAGCAGGTCCTCGGAGACGTCGAGGGCGAGGATCTCGGCGGCCGGGAAGCTGCGGGCCAGCGCCAGGGTGCCGGTGCCGGTCCCGCTGCCGACGTCGAGGATGCGCCGCGGGTCGCCGGACAGCTGGTGCAGCAGATCCTGCAGGCCGGCGTGGTATTCGTGCAGCACCTCGGCGTCGAGATCGAGCATCTCGGCGTAGGTGTCCTCCGCGTGGTCGTGGTGGCCGTGACTGTGGTGGCCGTGGTCGTGCCCGTGATCGTGTGCCATGTCCCGACGGTAGGCGAGCATTGCGTCGACGACATAGTATCTTGCGTATGAAGCAAGACGGTGATCTCGACGCCCTGGTCCGGATGCGGATCCGCGGGCTGCGCACCGCGCTCGGCTGGTCCCTCGACGAGCTGGCCTCCCGGTGCTACCTCAGCCCGTCCACGCTGAGCCGCATCGAGACCGGGCACCGGCGCATCGCCCTCGACCAGCTCGCCCCGATCGCCCGCGCCCTGGGCACCACGCTCGACCAGCTCGTGGAGCCCGCCGACGACGGCGACGTGGTGATCCGGCCGCTGCGCGACGAGGCCCGCGGGCGCACCATGTGGCTGCTGTCGCGCGAGTCCGGGCCGACCGGCATGACGGTGGCCAAGCTGCGGCTCACCGCGACGCTCGCCGCCTCCGGCCCGCAGCGGGTGCACCCCGGGTGGGACTGGTTCACGGTGCTGTCCGGGACCGTCGCGCTGAGCCTCGGCGAGCGGACCATCCTGGTGCACGCCGGCGAGGCCGCCGAGTTCTCCACGATGATCCCGCACGCGTTCGGCGCGCACGACGGCCCCGCCGAGATCATCGGCATCCTGGACCACGAGGGCCGGCGCAGCCACCTGTCAGCCGAACCACTCCTTGGCGAGTAACTCGAAGGAGCGCACCCGGTCGGTGTGGTGGTACGTCATCGTGGTGACAAGCAGTTCGTCGGCCCCCGTCACCCGCTGCAACGTCCGCAGCCGCTCGGCCACGGTCGCGGGCGCACCGACGAACTGGGTCCGTACCCGGTCGGCCACCAGGTCACGGCCCCGCTGGTCCCACACGTGCGCGGCGGCCTGCTCCCGGGACGGGAACGGCACCGCCTCGCCGGTGGTGCGGATGCTGTGCACCCAGACGGCGAACGGCTCGGCGAGCTCCCGGGCCGTGGCGTCGTCCGGCGCGACCACCACGTCGGCCGACACCATCACGTGCGGTGCGGCCAGGGCCTTCGAGGGCCGGAACGCCGCCCGGTAGGCCGCGACCGCCTCGAGGACCGTGGCCGGGGCGACGTGGTAGTTCGCGGCGAACGGCAGCCCGCGCTCCCCGGCGGCCCGGGCGCTCTCCCCGCCGCTGCTGCCGAGCAACCAGATCTGCAGGTCGGCGCCCTCCCCCGGCACGGCCGACCCGGCGTTGCCGAGATCGTCGGTGATCGGGCCGGCCAGCAGCGCCTCGATCTGGTCGAGCGTCTCGGCGAACGGCGGCGTCTCGGCACCGGGCTGCCGCAGCAGGGGCATCAGCAGCTTCGAGCGCCCCGAGGCGTACAGCTTCACGAACGAGAACGGCTTCGGGATGAGCAGACCGTCGACGACGCGTTCCTCCGCGTCCGGCACGGGGGCGCGGGGCGCGGCCAGGGCCTCCTGCCGGCTCTGGCCGGAGCGGCCCAGACCGAGGTCGAACCGGCCCGGGTACAGCGCGTCCAGCAGGCCGAACTGCTCGACGATCGACAGCGGCGTCTGGTGCCCGGTCTGCACGGCGCCGGAACCGAGCCGGATCCGGTCGGTGGCCGCGGCGATCTGCCCGAGCAGCAGGGCGGGCTGCGAGCTGGCCACCCCGGCGGTGAAGTGGTGCTCGGCGACCCAGTAGCGGGCGTAGCCGGCGTCCTCCGCGTGCCGGGCCAGATCGATGCTGCGGTGCAGGGCGTCGCCGGTGGTGCCGCCGGCCACGACGTTGGCGAGATCCAGGATGGACAGCGGTACGGGCATCAGAATTCCCCTTCCAGGGGCCGGCTCGGGATCTCCCGGCGCAGTACGGGCGCGATGTCGCTCTGGAACAGTTCCAGTGTGGCCCAGTGTTGTTTCTCCGTCAGTCCGTCGCCGTCGGCGTGCAGGTGCATGACCTCGTGGCCGAGGACCGAGTGGTAACGCAGTACCTTCTCGGTGATCTGCGCGGGGCTGCCGATGAGGATCGAGCTGCGTGCGACGGCGTCCTCGAGGGTGGTGAAGACCGGTTCCACCCCGGCGCGCCGGAACGTGGCGAGCCGCTGCTCGAAGATCGGCCGGTACGTCTCGATCGCCTCCTGGGAGGTCTTCGCCGCGTAATAGCCCGCGCTGCCGGCGCCGACCAGGGCGTCGGCCGGGTCGTGCCCGTGGTGCCGCCAGCGGTCGCGGTAGTGGGCGACCAGTTCCGCGTACGGTTCGATCGGGTTGCTGACGTTGGCCGAGAACAGCGGGTCGCCGTACCGTGCGGCCAGCTCGACCGACTCGCGGCTGGTGGCGCTGCCGTGCCAGACCCGGATCGGCTGCTGCAGCGGGCGCGGCCAGGTCTCGGCGTCCACCAGCGGTGGCCGGAATCGCCCCGACCAGGTCACCTTCGGTTCGCGCCAGAGCCGGCGGAACAGCTCGTAACCCTCCCGGTTGCGGTCCCACTGGTCCTCGGCGGTGACGTGGAACAGCTTGGCCTGGGCGGCGCCGTTGCCCTTGCCGATGATCAGTTCGAGCCGGCCGTCCGAGAGGTTGTCGAGCGTGGCGTAGTCCTCGAACGCGCGCACCGGGTCGAGCAGGCTGAGCGTGGTGACCGCGGTGAACAGCCGGATCCTCGACGTCTTCGCGGCGATGTGGCTGAGCACCACCGGCGGCGAGGACGAGAGGAACGGGCGCTCGTGGCGCTCGCCCACGCCGTACCCGTCGAAGCCGAGCTCCTCGCCCAGCACGGCGTTGTCGACCACCTCGCGCAGGCGCGCCTGCGCCGTTGCCGCAGACGTGTGCGTGATCAGCGTGATGAGCAGGAACTTCATGCCAGCCCCAGGTGTCCGCGCAGCGTGGTGGTCGTGTACTCGGAACGAAGGACGCCGCGTTCGCGCAGCAGCGGCACGACCGTGTCCACGAAGTCGTCGAGCCCGCCCGGGGTCAGGTGCGGCACGAGGATGAACCCGTCGCACACGTCGGTCTGCACGTACTCGTCCATCTCGGCGGCGACCCGCGCCGGCGTGCCGATGAACGACTGCCGCCCGGTGACCTCGATGATCAGCTCGCGGATGCTGAGGTTCTTGCGCTCGGCGGTCGCGCGCCACTCCGCCGCCGTGGCCAGCCGGTCGGCGTGCTGCGCGGCCCGGCCCTGACTGATCGACTCCGCCTCCACCAGGGGTTCGACGGCGGGCAGCGGCCCCTGCGGGTCGTAGGCCGACAGGTCGCGGTTCCAGACCTGTTCCAGCAGCAGGATCGCGGTCTGCGGGCTGACCTGCTGACGCCGGATGTGGTGGGCCTTCTCCTGCGCGTCGGCCGCGCTGTCACCGAGCACGAACGACACCCCGGGGATGATCTTCAGGCTGTCCGGGTCGCGCCCGTGCCGGGCCACCCGGGCCTTGACATCGCGGTAGAACGCGCGGCCGTCCGCCGGCTCGTGGTGCCGGGAGAAGATCGCGTCGGCCTTCGCCGCGGCCAGCTCCCGGCCCTGCTCGGAGTCGCCGGCCTGCAGCACCACCGGGTGTCGCTGCGGGCTGCGCGGCACGCCGAACCGCCCGGAGATGCCGAACTGCGGCCCGGTGTGCGCGAACGAGCCGGTGTCGGCGAAGATCCCCGTGTCGCGGTCCGGTTCCAGCGCGGCCCACGAGTCCCACAGCTCCCGCGCGGTGTCGATGAATTCCCCGGCCCGGGTGTAGCGATCGGCGTGGTCGAGGAACCCGCCGCGCCGGAAGTTCTCGCCGAAGAACGCACCGGACGACGTGACCACGTTCCAGGCCGCCCGGCCCCCGGACAGGTGGTCCAGGCTGGCGAGCTGCCGGGCCAGTTCGTACGGTTCGTGGAACGTCGCGTTGAGCGTGCCGGCCAGGCCCAGCCGGGTGGTGACGGCGGCGAGCCCGGCCAGCACGGTGAGCGTGTCCGGGCGCCCCACCACGTCCAGGTCGTGGATCAGGCCGCGCTGCTCGCGCAGGCTCAGCCCCTCGGCCAGGAAGAAGAAGTCGAACGTGCCCCGCTCGGCGGTGCGGGCCAGGTGCGCGAACGAGCTGAACGCGATCTGGCTGCCGGCCGCCGGGTCGCTCCACACGGTCGTGTTGTTCACGCCCGGGAAGTGCGCGGCGAGGATGATCTGCTTAGGCAACGGGCACCTCGTAACGGTTGAGCGCGGGCGGCAGGCCGAGGCGGGACCGCAACGTGCCGCCCGGCTGCCGGGTGCGGAAGACCCCCCGGTCCTGCAGCACGGGTACCAGCAACCGGGTGATCGCCTCCAGGTCGTAGGGCAGCGCGCCGGGCCGCAACCGGAAGCCGTCCACGCCCGCCTCACGCCAGTCGAGCAGCAGGTCGGCGAGCTGTTCCGGGGTGCCGGTGAAGACCAGCGCGTCCGGCCGCCACGGGGAGCCGTGCAGCGTGTCGAGGCGGGTCCGGCGGTCCCACGCGGTGCCGGCGTGGTCGTCCAGGAACACCACGAGGTCCGCGAAGACCATCGGACCGGGCACCCGGGGCAGGATCGCGGCGACGTCGCCGGCGTCCGACGGGGTGACGAACACCAGGTCGGTGGAGCCGGCGGCGAACTCGTACGGCACCGCCGAGCGCGCGAGGGCGGCGACGACCGGGCGGCCCTGCGGCGGCCGGGGCACGATCGACGGCCCCTTCACCGAGAACCACTCCCCCACGAAGTCGACGTGGTGCAGCTTGTCCCGGTCGACATAGCGCCCGGTGGCGGCGTCGCGGATCACCGCGTCGTCGGCCCAGCTGTCCCAGAGCCGCCGGACCACCTCCACCGCGTCGGCGGCCTCGTCGTACAGCGCGGTGGCCGGGGCCCGCCCGAGCAGCCGGTCCTCGCCGGGCCGGTCGGACACCCGGACCTGCCACCCGGCCCGGCCCTCGCTCAGGTGGTCCAGCGTGGCCAGCGCGGTGGACAGGTGGAACGGCTCGGTGAACGTGGTGGTGGCCACCGGCACCAGCCCGATGTGCTCGGTCACCGGCGCGACCCGCGACGCGACCAGCACCGCGTCGAGGCGCCCGGTGAGCTCGCCCGGCTCGTCGCCGGGTGGCCCGAACGTGTCCTCGAACGTCACCAGGTCGATCAGCCCGGCCTGCGCCTCGCGGACCAGCGACACCCAGTACTGCGCACCGAACACGGCCGTCGCCGGGACCGGTGAGGTGCGCCAGGCCGCGGGGTGCCACCCGAGCCCGTCCAGCGCGACCGCGAGCGGGAACGGCGAGCTCATGTGGAGACCTCCAGCGTGGGGACCGCGGCCAGCAGCGCGCGGGTGTACTCGTGGACGGGCCGGGCGAAGACGTCCTCGACCGGGCCGTGCTCGACCACCCGGCCGCCGCGCATGACCAGGACCCGGTCGGCGAGGTGGCGGATCACGCCGAGATCGTGGGAGATGAACAGCAGGGCGGTGCCGTCGTCGCGGCGGATGCCGGCGAGCAGGTCGAGGACCTGGGCCTGCACGGAGACGTCGAGCGCGGAGACCGGTTCGTCGCAGATGATGAGGCTGGGCCGGGGTGCCAGGGCCCGGGCGATCGCGACGCGCTGCCGCTGCCCGCCGGAGAGCTGCCGGGGATAGCGGTCGAGCAATCCCGCGTCGAGGCCGACCCGCTCCAGCAACGGCTCCGGGGACTCGCCGCGGGGCAGCGCCTCGGCGACGATCGTGCGTACCGTCCAGCGGGGGTCGAACGACGAGAGCGGATCCTGCGAGATCAGCTGCATCCTGCGGCGCAGCGGGCGGCGCCGGCGTTCCGGGACACCGGACCAGGGCCGGTCCTCGAAGCGCACCGTCCCGCCGGTGGGCTCGGTCAGGCCGAACAGCAGCTGCGCGACGGTCGTCTTGCCCGAGCCGGACTCGCCGACCAGCCCGACGATCTCGCCCCGGCCGACGGTGAGGCCGACGTCGTCGACCACGGTCTGCCGGCCATAGGTCTTGCGCAGGCCGGTGGCGTCCACGACCAGGCCCTCGCGCGGTGCCGGCCGCGGACGGCGCTGCAGCGAGGCGGCCGCGACCAACGTCTTCGTGTACGGGTGCCCGGGCCCCGCCAGCAGCTCACCGGTGGGCCCGGCCTCGACGATCAGCCCGTCGTTCATGACCAGCACCCGGTCGGCGAGCCGGGCCACCACCGCCAGGTCATGGCTGATCAGCAGCAGGGCCTCGCCGGCCTCCTTGCGTTCGGCGAGCAGTCCGAGGATCTGCGCCTGCACGGTGACGTCCAGCGCGGTGGTCGGCTCGTCGGCGATGAGCAGCGGCGGCCGCCCGGCCAGCGCCGAGGCGATGAGCGCGCGCTGGCGCAGCCCGCCGGAGAGCTGGTGAGGGTACTGCCGCGCCCGGCGTCCCGGCTCCGGCACGTGCACCTCGGCCAGCAGCTCCTCAGGGGTCTCCCGGCGCCGGTGCACCCGCAGCGCCTCCCCGATCTCGGCGCCCACCCGGCGCAGCGGGTCCAGCGAGACCAGCGCGTCCTGCAGCACCAGCCCGGCGAACCCGCCGCGCAGCGCGCGCCACTGCCGGTCGCCGTAGCGGCGGGCGTCGTGCCCGCCCAGCTCCAGGCGCCCGGCGCGCACGTCCGAGCCGGGGCCGGCGAGACCCACGAGGGTACGGGCGGTGACGCTCTTGCCCGACCCGGACTCCCCCACGATCGCCACGCACTCGCCCGCCGCGACGGTGAACGAGATGCCCCGCACCGCGTGCACGGCACCGAAGCTCACGTGCAGGTCCTCGACGTCCACCAGGGTGCTCATCGCGGCTCCCGTCCCTCGAAGCGGTGCTGCAGGTGCCGGCCGGTGACGGTCAGCGCGACGACCGTGAGCGTGACCACCAGGCCCGGCAGGATCGAGGCCCACCAGGCGATCCGCAGGTAGCCGCGGCCGTCGTTGAGCATCGCGCCCCACTCCGGCGACGGCGGCTGCGGTCCCATGCCGAGGAAGCTGAGCCCGGCGGCGTACAGCACCGCCTCACCCAGCCCGATCATGGCGAGCACCGGGAGCGGGCCGAGCACGTTGGGCAGCACGTGCCGGGCCACCAGGCGGGTGCGCGACGCCCCGGACGCGACCGCCTGGGTGACGTACCCGGCGCGGCGCACCACGAACGTCTGGGCCCGGACCACCCGGGCGTAGTGCGGCAGCGTGGCGATGCCGATCGCGACGGTCAGCGCGAGCGTGCCCGGCCCGGCGACCGCGATGAACAGCAGCGCCAGCAGCAGCAACGGGAACGCCGACAACGCGTCGAAACCGCGGCTGAGCACCTCGTCGGCGTACCGGTGCGAGAGCCCGGCCAGCACGCCCAGCAGGATCCCGGCGGTGACCGCGATCAGCGTCGCGGTCACGCCGATCGACAGCGAGTGCCGGGCGCCCCAGACGACCCGGTCGAACACGTCGCGGCCGAGCTGGTCGGTGCCGAACCAGTGGCTGAGGCCGGGCGCCTGCAGCACGTGCGACGGGTCGGCGGCGAGCGGGTCGTCCCCGCCCAGCGACGACGGCCAGGCGACGGCGAGCACCACCACGGCCAGGAACGCTGCGGACAGCTTCATGGCGTCAGTCCCTTCTCAGCCGCGGGTCGACGACGAGGTACGCGAGGTCGGCGATCGTGTTCACCACGACGTACACGAACGCGGCCAGGACCACGACGGCCAGCACCACCGGCATGTCCTTGCTGTTCACGGCCGTCAGGGTGACCTGGCCGAGGCCGGGGCGCCCGAACACCAGCTCGATGATCACCGCGCCGCCGAGCAGCGCCCCGGCCAGCCAGCCGAGCAGCGCGACCGCCGGGAGCAGCGCGTGCCGCAGGGCGTGGCGCAGCAGGACCGCGCTCTCCCGCAGGCCCCGGGCCCGGGCGGTGACGGTGAACGGCTGGTCCAGGGCCCGGTCGAGGCCGTCGCGCAGCACCTGGGTCAGCACCCCGGCGACCGGCAGCGCCAGCGTCAGCGCGGGCAGCACCAGCGCGGCCCCGCCCCGGGCACCGGAGACCGGGAACAGCCCCAGCCGGAACGAGAACACGCTGAGCAGCACGATCCCGATGAGGAACGGTGGCGTCGAGACCAGCACCAGTTCGGCGGCCGAGCTGACCCGGCGCGCCCACGGCCGCCGGGTGGTCAGCGCCAGAGCGAACGCCAGCAGGATCCCGAGCACCGACGCGGCGAGCGCCAGCTGCGCCGTCGGCCACACCGGGCCACCGACGACCTCGCTCACCGGGCGCTGCAACAGGTACGACCGGCCGAGGTCACCGTGCGCGGCCCGCCACAGGTACGCGACGTACTGCACCACCGCGGGCCGGTCCAGACCCCATTCGGTGATGATCTGCGACCGGATCGCCGGGGTGTCCGCGCCGTCACCGACGATGGTGTCCACGGTGCTGCCCGGCGCGGCGAGCAGCACCAGGTACGCGGCGGTCGCGGCGGCCCACAGCACCACCACCCCGGCCCCGAGCCGGCGCAGCACCGCCCTCATCGCGCCAGCCAGACGCCGTACGCGCCGACCGGGACGCCCGCGGTGGGCTCGAAACCGAGACCACCGACGCTCCGGCTCGCCGCGATCTGGTCGGCCGGGGCGTACAGCGGCAGGATCAGCGCCTCGTCGGTGACGACCTTCGCCTGGACCTTCGTGTACGCCGCCAGCCGGGCGTCCACCGCGGTGCTCGACTGCCCCTGCTCGAGCAGCGCGTCCAGCGCGGCGTCCCTGACCCCGGTGCGGTTGATCGCCCCCTGCGAGCTGAGCAGCAGGTTCAGCGCCGCCCCGGCGTCGGTGTCGGCCCGCGAGTTGTCGAACACCTCGTAAGCGCCGTCGGTCAGCGCCTTCGTGGCGGTGCCCTGGTCCACGACGGCCACGTTCAGGTCGATGCCGGCACTCTGCTTGACCGCGGCCTGGATCGTCTGCGCCAGGATGTCGCGGCGGTCCCGGACGAACGGCGCGTTCTGCACGAGGCGTACGGTCAGTCGCCTGCCGTCCTTGGTCCGGAAGCCGTCGGCGTCGCGCCCGGTCCACCCGGCCTCGTCGAGCAACCGGTTGGCCCGCGCCGGGTTGTTGCCGTACGTGCCCTCCAGCGTCCGGTCGTAGAACGGGCTGGTCGGCCCGATCACGCTCCACGCCCGGGTGGCCGTGCCCCGGTAGACCGCGGTGAGCACGGTGTCCACGTCGACCGCGTCGCGGAACGCCTGGCGCACCCGCAGGTCGTCGAACGGCGCGTGCGCCACGTTGAGGTAGTACGAGTACGCCGAGCCGGAGTTGAGTCCCGTGGCGAACGTCAGCGCGGGGTCCCCGGTGATCAGCGCCTGGTCGGTCGCCGGCACCCCCTCGATGACCTGCACCTGCCCGGACGTCAGCGCCCCGACCCGCACCGACGACTCCTTCAGGAACCGGTACGTCACCTCGTCCAGGTAGGCGGGCCGGCTCCCCCAGTACCTCGGGTTGCGGGCGAAATGCACCTCCTGCCCGGAGATGTACCGGTCCAGCACGAACGGCCCGGTGCCGGCCAGCTCGGGCCCGCCGGCCTTGAGGTTCTTCGCCTGCGCCAGCGATCTCGGCGACACCACCGCACCCTGCGGCGACGCGATGAAGTCGAGCAGCAGCACGTCCGGGCGGGCCAGCCGGAACACCACCGTGCCGGGGTCGCCCACCTCGACCCCGGTCAGGTTCTTCAGCTGTACGGCGGCAACGGCCGGGGCGTAACCGGGCGCCCGGAGCTGGTCGATGTTCGCCTCGACCGCGGCGGCGTCGAAGGCCGTTCCGTCACTGAACAGGACTCCGGTACGCAGTTTGAACGTGTACGACTTCCCATCGGGCGACACCTCGTATCCGGTCGCGAGCCAGGGCAGGTAGCCGCCCTTCTCGTCGTGGGTGAGCAGGCCCTCGAACGTGTTCGCGACGAGCAGCCGGGCCTTGGCCTGGGCGTACTGGTGCGGGTTGAACGTGATCGGCTCGGTCTCCACGCCCCAGATCAGCGAGCCGCCGCTGACCGGCTGCCCGGCGCCGGCGGCGGTGCCGCCGGCGGAGTCGCAACCGGCGATGGCCATGGCTAGGGCGAGGACGACAGCGGCGCTCCTGCGGTTCATACCTAATTCCTATAGCTGAACTAGGATTACCGCAAGGCGCCGGGTTGGACTTTTTGTCCAGCACGAGTGCACCCCCATGGTGCGGACACTGTTCGCCCGCGCGCTGACAAGGGCACCATGCCGGGTTGGACACTTTGTCAAGGCGCTTCAGATAGTGCGATCTCCCAGCCCGGATCAAGGCTTCGCCGTCCGGCTGTTTCCGCATATCAGCGTCTATATTCACTGGTGCGTCAGCGAAAAGGCGGCCTCCGGGAGTGCTACGAACACTCACCGGAGGCCTCGATCGCCACCAGGAGGCGACCTGTCATGACCGTAACCAAGGAACGCTCGTCGCGCACGTACCCTCTCTCGGCGCCGGAGGCTGATCCCCGGTTCTCCGACGTTCTGATCGAGGTAATGGCCGACCTGCTCCACCATCACGGGTATCCGTACATCGAGGATGGTCCAGATCGCGAAGCGCTGACGGCCGCTCTGCACGGCTTCCTGTACCGCACCACGGTGCACAGCCCGGCCTAGCGCCGCCGCCGGATGGCCCGCCCGCCGGGCCGGGCCATCCGGCCACCCGCACCGGCCTCGTTGCCCGTGATCGGCGGGTGTGATTGGCTCTGGCGATGGCCAGAACCGTCATCCGTCGGGGCCCGCTCCTGGACGGTCTGGCTGTTCGCCGCTTTCACCCTGGTCTACCTGATCGTGGTGGGGCCCGCGTCTTCCTCAGACTGACTGCCGCGCGAGGATCTGACCGTGGGTACCGCCATCACGCTGTCACTGAACGGCATCGACATCGACTGGGGTCAGAACCGGCGGTGGAGAAATCACCACTGGCTCTTCCCACCGGGGAGTCTCACCGACGTCGACTACCGGTATGCCGCCGGCGTCGTCAAGACAAGGCCAGGATTTCAGACCACCCTGGACGAGGCTCTCTTCCGGCTCTGTCATCTCGGCTACTCCCATCAGGAGACGAAGACGACGTTCGACCATGCCGTGGCGCGCTGGAACCGGACTGCCGACCTACGGCTTTCCTTCGACGACTTTCATGCGGCCCTCACCGGCGTGGACTTCGCCTCGCTCACGCCGGCGGACCTCGCACCGTACATCTGGGATTTCCGGGCGTTCGTCGTGAGCCTGCTGGCCGCATGGGACTCGGACGACGCGCTGCTCGAGGAGTTCATCGCGAACCTCGACGTCACGCTCACCCTCCGCGTGCTGGCCGATCGCGTCGAAAGCCGTCCCCTGCCACTGAGTTGGCAACACCAGGACCTGATCGACAGCGGTTGGGCGACTCTCGACGACCTGACCGACATCGATCGGCAGACGTTCATCGTCAACCACACGACGATGTTCGGGCGCCTGCAGGATCACGCCGGTAGGACCGAGGTGAAGGCGTTCGACGACTGGCTCGTCGGCCACGGACTTGATCGGGCGACGCCATACTCGAAGATGAATCGGAACGGCACGGTGAGCCTTCAGCACATGACCCTTCCGGGTGCCGTCCGCAACATGATCCATCACCCGGAGAACCCACACAACTTCCTGTCCGACGACGATCTCCGCGAGAGCGTCGAGGCCCTTCTCACGGTCGCGAAGCGGCTCCCCGGACCGCTTCCCGGCCTGATGGAGGGCAGGCCCTCGGACTACATCGATGACTCGCCGAGGTAGCCGACCTCCGGGGAATGTGACGCGATGCGCACCGGGTAACCCCAGTGCCGCAGCACCTGGGCCATCTTGGCGGCGCCGGCCGGGTTCGCGGAGTGGATGGTGATGGCGCCGGGGCCGCGTACCCGGGCCGGGGGTTTCGCCGTTGATCGGGGTGACCGTGATCCGACGCCGCTGAAGCAGGTCCGCATGCCCCGCAATGTCACCACCGCCGTGGCCGGCGTGGTCATCACCGTGTGCGCCGTGGCAGCCGGGGCCGGTGCGGCGGTGCCGGGCAAACTTGGCACCAGGGACGGCTACGAGGATGCCGGCGGTCCCGTCTGGTACTGGCCGGTCTGGTTCCCGATCTTCGCCGTGGCCCTCGCCGCGACCGGAGTCTTCCTGGCCACCCGGCCCGCCGTCCACCGCCCGGCCGCCGCGGTGGCCGCCGTGCTGGCCGCTCAGATCGCCGGACGGGCCGTGGTCGGCGTCCGGGACTGGTTCAACGCCGACGGTGCCGGCGTGGTGGACATGAGCCAGCACGAGCTCGCGACCGTGGTGACCGTCGCCGCCGGAATCGCCCTGGCCGGGACCGTCGCCGCCTGCTTCGCGGTGGCCCTGCTGTGGCGGGAGCCGGCCCGCGGGTGGGCCGCTCTGCGTCCCCGGAGCCTGCGCCTGCTCGTGGCCGGCGCCGTGGTCGCCGTCGGGGTACCCGGTGTCATCGCCCTCGCCGGGAGTGACGCGATCATGCTCGCGGGGACCGTGGCCCTCACCGCCGCCCTGCCCTGGGGCGGCGGCCTCGCCGCGGCGGCGTGGCTCGGCCCGCGGGCCCGCAAGGTCACCGTCCGGACCGTGCTCGCCTGCGCGGCCACGACCGTGCTGACCTTTCCGGTCACCATGCTCTACCTCATGGTCAGCCACGGGTACGACGTGACGTCCCTGTTCAGCTGATCAGGACGCCGGGCCGTAGGAGTGCGGGGCGGTCAGCCACCGGCTCAGGTACCGGGAGTGGACGGTGCCGGTGAGCAGGCCGGTGAGGACCTCGGTGAAGCCGCCCTCGAAGCGTTCGAAGGCCGGGCCCCGTTCGCGCAGGACTACGGGGTGGTCAGCCGGGGCGACGCCCGGTCTGACGTGCCAGAAGAGGAAGTCACCGTTGGGCGTCGTACCCCAGGAGATCAGATCGTCGCCGGGCCGGAACCAGTCCGGCCGGTCGTCGCCCGCCCAGTGCGCCGGGTCACCCAGCGGCCAGGCCCCGGCCTGGAGGGAACTGTCGCCGAACCAGATCCGGCAGCTCTCCTGGGCCGTCTCGTTGTTCTCCAGCAGGTCGGTCCAGCCGGGGGTCGCGCCGGGTGCGCAGACCAGCAGGTGGTCGTCGATCGCACCGGGACCGTACGCGTCGACGAACCGTTTGTAGTCGCCGGGCAGGACGGCGCCGACGGCCGTTTCCACCGCGGTCCAGTCACCGGACCGCCGGTGCGATTCTTCGAGGGGTGGCAGCCGCAGCAGCTCGACAAGATCATGCACGAACCGATCGTGCCCGGGCCCGGCACGAACCGCCACCCTCATCAGGTTCGCGGGAGCGGTGCCGAGCTCGGCCCGCGGGACCGGGTCAGTCCCTGGGAAACGGTGACGCCGTAGCCTGCACGGGTGCGGATCACAACGCTCGGCCCGCTGGCCGTCGACGGGACGCCGGTGGGCGGCAAACGCCTGGCGGTGGTGGTCCGTGAGCTGGTCGCGGCGCGCGGGCGGGCGGTGTCCGCGGCGGCGCTGGCCGACGCGGTCTGGCAGGGCGACCCACCCGAGGACACCACCGGCGCGGTGCAGGCCCTGGTGTCACGGGTCCGGCGGCTGGGCGTGCCGGTCGTGGCGGTGCCCGGCGGCTACCGTACCCCCGCCGATGCGGTCGAGACCGACATCGGGGCGGCCCGCGAGCTCGCCGCCCGGGCCCGCGCCGCCCTGCGCGCCGGCGACCCGGCGGCCGCGCGGACGGCCGCCGACGCCGCGCGGGCGCTGTTCCCCGAGGTGCCCGACCTGACCGGCACCGAGGTGGCCCGGTTGTTCGCCGACGTCGCCGCGGTGCGGGCCGAGTGCGCCCTGGCCGGGGCCGGCGCCCACGAGCAGGACGACCTGCGGCGCCTGGCCGGTCGGACCCCGCCCGACGAACCCGCCGCGGCGCTGCTGGTGCGGGTGCTGGCCGCGCAGGGCCGCGACGCCGAGGCGCTCGACGTCGTGGCCCGCCTGCGCGCCGACCTGGCCGACCGCTACGGCACCGACCCCTCGCCGGTCGTCGCCGACGTGCACCTCGCCCTGCTGCGCGGCGAGCTGACCGGCACCGGGCCGCGGCGCGCCGTACGCTCGGTGATGCCGGCCTCGTGGCGACGGCCCGGCACCGTGCTGGTGGGCCGCGAGCGCGACGTGACCGCGGTCGGGTCCGCCCTGGCCACGGCGCCGCTGGTCACCGTCGTCGCGACCGGTGGCGCGGGCAAGACGCGACTCGCGGCCGAGGTCGCCCGGCGGGCCACCGGTGCCGTCCGCGTCGTCGAGCTGGCCGGTCTGCGGCTCCCCGAACAGGTCGCGCCGGCCGTGCTGACCGCGCTCGGCGGCAGCGAGACGACCACCGCGCTGGCCCCGGAACGCCGGGTCCTCAGCCCCCGCGACCGGCTGCGGGTGGCCGCGGCGGAGCTGGACGGGCTGGTCGTGCTCGACAACTGCGAGCACCTGCTCGACGCCGCCGCGGCCGTGGTCGCCGACCTGCTCGACGCCGCGCCCGACGTGGCCGTGCTCGCCACCAGCCGGGCCCCGCTCGGGCTGGCCGGGGAGGTCGTGCACCGCCTCGCGACGCTGCCCGACGACCAGGCCCTCGCCCTGCTGGAGGCCCGGGCCCGGGCGGGCGGCGCGATGTCCGCCTGGGACACCGGGCGGGCGCTGCGGGTGTGCCACCACCTCGACAACCTGCCGCTGGCGCTGGAACTCGCCGCGGCCCGGTTGCGGCACATGCCGATCGACGACGTGCTGGCCGGACTGAGCGACCGGTTCACGCTGCTCGACGCCGCGCTGCGCGGGCTGCCCGACCGGCACGCCGGCCTGTGGGCGATGGTGGACTGGAGCCGGGAGCTGCTCGCCGGCGACGAACGCGAGCTGCTGCAACGGCTCGCGGTGATCCCCGCGCCGTTCACCGCCGCGACGGCCGCCGCGGTGGCGGGCCGCCCGGACGTGCGCCGGGGACTGGCCGTGCTGGTCGAGCAGTCGCTGCTGGTGATCGAGGACGGTGCCGGCCCGCCGCGCTACCGGATGCTGGAGACCGTCCGGGAGTACGGCGAGGCCCGGCTCGGCGACCGTGCCCCCGCGATGACCGGGCTGGTGTCCTGGGCCCGGGCGCTCGCGGTCGGCCTGTCCGCCGACATCGTCGGGCCCCGCCAGCTGGAGACGATCGGCGTCGTCGCCCGCGAGCAGGAGAACCTGCTCGCGGCGCTGCGCTGGGCGCTGGACACCGGTGACGAACCGGCCGCGGTGGACCTGGCCGCCGCGCTGTTCTATCCGGCCATGATCCGCGGGCTGCACCTCGAGGTCAGCGCGTGGGGCGGGGCGCTGCTGCACGCCGGTGACCCGGTGGCCCGCAGCCGGTCCGCCCTGCTGCGCGGCGAGGGCGCCGACGCCGACCGGATCGCCCTGGTCAGCCTGCTGATCGGGGTCAACGCCGGCATCACCGGACCGATGCGCCTCACGGTGCTGGCGAACCGCACGCTGCGCGCGGTGCTCAGCAACCGGGCGGCCGGGATATCCCCACGCAACACCGCGCTGGCCGGGGTGCTGCCGCTGATGCGCGACCTCCATTCCGGCCAGGCGCGGGCCGGTGTCGACGGGCTGCTCGCGCACGACGACCCGTACGTGCGGGCCTTCGGTCTGTTCGCCCGGTCGGCGATCCGGGAGAGTATGGACGGCGCCAGGGTGTTCGAGGACGCCGAGGAGGCGTACGACTGCTTCGAGGCCGCCGGTGACCACTGGGGCATGGGGATGGCCGCGCAGGGGGCCGGCAACTCGGTCGACGCGCGCACCGCCGGGACCGCCGTCGCGTGGCTGGCCCGCAGCGTGCGCCACATGGAACTGATCGGCGCGGACCCGGAGGCCCGCTCGGTGCGGGTGCTGCTCGACACCCAGCTGGCCCTGGACGGCGACGCCGGCGCCGAACGCCGCCTGCACGACACCGCGGTGAGCGGCCAGGCCCAGGAATGGGACCACGCGCAGGCCCACCTGGGTCTCGCGAACCTCGCCTGGCAGCGCGGCGACCCGGCCACAATGCTGCGCCGCGCCGCCGAGATCGCCCGGGCCGCCCACCACCTCACCGACCCGCAGCCGCACCAGCGGGTCCTGCTGCGCGTCGCCGCCGCCGTCCTGCACCTGGCCGCCACCACCGGCCGGCCGCCGGCCGCCGCGGCGGCGTTGCTCATCCGGGCCCGCGACGACATCAGCGGCGGGCACGACCTGTCGCTGCTGGGCGCGTGGGCGATCGGTGGGGCCCTGCTGGCCGAGCGCCGGGGCGGGCACGACACGGCCCGGGAGCTCTGGGCCCTCGGCATCCGCACCGGCGCCGCGCTGACGACCATGTTCGCCCCGGCCGAGTTCGCCCACCTGACGGCACCGCTGACGGGTGGCGGCCACGACGGGTACGGCCCGGGCACCACCGCACGCATCGACGCGCTGATGGCCACCGTCACCGGAAGCAGTCGCCCGGCGTGATGTCGGTCGCGAACCGCTCGGTGAGCTTCATCGACGACCGGAACAGGACCGACACTCCGGCCCGGTCCGCGCAGCTCAGGACGCGGGAACACCGTCGAACGTCGGTGGCACGGTCAGCCACGTCGCCCGGCCGACCGGCCAGAAGACCGTGAAGGCACGGCCCACGACGGAACCCGCCGGGATCGTCGCCTCCTCAATGTTCTGACTGGCCTGCCAGTGCGCCAGCGAATCGGCGGACTGTTCACGATGGTCACCCATCACCCAGATCCGGCCATCGGGCACGGTGACGTCGAACGGCGCGCTCGCGGCGGCGTTCGGCACCCCGTCGGCACCCCGGAAGATGTACGGCTCGTCGAGCGCGTGCCCGTTGACCATGATGCGGTCCGCGGCGTCGCAGCACTGCACATGATCGCCGCCGACCCCGATGACCCGCTTGATGAAATCCTCGCCCTCGTCACCGGTCTGCCACCGCCGGGGCGCCTCGAAGACGATGATCTCCCCGTCGCGGGGGTCGCGGAAGTCGTAGACCAGCTTGTTGACCAGCACCTTGTCGTCGATGTCGAGCGTGTGCTGCATCGAGGGCGAGGGGATGAAGAACGTCTGCAGCACGAACGTCCGCACGAGGACGGCGACCAGGATCGCCACCCCGACCAGGATCGGCAGCTCACGCCAGAACGACCCACGACGTTTCCCGGTCTGCTCGTCAATCACGCCCGGAGCCTACGCGCCCGCTTCAACGCGCCGGCGCCGTGAGGCCGGCGCCGGTCAGCCCGGAGCGTCCAGCCGTCCCCCCACGTAGGGTTGGTGGTATGACGCCAGCAGCCCCCGCCACCGCCTTCGACGCGCTGCGCCAGGACGCCGTGTCCGACCTCGAGACGCTGCGCGACGTCTACGCGCTCCCCGGCGACGCGGCCGTGCGCAAGCAGATGACCGAGCTCACCGAGCAGACCAGGCGGTTGATCGGCTGTGCGTCCCTGGTCCTGGTCGCCAGCGTGGACGCCGAGGGCAACTGCGACGTCTCCCCGCGCGGCGGCCCGGCCGGCTTCGTCGCCGTCCTGGACTCCCGGACGGTGGCGATCCCGGACGCGACCGGCAACAAACGCCTCGACACCCTGCAGAACGTCGTCGCGACCGGGCGGGCCGGGCTGATGTTCGTCATCCCCGGACGCGCCACGACGCTGCGGCTGAACGGCCGGGCCTGCGTCTCCACCCGCCCCGAGCTGCTGACGCGGCTGACCGCCGTGGGCAAGCCCCCGGCCAGCGCGCTGGTGGTCGGGATCGAGGAGGTGTACCCGCACTGCCCCAAGGCGTTCCTGCGCAGCGGCACGTGGAAGCCGGAGCAGTGGCTGCCGGCCGACGCCCAGCCGACGTCGGCCGAGGTGACGCTCGCCCAGCTGCGGATGCCGGACCTGACCATCGCCGCCATCGAGCAGACCGAGGCGGACGCGCTGAGATACCGATACGAATGACCCGCCAGGTCCTGCTCCTGCAGGGCGCCCGGGCGATCGAGGCGATCGAGGCGCTCGAGGCGGTCTAGGCGATCGAGGCGACCCGGGCCCGATCAGGCCGGTAGCCCGGGCGCCAGCTCCACGAGCCGCGACACCGAGCTGCGCAACGACGCTTGGCAGCCTTCGCGGCGCTGTCGTACCTCAGCCACGGGGGAACCCGGGGGGAAATCGATCCGGATGTCCTGTGGGACCCGGCAGGAATCCGGCCCGAGCGGGTCGATCGTGAGGCCCACGTACGCCGGGAGCTCGTAACCCATCCCCACGGTCACCGCACGCCGGCCGGCTTCGAACTCGACGACCTCGATCGCGCTGGCCCACCGGACGTCCCCGTCCTGATGGATGAAGACCTGGATCTCGCCGAGGCCCTCCGGGCTGCCGGGCAGGGTCACCCCGCTCTCGGTGTCGTCCTGCAGCTCGACGGACGACGCCGCGGACGCCATGAACGCCCACATGACCTCGGCGCTGCGCGGAAGCTCCACAGAGGATGACTCCGCAACCCGGACATGCTTGGTGGTGACCCGGAAAACCGAGAAGAATTTCAGCACGCCCGCATGATCGCAGACCCGGGGCACTATACAGATTTCGCTGAATACAGCGATGACTGTATAGTTGGGTCATGGAGACGGTGACACCCGGCCAGATCCTTGCCCGCTTCGGCCACGCCCTGTCCGACCCCACCCGGGCGCGGCTGCTGCTCGCCCTGCGTGACGCACCCGGCTACCCGGCCGAGCTGGCCGACCTGATCGGTGTCACCCGGCAGAACCTGTCGAACCACCTGGCCTGCCTGCGCGGCTGCGGCCTCGTCGTCGCCGTCCCCGAGGGCCGGCGCACCCGGTACGAACTCACCGACACCCGCATCCGGCACGCCCTGGACGACCTGCTCGGCCTCGTGCTGGCCGTCGACCCGGCGGCCTGCCCCGACGCCGCCGGCCAGGACTGCTGCTGATGAGCCTTCCGCCGCTCCCCCTCGCCGCAGCCGCGCCCGGGCGCCGCGCGGTGCTGACCCGCCGGATCCGCCGGCTGGTCGCCGCCACGATCGCCTACAACATCGTCGAGGCCGTCGTCGCGATCAGCGCGGGCACCGCCGCCTCCTCGACCGCCCTGCTCGGCTTCGGCCTCGACTCGGTCATCGAGGTGTCCTCCGCCGCGGCGGTCGCCTGGCAGTTCGCCGGATCCGATCCCGGGAAGCGGGAGAAGACCGCCCTGCGCGTCATCGCCATCTCGTTCTTCGCCCTCGCCGCCTACGTCAGCATCGAATCGGTGCGTGCCCTGCTCGGCGGCACCGACGCGGCACCTTCCACGACCGGCATCGTCCTGGCCGCCGTCTCCCTGGCCGTGATGCCCGGCCTGTCCTACGCCCAGCGCCACGCCGGTCGCGAGCTCGGCTCCCGCACCGCCGTCGCCGACTCGAAGCAGACCCTGCTCTGCACCTACCTGTCCGGCGTCCTGCTGGCCGGCCTCCTGGTCAACAGCCTGTTCGGCTGGAGCTGGGCCGACCCGATCGCCGCACTGGCAATCGCCGCCGTAGCAATCAAAGAAGGCCGCGAAGCCTGGCAGGGCAACCTCTGCTGCCCACCCCCGCCCACCGGCGAGGGCACGCCCCTGCCCCGGCCCGGCAGCTGCGCCGGCGCCTGCTGCACAAAACAGCCTGACGATCTCGCCCCACCTCGGCAGTGACCCCCACCCAGCGCGAGCGAAGCGCCGTCAGTAGTCCTCCACCAGCACCCGGGTGAAGTAGTCGGCAAGGTTGACCGCGACCGGGATCCGCTCATCGGTGTCCCGGTCCCAGATCAGGATATGAGCCGGACTCATCGCGTCGTAAGCGACAAGATCCTTGCCCCCACCACTGTCCCCGAAGAACAGCAGAGCCTCACGATCCTTCAACGCCGGCAGATCCCGCAGCTCCTCGTTGTCGTGCACGATGCGCGAGATCGGCCACACCAGCGCCTGCCCGTCGGGGTCGCGGATGCCGTCCGTGTCGGTCAGCAGCGACACCAGGTCGGGTGGCAGCGGCCGGCCGAGCCGGTCGGTGGCCGTGCCGAGCGCGGCCGGTGGCGCACCGTCGGTGAGCTCGGCGGACGGGAGTACCGCGAGGACCACATCGCGCCAGGAGACGGCCAGCATAGTTCGCATCCTACGAGAGCCAGGGGCGCGAAGGATTGTTGCGCACAGGTAAAAGTCTGCGGTCACCATTGACCCTCGACAGTGGATCACCTGAAGCTGTCACCACGCAGCGACTCAAGGTGGTGGCGGGAGCTGAATCCCAGCGGGTACGACGTGGTCATCGTGGGCGGTGGGACCGCGGGTGCGGTGGTCGCCTCCCGTCTCTCCGCCGATCCGGGTGTCCGGGTCTGCCTGATCGAGGGTGGGCCGTCCGATGTCGGTGACGACCGGGTCCTGCAGCTCCGGAACTGGATCAACCTGCTGGAGACGGAGTTCGACTACGACTATCCGACGGTGCCGCAGCCGCGGGGCAATTCGCACATCCGGCATTCGCGGGCGAAGGTGCTGGGCGGGTGTTCGTCGCACAACACGATGATCAGTTTCCTGCCGCCGGCCGCGGATTTCGCCGACTGGGTGGCCGCCGGGGCCGCCGGCTGGTCGTACGAGCGGATGCTGCCGTACTGGGAGCGGCTCGCCATCTCCATCGTGCCGGTCGTCGAGCGTAATCAGCTGGCCGTGGATTTCATCGCGTCCTGCCACACCGCGCTGAAGGTGCCGGTCCGCGACGATTTCAACGCGGAGCCGTTCGTGGACGGCACCGGGTTCTTCCCGGTGGGCTACCACCCGGACACCGGGGTGCGGTCGTCGTCGTCGGTGGAGTATCTGCACCCCTACCTGGACCGGCCGAACCTGACCGTGCTCACCGACACGTGGGCGTACCGGCTGGAGACCTCCGGCGACCGGGTGACCGGGGTCCGGGTCCGGCGGGACGGGAGAACCGAGACCATCACCGGCGACGAGTACGTGCTGAGCGCCGGCGCGATCGACACCCCGCGCCTGCTGCTCCTGTCCGGGATCGGGCCGGCCGCCGACCTGGAGGCGCTGGGCATCGAGGTGGCGGCGGACGTGCCCGGGGTGGGGGCGAACCTGCTCGACCACCCGGAGTCGCTGATCCTGTGGGAGGCGTCGCGGCCGGTGCCGCCGGAGTCCGCGATGGACGCCGACGCCGGGTTGTTCGTGCGCCGTGACCCGGACGGGGACCGCCCCGACCTGATGTTCCACCTCTATCAGCTCACCTTCACCGTCAACACCGAACGCCTGGGGTACGACGTCCCGGCGCACGGTTTCGCGATGACGCCGAACGTGCCCCGCCCCCGCAGCCGGGGCCGGTTGTGGCTGACCGACGCGGATCCGGACACCAAACCGGCGCTGGATTTCGGGTATTTCACCGACCCGGACGGTTACGACGAGCAGACCGTGGTGGACGGGTTGCGGCTGGCCCGCGAGGTCGCCGCGACCGAGCCGTTCGCGTCCTGGATCACCCGGGAGATCGCGCCGGGTCCGGAGCTGCAGAGCGACGAGGAGCTCTCCGCGTACGGGAGGGCCGCGCACCACACGGTGTATCACCCGGCCGGGACGTGCCGGATGGGCGCGACCACCGACGAGCTGGCCGTGGTCGACCCGGCGCTGCGGCTGCGCGGTTTCGCCAATGTGCGGATCGCGGACGCCTCGGTCTTCCCGACCATGACCTCGGTCAACCCCGTGGTCGCCGTGCTGATGATCGGCGAGAAGGCCGCCGACCTGATCAGGGCCGACCGCACCGACTGATCCGACCACCTATCCCGAGGGACCGGACATGCCCACCACCATCGCCGTGGACCACCTGTGGAAAGTGTTCGGCCCGAAACCGCAGCGGGTGCCCGGCTCCGAGCTGGCCGCGCTGTCCCGGGCCGAGCTGCGCGAGAGGACCGGCAATGTGGCCGCCGTCCGTGACGTGAGCTTCGACGTCGAGCGGGGTGAGGTCTTCGTGGTCATGGGCCTGTCCGGCAGCGGCAAGTCCACCCTGGTGCGCTGCCTGACCCGGCTGATCGAGCCGACGTCGGGCGAGATCAGCATCGACGGGGAGCCGGTGCGGGCGATGAACCCGAAACGCCTGCGGGAGCTGCGCCGGCACCGGGTCGCCATGGTCTTCCAGCATTTCGGCCTGCTGCCGCACCGCCAGGTCATCGACAACGTCGCGTACGGCCTGGAGATCCAGGGCACCGCGAAGGCCGACCGCCACCGGCGGGCCGGTGAGGTCCTGGACCTGGTCGGGCTGGCCGGGCACGAGCACCAGTACCCGGATCAGCTGTCCGGCGGCATGCAGCAGCGGGTGGGGCTGGCCCGGGCGCTGGCCACCGATCCGGCGGTGCTGCTGTTCGACGAGCCGTTCAGCGCGCTCGACCCGCTGATCCGCCGCGACATGCAGGCCGAGGTGCGCCGGCTGCACGCCGAGGTCGGCAGGACGATGGTCTTCATCACCCACGACCTGTCCGAGGCGCTGACGCTGGGCGACCGGATCGCGGTGCTGCGCGACGGCGAGCTGGTGCAGCTCGGCACACCGGAGGAGCTCGTCGGGGCGCCCGCCGACGGTTACGTGGCGGATTTCGTCCGGGACGTGCCGCGCGCGGACGTGCTCAGCGTGCGGTGGATCGCCCGCCCGGTGACCGCGGCCGACGAGCCGACCGGCGAGCCGCTGCCCGGGACCATGCTGATCCGCGATGCCATCCCGCTCATCCTGCACGCCGGCGGCCCCCTGCGCGTCGGCGACAAGGTGGTCGGCGTCGACGAACTGCTGCCGATCATCGCCGGACACCATGATCGGGTCGCGGCATGACCGCGGCACGGTGCGGCTTGCCGCGAGGGGGCGGAGCGTGACCGCGGTTCTCGCGGCGACGACGTCGCGGCTGGCCCGGATCCCGCGCCCGGGGCGGCGTACCGTCATCGGGGTCCTGGTCGTGGTGACCGTGGGCGCCTATCTGGCCGTGCGGTCGGCGGGGGCCGCGGACACCGACGACACGGCCGCGTTCCGGTTCTTCACCGATGTGCGGAACTGGGTCGACGACAACCGCGACACCAGCCCGGTCTTCCTCTACGGCCTCAACTACGTGCGCCTGGGCGTGGTGGAGCTGGTCGGCGGGATCCAGGCGCTGCTGGCCGCCCTCGGCGCGGCCGGGCTGATCGGCACCGCCGGGGCGGTCGCGTTCCTGCTGGCCGGGTGGCGGGCGGCGACGCTGGCCGTCGCCGGGTTCCTGGTGCTGGGCGTGCTCGGCCTCTGGGACGAGAGCGTCGACACGCTCGCGCTGACCCTGTCGGCCGTGCTGCTGTCGGTGGTCGCCGGCGTGCCGATCGGGGTGCTCGCGGCCCGGGTCCGCGCGGTCGGCGCGGTGCTGCGGCCGGTGCTGGACGTCATGCAGATCATGCCGACGTTCGCCTACCTCGCCCCGATGACGCTGCTGTTCCTGATCGGGGAGCCGGCCGCGGTCATCGCCACGCTGATCTACGCGGTCCCGGCGACGATCCGGATCACCCAGCTCGGCATCCAGGAGGTGTCCCCCACCACGGTCGAGGCGGCCACCGCGCTCGGCTCGACCCGCTGGCAGGTGCTGCGCAAGGTGCGATTGCCGATGGCCCGCCCGGCGCTCGCGCTCGCGGTCAACCAGACGATCATGCTGGCACTGTCGATGACCGTGGTCACCGCGCTGATCGACGCGCCCGGCCTGGGCTCGACCATCGTCCAGGCCCTGGAACGGGTCAACGTCGGCGCCGCGTTCGACGCCGGCCTGGCCATCGTGGTCCTCGCCATCGTCCTGGACCGGGTGACATCCGCCGCGCGCGGCCGGTCCATCAAGCGGACATATCCGGCCGTCATCGTCGCCGTCGTCGCGGCTTTGCTCCCCTGGGGCGACTCGTGGCCGACGTTCTCCTTCGCGCCGGCGGTCAACGACATCACCCACTGGGTCGAGTTCCACGGGTACGACGCGACCACGGCGATCAGGAACGCCGTCAGCGCGGTCCTGCTCAACCCGCTGGAGAGCCTGCTGACCACCACGCCCTGGTGGTTCTTCGTGCTGGTCGTCGCGGTCTTCGGCACCCTGGTCAGCGGCTGGCGCTCGGCGCTGATCGCCGCCCTCGCCGCCGCCGGGATCGCCGGGCTCGGCCTGTGGCTGCACGCCATGCAGACGCTCGCCACGGTGCTGGTCGCCACGCTCGTCACGATGGCGATCGGCGTGCTGCTCGGCGTGCTCTGCGCCCGGCACGACCGGTTCGCCACCGGGCTGCGGCCGCTGCTCGACGCCGCCCAGACCATGCCGTCCTTCGTCTACCTGCTGCCCGCCGTGGCGCTGTTCGGCGCGACCCGGTTCACCGCGATCGTCGCCGCGATCATCTTCGCCGTGCCCCCGGTGGTCCGGCTCGTCGAGCGCGGCATCCGCGACGTCCCCGCGACCGTGGTCGAGGCGGCGCGCTCGGCCGGTTCCACCCCCACCCAGCTGCTGTGGAAGGTGCAGCTCCCGATGGCCCGCGGCGGTCTGCTGCTCGCCGCCAACCAGGGCATCGTGATGGTCCTGGCCATGGTCGTGGTCGGCGGCCTGGTCGGCGCCGGCGCGCTGGGCTACGACGTGGTCGCCGGCTTCGCCCAGCGCGAGGACTTCGGCAAGGGCCTCGCGGCGGGCTTCGCGATCGTGCTGCTCGGCATCGTGCTCGACCGGCTGACCCAGGGACTCTCGAAGGGACGCTCGGCATGAAAGTTGTGCTCATCGGGGCCGGGATCGTCGGGTGCGCGCTGGCCGACGAGCTGACCCGGCGCGGGGTCACCGACGTCACGGTGCTGGAGCGGGGACCGCTCGAGGACACCGGCGGCTCCAGCTTCCACGCCCCCGGGCTGATCTTCCAGACGAACCCGTCGAGGACCATGTCGGCGCTCGCCCGCTACACCGTGGACAAGTACACCGAACTGGGCGTCTTCGACCCGGTCGGCAGTCTCGAGGTCGCCACCACCCCCGAGCGGCTGGCCGAGCTGCACCGCCGGCACGGCTTCGCCACCTCCTGGGGCATCGCGTCCTCGATCATCGGCGCCGCCGCGTGCCGGGAGCGGTATCCGCTGCTCGGCGACACCGTGCTGGGCGGGTTGCTGGTGCCCGGCGACGGCCTCGCCCGGGCCGGGGCCGCCTGCCACTTCCAGGCCCGGCTCGCCATCGACCGCGGCGCGGTGTTCCACGGCGGCCAGGAGGTCATCGCGATCGAGCGCGCCGACGGCCACGTCACCGGCGTGCGCACCCCCGGCGCGTACTATCGCGCCGACGTCGTGGTCAACTGCGCGGGCTTCTGGGGACAGGCCGTCGGGGCCCTGGCCGGCGTGCCGGTCCCGCTTCTGCCCATGGCCCATCAGTACGCCCGCAGCACCACCGTCGCCACGCCCCCGGACACCGTCCTGCGCCACCAGGACCGGGACCTGTACTTCCGCTCGCACGGCGACCACCTGGGCATCGGCTCGTACCTGCACCGCCCGATGCCCGTCGACGTGACCGCCGTCGGCTCCTCGATCCTGCCGTTCACCCCGGACGACTTCACCGGGTCCTGGGACGCGGCGGTGGAGCTGCTGCCGGCGCTGGACGGCATCGAGAGCGGCTTCAACGGGGTGTTCTCGTTCACGCCGGACGGGTTCCCGCTGCTCGGCGAATCCCTGTCGCTGCGCGGCTTCTGGACCGCCGAGGCCGTCTGGGTCACCCACTCCGCCGGTGTCGCCCGGGCCGTGGCCGAGTGGATCGTCGACGGCCGCCCCGGCGTCGACCTGCACGAGGCCGACCTCAACCGTTTCGACGCGGCCCAGCTGTCCCCGTCGTACGTGCGGGAACGCTCGATCCGCAGCTTCGTCGAGGTGTACGACATCATCCACCCGCTGGACCCGCCGTCGGTGCGCGGCCTGCGGGTCGGCCCGTTCCACGAACGCCAGGAAGCGCTCGGCGCGGTCTTCGGCGAGGCCGGCGGCTGGGAACGGCCCCTCTGGTACGCGGCGAACGCGCCCGGCGACGTCCCCGAGCGCGACGCCTGGTCGTCGCGGCACTGGTCCCCGGTCGCCGCGACCGAGGCGAAGGCCACCCGCGAAGCCGTGGCGCTGTACGACATGACCCCGCTGACCCGCCTCGAGGTGCTCGGCCCGGTCTCCTTCCTGCAAGCCCTGACCAGCAACAACGTGGACCGCCCGGTCGGCACCGTGGTCTATACGCTGCTGCTCGACGACACCGGCGGCATCCTCAGCGACGTCACCGTGGCCCGGCTCGGCGAGCAGCGCTTCCAGGTCGGCGTCAACGGGCCGCTCGACCTCGACCGGCTGCTGCGCGCCGCCCCGCCCGGCGTCACGGTCCGCGACATCACCGGCGGCACCTGCTGCCTCGGCGTGTGGGGGCCCCGCGCCCGCGACCTGGTCGCCCCGCTCGCCGACATCGACGTGTCACACACCGGCTTCGGCTACTTCAAGGCCCGCGAAGGCCACCTCGGCGACGTCCCGGTGACCATGCTGCGCGTGTCCTACGTCGGGGAGCTCGGCTGGGAGGTCTACACCCGCGCCGACCTGGGCCGGCGGCTCTGGGACACGCTCTGGGCGGCCGGGGCCGGGCTCGGGACCGTCGCGGCCGGGCGGGCGGCGTTCACCAGCCTGCGCCTCGAGAAGGGCTACCGGGCGTGGGGCACCGACATGACCGCCGACGACGATCCGTACCAGGCCGGTCTCGGTTTCGCCGTGCGCCTCGACAAGGGTGACTTCACCGGCCGGGCCGCCCTCGCCGGCCGGCCCCCACCCGGGCGCAGACTCACCTGCCTGCTGCTGGACGACACCGGCGACGTACCGATGGGCAAGGAACCGGTGTATTCCGGGGGCGTACCCGCCGGCTACGTCACCAGCGCCGCCTACGGTCATAGCGTGGGTGCACCGATCGCGTACGCGTGGCTGCCGGCCGCGCTGTCCGTGCCGGGCACCCCGGTCCGGGTCGGCTACTTCGACCGGTTCATCGACGCGACCGTGGCGGCCGAACCCCTGTTCGACCCGAAACACGAACGCATCCGGCGCTAGGAGATCTGTCATGGCGAGCTACGACGTCATCGTGGTGGGACTGGGCGGGATGGGCAGCGCGGCCGCCTGCCATCTGGCCGCGCGCGGGCAACGGGTGCTCGGCCTGGAGAAGTTCGGGCCCGCCCACGACCGGGGCGCCAGCCACGGCGGTTCGCGGATCACCCGGCAGTCGTACTTCGAGAGCCCCGAGTACGTGCCGTTGCTGCTGCGCGCGTACGAGCTGTGGGAGAAGCTGGCGCACGACTCCGGCCGGGACGTGATCAGCCTGACCGGCGGGGTGATGGTCGGTCAGCCGGACAGCCTGACCGTCGCCGGCAGTCTGCGCAGCGCCCAGCAGTGGGGTCTCGAACACGAGATGCTGGACGCGAAGCAGCTGCGCCGCCGCTTCCCCGCGATGGACCCGGACCCGGAGGAGGTCGCGCTCTACGAGGCCAAAGCCGGATTCGTCCGGCCGGAGGAGACCGTCCGCGCGCATCTTCAGTTGACCACGGCCGATCTGCGCTTCGACGAGCCGATGGTCCGCTGGGAACCGACGGCCGACGGCGGGGTGCGCGTCGACACGGACGCCGGCAGCTACACCGCGGGGCACCTGGTGATCACTCCCGGCCCCTGGGCGCCGCAGCTGCTGGCCGACCTCGGCGTGCCGTTCGTCATCGAGCGCCAGGTGCAGTACTGGTTCCAGCCGTCCGGTGGCGTGGACCCGTTCCGGCCCGCGAACTTCCCGATCTACATCTGGGAGGACCGCGACGGCAGCCAGGTGTACGGCTTCCCCGCCATCGACGGCCCGTCCGGCGGCGCGAAGATCGCGTTCTTCCGGCGCGGCGTGCCCACCACGCCGGAAACCATCGACCGGGTCGTCCACGAATCCGAGATCGCGGACATGTCGGCCCGGGCGCGGCGGCACCTGCCCGACCTGCCGGGGACGTTCCTGCGGGCCAAGACGTGCCTGTACAGCAACACGCCCGACGAGCACTTCATCATCGCCCCGCACCCGCGCACGCCGTCGGTCACGGTGGCGTGCGGATTCTCCGGTCACGGCTTCAAATTCGTGCCCGTGGTCGGCGAGATCATCGCGGACCTCGCCACCACCGGCACGACGAAACTCCCGATCGCCCTGTTCGACCCGCACCGCTTCCAGGGGTGACACCATGACCAGCAGCCTGCTGCCCACGCTGCCCGGCCACTACTACACCGACCCGGCGCTGTTCGCGATCGAACAGGACCGCGTCTTCGCCACGATGTGGTTCAGCGTCGTCCGCGGCTCCGACATCGCCGCACCCGGCGCGTTCCGCACGGTGACCGTCGGCCGCGAATCCGTGCTCGTGACCCGCAACCGGTCCGGCGAGGCCCGCGCGTTCCTCAACGTGTGCCGGCACCGCGGCGCGCAGCTGTGCGCCGCGGACGAGGGGTCGGTCAAGCGCACCTTCAAGTGCATGTACCACGCCTGGGCGTACGACCTGGACGGCACGCTGGTCGCGGCCCCCAACCTGGTGAAGATGCCGGACATCGACCGGGTCGAGTACGGACTGCGCCGGGTCCACGTACGCGAATGGCTGGGGTATGTCTGGGTCTGCCTGGCCCCCGGCGAACCGCCGTCGTTCGAGGACGAGGTCCAGGGTGCCTGCGTCGAGCGCCTCGGCGACCTCGAGTCCGTCGAACGCTACGGCATCGCGGACCTCGAGGTCGGCCGGCGCATCCGGTACGACGTGGCGGCCAACTGGAAACTGATCATCGAGAACTTCATGGAGTGCTACCACTGCTCGACCATCCACCCCGAGCTCGTGCATGTCCTGCCGGAATTCGCCGGAGGATACGCCGCCCAGTCCTACGTGGGCCACGGCGCCGAGTTCGGCCCGGACATCCAGGGTTTCACGGTCGACGGCAGCCCCGGCGTGGCCACCATCGACAGCATCGCCCCGGACCAGGACCGACGGTACTTCGCGGTCACCATCAAGCCCCAGGTCTTCATCAACCTCGTCCCCGACCACGTCATCATCCACCGGATGTTCCCGCTCGCGGCCGACCGCACGATCGTCGAGTGCGACTGGCTCTATCTGCCGTCGGTGATAGCGTCCGGGGTGGATCTGTCGCGCTCGGTCGAGCTCTTCGACCGGGTCAACCGCCAGGACTTCGAAGCCTGCGAGGCCTGCCAGCCCGGCATGGCCTCCCAGGCCTACGCGTCCGGCGGCGTCCTGGTCCCCAGCGAACACCACATCTCCGCCTTCCACGACTGGGTCCGCACCCGCCTGGCCTGAGCCGGCCCGGCTCGAGGACCCGGTCGGCAGCCGGCTGACGCGCGGCCGCCGACCGGGTGGTCTTCGTGGTGCGCCCCACCGCTGTCGGCAGAGGCTGAGCGGCGATTAACGGCGGATACCTGACGATTGGTGGGCCCGGGTCTGTTCTGCGGCGCTGCTGACGACGCCATCGACCACAGTGGATGCTGGTCGGATGAGACGCTTCCTGTTCGCCGTTCCGGTCGCGATCCTGCTGCTGATCGTCCCGGCGCCCGCCCAGGCCTCCACCGTTCCCACCGCCCCCGGCACGGCCGTCGTCCTGGACCCGGGCACCGGGCGCACGGTCGTGACCGTCGACGACACCGTGAGCGCGACGCAGGTCGCGGCGTTGCGGGCGTCCGGGGCTGTGGTGCGGCACGAGCCGGGCCGCCTGAGCACGCTCATCGCCGGGGGCGAGAGCATCCATTCCGGTACGGGCCGCTGCTCCCTGGGCGTGAACGTGCGCTCGGGCAGCATCGCCTACTTCCTCACCGCGGGCCACTGCACCGCCGCGGGCGCCACATGGTCCACCGGGGCGGCGACCGTGCTCGGGTCCCGCGCGGGGTCGAGTTTCCCGGGTGACGATTTCGGGCTGGTGCGCTACACGAACACGCTGGTGCCGCACCCCAGCGCCGTGCACACGTACCCGGGGCTGACACCGCTGACGGCGTACGGGACCGCCACGATCGGCCAGGCGGTCTGCCGCAGCGGCGCGACCACCGGCGTACGCTGCGGCACCGTCACCGCGCTCAACGCCACGGTCAATTACTCGGAGGGCACGGTCTCCGGCTTGATCCGTACCAATATCTGCGCCGAGGCCGGGGACAGCGGTGGCCCGCTCTACGTCGCCGCGACGGGTGTGGTGGTGGGTCTGCTGTCCGGTGGCACAGGCACCTGCACCTCCGGCGGGGTCACCTACTACCAGCCGATCCGCGAGCCGCTCGCCGCCTACGGGGTGACGCTGCCCTGAGGCGCGAACAACTCGTCGGCGACCCACCGCGCGACCCCCACCGGGTACGGCGCGGCCAGGCCGACGATGATGTGCGCGAAACCCGCGCCGAGCGCCTCGCCGATCGCGTCCCGGGTCGCGGCGGGATCCTCGTACGAGGCCTGCAGGACGATGGAGCGGGTGATGGTGGCGGGGTCGCGGCCGATCTCGGCGCAGTAACGGTCGAGCAGCGCGGACCGGCCGATCGCGTCGGCGATGTCGCCGCCGGGGATGTTCCACAGGTCGGCGTGCTCGGCGACCACCCGCAACGTCGCGGCGGAGCGCCCGCCGATCATGATCGGCGGATGTGGGCGCTGCACCGGCTTCGGGTTGCCGAACGCGCCGGTGAGCTGGTAATACTCGCCGTCGACGTCGAACGGCTGCTCCTCGGTCCAGAGCCGCCGGATGATCGTGCACGCCTCGGCGAGGCTGCCGACCGCGTGCGCGGTGTCGTGGAACGCGATGCCGTGCGCGGCGTACTCCCGGCGGGCCAGCGGGTGACCCGGCCGCGATCCCACCCCGATCCCGAAGTCGAGCCGCCCGCGGGAGACGATGTCCGTGGTCGTCGCGATCTTCGCCAGCATGGCCGGCGGGCGGAGGCGGTTGCTGGTCACCAGCAGACCCAGACGCAGCCGTACGGTCTGGGCGGCGAGCGCCGTGAGCAGCGTCCAGCCCTCGAAGGTCGGCCCGTCCGGGTCGCCGCCGATCGGCATCAGGTGGTCGTACAACCAGGCGTGCTCGATCGCCGGGATCTCGTCCGCCTCCCGCCACACCCGCAGCACGTCGTCGTAGCCGACCTGCGTCGGCGCGGTCATGATCCCGAATCGCGGTGTCATGCCCCCAACATACGGAACACTGTTCCGTTTAGCAATCCGGGTGATGGGGCAGAATGGCACGGTGCCCGACCCCACCACACCGCGCAAACGCGCCGACGCCCGGCGCAACGAGCAGACCCTGCTGGACGCCGCCGCCGCCATCTTCGTCATCGCGGGCGTGCACGCCCCGGTCCGCGACATCGCCGCCCGGGCCGGCGTCGGCCTGGGCACGATCTACCGTCACTTCCCCACCCGGGCGGACCTGATCATCGCGGTCTACCGCCACCAGATCGAGGCGTGCGCCGCGGCCGGGCCGGCCCTGCTGGCCGCCGGGCCCACCGCGCACGCGGCCCTCGGCCAGTGGCTCAACCAGTTCGCCGACTTCCTGGTCACTAAACACGGCCTGGCCGAGGCGTTCCAGTCCGACAACACCGGCTTCAAGGCCATGCACGCCTACTTCCTGGAGCGGCTCCTGCCGGTCTGCACGGACCTGCTCGGCGCCGCCGTGCGAGCCGGTGAGGTCCGCCCGGACATCCGCCCGCTGGAGCTGATGCGCGCCATCGGCAACCTCTGCGCCGGCACCGAGAACGACCCCGACTACAACGCCCGGCTCCTGGTCAACCTGCTGATCGACGGCCTGCGCGCCTGAGCGCTCAGCAGGCGTTACGGATGGTGCAGACGGTCTGATCGGTGCGGCGCTCGACCCGCTGGGCGTTACCGTGCGCCCAGATGATCAGGAGAATGAGCAGCGGCGTGAGTGCACCCAGGGTGACAAAACGCTTGATCATGACGGTCTCCCCTCGCTGACCTGCGAACACCTTCCAGTATGCGCCCGCCCGGCGCCCGTACGGGCGGGAACGGCAGGCGCCGAAGAGCAACGGCGAGGACCGCGCGCAGCAGCACGCACGGTCCTCGCCGCCGGGCGGGATCAACCCCGGAGGGTCAGAAGGGGGCGGGGCCCTGGCCGACGAGGGACATCAGCATCTGCGTGGCGAGCAGCTTGCGGGTGCCGGTCACGGCGACGGTGCCGAACTGCTCGTACGGCAGCTCGACCTGCAGGCCCTCGCCCGCTTCGCGCAGCTCCGCGCTGGCCTGGTCGGGGCGGAAGGTCCCGCCCCAGCCGTTGAGGCCGCCGCGCTGGTTGGTGCTCAGCGAAGCCATGCCCGCGACAGGGGTGCCGTCCACGAGGATCAGCCTTGCTGGGCCGGAGTAGGTCGTCATAGTGAACAACCGTAACGTGATGACTCAGCGTGGGTGTCACCTGTGCCCCTCCCCACCCCGGAACAACCTCGCGACATTGGCTGTTTTCCCAGTTCAGAGCGCTTGCAAGAAGCAGAATTCCCATCGTGCGCAACGAACCACCCACGGTCATCCGTACGGCCGGGAACGCCGCCTTTCGGTGTCAGGGAGTAACCGTGTCGCTACTGGGACTGGTGGGGTGCGGACCGGCCGACCGTCCACTACGGATCACCGCCGCACGATGACCGGGACCGCGGGCACCCGCCCCGCCAGTTCCTCCAGCACCACGGTGACCACCACGGTCCTGGTCTCCGGCCCGGAGGAAACGGCCGGAGCGGGGGTCTCCCCGCAGGCGGCGGGCGTCCCGGTGCCGACCCCACCGCCGGGCCGTCACCGGCCGGTGAGGAAGGAGACCGCCTCGGTCAGCGCCAGGTCGGTCAGGACCGGGTCGTGGCGGGCGCCGATGTCGCGCATGAAGGCGTGTTCGCCGCCCTGGTAGAGGTGCAGTTCCAGGTCGTCGAGGCCGGCCGCGTACAGGGCGGTGAGGATCCGCAGGCGGGCGTCGGCCGGGACGTGCGGGTCCTGGGAGCCGAAGACGACCAGGAGACGGCCGTGGATGTCGGCGGCCCGGGCGAGCGAGCCCGCGTCGGCGTCCGCGCCGAGCGCGCCGTTGTGCAGGCCGGTCGGGTAGAAACAGACCGTGGCCTGGACGCGCGGGTCGAACGCGGCACGGAACGCCAGGTGACCGCCGATGCAGAAGCCGGTCGCGAACAGGGCCGTGATGTCGTCGCGCTGCTCCAGGTAGTCGAGCACCGCGACCCGGTCGGCGTCGAACTGCTCGATGGTGGTCGCGGCCGCGCCCGCCATGCCGCGCTGCTTGCCGGCGTCGTCGAACTCGAGCACGACACCGGCCAGCTCGCCGTGCGGGTAGATCTCGGGGACGCAGACCACGAAGCCGTGCGAGGCCAGCCGCCGGGCCGTGCGCAGCGTCGACTCGGTCAGCTGGAAGATGTCGGTGTACAGCAGGGCCCCGGGCCAGGGGCCCGCGCCGGCCGGGCCGATGACGATCGACCGGATCGCGGAGCCGGGACCCGGCACCATGACTTCTTCCTCGCGCAGCTTCATGCCGAGAGACCTTACTGAGTGCCTAGGCGGGTACGTGGTGGCGGCGCGCCGCTTCAAGATCGTTGCGCCGGGTGGCGAGTGCGGAGTCGACGAGGTCCAGCGCGGTGGAACCGAACGCGATCCGCAGCGGCGGGGCCGGCATGTCCACGATCCGCCGGACGGTCTCGGCGAACAGTTCGGGCGGGCTGGCCTGCGTGCTCGCGCCCATGGCCCGGGCGCCGTCGAGCATGCCGGCGACCAGCGGCTGGTAGGCCTCGATACGGTGGGCGGGCAGGCGCAGCTTGTCGCCGTACCCGGTGGCGAACATGCCGAGCTGCAGGATCGTGGTCCGCACGCCGAACGGGGCGGTCTCGGCCGCGACCGCCTCGGCGAGGCCTTCGAGGGCGAACTTGCTCGCCGTGTAGGCCGACAGGCCCGGGAAGGCGTGCGACGCGGACACCGACGACGAGAAGATCGCGTGGCCGCTGCCCTGCTCGCGCCAGACCGGCAGGACGTGTCGCATCAGGCGCCACGGCCCGTACACGTTGGTGTCGAACTGGGCCTCGAGCTCGGCGTCGGTGATCTCCTCGACGGTGCCGAACTGGCCGTAGCCCGCGTTATTGACCAGGACGTCCACCCCGCCGAAACGTTCCACCGCGAGGCGTACGGCCGCCGCGCACTGTGCCTCGTCGCGCACGTCGAGCGTCGCGGTCAGGACGCCGGGTCCGGTCAGTGCCGCGAGCGTGGTCACGTCGCGGGCGGTCGCCAGGACATCCTCCCCCGCGATCGCGAGATGCTCGGCGAGAGCCCGCCCCATCCCGGAGGAACAACCTGTGATCAGCCAGCGCCGCTTTGTCATTGCCGCAGCGTGTCAGGGGAAACCCACCCATGTCAGGTGATGTAGCCGGAAAGGATGATGTGGCAGGGGCATGGTCCTTCTCACTGCCGGGCCACGGCGGGCCGGGCCTGTCGTACCCCGCCCTTATGCTCGCAGTTCTTCGAGCGAGGGACGGGGTGAACCGTGGCGCAGCCGGTGACGACCGACGACAACGAGGACGAGGGCGTCTGGCAGCTGGCCGGGCTGCCCGCCGGGCTCCCCCAGGCCGCCTACCTGGCCGGTCCCCGCGCCGCTCAGTACCGCCTGATCGTCGACGTGCTGCTCGCCCAGCAGGAGTACACCCTGACCGGGGTGGCCGCCACGGACCTGCCGGACCTGCTGCGCGGGCACCTGCGCCGGGCCGGCACCGATCCGGCGATCCTGGACGCCCCCGGGTTCAACCTCGACGCGCGGATGCGCCGGCTGCGCAGCTGGAAGGTCGTCGACGTCTGGCAGGACCGGGCCCGGCGCGACGAGGACTTCCTGCGCAACCTCGACCGTTACCAGCTCACCCCGGCCGCCGCCGCCCTGCACCGGGCGGTGCGCAGCATGGACGAGGACGACGCGGACGCCGCCGTCGCGACGTTCGCGCCGAGCGTGCTGACCGCGCACCTGACGACGCTGCGCGACACCCTGGGCGGTGATCCCGCCGCCGCGGCCGCCGCGTGGTCGGTGATCCGCACGACGCACCGGGCGATGGCCGACGCGGCCGCCGCCTGGCAGGCCCGGCTCGCCGGGGCGCAGGCCGGCGCGCCCGACCCGGACAAGCTCGTCCAGGTCCAGGAGACGCTGCGGCGCTACGTCGACATGTGGGGCGCCGGGATCGACACCCACTCCGACACCATCACCGGCCTGGTGCGCGAGCTGGGCACCGTCGACGCCGCGGCCTGGCGGCGGGTCGCGGTGCGGTCGCTGGGCGCGTCCGCCGGTGACGCGGCGGTCGGCGAGCTGGCCGCCACGTTCACCCGGACCCTCGCCACGCTCGGGCGGTGGTTCGACGGGCCGCAGTGCCAGGCCCGCCGCCTGCGCCGGCAGATGAGGGACACGATCTCCCCTCTGGTACGAGGCCAGCGCACGCTCGCCGCGGTCGGCGGCCACGTGTCGCGCCGCGCCGAGCTGCTCACCCTCGCCGGCCGGATCGAGGCCACCGCCGACGACCGGGCCGGGTGGGACCTGTGGTGCGCGGCGACCGGCCTGTTCGCGGCCCGGCACCTGCCCGGGGTGGCCCCCGACCCGGCCGGCAGCCCCGGCGCCACCTCGTTCTGGGACGCCGAACCGGTGCCGGTCGAGGCCCGGCTGCGCAAGCAGGGGCCCAAGGCGACCACCGGCACCGCCGCCCGCATCCAGGACCGCTCCGAGGGCCGCCGCGCGGCGAGGTCCCGGGCGCTGGAGACGCAGTCGGCGGCCGCCCGCACCGAGGCGGCGGTCGTCGCGCGGTCCGGGCAGCGGCTGTCGCAGTGGCACGAGCTCACCAACCCCGAGCTGGACGTCCTGCTGGTGATGCTCGCCGTGGTGGCCGGCACCCGCGACGACGCCGCCGGGATCCGCACCGCCCGCACCGGCGACGACCGCTGGGTGCTGCGCGCCGAGCCGGCCCCGGCGGGTGCCCCCGCCGCCGTGGTGCACACCCCGCAGGGGCGCCTCGTGCACCCCGACATCCGCCTGCACATCACCGCCGTGGCCTCCGCCGCCACCGGATCCACCGCCCCCGCGGCTGCCATCACCGGTTCTGCCGCCACCACCGGTGCTGCCACCACCGCGGCCGGTTCCGCGGCCCGCGACGCGGGGAGGCCGGCGTGAGCACCAGCGCGGCGGTGCGCGACGCGCAGCGGGCGTTCACCGGGCTGCTGGAACGCCCGCTGGTCACCCCGTCCACCGACCCGGAACTGCTGCGCCTCGTGCATCGGCACCTGCAGGCGGTCAGCGACACCGCGCGCCGCCTCGGTTACCGGGTGCAACGCGTCGGCCGCGCCGTACGCCTCATCCGGGTCCCGATCGACGCCGCCGTGACCGCCCCGCCGCGCCCGCACGACGCCCCGGCCCGGCGGGTCCTGTCCCTGGTCTGCTGCCTGGCCGCGTGCTGCGAGGAGATCTCCGGCGCGGTCACCCTGCAGCGCCTGTCCGACATGGTCCGCGACCTGCTCGCCGCGCCCGGCCTGAGCGTCACCGGCTACGACCCGGACGAACGCGCCCAGCGCAAGGCGCTGCGGGACGCGGCGAAGGTCCTCGACACGTGGGGCGTGCTGCGCCGGCGCACCAGCGACGACGCGATGCTCGACGAGTGGACCGAGCGCGGGTCCGGGCCCGGCGCCGGGTACGACGTCGACCGCGACGCCCTGCTGCTGATGACCAGCCCGGACATCCTGGAGCTCGCGCTGGCCGACGTCCCGGACGAACCGGAGCACACCGGGACGACCCGCACCGTCCTGCACCTGCGCGCGCTGATCGAGACGCCCGCCGTGCTCTACGCCGACGTGCCGGACGCGGACGAGCTGCGGGCGGGCCGGGGGCGGCGGGCGAACGACGTCGCGCGGATGACGGGCGGGCGGCTCGAGGTCCGTACCGAGGGGATGGTCCTGGTCCTGACCGACGACGAGCACCGGGCGACCGTCGCGGACTGGCCCCGCGCCCGGGCCGCGGACTGGGTGGCGCTGCTCATGGCCGACCTCGCCGGCCAGCACGGCACCCGGGCCGCCGACGGCACCGTCGCGCTCACGTCCGCGCAGGTCGACGAGGTGGTCGAGGACCTGACCGCCTGGCGCGGCGACTATCTCAACAAGGCCCAGAAGACCGTGCCCGGCACGGTACGCGCCGACGCGGAGGCCGGACTCGGCGAGCTGGGCCTGCTCCGGGTGGCGGCCGACGGTTCCTGGACCCTGCTGAGCGTCGCCGGGCGGTACCGCGCACCCGGCGTCACCATCACCGACACCACCCGAAGGCACGCATGACAACCCTGGGACCGTCCGCCACCGACCGTCAGCTGGCCGCGTGGCGCGACGCCATGACCGGCCACGAGCTGCCCGCCCCGGCCCGGGAGCGGTGGCAGGTGCTGCGCGCCGGCGTGGTCAACCTGTGGGAGTTCGACGTCGCCGAGTACTGGTTCGCCGACGGCCGCGGCCAGTTCGTGGGCGCCAACCAGTCCGGCAAGTCGACGCTGATGGCGCTCACCACGCTGATCATGCTCGCCGGTGACCTCGACCGGCAGTACGTCGACACGTTCGGCCAGTCCGACAAGGCGTTCCGCTACTACGTGGAACCCACCGACGACGCCCGGGACCGGCGCGACGCGTCCGCGACCACCAACCGCGGCTGGGCCTGGGTGGAATACGGCCGGGTCGGGCCGGCCGGCCCCGAGTTCTACACCACGATGCTGTACGCGCAGGCGAAGCGCGGGGTCGCCGCGATGCCCCCGTCCTGGATCACCTGCCGGGGCACCGCCCGGGTCCGTGCCGGCCTCGACCTCGCCACCGGCCAGGCCGTCGTCGAGCCCAGGGAACTGCTCGGCGTCGACGGGCTGACCGTGTTCGACAGCGGCCGCAGGTACGCCGAACGGCTCGCCACCGAGCTGTTCGGGTTCGCCGACACCGACCGGTACTCCACCGTGCTGGAGATGCTCAAGGTGCTGCGCACGCCGCACCTGGGCCAGCGCCTCAACCCGGACTGGTTCACCCGGCAGATCCGCTCCGCGCTGCCCCCGATCGCCCGCTCCGAGGTCGAGGAGCTCGCCGAGGGCTGGCAGCAGCTCGAACAGCTGCGCCGCGACCGGGACTCCGCCCGCGAGGCCCGCGACGCGATCGCCGGCTACGTGACCCGGGCCTGGCGCCCCTGGGCCGACGCGGTGCTGCGCCTGCACGCCGACGACCTGCTCGACGCGGACGCCGCCGTGGCCCGGGCCGGGCGCGACGTGGCCGGCGCCGGGAGCCGCCTCGACAAGGCCCGCGCGGAACTCGACGGGGAGTCCACCCGCACCGACGAGCTGCTGCAGGCCACCCGCGCCGCGCAGACCCGGTACGAGGAACTGCTGCGCTCCAAGGCGTACCTCGACGCGGCGGGCCGGGCCGACCACGCCGAGACGCTGCGCAAGGAGGCCGGCAACGCCCGCCGGCACGCCCGGGTCGCCGCCGACCACGCCGCGCGCACCCGCGCCGAGAGCGACCGCCGGGCCGCCCGCCTGGACGACGCCCGGCGCGGCGCCGACGCGGCCCGCGGCCGGGCCGGGACCGTGGCCGGGCACACCGCGCAGACGGTGGTCCGCGCCGGGCTCGGCGACGACGCCCCCGGCTGGGCCGGCCACGGCGACCTGGACCGGCTCACCGCGGCCGTCGCCGAACGCCGCGGCAGCGTCTCGGTGCTGCGCAAACTGCTGCGCACGGCGGCGAAGGCGGTCACCCTCTGGGAGGCCGCGGACGAGAAGGCCACCGCGGCCCGCCGCGAGTTCGACACTCGGGAGGGCACCACCGACGCGGCGGCCGAGACGCTCTCGTCGGCGCTGCAGCAACTCTCCGACGACCTCGAACGCTGGTCGGTCCGCACCGGCGACCCGGCCCCGGACGTGGCACTGCGCGAACGCTGGCTCGCCCAGGTCGGCGCCTCGGTCGGCCGGGCCCGCCCCCGGGCGGTGCTGCGCGGCCTGATCACCGCCGACTGGCTCGAACCCGCGGTCACCCCGCTCACCGAACAGGTCGGCACCCTGCGCACCCAGGCCGCGGCCGCGGACCGCGAAGCCCTGGCCGCCGCCACCGAGGCGGACCGCCTGGACCGCACCGACGACCCCGACCCGGCCGGCCCGGCCCGCTGGACCCGCCGCGACCGCCCACCCTTCCCGTCCGCGACCGGCGCTCCCCTGTGGAGACTCGTCGACCCGGTCCCCGGCCTGCCCACCGGCATCCTCGACCACGTGGAGGCCGCCCTCGACGCGGCCGGCCTCCTCGACGCCTGGCTCACCCCGGACGCCACCTGGTCCCCCACCCGCGACGGCCTGGAAACGGTGCTCACCCTTCCCCCCGCGGACTCGACCCCGGCCGGCGGGACCCACGCGGACTCGACCCCGGCCGGCGGGACCCACGCGGTCAGCGGGACCCACGCGGTCAGCGGGACCCACGCGGTCGGCGGGACCGCCGCCGCCGGCGGGACCCTCACGCCCGACGGCACCCTTACGGTCGGCGGAGACATCCTCGCCGGCGGGACGCCCGTGACCGGCGTCGCCCTACCGGCCGGCGGGACCCTCGCGGATGTGCTGCAGCCGGCCGAGGACGCCGGGGAAACGGCCGGGGCCGTCCGCCGCCTTCTCTCCGCCGTCGGGTACGCCCCGAGCGGCTCCCCGCATGCCCCGTCGTCCCCCGGCGTCACCGCCGCCGGCCGGGCGTCCGGCGAAGGCGAGGCCAGGGCCGACGTGAGCGGGACCGGCGTGGGTGTTCTCGTCGGTGGGGACGGGTCGTGGTGGACGCCGGTGGCGGCCGGGCGGGCCGGGCCCGGGCCGGACGGGGCCGAGCTGATCGGGGTCGCCGCCCGGCATGCCGCGCGGCTGCGGCGGATCGCCGACCTGCGGGACCGGGCGGCGGCCGGGCAGCGGGCCGCCGAGGAGTTGCGGGAGCGGGCCGCCGGGCTGAACGACCGGGTGGCACGGCTGCGGGCCGACGCGGCCGCGGCGCCGGACGACGCCGACGCGATCGCCGCGGGGGCGGCCGTCGGGGCGGCCGACGCCGAGCGGGACCGGGCCGAGGAGATCATGGCCCGGGCCGGGGACGCCGGGGCCAGGGCGAAGGACCGGGCCGACGAGGCCGGGACCGATGTCTCCGCGCACGCCACCGCGCAGCGCCTGCCGGTCACCGACGACCAGCTCGACGTCGTCGCCGCCGAGCTGGACCGGGCCGCGCAGGCGGTGGCCGACCTCGGTCTCGCCCTGGCCGGGCGTACTGCCGCCGAACGTGACCTGAGCAGCAGTTCGGAGGCCGCGTCGTCGGCCGCGGACGCCGCTGAGGAAGCCGCCCGGCAGGCCGCCGACGCCGCCGGGGAGGCCGAGGCCGCCGGGTTGCGGGCCGCCGAGGCCGAGGAGTCGGTCGCGCGCGACGACCAGGAGCAGCTCGAACTCGCCCGGCGGCTGGACACCCAGCGGGCCGAGCTCGACGTCCGGATCGACGCGAGCCGCAAGCGGGGGGTGCAGCTGGCCGAGGTCGCCGCGCGGGTGACCGGCGAGGTGGAGCAGCGCAAACGGGACCTGGCCGCCACCGAGCAGCGCCGCGCGGGTACCCTGGCCGCCTGGTGGGTGCCGGTCGACGCCGGCCTGGCCGCCGCCCGCGACCTGCTCACACCACCACCGTCTCCCACGGCACCGCCTTCTCCCACGCCACCGCAGCCGGCCGGCGACCCGGCCCGGACGCTGGAGGTGGCGCTGGCGCAGGCCGGGGCGGCCGTGCGGGTGTTGCGGCCGGCGAACTGGCCGGAGACCTCGCAGGAACGGGCCCGGCGCACGCAGGCGGCGATGGCCAAGGTCGTCGGGACACCGGTGGCCGAGCTGCGCACGGTGCTCGAGGCCTCCGGTGGGCGGTCGGTCATCACCGTGGACGCCGAGGAGAACGCCGGGCTGCCCGCCGTGCTGGTGCTGGTCGACGCGTCCGGGACCCAGCACCCGCCCGCCGACGCGATCCGGCATCTGGAGGAGCTGGTCGCCGAGCTGGCCACCGCGCACAACGAGAAGCTCGACCAGATCTACACCGAACTGCTGTCGTCGACGTTCATCGACCACCTCGGGGACCGGCTGAAGAAGGTCCTGGCGCTGCTCACCCTGGTCAACAAGGTCCTCGAGCGGCACCCGACCGGCGCGAACCGGACCACGCTGCGGCTGCGGCGCCACCCGGCCGAGGGGCAGCGCGCCGGGTACGCGATCCTGCGCGCGCTGGAGAACGGCACGATCGAGTCGGCGGCGTCGCAGGAGCAGATCCGCGAGTTCCTCGGTGACCGGGTGCGCGAGGCGCAGGAGGCCGGGCAGGGCAGCACCCAGGACTGGACCGAGCACCTGGCCGCGCTGCTGGACTACCGCACCTGGTTCGACGTCGTGGCGGAGTTCCGGGTGCAGGGCAGCGACTTCAAGCCGCTGACCAAGCAGGTGCACGGCGTGGACTCCGGCGGCGGCAAGGTCGTGACCCTGTTGCAGCCGCTGCTGGCCACGCTGGTCGCGTTGTACACCGAGTCGCCGGACGCGCCGCGACCACTGTGGCTGGACGAGGCGTTCGAGGGGGTCGACCCCGGCAACCGGGCCACGATGCTGCGCCTGCTCGTCGACTTCGACCTGGACTTCCTGCTGGCCGGCCCGGCCCCGCTGGTCGCCGCCGCGCAGGTGCCGGCCGCCGCGGTCTGGATCATCTCCCGCGCCCCGGCCCCGGCCCCCGGCGTCGACCTGTCGCTGATGCTGTGGGCGGGCCGGACCCTGGAGCAGATCACCGTCCCCGACCACGCGGTGCGCATGCTGGCCCCGCACCGCCCGGAGGAGACCGGCCCGACCCTGTTCACCGACCTTGCGGACGGGGGTTCCGGACCCGGCCCGGTTTCTCCAGCCCGTTGAGCAGCACGGCCGCGGCCCGCCGCACCTCCGCGCGTACCGTCGCCGGTTCGCCGGGGTGGCGGCGCAGGCTCTGGTACTGCACGCGCCACAGGCCGAGCAGGGCGGCGGCCGTGATCTGCGGTTCCGGATCGGCCGGGTCGACGCCGGCGCGGGCCGCCAGCGCCTCGGCCGCCACGGCGACGAACCGGTCCATCATGTCGTTGCGGTAGGCCCGCAGCGACGGTGCCGCCTCCAGCAGCTCACCGAAGCGCCGGTAGCCCTCCGGGTTGCCGGCGAACCCGTCGAGCTCGGCGTCGAGCAGGCGCAGCGCGGCCTCGATCGGCGGGTGCGCGGTCGACGCGAGCGCTTCCCGCAGGGCCGTCGTCGTGCCTTCGAGCCGGTCGAGCAGCAGCGCCTCCTTGGTCGGGAAGTAGTTGAACACCGTCTTCTCCGACACCCCGCACGCCCGCGCCACCTCGGCCACCCGGACGCCGTCGAACCCGCTCTCCACGAACATCCGGGTCGCCGTGTCGGACAGGTGCTGCCGCATCTGCCGCTTCTTCTCCTCGCGCAGGCTCACGGGTCGATCTTACTGCTACTGTATTTTTACAGTCACAGTAAAAAGGGGATGGCGATGAGCGAGTTCCGGATCACCCGCGACTATCCGCATCCGATCGAGCGTGTCTGGCGTGTGCTCACCGATCCCGAGCTGGTCCCGCGCTGGACCACGACCGGCCGGGGCGGCCGCCCCGAGGGCTTCGCGCCGGTCGCGGGCACGACGTTCCGGTTCGTCGCCGAGCCGGTGGCGGGCTGGCGCGGCGTCGTCGACTGCGAGGTCCTCGAGGTCGGCGCGCCGGCGCTGCTGCGCTACTCGTGGATCGGCGACGAGGGGGCCGCGCCGAGCTTCGTCGCCTACCGCCTCCGGCCGATCCCCGGCGGCACCCGTTTCACCTGGGAGCACACCGGTTTCACCGGCGTCGGCGGCTTCTTCATGGGCCGGCTCCTGCGGTCGGTGCGGGCCACGATGCTGACCGTGGCGTTACCCTCGGTCCTCGACGATCCCGAGCTCCCGGCCTGATCACCCCTGCTACAGCAAACCCTGGTCACGCACGATGGACAGCACCGTGTCCATCGCCTTGAGACGGTCGGCGCCGGTGCCGAGCAGTCCGTCCGGCACGATCAGCTCGTCGAGGCCGATCCGGCGGTATTCCTCGACGGTCGCGGCCAGCTGCGCCGGGGTGCCGCCGATCGCCGGCGGGCCGGCCTGCGGCACCGGGCCGTCGACCACGACCAGGGCCTGGGCGGTCCGTGAGATCGCGGCCGGGTCCCGGCCGACCGCGGCGCAGTGGGCGTCGAGCACGGAGATGCGGTGGGCGATCGTCTCCGGCAGGCCCCAGCTGTTCCACAGGTCGGCGTGCTCGGCGACGATGCGCAGCATCCGCTTCTCGCCCTTGCCACCGATCAGCAACGGCAGCGGGTCCTGCAGCGGCTTGGGCTCGCAGACCGCGTCGGTGAGCTGGTAATACGTGCCGTCGATGGTGGTGCTCGGCTCCCGCAGCAGGCCGCGTAGCACCAGCAGCGCCTCCTCGAAGCGGTCCAGGAGCTGCTTGACCCGCGGCAGTTCGATGCCGTACTGCTCGTGCTCGTTGACCTGCCAGCCGGCGCCGACGCCGAGCGTGAACCGTCCCCCGCAGATGTGGTCGGCGGTCGCGGCCATGTTCGCCAGCAGCGCCGGGTGCCGGTACGTGTTGCCGTAGACGAGGGTGCCGATGCGCACCCGGGGCACGACCGCACCCAGCGCGGCCACGAGGGAGCCGGCTTCCAGGACCGGATGGCGCGGGTCGACGCCGGGGGAAGCGTTGGGCATGAAGTGGTCGGCGACCCAGACGCCGTCCCACCCGGTCGCCGCCGCGTGCTGGGCGACCTCGAGCATGTCGGAGTAGGGCTGGGCGGCACCGGGCCAGATCGAAACGCGCATGGCCCTAGCTTGTCACGGCCCCAGCTTGTCACGGCCCGGGCGCCCTCACAGCCGGGCCCGGCGGGCCTCGCGCAGCCGCAGGCCCAGTTCGTGCAGCTGGTCACTGTCCGCCTCGGCCCGGGCGAGGGCCTTCTTGGCGGTCGCCGAGGCCTCCTGACTGACGGTCAGCGCCGCCATCCGGGCGTCCTCGTAGGCGCCCTCGGCCTGGTCCGCGGCGGCGACCAGGCACAACGCCGTGGGGTCGGCCCGGTAGGCCTCCCGCAGCTCGCTGAGCCGTTGCTGCGCCCGGGTCTCGTCCAGGTGCGCGGCCTGCTGTGCCACGAGTGCCTGCCTGACCACGACGTCGCGGTCCAGCGACCGCAGGGTGATCTCCGCCCGCAGCGCCTCGTACTCGGCGAGGAGACGCTCACACTCCGACATGACCGCAACGTATCACCGGTCATCAGTGCGATGGTGGACCCGGAGTGCGACGGAACCGGGTCCACCATGGAGTTCACACCGCGATGTCGACGCTCTCCCGGTCCGCCGGGACATCGACCGGTTCCGAGGTTCCGATCTGGACGCGCCACGGCAGTTCCGCGCCGGAACGGGTCACCCGGAGGTGGGACGAGGACACCGTCACGGTGAATTCCGTGGGATCGGGCCCGGGTACCCGTACGGTACGGGTGCCGTCCTGGGGCTCGAAGAGCCGCAGCGTGATCCCGTCGCGGTAGTCGTAGTCGGGCCGGTCCTCGCGGGACCCGACCGCGATGACCGCGCCCGGCCGGACCAGCAGCGGCACGCTGGCGAAACCGTGCGTCTCGGTGATCCAGCCCGGTCCCTCGACGGTCTCGCCGGTGAGGTATTTCGTCCAGCGGCCGGCCGGGACGTAGTAATCGGTGTCGCCGGCCTCGCTGAACACCGGGGCGACCAGCAGGTCGTCGCCGAGCATGTACTGCCGGTCCAGGTGGGTGACCGCCGGGTCGTCCGGGAAGGACAGCGCCATCGGCCGCATCACCGGCAGGCCTTCGTCGTGGGCGCGGTGGGCGGCCGCGAACAGGTACGGCATCAGGCGCAGCTTGAGCCGGGTGAACGCGCGCAGCACCTCGACGGACTCCTCGTCGAACAGCCACGGCACCCGGTACGTCTGGTTGCCGTGCAGCCGCGAGTGCGAGGTGAGCAGCCCGAACGGGATCCACCGCTTGAACACCGCCGGGTCGGGCAGGCCCTCGAAGCCGCCGATGTCGTGGCTCCAGAAACCGAACCCGGACGCGGCGAGCGACAGCCCGCCGCGCAGGGTCTCGGCCATCGACTCGTACGTGGCGGAGTTGTCGCCGCCCCAGTGCACCGGGAACTGCTGGCCGCCGACGGTCGCGGACCGGGCGTACAGCACCGCCTCGCCCTCGCCGCGGGTCTCCCGGATGATGTCGAACACGCACTTGTTGTAGAGCTGGGCGTAGTAGTTGTGCATGCGTTCCGGGTCGGAGCCGTCGTGCCAGACGACGTCGGTGGGGATCCGCTCGCCGAAGTCCGACTTGAACGCGTCGACGCCCATCTCCAGCAGCACCTTGAGCTTGCCGGCGTACCAGGCGGCGGCGTCCGGGTTGGTGAAGTCGACCAGCGCCATGCCGGCCTGCCAGCGGTCCCACTGCCACACGTCGCCGTTCGCGCGCTTGACGAGGTAGCCGTTGGCCATGCCCTCGGCGAACAGCGCCGACCGCTGGGCGATGTACGGGTTGATCCAGACGCAGGTACGCAGCCCGCGGTCGGCCAGGCGCTTGAGCATGCCTGGCGGGTCGGGGAAGATCCGCGGGTCCCACTCGAAGTCGCACCAGCTGAACTCGCGCATCCAGAACGTGTCGAAGTGGAACACGCTCAGCGGCAGGTCGCGCTCGGCCATCCCGTCGACGAACCCGGTGACCGTCTCCTCGTCGTAGCTGGTGGTGAACGACGTGGTCAGCCACAGCCCGAACGACCAGGCCGGGGGCAGTGCCGGGCGGCCGGTCAGCGCGGTGTACTTGCGCAGCACGTCGGCCGGGGTGGGACCGTAGATGACCAGGTAGGACAGCGACTGGCCGGCGACGCTGAACTGGGTCCGCGACACCACCTCGGAGGCCACCTCGAACGAGACCTTGCCGGGGTGGTCGACCAGGACGCCGTACCCCCGGTTGGTGAGGTAGAACGGCACGTTCTTGTACGCCTGCTCGCTGACGGTGCCGCCGTCCTCGTTCCAGATGTCGACGCTCTGACCGTTCTTGACCAGCGGGCCGAACCGCTCGCCGAGCCCGTAGACCGCTTCGCCGACGCCGAGGTCGAGCTGTTCGTGCACGTAGTGCTCACCGTCGGCGGTGTCGACGATGCCCATGCCCTTCCAGCCGGAGCCGGTGAGGCGCTTGCCGCCGGCGAGGAAGTCCAGGCCCCAGCGGTCACCGTCACGGAATTGAGCGGTGAGCGCGCCGGAGGTCAGGCTCGTCCTGTCGACGTGCGGAGCGTTGGCCGTCTCCTCGATGGAGAAATTCGGGAACGCCGGGCGCGCGCCGAGGAAATGGCCCAGCGTGACCCGGATGACGTCGGGCGCCGGGGCGGTCACCGTGACCGTGATGATCGGGGCGTCCAGGGTGTCGCTGCGGCTCTGGACCCGTTTCGCGGGGGCGAACACGGTCAGCGACGTCTCGTCGTGCCGCGAGTCCTGCAGCTGGGCCGGGTGCAGGACGGTCAGGCCGTCCCGCTTGCGCCAGTAACCGTCGGTGAATTTCAACGAGGCCGTCCCTTACTTGATGGCGCCGGCGGTGATGCCGCGGGTGAGGGTGCGCTGGAAGATCAGGAAGAAGATCAGGGCGGGCAGGATGCCGATCAGCCCGGACGCGCTGGTGGTGGTCGCGTCCATCAGCCGGTCGCCCTGCAGCACGCCGAGGGCCACCGGGACCGTCTGGTTGTCGTTGGACACCAGGAAGATCAGCGGCAGGAAGAACTCGTTCCACGTCCAGATGAAGAAGAACGTGAACAGCACGGCGAGGGTGGGCCGGCTGACCGGGACGACGACGCGCCACAGCGTGAGCCAGCGGCCGGCGCCGTCGACCTCGGCGGCGTCCAGCAGCTCCCGGGGGAACTCCTCGTAGACGCTGGTCAGCAGGTACGTGCCGAACGCGCTCTGGATCACCGTGAAGATGATGATGATCGAGATCGGGCTGTCGTACAGGTGCAGTTCCTTGGAGATGTAGTACAGCGGGTAGACCAGCACCTCCTGCGGCAGCAGGTTCGCCACCAGGAAGAACACCAGGAACCAGATCCGGCCGCGGACGCGCCCGATGCCCAGCGCGTACGCGTTGAACACGCTCAGCAGCACGCCCAGCACCGCCACCGACAGGCTGGTGACGAGGCTGTTGAAGAGCTTACGGGTGAAGTCGATGCGCTCCCAGAAGTCGATGATGCCCTGGAAGCTGATCGACTCGGGCAGGGCGAGCGGCCCGTTGTTGGCGTAGTCGGCCGGCGTCTTGAACGCGTTGACCGTGATCACCAGCATCGGCGCGATCACGAGCAGCAGCAGGGCGAGCAGGATCGCCAGCACGACCCAGCGGCCGGGGCTGCGGTGCTTCTTCGCCCGGGTCGCCGGGGGCGCCTGCGTCGGCGGGGCGGCGGTGATGACGCTCATGAGCGGGACTCCTGGCGGTTCTGCAGGCGCAGGAACACGATCGCGAGGATCACGATCATGACGGTGAGCACGGTGGAGATCGCCGAGCCGTAGCCGACCTGGGCCTTCTCGAAGAAGTTCTTGTAGGCGAAGTACGACGGGACGAGCGTGGCGTTGCTCGGTCCGCCGCCGGTCAGCACGAACACCTGCCCGAAGATCTTGAGCGCGGCGATCGTGGTGGTGACCAGCACGACGTACAGCTCGGGGCGGATCATCCGGACCGTGATGTGCCGGAAGCGGGACCACCAGCCGGCGCCGTCCAGCGCCGCCGCCTCGTACAGCTCCGGGTCGACGCGCTGCAGGCCGGACATGAACATGACGATCGGGTAGCCGAACTGGAACCAGATCATCACGCCCATGACGCTGAACAACGCGTAGTCGGGGTTGCCGAGCCAGTCCCGGCTCAGCGAGCCGAGCCCGACGGTGTCCAGGATCCGGTTGAGCGCCCCGAAACTGGGGTGCAGGATCCAGACCCAGATGATGCCGGTGACCGCGACCGGCAGCACCTGCGGCAGGTAGAACCCCGAGCGGAACAGCTTGGCCCAGCGCTCACCGAGCACCTTGGCGACGTAGTCGAACAGCACTGCCGCCATGACCAGGCCGAAGAACGTCGGGATGATCGCCATCGCCACGATGAGCAGCAGGATGTGCCCGAACGACGCCCAGAACAGGTCGTCGGCGAACAGCCGGGTGTAGTTGTCGACGCCGATCCACTTGGCCTCGCCGATGCCGTTCCACTTGGTGAAGCTGACCCCGACCGTCATGATCAGCGGCACCACGATCACCGCCAGGGAGGCCAGCACCCCGGGGATCAGGTAAAGCCCGTAGCCGGCGTTGCGGCCTCCCTGTCGCGAACTCATTTGCCCAGGTCCGCCAGGTTCTCGTCGTACGGCTTCTGCAGGTCCTCGAGCAGCTTCTGCGGCGTGCTGGACCCGTTGATCAGGCCCTGGACCCCGGAGGTGAGGGTGTCCTGGAACCCGGGGGCCGGCCAGTCCGGGTAGAACGCCAGCCCGTCGGCGGCCGACAGCTTCGCGAAGTTGTCGATCAGTTCCTTGTTCTTGTCACCGGTGATCGCCGCGGTGTCCGCCGCGACCGGCACGCCACCGCTGTTGCCCAGCAGGTTCTGGATCTCCGGCGTCATGGTGATGTCGATGAAGTCGTACGCGAGCTTCTTGGCCTTGCTCTTCTCCGGGACGACCCAGAGGTTGCCGCTGGATCCGGGGTGCAGCGAGCTGCCCGGGAACAGGAACGTGCCCCACTCGAAGTTCTTGATCTCGTCGGCAAAGCGGCCGTACCACCAGGAACCCGAGTACATGATCGGGAACTTGCCCTGGATGAAGCTGACGCCCATGTCCTCGGCCTTGATACCGGCGGAGTCCTTGCCGATGTAACCCTTGGCGACCCAGTCGGCGTACGTCTGCGCGGCGTACGTGAGCTGCGGGCCCTTGAAGTCGACCTTGTTCTTGTACAGCTGGTAGTCGTCGACCCAGGCCCGGTCGGCCTTGGACAGCGCCAGCTCGTAGAAGATCTGCTGGGCCGGGTACTCCGCGCCGCCGTTCGCGACCGGGGTCACCTTGTTCTGGACGAACGTGTCCATGGCCTTGGTGAACTCCTCGTACGTGGTCGGCACGGCGAGGTTGTACTTCTTGAACTGGTCCTTGTTGTAGTAGACCATCACGTACTCGCCGTAGTTGGGCACGCCGAAGAACTTGCCGCTGCCCATGATGCCGTCGTCGTCGTACTTGGCGGTGGTCTGCAGGCTGGGCGAGAGCTTCTTGTCCCAGCCGCGCGCGGTGACCTCGTCGGTCAGGTCGGTCAGCAGGCCCTGCTTGCTGAGCAGGCCGGACGTCGCGTTGCCCTTGTTGTACTCGAGGATGTCCGGCGCGCTGTCGGAGTTGAGGATCATCCCGGCGTTCTGCTGGATCTGCTCGAAGCTCTTCTCCTCGAACTTCACCTCGACGCCCGGGTGGCTGGTCTTGAACAGCTCGATCGCCTTGTTCCAGGCGATGCCCATGGCGCTGTTGGGCGCCTCGTAGTGCCAGAGCGTCAACGATTTCGCGTCGGCGCCCTCGTCGCTGTCGCCGCCGGAACCGCAGGCGGCGACGCCGAGGGACAGGGAAAGTATCAGTGCGATGCCGAGTCGTGGTCTGAACATGCCGTCACTCCCAGGGGGTGGCTTCCGGGACCGTCGAAGCGCTTCGACACAGCATGATCGAAGCGCTTCGACGATGGGGCTGGGGCAGACGCTAGGTTTTGCTGCCCACCGATGTCAACAGTGTGTCCTGGAGATTTCTCGACGGATCCCCGTCCCACCAGGCTGGACGGCCCCCTCCGCCGGCCGGGCGCGGCAGATCGCCGGGTACGTCCCGGGCCGGGCCTAACCGGGCGGTGGCGCGCAGCTGTCGCGTTCCACCAGGATCGGGGGCAGCAGGCGGGCGCCCGGGGCCGGGCGGCCGTCGAGCAGGTCCATCGCCGTCTGTACCGCCAGCGTGCCGACCTCGTGGGCCGGGATGTCGGCCGACGTGAGCCGCACCGGCCCGGCGGTCGCCACGTCGCGGGGGCAGACCGCCACGATCGACAGGTCGCCGGGGATGCGCCGCCCCCGCGCCCGCAGCTCCTCGAGCAGCGGGCCGAGCGCCTCCTCGTTGTGCACCACCAGCGCGGTCGTGCCCGGCTGCTCGGTGTCGATCCAGGCCAGGCAGTCACGCACCCCGGCGGTCCCCGGCTCGCAGGAGTGCGCGACCGTCTCCAGGCCGAGCTCCCGCGAACCCTTGGTGAAACCGTCCAGGAACCGGCCCGCGTACGTGGTCCCGCGTTCGTAGACCGACGGCGACGGACCGACCAGCGCGATCCGCCGGTGCCCGTGCCCGGCCAGATGCGCCAGGCACTCCATCGCGGTGGCGGCGAAGTCCAGGTCGACACACGCGATGCCGGCCGGGTCGTCGGGGAGCCCGATCAGCACCGACGGCTGCTTGAGCGCGCCGAGCGCCGGGAGCCGCAGGTCGTCGCTCTCCACGTCCATGACGATCAGCGCGTCGACCATCGTGGCCCCGGCGACCCGTTCCAGCCCGGAGGTGCCCTCGTCCTTCGTCAGCAGCAGCACGTCGTGGTTGACCGCGCGCGCCGCCGTCACCACCGCGGTCACGAACTGCATGATCACCGGGACGTTGACGTCGGCGCGCAACGGCACCACGAGGGCCAGCACGCTGGTCCGGCTGCTGGCCAGCGCCCGGGCCCCGGCGTGCGGGTGATACCCGAGGTCAGCGATGGCCGCACGGACCCGCGCACTGGTCTCGGCGGAGATCGGCCGGCGGCCGCTGAGCACGTACGACACCGTGCTCATCGACACCCCGGCGGCCCGGGCGACGTCGCTGATCGTCGGCATCGCCCCTCCCCCGTCCCGCGTCCTGTGCTCCGAGCGCATCCTAACGACCGGCCACATCCGAGACCGGCACTCCACCACGCCGCGTGCCCGCGGTCACCAGCCGGGGTGCACCCAGGCTCCCCGCACGGTCGGCGACCACGGCCAGGGCCAGCGTGTTCGTGCCGTGCTCACGCAGCAGCCCGGCCGGGAGGACGAAATCGGTCTGCGGGCCGATCCCGCCGCCGTAATGACCGAGGTTCCACCCGTTCAGGAACAGCTGCACCCGCTGCCCGGCCGGCGGCGGGTCCGGGAAGCGCAGCGCCACCGACGTGTCCTGCCCGCGGGGCAGGTCGAGCCGGAATGCGGTACGCCGCCAGGTGACCCCCACCGGGACGCCCGCGGTGGCCCGGGGCCAGCCCACGTCCCGGAACTGCGGCAACGTCCAGCCGTTGCGCTCGCCGTACAGGCCGCCGGTGTTGAGCGGGCCGCGCATCGGGTCGGCCAGGTCCTCGCCGCCCCGCGCGCCCTGGATCCGCCAGGTGACCGGGGCAGTGGCCCCGGCGACCGAGGCCCGCACCAGCCCGCGCGGCTGCCGGAACCGGTCGTCGTCGGCGGTCCAGTCGTCGTTGTTGCCCATGTTCTGCACGAGCACCGAGACGACCGCGGGCTTCCCGGCCCGCAGCAGCCCGGCCGGGACCGCGAAGTGACCGGGCCCGGGATCCGGGTTGGCCGGGGCGTCGGAGTCGGCCTGGGTGCCACCGGCGGCCGAGCCCAGGAAACGTCCGTTCACCCACACCAGGTACGTGCCCCGGCGGCCGGTGACGGCGTTGAGGTCGACGGAGGTCTCGGTGCCGGCGGCGGTGAACGACCCGCGGTACCAGACGGCCCCGCTGTGGAACCCGTAGTCGTCCGACGCGAGGCCGGCGTCCGCGACCCGCCAGGCCGCGTCGTCGAAGCGCGGCTGGGCCTCGGGAGCCTCCGCGTGTTCCCGCCACCCGGTCAGCACGGGCAGCCGGACCGGCGCCGGGCCGGCCACGGACCCGGTCACCGAGCCGCTCGCGGTCCCCCGCACGGCCAGCGCCCGCCCGTTGACCGTCACGCCGCGTGACCGCCCGCCGGACCACACCTCCAGCTCGCCGCGCTTCGCGGTGTCCGCCCGCAGCGCGAGCGCCCCACGCTCCAGCTCGGCGGAGCGCAGCAGGTCGGTGCCGCGGACCAGGACCGGGCCGGCGGACGTGTCGGCGCGCCAGAACGTGGCGGCCTCGGCGTCGGTGCCGAGCATGAGCAGCAGCGGGCGGCGGCCCCCGCCGGTGATCAGGACCCGGGCGAGCCCCTGGTGGGTGTAGGACAGGCGCAGGTCTCCCCCGGCGAACGAGGACGAGACCCGGCCGTCGAGCACCGTCACCCGGGGTCGGGACGGGTAGCGCAGGACCGTCTCGCCCGCGGTGCCCTCGGTGCCGTACAGGACGGCCACGTCACGGCCGGCGATCGGCTCGTGGGTGAGGATCTCCGAGGTGGAGTACGCGAGCCGCTGGCCGCCCAGGTCGTAGCCGGCGACCAGGATCTTCGCGTCCCGGCCGAGCAGCCGTACCGGCACCGCGTAGTGGCCGTCCGGCGTGGTCCAGTCCAGCGTCGACGTGTCGTCGGACCGCGCCGCGCGGTCGGTGTGGCGCAGCAGCACGAACTGCGTACCCGTGTCGGGATCGGTCCGGGCCGCGGTGCGCAGCAGCGGATTGCTCGACGCCGGGCCCGTCGTCGCATCGGTCTTGCGCAACGGGGTCAGGGCGCGCAGGAAATAGCCCTGCCGTTTGAACTCGTCGTATTTCGGGGTGAGCTGGCGGGCCTCGGTGATCGCCGCGCCGTAGTCGTAGGACGTGTAGACGTCATTGGGCTGCCCGAGCCAGCCCCAGTTGGTCCCCCCGAAACCCATGTAATAGCTCAGCGCGGTGGCGCCGCTCTCGATCAGATTGTTCTTCTGGAAATACTTCATGTACGCCGGGCCGGTCAGCTCCCGGCACTTGTCGTATCCCGCGTTGTTCAGGTCGATCGCACCGGCCTGGTATTCGGCGGCGAAGACCGGCGCGTCGGCACGGATCCGTTCGGTGACGCCCTCACCCCAGTCGCCCCAGACGGTGGCCGCGTTGCCGCAGTCGAACGTCTGGGGGTAGTCGTCGACACCCGGGATCTGCACCGCGCCCGGCCCGGATCCCCAGGTCGAGGCCCAGGACGCCGCGTCGCAGCAGACGTTCGTGGTGACCGGCACGTCGATGCCGGTCGCGCGGGCCAGCGTCTGCAGATCTTCCATGTACTGCGCGTCGGTGTTCGCCTGGTATTCGTTCTCGACGTTGTAGAGCAGCACCGTTCCGCCGTGGGTCACCTGGTGCCGGGCGATGATCGGATTGATCCGGCCGAGCCATTCCCGATACGCCTCGGTGTATCCCGGAGCGCTGCTGCGGGCCCGGCCCGGGACCCGTTTGAGCCAGGCCGGGAAACCGCCGCCGGTGGTCTCGGCATTGATGTACGGGCCGGGCCGGGCGACCACCCACAGACCCAGATCCTCGGCGGTACGCAGGAGGCGCTCCACGTCACGGACGCCGGTGAAGTCGTACACGCCCCGTTTCGGGGAATGGTAGGCCCAGTCGAAGTACAGCGACACGGCGTTGAATCCGGCCGCTTTGTACTTCTCGAGCACATCGCGCCACAGGTCGGGACTGGGCAGCCGGAAGTAATGGAACTCCGCGGCGTTGAGCAGCACCCGTTCGCCGTCGATCATGATCGAGTGGCTGTCGTAGGTGACCCTGGGCTGAGCAGCGGGGGACGGGGCTGCCGGGGACGGGGCTGCCGGGGACGGGGCTGCCGGGGACGGGGCGGCCCGGGCGGGAGTCCCCCATCCGGACACGCCGAGGACCGCTACGAGCAGCGCTGTGAGCAGGCGCCGCATCATCGCACCCGGAATTCGGCGATCCGGATGCCGTTGCTCAGGACCAGGTAGATGTCGCCCCGGGCCCTGGGCAGGGTCGCGCTCGTCGTCGCGTACACATAGCGGTCGCCGGTGGAATCGACCTGGGCCGTGCCGAGTAGCTTGCCGGTCGGTGAACCCTGCCGGATCTGGATCGTGCCGGTCCCGGCCGATTCCTTGGCGACCTTCGCGGTGAACGTGCGACCGGCGACCGCGTCCTTGAACGCGATCCAGGTGCCGTCGGCGTTCGAGCCGACCGCGGTGCCCCTGGGCTTGGACTCGTCGACCAGCGTGGCACCCTGGTAGGTGTCGAACGCCTCGGCCCGGGTGGTGCGGGTCAGGTCGCGCGGCGGGATGGTCTCACCCTTGACGCGCAGCGTGCCGCGCTGGCGGATGTCCGCCGAGGACGAGCCGACGAGCACGTCGTGGGTGGCCGACTCGACCACCCAGCGCTGCCGGGTGACGTCCCAGTGGGCCAGGTCGTCGCGGTCGAAGCGCAGGGTTACCGTGCGGGTCTGGCCCGGCTTCAGGTTGACCTTCTGGAACGCGCGCAGCTCCTTGACCGGCTGCTTGTCCCGCGAGGTGCGCTGGTGCGTGTAGAGCTGCACGACCTCGTCACCCGCGACCCTGCCGGTGTTCGTGACGTCGACGGTGACCTTGGTGCCCTGCACGCGCAGGTTCCGGTACCGGAAGTCGGTGTAGGACAGGCCGTGGCCGAACGGGTAGAGCGGCTTGACCTTGCTGTACAGGTACGTCTGGCCGGTCGTGATGATGTCGTACTGGTTCAGGTCCGCCGGCAGCTGGGCGTCGGAGGCGTACCAGGTCTGGGTGAGCCGGCCGGCCGGGTTGGTCGTGCCGAACAGCACGTCGGCGACGGCGTGGCCGGTCTCGGCACCCGCGTGGGTGGTCCAGACGATCGCGGGTACGTGCTGCTGCGCCCAGTTGATCGTGTCCGGGTAGCTGGTCTGCAGCACCACGACGGTCCTCGGGTTCGCCTTCAGCACCGCCTCGAGGAGTTCCTGCTGGCCCTCCGCGAGCGCGGTGGTGGTGCGGTCGTCGGCCTCACGCCCGTTGATGAACGGCATGCTGCCGACCACCACGACGGCCGTGTCCGCGCTCTTCGCCGCCGCCACGGCCTGGTCGATGCCGCTGGTCAGCACCTGCTTCTCGAAGTGCGCGGCGCCCTCGGCGGTGGCCGAGCCCAGCGTCAGCGCGCCGTCCGCGCCGACCGTGAGGTACGTGTTCGCGCCGAACCAGCTCTCGCTCGTCTCGTTGCCGGCGTAGTGCAGCACGACCGTGCCGTCGGCCTGCTCCTCCAGCTTGAACTGCTGTTGCACGTACCAGCCGTTGGGCTGTTCGTCGCGGGTCAGGAACGGCCCCCAGTTGTAGCCCAGATAGCGTCCGCTGGCGACGTTGCGCAGCGTCGACACGCCCTGTCCCCAGTCGACGGCGTCGAACTGGGCGGCGGCGTCCGCGGTGGTGCCGGTGGCCGTCACGGGCGTGGTGTCGGTGGTGCCGGTCGAGGTCACGTACCGTCCGGTGGTCACGTCCTTGAGCGCGATCCGGTCCGAGCCCTCACTGGTGGTCACCGACCCGGCCCGCTCCCGGATCCCGTCCGCGGCGGTGACCTGGTACGGCAGGTGGCCGCCGTACCAGTCGTTGTAGAGCACGTCGCCGAGCGGCCCGACCACCGCGACCTTCTTGCCGGTGGCGAGCGGCAGCGCCCGCTTGTCGTTCTTGAGCAGCACCATCGCCTCGGCCGCGGTCTCGCGGGCCAGAGCCTGGTGCGCCGGGGCGTTGATGACGTCGGCACCGATCCGCGCGTACGGGCCACCGTCCGGATCGAACTCACCGAGCCGGAACCGGATGCTCAGCGCGTGCCCCGCCGCCCGGGTGATGTCACTCTCGGCGATGAGACCCTGCTGCAGCGCCGTCTTCAGCGCGGTGGCCATCGGCTCACCGTTGGCATCGTTGATCGTGAAGCTGTCCAGCCCGGCCTTGACCACCGCGGCGTTCGCCTCCGGCTGGGTGGCGAAGTACTGCTGCGAGCCGGTCAGGTTGTACGGCGCGTACGCGTCACTGACGTTGAACAGCGGCTTGTCGCTCCACGAGCGGACCAGGCCGGCGAGATCGGGGTCCACCGTGGCCGGGCGCCCGTTGATCAGGTTGTAGGACGCCATCACCCCGGTCGCGGCGCCGGCCTCGAGCGCGGGCTTGAACGCGGCCCGGTCGTACTCGTTGAGCACCCGCTGCGGCACGTTCGACGACGTGACGTCGCGGCCCTTCTCGTTGTTGTAGGCCAGGTAGTGCTTCAGCGTCGGCGCGGTCTTGATGTAGCGGGGATCGTCACCCATCAGCCCTTTCCCGTACGCGGTGGAGATCGCGCCGGTCAGCAGCGGGTCCTCCGAGTAGCCCTCCTCGTTGCGGCCCCACCGGGGATCGCGCAGCAGGTTGACCACCGGGGCCCACAGGTTGAGCCCGAACACCCGCTCGTTCTGCTGGTGGTAGCCGCGCGCCTCGTCGGACACGACGTCACCGACGCGCTCCAGCAGCGCCGGGTCCCAGGTGCTCGCCAGCCCGACCGCCTGCGGGAAGGAGGTGCCGCTCGCGGTGACGACCGCACCGCCGTTGTCGGCGTCGTTCGACCACGCCACACCGTGCAGCGCCTCGGTGCCGGCCTTGAACAGTTTGATGCCCAGCCGCGGGATGGCCGGCTGGTACTGGTGCAGCAGCGAGATCTTCTCGTCGAGGGTGAGCCGCCCGACCAGGTCGCCGACCCGTCTGTCCAGGCTCAACCGCGGATCACGGAACGGATACTCGGGCCCGGCCAGCGCGGCGCCGGGCACCAGGGGCAGCGTCAGAAGAGTGAGCGCGACCGCGGCCACGCCACGTCGCAGGAATCTGTTTCGCATGGTCATTTTCCTTCGCGGAGGACACGCGGAATCGCCCCTCCCGGATCACCTTTTCCGGAAAGGGTGCGAACAGTTATGGCAGTTCAACCGGTGTCGAAGCGCTTCGACAGACAGGCCGGTGCCGGGAGCGGGAATTGCGGTGGATGGTTGCCAACCATAGATGGCCCACAATGCGTCTGGCAACATCCGAGGACGCTTGTGCCGAAATCTCCCGGTAATGCTGGTGAATGGATCACCAGCCGAATGCCGACCCCCGGGTACTGCCACCGGGGACCATCGCACGGCCCGGACAACGCCAGCTCAGCCGCACCACGTACGGTCCACCCCGGCGCACGTCCACGGTGACCGGACCACCGTCGTGATGCTTCCTGCACCGGGTGGGCGCGCAGGTGCTCGCCGGTGTCGCCGTCCAGGTCGAGCACGTCCATCGGCCCCGGTCCCCGGCGGAGCCTCCAGCCGCCCCACGACCGAGACGGCGTCACCCGGCGCATGACACGGTCGAGCGATCACCAGATGCCCGAGGGCCCTGCTCGAGTACCCGGCCCCGCACTGCCACCCGTTCCGCTTCCCGGCCCGCCCGTCAATGCCGTCACTGTCGCAGCCGGCCCGCCCCGCGCACGACGGCCCACTCCCGGCCCGGCTGCCGTCCCCCTGACCCCCATCACCCAGGCTGTCATCGCCCAGGCCCCCATCACCCAGGCCCCCATCACCCAGGCCGTCGTCACCCGGGGCCCCATCACCCAGGCCGTCGTCACCCGGGCCGGCATCACCCAGGCCGTCGTCGCGCTGAGTGCCATCGGCCGGACCGGTGCCGGCCGCACTCAGGCAGCCCGGGCCGGCGGCGCCCTCAGCGGTGCCGCCGCACCCTTGACCGATTTAGCCGTTTTTATCAGTACTTCCCGGCGATCCCGTGACGGGTGACGCGGCGGATGCGGCACGGGACGACGGCCGGGCGACCGACGTCACCGGTGTCACGGGACCGGCCGGGGAGCCGGGCCGGGCCGGGACGGGCTCGCCCGGGTGCGCCGCCGGACTGTCGCGCCAGGAATGACAGCCACCGGCCAGGACACCCAGGATGATCAGCCCGAGGAGGCCGCGCCGGCCCCAGGCCCACTCGTGCGGCCGGTTCTGCGGACGGCGCCTCGGCCGCGGCCGCGGGACGTCCGCCGCGGCTCCCGGTCGCGCGTCGCCCCGGTCCCCCACCGGCGGCGCCGGCACCCCGGGCAGGGCGGGCACGCCGGCCATCTCGCGGCTGAGGGTGCGCAGGCTGTCCTGCAGCGCGGCCGCTTCCGGGCGGCGGGCGGGATCCTTGTCCAGGCAGCGGACGATCAGCGCCCACACCGGGCCGGGCATGCCCACCGGGCGGCGGGGGCGGTCGTCCAGGTGGGCGCGCAGCACCGCGAACGACTCCCCCGCGTACGGCGTCCGCCCCGCCACCAGCTCGAACAGCACGATGCCGAGCGCGTAGACGTCGGCCGCCGGGGCCGCCTCGCCGCCGCTGATCGCCTCCGGGGCCATGTAGTGCGGCGTGCCGATCACCGCGTGCGAGCTGGTCAGGCCGGGGCTGTCGAGGACCCGGGCGATGCCGAAGTCGGTGAGGCGTACGTCCGGGTGCTCGCCGTCGGCCTGCAGCAGGATGTTGTCCGGCTTCACGTCGCGGTGCACCACCCCGAGCCCGTGCGCGACGGCCAGCGCGGCGGCGACCTGGGCCAGCAGCCGGGCCGCCTCGCCGGGCGCCACCGGGCCGTCGCGGCGCAGGCGTTCGCGCAGGCTGCCGCCGGCGACGAAGTCCATCGCCAGCCCGAGCGACTCCCCCACGCTGAACAGGCCCCGGACCCCGACGACGTGCTCGTGGCGGACCAGTTTGAGGATCGAACGTTCCTGGACGAAGCGGGTGACCAGTTTCGGCTGGCGCACCAGTCCCTCGTGCAGCAGCTTGACCGCCACCTGGTCACCGGTGGAACTCTCCAGGCCGCGCCAGACCGTTCCGGTGGCACCCTGACCCACCGGGCAGATCAGGACGTATTCACTGCCGACCCGGCGGCCGCTGAGATCCGCCGTGGCGGCCCCGTCGTCGCCGGGGCTGGGGGTGCTGGTCGGCACGTGGGGTCGGATCCTTCCGCTACGGTCGGGGATGCCGACGATGGTGGTGCCGATCCGGGCGCGCGGGCAATGGCCGTACGCCGGAATGTCCACGGAGCGCACGGTGATCCACCCGCCCGTCACCGGCCTACCGGGTCGTCGTTGGGCAGGGTTGGCCGATGCCCACCCGGCCCATGCCGTTCACGCATGGCCGTGATGCGAAACAGTCGCTGGTGGCATGGCAGGGTGATCGGTAGCGTCCGTCGCATGAGAACCACACTGGACAATCCCGCGTCGGTCGCCGCACCGTTCGGCGACCGGTTCGCCCACGTCGCGCGGGTGGACCTGGCCGGCGGGGGCGCGTTGCTGCTGCTCTCCGGCCAGGTGGCGGTCGACGACGCGGGCGTGGTGGTGGCGCCGGGTGACATGGCGGCCCAGGCCGGGCGGATCTTCGACCTGATCGGCCGGCTGCTGGCGGCGCACGGGTCCGGGCTCGGCGCGGTCCTGCACCTCCGCACGTTCGTCACCGACCTCGGTGACCTGCCCGCGTACGCGTCGGTCCGCCGCCGGTTCTTCCCCGGCACGCCCCCACCGGCCAGCACCACCGTCGAGGTCAGCCGCCTCTTCCTGCCGGGCGCGGTCCTCGAGGTGGAGGTCACCGCCACCGCGAGCTGACGCCGGAGTGCGAGGTGGGGGTCAGCGGGCGAGCGTGGGGAACGTGCCGTACGGGCCGAGCGGGGCGATGGCGGGGCTCAGGGTGAACTCGCCGGAGGGCAGGGTGTCGAGGTCCGGCAGCCGGGGTGGGCGCGCCGTCATGCCGAGGGTGACGTGCGGCCGGTAGTCGGTGCCCACCGCGCCGAGCGGGGTCGCGCCCGCGCTCTCGGCCCAGTCGAGTGTCTCGCGGTGGAACTCGTCGAGGCCGGGCCGCCGGACGACCTCCAGGCCGGCGTAGTAGCCGCCCTCGGGCACGTAGTAGTCACCGGGCGGCACGGCGGCGAACAGCAGGCCGATGATCTTGACGGTGAAGTCCCGGGCGTGCGAGCGGGCCCAGTAGCGCAGGTCCTCCTCGGACCCGCCGTCCACGTGCAGCACGCTGACGTGCGGCGGGGCCTGGTCGCCGACGAGCATCAGCGGGCCGGCGTCCGCCCCGATCGTGGCCGCGAGCGCGACCAGCGCGGCGCTCGTCCCGGGATCCGGCAGCAGCACGATTCCGTAGGGCACGGTGCAGAGCTTAGTCGCCGGTCCGATGAGCGCCGCCTGCCCGCCCGGGGGGAAACGCGATCAGCGGTCCCGGGCGACCACTGACGAGGCCAGCTCCTCCAGGGCGGTCCGGGCCGGAACGCTGAGCGGGGCCGCGGCGAGGGCGGTCATCGCCTCGGTGGTGCGGCGGGTGATCAGGTCCTCGATGCCGTCGCGGGCGCCGGTGGCGGTGATGATGTCGCGCAGCTCGGCGGCCCCGGCGTCGTCGAGGTCGGGGGTGCCGAACAGTTCGCGGATCCGGGCCGCCTGGGCGCGGCCGGCCCGGTCGCGGGCCATGGCGAGCATGACCGTGGGTTTGCCCTCGCGCAGATCGTCGGTGACGGGTTTGCCGGTCAGGACCGGGTCGCCGAACACGCCGAGGACGTCGTCGCGCAGCTGGAACGCGTCGCCGAGCGGGTCGCCGAACGCCTGCAGCGCGGCGTGCAGCTCCGGGCCGCCGTCGGCGAGGGCGGCGCCGATCTGCAGCGGGCGGGTGACCGTGTAGCGGGCCGCCTTCATCCGGATGACGGTCAGGGCGCCGGCCACCGAGCCGTCGCCGACCCCGGAGACGAGGTCGAGGTACTGCCCGGCGATGACCTCGGTGCGCATGACCGTGAAGAGGCGGTGGCCACGGTGGATCCATTCGATGGGCAGGCCGGACTCGTGGAACAACTGATCGGCCCAGGCCGCGCACAGGTCGCCGCAGAGCAGGGCGGCGCTGTACCCGTACCGGACGGGGTCGCCCTTCCAGGATCGGCTGGTGTGCACGTCGGCGAAGTGGCGGTGCACGGTCGGGCGGCCGCGGCGGGTCTCGGAGCCGTCCATGATGTCGTCGTGGATCAGGGCGAACGCGTGGAACAGTTCGAGCGCGGCGGCGGCGGTGACGATCGGCCGGCCGTCGGGGCGCCCGGCGCCGCGCCAGCCCCAGTAGCAGAACAGCGGGCGCACGCGTTTGCCGTCGGCGAGCACGAAGCGGCGTACGGCGTCGAGCACTCCCCGGGGCGTGCCGTCCGGCCAGTGCGGCCGTTGCCGGTCCAGGTATTCGATGAGGGCGGCCTCGCAGCGGCGGGCGAGCCCGGCGGCGTCGGTCTCCGGGGCCATGTCGACGGTCATGCGGTGAGCCCGGCGAGCCGCAACAGCAGGGCCTTGACGTCGGTGGCCGCGTACGACTCCCGCGCCGACGACGCGTCGGAGCAGAGCAGCACCGGGGCGTCGAGCGGGTCGGTGGGCAGCCGCCCGTGCGAGCCCCGGACGGCCCGGGCGCCGGCGTCGAGGCCGACCACGGTCATGGTGTAGCGCAGGCCGATCTTCTTGCGGAGCAGGGCGAGCCCGGCGCGACCCTTGGCGGCGGCCGGCCCGGCCGGGTCGAAGAACAGTTCGGCCGGGTCGTACCCGGGTTTGCGGTGGATCTCGACGAGGCGGGCGAAGTCGGGGGCGCGGGCGTCGTCGAGCCAGTAGTAGTAGGTGAACCAGGAGTCCGGTTCCGCGACCAGCACGAGGTCCCCGGAGCGTTCGTGGTCGAGCCCGTGCGCCGCCTGGTCCGTCCTGTCGAGCACCTCGGACACCCCGGGCAGCTCGGCGCACAGCTTGGCGACGTCCGCGATGTCCTCGGCGGAGGCCACGTACACGTGCGCCACCTGGTGGTCGGCCACGGCGAACGCCCGCGACGTCCACGGGTCGAGATACTCCATGCCGGCCTGCGTGTACACGTCGAGGTACCCGGACCGGCGCAGCAGACGGTTCACGTCGACCGGGCGGTTCACGTCGGTGATGCCGTACTCGGAGAGCGCCACGACCGTCGCCCCGCGCTCGAGAGCGGCGTCCAGGACCGGGGCGAGGACCGCGTCCAGCTCGGCGGCGGCGGCGACCGCCTCGGGGCCCGACGGCCCGTACCGCTGCAGGTCGTAGTCGAGATGGGGCACGTAGACCAGGGTGAGATCGGGCTCGTGGTCCTTCATGATCTTCACGGCGGCCCGGCAGATCCACTCCGACGACGGCATGCCCGCGTTCGCGCCCCAGTAGCTGAACAGCGGGAACGTCCCCAGCTCGGCGACCAGGTCGTCGTGCAGCTCAGGCGGGTACGTATAGCAGTCCGGGTCCTTGCGCCCGTCGGCGTGGTAGACCGGCCGGGGGGTGACCGTCCAGTCGACGGCCGCGCCCATCGCGTACCACCAGCAGATGTTGGCCACCGTGAAGCCGGGGGCGAGCGTCCGGGCCGCGTCCCACACCTTCTCGCCACCGACCAGCGCGTTGTGCTGCCGCCAGAGCAGGACCTCGCCCAGGTCGCGGAAGTACCAGCCGTTGCCGACGACGCCGTGCTCGGCGGGCAGCGCGCCGGTGAGGAACGTGGACTGCGCCGAGCAGGTGACCGCGGGCAGCACCGTGCCCAGCGGCGCCCGGAAACCGGACGTGGCCAGGCGCGACAGCCGTGGCATGTGCTCCAGCAGGCGCGGGGTGAGACCGACGACGTCGAGGACCACGACCGGGTTCACAGCGGTACCCCCTCAAGAGGTGGTGGACAGGCCCAGCGCGGTGAGCTGGGCTCGGGCGAAGAACAGTTCGGAGGCGATGCCGTTGGCCAGCTCGGCCGGCCCGTCCGGGCGCGAGGCCGGCGGCAGCACGTGCCACGTGTACGTCTCGACGTCGAAGTGGTCGCACAGCGCGGTGTCGCCACCGGCCAGTTCCCGCAACGCCTCCGGCAGCATCCACGCGGTGTTCTCCAGCGGCGGCACGGGCGCCTGGTGCAACGGCACGTGGTAATGGATCCGCCACGGCTGGTCCTCCCCGCCCGGGGAGCTCAGCGCCTCGTCGAGGTCGTCGGCCGACAGCCCGTACGGGCCGCGGGTCTGATGCAGGAAGCGCGGTTCCACGTACTGGCCGAGCACGGCCGCGTCCCGGCGCGGGTACGGTGTGGCCAGCGCCGCGGAGATCTGGGTCTTCACCACCGGGATGCCGGCCGCGCGCAGCCGGTCCACCGCGACGGCCGGGTCCTCCCACGCGCAGGCGAGATGGGCCAGGTCGAGGCAGACCCCCAGCACGGAGGTGTCGGCGTCGCCGAGCAGCGCGACCGCCTCCCGGGTGGTCTCGATGATGCAGCCCGGCTCCGGTTCGAACGCCACCCGCACCGGCCGGGGCAGCCGGTGCAGCTGCCGGGCCAGGTCGTCCAGGGCCCGGCGGCAGGCCGACGCGCGGGCCGCGTCCCAGGGGTCGCGCCAGGCCAGCGGCAGCGTCGAGATCGATCCCCGGACCGCGTCGTCCGGCAGCAGGTCGACCAGGATCCGGGCACAGTCCATCGTGTACGCGAGCCGGTGCGGCGTGGTCCAGTCCGGCTGGTAGACCGCGTGCTTGACCACGGGCGCCTGGAACGCCTGATACGGGAACGCGTTGAGGGTGACCACCTCCAGCCCCCGTTCGTCCAGCGCCCGGCGCAGCCGCTGCCGTGCGGCGACGTCCGCGGCGAGCCCGGCGGCGACCGGCGCGGCCAGCCACAGCCCCAGGCCCAGCACGTCGGTGCCGAGCCGTTCCCGGATCGGGACCGCGTACGTGTCCAGCTGCGCGAGGATCCCCGCGAAGTCCTCGGCGGCGTGCACGTTGGTGCAGTAGGACAGATGCACCGCCGTCCCGTCGGGGTGCCGCAGCCGCATCAGCTGCCGCCACGCTTGATGGAACTCCCGGCGAACGTGTCCTGCGGCGCGGTGTCCATGGCCAGATCCAGCCGGCCCGACTGGGCGTAGAAAGCGATCGGATTGCGCCACAGCACCCGGTCCACGTCGTCCTCGGTGAACCCGGCCGCGAGCATCGCCTCCCCGGTCGCCACGGTGAGCAGCGGATCGGAGTGCCCCCAGTCGGCGGCGGAGTTCACCAGCACCCGCTCGGTCCCGTACGCCTTGAGGATCTCCACCATCCGCGGCGGCGTCATCTTGGTGTCGGGGTAGATCGAGAACCCCATCCAGCAGCCGCTGTCCTTGACCGGGGCGACGGTCACCTCGTTGAGGTGGTCGACGGCGACCCGCTCGGCGGCGATCCCGGACGCGGCCACCACGTCCAGCGTGCGCCTCGTGCCGGCGGCCTTGTCCCGGTGCGGCGTGTGCACCAGCGCGGGCAGCTCGAACGCGACGGCCAGATCGAGCTGCGCGGCGAACGCCTCGTCCTCGGCGGGGGTCATGGCGTCGTACCCGATCTCCCCGACCGCGACCACCCCGTCCTTGTCGAGGTAGCGCGGCAGCAGCTCGAGCACCCCCTTGCACCGCGGATCGTTGGCCTCCTTGGGGTTCAGCGCGATCGTGGCGTGGTGCCGGATCCCGAACTGCGACGCCCGGTACGGTTCCCAGCCGAGCAGCGAGTCGAAGTAGTCGGCGAACGACCCCGGATTCGTGCGCGGCTGCCCGAGCCAGAACGCGGGCTCGACCACCGCGCGCACCCCCGCATCGGCCATCCGCCGGTAGTCGTCGGTCGTACGGGAGGTCATATGGATGTGCGGATCGAAGACGCGCATCATTGCTCCTTGTTCGTGACCAGGGCTTCGGCATCCTCAGGCATGGCCCGGCCGGCCGCCTCGCGCTCGACCGCCAGGGCGGTGAGCATCCCGGTCAACGTGTCGTCGGCCCGCTCCTCCAGCCGGTCCACGACGGCCAGCGGGATCCCCATGAACACGCACTTCACGACCCCCTGCCGCCAGGTCGCGTCGTCGAGATGCCCGGCGTAGGGCCCGAGCGCGGCCGCGACCAGCCGTTTGTCGTTGGTCCGCAACGCGTCCTCGGCCAACGGCACCCCGGCCGCGCCGATGTCCAGCAACGGCAGCGCCCGCAGGACGGCCAGGCGCTCGGCCGGATCACCCTGCCAGTACAGCCGCGCGACCCGCTCCGGATCGTCCAGCGCCAGTAGCAACACCACCCGGCCGGCCTCCGCGGCGGTCCAGCCGTCCGCCACCGGCTGCCGGCCCAGCTTGCGCCCGGCCCGGGCGAACAGCGACCCGGCGGCGTCCGGGTCGGCACGCACGCGGGCCACGGCGTCGGTCAACCACAAGTGCTCCGGTACGCCGGTGAGCGCGGCCCGGATCTCCTCAGCTCTCATCGCGCGGCCTCCGTCAGGAACTCCAGCGAGCGCCGGGCGACCATGGGAGCGGCGTGCGAGTGCCGCGGCAGCTCCACCGCGACCAGCCCCCGGTATCCGCCGTCCCGCAACGCCCGCAGCACGGGACGGAACGCGATCTCCCCGTCCCCGAACTCCAGATGCTCGTGCACCCCGCGCCGCATGTCGTCGATCTGCACATTGACCAGGTACGGTGCGGCGGCGGCCACGCAGTCGGGCACCGGATCGGGCTCGACGGCCCGGCAGTGCCCGATGTCGAGGGTCAGCCCGAACCCGTCCGGAGCCCCCATCGCGTCGCGCAACCGGTGCCACCCGGCCAGATCCTCGACCAGCATCCCCGGCTCCGGCTCGAACCCCACCGGAACGCCCTGCCCGGTGGCGAACGCGGTCATCTCGGCACACCCGTCCACCAGCCGCTGCCACGCGACGTCCGCGGCGACCTCGTCCGGCCGCACCCCGGCCCAGAACGAGACGGCCTCAGCTCCCAGATCGGCCCCCACCGACACGGCCCGGCGCAGAAAGTCCAGCCGCACCTTCCGGTCGTCGTGCAGCAGCGTCGGGGCATGCTTGCGCCACGGATCGAGCAGATACCGGGCGCCGGTCTCGACAACCACCCCGAGCCCCCGGTCCCGCAACTGATCGGCGACCTTCGCCACCCGCCCCGCCAGCCCGGCCGCGAACGGGTCGAGATGGTCGTGGTCCAGCGTGAGCGCCACCCCCACGTACCCGAGGTCGGCGATGACCGCGAGCGCGTCCCCCAGCCGATGATTGGCGAACCCGTTCGTCCCGTACCCGAACCGCAGCCCCGGATCCCCCGTCACGTCGGCGAGACCGTCCGTGCGAGCCGCCGGGCCAGCGGCGCCGCCATGGCCAGGGCGAGCCCCACCAACGGCCGACCGGACCGCGAGATCAGCGCTCCCTGCAGCGCGGGCAGCCCGGTGATCCCCGCCCCCACCGAGGCCCGCACCCGGCCCGCGCCCGGATCAGCGAAGAGCCGCGCCTGCGCCGGCCCGTAACCCCGGACGTACTCCCCCACGAGAATTGCGGTAACCGCGTCCCGGCCCCGCCCACCCGCGAGAACGACCGTTCTTTCCGCGTTGCCGGACCTTACTGCGCTGCCGGACCTTTCCGGGTCGCCGACTCTTTCCGGGTTGCCGGCTCTTTCTGCGTTGCCCCCGGGCCGGGCCGGGCGGGTAGCGGCCACGACAGCGGTGAGGGCGGCGGTGGTCGCCAGGGTCGCCGACGGCAACGCCGCCGACGGGCTGCCGGACACCTCGTGCCGGGACAGCGCCGTCACCGTGTACGTGTGGACGGCTATCGCCGCGGCGGTGGGCACCGCTCGTACCGGATGGCCCGGTGTCGCCCCCAGCAGCACGTCGAGCGCGCGGCACAACGCCATGCCCGCCGGGCCGGCCGCGGTGTTCTTGAGACGCAGGTCGTAGGCCCAGACCGCGGCGGCCAAAGGGACAGCAACCGACAACGCCCGTCCGCCGCCCGTGCGACCGGCGACCGCGAGTCCGGCCGCGGTCAGTCCCGCGGCGACTCCGAGCGCGGCCGTCGGTGAGATCCGGCCGGAGGGGATGGGCCGTTCGGGGCGTTCGGTGGCGTCCAGGTCGCGGTCGGCCCAGTCGTTCGCGGCCATGCCCGCCCAGTAGAGCAGCACCGACGCGGAGGCGAGCCCGGCACTGCGGCGGCCGAGCACTCCGGCCGCGGCCGCCCCGGCCAGGACATCACCCGGGACGGACAGCGCCGCCGGTGCCCGGACGAGTTCGGTCAGCGTACGGAGTGGATTCTTCATCCCCGCAGCCCGGCGGCGAACGTCACGAGCTCGGCCCACTGCTCGGCCAGGGCGGACGGTCCGTCGCCGAGCGGATCCTTGAAGAAGAAGCCGAGCTCGGTGAGCGGCCCGCTGCGGCCGGCGGCGTGCGCGGCCGCGGTGAGCCGGGCCAGGTCGAGCACGAGCGGCGCGGCCAGGGCGGAATCGCAGCCGTGCCAGGTGAATTCCATCCGCATCGCGGTGCCGAGGAAACCGGAGAACGTGACCAGGTCCCACGCGGTCTTGAAGTCGCCGATCTCCGCGACGTAGTCGATGCGGCTGGTCCCCTCGGGTTCGTAGCCGAGCGCGTCGCCCAGCACCCGCTGCTTGCTGGCGACCTTGGCGGCGTTCGCGGCCGGGTCGGCCAGGTTGGCGCCGTCGCCGCCGCCGAGCAGGTTGAGCCCGGACCAGCTCGTCACCCGCAGGTGCCGCAGCGCGAACATCGGCGCGAGCACCGACTTGACCAGGGTTTCCCCGGTCTTGCCGTCATTGCCGGCGTAGGGAACGCCTTCCTGCCACGCCAGCTCGGCCAGTGCCGGCAGCCGCGCCCCGGTCGACGGCGTGAAGTCCACAAAGGAACAACCAGCCTTCATGGACGCGTACGCACCGAGCGCGCTCGACGGCAGCACCGGCTCGCTGCCGGTCAGCGCCTGCTCGAGATCGGCCAGCGTGGCGTGCGCCGGATGCGGCTCGATGACGGGTTCGGTGGTCGCGACGTCGATGACCACCACCCGGTCCAGTGCGTGCCGGTCCCGGAAGTCCCGCAGATCGGCGACGATCCGCTCGGCGACCACGGCCTGGGTGTCCCCGGTCGGCAGTGGCCGCAGCTCCTTCTCGACCGCGGCGAGTTCCGAGGCCAGCGCGGCCACGAGCCGCCCGGGCAGCACCCCGGCGGCGGCGAGCGCGTCGGCTTTCTTGACCAGCGGCAGCGTGACCACGTCATGCCCACCGAAGACAAGATCGGACCAGGCGGGCAGGGCCGGGCTGCGCAACGGCGGCAGCTCGGTCACACACCCGGTGGCGTCGGCCAGCCGGGCCCGCAACGCGGCAGCCCCGACAGTGGCGGTGACAGCCACCGAGCCACGAGCGCCGATGAACCAGATTCCGGTACGCATGCAGCATCCTCCCGGGGGTCCCACGTAACACTTTGTGTCGCTTGTGTTACGTGAAGCGACGCTAACCCAGGCCCCGGGAGAAAGGAAACCCTCGATATGAAGAAAGTTTCCGATCAGCGAGAAGGAACTTTCCGTCGCTCCCGACGAAAGTGCCGCCGGCTGCTCGACAGCCGGGCGCTCACCGGCCGCAACGAGTCCTCCAGGATCCGGGCCACCTCAGCCGCGGCCGGCCGCTGGTGGGGGCGTTTGGCCAGGCAGTCCTGCAGGAGGGCGGACACCACGGGAGGCAGCCCCTCGATCACCGGCAGCGCGGGCGGCTCGGCGTACAGATGGGCCCGGACCATCTCGGTCACCGTCGACGCCTGCCACGGCATCCGCCCGGCAAGCGCGCGGTACAGCAGCAGCCCCACGCCGTAGACATCGGCCGCGGCCCGCACCGGCCCACCGTCCAGCCGCTCGGGGGCAAGATACGCGGGGGTCCCCAGCACCTCACCGTCCTGCTCGTCGGCCGACCCGATCGGCGCGGAGATCCCGAAGTCGAGAAGCTTCACCCCGCCGGATGTGACCATGACGTTGCCCGGCTTCACATCCCGGTGAGCCACCCCACCGGCGTGCGCGGCCGCCAGCCCCGCCGCCACCTGCGAACAGATCCGCACGGACGTCCGCCACGGCAACGGCCCGTCCGCGAACACCTGGGCCAGCGTCCGCCCCTCGACCAGCTCCATGACCACGTAGGGGGTAGCCGGCGCCCCGAACTCCCCGGGCTCCTCCCCGAACTCGTAGACCTCGACGACATTGGGATGCCGCAGCCCACCCACGGCCCGAGCCTCGACCCGCAGCCGATCACCCCCGGCCGAGACCTCCCCCGACCAGCCACCGTCAGCCCGGCCACCGTCAGCCCAGCCGCCGCCAGCCCAGCCGCCGCCAGCCCGACCACCGTCAGCCCGGCCACCGTCAGCCCGGCCACCGTCAGCCCAGCCGCCGTCAGCCCGGCCACCCGGTGCATCCGCCCCCGCCACCGGGGCGCCCGGCCCGTCCACCTCGAGCGCACCGACCCGCCGCACTCCAGTCACGGAAAGTACCTTGATGGCGACGTAGCGCTCCATGACCTGGTCATACGCCCGCCACACGACGGACATCCCACCCACGCCGAGCCGCTCGTCCAGCCGGTACCGATCTTCCACGGGCCGCCCCTTGCCCGGGACCTCCCCCATGGAAACCTTCCCACCACCGGGCCATGCGTGATCCACATCGCATAGTCCCTCCCTGTTGATGACCCGCACACACTCCGTTCAAGCCCCATTCCCTCGGCCCGTCTATGAGTCGCCCGCATGAACCCCCGCCACCCCGCTTCGACGCACCTCGCGCACCGGTCAGCGGTCCGCCCGGCCACGGCGCGGCGACAGCCCGGCCACGGCGCGGCGACAGCCCGGCCACCGGCCCGGAGCAACCACCGGCCGGCCTGGCGGGTGCGAACAGGCCAGCCCGTGGCGGAGCGGCAGGACGAACCATGCGCCCCGCCGCTCGGCCCGCGGGACCCAGCGCTCGAACCATGGGCCCAACGCTGGAACCGCGAGCCCAACGCTCGAACCGTGGACCCAGCGCTCGAACCGTGCGCCCGGCGCCGCACCGGGCGCCTTGATCGATTCTTCGGGACGCGGCGACATTTTCTTGTCGAATGTTCTCGCAGGTATCACCCCCTCGCTGCCGTGGTATCGCGGTCGCCGGCTCCGTTTCCGGCGCCGGGTGAGCGCCGTTGTCCTCGTGGCCGGAGTCGACCGCGGGAGTGATCACCGTTACGCTGACGGCTGGACACGCAGGACAAACCGGAAGGTAACGCGATGTCTGACAGCGTGGATATGGAGTCTCGGCCCGACGGCGACCTGATCATCCAGCCACATGGGGTTGTCGGTCCGGATTGTGCGGCTGAGCTGCGCCGGGTGCTGGACCACGCGGTGCGGCGGGTCCGGCCGTCACGGCTCATCCTCGACCTGGGTGACGTCTCGCACCTGGACTCGATCAACCTCGGCACGCTCGCCGCCGCGTGCACGATCTGTGACGACCAGCGCGTGGCGATCTTCCTGGACAACAGCACCGCCGCCATCGCGGGCCAGCTGACCGCGGCCGGAGTGCCGCGCCAACTGCTCCGGCACACCCTCTCCTGACCGCGGGCGCCTCGAGCAGGACAACTCAGCGGCGGAGGGTGAGGGCGGCGCCCTGATACTTCGCTCGGTCGCCCAGTTCTTCCTCGATGCGGATCAGCTGGTTGTACTTCGCGGTGCGATCCGAGCGGGACAGCGAACCCGTCTTGATCTGCCCGCACCCGGTGGCGACGGCCAGGTCCGCGATGGTGGTGTCCTCGGTTTCGCCGGACCGGTGCGAGATGACGGCCGTGTAGCCCGCGTCGTGGGCGGCACGGACCGCGGCCAGGGCCTCGGTCAGTGTGCCGATCTGGTTCACCTTGACGAGGATCGAGGTGGCGTAGTCGCCGGCGATGCCAGCCTGGAGCCTGGTCACATCCGTGCAGAACACGTCGTCGCCCACGAGTTGCACGCGATGACCGATCGCCTCGGTCAGCCGGGTCCAGCCCACGATGTCGTCCTGCGCCATGGGGTCCTCGATCGAGGAGATGGGATACCGCTCGCACAGCTCGGCGACATAGCCGACCTGGTCGTCGATCGAGCGCTTGCGGCCTTCACCGACATAGTCGTAGACGCCGTCGTAGTAGAACTCCGAGCTTGCCGGGTCCAGGCAGAGGGTGATGTCGCTGCCCGGGGTGTATCCGCTCTCCTCGATCGCGAGCATCAGGAAGTCGAGAGCCTGTTCCGCGGTGGTCAGCTCCGGGGCGAAGCCACCCTCGTCACCGACGTTGAGGTCGTGACCGGCGACGGCGAGCTTGTTCTTGAGGGTGTGGAACACCTCGGAACCCATCCGGACGGCCTCGGCGAACGACGTCGCACCGACCGGGGCGATCATGAACTCCTGCATGTCGAGCGCGTTGTCGGCGTGGACACCCCCGTTGAGGATGTTCATCATCGGGATCGGCAGGACAGTGGCCTCCGGGCCACCGAGATACCGGTAGAGCGGTTCGCGCTGGGCGGCCGCCGCTGCCCGGGCCGTCGCCAGGGACACCCCCAGGATCGCGTTGGCACCGAGACGGCTCTTCCCCTTCGTACCGTCGAGGTCTTTCATGGTTTCGTCGACGTGGGACTGGTCCTGCGCCTCGAGGCCGGTCACGGCGGCGGCCAGCGGCCCGTTGACGGCCGCGACGGCCCGGCGCACGCCTTTGCCGTGGAAGCGGGCCGGGTCACCGTCGCGGAGCTCGACAGCCTCATGAATGCCGGTGGAGGCGCCCGAGGGGACCGCCGCGCGGCCCCGTGAACCGTCGGTGAGGACGACGTCGACCTCGACGGTCGGGTTGCCCCGGCTGTCCAGGATCTGGCGGCCGATGACTTTCTCGATCACGGTCATGCTGACTCCCCGTGTCCGGTGATGGGCTTGTCGGGGCGAAAGTCTTACAGACCGGGGAGATCGAGAACCGGTTGTCCACAGGCGAGGCTCGTCACGTTGACCCGTACCTTGAGGTGCGGGTTTAAGGTCCTCAGCATGCGAGTGGGAGAGCTGGCGCGACGGACCGGGACGACCGTTCGCGCGTTGCGTTATTACGAGGCGGCCGGGCTGGTCGTGCCCCGGCGGCTGGGCAACGGCTACCGGGAGTACGAACCGATAGCCGAGCGGATGGTCGCGCAGATCAGGGAGCTGACCGCTCTCGGGCTGACCGTGCAGGAGACCCGTCCGTTCGTCGAGTCGCTGGCGGACGGCAACGACAGGCCCGACGCGTGCGACGCGGCGCTGGCCACCTATCGCAGTGCCATCACCGAGCTGCAGAGACGTATCGGTCAGCTCACCGCGCAACGCGAGGCCCTCGACGCCCGGCTCGACGCCGCGGCGGGCGAGGTCGTCAAGCTGGGTGACGCCGGCATTCACGATCCGGGCCGGCTGGTCGGGGCCCGGATGCCGTCGCTGCGGTTCTACGCCACCGACGGCAAGCCCGTCGATCTCGGGGCGCTCGGTGCGGGTCGCAGCATCATCTTCGTGTTCCCGCTGACCGGGCGGCCCGGGGTCGACCTGACCAACGGGCTCAGCGAGATCCCCGGCGCCCGGGCCGGGACCGAGCAGGCCTCCTGGGTCCGCGACCATCACGGTGAGCTGCTCCGGGTCGGTGCGGCGCGGGTCTACGGGCTGTCCGCCCAGCCGGCCGGTTACCAACGCGAGCTGGTGCACCGCATGCGCCTGCCCTACCCCCTGGTGCCGGATCCCCGGCTGACGCTCGCGGCGGCGATCGGGCTGCCGACGTTCACGGCCGGGGACATGACGCTGTATCTCCGGCTGACCCTGGTCGTGCTCGACGGCGTGATCGAGCACATCTTCCACCCGATCTCCGAGCCGGCCTCGCACGCCCTCGACGTCATGCGCTGGTTCACCCGCCGCAAGGACCGGCCGTGACGACGGCGGTGATGGTGCGGCGGGCCGGTCCGGGCAGGGCTGCCCGGCGGCGCGATCGCGCGGATGTGACACTCGCGGTGATGTCTGCGAATCATACGAACGGGATCCCGTGGCGCGAGGCCTTCGCGAAAGCCGCGACGGTGGCCGCCCCACTGCCCATCGAGACCGTCGCCCTGCGCGAGGCCGCGGGGCGGGTCCTGGCCGGGCCCGTGCACTCCCGCACGGATCTGCCGGGTTTCGACACGGCCGCCATGGACGGGTATGCCGTGTGCGGCTCCGGTCCGTGGCAGGTCACCGGCAGGCTGCTCGCCGGTGCGCCGCCGTGGGCCGCACCCCTGACGCCGGGGCAGGCGGTGGAGATCATGACGGGGGCGGTCGTGCCCGCCACGGCAACCGCGGTGATCCCGTACGAGGAGGTGGTCGTCGACGGCTCGACGGTTTCCGGCGTCGCCGGGCGACGCCGCCACATCCGGCGGGCCGGGGAGGATGCGCGGCGCGGCGATCCGCTGGTGCCCGCCGGCCGGCGCCTGACCCCGGCGGTGTGCGGGCTGCTGGCCCAGGGTGGGGTCGACGTGGTGCCGGTGCACGCGGTGCCCCGGGTGCGGTTGCTGGTCACGGGCGACGAGATCGTGCCCAGCGGCGTGCCGGGCGCGGGCAGTGTCCGGGACGTCTTCGGCCCCATGATCACGGCGTTGACCGCGACGGCCGGAGGATCCGTCACCGACCATCGCATCGTGCGCGACGATCCCCGGCTGCTGGCCGAGGCGATCGCCGCCACGGACACCGAGATCGTGGCCGTCAGCGGGTCGTCGTCGGCCGGGCGGGCCGACCACCTGCGGGACGTTCTCGACGGGGCCGGGGCACGGATGGTCGTCGATCAGGTGGCGTGCCGGCCGGGGCATCCGCAGGTCCTCGCCGCGCTTGCCGGTGGCAGGTGGCTCGTCGGGCTGCCCGGCAATCCGTTCGCGGGCCTGGTCGCCGCGGTGACGTTGCTCCGGCCCCTGCTGTCCGCGATGAGCGGGGCGCTCCCGGTGACGACAGCCGCGGCGGGTCTGCTGCGGCTGCCGGTGCTCGGCGACGTCCGGGTGACGTCCGGGATCACCCGGCTCGTGCCGGTGGTGACGCGAGGTGATCACGCGATGGTGGTGCCGGGATCGCGGCCGGCCAGTCTGGCGGGTGCGGCCGCGGCGGATGCTCTCGCCGTGCTCGAGGACGGCTGGGTGGGCGGCGCGGCAGCCGATCTGCTGTCGCTGCGGGGATGGTCATGAGCGGGCGGCGGCTGCCGGACGGTCTTCGCAGGGCACTCCGGGCATCGATCGGTTCGGCTGTTCCTACGGCCAGGACCGGTCCTTGCCGTCGCGGTGCCCGGTGTGACGCCGTCCATGGGAGCCGGGAATGACGGAGGGCGGTCGGCGAAGTTCGTTAGGGTTGGCGACGTGAAGAACCGGCGATGGCGCATCGGGAGTGCGGTGACGGCGGCCGTCGCGGTGGGTGTCGCCGGTGTTCTCGGGCTGCACTCGCTGGTGCCGGGATGGCTGGGGACGGCGATCGACAGTGGACTCCCCTGGTTCGGGGTGGTGCTGCCGCTGCTGCTCGGCGCGTCGGTGGTCCGGCGGTCCCGGTGGGCGTTCGTGGTGAGCCTGGTTCCCTCGATCCTGTGGACAGTCATGTTCGGTCCGGTTCTCGTGCCCCGGTCCGGTGCCGACCACCACGATCTGCGGGTCGCCACCCTCAACCTCGGAGCCACCAACCCGGAGCCGCGGACGGCGCTGGCCGCGGTCGCCGAGGCCGACCCCGACGTGCTGGTGCTGCAGGAACTCACCGTCGGCAACCGGGCCGCCGCGGGCCTGGCGCTCGACCGGACCTGGATCCACCACACGGTGACCGGGACCGTCGGGATCTGGAGCAAGGTGCCGCTGTCCGACATGTCGCCGGTCGACATCGGGATCGGGTGGACCCGGGCCCTGCGGGTCACGGTGCCGACCCAGGACGGGCCGCTGCGGATCTACGTGGCGCACCTCGCCTCGGCCCGGCCCGCGGCGACCGCCGAACGCAACCAGACCGTGGCCTCGCTGGCCCGGACCATCGCGGCGGACGAGAGCCCGCGGTTGCTGCTGGCCGGCGACCTCAACACGACCACGACGGACCGCCAGTTCGCCGCGTTCGAGCCCTTGGAGGACACCCAGGTCGAAGCCGGCTCGGGTTTCGGATTCACCTGGCCGTCGAAGCTTCCCGTCATGCGGCCGGACCACATCCTGCAGCGCGGCATGTCCACCCAGCGGTCCTGGGTGGTCGAGGCACCGGGCAGCGACCACCGTGCCGCGTTCGCGGAGCTCGACACCGCCTGACCCGCGGCGACGTCGAGCAGGGCAGACGACGGGCGGCAGCCACCGGGTCAGGCCTGGACGACCAGCCGGAACCCGACGCCGCGGCGGTTCTCGATCCAGCCGGCGTCGCCGAGTTTGCGGCGCAGGCTGGCGACGTGGAAGTCGAGGGTCTTGCCCGGCCCGAAGAACGAGGGACCCCAGATGGTGTCGAGGATGTGCCGGCGCGCGACCACGGCTCCGGGGTCCGCGGCGAGCAGCAGGAGCAGGTCGTACTCCTTGGGGCTGAGCGAGACCGGGATGCGGTGCAGGCGTACCTCCCGGGTGCGGGTGTCGATGCTCAGCGGGCCGTGCGTGCGGACCGGGACCTCGGCCGAGGGCCGGGTCCGGCGGTCGACGGCCCGCATCCGGGCGACCAGTTCCCGGACGCTGAACGGTTTGGGCAGGTAGTCGTCGGCGCCGAGTTCCAGGCCGAGGACGCGGTCGGTCTCGTCGCCGCGCGCGGTCAGCATGATCAGCGGGATGTCGCCGTCGCGGCGCAGCCGGCGGCAGACCTCGATGCCGTCGATGTCGGGCAGCCCGAGGTCGAGCAGCACCATGTCGGTGGGCGGGGCGGCGAGCGCGGCCGCGCCGGTCGCGACGTGATCGGCGACGATGCCGTAACGGGCGAGTCCGTCGACCAACGGCTCGGCGATGGACTCGTCGTCCTCTACCAGCAAGACCCTCATGCGCAACAGTACGGATCACCGGCCCCGCGCGGTTCAGAAAGGTGACCGGACTGCCGATGCGAAGAGTGTGACGAGGGCCGGGTACGCGGCGACGGCGGTGGCCGTGGCCGGCACAGTGACCGCGGCGGGCTACCCGGACGCCCGCCAGTGGATCTTCATGGCCACGCTGCTGGTCCTGGACACGGCCGGGGTGGTGTACTTCCTGCTGGCGGCACGCCGGAGCCCGTACCCGTTGTCCTGGCGCCTGGCCGCGCTCGGCCGGGGCGCGTCCGTGCTGGGTGGCGCGGTGGCCGGGGCCGCCGTCGCGCGGGACGCCATGGGGTGGTGGTGGGTGGCCACCTCGTGCCGCATGGCGATGTTCGTCCTGCTGGCCGTCGCGGCGTTCACGAGCCGGGTCGGGGAGCTGCGGGGCGCCCGCCGCTGGTCCGCGTTCGGTGCCGAGATACTGACCGTGCTGGCCGGCGGCTTCATGCTGATCTGGTATTTCGCCCTGGACCCGCTGCTCGAGCACTGGCAGCCGGGGCCGCTCTGGACGGCCACGATCGGTTTCACGATCGGGGATCTGCTGCTGCTCATGGCGGCCAGCACGCTCCTGCTCGGCGGGGCGATGCCCCGGGTCACCCATCCGGTCGCGCCGCTGGTCGCCGGAATGCTCGTCTACGCGGTGACGGACACCGTCTGGTCGTCGATGGCGCTGCGCGGCCTGCACCCGGAGTCCTCGGTCCCGGTCAACGCGGGCATCGTGCTCGGTGCCCTGCTGATGACCCTGTCCCCGATCATGCTGAGCACCGGCACCCGCTCCCCCGCGGTGCGGGAGCGGCTCGCGGACCAGCCGTCGTGGTCAGCCCGGCTGCCGGTACTGGCGCTGGCGCTGGGCGGTGGCCTGATGCTGACCGTCACGTTCCGCGAGGACGACCTGCTGCCCTGGGGCGGGCTGGTCGTCGGCCTGATCGTGATGACCGCCGCCATCATGGCGCGCCAGGTCATCTCGCTGCGCGACAGCCGGGAGCTGGTGGTCACCGACGTCCTCACCGGTCTCGCCAACCGCACCGGCCTCGACAACGCGATCACCCGCAGCCTGCGCCGCCACGAGACCGGCGCGCTGCTGCTCATCGACCTCGACGGCTTCAAACTGGTCAACGACGCGTACGGGCACCCGGCCGGCGACCACTTCCTGGTCACGTTCGCCCACCATCTGCGGGCCAATGTGCGCCACGGTGACACCTGTGCGCGGATCGGCGGGGACGAGTTCGCGGTGTGGCTGCCCGGTGCCGTCGACCCGGAGAGTGTCGCCGAGCGACTGCTGGACACCCCGGCGGTGACGCTGGACGACGACACCGTGCCGATCCGGGCGTCCATCGGGGTCACCGACGGGACCGAGCAGGACACCGTCAAGGACCTGATGCGCCGCGCCGACCTGGCTATGTACCACGCGAAACGGGCCGGCACGCACACGTTCACCAGCTACGACCCGGCGATGACCGACCGCCGGGCCGAGGACGCCGCGCTGGCCGAGGACCTGCGGCACGCCCTGGAGCGCGGTGAGCTGCACGTGCTGTACCAGCCGATCGTGGAGCTGGCCGGCGGGCGGACCGCCGGTGCCGAGGCGCTGCTGCGCTGGGCACACCCCACCCGTGGGCCGATCAGCCCGGTGCGGTTCATCCCGCTGGCCGAGCGCAGCGGGGACATCAGCGGCATCGGCCTGTGGGTCCTCGAGCAGGCCCTGACCGTACGGCCGGACGGCGGTTACATGTCCGTCAACCTCTCGCCGCGGCAGCTGCAGGACCCGACCCTGGTGCACGACGTGCTGGCGGTGCTGCGGCGCACCGGCACCGACCCGCGCGACCTGGTCCTGGAGATCACCGAGTCGGCGCTGGTCGACGACACCCACGCGCCGGTCCTGCAGGCCCTGCGCGAGCACGGGATCCGGGTCGCGATCGACGATTTCGGCACCGGTTACTCGTCGTTGCAGTACCTGACCCGATTGCCGGTCGACATCCTGAAGATCGACCGGGCGTTCGTCGCCGAGCTCAACGGCACCCCCGAGGGCCGGGCCATCGCCGAGGCGGTGATCCGGCTCGCCCAGGTGCTGCACCTGGACACCATCGCCGAGGGCATCGAGACCACCGAACAGGCCGCCGAGCTGCGGACGCTGGGCTGCGACCGGGGCCAGGGGTACCTGTACGCGAAACCTTTGACAGCCGACGCGTTGCTGAGCGGAAACACACCGCGAGTAACGTAGCGTGCGTGGATCTGCACACAGTGACCGAGGTGGTGAGCCCGGCCCGGGCCGGGCAGTGGCGGCCCGGGGACGCGTGGCTGGCGGGCGGCACGGCGTTGTTCGGTGAGCCCCGGCCCGGGGTCGTCCGGCTCCTCGACCTCGCCGCGGCGGGCTGGCCCCCGATCACCGTGCGTGACGACGGGCTGGAGATCGCCGCGACCTGCACGGTGGCCGAGCTGTCCCGGTTCGGCGGGGCGCAGCGGTTCACCGCGTTCCACGGGCTGACCACCGGCTGCTGCCAGGCGTTCCTGGCCAGCTTCAAGATCTGGAACGTCGCCACCGTCGGCGGCAACCTCTGCGCCGCGCTGCCCGCCGGGCCGATGATCGCGCTGACCGCGGCGCTCGACGGACAGTGCCTGCTGCTCGGGCCGGACGGCGAGCGGCGGGTCCCGGTGACCGCGTTCGTGACCGGCGACGGGCGCACGGTGCTGCGCGACGGCGAGCTGCTGCGCTCGGTCACCCTTCCGGCGGGGTCGTTGACCGGGCCCACCGCGTACCGTCAGGGGTCGTTGTTCACCCACGGCCGGTCGGCCGCGCTGCTGGCCGGGCGCCGCACCCCGGCCGGCGGCTTCGTCCTGACCGTGACCGCCGCGACCGTGCGGCCCTACCAGCTGCGTTTCCCGGCGATGCCGTCCGAGCAGGACCTCGTCGACGGGATCGGCGACCTGATCCCGGACGACGCGTGGACCGACGACGTGCACGGGTTGCCGGCCTGGCGCCGGCACCTGACCGTGCGGTTCGCGCGGGAGATCCGGGCGGAGCTGGCCGCATGACGGTCCGGATCAACGGCGCCGACCACGACCGCGAGCCCCGGCCCGGTCAGTGCCTGCGCACGTTCCTGCGCGAGGAGGGCTGTTTCGGCGTCAAGAAGGGCTGCGACACCGGCGACTGCGGGGCCTGCACGGTGCACGTCGACGGGCAGCCGGTGCACAGCTGCGTCTATCCGGCGTTCCGCGCGGCCGGCAAGCGGGTCACCACGATCGAGGGGCTGGCCCCGGCGGACGGACTGCACCCGGTGCAGCAGCGGTTCCTGGACGCGCAGGGCTTCCAGTGCGGGTTCTGCACCGCCGGGATGATCATGACGACGGCCGCGCTGGACGACGACCGGCTCGCCGACCTGCCCCGTTCCCTCAAGGGCAATCTGTGCCGGTGCACCGGTTACCGCGCGGTCGCCGACGCGATCCACGGGGTGCGCACCGTCGAGGAACCGGCCGCGGGCGAGGCGGTCGGGGCGGGGCTGGGCGCGCCCGCCGGGCCGCAGGTCGTCACCGGGACCGCCCGCTACACGTTCGACGTGGACGTGCCGGGCATGCTGCACCTCACGGTGCTGCGGTCGCCGCACGCGCACGCCCGGATCCTCGAGATCGACGCGACCGCGGCACTGGCCGTGCCCGGTGTCCGGGCCGTGCTCACCCACCGTGACGCGCCGGAGCGGCGGTTCTCCACCGCCCGGCACGAACACCCCGATGAGGACCCGTACGACACCCGGGTGCTCGACGACGTGGTCCGTTTCGTCGGGCAGCGGGTCGCGGCGGTCGTCGCGGAGTCCGAGGGCGCCGCCGAGCAGGGCTGCCGGCTGCTGCGCGTGACGTACGACGTGTTGCCCTCCGTGCTCGACCCCGAGGAGGCGCTGCTGCCCGGCGCCCCCGCAGTCCACGGGACGTCCAACGTCATCGGCCGGCTCGACGACGAGATCGGGTCGGTCGAGGACGGTTTCGCCGAGGCGGATGTCGTCTACGAGCAGACCTTCCGCACCGGCCGGGTGCAGCACGCCGCGCTGGAGACGCACGGCGCGATCGGCTGGCTCGACGAACGCGGCCGGCTCACGCTGCGCTCCAGCACCCAGACGCCGTTCCTGACCCGGCGCGCCCTGGCCGACCTCTACGACCTGGACCTCGACCAGGTGCGGGTGCTGACCGGGCGGGTCGGCGGCGGCTTCGGCGGCAAGCAGGAGATGCTGGTCGAGGACCTCGTCGCGCTCGCGGTGCGCACCACCGGGCAGCCGGTCAAGCACGAATACACCCGCGCCGAGCAGTTCACCGGCGCGACGACCCGACACCCTTTCACCGTACGGATGAAAGCGGGCGCCCGCCGCGACGGCACGCTCACCGCCCTGTCGTTGCGGGTGGTCTCGAACACCGGCGCGTACGGCAACCACGGGCCGTCGGTCATGTTCCACGGCTGCCACGAGTCGATCTCGGTGTACCGCTGCGCCAACAAGAGGACCGACGCGTACGCGGTCTACACGAACACCGTCCCGGCCGGGGCGTTCCGCGGGTACGGTCTCGGCCAGGTGTCGTTCGCCGTCGAGTCGGTGCTGGACGAACTGGCCCGCCGCCTCGGCCTGGACCCGGTGCTGCTGCGTGAGCGCAACGTGGTGCTCCCCGGTGAGCCGATGACCGCGCCCGGCTCGCACGCCGACGACCTCACCATCGCCAGCTACGGCCTCGACCAGTGCCTGACCGCGATCCGGGACGCCGCGGCCGCACCCCCGGCCGACGCCCCCGCGGGCTGGCTGGTCGGGGACGGCATGGCGATGGCGATGATCGCCGCGGGACCGCCCGGCGGCCACTTCGCCGACGCCACCGTGACCCTGCTGGGCGACGGCCGTTACGAGATCGCGGTCGGCACGTCCGAGTTCGGCAACGGCAGCACCACGGTGCACGCCCAGATCGCGGCCGACGTGCTCGGCACCACCACCGACCGGATCACGATCCGGCAGTCCGACACCGACGTGGTCACCCACGACACCGGGGCGTTCGCCTCCACCGGCGTGGTCGTCGCCGGTCAGGCCGTGCTGGCCGCGGCGCAGGAGCTGCGGGCCCGGATCGACGCCGGCGAGGCGGCGCCGGTCAGCGGGCACGGGCACTGGAAGGGCAGCCCCCGGTCGGTGGCGTTCAACGCCCAGTGGTTCCGCGTCGCGGTCGACCCGGGCACCGGCGAACTCCGCATCCTGCGCAGCGTGCACAGCGCCGACGCGGGCCGGGTGCTGAACCCGCTGCAGTGCCGCGGCCAGGTCGAGGGCGGCGTCGCCCAGGCCATCGGCTCGGCGCTCACCGAGCGCATGGTGCTGGACCCGGGCACCGGCGAGGTCACCACGACCGGCTTCCGGCAGTATCACCTGCCGTCGTTCGCCGACATCCCGTACACCGAGGTGGTGTTCGCGTCCACCGAGGACACGATCGGGCCGCTGGGCGCGAAATCGATGAGCGAGAGCCCGTACAACCCGGTGGCCCCGGCCCTGGCCAACGCGCTGCGGGACGCGACCGGCATCCGTTTCACCGACCCGCCGTTCACCAGCGACCGGATCTGGCTGGCACTGCAGGCCGCCGCCCCGGCGGAATGACCCTTCCGGTATGACCGGCCTAAGATCAACCACAGCTCATTCATAGGAATCGATGTTGTGCCGACGACCCCCTCGGCGAGGAAACCGGCGCCGAGCGGCCCCCGCCGTCCTCCGCGCCCTGACCTCTCGCCACCTGCCTGGTCATGGCATGACCGCGACCAGGTAGGTGGTCACCTCGCCCGGGTCGTCGAGGTCGAACATCATCTTGCGGTAGTAACCCTCGGGCGAGACCGCGTCCCACTGGTTGATGCCGGAGACCGTGACCGCCGCATCCGGATCCAATCCCGGCACCGTGTCGAACGATCCCGCGACCGCGTGCAGGCCGGGTTCGGGGTCGGGCAGTTTCCCGCGCTCGAGGAAACCGTCCAGCTCCTTCGCCGGCATCCGGAACACCGCCCACACCTGCGAATCCTGGAAACCCACCGTCTCCGCCCTGAGCAACTCGGCCGACGCCGGCAGGTGCACCCCCGCCACCCGCTCGACCTCGGCGGCATCGGTCGGGGTGGGTGACCCGTCACGCGGGGCCGCGTCCGCCGAGCATCCCGCCACCAGAGCCACGAACACCGTTGCCGCGACAAGTGCCGTAGTACGTCTCATAGCCGGAAACGGTAGAGATAACGGTCAAGCATCAGGGCTTGCGGCCCACCGCGCAGTACACGTCGAGGTCGGGCTGTGCCGTTCCCGGTGCCGGCCGCCACCGGGACGTCGGGACCAGGCCGGGTTCCAGCAGCTCCAGGCCCTCGAAGTAGCCGCGGATCTCCTCGGGCGTGCGCAGGTTGTACGGGTGCCCGTTCTGCTTGGCGACCCGCTGGCTCTCCACACTCGCCGCGCTGGTGCTCGTCCCGTCGCTGACCGCCAGGTAGCTGCCCGACGGGACCGCGTCGAGCAGCCGCGCCACGATCGACCGGGCCTGCTCGTAGTCGGCGACGTTGCCCAGGATGCCGATCATGGTCAACGCCACCGGGCGGCCGAGGTCCAGGGTGTGGGCGGCCTCGCTCAGGATCCGCTCCGGATCCTCCACGGCGGCGTCGATGTAGGCGGTCGCTCCCTCGGCTGAACTCGTCAGCAGCGCACGGGCGTGCACCAGCACGAGGGGGTCGTTGTCGACGTAGACGACCCGTGACGCGGGCGCCACCCGCTGCGCGACCTCGTGGGTGTTGTCGGCGGTGGGCAGACCGGTGCCGATGTCCAGAAACTGCCGGACCCCCGCCTCACCGGCGAGGAGCGTCACCGCCTGGACGAGGAACCGCCGCTGCGCCTGCGCGACGGCCGCGATCGCCGGATTCGCCGTACAGAGCGCGTCCCCCAATTCCCGGTCGACGGCGAAGTTGTCCTTGCCGTCCAGCAGGTAGTTCCACACCCGGGCGCTGCTCGGCCGGGTCGCGTCGATGCGGGGATCGGTCATCAGGACATCCTCTGCGCTGAGGCGGCGGGGAGACAGTGATCCTAGGCAATGCCTCCCCGGCCGGTCAGCTCACGGGCAGAAATCGAGGAAACTGACCCGGTCGTTCCAGAACTTCCCGAACTTGTTGCCCAGGCTGCGCACCTCCGTGTGGGCGGGGACCGTGACGTACTTACCGGTGCCGCCGGCCGAGTCGTACAGCCGTACCGCGCAGGTCGTCCGGTTCCGGAACGAACTCATCGTGTTGTTCCAGCCGCTGGGCAGGGCCCGGTCCGCCCGGAAGTCGTCCTGGAACTTCAGGAAACCGTTGTCGGCGTACAGACACGCATACCCCGAGGCGTGGCAACTTGCGGCCTGCGCCGGCGAGCTCACCACGGCGCCGGCCACGGTCGCCACGAGAGCGAACACCACCGCCAGTACCGCTCGAACCGTACGGCGTGACTTCTGACCTTCGTCCATCGATCCTCCTTCATGGTTGAACGGTTCGATGGTGGGCCGGCGCGATCGGCCCGGACAACAGTGATCTGTCCCCCAGATAGCGCTATCTGTCCTGGTCAGACAGTTACGGTCCGGCTAGGGTGTCGATCGATGGCAGGCTCGGGAGAGAGGATCAGGGTGCGGGAAGCGTGGTGGATCGAGGTGTACGAGGCCGCGCAGCTCCTGGCCTCCCAGCTCAATGCCGCGGTGGTGCACGCCGCCCGGGTCGGTGTGTACACCCCACCGCCCGGCTCGCCGGCGCCCCGTCGCAGGCGGCAGCCCGGCTCCCTGCGCCACCTGGCGGAAGTGATCCGGGCCCACCGGCTGGCCCCCGGCCTGTCCGTCGACAAGGACGACGTGGCGTCGGTGCTCGCCGGCGACCTGCGCCACCTCACCGATCCGGTTCTCGTCGTCGCCGTCGCCCGGGCCGCGCACGTCATCGCCCGCACACCGTTGACGGACGTCGACGCGGAGCGGCTCGTGGTGGCCAGCACCCGCGTGTCGGCGCTGCTCGACGCCGCCCGGCAGGCCGACGAACGCGCGCCACGAGCCGTACCCGCGCCTCAGGTCGTCACCAGGTCCCCGGGGGAACCCGTGGTGATCGACGCATACTTCACCACGCGCCGGCCGGGCCGGCGCCGGGCGCTGGTCATCGGCGCCCTGAGCGCCGTCGTGATCGCCGGCGTCGCCGCCGCGTTCGTCCTGCGCGGCCAGGAACCCCGGCAGCGGCCGGCCGCGGCGGCACCCGTCGCGGCAGCGGTGGCCGGTGTGACGCCCCTGGAGCACGGGCACGCATCCGACGACCACCTCAACCCGCGGCCGTTGCATGACGCCCTCGACCACGGCTTCACCAGCATCGGGACCGACGTCTCCCTGCGTGACGGCGCGCTGGTGCTCTGCCACCACGTCGAGGGCGACACCTGCCGGGACAGTCGCGGCGCCCGGATCACCGAGAGACCCTTCGAGCCGACGTACCTGCAAGGACTCAGCGCCCGGGTGAACGCCACCGGCGGCCGGGTCTACCCGGGATACCACCAACCGGTCTTCCTCTTCGTCGCGATCAACTGCGTGGAGACCCCGACCGGCTGCACGCTCCCCACGGACGCGGGCGCTGCGCCGAACAACCCTCTCGTGGTCGCCGAGCAGATCATGAGCGCGCTCGAGGCGTACCGCGGCATGCTGTTCCACGTCGACGCGACCGCGCGGCACTGGGGGCCGGTGCAGGTGGTCATCACCGGCAGTCACAACGATGAGCAGTTCCCGGCCGGCGCCGGCGGCTACGACTCGGTGCGTGGGTTGCTGACGCGACAGACCGACACGTACGCGTTCCTGGACGGCAGTTTCGCCGCCGACGCCGGTCAGTACAACGCGGACCTGGTCCCGGTGATCAGCTTCCCGGCCCCGGCCACGAACGCGGACTGCACCTACAGCGACGACAAGTCCATCGAGACGGTGCACTGGGACGAGATCATCCAAGCCCAGACCACCGGCCACCACGTACGGGTATGGGACCTGATCGACTGCCCCGACCACAGCCGATCCTGGACCGACGCCATGTACGCCAGCGTCGACTACCTCAGCAGCGCCAACCTCACCGTGCTGGACGACTGGCTCACCAACCACGTCATCGGAGGCGGCGGCGGCCACTGCACCGTGCCGAGCTGGATCGCCGCGGCGCGGGTCCACGGCCAGCACTGCACCCTGCGAACCCCGAACGTGCCGGTCATGAGCCGCCCCGACCACGCGTCCGCGCGCGTGGGCACCCTCACCGGCAACAGTGCCCACTGGTTCCTGGGCCAGCAGCCGGGCGAGTCGTACAAGGAGAACTCGTCCACCAACTTCTGGTGGGCGTACACCCGGGCGGACAACGGCCAGTGGGGCTGGGTGTCGCTCGTCCACTTCACCGACGCCGGCCTCGACCAGTCAGCGAACGGCCTCCAGTACGGCTGCTACGACGCACGCCCCGGCGAGCCCGACACCTGCCACCCCCTGTGACGACCCCGCTTGCGGATCCACGACCTCCACCCGGCGAGACGTTGCACCGCCGCGTCCGGGGCGTCCGTACAGGCAAGGCCGCACCGGACGGAAATCTGTCCCGGCCGGGTGCCCCGCCCCGCCTCGCCGAGCCGGTTCACTCCAGGGCAGATCGGATACCGGTGCGCCAGTCGGACTGGACTATCGCCGGAACCACGTGGTGCTCAGGGCCCACAGGAGTCCTGGGTCGATGACCAAGGGCTCGCTGCCGCGGAGGGTGCTCTCCATGGCGGTGGCGGCGTCGCGTTCGGGCGAGTTGACATGACACTCGCAGTCCAGCCATTCCGAGGCAGAGTAGGCGTCGCCGATATCGCCATCGGGATAGTCATTGTCCGGAGCAAGTCGGGCCAGTGCCCGGACCGCCGCGAACTCGTCGGTGCCGGCCCGGATGGCGGCGACGTATCCGAACACCCGCGCTACCAGGTCGCCAACCTGCTGCGCTGACAATTCCGGGATGGCGAGCTCGGCCAGCAGGCTGGGTACCAGGTGATCCACCGCCCAGGGCGACGCTGTCCGAGGTAGACCGGCAAGCTCCGAGGTCGCTTCCCCTTCCGCCCCTTGCACGATCAGATGGGCGGCCACGTCCGGCCACACCGCGCTCTGAGACCCGCCGTGCCACGCATGTGGTGCCCGTGCCAGATCGTCAGGGACCACCTGACCCAGCCCGACGCGCGCTACCAGGTTCATCGACGATCAAGGCACACGTCGGAGGAAACCAACGCACCACGCGCTTCTCAGCGGCACATGAGGGCACCTGCGAGGTCATGAACGGGTAAACGGGCACTGGGTTCAGCAGTCGATGGCCGGGGCCGAACGATACGGACAGGAGCGCCAGGACATGGCCGACCCGCGGGCGGAGGCACTCGACGTTGCCCGCGCAGTCCACCCATGAGCTCGGCAGCTCCGTCGTTGTGCTGGTGGACGAGCGCCCGTTGCGAAGTTGAATGTCGACGCGTAGCACACCGTCGTCACCTCCGACTACCACGAGCCACCGGAGTGCGGCAGATGAGTCAGCCGCTGGAAACATTCACATGATGCTGCTCGTCCACCCATTAATGTGAGACTTCATCATCGTTTTACTCTTAGTTCGATCCGTTTCCTTTCTGGCCTCATCGAGATGATCGCTTCTTGCAGCTGGCTATGGACGAAGCGATAACGAGGTCCGGCAGGTATGAGTAAACCTACCGTCACGAGGGCATCCAGATATTTCATAAGGCGCCACGGCGTCCAACGCGCAAGCGTGAGCCACACATGAGAAATTCGGAATTGGCACCATCTCGTGAGACCGACCATCGCGATGAAGGTGCTTGACGCCCCCATTGCCGCGCCGGCGAAACTTATACGTGTAGGTGTTCCCCAGTCACCTGCGGTCGGGAAAAGTGGTATCGCCAACCGATATGCACAGAAGTATACGATCGTCGACATGCCGCTCACGGCGGCCGCGTATCCCACGGCGCCTTGGCGCGCTCTTTTCACGATCAGCTCGGGCGCTAGCCCGTCCTGCTTGCCGGGGCCAGAGTCGAACGCGGAGGCGAGACCGGTTATCAGGCCTATCGTAGATCCGACCAACACTGCTGCGGGAACCAGGCCCCAGCTCGCTGTCCGGTGACCGATGACGAGAGCGATGTAGATTGCCAGACCGCTCACGAATCCAATGGAGGCACCACTGATGAGCCCAAGCGCCAGCTCGCTGAGAGTCGGCCAGCGGAGGGCGATGCGCGAGGGACGCGTTCGCATCCCCAAACCTACGCCCAGCATGACTGTTGCACCCACGACCATGCTGTTCACCGAATTCACGATGATTGCTGTAGGGCCGATCCCTCCGAACGCTACACCTGTCGTGAAATCCATGATGGCAGCTATCAACCCGGAGGCCAGTGCGAGAGCCCATCTGGGCAACCAGGATACAATTCCCCACCAGCCGAATCGCGTGAGGCCCCGCTGGGAGGTACCCTGCGCAATCTTGTATGTCCACCGTTGCGCAGTGAGCGGCGAGACGCCGAAGATATCCGAAACGTTCTGAAACGTTTGACGTGCGAAAGCGCTGAATATCTGGCGCCGGAGATCGTCGGCCGACCGCGAGGCGAGCTCATGCATACGATCGTGAGACCATCCCTGGGCCGTCAGCTCGTCGCGGAGCACCGAGGCGAGAAGTGGGCTTGTTGCGTACGATGCCAAGACATTCAAATCAGACGAGGGATCCCGCTTCGAGCGTACCTCAACGAGGCCGGTCGTATTGTGAGCTAGGTATTCGATGACAGCCTTGGGGGAGACGGGCTGTATCTCAATTGCGGTTGATCCCGACAGAAGTACGGGGGATTCATTCTCCATCAGCCATCGGTAGTCCTCACCTGTGCAAGTGAGGATCAACGAACGGTCCTTACCGAGCCAAATATTGATCGAGGAAAGTGCGGTGGCCTGTCCGGTCCGGGAAAGTCGGTCCAAGCCGTCGACAATGGGCGTCACTCTTCCGGACGCCAGCAATCGGGCAGCTACAGATGATGGCCCCTGGCGGCGCGAGCTCGGCTTCTTGCCAACCATGATCGATGGGTATGCCGTAGCCATCTCCCGTTCCATGAAGGTTGCGAAATTTTCTTGGTCAACGCGCCATGAGTCCGCAGAAACCACCACCGGAAGGCTGCGGCCCGCTTCGCCCAACATTGATAAGGCAAGGCGCAAGGCGAATGTAGTTTTCCCTGCTCCTGCTGCCCCTAGAATTACCATGCGCGGTACGCGTAGAGAATGAAAAGTCTTAAGTTCTCGATCAGCAGCGCTGTAGGCAGCCGCCGCTATGGCCGCAGGCGGCCGACGGCCGCCTTGAAGGTTCTTTTCCGCAACCTTCCATGTCGTCTTGATCTCACTTGCGCCGCGCAACTGTCGGGCGTACTCGTCCGAATAATGACCCTCGAGGATCTCGGCCAATTTTATTTCCCAGCGTTCGATACTTTCCGAATTTACAGAGGCCCGATCTTCATCGGTGCGCCGGGATTCAACGTATTCAGCATACTGCTGCCAGCCCAGGACAATGATGCTCGGAAGTACGAGCAGGTTCGCCCACAGTGCAGCCTTCCCCAAGCCCTGGTCGGCATAGATTGCTCCGGTCAGAATGGAACCTACCAGGAAAGCGACCAGCCCACCTTTCGCATTCTTCATCGTGAGCCTTCCGTATGCGCCTTTGCGCCCCCATATAGCCATGGTTGCATAGGTCGGCAAGCTCCACGTGGGATTCTTCCCCGAATGGACTATGGACAGAATTCTCTATGAAGTGCTAGCGGGAGCCACTGTGGATCGAGTGGCGCCCGCACAGCAGAGCGTCGCACTCACGTCGGCAGAACCGTGCGCCGGATTTCGCGCTCCGGAGACCACTCCGGCAGGAAAGATGCCGCAAGCATCGGGGTGATGGGGCGGACTTCGGCGGGCAGTTGCGCGACCGGTTTTGGAGTGATTGCGAGAGCCGCCCGGTGCCGGTGCGAAGACCTCGGCAACGCGGCGGCGGGAGGTGAATCGTGTGGCAGGCTGAACGGGTGGCAGGCAGGCGGACGCCGAAGGTGGTCAAGTGGCTCGGCTGGGGGCTGGCCGTCCTGGTCGGGCTCTATGGCCTCTGGTACCTGATTGTTCTGCTCTCCTGGAATTTCACCGGAGACTACCCGGGCCGATGACCGCCGGGGCGTCCGGTTGCGGGGTCTCCACAACCGGACGTCGCGCGGTTATGCGATGTCGTACGCCAGGTTGGGCCGCAGCCACTTCTCGACCTCGTCGATCGGCATGTCGCGGCGCTTGGAGTAGTCCTCGATCTGGTCCTTGGCCAGGCGGCCGACCGTGAAGTACTTGGCCTGCGGGTGGGCGAAGATCAGGCCGCTGACCGCCGCCGCCGGGGTCATCGCGAACGACTCGGTGAGGCCGATGCCGAGTTTGTCGGACTCGAGGAGCTCGAACAGTTCCTTCTTCTCGCTGTGGTCCGGGCTGGCCGGGTAGCCGAGTGCCGGGCGGATGCCACGGAAGCGTTCCGCGTGCAGGTCCGCGAGATCGGGGTCGGCGTCCGGTTCGAACCATTCGCGGCGGACCTGCAGGTGGATGTGCTCGGCGAAGGCTTCGGCGAGGCGGTCCGCGAGGGCCTTGACCATGATGGCGCGGTAGTCGTCCTGGTCGTCCTCGTACTTCTTGGCGAGTTCCTCCGCGCCCTGGATGGCGACCGCGAAGCCGCCCAGGTGGTCGCCGCGGCCGGGGGCGATGTAGTCGGCGAGGCAGCGGTTGGCGCGGCCGGCCGGCTTGACCGTCTGCTGGCGCAGCATCGGGAAACGGTAGCCGTTGTCGAGGACGATGTCGTCGTCCTCGGCGTGGGCGGGCCAGAACGCGTACGCGCCCTTGGCCTGGAAGGATCCGTCCTCGATGATTGTGTCGAGCAGGGTGTTGGCGTCGTCGAAGAGTTCGCGGGCCACCGGCTGGTCGAGGATCGCCGGGTACTTGCCCTTGAGTTCCCACGCGAGGAACAGGAACTGCCAGTCGATCATCGTGCGCAGCTCGGCGATCGACGGCTCGACGACGTGCAGACCGGGCGACGACGGGGTGGGCAGGTCGGTGAAGTCGACGACCTCGCGGTTGGCGCGGGCCTCGTGCACGGTGAGCATCGGCTGGGAGCGGCGGTTGGCGTGCTGTTCGCGCAGCCGTTCCTGCTCGACCCGGTTGGCGGTGTCGAGGGTCTCGGCGCGGCCCTCGTCGAGCAGGTCGGAGACCACTCCGACGACGCGGGAGGCGTCGAGGACGTGGACGGTGGAACCTTCGTACACCGGCGCGATCCGGACCGCGGTGTGCTGCTTGGAGGTGGTCGCGCCGCCGATGAGCAACGGCAGGCTCAGGCCGCGGCGCTGCATCTCGGCACCGACCGCGACCATCTCGTCGAGCGACGGCGTGATCAGGCCGGACAGGCCGATCGCGTCGGCGCCCTCGGCCAGCGCGACGTCGAGGATCTTCGCGGTGGGCACCATCACGCCGAGGTCGATGACCTCGTAGTTGTTGCAGCCCAGCACCACGCCGACGATGTTCTTGCCGATGTCGTGCACGTCGCCCTTGACCGTGGCGAGCACGACCTTGCCCTGGCCGCGGCCGGTGTCGACGCGGCCCTCGAGGCGGGCCTTCTCCTTCTCGGCCTCCATGAACGGCTCGAGGTAGGCCACCGAGCGCTTCATCACCCGGGCGCTCTTGACGACCTGCGGCAGGAACATCTTGCCGGAGCCGAACAGGTCACCGACGACCTTCATACCGTCCATCAGCGGGCCCTCGATGACCTCGAGCGGGCGCGCGAACTGCTGCCGGGCCTCCTCGGTGTCGTCCTCGACGAAGTCGACGATGCCGTGCACCAGCGCGTACGACAGGCGCTCGGCGACCGGGCCCTCACGCCAGGACAGGTCGACGACCCGCTTGGTGCCGGAGCCGGTGACCGTGGACGCGAACGTCACCAGCCGGTCGGTGGCGTCCTCGCGGCGGTCGAAGATGACGTCCTCGACGAGCTCGAGCAGGTCGGCCGGGATGTCGGCGTACACCGCGAGCTGGCCGGCGTTGACGATGCCCATGTCCAGGCCGGCGCGGACCGCGTACAGCAGGAAGGCCGAGTGCATGGCCTCGCGCACGACGTCGTTGCCGCGGAAGGAGAAGGACAGGTTCGAGATGCCACCGCTGGTACGGGCACCCGGGCACCGTGCCTTGATCAGCGGCAGCGCGTCGATGAACGCCTTGGCGTACCCGTTGTGCTCGGCGATGCCGGTGGCCACGGCGAGCACGTTCGGGTCGAAGATGATGTCCTCGGGCGCGAACCCGGCCTCGTTCACGAGCAGGTCGTACGCGCGTCCGCAGATGGAGACCTTGCGTTCGGTGGTGTCGGCCTGGCCCTGCTCGTCGAACGCCATGACGACCACGCCGGCGCCGTAGTCGCGGATCTTGCGGGCCTGGGCCAGGAACGGCTCCTCGCCCTCCTTGAGGCTGATCGAGTTGACCACGCCCTTGCCCTGCACGCACTTGAGGCCGGCTTCCAGCACCGACCAGCGGGAGCTGTCGATCATCACCGGGATCCGGGCCACCTCGGGCTCGGTCGCGATCAGGTTGAGGAACGTGGTCATCGCCTGCTCGCTGTCGAGCAGGTCGGCGTCCATGTTCACGTCGAGCAGGTTGGCCCCGCCGCGGACCTGTTCCAGGGCCACGTCGGTGGCGGCCTGGAAGTCGCCGCCCTCGATGAGCCGGCGGAACTTCGCCGAGCCGGTGACGTTGGTGCGCTCGCCGATCATGACGAACCCGGTGTCGGGGCCGATCTCGAACGGCTCCAGGCCGCTGAACCGGGTGGCCGGCGCGGGCGCCGCGATGACCCGGGGGGCGAGCCCCTGGACCGCGCCGGCGATCTGCTTGATGTGCGCCGGGGAGGTGCCGCAGCAGCCACCGACGATGTTGACCATGCCGGCGGTGGCGAACTCCCCGATCAGTGCGGCGGTCTCGGCGGGCTGCTGGTCGTAGCCGCCGAACGCGTTGGGCAGGCCCGCGTTGGGGTGGCAGGCGACGTACGTGTCGGCGAGGCGGGCCAGGTCGGCCACGTGCGGGCGCATCTCGGCCGCGCCGAGCGAGCAGTTGACGCCGACGACGAGCGGCTGGGCCCGCTCGACCGAGCGCCAGAACGCCTCCACGGTCTGCCCGGACAGCGTGCGGCCGGACAGGTCGACGATGGTGACCGAGATCCAGAGCGGCAGCGCCGGGGCGACCTCACGCGCGGCGGCGACCGCGGCCTTGACGTTGAGCGTGTCGAACGTCGTCTCGATCAGCAGCAGGTCGACGCCACCTTCGACCAGGGCCGAGATCTGCTCCGCGTACGACGCCTTGACCTGATCGAACGTGACGGCGCGATAGGCCGGGTCGTCGACCTTGGGCGACAGCGACAGCGTCACGTTCAGCGGGCCGATGGACCCGGCGACGAACTTGCCGCCGATCTCGTCGGCGGCCTGCCGGGCGAGCCGGGCGGCCTGGATGTTCATCTCGCGCACCATCGACTCGAGGCCGTAGTCGGCCTGGCCGATGCTGGTGGCGGTGAACGTGTTGGTGGTGGTGATGTCGGCGCCGGCGGCGAGATACTGCCGGTGGACGTCGAGGATGATGTCGGGCCGGGTGATGTTGAGCAGGTCGGGGTCGCCGGTGACGTCCTTGGGGTGCTCGGCGCCGATGATCTCGCCCCGGAAGTCCGCGGGGGTGAGCTTGGCGCCCTGCAGCATCGTGCCCCACGCGCCGTCGAGCACGAGGATGCGCTCGGCCATCAGCGAACGTAGTGTCTGTGCCACGTCCATCTGAGCCACGTCGTTCCGCACAGCTGTTGCCATGTGACCACCTCCGCGGAGTTCTCGGAGGCGCCCTTGGTCGGTGTGGGACCCCTGCCAGGATCTGCCCGTCACGAGTCTCAGCCGAGCGTGGCGGGTTTCCCCGTCGCAGCGCCCCTCGGCCTGGCGACAAACAGTACCCGAAGCCGGTCGTATCGACCGCACAGGAGGCCCGCAGGAGGACCCCCTTCCAGTCCGTGGGACACCGGACTGTCGGCTGGTCAGATGGCCTCGGGTAGTCCGAACGGGCCGATCTTGGTCCGGTACGCCCTCCGGACCCCGCGATGGCCACCTCCAGCAGGCAAGATGCGGCCCGGGGAATTACCTGGGGGGTACAGCAACATGGAAGTCCATCACTTTCAGCACGGCTGGGTGACACCGGCGATCAGTTACGCACTGTCCGTACTCGGATCACTGCTCGGACTGGTGTGCGCGATCCGCCTGCGCCAGGCCGCCACGACCGGCGCACGGGCCTGGTGGCTCACGCTGTCGGCGGTCGCCATCGGCGGCACCGGTATCTGGACCATGCACTTCGTGGCCATGCTCGGTTTCGGCGTGGTCGGCACCACCATCAAGTACGACGTCCCGCTGACCGCGGCCAGCGCGGTCCTCGCCGTCGCGGCGGTGGGAGCGGGCCTGCTCATCGTGTTCGGCGGCACCCGCGGCCGTCCCGTGCGCATCGTGATCGGCGGCGTGCTGGCCGGTCTGGGCGTCGCGGCGATGCACTACATGGGCATGGCCGCCATGCACCTCAACGGCGGCATCACGTACGGCCCGGGCCGGGTCGCCGCGTCGATCGCCATCGCGGTCGTCGCCGCCACCGCGGCACTCTGGCTCGCCGCCACGGTCAGCCGGCCGGCCGGCGTCCTCGGCGCCGCCCTGATCATGGGCATCGCGGTCAACGGCATGCACTTCACGGGCATGTCCGCCATGACGGTGCACGCCCACCGGGACGACGTCGTCCCGACCGGCGCCTCGGGGACGTCCCTGCTGGTCCCGATCGGCCTCACCGTCGTCTTCGGCCTCGTGGGCCTGCTCTACGCGCTCATGGCCACCCCGAACGACGAGGACCGCGCGGCGGCGGAATACCTCGCGGCCCGCCGCCAGGCCATGTCACCACCCGTCCAGGCCGCCGCACCCGCGCCGGCCGACACCCGCATCGCGGGCCGCCCCACCGGCACCTTCGCCGACGGCGAGATCAGCCGCACCAGCGGCGACCAGGGCCCCCGCGGCTCGGCCCTCGGCGCCGGCTCCTGGACCTACCGGGACCGCGAACAACGCTGACGCGGCTCACTCACCGCCGGTGATGTCGATGGGGCGATCGGCGATCTCCGGGTGCGGGCTCCGGCGCAAGGCCGCACCGTGCCGGGTCAGCAGAACGGTGCCGTACTCCTGCGCCAGAGACAGCGAGGCCGCCGTGTCGCCGGGCACGCCGTAGGAAGTTGCGATCTCCCCGGCCGGAAAGGCGTGCTCGGGCCGGTTGCCGACCACAGCGACGGCGGGATGACCGGCCAGCCGTCGCAGATGCGCGGCGTTGTCGGCAGTGAGGGCAGTCAGGTAGCTCATTGCCGGCAGAGCCGCACGGACATCTTCGCCATTGTCGATGGCATCGGTGATCTCCGCGAGGATTTCCCCGACATCGATACTGTGCTGCGCGTAGGCCCGCGCGGCGCTCGCGTCGAACACGACGGCGATCCTCACAGGGTCACCTCCCCGGCGGCGAGCCGGCGGGCGAACTCCCGGCCAGCGACCTGCCGTTCCGGGGAGACATACAGACGGCTGCGGGTACGCCGCTTGGCCTCCTCGGTGCCGAGGGCCTCCGGATCCAGGCCGACCGCGCGCATCGCCTCGTTGTGCCGGTCACGCACGGTGCGCCGCCGGACAGCCTCGGTCACGTAGGCGCTCATGTTGCCCGCGGCACGCAGCGTCGCGGCAACGTCGTCGGGCAGGCTCAGCGTGATGCGCTCGGTCATACCGGAAGCATATCTCTGAGGTGTGATGAATTGCTGCTGCATCGTCATACCTTCTTGGTCGCAGGTGGGCCGCCCTGGATCCGACCAGGACGCGCCCATGTGCGTACGACTATAGTCGTACAGCAACCCTGGGGGAAGACCCAGCGGTGCCCCTGACGGCGACGACACAGTGCGCCGGATCGGTGCGCCGGAACCCGGCGGGGGCGGGTGGCCCCCGCCGCACGGCGCTGAGGAGGCCGGTGGCGATGCCGGAAGGCCGGAGATGCCCGGACGGTGTGGGAACGGTGCCCGTTCGCTGTGAGGCTCGTCGCATCCGGGCACGATCCGGCCGTAGATCTTGCCGGAAGCGACACGCCGGGAACGCTCCCACGGCGTGAGTCATGAAAAATCTTGCACCGTCAGCAACGTCACCGCATAGACGCAAGCCATTCAGAAGTGGTTCCTGGCCAGCGCTTTCACTGGAAGAAGACCAATAACCGCACCCTACGGCCTCGACCCGCTGCCGAATCGTTACTCGGTTGATCATTCGGAAACATTGCGAAACACGTCCTCGCGCTCTTGACTGACAGCCGGGGGAACCGGAGACGGTGACGGCGTTGTCACGCCCCGGCGTGATGTGATGTGACATAGGGAGAGGCATGTTCGGTCTTGCGAAGAGTCAGCGCCTGAGGGGCGCGCTCGCCGGCACCGTGGGCGTTGGCCTGGTGCTCGGAATGACCGCCTGTAGCAGCAGCGACGACACGGACGCCGAGGCGGGCGCCTCGGCGCAGGCCATCGACTGCGCGCCGTACGCGTCGTACGGCGATCTGAAGGGCAAGACGGTCTCCGTATACACGGGCATCGTCACGCCGGAGGACACCGCGTACAAGAATTCCTACAAGCCTTTCGAGCAGTGCACCGGCGTCACGATCAAGTACGAGGGCGACAAGGCCTTCGAGGCGCAGATCCTGGTCCGCGCGCAGGCCGGCAACCCGCCGGACCTCGCGATCGTGCCGCAGCCCGGTCTGCTGCAGCAGCTGGTCGCCACCGGCAAGGCGGTCGAGGCCCCGGCCGAGGTCGCCGCGAACGTGGACAAGTTCTGGGGTGCCGACTGGAAGGCGTACGGCAGCGCCAACGGCAAGTTCTACGCCGCGCCGTCGGGTGCCAGCGTGAAGTCGCTGGTCTGGTACTCGCCGACCGAGTTCAAGGACTCCGGCTACACCGTGCCGACCACGCTGGCCGACCTCAAGGCGCTCAGCGACAAGATGGTCGCCGACAAGAAGAAGCCGTGGTGCGCGGGCATCGCCAGCGGTGACGCGACCGGTTGGCCGCTCACCGACTGGATGGAGGACTTCATGCTCCGGCTGTCCGGGCCGGAGGCCTACGACAAGTGGGTCAGCCACGAGATCCCGTTCAACGGCCCCGAGTCCACCGCGGCGCTCGACGCCGTCGGCGCGTACCTCAAGAACCCGGCCTACGTGAACGGCGGTCTCGGCGACGTCAAGAGCATCGCCACCACCACGTTCCAGGAGGCGGGCCTGCCGATCCTCGAGGGCACCTGCTCGCTGCACCGTCAGGCGAGCTTCTACGCGGCGAACTTCGACAAGGACACCAAGGTGGCCGAGGACGGCGACGTCTTCGCGTTCTACCTGCCGGGCAACGACGCCGCCAGCAAGCCGGTCCTCGGCGGTGGCGAGTTCAACCTGGCGTTCTCCGACCGTCCCGAGGTCAAGGCGTTCCAGACGTACCTGTCCACGGACACCTGGGCCAACATCAAGGCCGGCCTGTCGCAGGGCTGGATCTCGGCCAACAAGGGCCTGGACACCACCAAGGTGAGCAACCCGATCGACAAGCTGTCGGCCGAGCTGCTGCAGAACCCGAGCACCGTCTTCCGTTTCGACGGCTCGGACCAGATGCCCGCCGCGGTCGGCTCCAACGCCATCTTCAAGCAGATGACGAACTGGATCACCGGTCAGGACACCAAGACCACGGTCGACAACGTCGAAAAGGCGTGGCCCGCGAAGTGAGCTAGGCAATCCCCGGGGCCGGTCGCCACAGGCGACCGGCCCTCTTCTCCTCTCTTGCTAAGGAGGTATGGGTCGCGTGTTAACCGCAGACACCAACGCCGGTAAATTCGGGCTGATGATCGCCGCGATCCTGCTCTTCGCCGCCGTCGTGGGCATCATCCTGTTCCTGGCCACCCTGTTCCGGGGCAAGCTGGCCGACCGGCTGACGGCGTATTTCTACCTGTTGCCGACCCTGCTCATGCTCGCCGTCGGGCTCGTGTACCCGGGCGTGCGCACGATCTTCCAGTCGTTCTTCGACGCGGCCGGGAACTCGTTCATCGGGCTGGACAACTACCAGACGATCTTCGGTGACAGCGAGCAGCTCAAGGTGCTCGGCAACACCGTCATCTGGGTCCTGGTCACCCCGTTCGTCGCCACCGCGATCGGCCTCGTCTACGCGATCCTGGTGGACAAGTCGAAGTTCGAGTCGTTCGCCAAGGCGCTGGTCTTCCTGCCCATGGCGATCTCGTTCGTGGGCGCGTCGATCATCTGGAGCTTCGTCTACGCGTACCGGCCGGACCAGGCCAATGTGAAGCAGATCGGCCTGCTCAACCAGATCGTCGTCTGGCTCGGCGGCACCCCGCAGAACTGGCTGCTGATCAACTGGCTCAACACCCTGCTGCTGATCATCGTGCTGATCTGGATCCAGGCCGGCTTCGCGATGACCATCCTGTCGGCGGCCATCAAGGCGATCCCGGACGACATCATCGAGGCCGCCCGCCTCGACGGTGTCAGCACGTGGGGCATGTTCCGCTTCATCACGCTGCCGGCGATCCGCCCGGCGGTGGTCGTGGTGCTGACCACGATCGCCATCGGCACGCTGAAGGTGTTCGACATCGTCCGGACGATGACCGGTGGCCAGTACGGCACGAGCGTCATCGCCAACGAGTTCTACAGCCAGAGTTTCCGCAGCGGCAACCAGGGGCTGGGCGCCGCGCTCGCGGTGATCCTGTTCATCATGGTGATCCCGATCGTCGTCTACAACGTCCGGCAGCTCAAGCGTTCGGAGGCGCTATGACCACCGCCCTACCGACCACTCCGGTGCTGCCGGAAGCCGTCAAGGACGAGTCCAACAGTTCGTTCATGAAGCGCAAGCTCAGTTCGCCGGTGGCCTCGATCGTGACGGTCGTGATCGCCATCCTGTGGACCCTGCCGACGTTCGGCCTGCTCGTCTCGTCGTTCCGCCCGGAACGCGCGATCAAGACGACGGGCTGGTGGACGTTCTTCACCGACCCGCAGGTGACGCTCGACAACTACAAGGCGGTCCTGGACGCCAACGACGGCGCCGGGCTCGGCTCGTACTTCGTCAACTCCATCGTGATCACCATCCCCTCGGTGCTGATCCCGCTGACGCTGGCGACGATCGCGGCGTACGCGTTCGCCTGGATCAAGTTCCCCGGACGTGACCTGCTGTTCCTGGTCATCTTCGCGCTGCAGATCGTGCCGCTGCAGGTCACCCTGATCCCGCTGCTCACGCTGTACGTGGACGGCGGCCTGGCGAACACGTTCTGGACGATCTGGCTCTCGCACGCCATCTTCGGTCTCCCGCTGGCCATCTACCTGCTGCACAACTTCATGCGGGAGATCCCGGCCACCCTGCTGGAGGCGGCCCGCATCGACGGTGCGGGCCACGTGGCGATCTTCTTCCGGGTCCTGCTGCCGCTGCTGCGGCCGGCCCTGGCGGCGTTCGGCATCTTCCAGTTCCTCTGGGTCTGGAACGACCTGCTGGTCGGCCTCGTGTTCGGTGGCGGTGGCACGGAGATCGCACCCCTCACGGTCGCCCTGGCCAACCTCAGCGGCACCCGGGGCACGGCCTGGCACCTGCTGTCCGCGGGCGCCTTCGTGTCCATCCTGGTCCCGGTCACCATCTTCCTGCTCCTGCAGCGCTACTTCGTCCGCGGCCTGCTCGCGGGCAGCGTCAAGGGCTAGAAGCCACCACCGGCAACGGCCCGTGGTCCCGCTCACCGGCGGGGCCGCGGGCCGTCCCCGTTCCCGGCCGACGTGCCCCATGATCGAGGCGCCGTTCCTGAGGTGGAAGGTGAAGGCCGGGTCCGCGCGCAGGTCGGCGTACCGGCCGGTCGCCGCGCCGGTCCGCGGTCCTCACGCGGCCTGCTTCTGCAGGGCGGGGCCGAGCAGCAGTCCCCCGTCGATGACGTACTCGGCGCCGGTGATGAAGGCCGCGTCCGGCGAGACCAGGAACACCAGCAGCGCCGTGATGTCGGCCGGCTGCCCGAGTCGCGCGACGGCGAACGGCTCGGGCGAGTAGAGGTCGGCGATCGGGGTGTCGCTGCCGGCCGCCGGCTCGGTGATGAACGGCGTGGCGACCACCCCGGGGTGGATGACATTGACGCGGATGTTGTCCCGGCCCAGCTCGAGGTCAGCGGTCCGGGTGAGCCCGCGGATCGCCCACTTGCTCGCGACATAGGGCGCGTAGAACGCGGTGCCGCCGAGGCTCATGGTGGAGGCGATGTTGACGATCGTTCCTCCCCCGGCGCGCCGTAGCGCCGGGGCGGCCGCCTTGATGCCGAGGAACGTGCCGGTGAGGTTGATGTCGAGGATCCGATCCCACGTGGCCCGGTCGGTGGACTCGACGAGGGCCGGCGGGTTCTGCACCCCGGCGTTGTTGACCAGGACCGTGAGCGCGCCGAACACCATCTCGGTCTCCGCGACGGCGGCGGCCCACGACTCCTCCCGGGCGACGTCGAGGCGGACGAAGTGCGCCCGGTCCCCCAGCTCGGCGGCGAGGGCGGCGCCACGCCCGGCATCGATGCCACCGATGACGACGTTGGCACCCTCGGCGTGCAGCGCGCGGACGTGGCTGGCGCCCGCCCGCCGCTGCCGCCGGTCACGAGAACGGTCTGATGGGCGAAGCGGGACATGCGGTCCTCCGAGTGCTGGAGCAAGTGGTGAGTCGATCGGCTCACCATGGGCGAAGCTACGCCCCTGGCAATGGTGAGTCAACCCACTCACCTCGCTATGATGGGCGCATGACCCCAGCACCGTCGGCCTACCACCAGCGCGTGGCCCGGGAGAAACGCGCGCTCATCGTGCAAGCTGCCACCGGGCTCTTCCTCGAGCTGGGCTATGACCGGGCCTCCCTGGCGCGGGTCGCCGACAGCGCCGGTGTCTCGAAAGCGACGCTGTTCAAGCAGTTCCCGACAAAGGCAGCACTGTTCGACGCCATAGTCATCGACTCGTGGGCCGAGAAGCACGTCGCCGACGCGCCGCCGGCCGGCGACCTGACGGCCGGCCTGACGGTTCTCGGACGGCGCTACGCGGCGCTGGTGGTCCAGCCGGAGATGACCGACCTGTTCCGCATCGTCATCGCCGAGCTGCCACGCTTCCCCGAACTGGCCAAGGCACATTTCGCCCAGGGCAAACTGCCGTACTTCGAGGCGGTCCGGACCTACCTCGTGACCGAGCACGACGCGGGAGCCGCGGACATCGCCGATCCGGAGATGGCCGTGACACAGTTCCTCGGGATGATCTCCAACTACCTGTTCTGGCCACGCCTGGTGCTCCCCGACTGGACGGTGACCCCTGAGCGCACGACCGAGGTCGTGGACGAAGCCGTCCGCACGATGGTCGCGCGCCACGGCACCGGTGAAGCCCCTACCCCTTGAGGTCCGCGCCGATCGTCGCGGCGGGCGCGGGGAGACCGGCCAGGGGCACGACGAAACGTACGTGGCCCGCCCGGCGCCTCCGGAGCGGTCCGCGGCCGCCACGGGCCAGCGGGACCACCCGGCCGGTCTGCGCCTCCGGCACGGTCACCTCGAGCGTCGCGACCGGCCAGAACCAGCGGACCCGGACGGCCGTGACGACCGGCCACGGCAGGAACACCCCGTCGCGGCGGGCCCCGGCGAGTTCGAGGCCCTCGGCGGTGGCCCGCAGGCGGGTGGGCCGGGCCCGATCGAGCAGCACCGATCCCCCGGTGAAGACCAGGGTGTAGACGACCACGAAGACGACGGCGGGGCCGATGCCCGTCCGCAGGACCGCACCGAGCACCACCTGCACGACGACGGCCGCCGAGAAACTCACCACGGCCGCCGCGGCCATCGCCCGCCGCACCGACCACTCATGGAGCACGTCCGTCGTCACAGCACGATCATGGCATCGCGGCACCAGCCGATACACCGTACCGAAACCGGGTGGACGGGCCGGTCATCATGGTCCGGTGAGAATCATGCTGGCGGGCGGGGTCGCCGTGCGGGCCGCGGAGTGTGTCGTCCCGGCGGCGACCAGCTCACCCGCCGCGGCCGGCCGGTTCGCGCCCGGCACGCCCGTCGCCGTCGGTCCCGCGGACGCCGGGGACGCGGTGCGGGCCGAAGCGCTGGCCGCGCTGGGTGAGCTGGTCGCGGCCGGGGGTGTGGTCGCCGCGGGCGCGGGGGTCGCGCTGGGTGGTGGGTTCCGCTCCGCGCGGACCGACGGGGGGTACGGGCGACCGCCGCGACGGCGTGCTGGCCGCGCTCGCCGTGCCCCGGTTCGCCGCTCGGACCGGGCCCGGCGCCGCGCTGCTGGTCGCGTTGTTCGGGCCGGACGCCACGAAACCGCTGGGGGCCGCCGCCCTCGACGCGATCGGGGCCGGACGGTGGCCGGTGCTGCGCTATGCCGTGGCGGTCAGTGACCTGCTCGGGCCGGAACAGCTGGTCGAGCTGATGGGTCTCCCGGGCGACGAGGACCCGTTCCCGCACGGGTTGCCGTCCGTCGTCGGGGCCCACCTGGGCCGGGTGCTGGAGCCGTTGACACGGCGGCGGCGCCTCACCGTGCTGACCGACCTCTGGCGACGGTCCTGCGCCACCATCGTGGCGACGCGGCGCACCGAGCGGCTGCACCGGTCGCAGAGCGCCGAGAGCCTCTACGCGCCGCTGTTCTACCGCCGGCAGCTCTACGAGGACACGATCGTCGAGCGGGCCGTCGGGCCGGGGTCCACCCTGAGCGCGGCGGCGCTCTGGTACCCGCCGTACTCGTTCTGGGAGGACCGCTACCTCCGGGCGCTGCACGACGCCCTGGCCGCGACCGTGCTGGCCCGGGTCGCCGTCGCGGTGGTCGACCACGGGGTGGAGCAGGGGCTGCGGCGGCACCGCGCGGAGATCGAGGCCGGTGCGGCGCTGCTGAGCAGGCGGGAGCTCACCGACGCGGTGCGCCCGGCCGCGGGGCACACCGCGCACCCGGCCCGCCCGAGCGCGTACCTGAACGATTTCGCCAGGTTACTCGGCAAGCAGAACGCCCTGAGCCCGAAGCAGGAACAGGGGGTCCGCAGGCGCCTGACGACCGCCCGGGACCACGTCGCCGTGGCCTGGGCCGCCGCCGACGACATGCTGACCGACCGGGGCTTCCGGGAGGAACCCCGCGCTCTCGCGGCCCTGGACCGGATCCGCCACGCGGATCTCGCCGGCTGGCGGGAGCGGGTCGGCTACTTCTCGCCGGAGCGGCTCGGCACCTGGGCCCAGGACCAGGACGGCGAACGCCCGGTGCTGGCCGAGCGGTTGCGGGCCGCCCCCGGCGTCGAACCGCACCGGGTCGAGATCGTCGGTGACCTGCTCTGGCTGGGCGAGCTGAGCGACGCCCAGGCCCGGTTGACGGGGCTGGCCGGGGCCCTGCTCCAGCACCAGCGGTACCGCCCGCACGCGCTGCCCCCGCCCGAGGACGACGGGGACACCGGCTCGATCCCGCTCGCCGCCGCCCGGGCCGCGCAGCTGGTCGCGCTCGGCGGCACCGTCGCGGCCCGGCCCCGCGACTGGGCGGCGCTGCTCACCGGTCTGGTCGCCGGCGCGGACGCGGCCGCGGGACGGGTCGCCGAGTTCGCCGTGCCACCCGCGGTGGCCGCCGCCCACGGGAGCGTCCTGCCCGGTACCGACGCCCGGATCGAGGTCGCCCGCACCGGGAGCACGCTCACCGAGTGGGCGCGGTACATGGGCAACTGCATCGCCGTCTACGACGAGGAGGCCGCCGAGGGGACGACCGCCCTGCTGGCGCTGCGCGGGCCGGACGGCACGATCCTGGCCAACGTGAGCGTGGGGCGCACCGGCAGGGGCTGGCGGCTGGAGCAGATCAAGGCGCGGTTCAACGTGGATCCCCCGGCCGAGCTCACCGAGCGGGTCGGTGCCTGGGTGCGCGCTCTGCCCGTACCGATGCCGGAGGTGCCGGACCACGAACCCGTGCCGGTCCGGACCGCCCGGCGGCGACCGTCGTCCCCGCGGTTCGAGGATCAGCTGGTCGCGGCGTGCGCAGCGGCGCCGCCGGTGCGCCCGGAGCCCGCGCTGACCGCGCTGATCGGCGCGGATCCGGTCCCGGAGAGCCTGGTCGCGCTGCGCCGGCTCACGGCGGCGGCGCTGCGGCGGGCGGTCCGGGACGCGCTCGACGACCCGGCGGCCCTGGCCCGGTTGTGGACGGCGACGGCCGGTCGTCCGCTCACGGAGGCGATCGGGGGCCTTCCGGCAGCGGTACGCGATCGGCTGGCCCCGCTGCTCCGCGACGAACCGGCTCCACGCACCCTGCGCGAGCTGGGCCGGCGGCCGGCGGTGGCACCCGCGCGCACGGCGCAGATCGTGGCACTGCGGGTACGCGCGGCGCTGGGCACCCTGATCGCGGCGGACGACCCGCTCCTGGCCGCGGCGATGGCCGCCCGGCCACCCGGCCCGTTGCTGCGCGCCGCCGTCCTGACGGTCGCGTCCTGGGGCGGGCTGGGCGACGCCGGCCGGGTCACCGCGGTCACCGCGCGGCGGCGGGTACGCGTGCCGGGCTTCCCGGCCACCTCGCTGCGCGACGAGATCTGGACCGGGGCGTGGGCGGACGCCCGGGAGCTGGGCGGCGTGCCGGAGGGGTTCCGGGACCGGATCGCCGCCCACGGTCTGCTGGTGCCGGCGTCCTGGCTGCGGACCGGATGGCCCGCCCTGTGGGCACGCTGCGCCACCCGGCTCACCTGAACGGACGATGACCGGTCCGGCCCCGCCCGGCAACGATCATCAGATGCCGGTTCAGAGCATCGCGCGCGAGCGCCGTATCGGTCTCGCCATCATCGCGGTGCTGGTCACCGCCGTCCTGATCGGGGTGTTCGGCCTCGGGCCCGGTCCGCTGCGGCGCGACGGCCCGCTCGACGGCGGCGCCCTGGGCGGGCTGGCGGGCCGCGTCCAGCCCACCGACCAGGGCGTCCTGTGGGGCGCGGTGGAACTGCACAACGGCACCGATCACACCGTCGTCGTCGACGAGGTCACGCTCACCGGCGTGCACGGTCTCACGACGACGGCCGGCCCGTTCGTCTGGGACGGGACCCGGTACCCGGTGCTGGGCGCCGGGTCGGTGGCGATCCACGGCCTCCCGCTGCCCGGCGCGTGGGACGCCCTGGAACGCCACAGCCCCCGGGGATACCGCATCCGGCCCCGGACGGACGACACGATCGAGATCCTGTACGAGTTCGCCGTCCCGGCCCGCGACGCCACCCTCGACGGCCTGACCGTGAGTTACCACATCGGCCCGTTCGCGTACCGCCGCTACTTCCCCGCCTCCCTCAAGCTCTGCCCCTCGGCAGCCACGGTCTGCACGGCCGGCTGACCCGGGTTCCAGATCTCGCGGCCGTAGTCGCGGACCGTGCGGTCGGCGGAGAAGAAGCCGCTGCGGGCCGCGTTGAGGATCGACATCCGGGTCCAGGCCTCACGGTCCTGCCAGGCCCGCGACACCTCGTCCTGGCAGTCCACGTACGCGCGGTAGTCGGCCAGCGTGAGGTACTCGTCGCGGTTGAGCAGGTCCTCGGCGAGCTCGTGGGTCTCCCCCGCCGCGACGAAGTCGATCGCCTCGCGCAGCTCGAAGTCGGACTCGTACCAGCTGCGGGGACGGTATCCGGACTCCTTGAGCGCCACCGCCTGCTGGGTGTCGAGGCCGAACAGGAAGAAGTTCTCCGCGCCGACCCGGTCGCGGATCTCCACGTTGGCGCCGTCCAGGGTGCCGATGGTCAGGGCGCCGTTGAGCGCCAGCTTCATGTTGCTGGTGCCGGACGCCTCCTTGCCGGCGAGCGAGATCTGCTCGGAGAGGTCGGCCGCCGGGATGATCAGCTCGGCGCGCGAGACGTTGTAGTTCGGCAGGAAGACCATCTTCACGTACGCGGAGAGCTTGGGGTCGGTGTTCACCAGGTCGGCCACCGAGTTGGCGAGGCGCATGACGCGCTTGGCCGCGTAGTAGCCCGGGGCCGCCTTGCCGCCGAACACGATCGAGCGTGGCACGAGGTTCGCGGTGTCGCCGCGGCGGATCCGCTGGACGATCGTGATGACGTGCAGCACCCGCAGCAGCTGCCGCTTGTACTCGTGGAACCGTTTGATCATCACGTCGGCCATGGCGTCCGGGTCGAGCGCGACACCGGTCGCGGTGCGGGCGTAGCTGGCCAGGTCGCGGCGGTTGGCCCGCTTGACCTCACGCCACCGGTCCCGGAAGCCGCTGTCGTCGGCGGCACCCTCGAGACCGGACAGCCGGTCCAGGTCGCTCAGCCACTTGTCGTCGCCGAGGCGTGCGGTGATCAGCCCGGTGAGGCGGGGGTTGGCGAGCGCCAGGAAACGGCGCGGCGAGATGCCGTTGGTGACGTTGTGGAACCGCTCCGGCCACATCGCGGCGAACGCCCGCAGCGTGGTCTCGCGCAGCAGCCGGGAGTGCAGCTCGGCGACCCCGTTGACCGCGGCGCTGCCGACGACGGCGAGGTGTGCCATCCGTACCCGGCGCTCGGGCTCCTCCTGGATGATCGAGAGCTCGCGCAGCTTGGCCTGGTCGCCGGGGTAGTGCTGGGCCACCTCCTGCAGGAAGTGGTGGTTGATCAGGTAGATGATCTCCATGTGCCGCGGCAGCAGCCGCTCCACCAGGGTGACCGGCCAGGTCTCGAGCGCCTCCGGCAGCAGCGTGTGACAGGTGTACGCGAACACCCGCCGCACGATCGCCCAGGCCCGTCCCCACTCCAGGTGTTCCTCGTCGACGAGGACCCGGGTCAGCTCGGCGATCGCCATGACCGGGTGGGTGTCGTTGAGCTGGATCGCGACCTTGTCGGCGAACCCGTCCCAGTCGCTGTTGCGCAGCCGGTAGCGGCGCACGATGTCGCGCAGCGCGCAGGTCACCAGGAAGTGCTGCTGCTTGAGGCGCAGTTCGCGGCCCAGCTCGGTGCTGTCGTCCGGGTACAGCACCTTGGTGATGTTCTCGGAGCGCACCATCGCGTTCACGGCCTCGCCGTAGCGGCCCTCGCCGAACAGCGACAGGTCGAACGACGCCCGGCTCGCGCGGGCCCGCCAGAGCCGGATCAGGTTGACCGTGCCGGTGCCGTAGCCGGGCACCAGCATGTGGCTGGGCTCGCCGAGGACGATCTCCCCCGGCGTCCACCTGCCGTCCTCGACGTGGCCGTAGAACCCGACCTGCTGCTGGTCGTCCGGGGCGGGGAATTCCCACGGGTTGCCGTAGAAGGCCCAGTCGTCGGGCCGCTCGACCTGCGCGCCGGCTTCGAACGTCTGCTTGAAGATGCCGAAGTCGTAGCGGATGCCGTAGCCGACCGCGGGGACGTCCTGGGTGGCCAGGGCGTCGAGGATGCACGCGGCCAGCCGGCCCAGACCGCCGTTGCCGAGGCCGGGCTCGACGTCGAGCTTCTCCAGCTCGCCCGGGTCGACGCCGAGCTTCTCGAGCGCCAGCCACGCGTCGTGCTGGGTGCCGGAGTACAGCAGGTTCTGCGACAGCTGCTTGCCGAGCAGGTACTCCGCGGAGAGGTAGTACACGAAGCGGGGGTTGGTCTCGTAGTAGGTCGCGGCCGTCCGCACGTACCGGTCCACGAGCCGGTCACGGACAGTCAGCGCGAGGGCCTGGTAGATGTCCTGCGCGCTCGCCGACTGGCGGGTGGTGCCGCGCTGGTGGGCGAGGTTGCGCAGGAGATCGATCTCGAACTCGTCGGCGGTGCCGCCGTCGTTGGACACAGTCACGCCGCCAGTATCTGCCCATGTCCGAAACGCCGCGCACCGAAGCGGTGAACGCGGCGTTTCGGATCTTGCCGAGCGGTCAGTCGTCGCTGAGATCGACCGAAGGCGACACGGAGGGTGACGCCGACGGGTGGTCGTCGCCCGCGTCGTGGTCGCCGTCGTCGTCGGAGTCGTCTCCCGGAGCGGATGCCGAGGGCGAGGGAGCCACCGAGGGCGACGTCGACGGGGCGACCGAGGGTGACGGGGTGGCCCGGACCTTCCCGGTGGCGATGAGCACGCTCGCGGTCCAGACCCCGTCGACCTTGCGGCCGACGACATCGATCCGGAAGCCCGCGGTCACCGCGGACAGCGTCAGCCTCCGGCCGTTCACCCGCAGCTTGGCGGAGCTGGGTACGGACACCGTGATCGTGCTCCTGCGGACCTCCTTGGTGCCGTTCCTGACGTACAGGGTGACCGTGCCGGCCGTGGCGTCCACCGCGGTGGCCCGCCCGTCCGCGGCGAACCTGACCTGCTTGGCCGGTTTGCCGGTCTTCGTCGGCTTGGCTGTCGCACTCTTGCTCGGCTCGACGGTCTCCGACGGCTCGGAACCCTTGTGCGCGGCCGATACCGGGGCGGCCGACACCGCGGCGGCCGACACCGGGGCGGCGGGCGACGGCGTCGAGGCCAGGGCGGCGGTCGTCACGGTGGGCACGACGAGCGCGGCCGCGGCGAGGGCGGCGAGAGCGGTCCGGCGCAGGCGCATCAGCGGAACTCCTTGATCGGGGGAACACCAGACTCGCCCCGCCCGGGTGCCACCGGGTACGCGTCCCGGTGCCAACCGGTTGCCGTCGATCGAAACGGGGGTGCCCGCGGCTCGCCGGCGCCTGCCATAATCCGCGGCACGATGATTGAGACCGTCGAACTGACCAAGACCTATCGCCGGGTTCCCGCCGTCGACGCGGTCAGCTTCACCGCCGCGCCGGGCCGGGTCACCGGGTTCCTCGGCCTGAACGGGTCGGGCAAGACCACGACGTTGCGGATGCTGCTCGGCCTGACCCGGCCGACCTCCGGCACCGCGCTGATCAACAAGCAGCGGTACCGCGATCTCAAGCACCCGCTGCGCGAGGTCGGTGCCGTGATGGAACAGGGCATCAGCCATCCAGGACAGACCGGGCGGGCGCACCTGCACACCCAGGCGCTGCTGGCCGGCGTCAAGGCGGAGCGCGTCGAGCTGCTGCTGGAGCAGGTCGGGCTGGCCGGCGAGGCTGGACTGCGCACCGGTGACTACTCGCTCGGCATGCGCCAGCGGCTCGCGGTGGCCACCGCGCTGCTGGGTGAGCCGTCCGTGCTGGTGTTCGACGAACCGGCCAACGGGCTGGACCCCGAGGGCATGGCGTGGCTGCGGGAGCTGCTCAAGGCGCACGCCCAGGGCGGCGGCACGGTGCTGATCTCCAGTCATCTGCTGGCCGAGCTGGCCCAGCTCATCGACGACGTGGTCATCATCGCCGGGGGCACGATCCAGTTCGCCGCCCCGCTGGCCGACCTGTACGGCTCCACGACCCGCAAGCTGCGGGTCCGCGGCCGGGACCCGCAGAAGCTGTGGCGCGCGTTCGAACAGGCCGGTGCCGAGGTGGAGACCGACGGGTACGCCCTGGAGGTGACCGGACTGTCCGCCGAGGACGCCGGTGATCTCGCGTTCGAGGCGCAGGTGCCGGTGTACGAGCTGAGCAGCGACGCCCCGAACCTGGAGCAGATCTTCCTGGACCGGGTGAGCGCCCGATGATCACCCTGATCCGCAGCGAGCTGTACCGGATGGCGACCATCCGGTCCAGCTGGGTCTCCATCGCCGCGTTCGGCACGCTGGGCCTGAGTCTCGGCATCATCAGCGCCGACATGTGGGGGCTGATGGCCGGGATCGGCTCGTTCGGCCTCGCGGTGATGGGCGTGACCCAGCACTACCAGCACCGTACGGCGATCCTGCTGTACCTTGCGCGGCCGCGCCGCCTGCTGGTGCTGCTCGCGCAGCTCGTCACGGCGGTACTGGTGGCGGTCGTGTTCACCGCGCTCAGCGGCATCACCACGCTCATGCAGGGCGAGTCGGCCTACTACCGCCGGACGCTGACCGTCGCCGCGGTCATGGCCGTTTTCGGGGCGGCCAGCGCGGCCATCGCGCGCCGGGCGGCGTACCTGTTCATCGGTTTCTCCGCGTGGGTGCTGCTGATCGAGGGCATGTACGGCGGCCTCACCCTGCCGTTGCCGTTCACGTCCTACCTGCAGGCCGTGGCCGCCGAGACGGGCGCGCTGCGGACCTTCGAGCTGTGGACCCTGGCCGTGGTGGCCGGTGCGGTGCTCGCCGTGCACCGCGACGTGCGCAGCGACTGATCACGGCCGGTGCGCGACGGCGGCAACCGGCACGGTGACCGTGAACGTGCTGCCCTCACCGAGCCGGGAGTCGACCGTGACCGTGCCGCCGTGCTCGGTCACGATGGTCCGGACGATGGCCAGCCCCAGGCCGGGTCCCTGCACCGCCCGGTCCATCGCGTTCGCCGCGCGGTGGAACGGGGTGAACAGGCCGGGCAGGTCGCCGTCGGGGATGCCGATGCCGGTGTCCGTCACGGTGAGCACCGCGCTGCCGTTACCGGCGGTGACCCGGTACCTGACGTGCCCGCCCGCACCGGTGAACTTCATGGCGTTGTCGAACAGGTTGCGCACCGCGCGTTCCAGCCGCCGGGCGTCGCCGTGCACCCAGGCCGTGGCGACGTCGCCGTCGAGACCGACCTCGCGGCTGCGCGCGAGCGGGGCGAATTCCGTGTGCACGCCCGCCGTCAGCGCCGCGAGGTCGACCGGTCCGGTCGCGCCGGTGTCCGCCCGGTCCGCCTTCTCGATCGCGTGGCCCGACTTGTCCAGCAGCAGCAGGTCACCGACCGTGGCCTGGAGCCGGTGCGCGTTGCGCAGGATCGCGCTGACCCCGCGCTGCTGCAGCGGTGACAGGTCGCCGCCGTCGCCGTCGTTGAGCATCTCGGTGTAGCCGAGGATGCTGGTCAGCGGCGTGCGCAGCTCGTGGGTGACGGTGGAGACGAACACGTCCTTGCGTTCGTCGAGCACCCGCAGCTCGCCGATCAGCCGGGACTGCCGGTCGTGCAGGCGCTGCTGGCGTACCGCGTGGTCGATCTCGCGGGCCAGGGTGACCAGCAGACGGCGCTCCTCGTCGGTCCAGCGCGGCCGGTCCCGGCGCACCACGTACAACAGGCCCGCCGGGCAGTCGGCGTCGGCGGCCAGCGGCACCGCCACGGCCCCGGCGATGTGCGGCACGGTGAGGGCGGCGCCGGGTTCCCCGCCGAGGACGTCCTGGACGGTCCGCGACGACAGCGACGGCGCGTGGTCCGGCCAGCGCACGCTCAGGCCGCGATCGGCGTCGAGGGCGATGTGCCCGTGCACCGCGTCGGCACCCAGCGCCTCGCCGATCATGGCGGCCACCCGCCGCCCGGTGAGCTCGGGCTCGCTGACGTCGCGAAGCTGGACGGCGACCGCCTGGCGCAGGTCGGTGCGCTGGATCCGGGCCCGGTCGGCGGCGTGCAGGCGCTCGGTCTCGGCGGCGAGGTCGTTGAGGGTCCCGATGACCGCGCGCAGCTCGCGCGGCCCGGACGGCGTCGCACGGGCGGAGAGCTCACCGGCGGCGAGCCGGCGCAGCGTCATCCGGATGTGCTCGAGCGGGGCGATCAGGCTCTTGCGGCTCCATGCGGCGAACACCATGCCGCCGAGCAGCAACGCGAGCCCGGACAGCTCGAACACCAGCTGGACCAGGCGCTGTTCCTGCCGGTCGGCGTCCGCCACGTCGGCCTGCTCGCTCACGATCGCCGCGTCCACCGCGGCGTTGGCGGTCCGGACCCGGTCGAACAGGTCCTTGCCGCGCCGGGTGAGCGGGTACTCAGGGTCGGCCTCGCCGGCGTTCACGACGGGTGTGGCGTACGTGTACAGCCACTGCGCGGCCGCCGCCCGTTCCTCGGCCAGCAGGCGCAGCACCGTGGGGTCCGAGGAACCGGCGGACACCGCGTCGAACGACGTGAACGCGCCGACGCGGCCCTTCTCGTACGGTTCGAGGAAGATCGGCTCGCCGGTGAGCTGGAAGCCGCGCACGCCGGTCTCCGCGTCGGTCATGTGCTGCAGCACGGCGACGTTCGCGTCGTGGGCGGCGTCCAGCCGTTCGGCGCGCTCGCTGTGCCGGGTCTGGGTCCGTTCGCTGACCAGGAGCTGGGCGACGACGAACGCGAGGAACAGCAGGATCAGCAGCACGAAACCGGCGTGCAGCCGGCGCCCGAGGGAGCCCATCACGCCTCCGGCAGCGTGAAGGCGATGCGGGTGCCGCCGCCGGGCGCCGGCTCGGCCCGGATCCGGCCGCCGTGCCGCTGGACGATGCGCTGGCAGGTGGACAGCCCGACGCCGTACCCGGCCTTGGCGCCGTCGACCTGGGTGAACATCTCGAAGACCCGCTCGCGGTCGGCCTCGGCGATGCCGATGCCGTTGTCCGTGACGGTGACGAGCCAGCCGTCGGCGTCGGGCGCCGCGGCCACCTCGACGCGGCACGGCCGGTCCGGGCGGCGGTACTTCACCGCGTTGCCGATGAGGTTCTGCAGCAGCTGGCGGATCAGCGTCGGGTCGACGGCGAGCCGGGGCAGGCCGGCGGCCACGGACACGGTCGCCCCGGCGCCGCCGACCACCTCCCGCAGATCCATCAGCGCCTGATCGGCGACCTCGCCCAGGTCGGCCCTGGCGCGCCGGCAGGGCTCACTACCCGCCCTCGCGTACGAGAGGAGCGCGTCGATGAGCCCCTGGACCCGGCCCACCGCACGGGTCGCCGAGTCGATCCACTTGTGCGCCTGCGCGTCGAGGTTATCGTGGTAGTTGTCGGCGAGCAGTTCCAGGTAGCCGCTGACCACCGCGAGCGGGGCGGCGAGGTCGTGGCTGACCACCCCGGCGAACTGCTCCAGCTCGGTGTTGGAGCGGCGCAACTCGGCGAGGGCCTGTTCCAGGGCGTCGCGCTGGGCCCGGTCGGCGGTGACGTCGGCCATCGCGACCACCGCACCCAGCGGTTGCCCGTCCGCCGCGGTCAGCGCCCGGCCACCGACGACGACGTGCACGGGGGCGCGCCCGGCGGGCTGGATGACCATCTCGGCGTCCTGGACGGCACCCCCGCGCAGCGCCCGCAGCAACGGGATCTCGTCGACCGGCATCGGGGTGACACCGTCGGCGCGGAACAGCGCGTACCGATTGGCGAACTCGACCGGTTCGACCGACGGGTCGGCGTCCAGTCCGTGCCAGTCGCGGCTGGCCCGGTTGAACAGGGTCAGGTGACCGTCCGGGTCGGCGGCGACCACGGCGACGTCGATCGTCTCCAGGACCGCGTCGGTGAACTGCTGGCGGGCCTCGGCCTCCAGGAACAACCGGGCGTTGATCCGCGACTGCCGGCGGCGCTCGAACAGCGCGAGGACGACCTGGGCGAGGTCCTTGAGCCGGGCGATCTGCACCCGGTCCAGCTCGCCGGGCTCGGCGTCGAAGACGCACAGGCTGCCGAGCGCGTGGCCCTGTGGCGTGACCAGCGGCGCGGAGGCGTAGAAGCGGACCGCCGCGTGGATCCCGGTGACCCACGGGTTGGCCGCGAACGTCGGGTCGAGGCTGGCGTCCGGGACGTACGTGAACTCGCCGGTCTCGAAGCGCACCGCGCACATGGAGTCCTCGCGGGGCGAGTCGCCGCCCACGAACCCGGTCGTGGTGAGCTGGCACTGGCGCTGCTCGTCGATGAGGTTGAGCGTCGCGGTGGGGACGCCGGCCACCATCGCGGCCACCCGGACCACGGCCTCGAGCTCGTCGTCCGCGGGGGCGTCGAGGAGGTGGTACTCGTGCAGCGCGCGCAGCCGCTCCCGCTCACGTTCGCTCACGTGACCTTATTCGGCATCCTTCGCCCGGACTTGAACGCCTGGTCACAGCACCTCGGGTGCACGTAGCTGTGAGCCTCCTGACAGTCGTTACCCATTCGTGACATTAGCCCGTCACGCACATGTGGTGACGGTCACACCGGTGGTCTTGTGACGTTTGTCGGCATTGGCTGGCATGGATGTGACCCTCCGTAGTTCGATCATGTTTCTGGGACGTTACCGGCCGGTAGCCGGACCCCTTGTCCCTACTGGCCGGTAGGGGCAACATTCCGCTCGTCAACCACGGCTCAACCCCTCAATCCCTAGGAGGAACGGGTGACAGGCGAACCGCTTCACGGCCGGACCAGCTGGCGTCGATTCGCGGTGGCCGCGGCGGTGCCCGTCGCCGCCGCCACCGCCCTGGTCATCGGCATGGCCAACGGGGCGTTCGCGGCCTCGTTCGCGGTGTCCGGCAGGTCGTTCAAGATCTCCGCCGACGAGCTCGACGGCTCCGGCTTCGCCCAGTACGGCGGCACGGTCCACACCGTCGACGGCACCCAGATCCCGGTCGCCATCTCGAGCATCAACTCGGCCTCGCTGGCCAACCTGTGCCAGTCGGTGAAGGTGCCGGGCTCGCCGGTGTCGCTCACCATCCGCGCGGGCCGCACCCCCGGCAAACCGGCCCGGGCCACCAACCTGCTGATCGGCGTCAGCGAACTCAGCGGCGACACCGAGTTCACCGACATCAACATCGGCCAGGACGCCAGCACCCTCAAGATCGGTAACAAGGACGCGGACCCGCACGCCGGCGACTTCGGCCAGCAGGCCGAACACGTGACCATCACCGGCCTGCGCCAGACCGCGGTCTCCACCACGGCCGGCACGTTCACCCTCACCGGCCTCAACCTCAAGATCAACGTCGACCTCAAGGGCGCCCCGCCGGAGTGCTTCTGACCCCCACGGACCCGAGGCCCGCGGACGCACCGCCGCGGGCCTCGACCATGCCTGGCGCACACTCGGAGGGGAGCACGTGGCAACACCGACAACCTGGGCGGGCCTGCGGAGCGCCGTCCGCGACACCTACCGCCCCGGCTTTCGCACCTGGCGCCGCACCAGGCCGTTCTGGGGCGGTCTGCTGCTGCTGATCGCCGGCCTGGAACTCTTCCTCAGCGCCAACCAGACCATCGGGGACCTCGAGGTCCACTTCGGTCCCGAGGGTTTCCTCAGCTACCTCCTGCCGCTGATCCTGATCCTCTGCGGCGCCCTGACCTGGACAACCCCCGGCCAGCGACTGTTCTACGGCATCCTCGGCCTGCTGACCGCGGTCTACAGCCTCATCGGCCTCAACTTCGGCGGGTTCGGCCTGGGCATGCTGCTCGGCATCATCGGCGGAGCCCTCGTCCTGGCCTGGGTCCCCCGCCCCCGGCAGTCCCCGGGCCCGCGCTCCCCCACCGCCCCACCCAGCGATACGGTCGACCTGGCCCCCATGACCTCGACCCCGGAGATCGTCCCCGGCCTGGGACCGGACGTGGTCACCCGCCCGCCCGACGGTATGTCAGGTAGGCCCGACCGTCTCGCCGACGCCCACGCGGAAACCGGCAGGACCACACCGCCCACCGCCGAGGCCACGCAGCCCGGCGCGGAGCCCTCACCCCAGCCCGGCACGGGGGCCCCAGCCCAGCCCGGCACGGGGGCCTCACCCGGAGCGGGACGTTCAGCGGTGGCGGGTGGGGAGGACGGGTCGCCGGGGCGCCGGGTTCATCGCAGGGCGCTGGTGATCACCATGGTGCCGCTGGCGGTGACCGCGATGGTGCTGGCCGCCGGGAGCCGTGCCCCGGCCCGGGCCGACGACGACTGCCCTGAGGGGATGCCGTCCCGTTCCACCAGCGCCGCGGCGGCGTCGTCCGGTGCGGGGACGGAAGCTCCGAAGGTCAACATTCCCGCAGCCGGCAAGACGCCGACGGCACGGGGAACCGGAACGACTCCCGGTGCGTCCCCGTCGTCCTCGTCCTCGTCCTCGTCCTCGTCCTCGTCCTCGTCCTCGTCCCCGGACGCCGGGGAGACCGGCAATCCGCTGACCGAGGACTGGAACGACTTCATCGACGGCGTGGGTGACCTGATCGGCCTCGGTAACGACGGCAGTGCGGCGCCCGCGTCCTCCTCGGACGCTTCTCCGGACGCCTCGCCCTCCGTCACCGCCGAGCCGGCGCCGAGTGTCACCCCGCAGATTCCGCTGCCGACCCTGCCCGGCCCACCGTCACCCACCGCGTCCCCGTCAGCCACCGCGTCCCCGTCAGCCACCGCTTCACCGTCAGCTACCGCTTCATCCTCGACCGGCCGCGCCCCGGCCTCCCCGGACAGCTCGGCGTCTCCGTCCCCGGCGCCGGGCCTCGAGGACATCCCCTGCCTGGGGCCGCGGGTGTTCAAGGACGGGCGGGCCGGTGACGTACCCCTGGTCGCGGCCCGCCCCGCGCTGCTGGAGACGGACCTGCTGACGATGTACGAATCCACGTACGACGGGGTGGTGGACCTGCCGACCGCGACCGGCGGCCTGCGGGCGCTGAAGTTCAGTATGGACAAGGCGGTCACCGAGCCGTTCGCACTGAGTGCGCCGGAGCGGGAGGGCCGCCGCACCCTGTTCGAGAGCCGCAAACTGACCATCGAGGGCGACGTCACGTTCTATGCGACCCGGTTCGCGGGCAAGCTGTTCGGCCTGATCCCGGTGGTGTTCACCCCGGAGGCGCCGCCCCCGCTGACGCTGCCGGTCCTCTGGTTCACCGACGTCACGATCGACAAGGCGTTCGTGCACTGCGACACCCTGACGGCCGAGCCGCTCGGGGTCACGGAGCGGAGCTGAGCCCTCGGCGTTCCCGCCAGCCGCGGACGACCTTGTCGGCGTCGAGCGGGGGCAGCAGCACGGGAGGCCCGTCGAGCAGGCCGGCGCGGGCCTTGCGGAGCTGCTCGTTGAGGGCCACCACGTACGCCCGGACCTCGGTCTCGGAACGGCGCTGATCCACCGTACGGTGCAGGTCCTCGGCCTCGCGCCGGACCGCCAGGGTCGGCGGCAGCGCACCGCCGGACTCGCCTTCGCGGCGCAGCCAGTCGCGCACCCACCAGTCTTCCTGGTATTCCTGGCCGTGGTCGCTGAGCGGCTTGCCACTGCCCGGTAGGTCGTCGAACTGACCCTGTTCCTGCGCCTCGCGGATCTTGCGATCGATGTGCGACTCGTACCAGCTCGCCATACCGTCCATCCTAGATAGTCACGACGATCTTGCCGCTGCCGCTGTTGTCCTCGAGCGCCTGGTGCGCGTCCCGGATCCGGTCCAGCGGGTACGTGCGCAACGGCCCCATGGCGAACGTTCCCGCCGCGATGCCGTCGAGGGCCCGCTGCAGGACCGGGGCGGGCAGGTCGGCGGCGTCCCCGCCGTAGCCGGTCAGGCGTACGCCGCGGGGGATGTAGGCGATCGGGTAGAACTCCGGGACCGTCCACTGATCGGACAGCATCCCGGCGAAACAGACCGTGCCGTGCACACGGGTGGCGTTCAGCGTGTCGGGCAGGGTCGGGGTGCCGACCAGTTCGAGCGCGGCGTCGACCCCGTCCGGGAGGATCCGGCGGACCTGCCGGGCCACGTCACCGTCGTCCACCAGCGGATGGTCGACACCATGCGCGGCGAGCACGTCGAGCCGGTCACGGTGGCGGGTGGTGGCCAGCACCGTGGCGCCCAGAGCCTTGGCCAGGGCCGCGGTGGCGAACCCGAGCGACGAGGTGCCACCGCGGATCAACAGGCTCTGCCCCAGCTGAAGATCAAGACCGATCGCCAGCGACCCGTACGCGGTCTGCAGCGTCTCCGGCACCGCACCGAGCACGTCCCACGGCAACTCCGAGGTGAACGGCACGATCTGCGCGCGCGGCACGACGGTGTACTCGGCGTACCCACCGTCGAAGGAGCGACCCATCCCGCCCATCAGCGCGGCCACCTGCTGACCCGGCCGCAGGTCACTGTCCGGGGCGTCGTCGACCACCCCGACGGCTTCGATGCCGGGCACGATCGGCAGGCGGGCACCCTCGGCCAGGCCCCGGCGCAGGTGCACCTCGGACCGGTTGAGCCCGAAGGCCCGGACCGCGATCCGGACCCAGCCCGGCGCGGGCCGCGGGATCGGCAGGTCCCGGATCTGCAGGTTGCCGACCGGACCCGGCTCGCTGAGCACGACCGCACGCATCGTCATCATGATGGGCGTCATCTTAATTCCTGGCCAGAGCGTCGACCGCCCCGTAACCGGGGAGCCCGTCCGGAGCCGGCTCACCGCGGGCCACGGACCGCGCGACGTCCAGTGCGGCACCGAGCGCGGCCCGGAAGAGCATCGACCCGGTGCTGATCCGGGCGACCCCGAGCCCGGCGAGGCCCGGCACCGTCATCCCGGGCAGCAGCAACACGTTCAGCGGCGCGTCCACGGCCCGGATCACCGCCCGGATCGCGTCCGGGTCCTTGATCCCGGGCGCGAACACGCCGTCGGCACCGGCGGCGACGTAGGTCCGCAGCCGGGCGACCGTGGCGTCGAGGGTGGGCGAGGACCCGAGCCAGTGGGTGTCGGTGCGGGCGTTGACGAAGAGATCCGGCGCCCGGTCCTTGATCGCCGTGATCAGGGCGGCCTGCACCTCGGGCGGAGCGAGATGGCCGCCCGGCTGCCCGCCCCCGGACGCCTGCCCGCCCCCGGACGCCTGCCCGCCCCCGGACGCCTGCCCGCCCTCGGACGCCTGGCCGGCCGCAGAGGCTTGGCCGCCCCCGGACGCCTGGCCGGCCGTAGAGGCTTGGCTGTCGGCGAGAGCCCGGCCGCGAGCGAAGGTCTCGCTGTCCGCGAGGACCTGGCTGTGGGCGAAGGCTTCACTGCCGGCGAGGACCTGGCCGCGAGCGAGGGCCTGGCTATCCGCGAACGCCTGACCGTGCGCGAAGGCCCCGCCGTCCGCGAAGGCCTGGCCATGAGCGAAGACCTCGCCGTGCGCGAAGGCCCCGCCGTCCGCGAAGGCCTGGCCATGCGCGAAGACCTCGCCGTGCGCGAAGGCCCCGCCGTCCAAAGCCGTTTGACGGTCCGCGGAGGCCGGGCCATGTGCGGGGGTCCGGCCGTCTCCGGCGTGCTGGGGATTCGGTGCGGGGTGTGCAGGGCGACGACCGGTCGGGTGTGGGTGGTGCGGTGTAGCGGCCCGGCCGTCCGCGACAGCCCAGCTGTCCGCGGGGGCATGGCGGCCTGCGAGGGGTTGGCGGGCTGCGAGGGGTTGGCGGGCTGCGAGGGGTTGGCGGGCTGCGGGGGTTCTGCTGTCCTCGATGTTCAGGCCGACTGCTCCGGCTTCGGCGAGTTCTGCGGCCAGGTCGGCGATCTCGGCTGGGCCGGCGCCGAAACCGGCTTCGATGTCGACGGTTACCAGGACTCGGAGGTGGGCCAGCCGGTGCACCAGGGCCACGGTCTCGGCCCGGCCGTGGCCCCGGCCGTCGGGCAGACCGTGCGCGGACGCGACGCCGAGGCTGGTCGTGCCCACCGCGGGGAAACCGGCACCGGCCAGGGCCGCCGCCGACGCGACGTCCCAGGCGTTGGGGAGCAGGAACGGGTCGCCGGGGCGGTGCAGGTCGTGGAAATCGGGCATGGCCCACGGTACGGCCGGGACCGTTCGGCGACCGCCGAAACGTCGCCGCCGCAGAATAGGGCCATGACCGCGTCCGCACTGGCCCGCTTCGCCGCCCTGATCGCCGACGAGACCCGGGCCTCGTTCTGCCTCGCCCTGCTGGACGGCCGGGCGTGGACCGCCGGGGAGCTGGCCGGGCATGCCGGGGTGGCTCCGGCGACCGCGACCGAGCATCTCAACAAGCTGGTTGCCGGGGGCATGCTCAGCGAGCTCCGGCAGGGCCGGCACCGTTACGTGCGCCTGGCCGACGCCCGGACCGCCCAGCTCGTCGAGGACCTGGCCGCCCACCTGCCGGCGATGCCCGGACCGCTGCCCGAACCGCCGCGTGGGCTGCGGGCGGCCACCGCCTCGGCGGCGCTGGCCCGCGGCCGGACCTGTTACGACCACCTGGCCGGGCGCCTCGGCGTGGCCGTCACGGACGCACTGGAACGCACCGGCCATCTGTCGCGCGCCGCCGGGTTCACGGTCACCGGCCCGGGGCTCGCCTGGTTGGAGTCGCTGGGCGCGGTGGCGTCGTCGCGGCGCCCGCTCGCCCGGGGCTGCGTGGACTGGACCGAACGCCGCGAGCACCTGGCCGGTGTCGCCGGGGCCGCCGTCTGCGACCACGTCCTGGCGCAGGGCTGGGTCACCCGCATCGGCACCGGTCGCGCGGTCCGGGTCACCCCGGCCGGATCCCACGGGTTCACCGGCCTGTTCGGGGCGGATCCGGCGTGGGATCCGCGCTGAGCAGGGCTTCGGCCAGGAACAGGTCCTGCAGGGCGATCCCCGAGCTGTCGAACACCGTCACGTCGCCGTCGGTGAGCCGGCCCGGTGCCCACCCGGAGAGGACGGCACCGATCGGGGCCGGGGTGATCCCCGGGACGTGCTGGTACTCGCCGATGGTGACCGACTGGGCGGGCAGGTCGCAGAAGCCCCGCGCGGTGGCGAGCAGCTCGGCGGGTAGCTCGCGCTTGCCCACCGCGTCGGAGCCCATGCTCGCGACATGGGTGCCGGGCCGCACCCACGCGACGTCTAACAGCGGGGCGCGGGCAGTGGTCGCCGTGACGATGATGTCCGCGCTGGCGCAGGCGTCGGCGGCGGTCGCGAGCCGGGCGTCCAGACCCGCTTCCGCGAGCCTCGCGACGAACGCCCGGCCCCTTTCCGGCGTACGGGAGACGACGTTGACCGTCTTGACAGGACGAACCGCACTCAGCGCGAGGCATTCGTGGAAGGCCTGCTCCCCCGCCCCGAAAACGGTGAGGACACGGGCATCGGGGCGCGCGAGGACCTCGGCGGCGGCAGCGTCGGCGGCGGCCGTCCGGAACGCGTTGGCGGTGGAGGCCTCCACCACGGCCCGCAACCGGCCGGTCGCCTGGTCGAGCAGCACGATGGTCGAGCCGTGCCGGGCCAGCCCGTGGGTCGCGTTGGCGGGCCAGTAGCTGCCCACCTTGACCCCGGTCAGCCCGGTCGCGGCCGCGGACTTGACGGTGAACCTGTTCCCGGCGTCGACGGCGTGCCCCGCGACGGGCGGGAACGTCACGCTGCCGTCCCCGGCCGCCGCGATCAGGGCCCGGCGCACCGCGTCGAGGGCGAGCTCGCGGGTTACGAGCGCGGCGGTGCGCTCCTCGGTGAGAATGCGGACGGTCATCGGGTCACCAGCCCCGGACCCGCGGCCAGTAGCCGTCGATCGCCGTGGCCCGCGGGTCCGCCCGCACGTGGTAGCCGTCGTGCTGGGCGGTGGTCGCGCACGCGTGGTTCGGCAGGATGCGCACCCGGGCACCGACCGGGAGATCGGGAAGGGGCTGCCCGCTGCCCGCCCGCACCGCGAGGATCCCGTGCTCCTGCGAGGCGTCGGCCATCACCAGATCCGGGTACGCGGTGCCGTCCAGCGCGGTGACCAGGCCGTACCCCTGGTCGACGGGTTGTCGTGCGGTGCCCCGGTCCCGTGAGGTCGCCATCCAGCCGCCGTCGGTCATGATCCAGCCCCGCTCCGCCCGGTGCCCGATCACGGTGACCACCACCGAGGCGGCCAGATCCTCCACCCGGCACACCCCGATCCCGGCCATCACCAGGTCGAACAGCACATAGTTGCCGGCCCGCACCTCGGTCACCCCGGTCAGGTCCCGGGCGACGTGCGCGGTGGGGGTCGACCCCACGCTGACGACCGGGCACGCATGCCCGGCTCGGCGCAACCGTTCGGCGGCGGCGACGGCGACCGCCCGCTCGTGCTCCGCGGCCGCTTCGAGCTCGGCCACGGACCGGGCGTAGTAGGACTCCCCCGCGTGCACCAGCACCCCGACGACGTCGGTGATCCCCGCGATCCGTTCCAGGGTGGGGTCGTCCGGGGCCAGACCGCCACGGTGCCCGTCACCGTCGATCTCGATCAGCGCGGGGACCCGCCCCGCCACCGCCTCGGCCTGCTCGACGCTGTCCAGCAGCACAGTCACCCGGGCATCGATGGCGAGGACGTCGTCGACCTTGGCCGGGGAGATGCCGACCGCGTACAGGATGTCGGTGAACCCGGCGGCGGCGAACGCCCCGGCCTCGGCCAGCGTGGACACCGTGATCGGTCCCGGCCGGTCACCGAGGATCAGTCGCGCCACGTCCACCGACTTCGTGGTCTTGAGGTGTGGCCGCAACGTCACCCCCAGAGCGGCCGTCCGGGCGGCCAGGCGGGCGATGTTGGCCTCGGCCACGGACCGGTCCAGCAGCAGATAGGGGGTTCGCGGATCGTGCAGGTTCATGTCGACTCCGAGATGTGGCGGCGGACCTCGGCGAGATCCGCGTAAAGGGAGGCCCGGGAGACCCCGAGCGCGGTGGCGATGCGCGACGCGGAACCGCGGACGAGGAAGGCCCCTTGCTCCTCCAGACCCAGCACGACGTGCAGCCGCTCCGCCCGGGTGAGGTCACGGGCGGGCTTGCCGATGGCCCGCTCGGCGGCCCGGACGACCGCGTCGACGACGTCCTCGAGATCGTCGCTGAACGTGGTGGTGGGCAGCTCCCGCGGGGCCAGCCCGGCCAGGTCGGCGAGCAGGTCCTGGGCCGTGCGCAACGCCGTGACGTCGATGTTGACGCAGAGCGCGCCGAAGAGGTGCCCCGCCGGATCCTTGAGCGGCAGCGTCGACGACTTGATGATCATGCCGGTCCGGGTACGGGTGACGTAGTTGAGATCGTTGACCGCCTCGTCGCCCTGGGCCAGCACGGACAGGCCGATCTCACTCATCGCCCCGCCGGCCCGCCGGCCGGTCAGGCTCCCCCCGACCGCGACCACCGAGGCGTCCGGCCGCCGGTAGTCGTGCAGCACGACCTCACACGACGCGCCGAACGTCGCCGCCAGCCCTTCGACCACCGGCACCAACGCGGCCAGAATTCCGTCCCGCACCTGCTCCATGCTGGGAGTCTAGACCAAAAGTCCAGGAGCTGGACACTCAGTCCAGAAAAATTCGTACAGGTTTTCTAATTCACCGGCTTGCATCCCCGGCGGGGGTTGGCGTTAGACTACTTTGCATGGGGCAACCCTTCGCGAACCTCGATCCAACGGAGAGCAGCCCGGCACCTCGTCGGACGGGACAGAGCCGGACGGGACAGAGCCGGACGGGACAGGAAAGGCCCGACGGAGCTAGGATGATAGTCATGGAGCAAGAGCACGTGCCGGGGACCGGCAACACCTTGGCCGACCTCGTCGCCGGGGCCGGGATCGTGGTCACGCCCGAGGGCCTCGCCCGCGCCAAGGTCAAGATCGACGCGGCGCGAGCCCGCCTCACCCCCGAGGTGTATGACCGCATGCGGGCGCAGATCGGGCTCCCGCCGAGGTCCGCCGACGCATGAGCGACCCCGAGCACCCGCGTGGTGTCAGCCTCGTTTTCGACGCCACCGCGATACTGGCTTACGCCGACCAGTCAATTGCCGTCGGTGAAGCACTGACCCAGGTCAGCGAGAACGGCGCGGCGGCCGGGCTTCCGCTCGCCTGCCTCGTGGAAGCCGTACAGCTCGCCACCGATCGTGACCGGCTTCGCCTCCTGGCCGGCCACGAGGCCACCGTCCTCCTCGACGGCGACGCCACGGACTGGGAGGCCGTCTCGGAACTCCACGGACTCGTCGGCGCCTACTCCGCCACCAGTGCCGCCTGGGCGGCCATCGATTCCCAGACCTGGGTGCTGTCGGCTCGGCCGGATCTCTACTCGAAGCTGGATGGCGGCCAGCTCGCGATCCCGTTCGTTCATTGAGCATGACGCGAGGCCGTCCTGGGACGGCCTCGCGTCGCGGGGTTCAGTCCTCGGGGATGACCCGGTCGAACATCGCCGTACGGGGGACGTCGGGGTCGGGGCCGTTGCGGATGCCGGTGTCGAGGGCGTCGAGGGCGGCCAGCTGGCCGGCCGTCAGTTCGAAATCGAAGATGTCGAAGTTCTCGGCGATGCGGCCCGGGTTCGTGGACTTGGGGATCGCCGAGCGGCCCTGCTGGAGCTGCCAGCGCAGCATCACCTGGGCCGGGGTCTTGCCGTGCGCCGCCGCGATCGCCGCGATCGCCGGGTCCTGCAGGACGTTGCGGCGTTGTTCACCCCAGCCGGGGTAGAACGTGATGCCGCCGATGGGTGACCAGGCCTGGGTGAGGATGCCGTGCTCCGCGTCCACCTTCTGGACGTCCGGCTGGGCGAAGTACGGGTGCAGCTCGATCTGGTTGACCGCCGGCACGATCTCGGTGCGGGCGAGCAGGTCGGTGAGGTGGTGGCGCATGAAGTTGCTGACGCCGATCGCCCGGACGCGGCCGTCGGCGAGGAGCTTCTCGAGGGCCTGGTACGCGGCGACCGTACGATCGAAGCGGTCCGTGGCCGGCTGGTGCAGGATCAGCAGGTCGAGCTGGTCGACGCCGAGTTTGCGGGTGGCCTTGTCGAAGGCGTGCAGCGTCTCGTCGTAACCGTAGTCGCTGACCCACACCTTGGTCTCGATGAAGACGTCGCCCCGGTCGATGCCGGAGCGGCGGATGCCGTCGCCGACCTGCCGTTCGTTGCCGTACGCCGCCGCGGTGTCGATGTGGCGGTAACCGAGGTTCAGCGCCGTCTCGACCGCGGCCGCGGTCTCCTCCGGCGGGCTCTGGAAGACGCCGAGGCCGAGCGCGGGCATGGTGACGCCGTTGTTGAGGACGAGTTCTGGGGTCATGCCCCGACGCTAGGCCACCGGCCGGGTGCGAGAGGGGTACCAGCGTTGACCCCCAGGCCGCGCGGCTAAACTTGAACTATTCCAGAAAAGGCCCTAGGTTGATCCGGTGACATCCGACTTCGAGGCACAGCTCCGGGTGGCCTCGTTGCGGGTGACCCGGCCGCGACTGGCCGTCCTCGGCGCGCTGCACGACCACCCGCACGTCGACACCGACACCATCATCGCGCTCGTGCGGGCCGAACACCCCACGGTCTCGCACCAGGCGGTGTATGACGTATTGCGTGCTCTCACGGACGCGGGTCTGGTGCGCCGCATCCAGCCCGCCGGTGCGATCGCCCGCTACGAGACCCGCGTGGGCGACAACCACCACCATGTCGTGTGCCGCTCCTGCGGCGCGATCGCCGACGTCGAGTGCGCCGTCGGCCACGCCCCCTGTCTCACGGCCTCCGACGACCACGGTTTCGTGGTCGACGAGGCGGAGGTCGTCTACTGGGGCACCTGCCCCGGCTGCGCGGCCACCAGCATCGCCCACTGATCCCGGCTCGGAAGGAAACAAACAAGCACATGAGCGACACCCAGGACAAGGGCGGCTGCCCGATCGACCACAGCTCGGTGACCGCGACCGGCAGCGAGAGCGAGAACCCGGCGATCGACGCACCGGAGCCCAAGACCGGTGGCCGGCCGCACACGAACCAGGACTGGTGGCCCAACCAGCTCGACCTGTCGGTGCTGCACGCCCACTCCGCCAAGGGCAACCCGCTGGGCGAGGACTTCAGCTACGCCAAGGCGTTCGCCGGGCTCGACGTCGAGGCGATCAAGCGGGACATCACCGAGGTGCTCACCAGCTCGCAGGACTGGTGGCCGGCCGACTTCGGCCACTACGGCGGTCTGATGATCCGGATGAGCTGGCACGCCGCCGGCACGTACCGGATCCAGGACGGCCGCGGTGGTGCCGGTGACGGCGGCCAGCGGTTCGCGCCGCTGAACAGCTGGCCCGACAACGCCAACCTGGACAAGGCCCGCCGCCTGCTGTGGCCGGTCAAGGCGAAGTACGGCCAGTCGATCTCGTGGGCCGACCTGCTCGTGCTCGGCGGCAACGTCGCGCTGGAGTCGATGGGCTTCAAGACCTTCGGTTTCGGTTTCGGCCGGCAGGACGTGTGGGAGCCCGAGGAGATCTTCTGGGGTCCCGAGGACGCCTGGCTCGGTGACGCGCGCTACGTGGGCGACGACAAGATGGCCGAGGACGTCGGCGCGACCGAGATGGGTCTCATCTACGTCAACCCCGAGGGCCCCAAGGGCAGTGCGGACTTCCGCGCCGCGGCGTACTTCATCCGGGAGACCTTCGCCCGGATGGCGATGAACGACGAGGAGACCGTCGCGCTCATCGCCGGTGGTCACACGTTCGGCAAGACCCACGGTGCCGGCCCGGCCGACACCAACGTGGGCCCGGAGCCCGAGGGCGCCGGGATCGAGACGCAGGGCCTCGGCTGGCTGAGCACGCACGGCAGCGGCAAGGGCGGCGACACCATCACCAGCGGCCTCGAGGTCACCTGGACCGACAAGCCGACCCAGTGGAGCAACCGCTTCTTCGAGATCCTTTTCGGGTACGAGTGGGAGCTCACCACCAGCCCCGGTGGCGCGAAGCAGTGGGTCGCCAAGGACGCCGAGGCGATCATCCCGGACGCGTTCGACGCGACCAAGAAGCACCTCCCGACGATGCTCACGACCGACCTGTCGCTGCGCTTCGACCCGACGTACGAGAAGATCTCGCGCCGGTTCCTGGAGAACCCCGACGAGTTCGCGCTCGCGTTCGCCAAGGCGTGGTACAAGCTCCTGCACCGTGACATGGGCCCGGTCAGCCGTTTCCTCGGCCCGTGGGTCCCCGAGGCCCAGCTGTGGCAGGACCCGGTGCCGGCCGTCGACCACGAGCTCGTGGGGGACGCCGACATCGCCGCCCTCAAGGCGAAGGTCCTGGCCTCCGGCCTGACCGTCGACCAGCTGGTCTCCACCGCCTGGTCCTCCGCGGCGACGTTCCGGTCCACCGACAAGCGCGGCGGTGCCAACGGTGCCCGGATCCGCCTCGAGCCGCAGCGCGGCTGGGAGGTCAACCAGCCCGAGCAGCTCGCGACGGTGCTGAGCACGCTCGAGGGTATCCAGGGCGAGTTCAACGCCGCCGGTGGCGCCCGGATCTCGCTCGCCGACCTGATCGTGCTGGCCGGTTCGGCCGCCGTCGAGAAGGCCGCGAAGGACGCCGGCACCGAGGTGACGGTGCCGTTCCGCCCGGGCCGCACCGACGCCACCCAGGAGCAGACCGACGTCGAGTCGTTCCGCGTCCTGGAGCCGCGCGCCGACGCGTTCCGCGGTTACCTGCGGGCCGGCGAGAAGACCCAGCCGGAGGTGCTGCTCGTCGACCGGGCGTACATGCTCGACCTGACCGCGCCCGAGATGACCGTCCTCATCGGTGGTCTGCGCTCGCTCGGCACCAACGTCGGTGGCGGCAAGCACGGCGTGTTCACCGACAAGCCCGGTGTGCTCACCAACGACTTCTTCACCAACCTGCTCTCCCCCGGCACCCGGTGGGTGGCGTCGAAGTCCGACGAGCACGTGTACGAGATCCGCGACCTGGCCACCGACGAGGTGAAGTGGACCGCCACCGCGGTCGACCTCGTGTTCGGTTCCAACTCGCAGCTGCGCGCGCTCGCCGAGGTCTACGCCAGCGCCGACGCCCGCGACAAGTTCGTCACGGACTTCGTGGCCGCGTGGACCAAGGTCATGGAGCTCGACCGCTTCGATCTCGTCTGATCCAGCACGATCCTGATTCAGCACGATCCTGATTCAGCACTGCCTGAGGAGCCCGGCCGGTCACAGACCGGCCGGGCTCCTGCGTCTGTGTAGGTCCGGTGTAGATGGCGATGTTTGCCTGTGCGGGCAGGGTTCACCGTCGTCATCGAAGGGACACACTCATGAACAAGGCACTCGGCCGGGCGATCGCGGTCACCACGGTGGCCGCCGCCTGCGTGGCGGCGCCGCTCGCCGTGCCCGCTCAGGCGGCGCCGGCTCCGGCGGGCGACGCCACCGTCCAGAGCTGTTACGGCGACGCGAAGCCGTTCCGGATCATGTCCGGCGCCCGGGTGCCGGGGCAGGGCTGGCTCTTCACCACGTCCAGCTGCTCCGACATCAACATCCGGCCCACCGGCACCAAGTCGGTCCGGGTGTGCTTCCAGCGCACCGGCACCTGCAACAGCTGGAAGACGGCATACCAGAACCAGTGGAACGTCATCGCGACGAACGTCCTGGACGGCGCCGCCTACGCCATCGAGACGCAGACCGCCGGCTACTTCGACGGCTACCGGGCCGACTGACTCCGGACGGCGCAGCCCACCCCGCCGACCGCGCACCGGCGGGGTGGGCTCCGGCGATGTCAGAGCAGGGATGCGATGGCGCCGAGGACCTCGGCGTCGGCGCCCAGGGCGCTGGGGATCACCGTCAGGCCGGCGGTGGCGCTGGGTGAGCAGTGGCGCAGCAGGGATTCGCGGACACCGTCGACGACGAACGGGCCGGCCGCGGCGAAGCCGCCGCCGACCACGACGACCGCCGGGTTGAGGACGTTGCAGAGCGAGGCCACCGAGCGGCCGATGAGGCGGCCCGCGTCGGCGAGGGCGCGCTGGACCGGGCGGTGGTGGCCGGCCGCGAGGGTGAGCAGGTCGGCCTCGGTGGGGTGGGCGGGTGCCGCACCGTGGTCGAGCAGGGCCGCGAAGTAGGCCGGGGACAGGTAGACCGACAGGCAGCCCCGGCTGCCGCAGACGCAGAACGGGCCGACCTCGCGCACGTTGAGGTGGCCGACCTCGCCGGCGTAGCCGATGGCGCCGCGGTGCATGCGGCCGGCGGCGATGATGCCGGCCCCGGTGTACTGGTCGGCGCGCAGGTAGAGCAGGTCCCGGGCGCCGCTGCGGCGGCTCTCGGCGAGGGCGGCCAGGTCGGCGTTGTTCTCGGCGGTGACCGGGACGCCCAGCACCGCCGCGATCTCGTCGGACGGGTTGAAGCCGGCGAACATGGGCAGCACCCCGCGGGTGCCGAAGCGGCCGGTGGCCGGGTCGACCGGGGCGGGCACGCTGACCGCGGCGGCGCGCAGGTCGGCGAGCCGGTGACCGGCGCCCAGGATCAGGTCGCGGCCGAATTCCCCGGCGCGGCGCAGGTGGGTGGCGCCGTCGAGACCGATGGGTACGGCCGTCGTCGCGTCGTGGCGTACGGTGCCGCCGCCGTCGGTGATGACGGCCCGGATGCCGGACGCGCTGATGGCGAGGCCCAGCAGCAGGCCCGGGGGTGCGGCGAGCCGGTAGCGCGGCGACGGCCGGCCGGCGCGGCGTTCGGTGGGCGGCGGTGCGGTGGTCTCGACGGTGCCGGCCGCGGCGAGTTCGGCGAGGAGCTCGATGACCGCGGCGCGGGGCAGGCGGGTGAGTCTGACGATGTCGCTGCGTTCGGTCGCGCCGCGGGTGTGCAGCAGGTCGGTGATCATGCCGCGGCGCACGGCGCGTTCGCGGCGGCCCGGGGAGGCGTGTTCGTCCGGGGCGGTGTCGAAGACCCGGCTGCCGCGGGCGGCGGGGGTGGCGTCGACCGCGGCGGTGACCGCGCCGACGATCGGGGCGCGGCCGTGGAGCGCGCCGGCCCGCACCTCGGTGGCGTCGGCGACCTCGGGCTGGGCGTAACGGCGCAGGGATTCGCGGACACCGGTGATGATGGTGCCCTCGGGCTCGATCAGCGGGCCGTCGAGCACGACCAGGGACGGGTTGATCGAGTTGGCCAGGTCGGCGACGACCCGCCCGATCATGCGGCCGGCGTCGGCGAGGACCCGTTCGGCGGCGGCGTCGCGGCGGGCGAGGCCGGTGACCTGTTCGGCGGTGAGCGTCTCGCCGTACGTGGTGGCGAGCACGGCCAGGATCTCGCGGGGTGAGGCGATGGTCTCGAGGCAGCCGCGGTTGCCGCAGCGGCACAGCGCGCCGGTCTCGTCGACCTGGACGTGGCCGATCTCGCCGGCCGCACCGGTGGCCCCGTGGTGCACGTGGCCCTCCAGCAGCAGGCCGCAGCCGATGCCGGTGTTGATCCGCAGGTAGCAGACGTTCTGGTGGCCGCCGGCGGCGCCGTGGGCCACCTCGCCGATGAGGCTCAGGTCGGCGTCGTTGCGCACGGTGACGCGGTGCCCGAGGCGCCGGGTGAGTTCGGCCGCCGGGACGACGTTGCTCCAGCCGGGCAGCACGCTGCTGGCCACGATCGCGCCGGTGGCGGTGGAGATCGGCGCCGAGAAACCGACGACGGTGGACCAGATCCGGCCCGGCTCGTGCGACGACGTCGCCTCGGCGACACAGCCGCGGATCAGGTCGGCGACGGCGTCGAGGTCGGCCGCCACGGAGCTGTGGTCGAGGTCGCGGTCGTGCTCGACGAGGATCGTGCCGGTCAGGTCGGCGACCGCGACGCGCACCCCCGTACCGTTGACGACGGCGCCGACGACGCAGCCGGCGGCGGGTCCCAGCGTGAGCAGCCGGGCCGGGCGTCCGGGTCCGGTGGCCGGGCCGGCCGCGCCCTCGGCGAGCAGACCGGCGGTGATCAGCTCGGTGACCAGGCCGTTGACGGTGACCCGGGCCATGCCGGTGCGGCGGCCGAGTCCGGCGCGGCTGATCCCACCGGTCTCGCGGACCAGGGAGAGCAGGTAGTCGCGGCTGACGACGTGGACACGCCGGCCGCCCGGGCGGGGGGTCATGGACCCAGAGTACGCCCGGGGTTCTGCCGTAAACAGACGTAATTGCGGGTGCCGGGATCACCTAAAACGGACAGAAAGCCCCCAAAGAGCGAGCGGATACGAAACGCATAGCTAATTCAACGGAAACTGGGCCGTCATTTGGCCTTGGATTAGCGGCATTCCGATCGATAACTTCGAGGACGAGGCCGCCGGTGGGAGGCGGACAGTCCCAGGTACATCGAGGTGCGTGATGACCACAGTCGAACCCATGACGGACGTACGAACCACCGCGGTGGCCCCCGACCGGCCGGATGCCCCGGCCCGGCTGATCGCCGCCATGGCGTTCGCCCAGCTCGGCATCTATGTCGCCGTGCTGACCCCGGTGGTGGTGACCCTGTCGATCCGGGTCGCCCAGATCGCCCCGGACAACCGCAACTCCGCGCTCAGTTCCGTACTCTCCGTCGGTGCCCTTCTCGCCCTGATCGGCAATCCGTTCTTCGGCGCGATGTCGGACCGCACCACCTCCCGATTCGGCCGGCGGCGCCCGTGGCTGATCGGCGGCATCCTGGTCGGCGCACTCGGCCTGCTGGTCGTCGCGACCGGCGGCAGCGTGCTGGTGCTGACCGCCGGCTGGGCCCTCGCCCAGCTCGGCATCAACGCCTCCCTGTCGACCATCACCGCGCTGATCCCGGACCAGATCCCGCAGCACCAGCGCGGCCGGGTCAGCGGCATCCTCGGCCTGATGACCTCGGTGGCGATCCTGGTCGGCACCGGGCTCGCGGCGCTGCTGTCCGGCAAGACGTTCCTGATGTTCATGGTGCCCGCGCTGATCGGCGTCGTCTCGGTCGCGCTGCTCGTGACGGTCGTCAAGGACCGTCCGGCCCAGAAGGGCACGTTCGGCCGGTACACGCTCAAGGAGTTCGGCCGGACGTTCTACATCAACCCGCGGCGGCACCCCGACTTCGCGTGGAACGTGCTCAGCCGGTTCATGGTCTGGATGGGCATCGCGTCGCTCACGTCGTACCAGGCGTACCTGCTGATCGACCGGTTCGGGTACACCACCGACAACGTCGCCGGCGCGGTGCTGATCGCCACGGTGCTGACCACCGCCGGCATGCTGATCGGCTCGACGTTCGGCGGGTGGCTCTCCGACCGTACGGGCAAGCGCCGTCCGTTCGTCTTCGTGGCCGGCGCCGTCGTCGCCGTCTCGTTGCTGATCATCGGATTCACCGACAATTTCGGGATCTTCCTCGCCACCGCCGCCCTGTTCGGCCTCGGTGAGGGTCTCTACCTGGCCGTCGACCTGGCGCTCGCCACCGACGTGCTGCCGAACCCGGACGACGCGGCGAAGGACATGGGCGTCATGAACATCGCCAACGCGCTCCCGCAGTCCCTGGTGCCGATCATCGCCGCCCCCATCCTGGCCATCGGCGCCGGTCCGGGCAGCAACTACGGCGCCCTGTTCCTGTTCGGGGCGGTCATGGCGCTCGTCGGCTCCGTCCTCGTCCACTTCATCCGCGGCGCTCGCTGAAAGGCCGGACCATGTTCCCGTACGAAAACCCCGATCTCGGTGTCGAGGAGCGCGTCAGCGATCTGCTGGACCGCCTCACCCTGGCCGAGAAGGCCGGTCTGATGTTCCACACGATGGCGGCGGTCAACCCGGACGGCACGCTGTACGAACCGGCCGGCGCGGCACCCGACATGTTCCCCTCGACCGACTGGCTGGTCCGCGAGCAGCTCGTCAACCACGTCAACATCCTGACCCTGCGGCCGACCACGCCGACCCGGATCGCCGAGTGGCACAACCGGGTCCAGGAGCTCGCGCGGACCACCCGGCTCGGCATCCCGGTCACCGTCTCCACCGACCCGCGCCACGGCGTGCTCGACAATCCGGCGACCAGCGCGGCGGCCGGCGGTTACTCGCTGTGGCCCGAGCCGATCGGCTTCGGCGCGATCAAGGACCCGGCGGTGCTGCGGCGCTTCGCCGACGTGGCCCGCCAGGAGTACCTCGCCACCGGCATCCGGGTCGCGCTGCACCCGATGGCCGACCTCGCGACCGAGCCCCGCTGGGCGCGCACGAGCGGCACCCTGGGCTCCGACGCCGATGTGGTGTCCGCGCTGATCACGGCCTACGTCGAGGGCTTGCAGGGCGCGTCGCTCACCGGCGACAGCGTGGCCGCGATGGTCAAGCACTTCCCCGGCGCCGGGCCACAGATGAACGGCGAGGACGCGCATTTCCCGTACGGGCGTGAGCAGGTCTACCCCGGCGGCCGGTGGGATCTGCACCTCAAGCCGTTCGAGGCGGCGTTCGCGTCCGGGGTCGCCCAGGTCATGCCGTACTACGGGATGCCGGTCGGCACGCCGTACGAAGAGGTCGGCTTCAGCTTCAGCCACGGCATCGTCCAGGGGCTGCTGCGCGACCACTACGGCTTCGACGGTGTCGTCTGCACCGACTGGGGCCTGGTCACCGACGCCGACAACGTGATGGGCGCGCCGATGCCGGCCCGCGCCTGGGGCGTCGAGAACCTCTCCCGCCTCGAACGGGTCGAGAAGATCCTCAACGCGGGCGTGGACCAGCTCGGCGGCGAGTACTGCGCGGAACTGATCGTCGAGCTCGTCGCATCCGGCCGGATCGGCACCGACCGCGTCGACGTGTCCGTGCGCCGGATCCTGCGCGACAAGTTCCGCCTCGGCCTGTTCGACGAACGCCGTTTCGTCGACACCACCGTGGTCGCCTCCACCGTCGGCACCCCGGAGTTCATGGCGGCCGGCCTCGACGCCCAGCGCAGGTCGGTCGTCGTCCTGCGCAACGACGCCCTGCTCCCGCTGGCCGAGGGCACGTCGGTCCACCTCGACGGGGTCGACCCCGCGGTCGCCGCCCGCTACGCCACGGTGGTCGGCACCCCGGCCGAGGCGGACGTCGCGATCGTGCGGCGCGGCGCTCCGTTCGAGCAGCGCGGCGGCGGCTTCGAGGCGTTCTTCCACGCCGGCCGCCTCGACTACACCGATGAGGAACTCGCCCCGCTGCGCACGCTGGACCTGCCCACGGTCGTCGACGTGATGCTGGACCGCCCGGCCGTCCTCACCGGGATCGACTCAGCGGCCCTGACCGGCACGTTCGGCGCGAGCGACGAGGCGCTGCTGGACATCCTGTTCGGCCGCTTCCCGGCGACGGGCACGCTCCCGTTCGAGCTGCCGTCGTCCATGGCGGCCGTCGAGGCGTCGCGCGAGGACGTACCGAACGACACGGTCGCGCCGCTGTTCGCGTACGGTCACGGGCTCTCGATCCAGTAGTCCAGCGCCTCCTGGAGTCCGTCGGCCGTGTCGCCCTGCCAGGCGACATAGCCGTCGGGACGTACCAGCATCGCCGTCGGGGCGGCCGGGTCGACATGATGATCGGCCCGCCCCGGCGTGAGATTCCCGGTCGGGTCGATCAACAGGGGGCGGCCCGACCGGGTCACCTCCCGCAACCCCGGCAGATCCGGGGCGAGCCGCCCGACCAACGGGCCGGTCGCCGCCCCCATGTCGTAGACCACGTCGGTGCCGGCCAGCAGAGCGGCGAGACGCACCCGGGTCGACGGCAGTGCCACCAGCTCCCCGAACAGCTCCCGCAGCGCGGTCACCTCACCGCCGGGTCCGATCAGGACGGACTGGGCCCGGGTGTGCATGGTCACCCGCTGCGCGGCGGGACGGCGTTCACTCTCGTACGTGTCCAGCAGCCCCTTCCTCGCGACGCCGCGCACCTCGGCGGCCAGCTTCCACCCCAGGTTGACCGCGTCCTGCAGCCCCAGGTTGAGGCCGGGGCCGCCGATCGCGGAATGCACGTGCGCGGCGTCGCCGAGCAGCAGCACCCGGCCCTGCCGATACCGTTGCGCGAGCCGGGTGTTGCCCCCTTCCAACCGGCGCATCAGATGCGGCCCCGGCCCGGTCGGCGCCCGCAACCCGACCCGGCCACCGGTGACCCGTTCCACGCTGGCCGCCAGCTCCGCCAGCGTCGCCTCGCCCCCGGCCGGCCGGCCCCACTCCGCCGTGGACACCATCGGATCCCGCCCCGGCGGCTGCGCCCAGACGATCACCCCACGATCGGTGCGGGTGTGCCGGAACGGGGGCACCGTGCCGTACCCGTCGATGACGAGCCCGCCGTCCCCGTCGACCACCGCCGGATCCACCGCGACATGCCCGGTCAGCCACACCGACGCGTCGGTGGTGACGCCGGGGAAAGCGATCCCCGCGAGCTTGCGCACGGTGCCGCGGCCCCCGTCCGCGCCGACCAGGTAGGCGGCTTCGACCGGCGGCCGGTCCCGCAGATGCACGGTCACGGACCGCTCGTCCTGCTCCAGCCCGACGACCTCGTGGTCCCGCAGGATCTCCACACCCAGCTCGGCGGCACGCTCGGTGAGCATCTGCTCGATCCGGCGCTGCGGCACCATGAGGGTGAACAAGCTGTGGTCCCCGATGCCGGTCAGATCGAGCGGGAAGGCCCCGAAGACGAAACCCTCGGCCGGCACGGGCGGTGTGGCGTCCCCGGTCAGGCGTTCATAGAGCCCACGCCGGTCCAGCACCCGCACGACCTGCCCGACGAGGCCGTTCGCCCGCTGCTCGGTGGTCGGGCCGGTCAGTTTCTCCAGCACGACCGGCCGGACGCCGGCGAGGGCGAGCTCACAGGCAAGCATCAACCCGTTCGGTCCGGCACCAGCGATAACTACATCAATCACAATAAATCCCTTCCATGGGTACGGGTCATCAGCCCACGTCTCCGCAGGCGCGATCTTCAATGGACAGCCGCCATCAACCCGCCCGCCCACGTCCCGTGCAGGGCACGTTCGTGCGCGCCCGGACGTGCAGCACGCAGCCGCGGTCAGGCCGGGTCGAGCCGGGTCCGGGTCGGCGCCCAGGACGGGTCCGGGTCGGCGGCCAGGACGGGTCCGGGTCGGCGGCCAGGACGGGTCCGGGTCGGCGGCTGCGGTGAGGCTGGGCCAGATGCGGTCGGGGTCGGGGCGGTGGTCAGTCCCGGCTGCGGTTTCGCGAGGCCAGGATCAGACGGGGCCGAATCGGCGCCGGGTCAGGTCGGGTCCCGGGGGCCGGGTCGGGTCGGGGGGCCGGGTCGGGTCGAGGGGCCGGGCCGGGTCGGGTCGGGGGGTCGGGCCGGGCCGGGTCGGGGGGGTCGGACCGGGGGGGGTCGGGCCGGGTCGGGTCGGGTCGGGTCGGGGGGTCGGGCCGGGTCAGGCTGGGCGTGGTGGTGGGGGCAGGCCGGCTGCGATCTGGGCCAGGGCGGCGGGGAGCAGGTCCTCCATCGGGGCCGGGATGCCGGCGCGCAGGTGGTGGTCCTGGGTGGCGTTGAGCGCCGCGATCAGCGTGGCCGCCACGAGGTGCGGGTAGAGCTCGGTCCCCGGGTCGGTGCCGGTGCGCTCGGCGACAGCGACCGCGATCTCGGCCTCGGCGATCGCCCCGGCCCGGAGCATCTCGCCGCGCAGACCGGGCTCGGCGACCATGACGCGCAGGCCGGCGATCCACTGGACCCGGTCCGGGACGGGGTGGGCCAGCACCTCGGGGCCGGACTCGTACTGACTGAGCGTGGCCCTCGTGAGCGCCGTCCACAGCGGTTCCTCCGGCGGACGGCGGCGCAGTTCGCCGGCGATCCGGAGCAGACGGTCGAGATGGCGGGAGGTGATGGCCTCGGCCTTGCTGGAAAAATAGTTGTTGAACGTGCGGGGCGAGACGCCGGCCGCGGAGGCGATCTCCTCGATCCGGACGTTGTCGAAGCCGCGCTCCACGGTCAGCCGGATCGCGGCCCAGCCGAGCGCGGCCCGGGTCTCCGCCTTCTTGGATTCTCGCAGCCCCATGCCCCCACCGTAGCTCAAGTTGCGCGCCACGCAAATATGCGGAACACGCAAGTTTCGTTGGAAGTCGACCCGGGCGGGCATTTCGGCCGTACCGCTGGATGGCACCCGACCTGGAGGCCCTCAGCCCGGGGCCTCGACTTGGAGGCACCCGCCATGCAGGGAAACGCCGAGCCCGCCAATCCCCCCGACTGGCCCGCGCCCGACACCCCGCGCCCGGAGGATGAACCGACCATCGAGATCCCGCTGACCGGCACCGACCGCGAGGGCTGGAACGGCCCGACCCTGGCCCGCGCCGCCCTCTCCCTCGCCCTGACCAACCACCGACCGGCCACCACACCGCCCGGCGCGCCCGGGGAGAGCGCTCCCCCACCGCCGGCTGCGGACCCCTGGGCCGCGGCGGACGAGCAAGGCACGCCCGCGGGCCCCGCCACCCATCCGGGACCCGAGGACACCCGCCGCCACGACGCCGACCGAGGCGATGACACCGACGTGGGCCTGGACACCGACCCGGGCCTGGACTACGACCTGGGCCATGACGCCGGTCGAGGCGATGACACCGACCTGGGCCTGGACACCGACCCGGGCCTGGACACGGACCTGGGCCATGACGCCGGCCGAGGCCACGACGCCGACCTGAGCCACGACACTGACCGAGGCCACGACGCCGACCTGAGCCATCACCCCAGACGAAGCCACGACGCCGACCTGGGCCACTACGCCGGACGAAACCGTGACGCCGGCCGGGGCCATGACGCCAACCTGGGACTGGACATCTTCTCGAGCCCGGACGACCGCCCGGAACCGGAAAGCCGCCCGGAACACGAAGGCCACTCGGGGCCGGGAGACCAGCACGGCCACACCGGCCCGCACCGCCCCGCGGATCTGGGCGACTATGTGGTCACCGGCCCGGCGGCGAGCCGCGATGAGCGTGAACCCGGACCGGACGGTGCGGCCGCCGGGCGCGGGCCGCGGAAGGACAGACCGTTCGTTCTCCCGTCGTGGCCGGCGGGTACCCCGGAGCATGTCTGGGCAGCGGCCCCCTTCTCGACCCGGGGCGGGCGGACGGCGGCGCCCGGTGTTCCGGCCGCGGGAACCGGACCGCACACCGGCACCGGCCGAACCGCGGACAGCGACCGGACCACGGACAGCGACCGGACCACGCACGGCGACCGGACCACGGACAGCGACCGGACCACGCACGGCGACCGGACCATGAACAGCAGGCTGGCCACGGGAAGCGGGCCGGGTGTGGGGAGCGGGCCGGGTGCGGGGAGCGGGGAGGGACGGGGCAGCGGCGTGGAGCCGGCCGGCGGGCCCGGGAACCGGTGGCTGGTCGGGGCCGGGGTGGTGGCCGTCGTGCTGGTGCTCGCCGGGATCGCCGTGGTCACCGTCGGGCCGGGTGGGTCGGCCGCCGGGGACGGGCACCGGCAGTGGGCGCCGCCCGCCGCCGCCGCGCGGGTGTCGCATGTTGCCACGGCGCCGCGCGGAGGTCGTACCGCCGCCGGTTTCGAGGTGGTGGACGGGGCACGGACCGTGAGTCTTCGCACCGCCGATCTCGGCGACGGGTTGTATCGGATCAGCACCCCGGAGGGACAGGCCGCCGCCCCGGACGCCGAGGACCGCGACGGCCGGATCCGGTTGCGGCTGGAGGGGGATCCGGATGCGGTGGAGATCGTGCTCAGTGACCGGGTGCGGTGGGATCTGCGGATGGCCGGCGGGGTGGAGCACAGCACCATCGACCTGCGCGGCGGACGGGTCGGGGCGGTCGACATCAGCGGGGGCGCCGGCCGGATCGATCTGACGTTGCCGCCGCCGGACGGGACCCTGAACGTACGGATGTCGGGTGGGGTCAATCTTCTCGAGGTGCGCACGGCCGAGGCGGTGCCGGTGCGGTTGCGGGTCGGCCGCGGAGCCGGGCAGGTGACGTTCGACGGGCTGCGGCATCAGGGCGTCGGCGCCGGGGAGACGTTCTCGACGCGCAGCTGGGCCGACGCCGACGACCGGGTGGACCTGGACGCGGTGGCCGGGGTCTCGGCGCTCACGGTGGCCGCCGGGCGGATCTGAGGCCGTTCCTCAAGATCTCCTCAAGCGGGCGGGTCCGGCGCCGAACAGAGCGGGTGTGCTGAGACTCGCCGACCGGTGGTGGATCCTCTGGCCGGTGATGGGCGTCGCGGCCTGCGCCGGCTATACGGCACTGCCGTCGGCGGCGCACTCCGGCATCCTCTCCGCCGTGATCGGCTACGTCGCGGTCGTGCTCACCCTGCTCGGTGTGCGGCGCAACAGGCCACCCGACCCGCGTGCGTGGCTGGTCTTCGCGGTGGGCGAATTCTTCTGGGCCACCGGCGACCTCGTGTACGCGCTCAGCCCGTCGAGCCTGTTCCCGTCGTGGGCCGACGCCTGCTACCTGTCGGCGTACCCCTTCTTCGTCCTGGCCCTGTTCCGGCTGGTGCGCGGCCGGCGGCCGAGCCGGGCCGGGCTGATCGACGCCGCGCTGATCGTCACCGGCCTGGGGCTGGTCTACTGGGTCTTCGTGATCGGCCCGATCGCCGCCGACACCTCGGCGACGGTCCTGGTCCGGCTGGCGACCATCGCGTACCCGACCGCCAGCGTCGTCATGGTCGCCGCGGTCAGCCCGCTGATCCTGCGGCGCGGGCGGCGCGGGCCGAGCGGCTGGATGCTGGCCTTCGGTTGCGTCGTGACCCTGAGCGGCAACGTCGTCTACAACGTGTTCCCCGCGCTGCTGCCGGCGTACGGCGGGTGGGTCCTCGGCTCGTTCGCCTGCGCCTACCTCTGCTGGGCGGGCGCGGCCCTGCACCCGTCCGCGCACACCCCGGACGCCCCTCGGGAACGGACCGGGTCCCGGCGGCTGCTGCTGCCCGGGCTGGCGACCATGCTGGTGCCGGCGGTGCTGTTCGTCGAAGGTGCCCAGGACCCCGACCGGGTCGACTGGCAGGCTGTCGGGATCGGTTCGACGCTGTTGGTGCTGCTGGTGATGGCCCGGCTGCTCGGGTTCGTGGCCCAGGTGCGCCGGCAGGCCGGGCAGCTCGAGGACCTGGCCCTGCTCGACCCGCTGACCGGGCTGCCGAACCGGCGGGTGTTCGAGGAGCGGCTGGCGGCGGCCGGCTCCCCGCGGGTCGCCATGCTCGACCTCAACGGCTTCAAGGACGTCAACGACCGGTTCGGGCACCCCGTCGGTGACCGGCTGCTCGAGCTGGTCGCCGGGCGCCTGGCCGGTGCGATGGGCGCCGGCGACCTGGTGGCCCGGATGGGCGGTGACGAGTTCGCCGTGCTCGTGGCGGGAGACCTGGGCGGCGCGGTCGAGCGGCTCTCCGCCTGCTTCGACCGGCCGGTCGAGGTGGACGGGCACGACCTGCTGATCGGCACCAGCATCGGCAGCGCCGACGGTACGGGCACCGGGGACCCCGGCGAGGTCCTGCGTCGTGCCGACATCGCCATGTACGCGGCGAAGCACGACGGTGTGCGGCACCGGCCCTACCTGCCGGAACTCGACGTGGTCGCGGGTGAGCAGGCCCGGCTGGGCGCGGAGCTGCGGACCGCGCTGGACACCGGTCAGTTCCGCGTCGTCTACCAGCCGATCGTGTCGCTGCCGGACGGCCGCATCGTGTCGGTGGAGGCGCTGGTGCGCTGGGAGCACCCGGAACGCGGCTTCGTCAGCCCCGCCGATTTCATCCCGGTCGCCGAGCAGAACGGGCTCATCGTCGAGCTCGGCGCCTGGATCCTGAAGACCGCGTGCGCACAGGCCGTCATGTGGCGCACCACGTACGGCGACCAGGCGCCGGAACGCATGTCGGTCAACGTGTCCGCGCGGCAGCTCGCCGAGCCCGGGTTCCCGGGCCTGGTCGCGGAGGTGCTGGCCTGGTCCGGGCTGGGCGCGCGGCACCTGATCGTCGAGGTCACCGAGACCGCGGTGTTCGGCGGCGGTCAGGCCGTGCAGGCGGTCAAGGATCTGCACGAGCTCGGCGTGCGGATCGCCCTGGACGATTTCGGTACGGGCCACTCGTCGCTGGGCCTGCTCCAGACGATCCCGGTCGATGTGCTCAAAGTGGACAAATCGTTCGTGGACAGCATCACCATGGCGGGCCGGCACGCGGTCATCGCCACCGCGCTGATCCAGGTGAGCAACGGTCTCGGCCTGCTGGCGGTGGCCGAGGGCGTGGAGACCGCGGAACAGGCGGCGGAGTTGCACCGGCTCGGCTACCGGCTCGCGCAGGGCTACCATTTCGGCAGACCAATGACCGAACCGGACTTCCTGGGCGAACGCCGGGCGGTGGTGGCACACAACTGACGGCGGTGCGTGAACGTGGCGGCGCAGCTCTCCCCTATGATGCGCGCTACATCAACGCCAAAAGCCGTCCGGAGGCAAGCCGTGGCATCGTTCCTCTTCCTCGTCGGCGGGCTCGTGGTCGGGGTGATTGCCGGCTGGCTGGCCCGGGGCATGAAGTCCGCCCCGGCGACCCCCGCAGCAGCACCGGTCGCTGAGCCGGTCACCGCCGTGATCCCCGAACCCCGTACCGCCCCCGATGAATCCAGCACCGAACCCGTCGCCGACACCGCCGTCAGCGAGCCGGAAACCGTTACCCGGCCCACCGCCGAGCCCGTCGTCACCGAGCCCGTCGTCGCCGCCGAGCCCGAGTCCGTCAAGGACCCGGAGCCCGTCGCGGCCGAGCCCGTCAAGGACCCGGAGCCCGTCAAGGACCCGGAGCCCGTCGCGGTCGCCGAGCCCGACCTGTTCGTGGAGACCACGTCGGACGCGGCTCCCGAGCCCGACCTGTTCACCGAGACCAAGCCGCCCGTCGCGGCCGAGTCTGCCGCGGCACCGAAGGCGGAGCCGTTCGTGGTCCCCGAGCCCGTCGCGGTGCAGATCGCGCCGGTCGTCGAGCCCGAGCCGGTCGTCGAGCCGGAACCCGTCGTCGAGCCGGAACCGGTGGCCGCGGCCGTCGTGCCCGTCGCCGTCGTCCCGGCCCAGGCCGTCTCGCCGGAGGACCGGGCCGTCTCCCCCGAGGACGAGGCCGTCACCCCGCAGGAACAGGCCGCCGCTCAGGCGGACGCGCCCGAGGGGTCGCTCGACCACGAGCCGGACGACCTGACCCGGATCGCCGGCATCGGCCCGAAGATGGCGATGGCCCTCGCGGCCGGCGGCATCACCACGTACGCGGAGCTCGCCGCCGCCGACGTGACCACCCTGCGCACGATGATCACCGCCGCCGGGATGCGCCTCGCGCCGACCGTCGGCACGTGGCCGGAGCGCGCCCAGGCTCTGGTAGCCGCGAAGTAACCAGTAGTGCGTGTGGGGCCCGGCCGGGAACGGCCGGGCCCCACGTGTCTTCGGCGACCCGGCGCGGCGCCGCACATGTGACCTAGTTGCCAATACTGTGCAACTGCTGGGTCGGCCAAATATGCTGCGGAAGCCACATCGGCGTTCCTGGGGAGGATCGATGGACACACAGGCGATGCACATCGCCAACGGGATCGTGGACGGGCCGGTGTCGGCACTGTTCGCCGTCCTCGCCGTGCTGGCACTCGCGTTCTGCGTGTGGCGGGCCCGGGCCGACCTCGACGACCGGCTGGCACCGATGGCCGGGCTGGTCGCCGCGTTCATCTTCGCGGTGCAGATGCTCAACTTCCAGGTGCTGCCCGGCGTCTCCGGCCACCTGCTCGGCGGCGCGCTCGCCGTCGTCCTGGTCGGGCCGTGGGTCGGCGCGCTCTGCGTCTCGACCGTGCTGATCGTGCAGTGCCTGCTGTTCGCCGACGGCGGCCTCACCGCGCTCGGGCTCAACATCACGAACATGGCCCTGATCGGTACGGCCGCCGGCTACCTGCTCGTCGCCGGGCTCATGCGGGTGCTGCCGAAGACCCCGGGCGGGGTGGGGGCGACCGCTTTCATCGCCTCGGTCGTCGGTGTGGTCCTCGCGTCGCAGGGCTTCGTGTTCGAGTACTGGCTGGGCGGCACCACCGACCTCTCCCTGGCCACCGTCGCCGGCACGATGGCCGGTGTGCACGTGCTGATCGGCATCGGTGAGGGCCTGATCGCGGCGACCACGGTGGCGACCGTGGCCCGGGTCCGCCCCGATCTGGTGTACGCGCTGCGCCGTTTCCGCCCGGCGGCACCGGTCGCCGAGCCCGTCGTCACCACCGGAGGTGCGGTGTGAGCAAGCGACTCGGCTGGTTCCTGGCCGGCGGCCTGCTGGTCGCCCTGCTGCTGGCCGGCGTGGTCAGTTCGTTCGCCTCGGGCAGCCCCGACGGCCTGGACGCGACCGCGCGGGAGGGCTGCACGTTCGACGCCGGCGGCGAGATCACCGGCGGCACGTGCATGCTGCAGAAGGAGCAGGACCACCAGATGGCCGGCAGCCCGCTCGCGGACTACGGCATCAGGGGCATCGACAACGAGTATCTGTCGACCGGCCTCTCCGGTGTGCTGGGCGTGCTGATCACCTTCGGGATCGGCGGCGGCGTCTTCTGGCTCGCGCGCCGGCGCGACACGAAAGAAAAGGTCTAGATGGGGGCGGGTCACGCGCATCCGCTGCACCTGGAGCGGGACAGCCCGGTGCACCGCCTCGCGCCGGAGGTGAAGGTCCTCACGACGCTGCTGTTCACGATCGTGGTGGTGGCCACCCCGCGCACCGAGGTGTGGGCGTTCGGTGGTTACGCGCTGCTGCTGGTGGCGGTGACGGTGCTGGCGCGCGTACCCGGATGGTGGCTGGCCAAGCGCGCGACCATCGAGCTGCCGTTCGTGCTGCTCGCCGTGGCCCTGCCGTTCGCGGGGCACGGCGAGCGCGTCGATTGGCTCGGGATGTCGCTGTCGGTCGACGGGTTGTACGGCGCGTGGAACATATTCGCCAAAGGCACCCTGGGCGTGCTGGCGTCGCTGCTGCTGGCGGCGTCCACCACGATGCGTGACCTGATCCTCGGGCTGGACCGGCTGCGCTGCCCGTCGGTGTTCACCCAGATCGCCACGTTCATGCTGCGCTACCTCGACATCCTCGCCGACGACGCCCGGCGGATGCGGATCGCCCGGTTGTCGCGCGGCTACGACCCGCGGTTCCTGTGGCAGGTGAAGGCGTTCGCGGTGAGCGTGGGATCCTTGTTCCTGCGGGCGTACGAGCGGGGCGAAAGGGTCTACCTGGCAATGGTGTCGCGCGGTTACGACGGGCGGCTGCCCCGTCCGGAGGCGGGTGGGGCGACGGCCGCACAGTGGGCGCAGTCGGCTGTGCTGCCGATGGCGGCCGCGGCGATCGCCCTGCTGGCGGTCCTGCGATGAGCCTGGCGATCCAGGGCCTGACCTACGCCTATCCCGACGGCAGCGTGGCGTTGCGCGGTGTCGACCTCACGGTGGCCGAGGGTGAGCGGGTGGCGTTGCTCGGCCCGAACGGCGCCGGCAAGACGACGCTGGTGCTGCACCTCAACGGCGTGCTGCACGGCGGCGCCGGCACCGTCGACATCGGTGGGTTGCGGGTGGACGGTCGCGACCGGGCCCGGCTGGCCGAGATCCGCCGCCGGGTCGGGATCGTGTTCCAGGACCCGGACGACCAGTTGTTCATGCCGACGGTCGCCGAGGATGTCGCGTTCGGACCGGCGAACCTCGGGCTGCGCGGCGCCGAGCTGCGGACCCGGGTCGACGAGGCGCTCGAGGCGGTGGGCATGGCGGAGCACCGCGACCAGGTGCCGCACCACCTGTCGTTCGGGCAGCGGCGGCGGGTCGCCGTGGCCACCGTGCTGGCGATGCGCCCGGAGCTGCTGGTGCTCGACGAGCCGTCGTCCAACCTGGACCCGGCGAGCCGGCGTGAGCTGGCCGAGATCCTGGTGGATTTGCCGGTGACCGTGCTGATGGTGACGCACGACCTCCCGTACGCGATGCAGCTCTGTGCCCGTTCGGTGATCCTGGACGGCGGCCGCATCGCGGCCGACGGCCCGACCGCCGACATCCTGGCCGACGAGGCCCTGTTGCACGCGCACCGGCTGGAGCTTCCCTACGGTTTCCACCCGGTACGCGGTTAGCGAGCGGCGTACCCCCAAAATCCGAAAAACGAAGACTGCTCGGATAAGTCCGTTCTAGGGTTCGCTGGTGCCGACCCGCGCGCTCCAGAAGATGAAAAAGGTGGCTTTAGCAGCCATCACGCTTCTCCTTGTGCTTCTGATGGGGCCGCCGATAGCCGCGTACGCGGCGGCCGGAGCCGTGACCGCCACCGGGCAGGGCGCGCGGATCAGCATCGACGTGCTGCTCGGCCTGGTGCCGCTCGACATCAGGCTGCCCGACCCGGCCAGGACGTGGAACACGGTCACCGGCGGTGCCGCGCAGAGCGCCAACGTCGTCGGCACCAACGTGCCCGGGGTGCTGAACCTCGGTGCGGTCAGCGCCTCGGCGGGACCGTCGGCCCCCGGTGGCGCCACCGGCTCGGGCGGGACGGCCGGGCTGAGCCTGCTGGGCGCCGTCTCGGTCGGGGCGATCAGCACGAGCTGCACGATGAACGCCTCGACGCTGGCCTCGACCACGGACATCGCCAACCTGAACATCGGCGGCGCGGTGGTCAACCCGTCCGCGAACCTCGCCGTCGGCGTCCCGGGCGTGCTCAACGCGACCGTCGACCGCCGGATCGTCGCCTACAACAGCGGCACGGGCAAGCTCGACTACACCGTGCGCGCGCTGGACATCGGCCTGCTCGAGGGCGGTGCCGTGCTCGACGGCTCGGTCATCGTCGGCGAGTCGATCTGCTCGGGCATCGTGAAGCTCGGCGCGGTGAACCGGACCCCGGCGTCGTTCGCGCCCGGTGAGAACGGCACCCCGAGGGTCACCGTGACCAACACCGGTGACGTGGCGGCGCCGAACACCACGATCCGGATCCCGCTCCCGCCCACCGGATACACGCTCGGGACCCCGACCGTGGGCGGTGGCGGCACCTGCACGACCAACACCACCCACGTCGTGTGCACCGGGGTGACCGTCCCCGGCAACGGCAACGTGGCGGTGTCGCTGCCGGTGTCGCTGGCCGCGTCGGCCGTCTCCGCCGCCGACTGGTCCCCGGCCGCGTCGACCATCACCGCGGTGAGCACCCCGGTCGCGGCGGTCACCGGCACCACGATCAGCGTCAGCGGCGGCGGCACCCTGGTGAACCGGCTCGCCGCACGGAGCACCAGCGGCTCGGTCACCGTCACCCCGAACACCCTGGCGGCCGGCAAGCAGGCCACCACCACGGTCACCGTCACCAACGACGGCCCGTCCGACGCGACCACCACGGTCACCATCCCGCTCGCGGACAAGCCCGCCGGGATCTCGGTCGTCTCCGCGACCGTCGGCGGCGTCGCCTGTGGCACCAACGCCACCGCGATCACCTGCCCCAACGTCACCGTGCCGGGCGGCGGCACGGCCACCGTCAGCGTCCGGGCGGCGGCGACCACCACGACCGCGCCCGGGGTCACCTGGACCGTCACCGGCGTCACGGCGAGCCTCAACGGCGTCGCGGTCAGCGGCGACGGGCGCCTGTTCACGGTCAGCGACCCGGACGTCAACCTCGACGCCGGGGTGAGCATCACGCCGGCCACCGCGGTGCCCGGCGACGGCCCCGCCACGCCGACGGTGCGGGTACGCAACCTGGGCATCATCCCGGCGACCGGCACCACGATCACACTGCCCGCGCCGCCGGCCGGATACGCCGTCGGCGCCGTCACCACGACCGGCGGCGGCACCTGCACCAGCACGGCCGGCATCCGCTGCACCGGCGTCACCGTGCCGGCCACCGGCACGGTCACCGTCTCGGTGCCGGTAACCCTGGCCCCCGGCGTCACCGCGAACTGGTCGGCCGGGGCGGGTGACCCGGTCACCGCGACCAGCGGCGACTCCACCGGTACGGCCACCGGCGCCATCGTCACCGCAGACCCGCGCTGGACGCTCACCGCGACCGCCACCGGACCCGCCGCGCGCACCGTGCGGCCCGGGCAGCCCACCACGATGACCGTGGTCGTCTCCGACAACGGCCCCTCCGACGCGCGGAACGCGAGTTACGTGGTCGTGGCGCCGCAGGGCACCACGTTCGACAGCCCGCGCACCGGTGCCGCCGCGGACTGCACCCAGCTCTCCCCCACCACCGTGCGCTGCACCGACGACATCCCGAAAGCCGGGCCGGCGATCACGCTGACGCTCCCGCTGCTGGTCTCCGCGCAGGCCGACCCGGCGACGCCGCTCACCGGCGGTTGCGCAAGCCTGAACGACGACACCGACTGCGACGACCCGCAGGACGTGCCCCTGCCGTCCATCCAGCTGCGTACCCCGATCGCGAACCGGCTCACCGTCACCACCACGGCGGCGACCGTCGTGCCCGGTCGCAGCGGCACCGGCACGGTCGGCCTGAGCTCGACCCAGGACGAGGACGACCTGGTCGTCACCATCCCGACGACCGGCCTGCCCACGGGCTTCACGGTCACCGGGACCACCGCCCCGTCCGGCGCGTCGTGCGTCGCCGGGACGACCGCGATCTCCTGCACCGGCGTCGACCTGACCGCGGGCGCGGCCGCCCGCACGATCGGCGTGACCGTGGCGGTGGCCTCCTCGGTGACACCGCCGGCGACCTGGAACGTCAGCCCCGCCACGGTCTCCGACGGCGGTGAACAGGTCACCACCGGCGGCGCCCTCACCGTGGCGGGCACCCCCGAGTACCAGCTGACCGCGACCGTCTCCGGCCCGGCGGACAACACCGTCGAACCGGGCGAGACCACCGAGCTGAACCTGACCGTCCGCAACGCCGGGCCCTCCGACGCCCCGGCCACCGTGTTCGGGGTGATCCCGCCGACCGGCACCACGTTCGGCACCCCGGCCGGTGCCGCCGCCACCGCCTGCACCGTCGCCCCCGGCGGCGCGAGTGCGTCCTGCACGGTCACGCTCGCCGCCGGTGTCTCCAGCCCACAGCTGACCCTGCCGGTGGTCATCCCCGGCGGCGCGGACGTCACCACCCCATACGGTGGCGCGTGCGTCGACCTGAACAACAACGGCACCTGCGGCGGCGCCCCCGACGTGGCGTTCGACCCGATCATGCTGAAGGTGCCGTTCGACCAGCGGGTCACGGTCTCGGCCACCCCGGCCACGGTGACCCCGGGTGACGAGGCCACCGCCACGCTGGACGTCAACGCCGTGCACGGCGACCTGAGCGGCCTGACCGTCACCGTGCCGCTCGTCCTGCCCGCCGGCCTGAGCGTGCGCAGCGCGACCCTGTCCGGCGCCACCTGCACCGTCGGCGCCTCGATCGTCTGCACCGGCGTCGGCGCCGAGAACGGCACCAGCGCCGGCATCGCGATCGTGGTGGCGGCGGTCCCCTCGGCGGCCACCGGCACCACCTGGACCGCCACCGGCGTCACCGTCTCGGACGGCACCGACCAGGTCACCGCCTCGCCGCTGCTCGCCACCGTCGGGGCCGCCGGCTACCGGCTGCGGACCACGGTCACCGTGCCCGACCCGGGCACCCTGCAACCCGGCGACGGCGGCACCATCGGCGTCAACGTCGAGAACCTCGGCCCGTCCGACGCGGTGAACGCCCAGATCCAGGTGATCGCCCCGGCCGGCGTCACGTTCGGCCCGCTCACCGCGCCGACGGCCGACGACTGCACGCTCAGCCCGGACAACCTCCGCGCCGTCTGCACGTTCGACCTGGCCGACGAGGCCGACGCCGACTACGCGTTCCCGATCGTGCTCGCCCCCGGCCTCGACCCGGACGAACCGGTGGAGGGCGGCTGCGTCGACCTCAACAACAACGGCGTCTGCGACCCGGGCATCCCCGGCACCCCGGGGGACCCCGGTATCCCGGCCATCTACCTCGCCACGCCGCTGGCGGACGTCCTCACCGTCGGCACCACGCCCGGCACGATCGTCCCCGGCCTGTCCGGTACCGGCCGGGTGACGCTGAAGGCCACCCGCCCCGAGAGCGGCCTGAGCGTCAGCATCCCGCTCGACGAGCTGCCGCCGGGGTTCACCGCCCCGTCCGCGACCGTCGACGGCGGCACCTGCACGACCGGACCCACCGCGATCACGTGTACCGGGGTCACGCTCACCGCCGGCACCCAGAAGGACGTGATCGTGCAGGTGGCGGTCGCCTCCTCGGTCGTACCCCCGGTGTCCTGGTCCGTCTCGGAGATCGTCGTCTCGGACGGCACCGACTCGGTCACCGGGACCGGCACCGTCGCCGTCGCCGGCCCGCCGCGTGACGCGGTCACCGCGACGGTCACCGGTCCCCCGGACGGCACCGTCACCGCGGGTGGCACCACCGCCCTGACCGTGGTCGTCACCAATGCCGGCCCGTCCGACGCGACCGCCCGCACGTTCACCGTCACCGCGCCCACCAGCACCACGTTCGGCCCGCTCACCGGCGATGCCGGGACGTCCTGCGTCCGCGCCGGCGACACCGTGTCGGTGACCTGCACCGTGACCCTCGCGGCCACCGCGAGCACGCCCGACCTGGTGCTGCCGCTGCTCGTCGACGCCGACGCGGACCCGTTCACCCCGCACGGCGGGGGCTGCGTCAACCTGTCCGGCACCCCGGGCTGCGCCGGCACCGGCGACAAGCCGGTCCCGCCGATCGTGCTCAAGGTGCCGTTCGACCGGCGCGCCCAGCTCGTCACCGCTGCCGCGACCGTGACCCCGGGAACCGAGGAGACCGCGACCGTCGGTGTCACCGCGCTGCACGGCGCACTGAGCAACCTCACACTGACCGTGCCGCTGGGCGCCGTACCCGGCTCGCTCACCGTCACCCCCGCCGACGCCGCCTGCACCACGGCGGGCGGGCAGATCCGCTGCACCGGCATCACCGTCGCCGACGGGCAGACCACGAGCGTGACCCTGCGCGTACGGGCGACCCCGGCCGCCGCCGAGGGCACCTCCTGGACCGCCACCGGGGTGACCGTCGACGCCGGTGGCGGCGACCAGCTCACCGGCGACCGGCAGCTGGCCGTCGTCGGCCCGCCCGTCGCCCCGCTGTCCGCGGTCGTGACCGCGCCGCAGAACCCGATCCTGCCCGGCGGTTCCGGCACGCTGACCGTGGACGTCGACGACCTCGGCCCGTCCGACCGGGCCACCGCCACCATCGGCATCGCCGTCCCGGCCGGCAGCACGCTGGGCACACTGACCGGCCTGAGTGCCCAGCGCTGCACCGCCAACCCCGCGAGAACCCGGCTGACCTGCACGTTCAGCATCACCGCGGCGGCTGACCCGCTGCGCTTCGAGGTGCCGCTGGACGTGCCCGCCGGCGCCGACCCGCGGACCCCGCTGCCCGGCGGCTGCGTCGACCTGAACAACGACAACGCGTGCACCGAGCCCACCGACAAGCCCATCCCGCCGTTGCAGCTGGCCACCCCGTTCAGCCAGCAGGTGACCATCAGCACCACCCCGGCCACCGTGACCCCGGGCCGCACCGGCGTCGCCCGGGTCGTCGTGGCCACCGACCCGGCGCAGACCGGCCTGACCATCGTCGTGCCGCTCACCGACAAGCCGGGCTACGCGTTCGTCGGCACGCCCAGCGTCGCCCCGAACGGCACCTGCGTCAGCGACGCCACCCAGGTCCGCTGCACCGGCGTGAGCATCGCCGCGGGCAACGCCGCCACCGTACGGATCCCGCTGTCGGTCACCGCCGCCGCCCCGGCGAGCGCGACCTGGACCGCCGCCGGGATCACCGTCACCGACCAGGACAACGCCACCGCGACCAGCACCGGCGTACTGCTGAACACCGGCACCGCCAGCTACCGGCTCACCGGCACCACGACCGGGCCCGAGGCCGGGACGGTGCTGCCCGGTGAGACCGCCGAGGTCACCCTCACGCTGGACAACACCGGCCCGTCCGACGCCGCCGACGCGCCGGTGACCGTCAACGCGCCGCCCGGGACCACGTTCGGCCCGCTCTCCGGCCCCGCCGCGGACTCCTGCACGGCGTCCCCGGCCGGCACCGCGCTCGCCTGCCGGGTCAGCCTCGCCGCCACCGACGACCCGCTGACCTGGACCCTGCCGATCCGCATCCCGGCCGACCGCAGCACCGCCACCGCGGTCACCGGCGGCTGCGCCGACCTGGACGGCGACAACGCCTGCGGCGGCACGTACGACGTGGTCCTGCCCGACATCACGCTGCGCGCGACGCTCGACAGCCTGCTGACCGTGAGCGCCGACAACCCGGCGATCACCCCCGGTGACACCGGCACCGCGACGCTCAGTGTGCAGTCGTCGCAGCAGCGGGACGGCGTGACCGTCCGGATCGACACCGCGACGCTGCCGGCCGGTCTCACGCTCACCACCGCCACCCGCGGCGGCACGAACTGCCCGGTCACCGGCGGCATCGCCGAGTGCACCGGCGTGGACCTCGCCGCCGGCGGCACCGTCCGGATCGCCCTCGCGCTCAGCGCCGACCCCGGCGCCGCGGCCGCCCCCTGGTCGCCCTCGGTGACCATCGTGCGGGGCGCCGAGACCGCGACGCGTACGGTGCCCACCGCCACCGTCGGCGCCCCCGTGCACCCGCTGTCCGTGGCCGTCCAGGTCCCCGCCCCCGGCACGCTGCTGCCCGGCAGCACCGGCGACCTCGACGTCACCGTCACCAACGCCGGCCCGTCGCTGTACCGGCAGGCCCGGGTGCGGTTCGTCCCGCCCACCGGCCTCACGTTCGCGCCGCTGACCACGCCCGCGTCGACGTTCTGCACCGGCACGGCGACGCTGGTCGACTGCACCCGCGACCTGCCCGAGGGCGACCTCACGTTCGTCCTGGGAATCGTGGTGCCCGCCACCGCCGAGACCGACGAGCCCTACGACGACGGCTGCTACGACGCGAACATCGACGGCGCCTGCACGAACCCGCCGGACACGTACTTCCCGCCGATCGACCTCGAGACCCCGCTCGACGAGGACGTCACCCTGAGCACCGACCCGGGCACCGCCGTCCCCGGCGGCCCGGCCGTCAGCGGATACGTCGTGGCGGACGCCGACGCGGCCCGCACCGGGCTGACGCTCACCGTGCCCACCGGCGCGCTGCCGGCCGGCTTCACCATCACCGGCGCGACCGGTCCGGCCGGCTCCACCTGTACCCGGACCGCCGGCATCGTGTGCACCGGCGTCGACCTGAGCACCGGCTCGCAACGGGTCCTCACGGTCACGGCGACCGCCGCGGCGAACCTCGGCACCGGCGTCACCTGGAAACCGGCGGTCACCCTGACCGACGGCTCCGGGCAGAGCATCGGCACCGCCACCACGCTGATCGGCACCGGCGACCCGGACGTCGACATCACGTACGTGTCGTCGCTCCCGGCCGGGACCACCGAACCCGGCGGATCCACCACGCTGACCGTCACCGTGGACAACGTTGGCGTCTCGGACGCCACCGGCGTGACCACCGGCGTCGTCGCACCGGCCGGCACCACGTTCGGCGCCCTCACCGGCGACGTCCTCGCCGACTGCGCGCCCAACCCGGCCGCCGACCGCCTGGCCTGCCGCTTCGACCTGGCCGCGACCGCCGCCCCGAGACTCTGGTCGATCCCGATCCCGATCCCGGCCGACGCCGCGGCACCCGCCGTGCTCGGCGGCGGCTGCCTCGACAAGGCCTCCGACGGCGCCTGCACCGGCGACGACCCGCTGCCTGCCGTGAACGTGAGCCGCACCCTCTCCCAGGCGCTCACGGTCAGCGCCGACAACGTGTCGATCACCCCGGGGAACACCCGGATCGCGACCGTGACCGTGACCTCGGCCGACGCTCGCGCCGGACTGACCGTCACCGTCCCGTTCGCCGGGCTGCCCACCGGGGTCACCGTCACCGCGGCGCGGCAGGGTGGCACCACCGACTGCGTCATCGCCACCGGCACCGCGACGTGTTCCGGCATCAGCCTGACCGCGGGCGGCAGCACGGGCATCGCGCTCACGCTGAGCGCCACGGCCGCCGCCGCCCAGGGCGTCTGGAGCCCGGCGATCGCCGTCGCGCAGGCGGCCGCCACGGTCACCCGTACCGTCGCTGTCGCCACCGTCGGCGCCGCCGCCAGCACGCTCACGGTGACCGTCGTCCCGCCCGCGCCGGGCACGGTCCTGCCCGGCGGTGTCGCCACCCTGGCGGTGACCGTCGCCAACAGCGGACCGTCGAACGCCCGCGCCAGGCGGGTCGCCTTCACGGCGCCGGCCGGCACCACGTTCGGCACGCCCAGCGTGAGCTACTGCGTGCTGACCACGACCACGGTCGCCACCTGCACGGTCGACGTCGACGCGGCGAGCGACGTCCGGTTCACCCTGCCGGTCAACGTGCCGGCCTCCGCGACCGCGGGCACCCCGCTGCCCGGCGGCTGCGTCGACTCGGTGGGTGACACCGGCTGTGACGACGACCTGCCCCCGATCGTGCTGGGCGTCCCGTTCAGCGGCCGGGTCCAGCTCAGCGTCACCCCCGCCACCGTCACGCCCGGCACGACCACGAACGCGTTCATCCGCACGACCAGCACCGCGACGACCGCGGTGACCGGCACGACCATCGTCGTCCCGCTCACCGGTCTCCCGGCCGGCCTGACGGTCACCGGGTACGGCGGCCCGAACGGTTCGACCTGCACCCGGGACACCTCCCCGAACCAGGTCCGCTGCACCGGCGTCACCGTGGCCCAGGGCACCGGCAGCCTCATCACGCTGGCCGTCAACGCCACCGCCGCGCTGCGCGCCGGGGTCACCTGGACCGCCACCGGCATCACACTCACCGCCGGCACCGAGTCGGCCACCGGCGGCGGCACCCTCGCCGTCACCGGCACCCCGGTCGCGCCGGTCACCGCGTCCCTCGTGGGCCCCGGCGGCACGCTCAGCCCGGCCGACATCACCAGCCTGGCGGTCACCGTCGTCAACCCGGGCCCGTCCGACGCGACCGGCGTCACCGCCACCGTCACGGCACCCTCGAACAGCGCGTTCGGCGCCCTGTCGGGCCAGGCCGCGATCGACTGCACGGCCGCCGGCACCACGACCCTGAGCTGCCGCTTCGACCAGGCGGTGGGCGCGGGCAAGCTCTGGACCGTCCCGGTCGTGGTGTCCTCGGCCGCGGTCGACGGCGACCTCGTCGCCGCCGGCTGCGTGACCGTCGGCACCGGCACCGCGGTCTGCGGCGGCTCGGCCACCGTGGTCGAGCAGGCCGCCGACCGGCCGGTCCGCGACACCGCGACCCTGACGATCACCCCGGCCACCGTCCCGGCCGGCACCGCCGGCTCCGGCACGATCGCGATCAGCTCCGAGGTGGACCAGGACGCGCTGACCCTCACGGTGCCGCTGGCCGGCAAGCCCGCCGGCATGACGGTCACCGGTGCCACCGCCGGCGACGCCGCCTGCACGGTCACCACCTCGACGATCACCTGCCCGGTCACCGGCCTCATCGCCGGGCAGGACCTCACCGTCACGATCGCGGTGACGGTCGGCACCGCGGTCACCGCGGGCACCGCCTGGCAGGCCGCCGGCGTCAAACTGGCGAACAACGCCGACGTGAGCGACTTCGTCACCGGCACCGGCACCCTGGTCACCACCACGGCCGCGGGCTACACGGTCACGGTGACCGTCGGCGCCCCGTCGATCCCGCGCCCCGCGCCCGGGCAGACCACCGTCCTGCCGATCACCCTGAGCAACAGCGGCCCGCAGGACGCCGCTCCCTACACCGCGACCATCGTGCTGCCGACCGGCACCACCCACGGCACCCTGCCGGCCGGTTGCGCCGAGGGCAGCAGCGAGCGCGTGGTGACCTGCACCCTGCCGATCGCCGCCGACGAGACCGTACAACTGGCGCTGCCGCTGGTGGTCAGCTCCACCGCCACGGTCGGCACCACCCTCACCGGCGGCTGCGTCGACGCGGGCACCACCGGCACCTGCGGCGGGACCGGCGATCTGGCCCTGCCCAACCTGACCGTGGTCGCGCCGACCGTCGACCTCGACATCGAGTACTCCGACCCGGCCCCCACCGTCGTCAAGGGCAAGCCGATCCTGCTGAAGCTCCCGTACAGCAACAACGGCTCGCAGAGCGCTTCCGACGTCAGCTTCCTGATCGACCCGCCGGCCGGCACCACCCTGACCAAGGCCCTGGTGCTGCTCGACGCGTCGACGGCGGCCTTCACCGCCCAGGCCACCGCCGCCGACACGGTCCAGCTCACCTGCGAGGCCGCCCCGGACGTCGACGCCAACGCGGTCACCTGCACCGGCCCGGAGGCCCCGGTCGGCTCGAGCAGCGAACTCTGGCTGTACCTCGCGGTGGCCAGGACCGCCCAGGCCGGAAAGTACCCGGTCACGGTGCAGATCAGCACGACCAGCGCCGAGGGCAACACGGTCAACAACACCGCGACCGCCGAGCTGACCATCACCGCCGCCGCCACCGACGACCCCGGCGACACCGATGACCCGGACGACACCGGCGACGGCACCGACGACAACCCGTCGACCGGTACGGACAACGGCGGCGACGGCCTGCCCAAGACCGGCAAGGACCTGACCGGCCTGATCCTGCTGGCCGTCCTGATGGTCCTCGGCGGCGGCGTGGCCCGGGTGGGAGCCCGTGACCGCGGACCCCGCAAGCCCACCACCCCGGAGCCGGCCGACCGCTCCTGACCGGCGGCGACCCGTACCGGTCAGAGCGGGTCGAGGCCCAGGCCGCGGCGGCCGGTGGGGTTGAGGTCGGCGGGGTGGAAACGGTCCGGCCAGGTCCGTTCGTAGTGTTCCCCGGGGAAGTCGCCCGGGCTGGAGCCGGTCTCGAAGGCCTCCCGGACCGAGGCCGCGTACGCCTCGTTGCGGGGGCACCACGGGGCCGCCGGGATGTACATGACGTTGCCCCAGCCCCGCTGGTCCTGGACCGGGGCCACGCTGTGGATCATGTCGCAGTGCCACCAGACCGAGTCGCCGGCGCGGACGTCCGGGATGCCGCTGAGCGCCCGCATCAGCAGCGGGTGCCACTTCTCGCCGGCGGGGAAGACCTGGTTGACGGTGACACCGCACATGTCGTCGTCCGGGACGTCCGGCAGCAGGGGGCGCAGCATGAGGTAGGCCATGGCCTCGGGGACCGGCACGGTGTGCAGGACACCCTGGTCGTGGTCCATGTCGGACAGCGCGGTCCAGCCCTGGAACGTACGGAACGCCGAGCACATCGTGCTGCCCGGGTACTGCGGTCCCGCGGTCCGGTGGGCGGCGTCCCAGGGATCGTACTGTTCGGGGGTCCCGTCGAAGAGATGGCGGAACGCCTTCTGGAACGCCTCGGTCATCCAGAGGTCGAGGGTGCCCGGGTCGAGATGGGTGCCGAGACCGCCGGAGCCGGCTCCCTGCGGGCGGCGGCGGATCCGGTCGGGATAGAGCGAGTCGCGCTCCGGGTCGAACCACCGGGTCCCCTCGGACTCGTGCTTCCACCGGCTGTTGAGGAACGCCTGGACCCGGGCCATCCGGTCGCTCTGGCGGGCCTGCATCTGCGCCGGTGACCAGTACACCGGGTAGATCTCGGGCTTGGAGCCCACGCTGCCGAAGAAGTCGTCGCCCGGGCCGCGGTAGTTCTCGAAGAAGTGGTTGTCCTCGACGTAGCGCACGATGTCGCGGTCCCAGCCGAGGGCCTGCTCGCGCTCGAAGTGCCCGCGGACCACGAGGCAGCCGCGCCGCCGCAGGGCCGCGAGCTGGTCGGGGGTCACCGTGCCGGCGGCGATGTCGGCGTAGTCGATCACCGGCCAGACCGCTTCGCCCCGGCCGCGGACGGCCTCGATCTCCTCGACGGCGGCGCGCACGCGGTCCTCCACCACGGCGAAGACCTCCTCGACGGTACGGCCGGACGCGGCGATTCTCGTACGCAGAGCGGCCTTGACCTCGCGGATCGCGGCCCTGAGGTCGGCCGGTGTCTCTTCCCAGTGGGGCAACGCGGGCAACGTGGCTACCGACATGGTGGCGACTCCTTCTAGTCAAGTCTCCTTACTTGCAAGGACGGTACGGGTCGGCCGCTCTCCAGACAAGAGTCCTGCCTAGAATCGGCGGGGTGGATCCCGCGAAGCCGTCCCTGGACCTGGTGCGCACCCTCACCGACGAGCACGTCGTGCGCGCGCTCATCCGGCACCGGCGCCTGACCAGGGCCGAGATCGCCACCGCGACCGGCCTCTCCAAACCGACCGCGGGCGAGAGCGTCCGGCGCCTGGCCGAACGGGGCATCCTCGCCGACACCGGGGAACGCACCCCCGGCGGCCGCGGCCGGGGCCGGGTCGGCTCCTACTACGCCCTGACCCCGGACGCCGGCACCGCCCTGGCCATCCACATCGGGCCGGAGGGCATCGTGGCCGAGCGGGTCGACGCGTACGGCGACGTCCGCACCCGGACCACCCACCCCCTGGACATCCCCGCGGTCCCCAGCGACGTGGCCGCCGCCCTCACCGCGGCCCTCACCCCCAGCGCCGCCCCCTCCATCGCCGCCGCCCGCCCGGCGAGGGCGCGGCTGGCGGTGGTGAGCGCGGCCGACCCGGTGGACCGCCGGACCGGGCGCCTGCGCCGGATGCCGGACGCCCCGTTCCTGCTCGGCGACCTGGACCCGGTGGCGGTCCTGGACCCGCACGTCGACGGGCCGGTGACCGTGGACAACGACGTCAACTGGGCGGCCCGCGCCGAACGGGACGCGGCACCGGACCGGGACGACTTCGCGTACGTGCACCTCGGCGAAGGCCTCGGCTGCGCGATCGTCAGCGACGGCGAGGTCCGGCGCGGCGGCAGCGGGCTGGCCGGCGAGCTCGCCCACCTGACGACCACCGGCCCGGACGGCACGGCGATGTCCTTCATCGACGTCTTCGGGCACCTCGCCCTGCGCCGGCCGGGCTCCACCGCGATCGACGCCGGCCGCCTCCTCGCCGCGGCTGCCGACCCCGCGGTACGCGCGGGCCTCGCACGAGCCGTCGGCGGCGTCCTGAACGCCCTGGTGGCACTCGCCGACCCGGCAACGGTGATCGTCGGCGGCTCCTGGGGCGGGCACCCGGCGCTGCTCGCCGCGATCGCCGCCGAGGCGGGGCAGCTGCCCCGCCCGGTCCCGGTCCGGGCCGCGACCCTGACCGCCGAGCCGTCCCTCATCGGGGCCCGGGCCGACGCCGTCACCCGCCTGCGCGGCGCGATCGTCGAGGCCGCCACACGGGCCGGCTGAGACAGCCCGCGGGATCAGGGGCGGGCCGGCCGCCCGAGCAGATCGGCGAGGACCGTGACCACACCGTGGTCGCGGTGCGACGGAGCACGGTAACGGGCCCGGGCCGCCACCTCGGGGTGGGCGTCGGCCATGGCGAACGACAGACCGGCCGCGTCGAGCATCTCGAGGTCGTTGAGGTAGTCACCGAACGCCGCCGTCTGGGCCGCGGTGATGCCGAGCTCGGCCTGCAGCCGGCGGACCGCCGCACCCTTGTCGGCGGTGGCGCTCATCAGGTCGATCCAGTGCGGGCCGGAGACCACGACGCGGCGGGTGCCGTCGTGGAAGCGGGCCAGGTGCGGCGCGGTGTCGCGTTCGGCGTTCGCGAAGTCGTAGACGGCGACCTTGAGGAAGTCGTCGCCGACCGCCAGCAGATCGTCGACCGTGGACAGTGCCGCGTAGTAGCGCCCGGCCTCACCGAGGAACGCGTCGTCGGTCCGCTCGACGTAGGCGGACCGCTTGCCGCACACCACGACGCCGAGGTCCGAGCCCGCGGCCGTGAGCGCGCGCAGCGCCCCGATCACCTCGCGGACGAACGCCGGGTCGAGGACGTCGGAGCTGAGTTCGACCCCGTCCCGGACGACGTACGAGCCGTTCTCGGCGATGAACGACATACCGTCGATGGCGCGCTCGAACTCGCGGGCCAGCGTCGCGTACTGCCGGCCGGACGCCGGCGCGAAGACCACCCCACGCGCGCGCATGTCGTCGAGCAGGGGCCACAGCGCGTCCGGCACGCGGCCGTGCTCGTCGAGCAGGGTGCCGTCCATGTCCACCACGACGAGCCGCAGGTCGACCGGCCCGTCCGGCAGCGCCTCGGTGGTCGTCACGGTCGCCGTCATGCCATCTCCTCAACCCGCCCGGAAGCCCAGCCGGAAAGCCCAGCCGGAAAGCCCAGCCCGGAAAGCTCAGCCCGGAAAGCCCAGCCCGGTCCGGGAAGATCCCGACGCTACACAGCCGGCCGCCTCTCCCCGTGCCCGCGCGGCCCGGCAGTGACCCAGGCCGCACCCCCTAAATCATCCTAGGTTGCTGGGATGAAAGGGGCCAGTAGAGGTGCTCCGGCCTCCGGGGCGATGAACAGGCCGATCGCCGCAATACGCCACCGGATCCGACGGCCACGCTCCTCGGGCGGGAGAACGAGGGCGTGTGCGGGGCGCTGCTCACGGTCCTGCCCACCGGCCCGATCTCGCCTCGGCCGAACCGGGCCGGTCAGCGCACCGCGATCAGGGTGCCCCCGCGGGCCGGGGCGGTGAACGGGCGACGGCGGGCCGCGGTCGATCCGCGCAGGACCAGGCGGGTCGGGAGCGAGACCTGGTCGGCCGGGCGCGGGCCGGCGTCGTCGAGCAGGGCCAGCAGATTCCGTACGCCCATCGCGCCCATCTCCCGCAGCGGTGAACCGACCGTGGTCAGTCCGGGACTGATCAGCGCCGCCGCGGCCACATTGCCGAAACCGACGACGCTCACCTCGCCCGGCACCTGGATGCCGCGCGCGGTCAGGGCCCGGATCAGGCCGATCGCGATCAGGTCGTCGTACGCGATCACGGCGGTCGTGGGCCGGTGCAGCAGCTCCCCGGCGGCGGTCATGCCGCCCGCGACCGTCGGCGGGAACGGGCCGATCCGTCGTGACTGGACGCCGAATTCGCAGCCCGCCTGGCGCAGGGCCCGCCGGCGCATCCCGTCGGCCCAGGCGTCGGCCGGGCCCGCGACGTAGGTGACCAGCCCGTGACCGAGGCCGGCCAGGTGCGCGACCGTGCGCCGCATACCGTCCTGGATGTCCGGGACCACGCTGGGCAGCCCGGTGAGCCTGCGGTCGAGCAGCATCACCGGGCGGTGGGCGGCGAGTTCGCGCAGGGCCTCGTCGGGGGCGTGCGGGGCGGCGACCACCGCGCCGTCGACGCTGGACAGCGCCCGTTCGAGGGCCTCGCGCTGGCTGGGACCGTCGTCCTGGGCGTCGGCGACGACCGTGGTCCAGCCGGCTTCCCCGGCGGCCTCCTGTGCGCCGCGCAGCAGTTCGGCGGTCTCCGGGTCGGTCACGTCCGTGACGATGAGGGCGATCATGCTGGTACGGCCGGTGGGCAGCGCCCGGGCCATGGCGTTGGTGCGGTAACCGAGCTCGGTGGCCGCCGCTTTGATCCGGTCGACGGTGCCGGTGGCGACCCGCCCCGGGCGCGAGAAGGCGCGCGAGACGGTCGACGCGGCCACCCCGGCGAGGCGGGCGACGTCGTAGATCGTGGGCGCCCGGTTTGTCATCGCGCTCAGGCTAACCGGGACGAGCACCGCATCCGGCGCGTTCTCATGATTTGCCGCGACCGCCAGAGGCGAGGGATGGGGGCGGCGAGGTCCGGGCGGCGAGGTCCGGGCGGCGGGAGCTAGGCGGGGGTGCCGTCCCCCGGGCGCGGCGTCACGGTCCGGTCCGCGGGCTGCGGGTCGAACGGGCGGCGCAGCCGGGCCATCGCCTCGTCGCTGTGGTCGGCGGGGGCGCGCTCCGGCTCCGCGTCCTCACCGGTGGTGTCCCGGCGGAACTGCGGGTTGGTGACGTTCTCGGGAACCATGCCTTGCGGCTCCTATGGTGATGGTGAAGGTGGGGGTGCGGTCAGGTATGCAACGACCATATCGGCAAGCATGGTGCGGTAGTGCGGCCGCCGGGCCGGATCGACCAGATCGCGGCCGAAGATCGCGCCGAAGGTGTGCCGGTTGGCGACCCGGAAGACGCAGAACGCGCTGATCGCCATGTGCACGTCGAGCGCGTCCACCCCGTCGCGGAACAGCCCCTGCTCCCGGCCCCGCTCGAGGATCCCGCCGAGCAGGCTGACCGCCGGGGTGTTGAGGTGGACCAGGCTCGGCAACCGCCCGATGTGCTCACCGCGGTGGATGTTCTCGATGCTGACCAGCCGGATGAAGTCGGGGTCGGCCTCGTGGTGGTCGAACGTGACCTCGGCGACGCGCCGGATGGCCGCCACCGGGTCGAGGTGGGCCACGTCGACGCGCTGCTCGGCGGCGCGGATCCGGGCGTAGGCGGCCTGCAGGGCGGCGACGTAGAGCTGCTCCTTGCCGCCGAAGTAGTAGTAGATCATCCGCTTGGTGGTGCGGGTCCGGGCGGCGATCTCGTCCACCCGCGCCCCCGCGTAACCCCGGTCGGCGAACTCGGCGGACGCGACCTCGAGGATCTCGGCCCGGGTGCGCCCGGCGTCCCGGCGGCGTTGCTCGGCGGGGACCGGGGTGGCTGCCATGCGCCCAGTGTCCCACGCGGTGCCCAGTGCCCCATCCGATGCCCAGTGCCCCACGCGTGCTCTGTTGACCCGGCAGGCCCGGTTAACTAACGTACCAGTTCGTACATTGATGGAGGTGCCGGGTGCCGCAACGCTGTCTGGTCGGCCTCATCGGCGCCGGGATCGGCGCGTCGCTGAGCCCGGCGCTGCACGAACGCGCGGCCGACCGGGCCGGCCTGCGCCTGCTGTACCAGCTCATCGACATCACCGGGCTGGGCGCCGCCCCGAGCGAGGTCGGCGACCTGCTCCGGGCCGCCCGGCGGCTCGGCTTCCACGGCCTGAACATCACCCACCCCTGCAAGCAGGAGGTCGTCCGGCACCTCGACGACCTCTCCCCCGGCGCCGCCGAGCTGCGGGCGGTGAACACCGTGGTGTTCCGCGACGGCCGGGCGACCGGGCACAACACCGACCGGGCCGGCTTCGCCGAGGGTTTCGTGCGCGGGCTGCCCGGGGCCCGCCTGGGCGAGGTGGTGCAGCTCGGCGCCGGCGGGGCGGGACACGCGGTCGCGTACGCGATCAGTGGTCTCGGCGCGGGCCGGCTCACCGTCGTCGACCCGGACCCCGGCCGGGCCGAGAGCCTGGCCGCGGCACTGCGCGGACACGGCCGGCCGGCCCGCGGAGCCACCCCGGACCGGCTCGGTGAGCTGCTCGCCCACGCCGACGGCCTGATCAACGCGTCGCCGGTGGGCATGGCCGCGCACCCCGGGCTGCCCCTGCCGGCCGAGCTGCTCCACCCTGGACTGTGGGTCACCGACATCATCTACAGCCCACCACGGACGGCGCTGCTGCGGGCCGCGGCGGCGCTCGGCTGCCGCACCCTCAACGGCGGCGGCATGGTGGTGCACCAGGCCGCCGCGGCGTTCGAGCTGTTCACCGGCCACCGGCCCGACGTCGCCGCGATGGCCGCCGACTTCAGGGCGCTGTCCGCCCACGGGTAGGCCGATCGCGACGATGCCGGGACCGGCGAGGACGACCGGGTCAGCCGGCGCCGGGGGTGTCCAGGCCGAGGCCCCGGCGGATCGCGATCTCCACGGGTGAGTACGCGCCGTCGGCCCGCGCCAGTTCGTACGGCACGGCCGGCAGCAACGGCGGCTGGGCCATGAAACGCGGCCGCGCCCCGTGATGGGGTTGCGCCGCGTGCACCAGGAACGGATGGCACAGGAAGACGTCGCCCGGGGAGCCGGTGGCGAGGGCGAGGGGCCGGTGAGCGGAGACCGCCTCCAGCTCGGGTGCCAGGGTCAGGCCGCTCGCCCCGGCCGACCCGTACTTCTGCAGCACTCCCGGCACGTCGAGGTGCGAGCCGGCCCGGATCCGGGTCGGGGCGTCGCGCTCGCCGACCTCGCTGAACAGGAACAGCATCAGCAGCGCCCGGCCCCGGGAGCGCACATCGGTGAAGTACCAGCTCTCGCCCTCGGGCAGGTAGCTGCCCTCGATGTGCCAGCCGTCGTCCGCCGGTTCCTGCTCGTGCGGGAAACGCAGGGGGAACGTGCCCAGCGAGTAGCGCGGCTCCCAGCGTCCCGCGCCGACGAGCAGGTCGTACGCGTGGTGCAGGAACGGGGAGTTGGGCGCGGCGGCGAACGGCCCCTGCGCCATGCCGGGCACCCGGTGCACAGGCTTCGTCCACGTCGCCGGATCGCCGGGGTCGCAGCCCGTCTCCCGCCACAGCAGCCGGGCGCAGTCCGCGGCCACGCGGGGCGCGACGGCACCCGCCAGCTTCACGAAGCCGTCGCGCAGGAAGCGGGATACCAGGGTCGTGTCGTCCATGCCGCTATCGTGCGACGGCACCGGCCCCGGCCACCCGACACTTTTCGCGCCATCTCTGTCGGCGCGCCGTCCACCACGATCGACCCGGTACGGAGGCTTCATGATCCCGGCACTCAACCGGCTCGTCGACCTCGTCGAACAGGGCCTGCCCGGGGACCTCGACGTCACGGTCGTGGCCCGCACGCTGGGCACGACCGAGTACCACCTGCGCCGGATGTTCTCGTCGCTGGCCGGCATGCCGCTGTCGGAGTACGTGCGCCGGCGCCGCATGACCGTCGCCGCCGCCGATGTCGTCCGCGGTGAGCAGGACCTGCTGAGCGTCGCCGTCCGGCACGGATACGGCTCGGCCGAGGCGTTCGGGCGGGCGTTCCGGGCGGTCCACGGCGCCGGCCCCGGTGAGGTGCGCCGCGCCGGCGGTCCCCTGCGCACCCAGCCGCGGCTGAGGTTCCACCTGACCGTGGAAGGCGGCGAACGCATGGACACCCGCATCGCCGACCGACCCGGGTTCCGGCTGGTGGGGCACGCCGCCCGCGTACCGCTGCTCCACCACGGCGTCAACCCGCACATCCGGCAGCACCTCACCGCATTGCCCGCGGAGGAACACCCGCGCCTGGGGGCCCTCGGTGACACCGAGCCGGCGGGCCTGCTCGCGGTCAGTGCCGACCTCGACCCCGACCGCACCGAGGGCAGCGAGCTGACCTACCTGCACGGGGTCGCGGTGTCCGCGGCCACGCCGGTCCCCGGCGGTCTCGCCGTCATCGAGGTCCCGGCCGGCCGATGGGTGGTCGTCCGGACCACGGGGCCGCATCCGCGGACCCTGCAGCACACCTGGGCCACCACCGCGACCGAGTGGTTCCCCTCCAACCCCTGGCGGCTGCGGCCGGGCCCGGAGATCGTGGCGGTGCTCGATCGTGCGGACGACTTCAGCACCGCGACCTGTGAACTCTGGCTGCCCGTCGAACCGGCTTGACGGCTCCTGGCGTTCAGCCACGCGCGAACGTGGCTTGCCTGACCGTACGACGGGCTGGTCTGCTCGGCGGATGGAGATCCTGGTGCTCGGTGGGACGCAGTGGCTCGGCCGGGAGATCGCCCGGCAGGCCGTCGGCCGGGGGCACGACGTCACGTGCCTGGCCCGTGGTGAGAGCGGGCCGGTGGCGGACGGCAGCCGGCTCGTCAGCGCCGACCGCACCGACCCGGCCGCCTACGACGGGGTGCGGGACCGGCACTGGGACGCGGTGGTCGACGTCTCCTGGCAACCCGGATTCGTACGCCGGGCCGTCGCCGCCCTGGGTGATCAGGCCGGCCATTGGACGTACGTGTCGTCGGGCAACGCGTACGCGGCGTTCGACAAGCCGGGGGCCGACGAGTCGTCGCCGCTGCGGGACGGCACCGACCTCGACGAGGTGGACCGGGAGCTGTACGGCGAGGCGAAGGTGGCCTGTGAGCGGGCCTGTGCCGCGGTGCTCGGGGACCGGTTGCTCATCGCCCGGTCCGGGCTGATCGGCGGGCCCGGTGACACCAGCGACCGGTCCGGGGCGTGGGTGGCCCGGGCCGCCCGCTCACCGCGGGAGCCGCTGCTGGTGCCCGGCACCCCGGACGTGGCGACCCAGGTCGTCGACGTCCGCGACCAGGCCGCGTGGATCCTCGACAGCGCGCGGCGCGGCACCACCGGCGCGTACGACGTGGTCGGCCCGGTGGTGCCGTTCGGTGCATGGGTCGAGCTGTGCCGGGCCGCCGGCGGGCACACCGGGCCGGTGGTCGAGGTGCCCGCGTCATGGCTCGTGGAGCAGGGCGTCGAGCAGTACATGGGTACGGACTCCCTGGCCATGTGGCTGGTCGAGCCGGGACACGAGGGGTGGTCCACCCGTACCGGAGCGGCCGCCGTGGCCGCGGGCCTGCACCACCGGGACCGGGCCGCCATGATCGCCGACATCCTGGCCTTCGAACGGGCCCGCGGGCTGGAGCGGCCGCGCAGGGCCGGGTTGAGCCCGGAGAAGGAACGGGCGTTGATCTCCGCGTTCCGATCGGCGCGGTAGCCGGGGACCATCCGATCGAGGGACGTCACCGGGGCCTGCTGCTACAACAGGACGATGAGCTCCGACCATTACGGCATCACCCGGGTCATGATCGACGGCGGCCGGGAGGTCTGTGTCCGGCTCTCCGGCGACGTCGACGGCGACGCCTGCGACGACCTGCGCCGCGAACTGTCCGACGCCGCCACCGACAACGCCGCCCCGCTGCTGGTGGTCGACCTGCACGACACCCTGTTCCTGGACTCCGAGGCCGTCGGGGCGGTGGTGGCCGGCTGCCTGCGGGCCCGGGAGTCCGGCAAACGGGCGGAGATCATCAACGCCCGGGGCGTGGTCCGGACGATCCTGGTCGTCACCGGGGTCCTCGACCTGTTCGGGGCCACCCCGGACTCCGCGACCGGTTTCGGACGCAACGTCCGGGCGCTGCCCCAGCGGTACGGTCCCGGCGGTGCGGTCAGGTTTCCCGGCCGGTTGCCGATGAGTGACATGTGACGTGGAATACGGCGGCCGGCGCCCGCCGTCGCTGGACCGCCGTGCTGCTGGTCGCCGCGGTGCTCCTGGCCGGCAGCATCGTGACCGCGCTGGTCGGCTTCACGCTGAGCCGCAGCGAGCAACGCTACGAGGCCCAGTCGATGGACCGCTACGCGACCGAGGTCAGCGCCGCCGTCACCGACGAGATCAACCGGTACGGCGAGACGCTCACCGACATGTCCCGGGCGGTGGCCGCGCAGACCGACCTCGAGAGCGACGACTTCCACGACATCACCGACGGCCTGGACGCCGACCGGCTGCCCGGCGCCAGCGGCCTCGCGTTCGTCAGCCGGGTCACCGAGACCGGCATCCCCGCCGCCCAGCGCTACTGGCGGGCCCACGGCGCCACCGGGCTCACCCTCGCCCCGTCCGGTCCCGGACCGTCGCACGACTTCGTGATCTACTCCCGCTCGCTGGACGGCGCCCCGGTCGCCCCCGGCACCGACGTCGGCACCGCCCCGGAGCTCAGCGAGGCGCTGCTCGCGGCCCGCTTCAGCGGAGACCTCACCGCCACCCGCGCGTACGTGCTGATCAAGGACCGGGGCCGGGCGGTGCCGGCGGCGTCCTTCAGTCTCGTGGCCCGCGTGACGACCCGTACCGGCGTCTTCCGGGGCTGGCTCGTCATGGGCGTGCACGGCGCCGACTTCCTCGACCGCACGCTGAGCGACCACGCCCGCGGCGTGGTCCGGGTGGTCGTGAACGAGCCGACCGGCACCGTCATCGCCAGCACGGTCCCCGGCCGGCAGGACACCGACCCGGCCCTGGTCCGCGAACGCGCGGTCAGCGTCGGCCAGCGGGTGTGGCGCCTCACCGTCCATCCCACCGACGCGCTGCTGACCGGCGCCGACCAGACCCTGCGGACGGTGGCGACCGGCTCCTGCCTCGGCATCACGATCATCCTCGCCGTCCTGGTCGGGGTGCTCGCCGGAGCCCGCAACCGGGCCGTCACCCAGGTCGAGCAGGCCACCGCCGACCTGCGCGGCGACATCGCCCGCCGCGAGGAGGTCGAGCACCGGCTGCGCGAACGCGAGAGCGAGCTCGAACACCTCGCCTTCCACGATCCCCTCACCGGTCTCGCCAACCGCAGTCTCTTCCACGAGCGCGTCACCCACGCCCTGGTCACCCATGCCCGTACCGGCGAGTCCTTCGCGGTGATCTTCATCGACCTGGACGGCTTCAAACAGGTCAACGACCGCCTCGGCCACGCCAGCGGCGACGCCCTGCTGCGCGAGGTCGGCGGCCGCCTCAGCACCTGCCTGCGGGCGAGCGACACCATCGCCCGGTTCGGCGGCGACGAGTTCGCCGTGCTCACCGAGCGTCTCGCGCTGACCGCGGACGTCCGGGTGGCGGCGGCCCGCATCGTGGAGACGGTGGGCCGTCCCTACCTGCTGCGGGGCGGCACGGCGACGGTGACGGCGAGCGTGGGGATCGCCCTCAACCGCCCCGGGGACGAGGCGGACGACGTGCTGCGCGAGGCGGACCTGGCCATGTACACGGCCAAGAAGGCCGGCAAGGCCCGTTTCATCGTCGCCGGCTGACCGCCGCGCTGATCCGCACCTCTCGTGCAACGCGGGATCTCCTCAACCCGGCCGCCGGTGAACCGATCGACACGAGTCCCGGCACCGGTAGCGGAGGACGCCCAGCATGCCCCTGACACGGCACCTCACCCGAGATCGCGCGCCCATGCTGGCCGGTGGCGTGCTGCTGGCCGCCAGCTTCCTCTGGTTCGGCGCCGGTCTGGGACACGTCCACGCACACCCGGTGCTCGGCTGGCTCCCGTTGCCCGTCATGGCCGGCCTGGCCGCCCACAGCTGCCGCCGGGCGGCTCGGGACCCGCGCTTCGACGCCGGCACCCGCCGCTTCTGGCACCACGTGAGCCTGGCCTGTGCCCTGCTGGGCGTCGGTATCCTGGCCAACGCCCACGACGCCGTCGGTGGTACCGCACCGTCGCAGCGCCTCGGCCCGCTGACGATGGTCCTGTACCTGGCCGTCACCGCGATCGTGATCTGGGCCCTGCTGCGCCTGCCGGCCTGGCAGCGCAGCCGGGCGGACTGGGTCCGGTTCGCACTGGACTCCTGCGTGGTGCTCGTGACCACCAGCGCGTTCCTGTGGCACTTCTCCCTGAGCGAGCACCAGCTCTGGCGTGCACAGACCGGCTCGGCGGCGGCGATGCTGTCCATCTGCATGATCTCGTTCGTCTCGATGATCACGTTCGCCAAGGTGGCCTTCGCCGGTGCCGGACTGCTGAACCGCCGGGCCCTGTACCACCTGGCGACGGGCACCGCCGTCAGCTCCGTTCTCGGCGGGCTCTCCCCCTTCCTCATCGACAAGCCCTATCTGTCGTCGAGTTTCGTGGCGGTGTCGACGGCCGCCTTCAGTGTGCAGCTCGCCGCGGCCCGGCAGATGCGCACCGCACCGGCCGGCCCGAGACCGCGGCGCCGCTCGCGCCGGATCAACCCGGTGCCCTACGTCGCCGTCGCCGCCGCGGATGCCCTGCTCCTGCTCACCGGCACCGGTGACCCGCGGGAGACGGTGATCATGGAGGTGGCGTCGGTGCTGCTCACCGCCCTGGTCATCGCCCGCCAGATCGTGGTGCTGCGCGACAACCAGCAGCTGCTGGACACCGTCGACGCGAGCCTGACCCGGATGCGGCACTACCAGCGGCAACTCGAGCACGACGCCACCCACGACAAGCTCACCGACGTCGGCAACCGCGCGTTCTTCGAGCACCGCACCGGTGAGCTGCTCCGGCACGGCGGCACCCTGCACGTCCTCGTGCTCGACCTCGACGACTTCAAGACCGTCAACGACCGGCTCGGCCACGGCATGGGAGACGTTCTCATCAGTACGGTCGCCGCGCGCCTCGACCGGGTCACCGGCTCGCGGGGCACCGTGGCGCGTCTCGGCGGCGACGAGTTCGTCGTCCTGCTCGACGACCTCGCACCCGGCGAGCTCGACACGCTGCTGGACACCACCCTGACCGTGCTGCGGGACCCGGTCGACCTCAACGGCACGCAGGCCCTGCCCCGGGTCAGCCTCGGTGTCACCGACAGCCGGCACACCGACGACCCCCAGGAACTGCTGCGCCGCGCCGACGTGGCCATGTACGCCGCGAAAGCGGCCGGCGGCGACCGGTGGGCCTGGTTCGACCCGATCATGGACACGCTCGCCGAGGAGACCGCCCGGCTCAGCACCGACCTGCGCCGGGCCATCACCGGCGAGCAGTTGCACCTGCTCTACCAGCCCATCGTCACCCTCCCCGACGGGGAACTCGCCGGCGTGGAGGCCCTGCTGCGCTGGCGCCACCCCGAGCACGGCCTGGTGTCACCGGACATCTTCATCCCGCTCGCCGAACGCAACGGCTTCATCATCGAGCTGGGCTACTGGGTCCTCGACCAGGCCTGCCGCCAGGCCGCGGCCTGGCAGCGCGATTACGGTACCGACGCCCCGCCCCGGATCAGCATCAACGTCTCGGCCCGGCAACTGGCCGAACCCGGCTTCACCCAGGCCATCGCCGGCATCATCGACCGCGCCGGCGTCGACCGGAGCCGCCTGCTCATCGAAGTGACCGAGACAGCGGTCCTCAGCGCCGACACCGCGGTGCAGGCCATCACCGCGCTCAAAGCACTCGGTCTGCAGATCGCGCTGGACGATTTCGGCACCGGCCATTCGTCGTTGAGCCTGCTGCTCGACTGCCCGGTCGACGTCCTGAAGATCGACAAGTCCTTCGTCAGCGGTGACGCCTCCGACGGCACCGGCGCCGTCATCGTCGAGAACATCATCGGCTTCACCAACGGACTCAGCATGAAAGCCGTCGCCGAGGGCGTCGAGACCCCCGAACAGGCGGCCAGGCTTCTCGCCGCCGGCTACCGGTACGCCCAGGGATACCACTTCGCCCGGCCGATGACCCCCGACGAACTCGCCCGATCACTGCAGGCCCGGCAACGGGTCTCGTGACGCTCGCGGTGAGCGGTTGACCTTCCAGCCGCTGCAACGTCGAGGATGCACCCATGGACGAACAAGCAGACCTGCTCACCATCGGCCGGCTCGCGCGCCGCACCGGCCTCACCGCACGAACCCTGCGCTTCTGGTCCGACGAGGGAGCCGTCCCGCCGGTGAGCCGCTCACCGAGCGGCTACCGGCTGTACGACGCCACGTCCGTGGCCCGCGTCGACCTCGTCCGCACGTTACGGGAGCTGGGGCTCGGCCTCGACGACGTACGGCGGGTGCTCGACGGCCGGGCCACCGTCGCCGAGGTCGCCGACGCGCACGTGGCCGCGATCGACGCCCAGATCCGTGCCCTGAAGGTCAGCCGGGCCGTCCTGTCCACCGTGTCGAAACGCCGATCCACCACTGAGGAGACAGCACTGATGAACCGGCTGGCACGGCTGTCCGCCACGGAACGTCTGCGGATCATCGACGACTTCACCGCGGACGTGTACGGCGGTCTCGACATCGGCCCGGACCTGCGCGACCGGGTACGCGACCTGCGCATCGACCTGCCCGATGATCCGTCGCCCGAGCAGGTGGACGCCTGGATCACCGTGGCGGGACTGCTGCAGGACCCGGACTTCCGGGCCCGGATGCGGACGTTCCTGGAACTGAACACCCCCGTACCCGGGCGGACCACGCCACCTGGTGCACGCATCTGGTGGGCCCGGCAGATCGTGGACACCGTCGCCCGAGCCAGGGACAACGGCGTTCGCCCCGACGAGCCGGCCGCCGCCGACCTGGTCGCCACCATGTTCGGCGATGCCGATCTCGGTGCGATCCTGGTATCCCTCGAGGCAGGCATCGACGCGGGCGCGGAGCGGTACCGCGGGCTGGTCTCCCGGGTGCGCGGGGAACGCGGCGCGTCCGACGCCACCGAGGACTTGCGCTGGCTGGCCACAGCTCTGCGGAACGCCCTCACCTAGGCAGCCGCCCGGTGCGAACACTTTTCGGGTGGCGGCGAAGTACCCGTGTGATGCACCCTGAGGACCGTGACACCGGCAAGCTCGTCGGCCAGGACCAGGACAGCGGCACCACCTGGGGCCGGCTCCCCTGGTCGACGAGGGAGACGAAGAAGGGCGACCTCCTGCTGCAGGTGCTGTACCGCGAGCCGATCATCGTCAACGAGCCCGGCGCGACGTCCTGACGGGCGTTAAGACGTCCTTAAGCGGGGCGGGTTTCCCTCGGGCCATGACTCCACGACCGGTATTCGCCTCCGTGACCCTGGTGCTCGCCCTGGTACTGACGGGCTGCTCCTCCTCCCCCACCACCGCCGGCCCGGCTCCCGCCGACGCCCCGGCCGCCGCCGCCCCGATCCCGGCGGACGAGCTCTGTGCGTACCTGGAGAAGGAAGCGCCCCGGATCAAGGAGCCGGGCACCGAGATCGGCGTGATGGCCCAGCTGACCACCAGCATCGCCGACCTGTACGGCGACCATCTCGACCAGCTCGACGGCGACGTGATCGACGCCCAGGCGCGCGAGACGTGCCCGGACATCCGCGCCGAGCTGACCGCGGCGGCCGGGGTGACGAGCTTCGGGGATCTCTGAACGCTCGTCAGGCGAAGCTGAGGTCGCCGGCCTCGGGGGCGACGCGGGCACCGGACGCGGTCACCGTCCGGTGCTCGGTGGTGTCCTCGTGGGCGGCCGGGTTGGTGTGGTTGAGGTGGGTGTACACGTAGGCCGGGCCGTGGTGGCCGGTGATCAGCGGCAGGGAGTCGACCATCGGGAGGTGGCCGGCGGCCCGGGCGCTGCGGCCGGGGATCTCGTCCTCGCGGTAGTGCGTGCCGTCCAGGATCACGGCGTCGGCCCCGAGGGTGGCCTCGGTGAAGGACTCGCTCCAGCCGGGCAGGCACGGGGCGTACACCAGGGTCCGGCCGTTGGCGGTGACGCGGTAGCCGGTCACCCCGTCGGTGGCGTCCGGCGCGGCGGCCGCGTAGCGGGGTTTCCTGGTGCCGAGCGCCACCGGGGTGACGGTGAGGCCGCCGTCGAGGTCGAGCGGTTTGCCCGCGACGACCGGGCGGGTGGTCACCTCGGTGCGAGCGGCGGCGAGGGCGAGCGACGGGGTCACCGCCAGCACCGTCTCGGTGGCGTGCACGGTCAGGGACTCGGCTTCGCGCAGTGCGGCCAGGCCGAGGGTGTGGCCGGGTTCGGCGCTGGTGAGCAGCACGCCGCGCACGGGGGTGCGGCGGGTCCCCGGTGCCGGGGCGAGGCCGGGGGTGCGCAGCAGCTGGGTGCGGATGTCCGCAGAGGCGTTGATCAGGTACCACGCGTCACCGTCGCCGGTCACGGCGAGGCCGTCCCCGGTGCGCTCGGTGCCGGTGCGGCGGGCCCGGGCACAGCCGGGGCAGCCGCAGTTCCACTGCGGCAGCCCGCCGCCGGCGGCGGTGCCGAGGAACAGCACTCTCACGGGACACCGCCTTGATGACGCGCCGGGGCAGGGGAACGCGTCGATCCTGGCACGCGCCGGCGGCGACCACCAGAGCGGGGGCCGGGTGCGGCCCCCGCTCCGTCGACGGGTCAGAGGCGGGCGTCCGCCAGGCGTTGCTGGGTGTCGCGGTCCTCGATCTCACCGGTGGGGGTCAGGTCGGGCAGGGCGTCCTCGACGAAGCGCAACCGGCGGTTGAACCAGCCCCGGGCCGCCCACAGCGTCATGATGATGCCGCTGACCACGATGACCAGGGCCAGTCCCCGGCCCGGACCGGTGCCGAGGACCGGGCCGAGCGTGCCGGCCAGGGCTCCGGAGGGTTCGAGCAGGGGGCGGAACCAGTGGTCGGCGGCCGGGCCGACCAGGACGTACCCGAGCGGCATGGTCAGCATCATCACGGTCATGAAGATGCTCAGGACCCGGCCCTGCAGGTCGAAGCCGACCTTGGCCTGGATCAGCGACATCCAGTGGCCGTTGATCAGCGACTCGGAGGCCGACATGGTGAACATGCCCAGGACCAGCAGCCAGGGCTCGGTGAACAGGCCGACCACCATGAGGCCGATGTTGTTCACCGCCATGAAGACGATCATGCCGTCGGTACGGCGGACGGTGCCGCCCCAGACGCTCATGATCAGGGCGCCCACCAGGGTACCCACGCCGCCGGCGCTGAGTACGAGGCCGAGGGTGGCCGTGTCGTGCTCGATCAGGATCAGCGGGACGATCAGCGCGAACCCGGCGGTGTAGAAGATGTGGTCGACGGTGAAGAACCACAGGGCCGAGACCAGGCCCGGGCGCTTGGCGATGAAGCGCCAGCCGTGCAGGATCTGTGCCCGTACGGTCTCCTCGCGCTTCTTGAACGCCCGGTCCGGGAACCGCACGGCCTGCAGGGTGACCACCGCGACCAGGAACGTCGCGACGTCGACCAGCAGCACCGACTGCAGCGGCAGGACCGCCAGCAGCGGCGCGGCGAGCATCGGGGCGAACAGCGCTCCCGCTCCGACACCGAGCTGGGCGATGCCGTTCGCCTGCCCGAGGAACGCCTTCGGGACCAGCTGGGAGATGGCGGCCGCGTAGGCCGGGCGTTGGAAGGCCGATGCCAGGGACGTGAGCGCGCACAGGGCGTACACCTGGGCGATCTGCAGGTTGTCCGCCCACATGAGACCGATCAGGATGATCGTGGCCAGGCCGGCCGCGCCGTCGGAGACGAGCATGACCTTGCGGCGGTCGTAGCGGTCGGCGACGGCACCGGCGAACGGGCCGGCGAGGATGCCGGGGAGCAGGGCGACCGCGCTGATGAACGCGAAGTCGGTGATCCTCCCGGTCTGCTGGAACACCCACAGGCTCATGACGAGCTGACTGAGGGCGCTGCCGACCAGCGACACGAACTGCCCGGCCGCGACCACCCCGAAGCGGCGCAGGCTGGGTTTCGGGCCGTCGAGCTTTTCGCGGGGTACGGGCGCCGGCCAGTCCCCGCCGAGGATGCCGGCCAGCGGCACCGCCTGATGCTTGAGGAACCCGTGACCGGCCTTGGGGATGACCGCGAGCGACACGTCGTCGGAGTACTGCTCCCATTCCCGGTAGCGCTCGGTGTACAGCTCGGTGACCCGGTCCTTGTCACCGACGACGCTGAGGATCGGGGCCTTCAGTTTCGGGCCGCCGTCGTCGCGCAGCGTCCGGGCGTAGAAGTCCTCGGAGCCGCGTTCGTCGTGGCGGACCGCGCGCATCGCGAACGCCCGCTCGGCCGGGTCGGCGAACTCGTCGAAACCGCCGCCCAGGGCGCGGATCTCGTCGAGGATGGCCCGGTCGGAGACGAGCCGGTCGGGCTGGAAGCGGCGGTACACCCAGTCGGCGACCTTGCCGGGCAGCCGGGCCATCGGGAACATCGCCCCGACCGCCACTCCCTTCAACGGCATCCCGGCCGCCTCCATGCGGCGGCCGAGTTCCATGGTCATCGCGGAACCGTGGCAGTGGCCGTACAGATAGAACGGTCCCGGCAGTGCGGAGACCTCCGCCAGCGTCGCGGTCATCAGGTCGTCGAACGTGGGTGACGGCTCGTCGGGCCTGCTCCAGTCCCGGCCGGGCACCTGCAGCGCGTGCACGGCCCAGCCGTCCGGCATGGCCGCGGCGAGCGGCTCGAACGACAGCGCGTGCCCACCGGAGTACGGCAGGCAGATCAGCGTGCCCCGGGTCGGGTCCGTGTCGTCGCGGGTGAGCCGTTGCAGCAACGTGGCCGGGGCCGCCGGGGCCGCCGGTGCCGCCGGGTCGGGGGCCGGGGCGAGCAGGCTGTCGAGGTGGGCGGCGAGGTCCCGCAGGACCGGGTTGCGGTACAGGTCGAGCAACGCGATCCGCACGCCGTACTCCGCGTGCACCGCGCGGGCCATCCGCAGCGCCGAGAACGAGTCACCGCCGAGCGCGAAGAACGCGTCGTCGGGTCCGGGTCCGCGGCCCAGCAGCGTCGCCCAGATCGTGGCCAGCCCGCGCTGGGTCGCGGTCTCCGGTTCGGCCCGCGCCGCGTCGTGGTTCTCCGGTGGTGGGTCCGGCAGGGCGCGGCGGTCCACCTTGCCGTTGGGTGTCAACGGCAGCTCCGGTACGGACACCAGGTGGGCGGGCACCGCGAAGTGCGGCAACGTGTCCTGCAGAGCCCGGCGCAGCCCCGGCTCACGTCCCGTGACACCGACCAGGTATCCGGCGATCCGACCGTCGCGCACGTCGGCGGCCGCGGCGGTGACCCCGGGCAGCGCGGCCAGCGCGGCCTCGACCTCCCCCAGCTCGATCCGGTGCCCGCTGACCTTCACCTGATCGTCGAGCCGCCCGAGCAGGTGCACCGTGCCGTCGGGACGCACCCGTGCCGCGTCACCGGTCAGGTACCACCCGTCGCGGAACCGCTCGGCGGTCAGCTCGGGACGATTGTGGTAGCCCAGTGCCACCCCCGCGCCGCCGATCCACAACTCGCCCGCGGTGCCGTACGGGACCGGCTCGCCGTACGGGTCGCGCACGGTCAGCACGTTGCCCGGGTACGGCCGCCCGATCGGCAGCACCGCGTCGTCACCCATCCCGGCCACGTCACCGTCGAAGTACGCGTTGTCGATGGTCGCCTCGGTGACGCCGTACGAGTTGACGACCCGCCCGCCCGCACCGACCAGCGCGCGGGCCCGGCGATACTCGTGGACGTACCATTTCTCCGCCCCGCCGGCGAGGATCCGCAGGTCGGGCAGGCGATCGTGGCCGAGCAGACCGCGCAGCACGGTCGGGACAAGCTCGGCGACCGCGACCTTCTCGGTGCGCAGCAGCTCGTGCAGCGCGTCCGCGTCGAGCAGCGTCTCCCGGGGGCAGACGACCAGGTGGCCACCGGTTGCCAGGGCCCGCAGACTCTCGCCGGCGAACACGTCGAACGAGAACCCGGCCGCCTGCAGGTGGACCTGCCCGGGACGCAGGTCGTAGGCCGCCCGCCAGCCGGCGACGGCGTGCCGCAGGTTGGCGTGCGACACCAGCACACCCTTGGGCTTCCCGGTGGTGCCCGAGGTGTACAGCACGTACGCGACGTCACCCTGCACGCCGTCGCCCTGCACGCCGTCGCCCCGCACGCCGTCACCCCGCACGCCGTCGGACCCTGCAGCGTCGCCCTGCGCGACGGCGGAACCCAGGGCGGCGGAACCCAGGGCGGCGGAACCCGCGGTGGCCGGCCTCGCCTCGATGCCGCCGGGGCCGATCACCGCCCGGACGTCGCCGTCGGCGAGCAGGTATTCCTGGCGGTCGACCGGGTAGTCCGGGTCCACCGGCAGGTATGCCGCGCCGACCCGCCACGCCGCCAGGATCGCGGCGTAGCTGCCGGGGCTGCGCGGCAACCGGATCGCGACCCGGTCCCCGCGCCCCACCCCGGCGGCACTGAGCCGCGTGGCGAGCGTCGCCGCCTCGTCGTCCAGGCGCCGGTACGTCCACCGCTCGTCGCCGAGGCTGACCGCGATCGCGTCCGGGGTGGTGCGGGCGAACCCGGCGATCAGGTCCGCCGGGGCACCGAGGTCCGGTGCGGACGGTGCCGAGGCCGCGTCGAGGAGCCGGACCCGTTGCGACGCGGAGAACAGGGGCAGCCTGGCAACCGGTTGCCGCGGGTCGGCCACCCCGGCGGCGAGCAGGGTCAGCACCTCGTCGGCGAGCCGTTCCACGCTCGCCGCGTCGAACAGCTCCGCGGCGTACTCCGCGTACAGGACGGGGGCGCCGTCGGGGAAGTCGACGCTGAACGTCAGATCGAGCTTGGTCATGTCCGGGTGGGTGCCGCCGAGGAACTCCACCCGGGTGTCGCCGCTGGTGGCGATCGCAGGCGGGGTGTTCTGCACGATGAGCATGACCTGCGTCAGCGGTCCCCGGTCCGGGCGGCCCGGCAGCCCGAGCGCGGCGGGCAGCCGCCCCATCGGCGGGTCGTCGTGGCTGAGCGCGCCCAGCACGGTGTCCTGGGCGCGGGTCACCAGTGTCGCGAAGTCCGGGTCGCCGGAGACGTCGGTGCGCAGCGGCACGACGGTGATGAACGCGCCGACGGTCCGCTCCCGTCCGGCGTCGGTGCGGTGCGCGACCGGCGACAGCACGGTGATGTCGGTGCGCCCGGTGACCCGCGACAGCACGGCCTGCAGCGCGGCCAGCACGACGGTCGCGACGCTGGCCCCGGACCGGCGGGCGAGTTCCCCGGCGGCGGTGAGCAGCCCCGGGTCGACGGGCCGCTCGACGAGACCGCCCCGGAACGACCGCACCGGCGGGCGCGGCCGGTCGGCCGGCACCAGCACCTCGGTGTCGAGACCTGCCAGCCGCTGCTTCCAGTACGGCAGCGAGTCCGGCCGCGGGCCCGCCAGGTGACCGGCGTAGTCCCCGGCGGGCTCGGGCTCCACACCGTCGAGCAGCGCGGCCAGGTCCTCGGCCAGCGTCGTCGCGGACCAGCCGTCGAAGACCAGGTGGTGCACGGCCACGACCAGCTCGGTCCCGTCGTCGCCCAGCAGCAGCGTCGCCGCGATCAGACCGCCGGCCGCCGGATCGAGGACGGTACGCCCACGTTCCGCCCGCAACCGCGCGGCCGGGTCGCCGCCGGCGTGGTGGACCGCGAGCGGCACCGGGCGGGCCGGACCGCCGAACACCATGACCGGCTCGTCACCGTCCTGCCGGAACGTGGCCCGCAGCGCGTCGTGCCGGGCGACGACCCCGTCGAGCGCCGCCTGGATCCGCGCCGGGTCGGCGGTCCCGGTGATCCGGTACCGCAGCCCGATGGTGTGCAGCGGCGTACCGGGATGGAACTGCTCGGCCAGCCACGTGTCCCGCTGAAACTCGGTGAGCGGCCGCACCACACCCGCAGTCGCAAGGCCGGCCCCGACGCCGCCATCGGCCCCGGTAAGGCCGGTCTTCCCCGCAGCAACCGGGCTGACCTCATCCCCGGCAGAGCCGCCTGCCCCCATGACCAAGCCGCCTGCCCCCGCGACAAGGCCGCCTTCCCTCGCGACAAAGCCGCCTGCCCTCGCGACGAGGCCGCCTTCCCTCGCGACGAGGCCGGCCCTCCCCTCCGCCGCGGGACCGGCTTCATCCGCGGCGCGGGCAGCGACCAGGGCGGCGATCGCCCGGACGGTCGGGGTCGCGTGCAGGTCGGCGATCGTCAGGCGGACACCCAGGTCGCGGGTGATGCGGGTGCTGATCTGCACCAGGCTCAGCGAATGCGCGCCGAGGTCCAGCAACGACTCGTCCAGGCCGACCGCACCGGCCTTCAGCACCCCGGCGGCCAGCGCGGCCACCTGCCGCTCCAGCTCGGTGCCGTCCTCCTGCGGGACGGTCGACAGCTCCGGCGCACCGTGCAGGGCCGGGAAGTCGACCTTGTCACGGTCGTTGCGCGGGAACGACGCCACCGGCACGAGACGCGACGGCACGCTGTGCGCGGGGAGATGATCTTTCAGGTACGCCCGGAGCGCACCGACGTCCGTACCGTCCATGATCAGGTAGGCGGCGAGCGCGCCACGGGCCCGGTCCAGGTCGACGACGGCGTCGCGGACCGCCGGGTGGGCCAGCAGCGCCCGCTCGACCTCGGCCGGCTCGACCCGGAAGCCGCGGACCTTGAGCTGGCGGTCGATCCGGCCCCGGAACGCGAGCCGGCCGTCCGGGCGCAGCCGCACCCGGTCACCGGTGCGGTAGTAACGCTGCCCGTCCTGCCCCACGCCGAAACGGTTCGCGGTGAGCTCGGGCTGGCCGAGGTACCCGACCGCCACGACCGGGCCGCCGAGCAGCAGCTCGCCGTCCTGTCCGGCGGGCAGGTCGGCACCGTCCTCGCCGACGACCCGGAACGCGACACCGGGCAGCGGGCGCCCCACGGTCGGCTCGGTGGGCAGCTCGGCGTCACTGCGCGGGCCGGCCAGCTCGTCGACGGTGGCGACGACGGTGCATTCGGTCGGGCCGTACTCGTTGACCAGCCGCACCCGCGGGTCGAGCGGCAGCGCCCGCCAGCCCGCGACCCGGTCCGAGCGGATCTCCTCCCCACCGGCGGTGACCACCCGCACCGAGGCGGGCAGCCGCAGGCCGTCGCGCACCATCGCGTCGACCAGCTCGTGCCAGTACGCGGTGGGCAGGAACAGCACGCTGATCTCCCAGGCCGCGCACCGGTCCAGGAACCCCGCGATCGAGGAGATCATCTCGTCGTCGCGCAGCACGATCGTGGCCCCGGCCAGCAGCGGCGGGAACACCTCCTCGATGCACGCGTCGAACGACATCGACACGAACTGCAGGATCCGGTCGCCGGGCCGCATCTCGTAGTAGTCGACGGCGACCCGGCTGAAGTGTTCGAGCGCCCGCCGCGGGATACCGACCCCCTTGGCCCGCCCGGTGGTGCCCGAGGTGTGGATGACGTACGCCAGCGCGTCCGGGTCGTCGGCCCAGCCCAGGCCCGCGGGACCGACCGCGACCGGATCGGCCTCGGCCACCGGTCCGGCGGCGGCGACGCAGCGCAACCCCGCGCCGGTGAACGCGGAGCTGAAGCGAGGGCCGGTGACCACGATGTGCACACCCGCGTCGCGCACGATGCCGGCGAGGCGGCCGGGTGGGTCGGTGGGATCCAGCGGCACGAAGCCGGCGTCGGCGAGCAGGATGCCGAGCATCGCGACGACGGTGTCCGCCCCGCGCACGGCGGCCAGCCCGACCGGGTCACCCGGCCGGGCCCCGGCGGCCACCACCCGGGCGGCCACGCCCTGGGCCTCGGCGTACAGCTCGGCGTAGGTGAGGGCCCGGTCCCCCTCGACCAGTGCCACGGCCGACGGGCCGGCCGTCACCCGCTCCCGGATCGCGGCGAGCAGCCCGGTCCGGGTCTCGTCGCGGTCCGGCCCCGGACGGTACGCGGTCTGCGTGGTCACCTGTCGCTCCTCAGCCTGTCACTCGTGCCGGCTCCGGGGTCACCGGGCCGCAGCACGTCGGTCCACACGGCCGGGGCACTGTCCCCGGCCACGAACAACACATCCACCGCGCCGGGGTCACCGGGCGCGAACGTCACCGCGACCCGGTACCCGAGCTCCGCGGCCATCTCATGGAACGACTCCGGATCGACCGCCGAACCGGAGCCGTCCCGGCCGGCCGCGGGCCCGGGCGAGGCGGCGCCGGTCTCGTTCAGGGGAGCGCCGGGCTCGTGCACAGCAGCGCCAGACGCATGCACGGCAGCGCCGGGGTCGTGCAGGGCTCGGTCGGCGGCCACCTCGGCGGCGAGCCGGTCGTCGGGTACGTCCACCACCCGCAGCCGCCCCGGCCGTTCGGCCCGCAGGTGCCGCCCGAGCGCGCCCAGGTCGCCGCCCCACGGGAGGACCGGGGCCTCTGCCAGGGAGAACCGGTCCGGGTGGAGCACGACGTCGTACCGGTGGCGGGTCAGCTCGTTGTGGGCGTACCCACGGCGCAGCTGGATGTCCGCCGGGCCGGGCGCGGCGAACCAGGCCGGGTCGACGAGCAGCTCGCGGTCCTGGCCGAGGTGCGCGGCGACCTCGCGCCGCAGCCGCTCGGGCGACGTCCCGGCCGGCATCCGGCGCAGCTGCACCGCCGACGCGAGGACCCGGGCACTGCGGGCGTTGCGCACGTCGCCGAGATAGATCCGGCCGCCGGGGGTGAGCCGGGCCGACGCCGCGTCGATGACCGCCCGCAGGTAGTCCAGGCCCGGGAAGTACTGCACCACCGAGTTGAGGATCACGGTGTCGAAGGTCTCGGTGAGCCGGCCGGTCTCGTGCGCGGCGTACGGGTGCAGCTCGACGTTCGCGGCGAGCCGGGGATGGTGGGTGAGCTTCGCCCGGAACGTGTCGATCGCGACCGAGGACAGGTCCGTCCCGACGTAGCGGTCCACGAGCGGGGCGACCTTGGCCAGGATGTGCCCGTCCCCGACGCCGATCTCGAGCACCCGGCGCGGTCGCAGCGCCAGCACCCGGTCCACGGTGGCCATCCGCCACTCGCGCATCTCGGCGACCGGGATCGGCGTCCCGTCGTACACGCTGTCCCAGCCGGTGAAGTCCTCGCCGATCACATCGGCCCAGCCGTCCTCGTAGAGGAAGTCGTAGACGTCACGCCACCCCTCGACCACGCGCAGGTCGTCGGCGGAAAAGGTGCTCATGCGGCGTACCCGTGCTCTCGGAAGAGGTCGTTGATCTGCAGGTTGTCCGGGGTCTCGCCCGGCGCGAGGCGGCGCAGCACCAGCAGGCAGGGGGTGCTGAAGTCGCCGCCGGGGAAGCTCTGGCGCCGGTAGGCCGTGACGCACACCGACCAGGCCGGTGCCTCGCCGCGCGGCAGGTCCTCGCCGGTCTGCGCGTCGACGACCCGGGTGGTGCCGGTGAGCAGGGTGCCCGCGCCGAGTTTCGCGCCGGTCCGCACCCGGGCGCCCTCGACGACGATCGAGCGGGACCCGACGAACGCGTCGTCCTCGACCACGACCGGGACGGCCCCGGCGGGTTCGAGCACGCCGCCGAGGCCGACGCCGCCGGACAGGTGCACGCGCTGCCCGACGGACGCGCACGACCCGACCGTCGCCCAGGTGTCGACCATGGTCCCGGACCCGACGTACGCGCCGATGTTGACGAACGACGGCATCAGCACCGCCCCGGGCGCCAGGTGGGACCCGAACCGGGCGATCGCGCCGGGCACCATCCGGACACCGTCGAACCGGTGCTTGAGCGGCAGCCGGTCCCGGTACCGGAACGGGCCGGCCTGCGAGTCGGTCAGCCCGTACAGCCGGAACGCGAGCAGGATCGCCCGGCGGGCCCGCTCGTCGACGATCACGTCCCCGCCGTCCGGGCCGACGGTCGCGACCCGGTCGGTGCCGCGGTCCAGCCGGTCGAGGGCCTCGGTCACCACGTGTACGGCCTTGTCGTCGGCGGGCGACAGCTCGGCCCGCCGCTCCCACAGTTCGTCGATCACACCGTCTCCTCAGGTCTCAGCAGAGCGAGCCGGGCGGCCACCTCGGCGGGATCGCGCACCGCGGCGATCCGGACAGATCCGGCGCCGGCCGGTCCGTACCCGAGGCCGGGCGCGACCACGACCCCGGCGTCCACCGCGAGCCGCCGCGCAAAAGCCGCACCGTCACCGGCCGGGGCCGCGACCCAGGCGAACAGGCCGCCGCCGGGCCGGTCGCACGGGAATCCGTGGTGCCGCAACGCGTCGACGAGGCCGGTGACCCGGGCCCGGTTGCGGTCGCGCTGGGCGTCCGCGGCCCCGTCGTCGGCGAGCAGCTGGGCGGCGGCGTCCTGGGACGCGGCCGACGCCATCAGGCCCGCGTCGCGACGGCTGCGTATCAGCGCACGAACCAGGTCCGGGTCGCCCGCGTAGAAGCCGGCGCGCAGGCCGGGCGCGTTGGAGCGCTTGGCAAGGCTGTGCACCGCGAGCACCCCGCCCGAGCCCGCGCCCGAGCCCACGCCCGTGCCCGCGCTCAAACCCGAACCAACGCCCGTGCCCACGCCCACGCCCACGCCCGTGCCCGTGCCCGTGCCCGTGCCCGTGCCCGTGCCCGTGCCCAGGATCGTGCGCGGCGGGCCGGCCCAGGTCGTCTCGGCGTAGGCCTCGTCGGACGCGACCACCACACCGTGCTCCCGGCCCCACGCGGCGAGCGCCGGCAGGTCCTCCAGCACCCCGGCCGGGTTGCCGGGGCTGGTCACCCACAGCAGCAGAGCGCGCCCGGCGATGTCCGGCGCCAGTTCCTCGGGACGCATCCGCAGATCAGGACCGACCGGCATCCGGTACGCCCGCAGCCCCGCCAGCTCGGCCCCCACCGCATACGTCGGGTAGCAGAGCGCGGGGATCAGCACCACGTCCCGCCGCGGGTCGGCGCGCAGGCGACGCAGGTGCACGGGCAACCCGGCGACGAATTCCTTGGCCCCGGCGCAGGCGGCGACCGCGTCCGTGCGTACCCCGAACCGGCGCAGCAGGTAGCCGGCGGCCGCCGCCCGGAACGCGGGCGTCCCGGCGCTGGGTGGGTACCCCCCGGCGAGCGCCGCCGGGCCCGGCACCACCCGCGGCGGCGGATCGGCCGGCACGCCCAGCGACAGGTCCAGGACCGGCTGCCCGGACGTCCCCGCGAGCGCCAGCAGCTGCTCGCGGGTCACCAACGAGGGGGTCACCGGCAACGAGGGCGTCACCGGCAACGAGGGGGTCATTGGCAACGAGGGCGTCATTGGCAACGAGGGCGTCACTGTCGCACGACCTCGAGCCGGTCGGCGTCACACGTGAGCGTCGCGAAGTAGTCCTCGATCGTCTCGGCGCGACGGATCCGTTCCACCGTGCCGTCCGGGTGCAGGATCAGCTCCTGGGGGCGCAGCCGCCCGTTGTAGGTGAACGCCATCGACAGCGCGTGCGCCCCGGTGTCGTGCACGAGCAGCAGGTCACCCTCGGCCGTGCGCGGGAGGCGGCGCTGGATCGCGAACTTGTCGTTGTTCTCGCACAGCGACCCGACCACGTCGACGGTCTCGAGCGGGCGACCCTGCCCCTCGTGGACGGTGATGTGGTGGTAGGCGTGCGGGTACATCCCCGGCCGGATCAGCGCGTTCATGCCGGAGTCCACGCCGACCATCTCGCGCCACTTGCTCATCCGGTTGAGCACCCGGGTGACGAGCACACCGTGCGGGGTGAGGATGTAACGCCCGCACTCGAACAGGATCCGCGGCCGGACCCCGGCGGCGTCGAGACGCTCCCGGACCGCCCGGGCGAACGCGGGCAGGTCGAACGCCTGCTCCTGCGGCCGGTACGGGATGCCGATCCCCCCGCCCAGGTTGAGGAAGTCGACGTCGAGGCCGAGCGCGGCGACCTGCTCCAGCAGCAGGTCGAGGGTGAGCAGGAACGGTTCCGGGCGCAGGATCCCCGAGCCGAGCATCATGTGCAGCCCGAACCGGTGCGGGCGCAGGGTGGCGGCCTTCGCGGCGACCGCGGCGAGGCGGTCCACGCGCACCCCGAACTTGGCCGACTCGGTGTCGCCCAGGTAGGACTCGCCGACCGCTCCGGCCGTACCCGGATGGACCCGGAGCGCAAGCGACCGCGGCCGTGCGCCCATCGCGATCAGCTTGTCCACCACCGTCTCGTCGTCAGCGGTGATGATCGCGCCCAGCTCGAGCGCCTCGGCGAGCTCGCCGAGGCTGGTGTTGTTGGAGGTGAAGCAGATGTCCTCGCCGGTGGCGCCGGCCATCGTCGCCGCCGCCAGTTCGGCCGGGGAGCTGCAGTCGAACCCGAAGCCGTACTCCCGCAACCGCCGCAGCATGGCCGGGTTGGGCTGGCCCTTGACCGCGAAGTACTCCCGGGACGCGAGGCCGCGGAACGCGTCCTGGAACGCGGTCGCGGTCTCGTGCAGCCCCTGCAAGTCGTAGATGTGGAACGGGGTCCCGAAATGCTCGGCCACCGCGGGCAGCACCGGGTCCAGCCGGCTCGCGAAACCGGCGCTCATCGGCATCAGGCGGTCACGGTCAGCACGGCGCGCGTCCGGGGGCCGGACAGCGGGCGCTCGTAGCGGTAACTCTCCACGACCGCGTCCCGGAAACCCACAGCCAGCGCCTGGTCGCGCAGGTACTCACCGGACAGCCAGCGGAACCCCGGCACCCCCGGCGCCTGCTGCACCGGCCCGCCGTCGCGGGGCGCGTCGTTGGAGACGATCAACGTCCCGCCCGGGACCAGCCACGAACGGATCCGGTCGAAGACGAAGGACAGATCGCCGTGGTACGCGTACAGGTGCCCGAAGAGCCCGTCGGAGTACACGACCGGCCAGCTCCCGGCGGGCGCCCACGTCATGATGTCGGCGCGCACCGCGTCGACGCCCTTGGCCCGGGCCACGTCCACGGCCTCCTGCAGCGCGTCGACCGCGAGCACGCGCAGACCGGCGCCCATGAGCTCCCGCTCCACGGCGGCGTTCCCGCAGCCCAGGCTGAGCACCGCGCCACCACCGGCGGCCAGCACCCGGTCCCGCATCCAGGCGCGGTACTCCGGCGACGACGTCGACGGCGTCACCGAGTCCCCGCGGGCACCCCCGTCCTCCCACACGTCGAACAGGGAGCGGTCGCCGGAGCAGTAGAAATCGCGCAACGCGTCCATCTCGGTCAGCGTCGACAACGCTTCGTCGCGGCCCATGAGATCGTGTCCTTCGGTCGCCGATCCCGCGGGTTCTCCGCGGTCGGCGCCGAGTCAACAGGGCTCCGATTTCAAGGTCAACTAACCGTATTTGCTCCGCTATGCCCGATCCGTCCAGCGCAGTTGTTCCATTGTGAACACGGAAGTCGGCACAGGTTCATGTCGCGGGGGCCCACAATTCCACGGTGCCCGGTGCAGGTCCGGTCCGGACAGCCGTCGCGGGCGCCGCGCCCGGCCGGCGAATCCTGATCAGACCCCGAGCCACTCCCGGTGGATGTCCTCGTAACGGAGCGCGTCGACAGCGGCCGGATCATCGAGCAGGGTGACCAGCAGCGCCCCGCCGTCCAGCCGGCGCGTCCGGGCGGCCACGTCGGGCGGCAACGGCGTCCGGAGGTCGCCGCCGGGGCCGAGGTAGGTCAGCCACCCGAGCTCGGCCGGCCAGTCACCTCCGGCAAGGTGCCACACCTGCTCGGAGGACCACTCGTCGAGCACCCGGCCGACCCCGGCGCCGAGACGCTGGGCGGCGGTGAGCCACAGGTCCGTCAGGCGCGCGTGCACCTCACGGAAGCCGTCGGCCCCCGGCCCGGGCCGCCGCGGGCGGAAGACCGAGTCCAGCGACCACGTCAGAACCCCGTCGTCCCAGCTCACGAACACGTCGACGTCCTCACCGGTCCAGAACTGGCCGTGTCCACCACCGGTCGCCATGGCCGCGACGGCGACCCGCGGATCGTCCACCTGGCGGGATTCGGCGTCCGGACCGAACAGGTTGATCAGGCCGTCCGGTCGCCGCGGCCGCAGATCCCGCTCAGCCGCCAGCGCGTACGCCTCACGCAGCGCGATCTCCCCCGCCACCGGGACCCGCAGTTCCCACGTCCAGTCCGACCCCATGCCGGGACAGTAGCGATCGTGCGGCACCACGGCGCGGCTATTCTCGGGGCAGCGTGATGGAGAGGGTGGGGCCGGGGTGGGTGTCGAGGTTGTCCCGATGACGGATGCGCATGCCGGTGACGTGCTGCGGATCTATGCCGCCGGCATCGCCACCGGGAATGCCACCTTTGAGACCGTGACGCCGTCATGGACGGCCTTCGGGGACGGGAAACTCGCCGCGCACCGGTTCGTGGCCGTCGCCGGTGGCACGGTCGCCGGGTGGGTGGCCTGCTCGCCGGTCTCGGCCCGGCCGGTGTATGCCGGGGTCGTCGAGAACTCGGTCTACGTGGATCCGGCCGCGGCCGGGCGTGGGGTGGGCCGCGCGCTGATGGCGGCGCTGATCGCGTCGACCGAGGCCGCCGGGGTGTGGACGATCCAGTCGGGGGTGTTCCCGGAGAACGCGGCCAGTCTCGCACTGCACCGGCGATGCGGGTTCCGCACGATCGGGTTCCGCGAGAAGGTCGGCCGGCTGCACGGCACCTGGCGGGACGTCGTGCTGGTCGAGCGCCGCAGCCCGGTGGTCGGCTGAGCGGGCAGTAGGCTGCCGGCATGGCGAGCATGGGCGTGGTGACCGCGCTGGTCCGGGCCGCGTTCCTGGTGGACGCGGTCTACGCCGCTTCGGCCCGCGAGCACGGCATCACCTCCCAGCAGGGTCAGCTGTTGTGCGTACTCATGGGCCGGGAGTACGCCATGGGTGAGCTGAGCGGCGTCCTCGGGCTCGCCAGGTCGAGCCTGTCCGGGCTGGTGGACCGCACCGAGCGGATCGGCCTGGTGCACCGGTTCCCCGACCCGGACGACACCCGCGGGGTGCGGGTGGGGCTCACCGGGCGGGGCGGGGTGCTGGCCGCCGCCTTCTACGACGAGACGTGCCGTCGGATCGACGGCTTGCCGGCCGGGCTGACGGGCCCGGAGCGGGTGGCGCTGGCCGGGCTGCTCGCCCGGGTCGTGCTCGACAACGAGGTGCCGGTGGTCTTCCCCGATCCCACCTGAGGCCCCTATAGTTCGTACTGCGAACTAAAAATCGGGGGACACGGATGTCCATTCTTTTCGGTTTCGGCACCCAGCATGCCATCGCGGACACAGCGGACCTGCTGCGCGGTGTCCAGCAGGCGGATCAGGCCGGGCTCGACCATTTCTCGCTCTCCGATCATCCCTATCTCGGCGACCGGCTGGACGCGTACGCGGTCCTGGGCTTCGTCCTCGGCCGCACCGACCGCATAGCGGGTCTGGTCAACGTGACCAATGTGCCGCTGCGCCCGGCCCCCATGCTGGCGCGCACGATCACCTCGCTGTCGGCCCTGTCCGGCGGCCGGGTCGTGTTCGGGGCCGGCGCGGGCGGCATCTGGGAACGCATCGCCGCGATGGGTGCGGCCCCGCTGTCGCCCGCCGCGGCCGTGGAAGCGTTCGAGGAGGCCATCGTGCTGATCAGGAAGCTCTCCGGGGGCGGCCCGCCGGTGACCCACGCGGGCGCGCACTACCGGGTCGAGCGGATCGACCCGGCGCCGGTGCCGGCCCCCGCGGTGTGGACCGGCTCGGTCGGCGCGAAGTCCCTGGCCGTGACCGGGCGGGTCGCGGACGGCTGGATCCCCGGCCACGGAGCCGACTGGCTCAGTGAGCGCTACCGTACCTCGCGGCCGGTCATCGACAGGGCGGCGATCGACGCGGGGCGGGACCCGCGCGACATCCGGACCGTGTACAACCTGCCGGGCCGCATCACCGACCGGCCGTTGCCGTCCACCCGCGACGACACGGGCCGCTGGGCCGGCGGCTCCACCGGGCAGTGGATCGAGGAGCTGACCACCGCGGTGCTGGAGCACGGGGCGTCAGGTTTCACCCTGTTCTCCCCCACCGGCGGCGCTCCGGACGCAGTTTCCCTGCAGCGCTGGGCCGGGGAGATCGCCCCAGGGGTCCGGGACCGGGTCGGCCGGACGCCGTGACCGGTCGTCCATGATGGACACCGCCTCGCCGAGCAGGCCGCGCTCGATCAGCATCGCCACCAGCAGGTCGCTGTCGTCGCCCCGGCGCAGCGCCGCCAGCGCTTCGTCAGGGCGGCCGGCGAGCGTCAGGATCTCGGCGACCGGCGCGGACTCCCAGGGCTGCGCGGCCGCCGGGTGCGCGGTGAGATGGGCGACGGCCTCGTCGGCGCGACCGCAGCGGATCAGCAGCCGGGCCCGGGTGAGGCACACCTGCCAGCCGGGGTCGCCGAGCTCGTCGACGACGGCGATCGCCTCGTCCGGGCGGCCCCGGTCGACGAGCAGCTCGCCGAGCAGGCCGGCGAGGTGGGCCCGGGCGCCGGGCACCGCCGCCGGGACCGGGCGCAGCAGCGCGATGGCCTCGTCCACCCGGCCCTGCCGTTCCCACACCTCGGCCAGCAGCAGTGCAGGGTCGCCGTGCTCGCGCAGCACCGCCTCGACCTCGTCGTCGCGCCCGCGCCCGGCGGTCGCCGACACCAGCGCCCGCAGCACGGCGGGGGTGCCGGTGGCTCCGCGGGCCAGCGACAGCAGGTCGTCGAGCCGGCCGGTCGCGCCCAGCAGCGACGCCAGCGTCTCCGGGTGCGAGCGGACCAGGTCGATCCCGGGCTCGCCGAGCAGGACGGCCAGCGCTTCCACGGCCGGCCACCAGCCGGCCGCGGCGAACGGGCGGAGCAGGCGTTCGGCGCCGTCGCGGTCACCGGCCGCGCTCAGGGACCGGGCCAGCACCCGCGCGCACTGCCAGTCGCCACGGCCGGCGAACTCCCGGGCCACGCCGGCATGGCCGTGCGCCAGGAGGGCCTCGGCCCCGGCCGGACCGCAGGCGTCCATTCAGGTGCGGGGTGCGACGGCGTCGATGATGGCGGCCGCCGGGGTGCGTGGCGCCGGGTCGGGGCTGACGTCGACATAACGGATGACACCCTGACGGTCGGCGACCACGACCGCCGGGTAGGGCAGGGTCACGCGGCCGGTGCCGAGCGCCGGCTTCGCCGCCGGGCTGAGGAAGCCGAGGTTGAACGTGTCGATCAGCAGGTGGCGCGGGTCGGCGGCGACCAGCATGCGCAGGCCGAGGCGGTGCTTGAGCTCGGTGAGGCGTTCCGGGCGCTGCGGGCTGACCGCGACCACGTGGGCGTCGAGACCCTCGAGCGCACGGTCGTAGCCGGACAGTGCGGTGGCGCAGTCGGCGGAACCCGCGTGCTGGAAGAAGATGAGCACGAGCGGGCCCGTGTCGAGCAGCCGGCGCAGGTGCACCGGGCCCAGGTCGGCCTCGATGACCGCCAGGTCGGGGACCCGGGCCCCCGGGGCGATCATGCGGTGCCAGACGGCGTCGCGCTCCATCTGGCGCTGGAACGCGGCGTCGGTGCCGGGTCGCGGCTGGGCCGAGGTAACGGACATGTCGACCAGAATACCCGGTAATCTCCTACGGAATTGATAGGTCTCTGTGACCCCGGTCGCTCACCCCGGACCGTACGCGGTGAGGCCGTACCACGCGACGTATTCCTCCGCGCCACCCTCGGCGAGGGCCGCGCGGGCGTGCCAGACCGCGGCCGGGAGCGTGTCGCCGCGGGCGAGGCTGTGGTGCAGCACCGTCATCGCGCCGGCCGACGCGCCGTCCGGGATCGGCACGTCGGCCGCGGCGACCCCGGCACTGCCGTGCGACATCATGGCACCGGCGAAACCCAGGACCTCATTGCCGCCGTACGGTTGCTGGGCCCCGGAATGGCACGACGCGAGCACCACGCGGCGCGGGGCGACCCCGTGCGCCAGCATCTCGTACAGCGTCAGCGGGCCGTCGCTGAGCTGCAGCGACGAGAACAGCGGGCTGTCCGAGCGGAACCGGCCGTGGCAGGCGAAGTGGGCCAGACCGGCGTCGCGGATCAGCGCGATCGTGGTCTCGGCGGTGCTCTCCGGCGGGAGCAGCACCCGGGCCCGCTCGTGTTCGGCCGCCACCGCCTTGACCTCGGCCGGGGCGTCCTCGAGGTCGGGACCGGCGACGACGACCACACCGCCGGCCGGGACCGGCCGCGCCCGGCGGGCATGCGCCCAGAGACCCGCGGACGGCGCCACCGAGACCGGGGCCCGGTGCAGGGCCGACCAGGGTACGCCGAGCAGCTGCGTCGACGGCACCACGACGAGCGGCACGTCCGGGGGCACCCCCACCGGCGCGATGAGCAGCCGGGACAGGGCGTCGACGGCCTCCTGGGCCGCCGATCGGGCCGCCGCGGCGAACCGGGTGCCGCTGAGCAGCCGGCGCAGCCCGAACTCGGCGGCCGCCACCTCCTGCTGCAGCGGGGCCACCGTGCCGAGTTCCACGATCCGGGCCCGCCGGGGTTCGATGACCACGGCCAGCACCCGGTCGCCGACCACGGCGTACTCGACGAGCCATTGCCCGTCCAGCGCGCGGCGCAGCTCCGGGACGCTCGCCGGGGTCGCTGCCTCGCCGCCGACCCCCTCGTCACCGGACCAGGAGCGGCGCCGGATCCGGGTCTCCAGGGAGTTGAGCCGGGCCAGGAGCGTGGCCGGCTCCTCGCCGCGGCCCAGGCGCGCGGTCCGCAGCTCCTCCTCGACGTTGCGCAGCGCGACGACGTCCTCGTCGACGCCGGTGGCCGGTGGGTGGACCCGCAGCAGTGCGGCGGCCCGGGTGCGTTCCAGCCACGCGAAGACCCGTGTCGCCGACCCGCCCGGCAGCAGCGTGCGCAGCCCCACCTCACCCAGCTCGGCGCCGTGCCCGGAGGCGAGCACGCGCAGTTCCAGCGACGGCAGGGCGGCCCGGTGCTGGGCCAGGTCCCGCAGCCCGCGCAGGCAGGCCCGGAGCACCGCACCGGGATCCTGCGCACCGGGGTTGCGGGCCTCGGCGAGCAGGGCCCGGGCCAGGTGCCCGCGCAACCGTACGAGCAGGGCCTGGCCGTCGGCGAGCTCACCGACCGCGGTCAGGTCGCGGCGGGCGTCGTCCGGGCGGTGCAGCGCGAGCCCGGCCCGGCCGGCGGCCAGATAGCCGTACGCGGCCTCCTCGCGCAGGCCGAGCCGCCGCAGGGTGGCCGCGGCCCGCCGGAGCCGGTGCAGCACCGCCACCGAGTCGCCGTCGAGGGCGGCCCGGGCCTCCGCCTCGGCGACGGTCGCGCGGGCGGCCCAGGCCGGGCGGCGCTGGCGGCGGAAGTCGCGCACCGCCGCCTCGGCGTCGAGCACCGCCGTGGCCGGGTCGCCCAGCTCGAGCGCGAGCCGGGCGCAGCGCAGCCGGGCCTCCGCGGCCATCAACCGGGCGCCGTGCCGCTCGAACTCGGCGTGCGCGGACCGGGCCGCGGCCATCGCCTCGTCCAGCAACCGCAGGTCACGCAGCACGTCGGCGTACTCCACATGGTGCTCACCCAGCGGCAGGCCGGCCGCCGCGTGCAGTCGTCCGGCCTCCTCGAACCGGCGCACGCTCTCGGTGAGCCGGCCCGCGTGGTAGCTGGAGAACGCCCGGCTCGCCGCGATCACGGCCGGGATCCGGGTGCCCATGTCCGCGGCGAGCTCGGCGGCCCGGTCGAGGTGGCCGAGCGCCTCGTGCGGGCGGCCCAGCAGCGTCTGCACGTGGGCGAGGTTGTTGGCCGCCTTCACCCAGACGATGGGCGGGCACGCCGGGTCCCCGAGCAGGCCGGTGTACGCGTCGGCGGCGGCCTGCAGGCGGCCCCGGTTGTGGTCGAGGACGGCGAGTTGCAGCCGCAGGTCGGGCCGTTCGGCGGTGTCGACCAGCGGCTCGGCGCGGCGCAGGTCACGGGCGGCGGCGTCGTAGCGCCCGAGCTCCTGCAGGGCCACCGAGCGGGTCATCAGCAGATCGCCGAGGCGCTGATCGAGGCCGCAGCGCGCGGCGAGGCGTACCCCCCGGTCGAGAAGTCTGCGGGCGGCCTCGTTGTCCAGGTTGACGTGCCGCACCCAGGCCAGGGCCCGCAGGCTCGCCACCAGAGCCTCGCTGTCACCGGCGGTGGTCGCCGACACCACCAGAGCTTCTGCGCCCGCGGCGTATCTGACCGGATCGAGCACGACTCTCCTGTAGGCGGCGTCGGCCTCGTCCCTGAGACGAGCACCGGCGTCCACTACGGAGCCCGTAGCCGTTTCACCCATAAGAGTCCGCACCCATCTCGTACCGCCCCGGATGACCTGACGGAGAAACCCGCCGTCAGACTACCGACGACAAGGGAGAAGAATCCATGACCGCTGCCGCCCGCTGGCCGCTGCCCGACCCGCGCACCCCCGATCAGCTCGCCCACGACCAGATCGCCGTGCGCCTGCAGGTCTCCAAGCTGGCGAGCCCGAACGCCGACAAGAGCGCCCGCCAGGAGCAGGAGGTGGTGCTCGAGCGGATCCGCCGGCGCCAGCTCACCGCCACCGCCGAGCACGCCACCCCGTTCCTGCACTTCCTGCCGGACGCCGGCACCCGCGCGATGCTCGCCTCGCTGAACCAGCTCGTGATCGAGGTGGACCCGGACGAGGAGGGCCTCGACCAGGCGGGCCTCGACGAGCTGCTCACCGGGTACGACGCCGACGACCGGGCGGAGCGCAGCCCCCGCCGGCGGCGCACCCGGGTGTACCGCAGCCGCGACGCCAAGGACGCGGCCGCGCTGCGGGCCGATGCCAAGCGCCTGCGCGGCGACAAGCGGATCAGCGCGAACGTCAACTCGATCGTCCCGCTCGGCTATGTGATCAAGGGCGACTCGTACCCGGGCAGCACGGTCGCCCCGGCGGTCTTCGCGTCGCACGGTGCCACCGCCCCGATCCGGGTGGCCGTCATCGACACCGGGCTGACCGCCGCGGCCCGCGGCGACGGCTGGGACACCGGTGTCGTCCGCGAGGGTGTCGACCCGGTGAACGTGCTGGCCCCGCTCGACCGCATCGACTGGTTCGGCGGGCACGGCACGTTCGCGACCGGCATCGTGCGCCAGATCGCCCCGGACTGCGAGGTCGTGGTCTACCGCTTCACCACCACCGACGGCCTGGGTACCGACGAGGCCGCCGCGGACATGCTGATCAAGGCGGCCGAGGACGCCGGCGGCGAGCGCCTGGTGATCAACGCCTCGTTCGGCGCGCCGGCCGTGGACGGCATCCCGCCGCTGGCCATGCAGGAGGCGGTGCAGCACATCACCGAGGAGCACCCCAACGTGCTCATCGTGGCCAGCGCCGGCAACGACGGCCAGGACCTGCCGCTGTACCCCGCGGCGTTCCCGGGCGTGAAGGCGGTCGGCGCGCTCACCAGCGACCTTCAGCCGGCCACGTTCTCCAACCACGGGTCCTGGGTGCACTGCTCCACCGTGGGCGTGGGCATCGTGTCCACGTTCGTCGAGGGCAAGCTCCCGCCGGAGAACAACATCGGCACCGACGTCATGTTCGGCACCGACGCGTGGGCGACCTGGAGCGGCACCTCGTTCACCGCCCCGCAGATCAGCGCCGCGGTGGCGGCACTGTGCGGCGACGACGCGTCGCTGAGCCCCCGGGCCGCGTTCGACCAGCTCGTCGCCGGCCGCCCGGCCCGGCCCGGCCTGGGCGCCACGGTCCACCTGCTGCCCGGCACCCCGCTCTGACACAGCCGCACCGACGGCCCGGGACCACACGTGGTCCCGGGCCGTCCCGCGTGCCACCCGGCCGGGCACAATCGGCCCGTGACCTCTGACATCCACCGGCTCCATCGCGCTTTCGACGACGCCGAGCTCCGGGCCGACACCGGCACCCTGAACGCGTTGCTGGCCGACGACTTCCGCTCCATCGGCGAGCGGGGCCACGTGCTCGACAAGGCACAGTGGACCGGTAAGTTCGCCGATCTCGCCTACCTCAGTCTCGAGAGCGACGAGGTGGACGTGTCCCACTACGGTCACGCGGCCGTCGTCCGGTGCGTTCAGCGCAGCCGGTCGGTCTGGCGCGGTCAGGAGATGGCGCTGACCGTCCGGGCCGGCCAGACCTGGGTCGAGCTGCCCGGGGGCTGGCGGCTGGCCGGCGTGCAGTTCAGCACCCTGGACGGCGGGTGACCCACCGGGCACGGCAGCGCCCCGGACCTCAGACGGAGGTGGTCCGGGGGCGGGTGCGGGGGTGGCCCGCGGTCAGACCAGGGTCCACTCGGTGGCCACGGCCGGGACGCCGGCGCGGCGCAGGGTGAGGCTCATCGGGCCGGGCAGGACGTCGTCGATGATGAACAGGCCGCGGCCGTCGGCGTCGACGCTGCGGGGCTCGGCGGTGGCGGCCTGGCGGACCTCGATGACGGCCGGGCCCTGGGGGGCGAGGTGACCGGTGAGGCGCCGGCGCCGGCCCACGGCCTCGACCTGGACGGCGATGACGATCTCGTCGTGGCCGCGCTCGTCGACGACCTGGAACGTGAGCTGGCGGGGCTGCGGGGCGGTGCCGGGGCCCCGGACCGCCATCGCGCGGCTGCCCGCGGGCTCGGCCGACGCGCTCTCGGAGTCCTCCACGAGCGCGGCGAGCTCCGCGTCCAGCGACCGCAGGATGAAGCTCTCCTGGGCGAGCCGGACCAGCCCGGCCGGCACCGGGTCGGTCTCGTCGAACATCGCCTCGATGCGCCGCATGAGCGCTTCCTCCTCGGGTGGGAGGTCGTCCGGCGCCCGGTCGGCGCTCTGGTGGGGGTCGGTCACGGGGTCTCCTCGGGGCGGGGGAAGAACGCGTTGCGTAGCACGCTGGTACCTGTCACGATTCGCGAGTTCCGCCGTCGATACCTTCTGTCAGGAATTGGCGCAGCTGAGTGAGGCATCTCTTGCGGGTCGGCCCCAGGCTGCCGATCGGCATGTCGAGCGCCGCCGCCGCGAGCTCGTAGGACGGCCGCCGGTCCTCCGCCTCGACCACCAGCACCCGCAGCACCCGCTGGCAGCGCGGACCCAGCCGGGAGAACGCGTCCCACAGCTCGGCGTCGCGGGCCGCCACCAGGACCGGGTGTTCCGGGTCACCGTCCGGGCCGGCCTCGCGGTCCAGCACCCAGGTGTCGTCCACCGGCTGGGTGCGCCGGCTGCGGCGCAGCGTCGCCCGGGCCTCGTTGCGGCAGGTGGTGGCGATCCACGCGCCGAAGCGGTCCGGGTCGCGCAGGGCGCCGAGCTTCTCGAGGGCCCGTAACCAGGTCTGCTGGAACACGTCGGCGGCGTCCGCGGCACCGAGGTTGTGGATCCGGCAGATCGCCCAGACCCGTCCGCTGAACCGGTCCACGATCCTGTTCCACGCGTCGTGGTCCCCGTCGAGGGCCCTGCTGACGAGCAGGGCCATGTCCCCGGCCGGCGCGGTGTCGATCATTGTTGCCTCCGAGGTCACCGCCCGCCGACATGCTGAGCCCCCGGCATGGGGGCCGGGAGGGGATCCGGCGCCCGGAACGCCCATCGGCGGTCGTAGATATACCGATTCACCATAGACCACGCCACGTCACGTCCCGCCGATGCGACACGGTGGACCCGGGACCACCCGGAAGGCCGCCCGATCCCGCCCGATGGGGTGATCACGGGGTCCGCGAGGGCAGCGTGCGCAGCCCCCGGATGCGGCGGGTCAGCATCGGCACGATCGACGTCGCCACCCCGGCCGCACCGGCGGCGACCCCGGCCCGGCTGCCCCACGCCTCGCCGAGGACCCCGCCCAGCGCGCTGCCCACCGGGATCACCCCGTAGATGAACAGGCGGTACCCGGCGCCGGTGCGGGCCAGCGCGTCCCGCGGCGCGACGACCTGGCGCAACGTCACCGACAGCACGTTCGCGATGCCCAGGCCCACGCCGGCCACCGCCTGCGCGGCGGCCAGTGCCACGGCGAACCCGGCGCCGTGACCGGGCAGGACCGCGTAGCCGAGGGGCACCAGGGTGGACAGCACCAGCGCGGCGGCGAACGCCCGGCCGAAACCCAGCGCCGCGGCGAGGCGCAGGGCGATCAGGGTGCCGAGGAAGGAACCGGCTCCGCCCGCGCTGAGGATCAGGCCGTAGGCCCCGGGGGTGAGACCGCGCTCGCCCACGACGTACAGGGTGAGGTTGACGGTCAGGATCTGGGCCGCGGCGTTGTAGACCGCGGCGTGCACGGTCAGTGACCGCAGGAACGGGTCCGTGACGATCGGGCGCAGCCCCGCGAAGAAGCCGGCCGGGCCCTCGGGTCGCGGCGGGGCCGGCTCCGGACGGCGGGCGGCGGCGATCCCCACCGCGCTGGCCAGGTAGCTGACCGCGTCGGCGAGCAGCGCCCCGGGCGGCCCGGCGAGCGCGACCAGGCCACCGGCGAGCCCGGGACCGGCGACCTGGGCCACCGTGGCCGAGCCCTGCACCGCGCGGTTGGCGGCGGCGAGGTCACGCTCGGCCACCATGGCGGGCAGGTAGGCGAAGCTCGCGGTGTCGAAGACCACGCTCGCCGCGCCGATCAGGAACGCGACCGCCGCCAGCAGCGGGATCGAGAGCAGATCCATCGTGTACGCGACGGGCACCACCGCCACCAGCAGCGCCCGGAGCACGTCGGCGGTCACCATGACCCCGCGTCGCCGGCGGTGTTCGAGCAGGTGCCCGGCGACGAGGGGGACGAGCACGTTCGGCAGGTACGCGGCGGTGGCCACGGCGGCGACCTTCCCGGCGCCCGCGTCCAGGGTCAGCACCGCGACCAGCGGCAGTGCGACCGCGGACAGCTGGGTGCCGAACGCGGAGATCGTGTGCCCGGCCCAGTAGCGGCGGAAATCCGGGTCCCGGCGCAGCAAGGACGAGCGGGGCGGATCCGTGGTTACCATCTCATGCGGTCCTTCCGGTAACGGTTACCGGTCATCGTGGCACAGCGGTAACGTGGCCGCATGGCACAGCCCGGCGACCGCGCTCCGGCACCGGCCGCGCTCGCCCTCGTCCAGGACCTCGCCAACACCGCTGACCTGGAGGGCGGCACCGACCGGCTGACCGATCCGGCGGGGCTGACGTCGTTCGGCGACGCGCACGGTCTGCCCACCGGCGGGCTCGGGGACGCCGACGTGGCGGTGATCCGGGAGCTGCGGGAGGCGATCCGGGACGCGTGCGGGGCCCACGCCGGGGTCGCGGTGGACGAACGGTCGCGCCGCTCACTGCGTACGGTGCTGGGCCGTGGCTCTCTGATCCTCGAGATCGACGCCGCCGGCGCCGCCCGCACGGTCCCGGGCCCGGGCCTCGCGCCGGCCGACCGGATCATCGCCGAGGTGGCGGCCGTGATCGCCGCCGCCGCGGCGGACGGCACCTGGCCCCGGCTGAAGGCCTGCGCGGCGCACGGGTGCCGATGGGTCTACTACGACCACAGCCCGGCCGGGCGCAGCCGCTGGTGCACGATGAGCATCTGCGGCAGCCGCGCGAAGATGCGCGCCTACCGCGACCGGAGGAGCTGAGGCCGCGGCAGGCGCAGGTCGCGACGGCCGGTCAGTCGGCGAGGGCGGCGTCCGCGGTGGCCGAGGACCGCGGGATGACCAGGGCGAGCAGCGCGGCCAGGACCGCGGCGCCCGCGCAGATGCCGAACAGCAGGCGGTAACCGCCCAGCGAGGGCAGGTCGTGGCCGCCCAGGGAGATCGTCTGCGAGGCCAGGATGGCGCCGCCGATCGCGCTGGCCAGCGAGCTGCCGACGCTGCGGAACAGGGTGTTGAGGCCGTTGGCCGCGGCCAGCTCCGAGCGCGGGGTGGCGTGCATGATCAGGCCGGGCATGGCCGCGTACGCGATGCCGGTGCCGGCGCCCGCGATGGTGGCCCCGAGGACGACCTGCCAGAGGTGGCCGGTGAGCACGATCCGGGTGCCGAACCCGGCGGCGATGATCAACGCACCGACGGTCAGCGCGGTGCGGGGGGCGAGCTTGGCCGAGACCGGGGAGAGCAGCAGCATCATGATGCCGCCGGGCAGCATGCACAGGCCGCCGACGAGGATCGACGAACCGAAGCCGTACCCGGTGACACGGAGCAGGCGGCGTGGCGGCTGTTCGTCGAACGCGGCTACGACAACGTGACCGTCACCGACATCTGCACGGCCGCGGACATCGCGCCACGGACGTTCCACCGCTACTTCGCCAGCAAGGACGACGTCGTCGCCGAGCCGGTCCGGCGGATGGCCCGGATCGTCACGGCGTTCCTCGGCACCGCACCGCCCGGGCCCGGCGACACCGAGGTGCTGCGGCTGGCGATGCTGGAACTGGGGCGCTTCGTGATCGGGCACCGCGACTGGCTCACCGGCCTGCGGATCGTGGTCGCCGGTTCCCATCACCTGCGGACCGCGTACATCGGGGTGCGCCCGGATCAGGAGGCCGAGATCGCCCGGCTGGTCGCGGCGCGGCGCGGGGGCTCCCCGGACTGGCGGCTGCGGCTGCACGCGGCGGCCACGGTGGCGGCGTTCCGGGTCTGGTACGAGGGCTACTTCCGCGACGCGCCGGCCGACCCGCTCGCCCACCTGGAGGAGATCCTCCTCGCGGTGGCGGCACCCTGGGAGAAATAGGGACGCCGCTGCGAATTCCACGGGGGAAGAACTCGCAACGGCGTCGGTAACCACGATAGTCGATACGTCCGGGGTTCGCCCGCCGGGGTCAGTGCGGGCTGGTACGGATCTCCGGCAGGTCCGAGCCGTCGGTCCACGCGGCCTCGCGCAGCGTGGCCAGCAGGCGCTCGCGCTGCTCCGGCCGCTGCCGGTCGATGAACAGCACCCCGTCGAGGTGGTCGGTCTCGTGCTGGACGCAGCGGGCCAGCAGCCCCTCGCCGACCAGCTGGATCGGGTCGCCGTGCTTCGTGTAGCCCTTGGCCACCACGTTCCTGCGGCGCCGGGTGTCGAGGTAGATGCCGGGGATGGACAGGCAGCCCTCGGGGCCGTCCTGATCCTGTTCGTCCGGGAACTCCAGCACCGGGTTGACCAGGTGGTCGAACTCACCGTCGCTGAGCTGCGGCGCGAGGGCGAACACCCGCAGGCCGACGCCGAGCTGCGGGGCGGCCAGCCCCGCTCCCCCGCTGTCGGCGAGCGTCTCGGTGAGGTCGGCGACGAGCTTGCCCAGTTCGGCGTCGAAATCGGTGACCGGCACGGCGGGCGCGCGCAGCACGGGATCACCGACGAGCCGGATCGGCAGAACAGTCATGGCCCCCAAAGTAGTCCCCGGTTGCAGATCGGGTGCAATGGGCACGAGCGCTGCATCGGGCCTGTTGCCGACCGATGGGACTCGCATGATCGGACAGCTGCCCAGGGCCGCTCTCGCGCTCATCGGGGTCACCCTGCTCGGGCAGGTCGTCGCCCTCACGAACGCCGGGGCGAGCAGCGCCGTGCTCGGGTTGTCGCTGCTCGTACTCGACGCGCTCGGTCTCGCGTACGGTCTGCGCGCCGCCCGCCGGACGACCGCCCGGACCACCTGGCGGCTGGCCGCGGCCGGGCGAGGGCTGTCGCTGGCCAGCACCATCAGCTTCTCCGTCGACGCGGTGCGCGACTCCCAGCCCTGGTGGTGGGTGGGCGTGGGCAGCGGCCTGGCCATGTTCGCCTGCCTGACCGCGGCCGCCCTGTCGGTCTCGGCCCAGCGCCTGGAGACCCGCCAGCGGCTCGCGTTCATCGCCGAGGTCGTCACGGTGCTCAGCAGCGGCTTCATGCTGATCTGGTACTTCGTGCTGAACCAGGCGCTGCGCCGGGAACCGGACCTGCGCTGGATCTTCGAGCTGGGCTACCCGTTCGGGAACCTGCTGCTGCTGGTGGCGGTCAGCGCGGTGCTGCTGCGCGGTGCCGTCGCCCGGCTCGGCCAGCCGCTGACGGTCCTGCTCGCGGGCATCCTGCTGTACGCGGTCGGGGACACCGCGTTCTCCGCCGTACGCGTCGACGGCCAGGCCTCCACCGGCAACGCGTACGCGAACGTCGCGCTGGTGCTCGCGTCCCTGATCATGACCGTGGCCGCCATGCAGCAGTGCGCCGCCCCCACCGGTGACGCCGGGGCGCCCGGCCCGGCGCGGATGCCCGCCTGGTCGACCCACCTGCCGTACGTGGCGGTCGGGTTCGGCAACGTCCTGCTGCTCGTGGTGACCGTGCGGGAGCACGCGTTCCTGGTCTGGGGCGGGCTGACCCTCGGCCAGACCGTCATGACCACCGCCCTCGCGGTCCGCCAGCTGATCTCGCTGCAGGACAGCCGCCGGCTCAACGTCACCGACACGCTGACCCGGCTCGCGAACGTGACCGGGCTGGCCGACGCCCTGGAGCGCTCGACCCAGCGTCATGAGCCGGTTGCCCTGATGCTGCTCGACCTCGACGGGTTCAAGCAGGTCAACGACCGGCTCGGGCACCACGCCGGGGACCGGGTACTGGTCGAGTTCGCCCGCCTGCTGCGCCAGTCGGTGCGGCGCGGGGACCTCGCGGCCCGGGTCGGTGGCGACGAGTTCGTGGTGCTGCTGCGCGGGATCGGGGCGCAGGGCGAGGCGGTCGCCGTGGCCGAGCGGGTGCTCGCCGTCCTCGCCGGCAATCCGCTGCACGTCGCGGGCGAGACGATCACCATCCGGTGCAGCATCGGCATGGCCCTGCCGGCCCCCGGCGACACCGCCAAGGAGCTCCAGCACCGCGCCGATGTCGCCATGTACGAGTCCAAGCGCGCCGGCACCCACGGCTGGCGCGTGTACCACCCGGACATGGCCGACCGCCGCAACCGCGACGCGACGCTGAGCGACGCGCTGGAGACGGCGCTGGACGACGGGCAGTTCGAGCTCGCGTACCAGCCGCTGGTGGACCTGGGCACCGGCCGTCCGGTCGCGGTGGAGGCCCTGCTGCGCTGGCGGCACCCGGTCCTCGGACCGGTCGCGCCGAACGAGTTCGTCCCGATCGCCGAGCGCACCGGGGCGATCACCGGCATCGGCCGGTGGGTGCTGGAGCAGGCCTGCCGCCAGGTCCAGGACTGGCGCCGGGACCTGCCCGGCGCCGCCGAGCTGTACGCCAGTGTCAACGTCTCGGCCCGCCAGCTGCGGGAACCGTCGTTCCTCGGCGACGTGCTCACCGTGCTGACCCGGACCGGGCTGCCGGCCGAAGCGCTGGTCCTCGAGATCACCGAGTCGGCGATCGTGGACGAGCAGGTCGCGGTGCCGGCCCTGGAGGCGCTGCGCCGGCACGGCATCCGGGTCGCCGTCGACGATTTCGGTACGGGCTACTCGTCGCTGCACCTGCTGACCCGGCTCCCGGTCGACATCCTCAAGATCGACCGCAGCTTCGTGGCGGAACTGGACGGCACCACCCGGGGTGCCGGGGTGGCGGAGGCGGTGATCCGGCTGGCGCAGGTCCTCGGCCTGACCACCGTCGCGGAGGGCATCGAGACCACCGCCCAGGTCGCCGAGCTGCAGTTGCTGGGCTGCACGGTCGCGCAGGGCTACCTGTTCGCGAAGCCGATGCCGGCCGCCGGGTTCGCCGCCTCGGTCCGGGACCGGCAGCCCACCGCCTGAACCGGGCCGCGCCCAACCGGGCCGCGCCCAACCGGGCCGCGCCGGACCGGGCCGCGCCGGACCGGGCCACCGGGATCCTGGCCGGCATGCCGGACGACGCCGGTGCCGTCCTGAAGATCATCTGGGCGTTACCCTCGGCGCCATGAGCATCCCCGGCACCGACGTCCCCGACGCCCGCGGCCGCACCGGCCTCGACCGGACCGGGCGCGACCTGACCGGCAACCCGGACGTCAGGGTCCGCGACGTCGAGGTCCTCGCCGCCGCGTGGCACGTCCTGCGCCGCACGACGTTCGACCACCGCCGCGCCGACGGCACCTGGAGCACCCAGCAGCGCGAGACCTACGACCGCGGCAACGGCGCGACGATCCTGCCGTACGACGCCGGGCGCGGCACGGTGCTGCTGGCCCGCCAGTTCCGGTACCCCGTGTACGTCAACGGTCACCCCGACGGGATGCTGCTGGAGACCGCCGCGGGCCTGCTCGACGACGACCACCCCGAGGACGCGATCCGCCGCGAGGCCGAGGAGGAGCTGGGCATCACCATCGGCGACCTCGAGCATGTCTTCGACGTGTACATGAGCCCGGGTTCGGTCACCGAGCGCCTGCACTTCTACGCCGCGCCGTACTCCCCCGCCACCCGGACCACGGCCGGCGGCGGGCTGGCCGACGAGGGCGAGGACATCGCGGTGGTCGAACTGCCGTTCGCCGAGGCCCTGGCGATGACCGCCGACGGGCGGATAAACGACGCGAAAACCATCATGTTGCTGCAATGGGCCGCACTCCGGGGCCCGTTCCGCGGTTTCGGTAGCGCCATCGGGCCCGTCGCAGGATAGCCTTGCGGGTATATGGCTACCTTTCGCACCGCCTCGACTCTTCTCGCCGCTGACGGCACCAGGACACCCGGCACCGCCGCGCTCTTCAGCGAGCCCGCTCGCAAGGGCGGAACCCCGCCGTGGGCGGGCGACTTCCGGCCCGCGAACAGCGCCGGCAACGGCCCCAAGAGCCCGGTCGGCAAGACCTTCACGCTCGAGCTGCCCGACGGCGGCACCGGCAAGGTCGTCGTCCAGGGCCTCAAGAGCGGCAAGGGCGGCGTCGTGCTCGCACTGATGGGCGAGGACGCGCCCCCGTTCTGATCCGTCCCCCACGGAGGTGCCGCAGTGCCCGCCGACGACTTCGACAAGATCGTGGCGGGCCTGCCCGACCGGCGGCGCCCACCCGGGCGCGCGCCGCTGCTCATCGGCGTCGTGCTGTGCCTGATCGCGCTCGGCATGCTGGCGTTCGGTGACGTCAAGGGCGCGGTGCTGGCGATCTTCCCCTGGCTGCTCGGGATGGGCTTCGTCCTCAAGGGCCGGGGCTGAGCACTCTCAGGCCTCCAACCGGCCGTCGCGCAGCGTGAGGACCCGGTCGGCGCGGTCCATCAGGCTCGCGTCGTGGGTCGCCACCAGCGCGGTCATGCCCCGGGCGTCGACCAGCGCGCGCAACAGATCCATGATCGCCCGGCCGGTGTCCGAGTCCAGCTGGCCGGTCGGCTCGTCCGCGATCAGCAGCGGCGGGTCGTTGGCCAGGGCCCGGGCCACCGCCACGCGCTGCTGCTGACCACCGGAGAGCTCGAACGGCCGCTGGGCCGCCTGAGCGCCCAGGCCGACCAGTTCCAGGAGCAGCCCGACCCGTTCGTCGCGCTCCCTGGCATCCCGGCCGGCGAGGCGCAGCGGGACGCTGACGTTCTCCGCCGCCGACAGGATCGGGATCAGCCCGAACGACTGGAACACGAAACCGATCGTGCCGCGCCGCAGGCCGAGCAGGGCGTCCTCGCTCGCCCCGGACACGTCGTGGCCGTCCACCTCGACCCGGCCCCGGGTGGGGCGGTCGAGACCACCGATCATGTTCAGCAGCGTGGTCTTGCCGGCGCCGGAGCGGCCCCGGACGGCGACGAGCTCGCCCCGGCCGGTCTCGAACGACACGTCACGCACCGCGTGCACGGCGCGGTCGCCGGTGCCGAAATCACGGCCCAGGCCCTCGGCCCGGATCAGGATGTCACTCATCGCCGGACCGCACCTGCACGTGGTCCTGCTCGAGGCTCAGCTTGACGCGGTCGCGCAGGCTCAGCGCGTCCACGAAACCGGACGGCAGCTGCATACGGCCGGCCCGGTCGAGCACCGCGTACTCCTGCGACACGATCTCCTGCGCGCCGTCGGCGCCGGTGCGGGCGCTGCGGCGTACCTCCGACGCGGTCCGGCCGTCGCGGATCGCGACGGTCCGGCGGACCTGGCCCGACACGGCGTGGTCATGGGTCACCACCACGATCGTCACCCCCAGCTCGGCATTGATGGTGCGCAGCGCGCCGAAGACGTCGGCGGCCGTGGCCTCGTCGAGCTCCCCGGTGGGCTCGTCGGCGAACAGGATCTCCGGGTCGTTGGCGACCGCGACCGCCACCGCGGTGCGCTGCTGCTCGCCGCCGCTCATCTGGCCGGGCCGGCGGTCCGCGCAGTGCGCGACACCGGCCATCTCCAGCAGCTCCAGGGCCCGCTTGCGGTTCACCCGGCCGGCGAGGCCCATCGGCAGTTCGACGTTCTCGCGGGCGGTGAGGTACGGCAGCAGGTTGCGCGCGGTCTGCTGCCAGACGAATCCGACGACCTTGCGGCGGTACCGCAGCCGGCGCTTCGCGTTCATGGTGAGCAGGTCGAAACCGGCCACCCGGGCGATGCCGGCGGTGGGCACGTCCAGGCCGGAGAGGATGTTGAGCATCGTCGACTTGCCCGAGCCGGACGCGCCGACCACCGCGATCAGCTCGCCGCGGTCGACCACCAGGTCGAGGCCCTGCAGGGCGACGACCTCGACCCCCTCGGTCTTGAAGATGCGGACCAGGCCGTCGCAGACGATGTGCCCGCGCAGCCGGTCGGCACCACCGGCGCGGGCCGACGCGCGTTCCGCGGCCCGGCGTTGCAGTTCGCCGAGATCAGGACCCATCATCAGTTCTCCTCTCCCAGGCGTAGCGATTCACCGAGGCGCATCCGGCGGTGCGCCGCGCTCTCCACCGTCACCGCGGTGACCAGGCCGGCCACCAGCAGGCCGAGCGCCCCCACCAGCAGCAGCGGGTCGATCCCGACGCGGGCCGGCATGCCGGCGGTGAACGCGTCCAGGCCCAGCGCCGCGCCGATCAGCCGGGGCAGCGCCCAGCCGACCGCGGTCCCGGCCACGAACGCCACCGCGAGCAGCGGCGCCAGCTCCAGGACCAGCAGGTTGCGGCCCTGGCCGCCGGTCAGGCCGAGCGTGCGCAGCCGCGACAGCGACCGGCCCCGGCCCGGGGCGTCGGCGAGCACGGCCAGGCCGACCGCGAGCAGGGCGAGCACCACCGAACCGGCGGCACCGCCGGTGAAGACGAAGCCGAGCAGCGCGTTCACGCCGTCGGACTGCAGATCGTGGCGGTACTGCTCCCAGGTCACCATCGCGGCCCGCCGGGGCAGCTGCGCGTCGGTGACCTCGGTGGCGTCCGCGTCGACGGTGCGCCGCAGCAGCCCGAGGTAGTACTCCCGCTGGCCCGCGTCGGCGGCGGCCAGCACCGCGTCCGCGCCGAACCCCTCACCCGCGATCAGGTAGCGGGTGGGCACCAGTGGCTGGACCGCGGGCACCGGCAGGGCGTTCCACGGCAGCGCGATGAAGTGCCGGGTGCCGCCGAGGCCGAGGCCGGGCAGGCTGTCGGTGACGGCGGCGACCCGGAACGGGTAGAACTGGCCCTGCACGCTCACGGTGCCGCCGGTGCCGACCAGCGCCGCCGTCTCGGACGAGACCACCGCCGGGATCGGGCCGGTGTCCCGGCCGGCGCCGAGCGCCCCGGGCAGGCGCGGCCCGTCGCCGCGGCGGGCCAGGGCCGCGTTCGCGGCGGCTCCGTCGACCACGACCAGCTGGTCCTGGGTGCGGCGGCGCCCGTTCGCGCCGACCACCGGCACGCCGGAGCCGATCAGCATCGGGACCGCCGCGGTCACCCCCGGCACCCGGGTCAGCAGAGCGCCGGTGTCCGGCGCGAAACCGAATCCGGTCACCTGCGCGTCGGCCGTGATCGCCAGATCGGTGGCGTCGTCGCGGGCGTCGCCGATGGTGGTGCTCACGGCGGCGGTGAAGACCCCGGTGGCGGTGGCCACGATCAGCACGGCGACCGGCCCGGCGGCCAGCGGCGCGCCCCGGCCCGCCCGGGCCAGGCCCAGGAAGGCCACCAGGCCCCGCCCGCGGGCGGCCAGCCGGACCGCCTGCCGCAGGGGCCACGGGATGAGGCGCACGACCAGCAGCGCGGCCGCCGCCCCGAGCAGCAACGGCACGACCGACAGGAACGGGTCGACGCCGTCCTGCAGGCCGCGGCGCCGCACGAGGACGACACCGAGCACGGCGAGCAGGAGCAGGGACACCTCCACGGTGACCCGGCGCGCGCTGAACCGGGGCACGACCCGTCCGCCGTGGGCCCGGGAGCGGGCGGCGACCACCGGCCCGACGCCGGTGGCGAGCACCAGCACCGCGGCGATCAGGACCCATTCCAGACCCCCGGGACGGCCGGGGAACCACGTGGCGGCGAACCAGCCGGCCAGGACCGCGGGCACGGTCACCACCGCGGTCTCGGCGAGTGTCCGCAGGCCCACCGTGCCGGCCGTGGCGCCCCGGGCCCGCAGCAGGGTGAACTCCTCGCGCCGCCGGTCGGCCATCAGCAGCGCCGCCAGCACCAGCAGACCGAGCACGGTGGCGGCCAGACCGGAACCGACGATCGCCACGGTCGCCTCGGCGCTGCGCCGTTGCTCGTCGAACGCCTCGAGCGCACCGTCGAGACCGGTGGACAGCTGCAGGTCCCGCTGCCCGGCCGTGCGGCGGCCGTCGACGACCGCGGTGATCAGCGGCTCGATGTCCGGGACGGTCAGCGTCTGTGTGGCGAGCCGGAAACGCCAGTGGTAGGCGAGCCGACCGGTCCCCCGCCCGGCGAGCAGCGCCCCGGGCGCGTCGGTGAGCAGGTCCGCCCGGAACGTGAAACCGTCGTCCGGGATCGGGCAGAGCAGCCGCTCGTTGTCCAGGCCGTCCCAGAACGGCGCGGTGGCGGCCCGGGGCTCGAAGATGCCGACGACCCGGATCGGGGTCTGCCCGCCGGTGGTGTCCGCGAGGTCCAGCCGGGTGCCGACGCGCAGGCCGCCGAGCCGGGCGGTCTCCCGCGAGACCATCGCCTCGGCGACCGTCCGGGAGGCCGGGGACCGGCCCTCGACCACGGTGACGGCCTCGCCGGAACCGCTCTGGTGCCGGATCCGCAGGGACGGACGGCAGGGCCCGGTGTACGGGGCCGGGCCGGACACCGCCACGCCGGGCACATCCGTGTCGGCGACGAACCAGCGGTCCTCGACGAAGCCCGGCACCGGGGCGGGCAGCGCCTTCTCGATCTCACCCAGGATCCGCGGGCCGTCCTGCGGGTCGGCGTCGCCGACCAGCGCCGGGGTCGCGGTGTAGGAGAGGTCGCGGGCGGCCCACGGCAACGCGCTGACGTCGCCGCGCAGGCCACCGTCGGTGTAGTCGTTCACCAGCCGGGGCGCGGCGACGGCCAGCAGAGCCGCGGCGAGCGCGAGGGTGGCGGACAACCCGAGATGACCGGAGTACGCCCGGATCCGGCGCAGGACCGTGCTCACTTGTCCGCTCCCAGGTTCAGCCGGGCGGTGGCCAGGCGCCGCCGCAGGGTCGAGCCGGCCAGCGCGCTCAGCCCGAGGGCGAGGGCCAGCAGCAGCGCCGCGGTGCCGCCCGCGCGCCACCAGTCCACCACGAGGAACGGCGGCGGGACCGGGCGCGACGCCTGCGGGGTCAGGATCAGCAGCGGCGCCATAGTGGCCGCCACGCCGACGCCGACAGCCAGGCCGGCGAGCACGCCGACGCCGGCGAGGAACGCCTGTTCGGTCACCATCGACCGGGCCAGCATCCGCGGGCCGGCGCCGAGGGTGTGCAGCACGGCCAGCTCGCCGATCCGCCGCCGGGCGGTGGTCCGCACGTCCACCAGGACCCCGGCCGCGGCCAGCAGCAGGGCGCCGATCGCCGCGGCGAACAGGGCGGTGCGGCCGCCCACGCCGTACGCGTCGGTGGCCGCGGCGGCGGCCGCGTCGCGGCGGTCGATCACCCGCAGGTTGCGCAGGGCGGCGGCCCGATCGGCCGCCTCCCGGTGCGTCGCCGCGGGCACCGTCAGCCACCACTGCTGGACACCGTGGGTCAGCCCGGCCCCGTACAGCAGCCGGGCCTGCAGCGTCGGCAGGTCCACCAGCACGGCGGCGTCGCTCGCCGAGCCCGGCACCGCCACGATCGTGCCTGCCAGGCGCACCGGCACGTCGGCGCCGCCGATCCGCAGCGTGGTGTCGCGGCCGGCGCCGAGCCGCAGATTGTCCCGCGCCCGGGCGGTGGCGACCACCGGCACCGGCCCCGGTGCGACCGGGCGGACCACGCCGAACTGGACCCGGCCGGTGCCCGCGGGCGTGATGGTCACCTCCAGGACGCCGTCCGCGACCCGCACGTCCCCGGCCTTCTCGATGCGCCCGGCGACCGTCCACCGGTCGTCCAGCGGCACCGGCGTGCCGTCGACGGCCAGCCCGGACATCGTGATCGTCACCGCCTCGTTCCACCATCCGGCGTCGGTGCCGGTCAGCACGCCGGCCAGCCGCAGCGGGCCGTTGCGGGCGGGCAGCTCGACGCTGAACAGGCCGCGTTCCAGCCGGACCGGCACGTCGGCGCCGTCGCGGTCGACGAACACGGCGGTCAGCGACGGCACGCCGAGCGATCCGGCCAGCTCGATGCGGCCGGTCAGCCGCCCGCCCGCGGGCAGTTCCAGCAGCGCGGGGGCGGGCCGAGCCGAGGTCAGGGCCGCGGTCAGGGCGGCGGCACCGCCGGGATAGAGATCGGAGCGCAGGTGTACGCCCTTCCCGGCCGCGTCCGCGTCGATCGCGACCAGATCGGCGGGGTCCGCGTCCGGACCGGCCTGCACGCTCTCGCGCCACGCCGGCAGCACCTCGGTGACGCCGGGCAGGCCGGTGAGCGTCGCGAGCCGGCCGGCCGGCGCCGTCCCGGTGGTCTCGACGAGGCGCAGGTCGGCGCCGGCGTCGTGGTCCGCCTGGTCGGTGCCGGAACGCTCCGCGGTGGCGGCCAGGCACCACCCGACCGTGCTCGCGGCGACCGCCAGGGCCAGCAGCAGCACCGGGCCGGCGTGCGGGCGGCGGCCGGCCTGCCACATCCCGAACAGCGGGGCGAACCGGTGACCACGGCCCAGGAGCCGCTCGGAGATCCGGGCCGCCGGCGCCAGCAGCCGCAGGGCCAGCGTGGCACCGGCCAGGATGCCCAGGGTCGGGGCGGCGGCGAGCAGCGGGTCGATGCCGAGGCCGCCGGACGCGCCGGCGGCCACCGGTGAGGAGTACTGCCGCAGCTGCAGCCAGCCGAGCACCGCGACGGCGATCAGCACGACGTCGGCGCCGGCGCGCTGGACGGCGGCGCGGCGGTTCGGGCGGGACCCGGCCACCAGGTCGTCGACGTAGGTGCGCCCGCGCAGCGCCGGGACCGTGATCGCGACGGCGCAGCCGGCCCCGGCGGCGATCGCCACCAGCCACAGCACCGGAGCGGGCCACCACCCCGCCGCGGTGGCGACGGTGAGCCCGGACCAGGACCGGGACGCGGCGTACCGCACGGCGGCCGCGGCGAGCGGGGGTGCGACGAGGACCGCGGGCAGGACCACCGCGACGGCCTCCCCGGCGGACAGGCCGGCCAGCTGCGCGGAGGTGGCGCCCCGGGCCCGCAGCAGCGCGGACTCGCCGCGGCGGTGCTCGGTGAGCAGCGCCGCGATCAGCACCAGGGCGAGGCCGCTGAGCACCGCGACCAGCAGCAGCGGGGTGACCAGCGCGGACCGGCCGACCAGGTCGGCGCGGGCGAGCCGGTCGGCGAGGTCGCCCAGCCGGCTCTCGACGACGGCGGAGCTGCCCAGACCGGTCGCGGCGGCCAGCTCGGTGCGCTCGGCCGCGGCGGCGTCGGCGGCCCGGCGCACGTCCGGGACGCCGGCGCCGGCGAGGTCGGCCCGCACCAGCCAGGCGGCGGACGCGCTGGTGATGAAGCGGAGGTCGAAGTCGGCCCGGTCCACGACCAGCGGGCCGTAGGTCGCCGAGCCGGCGCCCACCCCGGCGGCCACGTCCGGGGCCAGCTGCCAGTACGGGTCGGTGGGCACGCGCGGCTGCCAGACGCCGCTGACCACGAGCTCGGTGACCGAACCGTCGACCCGGTCGGTGACCGGCACCCGGTCACCGACACCCAGGCCGAGGACGCGCGCGGCGCCCGCGCCCACCGCGGCCCGCACCGGTGACGCACCCGCCTCGGGCCAGGCACCGGCGGTGAGCTCGGCGTGCGCGGGCAGGTTCTCCAGGAACGCCACCGCGGCGTAGACCACGCCGCCGGAGTCGGGGACCGCGTCGCCGGTGTCGCCCGACAGCTCCCGGCCGGCGGCGTACCCGGCGCCGGCGACGGAGACCGGGCGGGAACCCAGGCCGCCGGCGAACCGGCCGCGCACGGCCGCGTCGCGTTCGCGCAGCCCGGCGGCGCCCTTCCCGGCGGACCCGCGCACCAGCACGGCGCTCTCGGCCGGTGCCGCGGCCACGACCCCGGCCGCTCCCGCCGCGACCACCTGGCGGCTGAACGCCACGAGACCGGTCAGCAGGAGCGTGGCGATCAGCGCCAGGGCCCCCGCGGCCGCGAGCAGCGAGCGTGCCGCACCGGCACGTCGCACCACCAGACTCATCCCGTGCTTCCTCCCACGTCCCCCGTCGCGCGGAAGCGACTATAGAGGTAAGACGCCGCCGCGGTGGGGTTTGTTGATCGGCCCCCGGGCACATTTTCGGCTCCGATATGGACGAACTGTCACGATCCACCGGGCTGGACCGTCCCCAGGATCGGAGGGCCACGGAGAAGGAGTTCGATATGACGCAGGCAGCGCAACGCGGAGTTCCTGCTCGGCACCGTCACCGATGTGGACCCGGTGGCGCGCACGGTCACCGCGACGTCGTTTTTCGGGCACGACGACGATGCCGAGCACGCCCCCAGCCGCAAGACCGTCGACGACGCGCTGGAACTGCGCGCCCGGAACGCGTTGCGAAAAGCGGCTCCCGCGGTACGACCCTGACCGTCCGGCCCCGATGCTCAGCGGGCGAGATTGCGCAGCGGCTCACCGGCGAAGTGCCGGGCGGCCTGCGCGGCGGCCAGCCGGTAGACCCGGTCCAGCATCCCCTCGGTGATCGCCCCCACGTGCGGGGTGATCAGTACGTTCGGCAGCCCCCAGAGCGGGTCGTCGGCGGGCAGCGGCTCGGGGTCGGTGACGTCGAGCGCGGCGTGGAGCCGGCCGCCGATCAGCTCGGCCCGCAGCGCGGCGGCGTCCACGACCGGGCCCCGGGCGGCGTTCACGACCAGGGCGCCGTCCGGCAGCGCGGCGAGGAACTCCGCGTCCACCAGCCCCCGGGTGCCGTCGGTCAGCGGCACCAGCAGCACGACCACGTCGGCGCGGGGCAGCAGCTCCGGCAGCTCTTCGACGGCGCGTACGCCGCTGTCCGGCCGGGCGGTGCGGGCCACCATGGTCAGCTCGACCTCGAACGGGGCGAGCCGGCGCGCGGTGGCCGTACCGATGTTGCCGGCTCCGATGATGAGGATCCGCTTGCCGGCCACGTCGGCGGTCGGCGCCAGCCAGGTGTGCGCCCACTCGCGGGCCCGCTGCGCGCGCTGGAACGCCGGGAACGCCCGGATGCTGGTCAGGATCGCGGTGACGACCCATTCGGCGGTGGCCGCGTCGTGCACGCCCCGCGCGTCGCAGAGCGTCACGTGCGGCGGCACGACGCCGGTCCAGGCGTCCGAGCCGGCGCTGGGCAACTGCACCACCCGCAGGTCCGGCAGCTCGCCCGCGAGGCCGCGCAGGGACGGCTGACCCAGGATCGTCGGCACCCAGAACTCGACGCCCCCGGGTGCGGACGGCAGGGTGTCGGGATTGTCGGCGACCTCGACGACCACCTCCGGCGGGAGGTTGTCGAAGTAGGCCAGACCGGCCTTGTGCGGGATCCAGATCTTTGCGCTCACATCGCTATCGAACGCGAGAAAGTGTCCAGCATTCAGGAAAACGTGAGTGCCGATGATCACAAGGGACGCAGAGTGAGGAGGTGGCCACCGCACGGGGGGACGCTGGCCACCTCACCGCTACAAACGAGCAGCAAAAGCCCCGGTTCATTCCGGTACACGGTGACGTAGCTCATACCTCCCGCTCGGCCGCCACCAGGTGCGGGAAGCCGGCCACCGCCCCGGTGAACGCCGCCGGATGGTCCCGGTGCGCATACCGGCCGCTGTGGTGCTCGTGCTGCAGGACCGCCCACCAGCACCATTGTCGGGGTCCGCAGGCGGCGCAGCTCGGCGCGGCGAACGGTTGCCACCGGCTCGACATGGACGACGGTGAGATGCTCCTCGAGGTCCGGCATCCGCAGGTCCTCCCAGCCCGAGACGGGACGGCCCGGCGAGGGGTGGCCGGGCCGGACCACGCAGACCGGGCCGGAGCCGGCGGCGCGGTAACGCCGGACCGCACCGTCGACCACCGCGCCGATGATGCTCGTGCGGTTCTGCGTCCTGGGCCCGGCGTGGCGACACCGGCCGGCCGGAAGGGGCCCGGTTCGCACACCGGGCCCCTTCGTCCACAACCCCGGACGCCCCCCGGCCGGGCTGTGGCAGTGGCGGGCTCGGATCAGGCAGCACCACGGTAGGCGGCCGTAGTGCCGAACCAGTGCGGATCTTGTGAAGCCGCGGTGCCGCCGGCGGCGGACGGCGTTCCGCGAAACTACGTCCCGACGGTGAACGCCGGACTCGCCCGCACGTCGATGTGGTTGATGACCGCGACAGGAGAGACACCGCCGGCCACCGGTAACACCCGGTGGTCGCGGACCAACCGTGAACTGCGCCGGGGCCTCGTCGTGGCGACCCTGGAGGCGTTGCAGCGGCGCGGCGAGCTGACCATCCGCGAGCTGGCACCGGCGGTCGGCATGTCGATCGTCACCGCGAACAAACTGCTCCGCGAGCTCACCGAGACGGGAACGGTGCGGACGGTCACCCGGCGGCCGACCGTACGTGGTCCCAAGCCCCGGCTGTTCCGGCTGCCCCCCACCCGGTTCGTCACCGTCCACGTGGCGGGCGGGTCGATCACCGCGGTCGCCGGCGGCTTCGAGGGCGACGGCACCGCGGTCACCGCACCGGGCGGCGCCGGCCCGGCACAACTGGCCGACCTCGTCGTCCGCGCCACCGCGGCCCCCGCAATGGACGGCGGACCGGGGTCGGGCAGCACCGGGTTGAACAGCGCTGGGTCGGGCAGCGCTGGGTCGTGGGCCCGGCACCCGCCGGCGGCCGGGCGGGCCGGGGCGGCCGGACGGCCGGTGCGCGGTCCCGGCCCGGGGTCCCGGACGGCCGGTCTGTCCGGTGTGGTGATCGGTACGCCGCCCGGGACCGGGCCGCCGGCCCGGGAGCTGCGGGACCGGCTCGACGCCCCGGTGCGAGTACACAGCAACGCCTACCTCGCGGCGATCGCGGAGGCCCGGATCGGGGCCGGCCGGGGACACCCGGCGTTCGTCCTGGTCGCGGCCGATCCGGAGACGACGGTGACCCTGGTCCGCGACGGGCGGCCGCACGAGGGCGCGCACCGGGCCGCGGGTGTCCTGGACCGCTACCTGGCGCACCTCGACCTGGCGCACCTCGACCTGGACCGGGTCCCCCCGCCGGTGCGCCGGGTGGCCGGCGCGGTCGTGCTGGCCTGCCTGATCGCCGACCCGGAGCTGGTGGTGCTCGCGCCGGACCTCGGCGCCGGCCCGGAGGCGGTGCGCGCGGCCGTGACCGGGCTGGTGCTGTCCGCCCCGCGGATCGTGGCCGGTGCCGTGCCCGGCGACCCGGTGCTCGCCGGCGCCCGCCTGCTGGCCTCGGCCGCCGCCATCGACGACCTGGCCGACCGGGCGGTCGGGCGGGCCGGCCCCCGCGCGGACGTCCCCGGGCCGGTGAACGGGCACCCGGGAGCGCCGGGTATCCGACAGAACCATGATCGTCGGTAGTACTTGATTCACGTCGTGAGGAGATACCGTGGCGGCGATGCGCGACGCCACCACCGGGCCGGTCCGGTTCCAGCTCCTGGGTCCGCTACGAGTCACTCGTGGCGGCACGGAGCTCGATCCCGGTGCCCGCCAGCCCCGGCTCGTCCTCGCCCTGCTGCTGGCGCGGGCGGGTGCTCTCGTGGGCATGCGGGACCTCGCCGAGCTGCTCTGGGCCGGCGACGCCCCGGCCAGCGCCGCCAACGTGGTGCACCGGCAGGTCGGGGCCCTGCGCCGGGTCCTGGAGCCCGGGCTCGCGGCCCGCGACGCGGGACGTTTCATCAGCCGGCGGCTCTCCGGTTACCAGCTGAGCGTGACCGGTCACGACGTCGACCTGCTCCGCTTCCGCGCCGACGTCCGGCAGGCCCGGGAACGGACCCGGGCGGGCGACCACGGGCGCGCGCTCGAGGACTACCTGTCGGCGCTGACGCTGTGGCAGGGCCGGTGCGCCACCGGCCTGGAACCGGCCGGTCACACCCACCCCGCGTTCACCGGCATCGAGGCCGAACGGGTCCGGGCCGTCCGGGACGCGACGGACGCGGCGACCCGCACCGGCGAGCCCCGACGGGTGCTGCCGTATCTGCTGCAGGCCGCCGAGCACCACCCGCTCGACGAGACCCTGCAGGCCGGGCTGCTGCGCGCCTACACCGCCGACGGCCGCCGGGCGGAGGCGATCGAGACGTTCCGGGCCGTCCGGGAACGCCTGCGTGACCAGCTGGGCGTCGACCCGGGCCCCGAACTCCGCCACGCCTACGACGCCGCCCGGCGCCGGGCGGCGCCCACCACCATCACCGCCGCGGCTACCGCCCCCGTGGCGCCGGGCGCGGTCTACCGGCCCGCTCAGCTGCCCCCGGACCAGCCGTTCTTCGCCGGGCGCGGCGACCTGGTCGCGCGGGCCGGGCGGATCGCCGGACAGACCGGGCCGGGCGGGCCGCAGGTCATCGCGATCGACGGGATGCCCGGCGTCGGCAAGACCACGCTCGCCGTGCGTCTGGCCCATCTGCTCGCGGCCGGCTACCCCGACGGGCAGCTCTACGTCGACCTGCGGGGATTCGACCGGCAGGGGTCCGTGATGAGCCCGGGCGAGGCGCTGCGGGGATTCCTCGGGGCACTGGGGATCGCCCCGCAGGACGTGCCCGCCGAGCCGCACGCGCAGGCCGGGCTGTTCCGCAGTGCGCTCGCCGGCAAACGGGTGCTGATCGTGCTGGACAACTGCCGCGACTCCGAGCACGTGCGCGATCTGCTGCCCGGCGCCCCCGGGTGCCTGGTGCTGGTGACGAGCCGCAACCGGCTGACCGGGCTGCTCACCTCCTCCGGCGCCCATCCGCTGCCGCTGGGCCTGCCCACGGCTGTGGAGGCCCGGGAGGGACTGAGCCGCCGGATCGGTGCCGAGCGGGTCGGCGCCGAGCCCGGGGCGGTGCAGCGGATCATCGAGAGCTGCGGGCGGTTGCCGCTGGCCCTGGCCGTGGTGGCGGCCCGGGCGGCCGGGAGCCCGGACGTCCCGCTGGAACGCATCGCCGGGGAACTCGCCGCCGCCCAGGGCAGTCTGGACGGTTTCGACAGCAGCGATCCCGGGACCGATCTGCGGGTCGTCTTCTCCTGGTCGTACCGTGCGTTGTCGCACGGCGCGGCGCGGCTGTTCCGGCTGATGCCCGCACATCCGGTCCGCGACCTGTCGATCGCCGCCGCGGCAGCCCTGACCGGCGTGCCGGTGCGGGCCGCCCGGGCGCTGATCGGCGAGCTCAACCGGGCCCACCTGATCATCGAGCGGCAGCCCGGGCGGTACCGGACCCACGATCTGCTGCGGGCCTACGCGATCGAGCTCAGCGCGGAGCACGACACGGCGGCCGAGCGCGAACGCGCCGCGGCCGGCGCCGGGCGGTTCTACCGGGCGAGTGCCTATGCCGCTCATCGGCACCTGCTCGCGTACCCCGTGTTCGAGCCCTTGACCGAGGCCGGCGGCGCGGACGCCGGGCTGAGTTTCGCCGGTCGCACCGAGGCGATGCGCTGGTTCACCGCCGAGCAGCCCGTCCTGACCGAGCTGGTCCGGTCGGCCGCGGCGGACGGCCGGGCCGGTGACGCGTGGCGGCTGGCACTGGCGATGCAGCAGCATTTCGAGCACAGCGGCCGGTGGCTGGACTGGGCCGCGACGGCGCAGGTGGCCCTGCAGGGCGCGGCGATCGCCGACGATCTCCCGGGACAGGCCCGGATGCATCGCAGCCTGGCCGGGGCGCACTACTTCCTGCGCCGCTTCGACAAGGCCGTCTTCCATCTGGAGCGGGGCCGGGAGCTGCTGACGGAGCTGGGGCTGAGCGGGGAGCTGACCCGGGTCCGGATCAACCTGGCGATGATCCGGCGCGAGCAGGGCCGCCACGCCGACGCGATCGCCGAGCTCGCCGGGATGCGCCGCGGCGGGGCGGGCAAGCAGCGGGCGGACGCGCTGGTCGTCATGGCCGCGTCCAGCACCGCGCTGGGCCTGCACGACCAGGCCGGGCAGCTCGCGCGGCAGGCGATGCGGATCTTCGAGGGGTATCAGGACCTCAGCGGCATCGGCGACGCGTGGCTGGTCCTCGGGCGGATGCACCACCACCGGGGCCGGACCGACGAGGCGGTCCGGGCGTGGCGGGAGGCCGCCGGCGCCTACCGCGGGGCGGCCGCCGACGCCCCGGCCGCGGACGCGCTCGCGCTGATCGGTGACGTGCTCGCCGAGGGCGACGACGACGCGGCCGCCACCGAGGTCTGGCGGGAGGCGCTGGCGCTCGTCCCGGACGGCCGGTCGCCGGTGGCGCGGGCGATCCGGGAACGGGTCCGGCTACTCAGCCCGGCCCGGTGAGACCCCGTCCCTGCGCATACCCCAGGACAACGGCGGCGGGGCCGTCGAGTTCACCGTGGAGTCGATGACGTTCGGTGAATGGCTGTTGACGCACAGCCCGGAAGAACCATAATGAACGGACGACACCCCGGCCTCCGCATTGACGACCATGCGCAGATAAACAGCTACAGCCGGTCACTACACTCGTTCGTCAGTCCATTGTCACTGGGATATCAGTGGGTCCTCCTACGGTTGCCGGAAAGCGGTCCATCCGCATTCGTCTGCACCGGGGGAATTGTCGTGACAACCGTCCTGGAACCGAGTGCCCCACCGGCCGTGGGGCCGGTCGACCGGATGACCGCCCTGCACGCGGACCACGCCGGCGATCTCCTGCGGTTCCTGCTCGGGCTCACCCGCAGCGAACGCCAGACCGCCGAGGACCTGCTGCAGGAGACCATGCTCCGGGCCTGGCGGCACATCGAGGCCGTGCCCCGCGACGACGAGGGCGCCCGCCGCTGGCTGTTCACCGTCGCCCGCCGGCTCGTCATCGACACGGTCCGGATGCGCCGCACCCGCCCGGCCGAGGTCAACCTCATGGACTTCACCTGGGTCCCGGGCGGCGACGACACCACCGCCAGCGCGCTGGCGGCGCATTCCATGCGGCACGCGTTCAGCCGGCTCAGCCCGGCCCACCGCGACATCCTGGCGAAGGTCTACCTGCGCGGCGCGTCGACCGAGGAGGTCGCCACCGAGCTCGGGGTCCCGGTCGGCACGGTCAAGTCCCGCGCCCACTACGCGCTGCGGGCCCTGAAGACCGGCCTCGACGTCTGAACTCGGCGCGCACCTGTCGCAGGGTCCGCTGCAGGAGCAGATCGCCGTCCTCGGGCGGCCCGTCCAGCTCCATGAAGTCCCGCATCACGACATCGGGCATCGCCACCTCGGGCATCGCAACGTCGGGCATCGCGACGTCGGGCAGGAGGGGCTCGGTGGGCCGGCTGTGCGACGTCCTCATGCTGGCGGTTCCGTCCGGATCGCGTGCCGCTGGGTGTCCTGCCCGGTCATACGGATCGCCGCCGGGCCGCGGTTCAGCACCCTACCGTGATCTTTTGCCGGGACGCCGGTCCGGATCGGCGACGGGGGCTTCCGGGCCGGTTCCGCGCTGCTGCATCATGGCGGCGTGATGCTTGCCGATCCCTCCGTGGCGCCGCTCGTCGACGCCTACCGCACCTGTGAATTCGTCACTCTCGCCAAGGACGGCACGCCGGTCGCCTGGCCGGCCTCGGGGCTTCCCCGGGCCGGTGGGGGCTTCCTGCTGACGACCTCGATCGGCTTCCCCCAGAAGGCTTTCAACGTACGCCGTGACGGGCGGGTCGCCCTGTTGTTCTCCGACCCCACCGGCAGCGGCCTCGCCGACCCGCCGCACGTGCTGGTCCGGGGCACCGCCACCTGCGCCGACGTCGTGCACACCGAGCCGGAGGGCGAGCTGCGCGACCTGTGGCTGCGGCTGTACGCCCGGCAGCCCGGCTCGCGGGTGTATCCGTCGGTGCCGGCCCGCTGGTTCACCGACTTCTACTTCATGCGGTTGCTCATCGAGGTCACCCCGGCGTCCGTGGAGGTCGTCGCGGCGGGCACCACCGGCGTCTCCACGGTCATCGGGTCCACTGTGGTGGGAAGTGACGTGCTCTCCGCGTACCCGTCGGCCGTGCTCGCCTCGCTCGACGCCGGTGGCGCCCCCCAGCTGCACCGGACCGCGGTGGCCGACCACCCCGGTGGCGGTTTCGCCGTCGACGGCGGCGCCGCGGCGCCCGGACCGGCGAGCCTGCTGGTGCACCGGCACGACGAGAAGCTCAGCGCCCTGCACAACGCGCTGGTCCGGGGCACGCTCGAGCGCGACGGTGACGCCTGGGTGCTGACGCCGTCCGGGGTGACGCAGCCGGCCGGCCGGGGCCCGGCCGATGTCGTCGCCACGATGCGCCGGTGCCGCGCCACCACCGACCGCTATCTCGCCAAGCGGCAGCTGGCCCGGCCGGTGGTCCCGTGGGCGGAGTACCGGGCCCTCGCGAAGGCGGCGAGACAGAGATCACATTCGGTACCTGACATCGGATGATCTGATGCCGTGGAAGGCTTTCCAGGCGTTTTGTGACACAGGAATCCCTGGATTCGCTGAGCTAACATCCGGCTTCCCCGACCGACGCAACGTTCGCCGGGTCCGAACCCGTCTTAAGTACCGAGGGTCCACGGCCGAAAGGGAACAGTGTGAGGAAAACAGCGCGAGCGAGGCGTCGCCCGTCCCCGGTGTGGGCCCGTTGGCTGATCGGTGCCGGGGTCTTCCTGGTCATCGCCAGCGGCGGCTCGCTGGTCGGCGCCAAGGTCGTGCTGAGCTCCGCCACCGGGGCCGTGACCGAACAGAACCTCATCGGCAAGGCGAAGACCACCACCGAGCGCAAACGGGCCGACGTGAAGGGTGCCAAGAACATCCTTCTCGTCGGCCTGGACACCCGGCCCAGCTGGAAGAACAAGGAGCCCAGCCGGTCGGACTCGATCATCCTGGTGCACCTGCCGGCCGACCACTCGCCGATCTACATGGTGTCGCTGCCCCGCGACAGCTACGTCGACATCCCGGCGTACGACAACGGCGCGCAGAGCTACCCCGGCGGCAAGAACAAGATCAACTCGGCGTTCGCGTTCGGTAGCCGGGGCCTCGACGGTGCCGCCGCCGAGGCGCACGGCTTCGAGCTGCTCGCGCTGACCGTCAAGGAGCTCACCGGCATCACCCCCGACGCCGGCGCGATCATCGACTTCGAGGGCTTCAAGGACGTCGTCAAGGTCCTCGGCAAGGTCTGCATGTACGTCGACGAGGACGTCACCTCGATCCACGTGGGCCACACCGCGGACGGCAAGCAGGCGGTGCCGTACAAGACCGACTCGTCCGGGGCGAACCCGCGCAAGGTCGCCGGCGTCACGGCGAACTTCTACGCGAAGGGCGACCACTGCTTCACCCCGGTGGAGGCCCTCGACTTCGCCCGCCAGCGCGACCTGCTCGCGCTGCGCGACTCCGACTACGGCCGGCAGCGTCACCAGCAGCAGCTGCTCAAGGCCATCATCAGGCAGGCGGTGAAGGACGGGCTCAGCTCCCCCACGAAGCTGCCCGGCCTGGTCACCGCCGTCGGCAGGACGATGACGGTGGACAACGGCGGCATCTCGCTGGAGGACTGGGCGTTCGCCCTGCGCGGCACGAACCCCGACGACCTCATCACCATCAAGACCAACGACGGCACGTTCAACAGCGAGTCGATCTCCGGCATCGGCAGCGTCGAGATCCTCAGCGACACGACGATGGACCTGCTCGAGTCCGTCAAGAAGGACAAGGTCGACACGTTCCTGCAGGAGAACCCCTCCTGGATCACCGAGAGCTGACCGCGCTCAGGACGCGAACGGGTCGCGGCCCGAGCGGGGCCGCCACCCGGGCGGCGGGTCCTCGCCGGTCAGCCCGTCCACGGACTCGCGCAGCAGATCGGCGTGCCCGGTGTGCCGGCCGTACTCCTCGATGAGGTCGCAGACCAGCCGGCGCAGGCTGACCACCTGGGCGTCCGGGCCGGTGATCGCGGCCGGCTGGTCCAGGCCGCCGCCGGCCATCGCCGCGCCGAACGTCGCCCGCGAGCGCGCCACGGCGTCGTCCCAGTACGCGTACAGCCGCTCGGGCGGATCCTCGGCCGCCGACTCGAACTCCCAGTCCTCGGCGCCGGCGGCGGTCCCGGCCCAGGCCATCGGCAGCTCGTCGCGGAACTTCATCACGAAGATGGAGTCCTCCACGAGCGCGAGGTGCTTGAGCAGCCCGCCGAGGGTCAGCGCGGACGCGCCGATCCGGGCCCGCAACCCGTTCGCGCCCAGGCCGTCGGCCTTCCACCGGAACGTCACCCGGAGCCGGTCGAGGGCACCGGCGAGATGCTCGGCCTCGGTGCCGGCGAACGGCGGCTCCCACGGGCTGTCTGCGGTCATCCGACCACGGTAGCGGCGACCTCGACGGTCTCCGGGTATTTGAGGCCGGTGCCGGTGTTCAGCACCACGACCGTGTCCCCCTCGGCGATGAAGCCGGTCTCCCGGAGCTCGCGCGCCGCCGCCATGCAGGCCGCGCCCTCGGGGCAGATGAACGTCCCCTCGTCCGCCGCGAGCTGCCGCAGCTCGGCCAGCAACGCGTCGTCGCTGACCGCGATCGCGGTGCCGCCGGTCTCGCGTACGGCCCGTAGCACGAGGAAGTCGCCCAGCGCCTTGGGCACGGTGATGCCGAACGCGACGGTGTGCGCGTCCGGGAACGGGGTGCTCACCTCGGCCCCGGCGTGGAACGCCTCGACGATCGGGGCACAGCCGGTGGCCTGCACGGCGACGAGCCGGGGCAGCTTCTCCCCGATCAGCCCCAGTTCCCGCATCTCCAGCAGCGCCTTCCAGATGCCGATGAGCCCGACCCCGCCGCCGGCCGGGTACAGGATGACGTCCGGGACCCGCCAGCCGAGCTGCTCGGCGATCTCGTACCCCATCGTCTTCTTGCCCTCGAGCCGGTAGGGCTCCTTCAGGGTCGACACCTCCTGGTAGCCGCCGCGCTCCCGGACCAGCGCGTTGACCACCGTGGCGGCGTCGCCGATCAGCCCGTCCACCAACAGCAGCTCGGCGCCCGCGGCGACGCACTCGGTGCGGGTGATGGCCGGCGCCGCGAGCGGCATGGCGATGAGGCATCGCAGCCCGGCGCGCGCGGCGTAGACGGCCCAGGCGGCGCCGGCGTTGCCGTTGGTGGGCATGGCCACGCCGGTGACACCGAGCTCGGCCGCCCGGGACACACCCACCGCGGCCCCGCGGGCCTTGAACGTGCCGGTCGGGATCAGCCCCTCGTCCTTCATGAGCAGCCTCGGTACGCCGATCCGGGCCCCGTACCGTGCAAGTGTCAGCAGGGGCGTCATCCCCTCCCCCAGCGAGACCACCGCGGCGGGGTCCCGCACCGGCAGCACCTCGTGGTATCGCCACAGTGTCGGCGTCCGCCCGGCGAGGGCCTCGCGCGTCATGCTCCGCCCGGCGAGCTCCAGGTCGTAGCGGGCGAGCAGCGGCACTCCCGCCGCGCTGACCCCCTGGACCACGTCGGCGTCGTAGCGCTCGCCGGTCCGGGAACATTCGAGATGACCGAGGGAGGAGTGGCTCATGACCTCAACGTACCCACCGGGCCTGCTCACGCCTCGGCCAGCTCGAGGGCGCGCTCCAGGCTGCCCTGGGCCAGGCCCCGGTCGATGGCGGCCCGGAACCCGAGCCACAGCACCACCCCGGCCAGGACCACGGTGACCTCGGTGACGGTCAGCGCCCAGACGATGCCGCCCAGCCCGAACCAGAGGTTGCCGAGCAGCACGACCGGGATGAACAGCACGCCCTGGGTCACCGACATCACGGTCGCGGCCAGGGCCCGCCCGGTGGCCTGGAACAGCGAGGTGAGCAGGCCGGTGAAGCCGTTCGCGACCATCGCCACGAGCTGCGCGGTGAGGATGGTGACGCCGGTCGCGAGCACCGAGGGGTCCGCCACGAACGCCGAGAACACCTGGTCGCGGAAGACGAACACGGCCACCGCGAACGTCAGCGCGATGCCGCCCACCGCGACCGCGGAGCCGCGCAGCGCCGCTGTCAGACGGGCCCGGTCACCCTTGCCGTACGAGTAGGCGAGCAGCGGCAGTACGCCGAACGTGACGCCCATGACCAGGAACTCCGGCACCTGGGCGATGCGGACCGCGACACCCATGGCGGCGAGCGGGCCGTCCCCGTACCCGGCGGCGAGGTCGTTGAGCACCAGCGAGGTGACGATCAGGAACGCGGACTGCAGCAGCGTGCCGACGCCGACGCCGAGGACCGGGCGCAGCACCTCGGGCGCGAGCGTGAACCAGCGCGGCGCGAGGCTCATGTGCTCGCTGTGCCGGGCGAGCCAGACCGCGAAGTAGCCGATGACCACGAGGTTCGCGAGTCCCATCGCCAGCGCCGCCCCGGCGACCCCCCAGTGCAGCACGAGGATGAACAGGACATCGAACAGCACGTTCGCGGCGGTGGAGGCGATCAGGCCGAGCATCACCTGCCGGGCGGCGCCCTCGGCGCGGACGAGTTGCTCGAGGCAGACCGACGCGGCGAGCACGGGTACGAACGCGAGCATGACCCCGACGAACGCCCGGGTCGCGGGCACGGCGGCGGTGTCCGCGCCGAGCAGCGCCACGACCGGGTGCAGCAGGAGCAGCCCGGCGCCGCCGAACACCGCCCCGGTGAGCACCGAGCCCCACAGCGCGAACGACGAGACGTGCCTGATCCCGGCGGCCTGGGCCGGGTCGTGCTCCGACGCGCCGAGCAGCCGCGAGACGAGCGCGCCGCCGCCGACGCCGAACACGTTGCCGATCGCCATGACCAGGCCGAGCACCGGGGCGCCGAACGTGACCGCGGCGAGCAGCGCGGTGTCGTGCAGCGAGCCGATGAAGCCGGCGTTGACCAGGTTGTAGACGGCGCCGACGAGCATCGCGGCGGCCATCGGCACGCAGAGGTGCACGAGGGCGCGGACGATCGGGGCGGACGAGAGGTACCAGCGGTTGGTGCCGGGTACGTCGGTGGGGGTGACGGTCATGGCGGTGCCTTTCGGGCAGGGTCCAGCGCGCGACGGCGGGACACCGTCACGGGAGCGGGGAGCGGGGAGCGGGAAGCGGGTGGGGTCAGCGGGTCGGGTGCGGCAGCTCCGCGGTGACCTTGGTGAGCAGCGCGTGCAGGGACTCGCGTTCGGCCGGGTCGAGCGGGCCCAGCAGGCTCTCCTCGATGCCGGCCATGGCCGCGTGGAACCCGGCGATGAGCTCGGCGCCGGCCGGGGTGGCGTACACCCGCTTGCTGCGCTCGTTGCCGGGATCGGTGCGGCGTTCGACCAGGCCCCGGCGTTCGAGGCCCTGCAGCAGGCTGGAGACGCTGGCCGCGCTGGTGCGGGTGACCTGCGCGAGGTCGCGCTGGATCGCGCCGGGCCGCTGGACCAGGTAGCCGAGCGCGAAGCTCTGCTCGTGGCTCAGCTCGCGCTCCTTGATCCAGTCCTCGCCGGCCTTGCGCTGGGCCCAGCCGATCCAGCGGAGCAGGTCGAGGGTGCTGGTGAGCTGCGGTGCGTCCATAGTAAGAACTATGACTGTTAGGGCTCTAACTGTCAATGCTCATACTGATGGAGCGCAGCACCCCGGTCGCCACGGCGGCCTCCAGCGGCCGGTGGAAGTGGTAGCCCTGACCGAAGCCGCACCCCATGCCGGCCAGCATCCGGGCCTCCCCGGCCGTCTCGATGCCCTCGGCGACCACGCTCATCCGGAACGCCATGCCGAGCCGGACCACCGCCTCGGCGACCGTGCGCGCCTCCACGTCGCCGGCGATCCCGGTGACGAACGAACGGTCGATCTTGAGGATGTCGACCGGCAGGCGGCGCAGGTAGCTCAGCGCGGAGTAGCCGGTACCGAAATCGTCGACCGCGATCCGGATGCCGAGGTCCCGCAGGGCCTCGAGGCGTGCGACGGTCGGCGCGTCCGGTTCCAGGATCACCCCCTCGGTCAGCTCGAGGACCAGCCGATCGGGCGGGAAGCCGGTCTCGTCGAGGATCCCGCGGATGATCTCGACCAGGGCGGGCAGCACGACCTGCTTCGGCGACAGGTTGACGCTGAGCCGCAGCCCCTCGGCGGCGGGCAGCGCCGAGCGCCACTCGGCGCCCTGCCGGCAGGCCTCGCGCAGCACCCACTCGCCCAGCGGGACCACCGCCCCGGTCTCCTCCGCGAGGTCGATGAACGCGCCCGGCAGGAGCAGGCCCCGCGCCGGGTGGCGCCAGCGGACCAGCGCCTCGACCCCGACGATGCCGCCGTGGGCCAGGTCCACGATCGGCTGGTAGTGCAGCACGAGCTCGTCGCCGGCGATCGCCCGGCGCAGTTCGGCGTCCCGGGCCCGCAGGTCGAGATCCGGGGTGTAGAGCTGATAGCGGCCCCGGCCGGAACGCTTCGCCGCGTACATGGCGGTGTCCGCGTGCTGCAGCAGCGCCTCCCCGCCGGCGGTGTCCTCGTCGCGGATCGCCACGCCGATGCTGGCCTCGACGCCGAGCAGGTGCGCGCCGAAGATCACCGGGGTCCGCAGCGCGTCGACGAGACGCTGGGCGATGCGCTCGGCCACCGCGCGATCGGGGAGGTTCTGCAGGATGACGGCGAACTCGTCGCCACCGAGGCGGCCCGCGGTGTCGCCGGAGCGGATCACCGAGCGCAGCGCCGTGGCCACCGCGCAGAGCACCGCGTCGCCGGCCTCGTGGCCGTACCCGTCGTTGATGGGCTTGAAGCGGTCGAGGTCGATGAGCAGGACGGCGGCGTGCCGGCCCGGGCGCAGCGGCTGGCGGGTGAGCCCGGCGAGCCGCTCGGCGACCAGGGTCCGGTTGGCCAGGCCGGTGAGGCCGTCGGTGACCGCGAGTTCGCGGTTCTCGCGCAGCGCGTACATCTGGCGGGCGACCACGATCGAGGTCAGCAGGATCGCGCCGATGATCATGCCGCCGAGCGGGTAGATCCCCTCGGCCCGGGCCAGCACGCCGAGCAGGGCGTAGGCGAGCGCGATCGCGCCGTACGGCAGCCAGCCCGCCCGCGACCGGGCCGGCCGGTCACCGCCGGGCCCGGCCCCGCCCTCGTGGTAGCCGCGGTGGGCGGCGAGGACCAGCAGCTGGCAGCCGGCCAGCCACAGCAGGTCGGGCCACATGCCACCGACAAAACCGTCGTGCAGCTGGAGGTACGCGTACGAGGTGTCCGCGACCACGAACAGCCCCACCGCGCCGGCCAGCAGCCGCACGGCGACCGTGACGGAGCGGCGCAGCAGCAGCATCGCCAGCGCGAGTACGAGCAGCAGGTCCCCCACCGGCAGCGCCGCCGAGTACGCGATCCCGCTGATCGTGGCGTCCCGCGCGACGATGATCGGGCCGAGCACGAGGTACCACAGCACCATGAACGTGCTGGCCCCGACGGTCAGCGCGTCCAGGGCCAGCTTGACCGCGTCGGCCCGGGTGCGCCGCACGCCGGCCAGCAGCAGCAGACCGGTCAGCATGAACGGGACGAACGCGAGGAAGCAGTAGTCGGCGAACGCCGGGTACGTGAGCGAGTGCAGGATCGCGTCCTCGACGAACCACGACGTGTGGCCGGCCAGTTGACAGAGGAACGCGGCGGCGATGAACTGCCAGGCCCGGCGGGTCCGGGGGTCGAGCCCGCGACGGCGCACGGTGCGCACCGAGAGCAGCGTGAAGACCACCGAGACCGGCACGTAGACCGCGTCGGTCACGAACACCCGCAGGTCGTCGTCACCCCAGCCGCCGAGGTGGAAGACCAGGAACGCGGCGACCAGCACCGTGCTGCCCGCGACGGCCGCGCCGGCGAGCCGATCCGCGCCTTCCCGGTTTCGCGCCACGTCATGACATCGGCCGCGGCACGCCCGGACTGAGCCCGGACCGGGTACCGGCCCGCAGCTCATGGCGTATGACAGCGCTGCCATACCACGAGGTTCGGTGCCCGGCAGGATTACCTGTTCACGTGCACACACGTAGCGTATCGATGAGTCTCAATCAGAGACGCGCACCCGTCCTAGGGAGTACGAAGCATGTCATCACAAGTGACACGTGCCCTGCGCGCCGCTCTCGTCGGCACCCTCGCCCTTGCCACGGCGTTCGCGGGGACCACCGCCCCGGCCGTGGCCGCGGCGGCGAACCCGTACGAGCGCGGGCCCGCCCCCACCGTCAGCAGCATCGAAGCGAGCCGGGGCTCGTTCGCCACCGCCACCGTCACCGTCGCACGCTCCGCCGTCAGCGGCTTCGGCGGCGGCACGATCTACTACCCGACCAGCACCGCCGTGGGCACGTTCGGCGCGGTGGCCATCTCCCCCGGCTTCACCGCGTCGCAGTCCGCGGTCGCCTGGCTGGGACCGCGGCTCGCGTCACAGGGCTTCGTGGTCTTCACCATCGACACCTCCAGCACCCTGGACTCCCCCGACAGCCGCGGCACCCAGCTGCTGGCCGCCCTGGACTACCTGACCGGCAGCAGCTCGGTCCGGACCCGGATCGACGCCACCCGGCTCGGCGTCATGGGCCACTCGATGGGCGGCGGCGGCAGCCTCGCGGCCACCCGGACCCGGCCCGCCCTGCAGGCGTCGATCCCGATGACGCCGTACCACACCACCAAGTCGTGGACCACGGTGAAGACGCCGACCCTGATCATCGGGGCGGAGAGCGACTCCGTAGCGCCGGTGGCCTCGCACGCGGAGCCGTTCTACACCAGCCTGCCGAGCACCCTCGACAAGGCGTACCTCGAGCTGAACAACGCGTCACACTCGGCACCCACGTCGACGAACGTCACGGTGGCGAAGTACAGCATCTCCTGGCTCAAGCGCTTCATCGACAACGACACCCGCTACGAGCAGTTCCTGTGCCCGGCCCCGTCGGGCTCGGCGATCCAGGAATGGCGTGACACCTGCCCGCACTCCTGACCGCGACGGTCCGGGTGCGTGCCGCGCCGGCCACCGGCCGAACGGCCACCGGCCGAACGACTACCGGCCCGCACCCGGACCGGACCGCAGTGCTACCGGCCGGGGGCCACCCTGACCGCATGAGCAGATCCGACGCCGTACCGCTGGCCCGGCGCCCGGCCGCGTGGCAGTGGTGCCTCGCCGCCGCCCCCGTCGTGGCCGTGCTGTACTACGCGCTCATCGCGCTGGGACCGCACTGGGCCGCCCTCCAGGTGACCGCGTACGCGAGCGCGAACGGATCCGTGGTCGCCGCCGCGATCGTGGCGGCCCGCCGCCACCGCACGGCCCGCGCGGCCCTGCTCCTGATCGCGGCCGGAGCCGCCACCGGTGTCGTCGGCGATCTCATCTTCTACATCCTGGCCCTGGCGGGCGGTGAGGTCGTCTACCCCAGCGCCGGCGACCTCAGCTATCTCGCCACGTACCCACTGCTCGCCGCGGGCATGCTGCTCATCGTGCGCCGCCGCACCCCCGGCTGGGACCTCGCCAGCGTCGTCGACGCGTCGATCGTCGCGGTCGGCACCGGGTTCCTCGTGTACGCCCTCGTCATCGCACCCACCGTCGCGGTGGCCCCGGAGAACCTCGCCACCCTGGTGTCGGTGGCCTACCCGGTCGGCGACCTGATGCTGCTGGCCGTCGGCGCGCGGCTGATGCTCGGCGCCGGGCCCCGGACCCCGTCGCTCGGCGCGCTCGGCGCCCACCTCGGTCTCGTCCTGTTCGCCGACACGGCCTACTTCATGCAGACCATGAACGGCTCGTACGAGGTCGCCAACGTGCTGGACGGCATCTGGATCGCGGCCGCGTTCGTGCTCGCCGCCGGTCTGCTGCACCCGTCGGTCGAGCTGATGATCGCACCGTCGTCCACCACCACCCCGGACGCCACCCCCGGCCGCCTCGTCCTGCTCGCGACCGCCGCGCTGATCGCGCCGGTCACCATGCTGGTGCAGCACCTGCTGGGCACCGAACCACCGGTCGCGGCCGGGATGCTCGCCTGCATCGTGCTGTTCCTGCTGGTCCTCGCCCGAATGGCGGGCCTGGTCCAGGCCCAGCGGCACGCCGCCATCACCGACGGGCTCACCGGCCTGCGCAGCCGCCGGTACCTCACCGAGGCCCTGCACACCGAGACCGCCCGGTCGTCGCGCTCCGGCGTGCCGGTCGCGATGCTGCTGCTCGACATCGACCACTTCAAGAGCGTCAACGACACGTACGGGCACAACAGCGGCGACCAGGTCCTCGTGGAGGTCGCCGACCGCCTGCGCCGCCTGGTGCGCCCGGGCGACCTGGTGGCCCGCTACGGTGGCGAGGAGTTCGCGGTGGTCCTGCCCGGCGCCGACCTGGGCGAGGCCCGGATGGTGGGCGAGCGCATCCGCCGCGGCATCGCCTCGGCCCCGATGACCGTCGGCCTCAACCGGCAGCAGACGGTCACCGTGTCGGTCGGCCTGTCCGGCATCCCCACCCCCTGCGGCGACGTCGACGAACTGGTCCTCGCCGCCGACCGCGCCCTGTACGCCGCCAAGCACGCCGGCCGCGACCAGGTGGCCGGCGCCACCTCCTGACCAGGTCCGCCCACCGCTCGGCCGCCCACCCCCGGCCGTGCACCCTCGGCCGCGGGGTCGTTTGTCCACAAGGGATACATTTCCTCCGTTGCTTCCTCGACGAAGGGAATTCCTGTGAAGATCGGCATCGGCATCCCGAACCAGGTCCGTGATGTGAAAGCCGCGGTGATCCCCGCGTGGGCGGTCGCCGCCGAACGGGCCGGCTTCTCGGCGGTCAGCACCGTGGGCCGGCTGGCCTACCCCGGCGTGCTGGACACCGTGGCGCTGGCCGCCGCGGCCGGGGCCACCAGCACGATCGGGCTGTTCAGCAATGTCATGCTCGCCCCGGTCTGGCCGGGTGCCCTGTTCGCGAAGGAGATCGCGGGCATCGACGGCGTCTCCGGCGGCCGGCTGACCCTCGGCATCGGTGTCGGGCAGCGCCCGGACGATTTCCTCGCCGAGGGCTTCGGCCCCGGTGACCGCGGCCGCCGGATGGACCGCGACCTGGAGACCTACCGCTCGGTGTGGGCCGGTGAGCCGATCGGTGGCGGCACCAGCCCGGGCGTGCCCGCCGGCACCCGGCAGGTGCCCCTGCTGTTCGGCGCCGGCAGCCCGCGGGCCCTGCGGCGGATGGCCGAGCACGGCGAAGGGTACGTCGCCCCCTCGCTGCCGGCCGCCATGATCGGTGACACGTTCGACGCCGCCCGCGCGGCGTGGCGCGAGGCCGGCCGCGACGGCGAACCCCGCCTGGTCGCCATCGCGTACGTCGCGCTCGGCGACCCCGGCCGGGGCCTCGCCAACGTCGCCGACTACTACGCCGGCTCCGGCCCGTTCACCGACCTCGCCGTCAGCGGCGTACGCACCACCCCCGGACAGGTCAAGGACGTGGTCCAGGCGTTCGCCGACCTGGGCGCCGAGGAACTGTTCCTCAACCCGACCACCGACGACCTCGACGAGATCTCCCGCGTCGCCGAGATCGTGTTCTGACCGGACGCCCCTGACGGCCTCCGGCCCGCCGTCACCGTGGTCGAGCGGGGGGCAGTGCCGGGCGGCTCCCGGGGTACGGGAAAATGGGGTCCGACAGACGAGACGGAAGTTGGAGATCGTGGCTGAAGTTGCAGGAGCCGTCGACTGGGTGAGCCGGTTCGCCGACGAGGTGATCGCCGAGGCGGAACGCCGCTCGCCGGGTACGCCGGTGGTGTGCGCGTCCGGGCTGAGCCCGTCCGGGCCGGTCCACCTGGGCAACCTGCGTGAGGTGATGACGCCGCACCTGGTCGCGGACGAGATCCGCCGCCGGGGGTACGAGGTCGAGCACCTGATCTCGTGGGACGACTTCGACCGGTTCCGCAAGGTGCCGGCCGGGATCGACGAGTCGTGGGCCGATCACATCGGCAAGCCGCTGACCTCGGTGCCCGCCCCGCCCGGGAGCCGCTTCCCGAACTGGGCCGAGCACTTCAAGGCCGCGATGATCGACTCGCTGGCCGAGCTCGGGGTGCGCTACCGGGGCATCAGCCAGACCGAGATGTACACCTCGGGGGCCTACCGGGAGCAGATCCTGCTGGCCATGCGCGAGCGCCGGCGCATCGACGAGATCCTGGACCGCTACCGCACCAAGGGGCGCCCGGCCGGCAAGCAGAAGCAGAACGCCAAGCTGGACGAGGCCGACGCCGCCGCCGCTGCCGAGGCCGCCGCGGGTTCCGGTGCCGCCGACGAGGACGACGGCGGCGCGGGGTCGGGCTACTACCCGTACAAGCCCTACTGCGGCCGGTGCGGCAAGGACTTCACCACGGTCACCGCCTACGACGACGAGACCACCGCCCTGACGTACGTGTGTGCCGAGGACGGTTTCACCGAGACGGTCCTGCTCAGCGAGTTCAACCGGGGCAAGCTGGTCTGGAAGGTCGACTGGCCGATGCGGTGGGCGTTCGAGGGCGTGCACTTCGAGCCGTCCGGCGTCGACCACTCGTCGCCGGGCTCGTCGTTCGTCGTCGGCGGGCAGATCGTCGCCGAGGTGTTCGCCGGCACCCAGCCGATCGGCCCGATGTACGCGTTCGTCGGCATCAGCGGCCAGGCCAAGATGTCCAGCTCCCGCGGCGGGGCGCCGACCCCCGGGGACGCGCTGGCCATCATGGAGGCGCCGCTGCTGCGCTGGATGTACGCCCGCCGCCGCCCGAACCAGTCGTTCAAGGTCGCGTTCGACGCCGAGATCCAGCGCCTCTACGACGAGTGGGACGCGCTCGAGGCCAAGATCGCCGCGGGCACGGCCGCGCCGGCCGACGAGGTCGCGCACGACCGGGCGGCCCGCACGGCGACGACCACGCTGCCGGTGACCCCGGTGCGCATCTCGTACCGCACGCTCGCGTCGATCGCCGACATCACCACCGGCGACGACGCGCAGACCCTGCGGATCCTGAGCGACCTGGACCCGGAGCAGCCGGTCACCGACCTGACCCAGGTCCGCCCGCGCCTCGACAAGGCCCAGACCTGGGTGAACACCCAGATGCCGGCGGACGCCCGCACCCGGGTCCGCACCGAGCCGGACAAGGAACTCCTCGCCGCCCTGGACGACGACCAGCGCGAGTCGCTGCGTTTGCTCGCCGAGGGCCTGGCCGCCAACTGGTCACTGGGCGGGCTGACGACACTCGTCTACGGCGTACCGAAGAAGATGGCCGGCCTCCCGCCGGACACCAGCCCGACGCCCGAGCTGAAGGTCGCGCAGCGCTCGTTCTTCGTCCTGCTCTACCGTGCCGTCATCGGCAAGGAGACCGGCCCCCGTCTGCCCACGCTCCTGCTCGCGGTCGGCGCCGACCGCCTCCGCACCCTGATCGGCCAGTAGGTTCACGTGCCCGGGGGGGGGGGGGGGGGGGGGCGGGGGCGCCCCCCCCCCCCCCCCCCCCCCCCCCCCCCCCCCCCCCCCCCCCCGCGCCGCCGCCCCCCCCCCCGCCCCCCCCCCCGCCCCCCCGCCCCCCCCCCCCCCCCCCCCCCCCCCCCCCCCCCCCCGCCCCGCCCCCCCCCCCCCCCCCCCCCCCCCCCCCCCCCCCCCCCCCCCCCCCCCACGGGTGATCATGACGCTGCGAAGAACAGGGTCGGGTTGTTCCAGGTCGCTGCCGTGCTGGAGGTGGCGAGCACCGTCGGGTTGGCGCCCACTACCGCGGTGGTGGCCGTCGGGTCGAAGGCGACGGTGCGCAGCGAACCGTCCGCCGAGCCGTAGACGATCTTTCCGGCGACCCAGGTCATGCCGCGTACGGTGCGCCAGTCCAGGCCCGAGGTCGGCAGGGTGTACGCCGTGCAGCCCACCACCGCACCGTCCGGGGTGAGGTAACGGTAGTAGAGCGCGTTGCTGGACGCGGTCGTGTAATACATCCGGCCCTTGAGGAAGAACGCCCCGGTCATGCTCGCCGCCGAGAACCAGCTGTTGTAGCCGCTGCCGACCCACGGGGCACCGATGACGCCGCTGCCGCTGAGCACCGACACGTTCAGGGCGCCGTCGGACTTCGCCCAGTACAGCTTGTTGGAGAGCACGAACGCCGATTTCGCGGACGTGAGCTGCGGCTGGCTGACGGTCGCCGGGGTGCCGAGGCCGCTCGACGCGTACGAGATCTTCTTGATCTGCCCGTCGCCGGCGCCGAGGTAGAGGTAGCCGGACGCGGTCTGCGGCGCGTCGAGAACGCCGATCGTGCGGCCGCCGGAGTCGGGGAAGTAGCCGAGCCGGCCATGGTACTCGTCGCCGAGGCCGTCGGAGTCCTGGCCGATGAACAGGCCGTTCGGTCCCTTCCAGAGCTCCCAGACGATCGGGCCCCAGCTGACCCCGCCGGTGGGCAGGGCGTTGCCGGGCGAGCGGGTCGGGTTCCAGGCGAGCGGCACGCCGTTCTGCTGGTCGAGCGCGGCGATGCCGTACCGGTTGACCGCGCCGTCGCCGGCCGCGTCGGTGCCGTTGGCGTTGTTCATCCAGCGGAAGTGCCCGGCGGTGTAGACGACGCCGTCGACGACCTCGACCGAGGTGATCGAGTCCTTGCCGGTGTCGGCGATCCAGGTGGCGGTGACGTTGGTGCCCCGGTCGGCGGTCTCCCACCGGACCGCCCGGTCGCAGTAGCCACCGGCCGTGCCGGAGCCACCGTCGGCGACGATGACGAAATACGTGCCGTCGTCGCTGAAGTCCACGTCGCGGGCGTAGAACGGGAACGCGGTGCTGGAGCACGGATCGACGTAACGGTCGGTGCTCCAGTTGGCCACCGTGGGCGTACCCGTCGAGGTGTCGATCATGACCGCCTGGTTGCGGGCGCTGCCGTTGACCGTGGTGAAGTTGCCGACCGCCACCACCGTGTCACCGTCGGGTGCCACGTCGAGGCCCCAGACCAGTTCGGTGGAGTTGGCGTACGGCCGGGCGCCGCTCGCGTCGACCTGGAACGTGCTGTCGATCGCACCGGTGGTGGCGTTGAGCCGGGCCAGCAGCGAGTGCTCGGTGCCGTTGACCCAGTGGAACGCACCGGCGATGTACAGGTCGTTGCCGTGCACGATCGCGCGCCGCACGGTGCCGCCGTCGCCCCGGCCGACCCAGCCGCTGATCGTGGCGCCGGTGGTGGGGTTGAGCTCGACGAGGTTCTTGCGCGCGACCCCGTTCACGGTGCCGAAGCTGCCGCCGACGATGAGCTTGTTGTCGGGGCTGACCGCCAGGGTCTGCACGGTGCCGTCGAGCACCGGCGCGAACCCGGTCTGGATCGCACCCGTGGTGACGTTGTAGGCGATCAGGTTGCCGGCCGCGGACCAGCTGGTGGCGCCGGCCGCTTTGACGCCGGTGAACGAGCCACCCGCGTACGCGATGTCGCCGATCTGCGCGAACGCCCGCATGCTGCCGTTCTGGGCGTGCGGCGTGGTGTCCGCCGGGTTCGCCGAGACCAGGGCCGCCGCCTCGGTCGGCGGGATGTACACGGCGCTCGCCGGGACCGCGGACAGCGCGACCGTCAGCCCCGCCACCGCGACGGGCACCAGCATCCTGGTGACCGGCCTCTTCACGAACACAGTTCCTCCTTGGCGGTTCGGACATTCCCCATGGCCGGGGTCAACCGGAACGGCGGGACGCCGGGGACGGCTCGCACCGACCACGCGGCCGCCGTGCGCAGATCCTCGAGCGTGACCTGTTCGGCCTCCCGGGCCACGACCAGCTTGCGGCTTTCCAGCTCACGGGCCATCTCGACCTGGTGATCGTCGACGTGCTCGGCGTGGACGCGGCGGCGTGGCACGTACACCGCGCGTTTGCCGGCCTGCATCGCGGCCAGCGCCGACCCGACCCCGGCGTGCGAGATGACGATGTCGGCCGCGGCCAGCGCCCGGCGCATCTCGCCGACCGGCACCTGGCGGCGGGCCCCGGCGGGCATCCGGTCGATCACGGTCGAGCCGACCTGCCAGAGCACCTCCCACTCGGGCGGCAACAGGCGGGTCAGGTGGGCGAGCAGGCGCGGGAACGCATAGCGCTCGTGCGTGCCGAGCGTGACGACGGCCCGGCGGATCGGCGGCGGGTCGGTCAGCGCCTCGGGCTCGAACGCGTCGAAGATGGACCCGCCGTAGCTCCACGGGCCGCCGGCCCAGCCCTGATACTGCGTGTAGAGGCGGACGCCGGGGACCCGGGCGGCGAGCCGGCCGGTCAGCGACGGCCCCTCGGTGCGGGTGGCGCTCTCGATGTACCAGCATTCGATCCCCGCGGCGGTCGCCGGGACGAAGAACGCCATGGCCACGCTCGCACCGGTGCTGATGACCCGGTCGAACCGCTCGGCCCGGAGCATGCGCCGGGCCACCCGCAGATCCTTCAGTACGCCCATCAGGTCACGACTCGTCGCGGCGGGCACGAACTCCACGTCCTCGCCGCGCAGCAACGAGCGGCTCTGCGGGTTGTCGAACGTCACCCACCGGCGGGCGCCGACGCCGAGCCGCGGCACGAGGTCGTGCAGCTCGGCGAGGTGGCCGCCGCTGGATGCGACCAGCAGGGTCTTCGTCACGCAGCTCTCACCTCGCCATCACCTGATACCACGAAATGACCCCACAGTTCCTTCGTCCGAGCCACGCGTCCAGTACGCAACCGCGCGCCTCAGTACGCTCCTGAACCCCGCACGACCGCCATCGCGGTCCGCATGAGAATCACCAGGTCGACGGTGAGCGACCAGTTCTCGACGTATTGCAGGTCGAGCCGGATCGAGTCCTCCCAGGACAGATCGGACCGTCCACTGACCTGCCACAACCCGGTCATCCCGGGTTTGACGACCAGCCGCCGCCGCATGTCGTCGGGGTACTTCTCGACCTCGGCGGGCAACGGGGGGCGGGGGCCGACCAGCGACATCTCCCCCAGCAGCACGTTGACCAGTTGCGGCAGCTCGTCGAGGGAGTAGCGGCGCAGCAGCCGGCCGGAGCGGGTGATCCGCGGATCCTCCCGCATCTTGAACAGCACCCCGGGGTTGTCGCCGCGGACCGCCGCCAGCCGGGCCTCGGCGTCGACGTGCATGGACCGGAACTTGACCATCCGGAACGGCTCGCCGCCGCGGCCGACGCGGACCTGGCGGAAGAACACCGGTCCGCCGGTGTCCACCGTGATCACGATCGCGATCACGAGGAACACCGGGGCTAGGAGCAGCAGCAGAACCAGCGCCACCGTCATGTCGAACAGGCCCTTGACCAGCCGCCGCGCGCCGGACAGGCGGGGATGTTCGATGTGCATCATCGGCAGCCCGTCCACCGGGCGGACGGTGATCCGGTCCCCCGCGGTGTCCACGAGCGAGGACGAGACGAACAGATCGATGTCGTCGCGTTCCAGCTCCCAGGCGAGCCGGCGCAGCATCGGGCCGTCCAGCTCGGGACAGGACAGCACCATCACGGTGTCGGCGCCGGCCGCGGTGGCCGAGTTGGCGGCCGCCCCGAGCCCGCCGAAGACGGGCACGCCGAGCGTCGCGCCGGCGGTGGCGACCTGGTCGAACGGCAGGCACGCGCCGATCACCTGGAACCCGTGGTGATAGCGGCGGTGCAGCTGCCGGGTCAGCTGGGCGACCGCGGGGGCGTGGCCGAGGACGAGCACCCGGTGCATGCACGCGCCGCCGCGCCGGGCCCGGTGCAGGATGCCGCGCAGCAGGAAGCGGCCGAGCAACGACAGGAACGTGGTGAGCACCAGGGCGATCAGCAGATAGCCGCGGGCGATGTCGGTATGCGCCACATAGGACGCGAGCACGATGCCGACCGTCAGGTGCAGCCCGGCGCGCAGGACCCGCTGATACTCCTCGCCGCCGACGAACAGCACGCGCCGTTCGTAGGCATGGCTCAGGGCGAGCAGGCCCACCCAGGCGGGCGGGATGAGCGCGGACAGGATGAGATACCACTCGGCGTAGGCAGCACCCTGGAACCGCAGGACGAACGCGGCCAGCGTCGCGGCGACCGTCGCCGAGAAGTCGACGACGAGCAGCAGCTTGACGTAGCGCGCCTCCCACACCCAGCGGTCGGCCTGCCCCCGCCCGGCGATCTCACCGAGATCCCTTTCGGTGAAGCCGGAATACTGCGGGGTTCGCGGGATCTCCTGTGTGGCGACACCGTCCGTCGCCGTATCCGTCGTTGTCACGACGCCTCTGCCTCCAGTGAGACCCCACGCCCACCCGGCAATTTCCTGCACATCACAGTTGCCACGCACCCCACCCCTTGGCCTCACAAGAAACAAGCGCAAGGAACACCCTGGCGGTGAACGCTAGACGAAGATCGCGTAATTTCCGAACCCGCGTGTCGCAATCTTTATCGATGTTCGACACACATTGCTGAAAGCTTCCTGGCGGCCGACGCGGGCGGCACCCGATCCACTGCGGACAATATAGCGGTCTAAGCAGCCACGACGGAAGACTTGTCCACAGTCCGGTTTGGTGGCATACGGCCCAGCGATATGTCCGGCTGGTGCGGTACGCGACTCAGCACGCTAACACAGTGCCGCCGGCCGACTACGACAGGGGGAGTTGTGATCTTCGATACGAAACATTGTGCACCGCCACTGTCGGCACAGGACGTGACCATTCGGCAGCGGCAAGTCTCCGCGCCACTGCGTACTTGACACGCGTCAATATTGCTGCTTGCCGGAGGCCATTCCGAGCGAGTTTCCAGTTCACTCTCAGTTTTCCACGATCCATATGGGAGCGCTCCCGACCGAGAGAGATCATTAAGGCCGGTCTTTCTTCACCATAGTGAAAAAAGACCGGCCCGATGGGAAATCAGCTATTGACGAGGCGTAATGCGAGAGCGGGACAGCGGTCCACCGCCCGGCGAGCGTTCTTCCGCAGCGGTTCCGGCACCGTGGGGGCGGTCTCGCCGCTGCGGGCGAGCGGGTAACCCCACTCGTCCTCGATCAGGATCTCGTTCAGCAACTCGGCACACAGCCCGCGTCCGTCGCAGGCGGTCCAGTCGATGTGAAGTCTGTTTTCGCTCATCGCGCTTCCTCCGCCACACAACGCCCCACCAGATGCGCGGCGACCTCCTCCTCGAATGTCCGCATCGCACTCCGGATCATCCGCACGCTGCCGTCGGGATGCCGGCACGCCCCGCGCCCGCTCACCAGCACAGCGAGCCGTTCCACCTCGGCGGTCAACCCGGGCCGCAACCGCCGGGCGGCCAGATCGCCCAGGGTGGTCGCCAGCCGGGGCAGGCCGTTCACGCACGGACCACATTGCCCGGCGACCTGCCCGGCGAGGTATCCGGCGATCCGCGCGGTCTCGGTCAGCCCGCAGACGCCGGCCGGCAGCGCCAGCACGATGCCCGCCCCGGGCGTCGCGCCGTAGGCAGCCAGCCCGGCGCGGCTGATTTCCAGGTCGGGCCGGGCCGGCACCCAACCGCCGTGATAGCCGCCGATCAGCACCGCCCGCAACCGCTCGGCGGGCCCCCCGGCCGCATCGATCAGGTCACCCAGCCGGACGCCGTAGCCGGCCTCGAACACCCCCGGGGCGTGGACCGCGCCACTGACGGTGGCCAGGAACGTACCCGGTTCGCCGGGCGTCCCGGCCTCGCGGAACCAGTCCGGTCCGAAGCGGGCGATCAGCGCCAGGTGAGCCAGGGTCTCGACGTTCTGCACCAGCGTGGGCGCACCACCGACCCCCGCCTCGGTGACCCGCACCCACTTGTCCGAGGGCACCGCGGGCCGCCCGGAGACGGCATTGACCACGGCTGACTCCTCCCCCGCGACGAACCGGTCCGGCGCGACGGTCACCGTCACCGCGACGGGATCCAACCCGGCGCCACGCCGCGCGTCCAGGGCGGCGCGCACCCCGGCAGCCGCGGCCGCGGCGACATAGACATGGGCCTGACGCGCGCCGAGGGCTCCGGCGGCAAGCTGCAGGCCGTCAAGAACCAGATGCGGCTGGTACGAAAGGAGCGCCCGGTCCTTTCCACTGGCCGGCTCCCCCTCCGACCCGTTGGCCACGACCACCGCGACGCCGTCGGCGCGGAGCACGGCCTCCACCTTGCGCCAGGTCGGGAACCCCGCGCCGCCACGACCGGTGAGCCCGGCAGCACGCAACAGCCCCACCAGCCGCGGGCCGTCCAGGCGCGGCGGCCGGCCGTACCGGCGCAGGTGTTCGTCGAGCCGCCCGTCGGTGGAACCGGCGAGCAGCCGCCGGCCGACCATGGGCAGCGTGTCCACGATGCTCATCGGATCTCCTGGAGTTCACGCCGCGAGGCGGACCGGGGCTGACGCCGGGGCGCGCGGCCGGGGAAACGGGCGAAGGCGGGGGTGAGGCGCCAGACGACGGCGGCGATGACCAGAGCGGCGCAGGCCGCCGTGACGGTGCGCAACCACCACGTACCGCCGTCCGAGCCGGTCTGCAGGCCGTGCAGGACGGCCACCGGCCAGCACAGATAGGCCAGCCAGTGCACCGCCCGCCAGGCCCGCGCCCCGAGCCGGCGGCGCAGCAGACTGGTGACGACCAGCGCGACGATCAGATCGAGGCCGACGGTGCCCAGACCGAGCCAGAACGGGCGATAGGCCCCGCCGAACGGCACGAACAGATCGAAGAACCGCAGCTGCGCGTACGGATCGAAGTAGAGGCTGAGCACGTGCCCGGCCAGAAAGACCACCGCCAGGAGCGCGGCGTTGCGGTGCAGCAGGTTGACCGCGAAGCGGGGCAGGCCGAACGCGGTCCGGCCGGACCGGGCGCCGACGCCGAGCGCGACCACCACGGAGAGCAGGACCAGCGAGACCAGTCCGGTCCCCCGGCCGAAATACCAGAGCGCGTCGGTCATGCCGGCCACCCGCCCAGGCGCACCACGTCCAGATCCGGCGTGACCAGGCGGGCCGGCGTTCCGTCGAGCAGCCGCGGGGCGTCCCGGCCACGGACGACGGCGGCGGTGCTCAACGTGTTCGCCCGCAGGCAGGTGGACGCGGCGACGGAGACCGTACGCCACACCGGGCGCGCCGGCGTGCCGGTCCGCGGGTCGACGATGTGGTGGAGCAGCTCGCCGGGACGTCCCCAGGTGCGGGCGGCGGTGCTGGAGGTGGCCAGCGCCGCCCCGGCCGGCAGCCGGACGACACAGTCCGGGTCACCGGGCCGGTCCCGTACGAGAACCCGCCAGCCGCCGTCCGGAGCGGCCCCGGCGGTGGCGATGTCCCCGCCGAGCGCGACCAGCACGCCGACGCCGAGCCGGTGGGCGACCCGGGCGGCGGCCCGGTCCGCGGCGGCCGCCTTCGCGGTGGCGCCGAGGTCCAGCAGCACCCCGTCCGGCACGGTCAGGCGCTCACCCTCGAGCACGACGGCCCGCCAGTCAGGCGCCGGAAAGACCCGCACCGCCGCCGCGACCCGTCGCCCGGTGACAGCCGCGAAGTCCAGGTCGTACCCGACCCCGGTGATCGCGATGCCGTCACGGTCGCGCCCCACGCCGGGAAGCGCCGTGAAATCACGGTCGTACCCGACCCCGGTGATCGCGATGCCGTCACGGTCGCGCCCCACGCCAGGGAGCGCCGTGAAATCACGGTCGAAGCCGACCCCGGTGATCGCGGCGAAATCGCGGTCGTAGCCGAGGCCGCACAGAGCCGCGCCGACCGTCGGGTCGACGGCGCCGCCGGTCTGCCGGGCGGCTTCCAACGCGGCCGCGACCAGGTCGGCCAGCAGCGGTGAGACCGTCACCGGGCGACCGCCGGTCCGGCAGGCGGCGCGCAGCTCGGAGTCCGGGCGGAAGCGGCTGCACGCCTCGTCGACGGCGGCGAGTTCCGCGCGCACCAGCTCGGCGGCGGCGTCGACGGCGGCCGGGTCGGTGACCACGATCCGGGCCGTGGTGCCCCAGACCGGCCACTGCGCGGTGTCCGCGCCGACCGGCAGCGTCTCGACGAGCGGCATGTCAGGACCCGCCCGACGTGGCCTGGCCGGCGTCGCTGCCACCGCTGGAGAGCTGCGGCGAGTCGCTGCTGCCGGAGGTGCCGCTGCCCGAACTGCTGCTGTCCGAGCTGCTGCCCGAACTGCTGTCCGTGCTCGCCGAACCGCCGCTGCCGGAGCTGGTCGAGTCGGTGCTGCTCGAGTCCGTACCCGTGCTGGTGGTCGTCGCGGCCTGGGCCGCTGCCATGCCCACGGCCAGCGTGCCGGCGATCCCGGCAGCCACGAACACCCCGGTGATCGCCGTGGTGCGGCGAAGAGCTGTGTCCCGGTCCATCGGATCGCCTCCCTCATTCGTTGACGACTCAACAAATGTGCGGCAGCGACCTCTCTCAGCCCTGTGGCTGCCCTGAGGGGTTCCTGTGGGTGGTTACTCCCAGCGGAACTTGCGGGCGGCCAGCGTCAGGCCGGCCACGGCCCAGAGCGTGAGACTGAGCCAGATCGACCCGGGCACCGCGGTGCCGTCGGTGAGGGTGTCCCGCAGCGCCTGGGCGTGCGCCGCGAGCGGCAGCAGGAAGTGCCCGGCCGGGCCCAGATCGGGCGCGGCGAACATGATCCCGCCGGCGGCCAGCATCAGCACGTAGATCAGGGTCGCCCCGGCGGTCACCGTCTCGGGCCGCAGCAGACTGGCGATGAGCAGCGCGAAGCCGCAGTAGGCGGCGGTGGCCAGCACGGTCACGCCGACGGCCGGCAGCAGGTGCGCGAGGCCGGGGCGCCAGCCGACCGCCACGCCGACCAGGCCGAGCGCGAGGATCTGCAGGCCGACCAGGGCGAGGATCGCCGCGGTCTTCGAGAAGAGCAGGCCGGGGCGGGTGAGCGGCGAGGCGCCGAGCCGCTTGAGCACGCCGTAGCTGCGTTCGTACCCGGTGGTGATCGCCTGGCCGGTGAAAGCGGTGGACATGACGGTCAGGGCCAGCACCCCGGGCACCACATAGCCGAGCCGGTCGTCCGAGGGCACGTTGGTGGCCCGGGTGAGCCCGGCGCCGAGCAGCACCAGCAGCGGCACACCCATCGCCAGCACCACGGCCTCACCGCGGCGGGCGGTGAGCACCAGCTCCATCCGGATCTGGCTCTTGAGGATCGCGCGCATGGGAGCGCGTCCCGGGGCGGGGGTGAAGGTGCCGGCGGTCATCGGGTCGCTCCCGCGGTCAGGGCCAGGTAGACGTCTTCGAGCGTGCGCCTGCGGGTGTTCACGGCGGTGACCTGCGCACCGGCCCGGGCGAACCAGGCGAGCACCTCGGCCAGGGAGTCCGTGTCCAGGGCACCGGCGATCACATACTCGCCCGGACCCTCCTCGATGACCTTGGCGTCAAGGAGGGCGGCCAGCCCCGGGATGGGGAGCCCGGGCTCCGCTCGTACCTGAAGGAGGTCGATCCCGGCGGCGGCGGTGAGTTCGGCGGGCGTGCCGGTCGCGGCGACCACGCCGTTGTCCATGATGACGACCTGGTCGGCGAGGCTCTCGGCCTCGTCGAGCAGATGGGTGGTGAGCAGCACCGAGACGCCGTCGGAGCGGAGGCTGTCGACCAGCTCCCAGGTCGTCTGCCGGGCCCCGACGTCCATGCCGGCGGTGGGCTCGTCGAGGAAGACCAGCTCGGGACGGCCGACGAGGGCCACCGCGAGCGACAGCCGCTGCTGCTCGCCACCGGAGAGCCGGCGGAACCGGGTCTTGGCGAACTTCCGCAGGCCGAGGCGGTCGAGGAGCATGTCCACATCGAGCGGATTCGCGGAGTAGGAGGCGAAGAGCCGCAGGATCTCCCCGGCCGTGGCCCAGGGATAGACGCCACCGGACTGCAGCATGATGCCGAGCCGTGGCATCAGCGCGTCGTGGTCGGCGATCGGATCGAGGCCGAGCACCCGCGCGGAACCGTCGTCCGGGCCGCGGAAACCCTCGCAGACCTGGAGCAGACTTGTCTTTCCGGCGCCGTTGTTGCCGAGCAGGGCGAGGATCGATCCGCGCGGGACCGACAGGGAGACCCCGTCGACCGCGGTCACCTCGCCGTACTTGACGACGACGTCCCGCACCTCGACGGCGTTCTCAAGCATGCCGAAACTGTACTTGCCGTCCCGCGGGTACCGGCCGGGGTGTGGCCGAGACCGCTCTTTACCGCTAAGCTAGCCCGTGGGAGCGCTCCCAAACCCAGTTTGCGGGGGCAGGCCGCCGGACCGGAACCCGGTTCCCCCCGAGGACCTGCAACGTCACGCAGGTCACCGGTCCGGCGGCCTGACACTTCAGATCCGTTAGGGTGCTCGCCATGACGGGCGCGCTCACCACGGTGGAGATCTACACGGACGGCTCCTGCGCGCCGAACCCGGGACCGGGCGGCTGGGGCGCCGTGCTGCGCTGGGGAACCAGCGAGAAGGACCTCTGCGGCGGCGAGGCCACCTCGACGACCAACAACCGCATGGAACTGATGGCGCCGATCCGCGCCCTGGAGAGCCTCACCCGCGCTCCGCTGCCGGTCCGTCTTTACACCGACAGCATCTATGTACGCGACGGCATCACGAAGTGGCTGCCCAAGTGGAAGTCCAACGGCTGGCAGACCTCCGCCAAGCAGCCGGTGAAGAACGTCGACCTCTGGAAGCTGCTCGACGCCGCGGTCCAGCGCCACGACGTCCAGTGGCACTGGGTCAAAGGACACGCCGGCCACCCCGAGAACGAGCGCGCCGACCGCCTCGCCGCCCGTGGCCTGCAGGAAGCCCTGGCCTCGGCGCGCGTCTGAAAAATGTCGGACCCCGCGGCTAATCTCGCGGGCATGAAGTACGGGGTGGTTCTGCCCGGCGGCACCGGGCCCGAGCAGGTCGAGCAAGCGGTCCTCGCGGAGCGTTCCGGCTGGGACGCCGTCTTCGTATGGGAGGCAGCGTCCGGCGTGGACGCCTGGAGCCTGCTCGCGGCGATGGCGACGCTCACGAGCCGGATCCGGCTCGGCACGATGCTGACGCCGCTGCCCTGGCGGCGCCCGTGGAAGGTCGCCAGCCAGGTCGCGACCGTCGACCAGCTGTCCGGCGGCCGGGCGATCCTCGGCATCGGCGTGGGCGCGACGGCCACCGACCTCCCGGACACCGGCGAGGTCACCGACCTGCGCGAGCGCGCCGCGATGATGGACGACGGCATCGATCTCCTGCGGGCCCTCTGGGCCGGCGGCACCAGCCATCACGGTCCGCACTACGACTACGACGTCGCCCGCCCGGACCTGGCCGAGGTCGGCGCGCCGGTGCAGGAGCACATCCCGATCTGGGTGGTCGCGGCCTGGCCCCGGCCGAAATCCCTGCGCCGCGCACTGCGCTGCGACGGCGTCATCCCCCAGGGCCTCGAGACCCCCGATGACGCCCGTGCGCTGCGCGCGTGGCTGACCGACCACGACGCCGCACCCGGCCTCGACGTCCTGACCGAGGGCGAGACCCCGGCGGACGATCCGGTGGCGGCCCGGGCCCAGGTCGCTCCCTGGGCCGAGGCGGGCTGCACCTGGTGGCTCGAGACACGCTGGGAGCTGCCGCACCACAGCCCCGAGCGGATGCGGCAGATCCGCGACCGGATCGCCGCGGGCCCGCCGGCATGATCACCCCGTTCGAGCTCCGGGCCACCGACGACCAGCTCACCGACCTGCGCGACCGCCTGCACCGGACCCGATGGCCCGAGCCCGCCACCACCGCGGGGTGGGAGCAGGGCCCGCCCCTCGACCGGGTGCGCGCGCTGTGCGCCTACTGGGCGGACGGCTACGACTGGCGGGCCACCGAACACCGGCTCGGTCGCCTGCCGCAGTTCCGTACCGAGATCGACGGCCTCGGGATCCACTTCGTGCACGCGCGATCAGCCGACCCGGACGCGACCCCACTGATCCTGACCCACGGCTGGCCGGGTTCGATCGTCGAGTTCGCCCGGGTCGTCGAGCCGCTCACCGCCGACTTCCACGTCGTGTGCCCGTCCCTGCCCGGATACGGTTTCAGCGACAAGCCCACCACCGCCGGCTGGACGGTCGAACGCATCGCCCGCACGTGGACCACCCTGATGGGACGGCTCGGCTACGACCGTTTCGCGGCGAGCGGCCACGACTGGGGCACCAGCGTCAGCACCAGCATCGCCCAGCAGTTCCCGGAATCGGTGATCGGCCTGCACCTGACCCCGCCGCTGGTCGCCCCGGACCCGGCGACCCTCGACGATCTCACCCCCGGCGAACGGGCCGCCCTCGACGACCTCGAGACAGCGGGCCAGGACGGCGACGCCTACTCCCTGCAACAGACCACCAGACCCCAGACCATCGGGTACGCCCTGGTCGACTCCCCCGCGGCCCTCTGCGCATGGATCATCGAGAAATTCGAGGCCTGGACCGACGGCAACCCGCTCACCGACGACGACCTGCTCGACAACCTGATGTTCTACTGGCTGCCGGGCACCGGCGCGTCCGCGGCCCGGCTCTACCGCGAGAGCTTCCGCGACGTCCAGGCCCGCTTCCGGATCGGCACGACCGACGAGATCACCGTGCCGACCGGCTGCACGATCTTCCCGAGGGAGAATCCCCGCCCGTCCCGCCGCTGGGCCCAGAAACGCTTCACCGACATCCGCTACTGGAGCGAGCCGGCCCGGGGCGGCCACTTCGCCGCGTTCGAGCAGCCGGACCTCTTCGTCGAGGAGGTGCGGGCCTGCTTCCGAGCTCTGCGGAACCCGGCCCTCAGATCTTCGAGTTCCGAGCCGGCGTCCGCGGACGAGGCACCACCGGCTGCGTGACAGCGGCCCGCGAACCCTCGGCCCGAGCGGACCCGCCCGAGTCCTGGTCCGGCCCCGCGGAAGGCAGCTCCGATCCCGGAACCTTGGCCCGGGCAACCCGGTCCGGCGGCAGCCGATAGGTCGCCGCCTCGACCAGCTCATCAGGCACATGATGGCGCCCACCCGCAGCACCTGCGACCTGCGGCAGCGGCGCCGACCGCGGACCCGGCCCAACTCCTGACGCGGGCAAAGGTGCCGCCATTGGGGTGGATGCCGGCGCATGACTGGGTGCCGGGGTGGGTGTGGCGCGGTGGGGGGAGGCTATGCGGGCTGCCATGGAGAAGACGTTGTGGGTCGCTTCGTCGTAGCCGTCGCGATAGGCATCCTCGCGGTCCGCCAGGGACCGGCGCCATTGGTGCAGGCGGCCGGCTGCGTAGCCCGTGCAGGCGGTGAAGGTTGCCAGCAGCGTGATCATGAGGGCTTCGTCGCCGGGCGCGGTCATGTGTCCGATTGTGCGAGGGGCATTGATCGGTAGCTATCGACTTTTCGACGTACCACGATCGGTCGACCTGGATGGTTCGGCCGGGACGGGATCGGAACCCGGATGAGACCTCTGCCCGGGTGGCCGGCCGGGCGACGGACACCTGGCCGGCCAGCCTGTGCGGTGGTGGGTCAGCTGGTGGGGGCTCCGGACGGCGGGGTTCCGCCTCCGCCGGGGCCGCCGGACGGGGGCGTGCCACCTCCGCCGGGAGCTCCGGAGGGCGGGGTTCCGTCACCGCCGGGGGCTCCGGACGGGGGCGCGCCGCCTCCGGGGGCGTTTCCGCCTCCGGTTTCCTCGCCGCCCGGGTCCACCGCGATCGTGAGTGTGGCCTGGTAGCCCTCGGTGGCGCTGCCGGTCATCGTGGCGAGTTCGGTGGCTGCCGAATCGTCGCCGAAGACGTTGTCGGTGGCGAGGGAGACCTGGCTCATGTTGGACACGCTCTTGCTGTAGCCGTCGGTCTCGTAGACCGCGTCCGCCGCGTCCTCGGGGATGGCGATCTGGGAGGTCTTGACGATCGGGCCGTCGCCGCTGGTGGCGTTCTCCAGCGAGGAGTAGACCTCGAAGTGGATGTGCGGCCAGCGGCCGGTGTAGCAGGCCGGGAAGATGCTCGTGAACGATACCGTTCCGGTGTCGTCGGTTTCCTGGATGCCGCGGAGGTAGTTTTCCTTGGCAATGCTTTCCGAGTAGAGCGAATAATTGCCGTCCCGGTCGCAGTGCCAGGCGTAGACCGCCGCCCCGGTGACCGGTGCTCCGGTGAGGTCCTGGACCACGAGGGAGAATTCGAGGGGAACGCCTTCGGCCGTTCCGCTGGCGTCGCCGAACGACGTGCGGATGTCTTTGCGGACGATTCCGTCGAGCGTTCGCACGTCCGGGCCGTTCGAGCCGTCCGCGGGGTACGGTCCAGCCGTCTCCGATTCGACCTCAGTGAGCGAGCCGCTCGCCGACGTGGCGCTGCTGCTGCTGCTGGGCGACGCGGTGTCCGAGTCGGTGCCGCAGGCTGCCACCAGGGCCATCGCTCCCACCCCGCCCAGGCCGGCGAGCAGGCGGCGGCGGGACATCGTGCGCAGGTCGAAGGCCAAACCTTTGTCGTGCACCCGGCGTACGTACGCGGCGTTGGTTTCGGGCTCCTGCATGGTGTCGCCTTCCCTCGAGAACGGATTGCAACCAGCAAACCGGCGCCCGCTGTGTGCGGCCTGTGATGTCCATGTGGAGGGTAAATGAGGGGAAAGGGACGAACCGGGAGAGTGAAATATGTTCCCCCGCAGTTGTGAACGGCCCTAGGATCGCCCGCGTGCCGATTGACCTTTACATCTCCACCGATATCGAGGCGGACGGCCCGATCCCGGGTCCGTACTCGATGCTGTCCCTCGGAATGGCGGTCGCCGCGACGTTCGACGGCAACGTCTTCGCGCGGGTGGAGCCGGCCACGTTCTATCGGGAGTTGCAGCCGATCTCACCGGATTTCGTGCCCGCGGCGCTGGCCGTGAGCGGGCTGGACCGGGCGGCGCTGGCGCGGACCGGGGCGGCACCGGCGCGGGCCATGGCGGAGAACGTCGCCTGGATCGAGGAGATGGCCGGCCGGCACCGGGCCCGGCCGGTGTTCGTGGGGTATCCGCTGGGCTTCGACTGGATGTTCACGTACTGGTATCAGGTCCGTTTCACCGGCGGTTCGCCGTTCGGGCACTCGGCGCACCTCGACATCAAGACGTTGTACGCGCAGAAGGCCCACGTGCCGATCCGCGGTGTGGGCAAGCGTTCGATGCCGGAGCACCTGAAGCCGACGGGGAAGCACACCCATCACGCGCTTGATGACGCGCTCGAGCAGGCGGAGCTGTTCTGCAACATCGCCGAGTGGACCGGCGTTTAGTAAAGAGCTGTTGCGCAACATCTCTTAACCATGCCACAGTGGAGGCATGGCACAGATCAAGGACGCCGCCGTGCTCAAGGCGGTCGCTCATCCCGTACGCCGAAGGCTTCTTGATGTCCTGCGGGTCGACGGCCCTTCCATGCCGAGCGTGCTGGCCCGGGTGACCGGTCAGGCGGTCGCCAACATCAGTCACCACCTGCGGGTTCTCGCCGGAGCCGGGCTCATCGAGGAAGCGCCCGAGCTCGCCCGCAACCGCAAGGAGCACTGGTGGCGCATGCCCGACCAGGCGATCACCTGGTCGGTCGCCGACTTCGCCGGGGACGCCGCGGATCTCGCGGCCGCCGACACCGCCGTGGCCCTCGGCCTGCAGCGACAGGTCGAACTCGCCACCACCTGGATCGGCAGCCCCGCAGCCAAGGAGGAACCATGGGTGTCCACCGCGTTTTCGACCGACAGCTTCCTGCGTCTGAGCCCGGCGGAGCTCGCCGAGCTGGGCGAGAAGGTCCAGGAGCTGATGAATCAGTACGCGAACCGGCCGCCGGCCCCCGAACGGGAACCGGTGTTCTTCATGAGCCGGGGGTTCCCCGGACGGCCCTGACCGGCGACCCGGCGTTCCGGAACCTGTGGGCGGGCATGACCGTCAGCAAGTTCGGCACGTCGGTCGCCACGATCGCCACGCCCCTGATCGCGATGCAGGTCCTCGATGCGAGCGCGTTCATGGTCAGTCTGCTCACCGCCGCGGCCTGGCTGCCGTGGCTGGTCATCGGCCTGCCCGCCGGCGCCTGGATCGACCGCGTCGCACGCCGCCCGGTGATGCTGGCCAGTGATCTGTGCGCCGCCGGGGTGGTGATCAGTGTGCCGGTCGCCGCCTGGCTGGGCCTGCTCACCATGGGTCACCTGCTCGCCGTGGCCATGCTGCTCGGCGTCGCCTCGGTGTTCTTCACGGTCGCCTGGACGGCGTACCTTCCGGCGATGTTCGACAAGGAACGACTGGTCGGCGCGAATGCGATCCTGCAGGGCACCGAGTCGGCCGCGCAGGTCGCCGGCCCGGCGCTCGGCGGCGCGCTGATCGCGGCCGTCTCCGCGGTCGCCGGGCTGGTGGTGGACGCCGTCAGCTTCCTGATCTCGGCGTTCTTCCTGTGGCGCATCCCGCGGCCGGAACGCCGGCCCGAGGTGGTCCGGGGCACGAGCATCGGCCACGACATCGTCACCGGCGTGCGCTGGCTGGCCCACGACCGCTACCTGCGCAACCTCACGATCCACGGCGCGACCGCCAACCTGCTGCTCACCGGCATGAACGCGCTGCTCATCGTGTTCCTCGTGCGGGAGGTCGGGCTCAGCACCACCGCGGTCGGGGTCCTCCTGTCGATCACCGCGCTGGGCGGGATCGGCGCCGCGGCCGCCGCGCCCGGACTGGCCGGCCGGTTCGGCGCCGCCCGTACGATCGTCGGTTGCAAGGTCTTCGCCGGCGTCGCCGCCCTGCTCGTGCCGCTGACCCGCCCCGGCGCCGGGCTCGTCCTGTTCGTCGCCGGCATGGTCGGCGTCAGCTTCGGGGTGATCGCCGGCAACGTGCTCGCCGGCAGCTTCCGGCAGGCCTACTGCCCGGCCGCTCTGCTCGGCCGGGTGGTGACCGGCATGCAGTTCGTCAACCTCGGCGCGATCCCGGTGGGGGCCGTGCTGGGTGGCGCGGCGGCGACCGCCTTCGGCGTTCGGGCCGCGATCACCATCATGACCCTGGGGTACGCGGTGAGCGGCCTGATCATCCTGCTCGGCCCCTTCCGTGGGCGTCGTGACCTGCCCCGGAGCCGGGCGGACGTCGCCCTGGCCGGTTAGCCGGCCCCGTCCTGCGCCGCCCGTTTAGCCCGGGCCCGCCGCTTGCCCTCGTGCATGGCCGCGACCCGGGCGACCGGGATGGTGTGCCCGTGTTCGATCAGGCCGGCGTCGAGGCTCTGCGGCGCCGGCATCGACTCCGCCCACGGGTCGCTGTCGCCGAGAATCGCGGGCACCGTCCGTACGGTGAAATCGGTGGGCCTGATGTCACCGAGCCGGTCCCAGCCCACCGGGAAGGAGACCGGCAGACCCGGTCGTGCCCGCGGGCTGTAGGTGGCCGCCACGCTCGCCCCACCGGATCGTGTCGCGTCGAGGAAGACCTTGCCGTGCCGGTCCTCGCGGATGAACGCGGTCGTGGCCAGTTCCGGATCCAGGCGCTCGGCCCGGGCCGCGACCGCCCTGGTCGCGGCCGCGACATCCCCGGTCTGCGCGCTTGCGTCGAGCGGGACGAACACGTGCAGGCCCTTCGCGCCGCTGGTCTTCACCGCTCCGTCCAGGCCCACGTCGGCGAGCGCCCGCCGGACCAGCCGGGCCGCGGCCACCGCGAGCGCGAAGTCGCCGCCCTCCGGCGGGTCCAGGTCCATGATCAGGTGGGTGGGGTGATCATGGTCGGCCACCGTCATCAGCGTGGGATGGAACTCGACCGCGCGCTGGTTGGCGAACCACAGCAGGGTCCGGCGGTCGTTGCAGAGCGCATAGGTCACCTCACGGTGCGACGCCTCGGCCCAGACCGTCGTCCGCGGCACCCACTCCGGGGTGTGTTTCGGCAGATTCTTCTGCATGAAGCGGTCCTGGCCACGCAGCACCCGGATCACCGACAGCGGCCGGTCCCGCAACACCGGGACGATCCGCTCCCGGACCGCGTCGAGATAGTCGACCAGCTCCCGCTTGCTCACCCCGGCATCCGGGAAGAGCTCCTGGTCCAGATTGGTCAGGGGTACGCCGTCACGCTCTTCCTTCTCGGCCGCCATACCCTCATCCTGCCTGCACCACGCTGACCGCGGGGACGATCATGGCCAGGGTCAGCACCACGTAACACCCACCGGTGAAGTACAACCCGCTGCGGGTCGCGATCACCGCCGCGGTGAACGGCATCACGACGGCCAGCAGCGCGGCGAACAGAACCACCCCGTCCTGGCGTTGCGGACCGAGCACCCCCCAGCCGAGGACGAGCGGCACACAGACCAGCCACGCGAGGGTGACCGCCACCACATGCAGGGCGGCCTGGTGGCGGCGGGCGGCAGCGCGGCGGTCAGCCCGGACGTCCTCGGCGGTCCTGCGCACGATGGGCCGCTCGACATCGGCGGGCCGTTCGATTTCCAGTGTCACAACGGGTACTCCAACGTCACGGCTAGGGGCTGTTCTGGAAGTGGCGTCGAGGCGAGGCGCGGCTCCACTTCCACCACAGCCCCTAGCACTTTAGGGGACGTTGCCGCAGCTCGCAGCGCCGCCCGCCGCGCCGATCCGGCACAATCCGCCTCAGGCGGGTGGTCGCTCCCCGCTGCCGCGCGGGATCACGGTGGTCGAGATGGTCACGGTACGGGCGGGGCCGCGATAACCACTGATCCGCTCATGGGCGAGCCGCGCCGCCTCCCGCCCCATGGCGACAGCGTCGTGCGCCACCACTGTCGTGCCGATCACGTCGGCGAGGTCGAAATCGTCGAAGCCCACGAGCGCCGGCTGGTCGGTGCGTCCCCGCAACGCCCGCAACGCGCCGGTGGTCAGCCGGTTGTTCGTGGTGAACAGCGCGGTCGGCGGCGGATCGAGCGCCAGCAGATCCCGGACCGTCTCCTCCGCGCGGTGCACATCATGGACATCGGTCCGCAGATAGGGCCGCCACTCATCGTTACCGGCCGACTCCATCGACTGCACGAAACTGTCGATCCGGCCCCGCTGCGGCGCCTTGCGCTCCAGGTCCGCGATCAGCGCGATCCGCCGGTGCCCACCACCCAGCAGATGCTCAGCGGCCGCCCGGGCCCCACCCGCGTTGTCGATCACGACGGTGTCCGCGTCCACGCCGTCCGGCGGCCGGTCCAGGAACACGAACGGCACCCCGCGGTTGCCCTCGATCGCCAGAAAATCGTGCCGCTCACCGCTCGGCACCACCAGCAGGGCTCGTACGCGGCGCTGCAGGAACGCGTCGACCAGCGCCTGTTCCAGATCCGCGTCCTCGTCGTTGTTGGCCGTCACCAGCTGCAACCCGTGCTGGCGGAGCTCCCGCTCGATGCCGCTGGCCACCGCCGAGTAGAACGGGTTGGTCAGGTCGCCACTGATCAGCCCGACCAGCGCGGAGGTCGCCCCGCGCCGGAGCTCGCGCGCGATGCCATTGAGCCGGTACCCGAGCCGGTCCGCGGCCTCGCGAACCCGGCGGCCGGTGGCCTCGGCGACGTTCGGCTCGTCGTTCAGCGCCCGGGAAGCCGTCTTGAGGCTGACTCCGGCGAGGGCCGCGACCTGGGTCAGGGTGGGCTGGCGCCCCGCCGGGTCGAAGGAACCCTCGGCGGGCCGGGATGCGGACATGGTGCTCCGGATTCTGCATGGCGGTGCGGGTAGTGAGTACGTGCAAGGGACAGCAGTATGACATCGATGTCCGCTCGCGCTCAGCGATCGACGCCCGAATCCATCCGATAGGCGTCCTTCCTCCCCGGCGCGCTTTTGTCCTTCGCCGCGACTTGACTCGGCCCCTGGGGCAGGGATGAGGCTCTCCGCATGGACCTGGTGACCATCGGAGCGTTCGCCCGGGCGGCACGGCTGTCGCCCAAGGCACTACGGCTCTACGACGAGCTGGGGTTGCTGCCGCCCGCCGCGGTCGACTCCGAGACCGGATACCGCTACTACGACCTGGCGCAACTCGACCGTGCGCGGCTGTTGGCCTGGCTGCGCCGGCTCGAGATGCCGCTGGCCCGGATCCGCGCGATCGCCGAGATGCCCGGTGCCGAGGCGGCGACCGCGGTCCGGAGGTTCATGGCCGAGGCCGCCGCGGAGCTCGCCGCCCGCGACCGGCTGGCGACATTCGTCACCGACTATCTGACCGGCAAGGGAGCACCGATGAGCGAGCACAACCCCACCCTCGGCCTGCGGTTCGCCACCGGCTGCTCGATCGGCAAGGTCCGCGACACCGACCAGGACCAGGCCTGGGCGGGCAGCACCCTGCTCGCGGTGGCGGACGGCGCCGGCCCGGGTGGCGACCGGGCCGCCGCCGCGGCGATCGAGGCGTTCCGGGCCGCGACCCCGGCCTCCTCACCGCTGGGGGTGCTGGAGCGCGGGATGCAGGATGCCGACGCGGCGGTCCGGGTTCTGTCCGGCGGGGACGGCGACGAACAGGCGATCACCACACTCACCGCCATGGTCTGGTCCGGCAGCCGGGTCGGGGTGGCCCACATCGGCGACTCCCGGGCCTACCTGCTGCGTGGCGGCGAGTTGTCGCGCTTCACCGACGACCACAGCTACGTGCAGCAGCTCGTCGACACCGGTGCCCTACGTGCGGATGAGGCGGCGGGCCACCCCCAACGGCCGTTACTGGTGCGGGCGCTCGGTTCCTCCGGGGAGGCCGACCTCTCCCTGCGGACCGCGCTGGCCGGCGACCGCTACCTGCTCTGCACCGACGGGCTGTGGACAGTGGTGCCGGAGCTGGCCGGCCTGCTGGCCGGGGGCGACCCTCAGCATGCGGTCGACCGGCTGATCGCCGCCGCCTACGAGGCAGGTGCGCCCGACAACATCGGCTGTGTCGTCGCGGATGTCGTGCCGGTATGAACACGCTGGTCAACCACCACGCGCCCGCCGGGGCTCTATCGGACGAGGTCACGCCAGAAGGGCACGGTCGCCCGGACGCCGTCGAGGGAAGGGCGCTCACCACCGAACTCGTGCTTGAGGTAACCGGCCAGGTCCGGACCGTAGAGAATCACGTCGGTCTGCATCACCGACAGGACCGGATGCCCCTGGGTGCCCCGGCCCGCCGGCAGGTACCGGTGGGAGTAGACCGGGATCAGCCGCGGGGTGGTGAGCAGGAAGCCCCGGGCCACCGTCGCCGCTGCGGCCGGCGCCGCTGGGCGGGCGCCCCACCCGGCATACCAGAAACCGTTCTCGGCCACGTCGAAGAGCACGCCCTCGACCGGCATGGCCAGCTTCTCGCGGAGCTGGTCACGATCGCCGTCCCGCCAGTCCGGCCAGCCGCGGCCGACCGGGAGCGCCGCCGCCAGCAGGGCCCGGTGATCATCGGCGAAGGAGAAGCCGAACTCCTGCTCGACCGCGTCCAGCTCAGCGGCGGTGAGACCGGGACGCAGCGGGGAGCGGGCGAATCGGGCCAGCACGGTGGCGGGGGTGTCCACGTCGGTCACCAGCCCACCTTAAAACGGTCCGCACCGAGGGGAACAGGCCTGTAGTCCACGCGAGTGCACAAGGTTCGAGGGGGTGGGCTGTCAAGCGGCGCGGACGGCTCGAGGGCTGAAGCTGAGGGACACCCGAACGCCTGTCGACAAGGCATTCCGGAGCGTCCTCACGGATCGTCGGCCGGGTGGTCATTCTCGCCACGTCGGAGATCTACCTCAAGAGGTTGTCGTCGCGCAGGGTGGCGTTGCCGAGCATCGGGGCCGCAGGGCCGCAGGGCCGCAGGGCCGCAGGGCCGCACTGGCCTTGACCTGCCGTGCGGATCGTGGCGGCCGGGGAGCCGCCGCCCTCCCCCAGCATTGCCCAGCGGGTCGTGGGGCGGTCGCGCACCGGCTGGCGGCGACGGGCGGAAGTAGCAGCAGGTGGACAGAAGCATGATGCCCGCCGCCGCGGGTCCCGGAGCTGCGGCGAACAGGTATGAGCAGCGAGTGGGCACTATCGGCAGCGGCGGGAGCGGCAGCGGCGGGAGCGGCGGGAGCGGCAGCGGCGGGAGCGGCAGCGGCGGGAGTTCAAGATGGTGTGGCGGTCGCGCGGACTGTCGCATGAGGATATCGGCTGGACGCTGGTGATCCGAACCAGCCTCGCCGGCGCGAAGCTGCGGGCGCGGGGCCAGGTGCGGCTGGTGATCGTCGGCCGCACTGAGGGCGCGTGGGACGGGCGCGTGGGAAGTGCACAAGATCGCACATGGGTGCGGTCACAGGCCTCGACCATATGCCCGGTGAAAGCAGGACGCAAGGAGTGGAGAGGGATGACTGACATCGATGTCATAAATGCGCGATCGTGTGCGGTCGAGACCTTGCGGATCGATGTACTTAGCGATGACGATGTGTCGCGGATGTTTCCCCACCCGCGCAACACCCCGCGTAACCCCACGTCCTGCGACAAGGAGACGGCATGCATCGGCCACGATGGAGTGTCGCAATGTTATCCGTGAGCCTGGCGGCCACGGCTGCGGCCGCGACCCCCGGTGGCGCGGCCCAGGCGGCGTCGGCGACCTCGTTCGCGTCGTCGTTCGAGGCCGCCGACCCGCAGCCGGCCTGGACCGACACCGTCGACGGCGACCGCAGTGGCGGCGTCGACGGCGTGTTCACCCATGGCCTGCCGGGCAGCCTCTACGAGCGGGTCGTCGCCGTCGCGGCGAACCGTGAGCCCAACAGCAACGAGGGTGTGAACAACCTCAACGACGACAATCCTGACTCGAAGTGGCTGGTCGACACGCCGACGAGCTGGGCGCAGTACACGCTGGACGCCCCGGCCACCGTCATCAGCTACGCGCTGACCTCGGCCAACGACGCCGCCCAGCGGGACCCGCGGGACTGGACCCTGGAGGGTTCGGCCGACGGCACCACGTGGACCACGGTCGACACGCAGGCCGGGCAGACGTTCAGCGCGCGGTTCCAGACCAAAACGTACTCGGTGGCGAATCCGGGATCGTTCCTGATCTACCGGCTGAACATCACCGGGCACCCCTCCGGCAACCTCACCCAGCTCGCCGACCTGGACCTGGCCGACGCGAACACCACCCCGGAGGATGCCGGCGGGCCGGTGAGGAGCCGGATCGGCAACGGGCCGGCCAGCTCCCCGACGGCGAAGTCCGGGGTCGGGTACACCGGCCTCAAGGCGCTGCAGATCTCCGGGCGCCAGGTCGCGGACGGGCGCGGGTACTCGTACAACAAGGTCTTCGACGTCGATGTGGCGGTCAAGGCCGACACCGAGCTGTCCTACCTGGTGTTCCCGGAGTTCAACCGCCGGGACGCGAGCAACCCGGCCACGTACACCGCGGTGGACCTGGCGTTCACCGACGGGACGTATCTCTCCCAGCTCGGGGCCAAGGACACGAACGGCATCGTGGTCAGCCCCACCGCGCAGGGTACGTCGAACACGCTGCTGACCTCGCAGTGGAACAAGCGGGTCGCGCGGATCGGTGACGTCGCGAAGGGCAAGACCGTCGACCGGATCCTGGTCGCGTACGACAAGCCGGACGGCACGGAGAGCTCCAGCTTCCGGGCGTGGTTCGACGACATCACGCTGGCCCCGGTCGCGAAGGCGAAGCCGCGGGCCCACCTGGCCGAGTACGCGGAGACCCGCCGGGGCACGCAGTCCTCGGGTGGTTTCTCGCGGGGCAACAACTTCCCGGCGACCGCGGTGCCGCACGGCTTCAACTTCTGGACCCCGGTGACCGACGCCGGCACCACGAGCTGGCTGTACGAATACCACCGGGCGAACAACGCCGACAACCGGCCGACGCTGCAGGCGTTCTCGACCAGCCACGAGCCCAGCCCGTGGATGGGTGACCGGCAGACGTTCCAGGTCATGCCGTCGACCGCCCCCGACACGCCGGACGCGGACCGGACCGCCCGCTCGCTCGCCTTCGGGCACGAGAACGAGGTCGCCAAGCCGTACTACTACGGCGTGACGTTCGACAACGGGCTGAAGACGGAGTTCGCCCCCACCGACCACGCGGCGTTGTTCAATTTCGCGTTCCCCGGTGAGAGCGGCAACCTGATCTTCGACAACGTGAACGAGAACGCCGGGCTCACCATCGACGCGGCGAAAAACGCGGTCAGCGGCTGGTCCGACGTGAACAGCGGCAGCCTGTCCGCCGGGTGGACCCGGATGTTCATGTACGCCACCGTCGACGCCCCGATCACCGCGAGCGGGATGCTGCCCAGCGGCAACCGCCCGTCGACCGGGTACGTCAAGGTGGACGCCGGCGCGGACAGGACCGTGTCGATGCGCATCGCCACGTCGCTGATCAGTGTGGACCAGGCGAAGCACAACCTGGAGCTGGAACTCGCCGCCGACGCCACCGTCACGTCGGTGCGCGACGCCGCGCGGGCCGCGTGGGACGCCAAGATGAAGACCGTCGAGGTGGAGGGCGCGACCGAGGACCAGCTCGTCACGCTGTACTCCAACCTGTACCGGCTGTTCCTGTACCCGAACTCGGCGTACGAGAACACCGGCACCGCCGCGAGCCCGGTCTTCAAGCACACCGTGCAGTCCGCGGTGACCAGCCCGGCCAGCACGCCGACGCAGACCGGGGCACCGGTCAAGGACGGCAAGGTGTTCGTGAACAACGGCTTCTGGGACACGTACCGCACCACCTGGCCGGCGTACTCCCTGCTCACCCCGGCCGAGGCCGGCGAGATGGTCGACGGGTTCGTGCAGCAGTACCGCGACGGCGGCTGGATCTCCCGGTGGTCCGCACCGGGGTACGCCAACCTCATGGTCGGCACCAGTTCCGACGTCGCCTTCGCGGACGCGTACCTCAAGGGCGTACCCGGGATCCCGGCGGAAGAGGCGTATGAGGCCGCGGTGAAGAACGCGACCGTGACCCCGCCCAACGACAATGTCGGCCGTAAGGCGCTGGGCAGTTCGATCTTCAAGGGGTACACGCCGAGCGACGCCACCGGCGAGGCCATGTCCTGGGCGATGGACGGCTACATCAACGACTTCGGCATCGCCAACATGGCCGAGGCGCTCGCGAAGAAGGGTGGCCCGAAGGCCGCCGAGTACAAGGAGCAGGCGGAGTACTTCAAGAACCGCGCGCTCAACTACGTGAACATGTTCGACCCGTCCGTGGAGTTCTTCCAGGGCAAGGACACCGCCGGGAACTGGCGCCGGACCCCGGAGACGTACGACCCGCGGGTCTGGGGTTACGACTACACCGAGACCAACGGCTGGAACATGGCGTTCCACGTGCCGCAGGACGGTCAGGGCCTCGCCAACCTGTACGGCGGCAAGGACGCGCTGGCCGGCAAGCTGGACGAGTTCTTCTCGACGCCGGAGACGGCGAACTTCCCCGGCTCGTACGGCGGCACGATCCACGAGATGCTCGAGGCACGCGACGTCCGGATGGGTCAGTGGGGCTTCAGCAACCAGCCGTCGCACCACATCCCGTACATGTACAACTACGCCGGTCAGCCGTCGAAGACGCAGGCCACCGTCCGCGAGGCGCTGTCCCGGCTCTACCTGGGCAGCGAGATCGGCCAGGGGTACCCGGGCGACGAGGACAACGGCGAGATGAGCGCGTGGCAGATCTTCAGCGCGCTCGGGTTCTACCCGCTGCAGATGGGCAACCCGGCGTACGCGATCGGGTCGCCGCTGTTCACCAAGGCGACCGTGAACCTCGGCGGCGGCAAGAAGATCGTGGTCAACGCCCCGAAGAACAGCGCCAAGAATGTGTACGTGCAGTCGCTGAAGGTGAACGGGAAGGCGTACACGTCGACGTCGTTGCCGCACGACCTGCTGGCCAAGGGTGCGACGCTGGACTTCGCGATGGGTCCGCAGCCGTCGACGTGGGGCACCGGCAAGGACGCGGCGCCGCCGTCGCTGACCAAGGGTGACGCGGTGGCGAACCCGCTGCGTGACCTGACCGGGACGGGCAAGGGCACCGCGTCGGAGCCGGCGCTGGTGGACGACACGTCGGCCACCCGGGTGGTCTTCCCGACCGCGACCCCGTCGTGGACGTACCGGTTCGCCGGCGGTGGCGAGCAGGCCGACTACTACACCCTGACCTCGGGTGCGGTGGCCGGCGACGCGAAGGCGTGGAAGCTGTCCGGCTCGTACGACGGCACCACCTGGACGACGATCGACGAGCGCATGGCGCAGACGTTCGACTGGCGGCTGCAGACCAGGCCGTTCAAGATCGCCAAGCCGGGCCGGTACTCGCAGTACAAGCTCGACGTCACCGCCAACACCGGTGAGGCCACCACCACGCTGGCCGAGGTCGAACTGCTCGGCAAGCCGGCCCCGGCCTGCACCACCACGATCGCCGACAAGACGGTCGGGGCGCTCACGGTGAAGTCCGGCGTCACCTGCGTCACCGAGGGCTCGACGGTCACCGGCGCGATCTCGGTGACCCGGGGTGCCTCACTGTACGTGCGGGGCGCGACGCTGCGCGCGGCGGTCACCGCGACCGGCGCGGGCACGGTGTCGGTGCTGTCCAGCACGATCACCGGCCCGGTCACGGTGACCGGCTCGGGTCCGGTCCAGCTGGAGAACTCCACCGTCAAGGGCCCGGTCACGCTGCTGGCCAACACGACCGCGACCACCGTCGCGGCCGGCTCCATCAACGGGGTGCTGACCTGCGCCGGCAACCAGCCGGCACCGGTCAACAACGGCCTGCCCACCAGGGTGAGCGGCCCGCGCCTGGGTCAGTGCGCCAAGCTCTGATCTCCCGGGTACGAACGCCGCGGTCCCCACACCAGGGGGCCGCGGCGTTCTACTGTGTGCAGATGTCTGATGACGATCTGTGGAACGCGATCGAAGCGACCGATCTCTGCACGCTGGCGACCATCAAGAAGGACGGGCGCCCCCAGCTCTCCGACGTCAACTACACCGCCGGCCCGGACACCCGTACCCTGCGGATCTCGACCCGGGCCACGCTGGCCAAGGTGCACAACCTGCGCCGGGACCCGCGCGCGTCGATCCGTGTCGGGCCGGCCAACGGCGGTTACGTGGCGGCCGAGGTGACCGCGTCGCTGTCGGTCCCGGCCGCCGGCGAGCACGACGCGACCGCCGACGAGCTGGTCGAGATCTACCGCCTGATCGCCAAGAAGGAACACCCCGACTGGGACGAATACCGCAGCGTGATGGTCGCGGACGGCCGGCTGGTGCTCAGCCTGCGGGTCGAGCGTCTGTACGGCTGGGTGGTGGGCTGATCGGCTCAGGTGGCCGGCAGCGCTGAGCGCAGCAGTTCGTGCAGGTTGTCGGTGTGGCGCAGGAGCCGGCCGGCGATGTCGTTGAAGAGGTCGGGGTCACGGCGGGCGTCGTCGCGCCAGAGGGCCCGCAGTGCGGCCTGGCTCTGGGCGAGCTGGGTGCCGGCCGCTTCGACGTAAAGGATCAGTTCGTCGCGGTGGGCCGGTGGGGCGAAGTCGGCCGAGGCACGGGCCGCGAGCAGGGGTTCGCCGGGGATCGCGAAGACGGCCGCCGCGTCGCCGCCGGCCTGGTCCGCGCCGATCCAGGCGAGCAGGTGCTCCAGCTCGGTGGCGGCCACGGTCATGCGGCCGATGGCGGTCAGCGTCTCGGCGGGGAGCGTCTGCATGCGCCGACCGTACGCCCCGCAAGAGGCTCGATGCCTGCCACGCCCGGCCGGACGGGGAGCCCGGCCGGGCGGTGACAGGCGGGGAAGATCAGCCGCGGGCGGCTTCGTGCCAGACCCGGCGGCCGATGACCCGGATGCTGTCGACGGCCAGGAGCTGACCCTCGGTGGCCAGCAGACGCTCGTGGGCGTCGTCCGGGAGGTGCACCGTCGAGCCCGTGGCCAGCGGAAGGATGTGCAGCGTGAGGTCGCTGCCGGCCCGGTAGCCCGCGTCCCGCAGGTTGACCAGCCAGCGGGTGCCGTCCCAGAAGCGGTCGGTGGCGGTCCGGCCGTCGACCCGCAGCTCCGCGATGTCGCCCGCCCAGTCGATCTCCACCAGGGCGTCCATGCCGGCGTCGCCGGCCCAGGCGGGCAGTTCCACCCGGTGGACGGCGGCGAGCTCGTCGAAGATCTCCGGCGTGGGTGCCGACTGACGGCCGTCGTGCTTGCCGTACGCGACGGGCACCGCGGTGCCGGCCGGCCGCACCAGCGTGGTCCCGGCCGGGTCGATCGCGCCGGATCCGGCCGGCGGGGTGAGCGGGAGATCGGTGAAGGCGCGCGCCGTCACGTCGTACACATGGATCGTCGGTGTCTCGGCCGACCGGGCGGTGACCCGGCCGTCCGGACCCCAGGCCAGCTCGTCGGCGCTGAGCAGCAGGCGGTCGTCGCCGACCCAGGCGATGGCGGCGGTGGCCGCGTCCAGGACCAGCAGGTCGAGCGGGCCGGCCGGGGTCTCGACCCGGGTCGGGGCGAGCCCGGGCGTCACCGCGAACGGGGTGCCGGCGATCGACGCCTCGACCTCGATGCCCTGCTCGGCGGTCAGGACCAGCGTCGGGACGTCGCCCGGGAGCAGGGTCAGGGCGGTGGCGGTGACCCAGTCGAGGCCGTGGAACCGCAGCGGCCAGCGGGCCAGGGTGCCGACCGGGATGTCGATCGGGCGCGACGGGAGCACCAGCGTGGTGTCGTCGTCGAGGGTGACCTGGAACTGGGCGTCGCGGTAGGTGTCGAGCGGGATGTGCGGCTGGTGCCAGGACAGGAACAGGAAGCCGCTGTCGCCGTTCGAGCGCAGGGCCCAGCGCAGGGTCGTACTGTCGTCGACGCCGGCCGGGACCACGACGGGCAGGCTGGACGGCATCTCGGCGAGCGCGGGGCCGAACGCGCGCAGGAACGCGTGCTGGCGGCGGAGCAGTTCGTAGCTGTCCGACGCGACGCCGGCCTCACCGATCGGCGCGTGGAAGTCGTAACCGAGGCGCTGCATGTCGTTGGGGTAGCCGGTCGCGTGCGACTCCTGCATGCCCTGATCACCGGCGGGGTTGGTGCCGCCGGTGTACATGTAGTAGCCCTGCCAGGCGGAGCCGTTGCCGATCTTGTTGTGGCCGACGGTCGCCGTGTCCAGGCCGGAGGGGCGCGGACGGCGGTGGTAGGCCGTACCCATGCCGCCGGCGAGTTCGCAGGTGGCCGGCGGGAAGAGCTCGGACGGCGTCCGCGGGCCGCCCTGCGCGGACGCGATGTTCTGCGCGCGGCGCACGTCGGCACCGATGCCCGGGTCGTCCCAGACGTGCGAGAAGAAGTAGTGGTCGCGGAACGACGGGTCCCACGGGGCGTCGCTGTCGACCCAGAAGCCGTCGCCGTACCCGCCGTACAGCGGCAGGACCTCCTCGGGCGGCAGGTCGGCGCCGCCCCACGCGGTCGCGGTCCAGAGCGGCGCGGACATGCCGGCCTCGCGCGACAGCCGCTTGAGCGTGACGAGGTGCTGCGGCTCGGTGTACAGCTCGTTCTCGAGCTGGATGCCGAGCACCGTGCCGTGCTGCGACGCGCGGCCCTCGAGGGCGGCGCCGAGCTGGCCGAACCACTCGCGGACCAGGTCGAGGTAGGCCGGGTCGTCGGTGCGGTGCCGCACCGGGGCCTGCTGCACCCAGTCGGGGAACCCGCCGTTGCGGCTCTCGGAGTGCACCCAGGGGCCGATGCGCAGGATGATGTCCAGCCCGGCGGCGTGCACCTCGTCGACGAACGCGGCGATGTCGAGGTTGCCGTCGAAGCGCGGCTGGTCACGGTGCTCGGCGTGGTGCAGCCAGAGCACGTACGTGGCCACGACGGTGACCCCGCCGGCCCGCATCTGCCGCAGCCGTTCGGCCCAGCGGTCCCGCGGCACGCGGCTGTAGTGCATTTCGCCCGAAACCGGGATGATCGGTGATCCGTCCCGGATCAGATAACGGCTGGTCAGCGCGATGCCGGGACGCACGTCCTGCTCGTTGCTCATCGCCGGGTGGCGCAGCGGCTCGGTCCACGGGTGATGCCGTACGACGAGCGGCTGCGCGGGGTGATCGGTCGCCAACGAAGGTTCCCTTCGCTTGGGGCCTGTAACCGGTCACAGGCAACTGCGCGGACGATACACCGCGTTAACCGGGTTGACGCAAGCCCTTGACATGACGGAAAACACAGATCACTGTAACCGGTCACAGGCACTGCTCCGGACGTCCTTCTCCGGCGGCAGTGGCCTCCCGATCGAGGAGGATCGTTGAAAAAAGCACTCGTCGGCGCGTTCGCCGCATCCCTTCTTCTTCTGACGGCCGCGTGCAGCAGCTCGGACAGCTCCGATGACGCTGAGGCCACCGGCCCGGTCGAGCTGACGTACTGGACGTGGACCCCGAACATGGACAAGGTCGTCGAGACCTGGAACGCCGCGAACCCGAACATCAAGGTCACGGTCAACAAGCAGGACGGCGGCGACCCGGCCGTCACCAAGCTGCTCACGGCGGTCAAGGCCGGCAGCGGCGCGCCCGACATCATGCAGGCCGAGTACCAGAAGGTGCCGACCCTGGTCTCCGCGGACGCGCTCGCGGACATCAAGGCCGAGACCGGTTCGCTCAAGGACAAGTTCCCCGAGTCGAACTGGAACTCGGTCACCCTGGGCGGCGACGCGGTGTACGCGGTCCCCCAGGACAACGCCCCGCTGATGTTCTTCTACCGCAAGGACGTCCTCGACAAGCTCAAGATCGCCGCCCCGAAGACCTGGGACGAGTACGCCGACGCGGCCCGCAAGATCCACGCCGCGGACGCCAAGCAGTACCTGGGCACCTTCTCGGCCACCGACGCCGGGCTGTTCACCGGGCTCGCCCAGCAGGCCGGCGCCTCCTGGTGGGGCATCAACGGCGACACCTGGTCGGTCAACATCAACGACGCCGCGACGCAGAAGGTCGCCGGCTTCTGGGGCGGCCTCGTGCAGGAAGGCGCCGTCCTCAACACCCCGATGTACACCCCGGAGTGGAACGCGGCGCTCAACGACGGCACGCAGGTCGGCTGGGTCAGCGCGGTCTGGGCGCCGGGAGTGCTCGAGGGCAACGCCGGCAGCACCAAGGGCAAGTGGGCCGCCGCGCCGATGCCGCAGTGGGACGCCGCCGCACCCAAGACCGGTAACTGGGGCGGTTCCGCCACCGCGGTGACCAAGCAGAGCAAGCACCCGAAGCAGGCCGCCCAGTTCATCCAGTGGCTGAACACCGACCCGGCCGCGATCAAGCTGCTGGCGAGCACGGCGAACGTCTACCCCGCCACGATCGACTCGGCCGCCGCACTGACCACCCCGCCGGCGTTCTTCGCGGACCAGGCCGACTTCTACACCATCGCCGCCGACGCGGCCAAGATCGGCAACCCGTTCACGTACGGCCCGAACGTCAACGTCGCGTACAGCGCCTTCAACGACGCGTTCGGCAAGGCGGCGGAGTCCAAGCAGAGCGCGCAGTTCACGGCCGCCCTGGCGACGATGCAGACCCAGACGGTCGACGACATGAAGAACACCGGCTTCAAGGTCGCCGGATGACCACGGTGCCCGCCACCGAGCAGCCTGTCACGGAGAGGTCCGCCGCCGTCCCCACGGCGGCGGGCCGCCGGCCCCGGCACCACAGCCGGCGCGCGGGCACCCCGTACGCGTTCCTCGCCCCCGCCATCGTGCTGTTCATCGCGTTCCTCGGGGCGCCGATCGTCTACGCCGCGTACCTGAGCCTGCGCAAGGTGAAGGTCTCCGGCCTGGGCCTGGGCTCCGGCTCCCGCACCGAGGTGTGGGCCGGGTTCGAGAACTACGCCCGCTCGCTGACCGACGCCGAGTTCCTGCCCAGCGTCGGCCGGATCGGGGCGTACGGCCTCATCGTCGTCCCGGTCATGCTGGGGCTCGCGCTCCTGTTCGCCCTGCTGCTGGACGCCGGGCGGACCAAGGTCGGCGGCTTCACGCGTACCGCCATCTTCCTGCCCTATGCCGTGCCGGCCGTCGTGGCGTCCCTGCTGTGGGGTTTCCTCTATCTCCCGCGGATCAGCCCGATCAACGACATCCTGGAAGGCAGCGGCCTCGGCTCGCCGAACCTGCTCGGTTCGTCGTGGGTGCTGTACGCGGTCGCCAACATCGCGATCTGGGGCGGCACCGGCTTCAACATGATCGTGCTGTACACCGCGCTCAAGGCCATCCCCCAGGACATGTACGAGGCCGCCCGGCTCGACGGCGCCTCCGAGGTCCAGATCGCCTGGCGCATCAAGATCCCGATCATCGCGCCGTCGATGGTGATGACGTTCGTGTTCTCGCTCATCGCCACGCTGCAGGTGTTCGCCGAACCGATGACCCTGCGCCCGCTGAGCAACACCATCTCGGCGACGTGGACCCCGCTGATGAAGGTGTACCGGGACGCCTTCACCCGCAACGACATCTACTCCGCGGCGGCCACCTCGGTGATCATCGCCCTCGCGACGTTCGCGCTGTCCTTCGGCTTCCTGAAGCTCGTCGGCTCCCGCGCATTCCGGCAGGAGGACTGATGGCCGCGACGCTGGTCAAGAAACGCAGTGCCACCGCCACGATCCTGTTGCTGCTGGGCGCGGTGTACTGCCTGCTGCCCGTGCTGTGGGTGCTGGTCGCGGCGAGCAAGAGCTCCGACGAGTTGTTCTCGACGTTCACGTTCACGCCGAGCACGCACCTGTTCGACAACATCGCGGACCTCAGCAATTACCGCGACGGGTTGTACTGGCGCTGGATGGCGAACACCGCGTTGTACGCCGGTTTCGGGGCGCTCGCCTCCACCCTCGTGTCGGCCATGGCCGGATTCGCGCTCGCCAAGTTCACCTTCCCTGGCAAGAGCGTCGTGTTCAACATGGTGCTCGCCGGCGTGCTCGTACCCGGTGTCATCCTGGCCATCCCGCAGTACCTGCTGCTGGCCAAGGTCGGCATGACGAACACGTACTGGGCGGTGCTGCTGCCGAGCATCATCAGTCCGTACGGGATCTATCTGGCCCGGATCTTCGCCGCCGCCGCCATCCCCAACGAGGTCCTCGAGGCGTCCCGGGTCGACGGCGCGGGCGACTGGCGCACCTTCGGCACGGTGGTGCTGCCGATGATGCGCTCCGGGCTGGTGACCGTGTTCCTGTTCCAGTTCGTGGCGGTCTGGAACAACTTCATGCTGCCGTACATCATGCTCGGCGACGACAAGCTCTTCCCGGTGACGGTGGGTCTCAGCGGCCTGCTCAACCAGGGCGCGTCCCAGCCGGCGATGTACACCTCGGTGGTGACCGGCGCGCTGCTGTCGATCGTGCCGCTCGTCGCGCTCTTCCTCGCGCTGCAGCGCTACTGGCAGGTCGACCTGGCCTCGGGTGCGGTCAAGGGCTGAGACGAGGGTGACCACTATGATCCCTGGAGTGCGCAAGCGACCGACGATCCGCGACGTCGCTCGTGAGGCGGGGGTTTCCTACGCCACCGTCTCCCGTGTCCTCAACGGCAAGGAATGGGTCAGCCCCGAGGCCGTCCGATCGGTCACCGACGCGATCGCCCGGACCGGTTACACCGCGAACCAGCACGCCCGTTCGCTGGCCACCGGCCGGTCCGGCTCGATCGCCTTCCTGCTCTCCGAACCGCAGCACCTGCTGTTCCAGGACCCGAACTACGCGGTGCTGCTGCGCGGGGTGGCCCAGGCGCTGTCCGCGCGCGAGCTGACCCTGATCCTGATGATCGCGGCGACCCCGGAGGAACGCACCCGCGCGGTGACGTACCTCAGCGGCGGTCACGTCGACGGGGTGCTGCTGGTCTCCCCGCACTCCGGGGACCCGCTGCTGGGCCAGCTCGTCCGCGCCGGCATCCCGATCGTGGCGTGCGGCAAGGTGCTCGGGCACGAGGCGTCGATCAGCTCGGTGGCCGCCGACGAGTGGGCCGGTGCCCGCTCGGCGGTGGAGCACCTGCTCGCCGCCGGGTGCCGGCGCATCGCGCACATCACCGGGCCGCAGGACACCGCCGGTGGCGTCGACCGGCTCCGCGGGTACACCGAGGCGCTGACCTCGCACGGGATCGCGGTCGACGAGGCACTCATCGCGCACGGCGACTGGAACCACGAGAGCGGCACGGCCGCCATGCGCGAACTGCTGGCCCGCGCCCCCGACATCGACGGTGTCTTCGCCGCCTCCGACGCGATGGCCGCGGGCACCCTGCCGGTGCTGCGCGAGGCCGGCCGCGACGTGCCCGGCGACATCCGCATCGTCGGCTTCGACGACTCCGGCCTGGCCGCCACCCTGCACCCACCGCTGAGCACCGTACGCAACCCGCTCGACCGGATCAGCGACGAGATGGTCCGCCTGCTCACCGACGTCATCGCCGGCCGCACGCCGATCTCCATCACCGTGCCCACCACGCTGGTCCTGCGCGAATCCTCTCCTCAATAGGGCTCCACCACGGCGTTGTCACCGGCGCCGCACATATCCCCCTACCGGAAGGATCCACGATGCCTCCCCGCATCCGGACCCTGGTCGCCGCCCTCGGCGCCACCGCCCTGCTCCTCACCGCTCCCGCCCTCACCCCACCGGCCTCCGCGGCCACGACCCTGTCCATGCTCGGCGGCGATGTCTCGTCGTTGCAGCGCAGCCTCGACCTCGGCGCCACGTACTACAACGCGGCCGGCACCGCCGCGGACCCGATCGACATCCTCAAGTCGGCCGGCATGAACTACGGCCGGCTGCGGATCTGGAACAACCCGGCCAGCGGTTACAACAACAAGGCCAAGGTGCTGCAGCAAGCTCGCTCCCTCAAAGCGAAGGGCCTGAAGCTGCTGATCGACTTCCATTACTCCGACACGTGGGCCGACCCGGGCAAGCAGTACAAGCCCGCCGCCTGGAACTCCCACACGCTCGCCCAGCTGCAGACCGACGTCTACAACTACACGTACGACATCTGCACCAGCCTGAAAGCCCAGGGCACCACCCCCGACTCGGTGCAGATCGGCAACGAGATCAACGTCGGCATGCTCTGGCCGCAGGGGCAGGTCAGCAACAACAACTTCGCGCCGCTGGCGAGCCTGCTCAAGCAGGGCTACAACGCGACCAAGGCCTGTAACAGCGCCACCCAGGTGATGATCCACGTCGCCGACGCGGACAGCATGAGCAACGCCCGCTGGTTCTACGACGGCATCAAGGCCCAGGGCGTGACCTGGGACATCACGGCGCTGAGCTACTACTGCATGTGGCACGGCACGCTGGCCAACCTCTACAACGTCATCACCGACGTACGGACCCGGTACGGCAAGCCGGTGGTGATCGCGGAGACGGCGTACCAGTTCACCACCGCCGACGCCGACAGCGAGAAGAACTCGATCCCCGGCACGGTGCTCTGCGACAACCTCCCGGCCTCCTGGTCCGGGCAGGCCACACAGTTCACCTACGTCCAGAACACCGCCCGCAACGCGGGAGCGATGGGCGTCTTCTACTGGGAACCCACCTGGTACGCCATCAAGGGCAACGGCTGGGACCCGGCCAACATCAACGGTACGGGCGACGGCTGGGACAACATGGCCACGTTCGACTGGACCGGGCACGTGAACCCGAACCTGCGCTGGACCCCGTAACTTCGGGCGAATGATCGAAGTGGACGACGGTGTCCGGCTGCGAACCTGGACCACAGGCTCCGCGGCCGGCCACCCACCGGTCCTGCTCCTGCACGGCGGCCCCGGCCTCTGGGACTACCTCGAACCGGTGGCTCGCCTGCTCGACCCGCTCACCGTCGTGCACCGCTTCGACCAGCGCGGCTGCGGCGGATCCGACCCGAGCGACGAGCAGAGCATCGCCCGCACCGTCGCCGACATCGAAGCCCTGCGCGACCATTGGGGCCACGACAGCTGGATCGTCGCGGGTCACTCTTTCGGAGCCAACCTTGCTTACGCGTACGCCGCGTCGTGTGCCGGGAACACCGCCGCGCTGATCTACCTGAGCGGAACCGGCGCCGGCGACTGGCGAACCGATTACCACCGCACCCGGGCCGAACGCATGACCCCCGAGCAGCAGGGTCGCCTCGCCCACCTGGAGAGCTTGCCGGCCCGCTCCCCCGCCGACGAAACCGAATACCGGGCCCTGTCCTGGTGCACCGACTTCGCCGACCCGGCCACCGCGTGGCAACACGCCCTCGCCGACGCCGCGACCGACCTGCCGATCAACTACGCGGCGAACCGAGCCCTCACCGCCGAGACCCCCGACCTGCTGGCCCAGGCATCCCACCTGACGATGCCGACCTGGTTCATCCACGGCGACCGGGACCCCAGACCGGCCCATACGGTACGAACGCTCGCGGCAGCCGTACCCACATCCCGGTTCTGCCTGATCGAGGGCGCCGGCCACAAACCCTGGGTGGAACGCCCCCACGAGCTGGGCGGTCTCCTCAAAAGCATCGTGGAGTCGGGCGCCCGAACCATGGTGAAGTAGAGTGTGAAGTATGGCGGATGGAACGGTGGAGACCCCCTTCGGGGCCGAGCGGCTGGCGGAGCTGCCGTTGAGGAACGCGCCGCTCCTGCGCGTGCTCGCCCAGATCCGTTTTCCCCGGCTGGCCACACTCGCCACGGGCGATGACATGGCGAACCTGTTCGCCATGTCCATGAGCGGCGACTACCCCATTCTGACCGAGCAGCGGGAGGTCGCGGTCACCATCACTCCCGATGGGGTGACACAGGCACCGGGAGCTGCACGGGTATGGCAGCTGAGAAGCGCCGACGAGCAGTGGCAGATCTCTTTCGGCGACAGTTTCCTCGCTGTGGACACCGCCGCTTACACATCGCGCGAGGACTTCGCCGCCCGGGTGGCCCATGCCTGGCAACGATTCGAACAGGTGGTCCGCCCGCCCTTCGTGGAACGGCTCGGCGTGCGTTACATCAATCGGATCACCGACCTCGAGACCCTTGCCGCTCTTCCGTCACTCGTCCGGCCGGAAGCACTCGGCGGGGTCCAGGCACTCGTGGGTTGCGACGTGCGCCTCAGCCACAGCATCCACGAGGCGCTGTATCACTTGGACGACCACAACGGCCTGCAGGCACGATGGGGCATGCTGCCTCCGGGGGCGGTGCTCGACCCCACCATCCAGCCTGTCCCGGACAACAGCTGGGTGCTGGATCTCGACGCCTTCCGTTCAGGACGTCACGACGTAGCTGCCGGCGATGTCGATCAGCATCTCCGGCAGCTCGCAGAACGCGCCTATCGCTATTTCCGCTGGGTGGTAACCCCAGATTTCCTGACGTGGTTCGGAGGTGAGCCCCGGTGAGTGCCGTTCATCGCGACGGGTCGTTGCCGGAATCCGAGGATGCCGGCCAGTCCGTTCCCCGAACCTTGGCGTGGATGGTCGCCGGCGGGCTCGCACTCTCGGGGCTGATGACGGGCACCGCGACCACGACACCGGTGGCCGAACCACAGGTGCGCTACATCGGCGACTGGACATCCACCGCTCGCACCATGGGCACCGGCCTGGTCTCGCGCACGAAACCCCGCCCAGCGCATGATCGAGATGGGGAGGTCCCGGACCAGGGCTCAGGTGTCAAATGGCTGCATGAGGCTTCCGGCCTCACCTGGGATCAACTGGGCCGTCTGTTCGGTGTCTCACGACGCGCTGTCCATCTCTGGGCGAGCGGAGGACGGATGAACGCCGTCAACGCGGAAACCCTGGGCCGGTTGGTAGCTCTGCTGAGGGCGATTCCCGGTGGTCCCGACGAACGCCGCGCCGCACTTCTCGCTCCGTCCGCTGAAGGCCCCAGCATCGTCGACCAGTTCCGTGCCCGTCACCGCTCCGGCGCCCGCGACATCTCCGGCACGCCCTTCAGTCCTCAGGAACTCCTGGGGGCGCGGCACGATGACACGGCACCGATGTGACGACCGAGACCACGATGCCCGCCGCTGAGATCGCTGAGCTGGGCAAGCTTGACGAGTCGACGGCAGCGGCCCTGCGCGGCTACCAGCAGGCCGACCTCCTCGAAGGGTTGACAAGCGTTCATGTCCTCGGGCCGCACGGTGAACCTGTCGCGGTGCCGGCACCGCTGGGCCTGGTGCTGATCAGCCAGACCTGTGACGTGGTGCTGCCGGGGCGGCCGGCGGTCCAGATCGCCCGCCGCATCCGGCTCACCGCGGACGAGGCGAAGGACGCCCGGGACGGTAAACGGCCTCGCTAGGCGCACCTGCCCCAGGCCGGGGAGCGAGACTTCGCTGACCTGGACGTGCTGGGAACGATCGCGAAGAACCGGCTCGCCGCTCTCACCCGGACCCCCGGTGTACTGACCGACGAGCAGTCGCGCCGCTTTGCCGGTGCCGTCGCCCGTAAGTTCGGTCGCTTTCCCTTCCCTGACGACGTCACGCCATGGCTGCGTCCGTTGGAGAGCGTCGTCGCTTCCAAGGCACGCAAGCCCCAAAGCCCTGAGGGGCAAGCGTTGGAGCAGGTCGTCGAGCTCCGGGTCGAGGCGGCCGACGGCTGGGGAAGCCTCCCGTTCGAGCTCACGCTCTGCGTCATTGTCCAGCCCGGGACTCTGCCCACCTTCGCCGACGACCACATCCCCGACCTGCCCGATCAGCTCGCCACGTGGCTTCGTGGTGCGGGCGAAGACCTGATCCGAACCGCGGGCGACATCACCGGGCGGCTCGTGAAGGCCGTCGACCCGATCGAACGGCACCACCTGTGGATGGCCCTCGGCGACGCCTGGGCCGCGAGATGCCGGCCACCGGCCCAGGCATCCGAGCAGGTTCGGACGGCGGTCAGCTTCATCGGCGCAGAAGTCGTGCCGGCCGACGAGTTCCCGCTGACCCGCGTCAGACGCAGCGAGCTCCTCGACCTGGACCACCTCTCAGCACCGACGCCCGATCTCGCCTGACGCAGGTGTATTCGCTGAGGTCGGCGAGGTGGATCAGTGCAGGGTGCCGACCATGAGGTCGGCGAAGGCGGCTGCTGCCGGTGGGGACGTGAAGAGGCGGTCGAAGCGGGCCTTGGCGAGTTTGCGGCGGAAGGGGCCGGCAGTCGAGACGTCGCCGGCGTCGTGGACCATCTCGGTGAACCAGCGGGAGAATTCCTGGTAGTTCCAGGTGCGTTGCAGGCAGGCCGACGAGTATTCTCGCAGCCCTTTCTCGTCGCCGTCGATGAGGAGACGGGCCAGGTCCCGGGCGTCGAGGAGGGCGAGGTTCATGCCCTTGGCGCCCATCGGGGTGATGATGTGGGCCGCGTCGCCGACCAGGAAGAGCCGGTCGTGCTGCATGGGCTCGACGACGTAGCTGCGCATCTCGACGATCTCGCGGGCGGTGAACGGCGCTTCCGGCAGCTCGGTGTCACCGAGGCGGAGGCGGAGCTGCTGCCATGCGTACTCGTCGGTCCATTGACTGGGGTCTTCGTCCGGGCGGTATTGCAGGTAGTAGCGGCTGGCCCGGGGGCCGCGGGGGAAGTGGGCCGCGAAGCCGTGCGAGCTGATCGCCAGCAGCGGGTGTCGCGGGGGCAGTGAGTCAGCCAGCAAGGTGTACCAGCCGATGCCGTGGTCGAACGGGTATTCGGTGAGCACGCCCGCCGGGATGCTCGACCGGCTGACGCCGTGGAAACCGTCGCAGCCCGCGACGTAGGTGCAGCTCAGCTCGTGATCGCGGTAGGTGACGCGGGGTTCGGACGGGTCGATCGTCACGTCGAGGGCGTCGAAGCGCAGGTCACCGCCGCCCTCGAGGAAGACCTCGATGAGGCGGCGCACCAGCAGTTGCTGCGGGACGAGGCGGCCGGCCCGGCCGCCGGTCAGCTCGGGGCCGTTGAGCAGGTGGGGTTGGCCGTCGTAACGGAACTCGAGCTGCGTCTCGGGCGGGGCGCCGGTCAGGACCCGGTCGGCGAGGCCGTTCTCCTCGAAGATCGCGGTCGCGGGGTGGTCCAGGATGCCGGCCCGCTGCCGATTCTCCACGTACGCGCGGGAGTGCTTCTCGAGCACCACGCAGTCGATGCCGGCCCGCTGCAGGAGGGTGGCGAGCGTCAGCCCGGCCGGACCCGCCCCGATGATCGTCACGGTGGTGGTCTCGCGCATCTCACTCCTTTGTGGATGGACACGCCGACATTACCCGGTGGCGACCCTCCCGCGGTGGATCCAGGGCATGCTGGTGAGGGCCCACAGCAGCAGTGCGGCGACGCCGAGCAGCAGCGACATCGTGCTGACCGCCTTGTCGATGCCCTGGGCCAGCACCATGACGGGCAGCAGCTTGACCGCGATCGAGCCGCCGAGCGCGCGGGACGAGGCGCTGTAGGCCAGCGCCGTGGTCACCGCGTCGGGTGGGGCCTTGGCCGCGACCTGGGCGTCCATGTCGCCCTCGAACGCGGTCTGGCTCAGGCCGGCGAGGAACTGGGCCGCGATCACGCTGATCGCGTGGTACGGCGCGGTGATCCAGCCGACCAGCATGCCGAGGCCCCATAGCGACCAGCGCAGCACCGCCGGGAGCCGCATCGTGCCGATCGCGTGCACCGCCACGGTGGCCAGCAGGCAGCCCAGGCTGAACGCCACCGCCGCGCCGGCGACCCAGTGCCGGCCGTGCAGTTCGGTGGTCAGCGGGACGGCGAGCAGCGTCGGCCCGGAGGCGACCAGCATGACCACGCCGCCGGCGGCGAGCAGGCGTGGGGAGACCGCCAGACTGCCGCCGCGGGTGCGACGGCGGGTGCGGCGTGGGGCGGTCCGGGCCCGGCGGGCGCTGCGGATGGTCGGGAGCAGGGATCCGGCGTACACGAGGTAGATCGCGATCAGGGTGCCGCCGGTCGGGGAGTTCGGCAGCAGGGCGGCCACCCCGGTGCCGGCGGCCTCGACCGCGGCGATCGCGAGCGCGTACCGGGTCATCGACCGTGGGCCGGCGTCGACGGCCGCGACCTCGGCCCGCATCGCCGCGAAACCCACCCAGGCCGCGATGTGCATGAGCACCACCGCGACCGCGATCAGCCCGGACGGCAGGCCCGCGAGCAGTCCGGCGAGCGCGCCGACCCGCAGCAGCATCTCGATGCCGGCGGCGCCGCGCAGCAGGTGCCGGCCGGAGTAGCGGTGGGTGAGCCAGCCGGTGACCGGGGCCGACAGCACCACGCCGAGCAGCATCGCGGCGTTGTACAGCGCGGCCTCGGCGAGCCCGCCGCGGGACAGCGCCAGCAGCACCAGGACGGTCCAGCCCAGGGCCATGCCGAACGAGTCGGCCACCCCGGAGATCAGGAGTTCGCGCAGCCGGCCGGCCCGATGGCGGCCGCCGTTCACGACCCGACGAACAGCGGGGTGGGCGGCGGGAAGCCGTTGAACGCCGACGCGTAACTCAGCGTGTAGGCGCCCGCCGACCCGATGTAGAGCACGTCGCCGACGTCGATCGAGGCGGGCAGCAGCAGGCCGTGGAACATGGTGTCGGAGCTGTCGCAGCTGGGACCGGTGACGGTGAACGGCAACTCGGCGACCTCGCCGTGCCCGGCCACCGACGACCACACCGGGAAGTCCCAGCCGGTCGGCAGCTGAACCGTCTCCATCATGCCGTTGTAGGCGCCGACGTCCAGGAACAGCCAGTTGGCGCCGCCGCGGAACTCACGGCCGATCACCCCGGCCGCCATCACCCCGGCCTCGGCGACCAGGTTGCGGCCGGGTTCGGCGGCGAGCAGACCCGGACGGTACGGGAGCAGCTCGCCGATGGCCGTCATCGCCACCGTGCCGATCTCCTCGATGGACGGCACGTGCTCGACGTACCGGGCCGGGAAACCGCCGCCGAGGTCGAGCATCTCCAGGCGGATGCCCTCGTCGAGCAGGCTCGCCATGATCTTTCCGGAGATCTCGACGGCCTGGCGCCACGCGGCCGGGTTCGCGCACTGCGAGCCGACGTGGAACGTGATCCCGTACGGCCGCAGCCCGAGACGCCGGGCCAGCACGAGCAGGTCGTGGCCCTCGTGGGGTTCGGCGCCGAACTTGCGCGACAGCGGGAACGAACTGGACGTGTCGTCCACGTGCAGCCGCAGGAAGACCGCGCTGCCCGGGGCGTGCTCGGCGAGTTTGCGCAGCTCGTTCGGGGAGTCGAAACTGAAGCGCCACAGCCCGGCGGCGTGCGCGGCCGCGATGTGCGACGGTGGCTTGACCGGGTTGCTGTACAACACGTCGGCGGGCTGCACGCCGAGCCGTTCGAGCATCCGCAACTCGCCCAGGGACGCGATCTCGAAACTCGCGCCGTTCGCCCGTACCGTAGCGAGAATTTCCGGAGATGGGTTGCACTTCATGGCGTAGAAGGGCTGGACGCCCGGCAGGGCGGCCCGGAACGCCCGCAGCCGGCGAGCGACCTCGCCCAGATCGGTGACCAGGTAGGGCGTCGGCAGGTCGATGATCGAGAGCACTTCGGGGGCCAGTGCACCGGCGAGGGCCGTGGTCATCGGTTCTCCAGGAGGCGGTTCTGCAGCAGGTCGGGGGACGCGTCGAGCAGCAGGCGGCCGGCGTCGGCGGCGGGCACCGGGCGGGAGAAGTAGAAGCCCTGGGCGAACGTGCAGCCCATCGCCCGCAGCGCGGCCAGCTGGCCGTACTCCTCGATGCCCTCGGCGACGGTGGACATCCCGAGGCTCTGCCCGAGCTGGACGATCGTGCTGGCCAGCGCCGCGTCGTCGTTCTGCTCACCGAGCCGCTCGACGAACGAGCGGTCGATCTTGAGGGTGTCGACCGGGAACCGGCGCAGGTACGCCAGCGACGAGTAACCGGTGCCGAAATCGTCGATCGCCAGCGTCACACCGAGCGTCTTGAGCTGCACCAGCTGGGCGAGGTTCTCCTCGGTGTCGGTCATCAGCACGCTCTCGGTCATCTCGAGGCAGAGCCGGTCGGCCGGCATCCCGGTCCGGGTGAGCACGTCACGGACCTCAGCGACCAGATCCGTACGGTCGAACTGGCGCACCGACACGTTGACGGCCATCTTCACCGGCGGCTGACCGGTCTGCTCCGCCCACGCCATCGCCTGCCGGCACGCCTCCTCCAGCACCCAGCGGCCCAGCGGCACGATCAGCCCGGTGGCCTCGGCGAGCGGGATGAAGTCCATCGGCGGGATCATGCCCCGGGTCGGGTGCTGCCAGCGGACCAGCGCCTCGAAACCGATGACCCGGCTGTCGGTCATGTCGATGGTCGGCTGGTAGTGCAGCTTCAGCTCGCCACGGTCCAGCGCGAGGCGCAGGTCGGCCTCCAGTTCGAGGCGCTCGACGAGACCTTCGAGCATCTGCGGGTCATACCTCGCGTACGCGCAGCCGCCCATCGCCTTGGCCTTGTACATGGCCAGGTCGGCGTTGCGCATGAGCTGTTCGGCGTCCTCGGCGTGCGAACCCTTCGTGTCGCCGGGCGCGAACAGGGCCAGTCCGATGCTGCCGCGTACGTGCAGGTCGCGCTCCTCGACCCGGAACGGCTCCTGCAGTCCGTCCACGATCCGCTGGGCGACCGCCTCGGCGTCGTTGTCGGCGGTGGGGGTGCGGATCAGCACCGCGAACTCGTCGCCGCCGAACCGCGCCACCACGTCGCCCTCGCGGACGGACTGGGTCAGCCGGTCGGCGACCTGGACCAGCAGCATGTCGCCGGCCAGGTGCCCGAGGCTGTCGTTGACCTCCTTGAACCCGTCCAGGTCCAGGAAGAGCACGGTCACATCACTGTCGTCGGCGCGGTGCTCCAGCGCCTCGGCGACCCGTTCGCGGAACAGCGCCCGGTTGGCGAGCTGGGTCAGCGCGTCGTGGTACGCCTCGTGCACCAGCTGTTCCTGCAGTTCCTTGCGCTCGCTGATGTCGCGGGTGTTGAGCACCAGGCCACCCACGTTGGGGTCGCCGAGCAGGTTGGTGACGGTGATCTCGGCCTGCCGCAACCGGCGGTCGCGGTGGCGCACGGTCAGTTCGAGGACCGTCGACGCGTACGGGCGCCCGCTCACCGATCGCAGCGCGTCCGCGAGCCGTCCGGCCGCCTCCGCGTGGAGCACGCCGGTGAGCCGCCGCCCGGTGAGCACCTGTGCCGGGTATCCGAACACGCGCTGCACGGACTCGCTCTGGTACAGCACCGCACTGTCCACGCCGACCACCGTGACCACGTCGGAGCTGTGCTGCACGAGCGCGTGGAAGCGCTGCTCGCTGGCGTACAGCTCGGCGGTGCGGTCGGCGACGCGGGCCTCGAGGTTGCGGGTCAGGCCCCGGTTCTCCAGCAGGGTGAGCAGCTGGCGGCCGACGATGAGCAGGATCAGGGCCGAGCGGGTGTACGCGACGAACGCGCTGCTCTGGCCGGTCCTCGCGAACCAGACGACGCTGGTGACGAGCGCACCGAGCACTGCCACGTAGGGCAGCAGCACGCCGAACGGTTGCGCGCCGAGGTGCGGCTCGGCCGACCGGCTGTCCGGCGCGGCGGTGACCGGGCGGGTGGCGGCCAGCAGGATCAGCGCGAAGCCGGTGAACCAGCCGATGTCGGTGACACCACCGGAGTGGTAGGCGCCGGTGAGGTTCAGGTACGCGTACCCGATGTCGGAGACCGCGAACGCCACGATGCCGGCGCCGACGAGGGCCAGCTGGGTGAAGTGCCGTCCGGTGCGGCGCTGCAGCGCCAGCATGTAGATCACGATGGTGACGATGACGACGTCACCGAGCGGGTACGCGAGGCTGACCGCGAGGCCGAGCGCACTGTCGCCGCCGGCCTCGATGATCGGCTCCACGACGAAGATCCAGGCCATCAGCATCAGCGACGCGGCCACCATCAGGCCGTCCAGCACGCTGCGGGCCCGGTTGGCCAGGGTCTGCGCGGCGGCCGGGAGCACGAGCAGCCCGGCCGGCGTGAGCAGGACCATGCCGAGATAGCCCAGGTCGGCCTGTGAGGGCAGCGGCACCGAGCCGGTGAACGTCTCCAGCCAGACCGCGGTGACCTGGCCGAGTCCCCAGGAGAGCACGCCGAGGCCGATGAGGGCCCAGCCGGCCCGGCGGCGGCCACGGAACATGGCGGCGCGGACCAGGCAGCAGACCGCGGCGGTGATCGCGGCGGCGCACAGGCCCAGGTTGGAGATGGCCAGCGAGGTGTCCGGGCCACCGATCCCGGTGCTCAGCACCAGGGCGAACGCCGCGGCCAGCACGGTGACAGCGACGCTGACCCGCGCCCAGCGGCGCAGGCCGGTCGCCGGCGGTTCCGTGATGGTTGCCATCGCGCTCTTCTCGGGTCGGGGGGTCTCGCACCTGCCGCAATCGGGGGGCGCCGCCCGAACCTGAGCCCTTCACCAGGTGCAAATGAGGTGCACATTGACACAGGTAACTATCCCGTGACAACGTTGTCACCAGGAGGTTTCCCATGTTTCGACGGATACTCGCGTCCACCCTGCTCCTGTCGGTCCTCGCGACCCCCGGCGCTCCCGCGGCCGCCGCGGGGGCGGATCCCGACCCGGTGGACCTGGTCCATCCGTTCGTCGGGACGCAGAACTTCGGCAACACGTTCCCCGGCGCGAGCGCGCCGTTCGGCATGGTGCAGGTCAGCCCGGACACCGGCGGCCAGGGCGGCTACGACTACCAGCAGAACAGCATCTACGGCTTCAGCCAGACCCACCTCTCCGGCGTCGGCTGCGGCGTGGCCGGCGAGCTGCCCATGCTGCCCACCACGGGCGCGGTCAGCAGTGCCGACCCCGACGCCTACCGCTCGGCGTACTCGCACGACGACGAGGAAGCCTCCCCCGGTTACTATCGGGTCGGGCTGTCGAAGTACGCGACCCGGGCCGAGCTGACCGCCACCGCGCGCACCGGCTGGCAGCGCTACACGTTCCCGTCCACCGGCGCGGCGAACGTCCTGTTCAACACCGGCAAGGCCAACCAGTCCGTGTTCGACTCCGAGATCCACGTGGTCGGCGACCGGACCGTCGAGGGCCGGGTGCGCGCCGGCAACTTCTGCGCCGGCAAGGACGACCACACCGTCTACTTCACCGCTTCGTTCGACCGGCCGTTCACGTCGTACGGAAGCTGGCGTGGGTCTTCGCTGTCCGCCGGCAGCCGGGACGCGGCCGGCAGCGGCAACAACGGCGCCTGGGTCACGTTCGACGCGAGCACGGACCGCGACGTGGTCGTGAAGGTCGCGCTGTCCTACACCGGCCCCGACGGCGCCCGCAAGAACCTGGCGGCCGAGACCGGGGACTCGTACGATTTCGACGCCACCCGCGCCGCCCTGCGCGCCACCTGGGCCGGCGAGCTCGACCGGATCACGATCGGTGGCGGCCCGGCCGACCGGCGCAGCGCGTTCTACACCGCGCTCTACCACTCGCTGCTGCACCCGAACCTGGCCGGCGACGTGGACGGGCGCTACGTCGGCTTCGACCGTCAGGTGCACACCGCCGACGGCTACACGCCGTACCAGAACTTCTCGCTGTGGGACACGTACCGGCCGCAGAACCAGCTCCTCGAACTGCTCGCCCCGGACGTCGCGCGCAACGTCGCACTGTCCGTGGTCGCGGTCGGACGCGACGGCGGCTGGCTGCCCCGCTGGGCGCTGGCCAACAGCGAGACCAACATCATGACCGGTGACCCGGTCACCCCGTTCCTGGTCGAGGCCTGGTCGAAAGGCCTGCTCGCCGGCCACGAACAGGAGGCGTACGCCCTGCTGCGCGCCAACGCCACGGCCCAGCCCCCGGCGGACTCCCCCTACAACGGGCGCACCGGGCAGGACTACTACGCCGCCCGCGGCTACATCCCGTCCGGGCTCACACTGGGTACGGACTGCGTGCACAAGGGCGGCGACAACGACTGCAAGCACCCCGCCTCGGCGACACTCGAATACGCGGCCGCCGACGCCTCCCTCGCCCTGATGGCCCGTGGCCTGGGCAAGAAGGCCGACGCCGCACTGTTCGCGGCCCGCGGCCAGTGGTACAGCAACCTGTGGGACTCCTCGATCAAGCAGTTCCGCCCCCGCACCACCGACGGCACCTGGCTCACGCCGTACCACCCGGTCGCCGCGGCCGAACAGTTCCACGAGGGCGGCGCCTACCAGTACCAGTGGCTCGTGCCCCAGGACCCGGCCGGGCTCGTGAAGCTCATGGGCGGCCGGGCCGCGACCGCCAAGCGGCTGGACGACTTCTTCGTCTACGACAAGCTGCTCACCGACCCCGCGGGCACGGCACGGACGGACTGGATCGCCAGCCCGTACGACTACTACGCGAAGTCCACGTACAACCCGAACAACGAACCTGACCTGCTCGCGCCGTACATGTACCACTGGGCCGGCCAACCGGCGAAGACGGCGACCGTGGTCCGGGCCGCGATGACGCTGTTCACCACCGGCCCGGACGGCATGACCGGCAACGACGACCTCGGCACGATGAGCGCCTGGTACGTCTTCTCGTCGCTCGGCCTCTATCCGACGATGAGCGGCGCCAACTTCCTGGCCGTCTCCAGCCCCCAGTTCCCCACCGCCCGGATCCGCACCGGATCATCGGTCCTGACCATCACCGCACCCGGCGCCTCGGACACCAACCGCTACATCCAGCGCGTGTCCCTCAACGGCCGCCCGGTCACCAGGAACTGGGTCGACTGGTCCCAGATCGCCGGCGGCGGCACGCTCACCCACACGCTGGGCACGAAGCCGTCCACCTGGGGCACGTCCACCGCGGCGGAGCCGCCCTCGGTGAACAACGCGCAGCGCGACGGGCGTACCCATGTCGACGCGACCCTGCGCCCCGCCTCGGCCGCGCTGCCGGCAGCGTCCCCCGCACCGTCGTCGACAGCCTTCACCCTCGATCTTGTCGCCCAGGCCCCGCTCGCGGTCATCCCGAGGGTGAAGGCAACCGCACCGCCCGGCTTCAAGGTCGCCGTGTCCCCGACGAAACCGCTGCTCAGCCGCCGCCTCCCGGTGTCGGCCGAGGTGAAGGTGACGGTCACCGCCCCGGCCGGAACACCGGCGGGCACGTACCCGGTCCCGTTGACGGTGACCACCCCCGGTGCCGCGACGGTCACCCGCACGGCCACGATCAAGGTCGTCGAACCCACCACCTGCGTCACCCCGGGCGCCGTCTGCCAGGTCACCCTCACTCCCGACCTCGACGGTACGGCCACCGTGGCCTCCTCCGGCGAGGGAAACTTCGACGGCGGAGGCTGGAGCTACGACGCGGACCTCCTCCCGCCCGCCGGCCCGGTGACCTGGAACGGCGTGACCTACCAGGCGCCCGGCCCCACCGGCACCCAGCCGAACTTCACCCGGGCGCTCGGCCAGTCCCTGCTGCTCCCGGCCGGCGCCTTCACCACCGCCGACCTGGTGGCCACCACCCACAACGGCCCGGTGACCGCAGCCCTGACCATCGGCTACACCGACGGCACCACGTCCGCTGCCCCGGTGACGATCGCCGACTGGTGCGGCACCGCGGCCCCGGGAACCACCCAGGTCCTGGCCATGCCCCACCGCATCAAGGCCGGCACCGGAACCGACGGCCCGCCGGTCAGCCTCTTCGCGGCAGCGCTCCCGCTGACCGAGGGCAAACAGATCCGCTCCATCACCCTCCCCAACGACCCCCGCCTCAACCTGTACGCCCTCACCCTCCGCTAGCACGAGGGCGCATCTTGCCCACGGCCAGCGCGGCACGCGAACGGCGAACCAGGTCGAGGAACTCGTCCGGATAGCGGACCAGGACGTTGTCACTCAGCCCGGAAGCCGACCTGAATCGGCGATCACGGGTAACGCAGTACTTGATGGACGGCGGGGCGGCGTCACCAGCAGCAGCCAACGCGGTCGTGAAGACCCGGGCATCCTCGTGATCCAGCGGTGGGTTGCCCGAGACACCGACGATCTCGACCCGCCCGCCGCCCGTCTTCTCATACACAAGTTCGTCGAGTAGATCAACGAGGAGCGCTTCCGCATCGTCCAAGGACCAGCCGAGTCCACAGCTCTCCGGCACCCCACCGTTCCGAGGCTGGTGCGCTTTACGCACCAAGAGCTGATCGATGTGATCCGAACTCCACACCTGCAGCAGGTCCGGCCCGGCGAATCGGCCGGTCGTCGTCACTGCCACCGCGCGCAGGCTGTCGACTCGACGATCACGCTGATTCGGCACCGGGGCCGCGTTGTTCCGCACTGCCGACTCGTTGAATTTCGCCCACGTGAACGGCGGCCCGAGCAGATCCGCGACATCCAGCAGAATATTCACATCGAAGACGACGCATGCAGATCGGGTTCGAGGTCATTGAGCCGCGGTGCCACGTCGCGGGCGCTCCCGGTTCAGGTGGACATCCAGGTCCAGCGGCCCGCTCTGCGCACCGCTGGTGTCGAAAGCCGAGCCGACCGGCTCCGGCGATCCCGGCTCGGACCGGCTGAGGGAACGGCGGATCCCGGCCAGGATCCTGCGGCGCTCCTCCGCGTCCATCCCCGGCTGCGGGATGCCCTCGAGCCCTCCCGAGACGAGGTCGGCCACACCGAGCCCGGCCAGCGAGCGGTCACGGTAGAAACGCTTCATCGGCTCGGTCGAGATCACGGCCTTGCTCGGCCGGTCTTCCAGGACGCCTTCCCGGGCTGATCCCACAGGGTCAGCGTCACCGGGCCGTCGCGCCAGGCCTGGATGGTGTCCCGGAAGAGAGGCTCGCCCAGGAGGGCGAGATGCCATGACTGGCTGTAATAGACCAGCTTCTGGAGACACATCGCCTCCACAGGGCCGACATGAGTCAGCACTGCGGCGGCTACGTCATTCGCGTTGGTGGGCACTGCCGAACTCCTGATGTGACGGCGTTTCTCCAGCGTAGCGGACCTGCCCGAACCCGAATGTCACGTATTCGCGACCCCGGCCGAATCACTTGGTGTCCACCATCAGTACCGCCTCGCCCGCCACGGACGCCAGTGACAAGGCACTCATCCCGCCGCGACGGGCCTCACGTCGTGGCGGGGCGGTCCGAGTGGCCCAGGCTGAGGTCCGGGGCTATGCGGTCCCGGACGAGGCGCTTGAGTTCGGCCAGGTCGGGGTGGCCGCTTTCCTTGCGCGACCAGATGGTCTCGTCGTCGAGGCGGATGTCGAAGACGCCGCCGGTGCCGGGGATGAGGGCCACCTCGCCCAGCTCTTTCTGGAACGTGGTCAGCAGCTCCTGGGCCATCCAGCCGGCCCGCATCAGCCAGCGGCACTGGGTGCAGTATTCGATCTCCAGGCGGGGTTGCTTCGTCGTCACAATGATCGAGTATCGCTCAGGGGCACTGCCCGGTTGCGCACCGCACTATGGTGTCCAGCATGGACGGTGACTTCGCCGGGATCGACACCACGGTGCCGCATCCCGCTCGGCGGTACAACTACTGGCTCGGTGGCAAGGACCATTTTGCCGCCGACCGGGAGTCCGGGGAGGAGTTCGCCCGCACGTTCCCCGGGGTGCGGATCGGTGCCCGGGCGAACCGGGCGATGCTGCAGCGGGCCGTGCGGTTCCTGGCCACCGAGCGGGGGATCCGGCAGTTCCTGGACGTCGGCACCGGGCTGCCGACCGCGGACAACACCCACGAGGTCGCCCAGCGGATCGCCCCGGAGTCGCGGGTGGTCTACGTCGACAACGATCCGCTGGTCATGACGCATGCCCGGGCCCTGCTGAACAGTACGCCCGAGGGCGCCACCGCCTATCTGAACGCCGACCTGCGTGAGCCGGGGAAGATCCTCGCCGAGGCCGCCCAGACGCTCGACCTGTCCCAGCCGGTCGCGGTGATCGTGGTCGCGGTCCTGCACTTCGTGCCGGGCGACGGCGCCGCACAGCCCCTGGTCCGGGAGCTGATGGACGCGGTGCCGGCCGGCAGTTACCTGGTCGTCACGCACGCCACCATGGATTTCTCCCCGCCGGAGCACCGGGCCGCACACGAGCAGATGCGTGCGACGGGCCGGTCCGACGTCTGGATGCGGACCCGCGCCGAGGTCGACACCCTCTTCGACGGCCTGGAGCTGATCGAGCCGGGCGTCACCGTGGTCAGCGAGTGGCGGCCCGAGGACGGCGTCCCGCTGCCCGACCCGAAGGACGTCGCGATCTGGGGCGCGGTCGCCCGCAAGAACTGACCGGCCGTCAGGCCCGGCCCGGGGTGCGGCCGAGGTGGGCGAGGATCAGCACCGGGCCTTCCTCGCCGCGCTCCAGAGCCTGCACCGGCTCACGCCCGTGGTGGGCGGGGGATGAAGGAGCTGGTGCGGGCCACGTAGTCGGCGTATCCGGGGCGGGTCCGGGCGAGGTGTTTCTCCAGCAGCGGTTTGCCGGTCTTGCTGGCCAGGAACCACGTCATCAGCAGCGGGGACAAGACGGTGAGCCAGCCCGTCCAGTGGACGCAGGCCAGGGCGAACAGGCCCCACCAGACGCACGCGTCGCCGAAATAGTTGGGGTGGCGGGTGTATCGCCAGAGGCCGGTGTCGAGGACCTTGCCCTTGGTGGCCGGGTCGCCGCGGAAGCGTTCCAGCTGGCGGTCGCCGACCGTCTCGAAGACGAAGCCGAGCGCCCACAGTGCCACGCCGAGCGCCGACCACCAGGTGACCCGGCCGTGCCAGATCGCCACCTGGACCGGGACGGAGATGAACCAGAGGGCTACCGCCTGGGTCAGGTACACCTTGCCCAGCGCGTACAGCTTGCCGTGCCCGGCCAGCATCTCGGCGTAGCGGGGATCCTCCTCGCCGGTGTAGCGGCGGGCGATGTGGGCGGCCAGGCGCAGGCCCCAGACCGCGGTCAGCGCCGCCACCAGCCAGCCCTGGCCGGTCACCGCCACCGCCGCGGCGGCCACCGCGGCGAAGCCCAGGCCCCAGGCCACGTCGACGCCGCCGTGGATGCCGGTGCGCAGGCTCACCGCGAACGCCGCCAGCATGACCAGGACGGCCGCGGCGAGGGAGACGACGGTTACGAGGACCACGTCGGCCTTTCGAGGAGGATCTGGTCGACGCCCATTCGGCCCGCGTCGAACGCCATGGCGGCGCCGACCAGGTAGAGGCGCCAGACCCGGGCCATCGGCTCGCCGACCAGGGTCACCGCCTCGGTCCAGCGACTTTCCAGGGTGTCGGACCAGGCATCGATCGTACGGACATAGTGTTCGCGCATCGCCTGCACGCCACGGATCTCGAAGCCCGGTTCGGCGAGCAGGTCGATGGTCCGGCCGAGCGGGCGCATGTGCATGTCCGGGGCCACGTAGGACTCGATGAACGCGCCGCCGCCGGGGGCGTGCGCGCCGCGGGACATCTGCTGGACCAGCACCTTGCCGCCGGCCCGGACGAGGTGGTGCAGCTGGGCCGCGAAGACGGGGTACTGATCCCGGCCGACGTGTTCGCCCATCTCGATGGTGGAGATGGCGTCGTAGGGGCCGTCCGGGATGTCACGGTAATCCTGCAACCGGATCTCGACGGGCAGGTCGCCGACCCGGGCCAGGACGAATTCCCGTTGCTGTTCGGAAAGGGTCACACCGGTCACCCGTACCCCGTAGTGCCGGGCCGCGTGCAGCGCCAGCGCCCCCCAGCCGCAGCCGATGTCCAGCAGCCGCATGCCGGGCTCCAGACCCAGCTTGCGGCAGATCATGTCCAGTTTGTCGGTCTGGGCCTCGGCCAGGCCGTAGGTGGGTGCGTCCGACATCCAGTAGGCGCAGGAGTACGCCATCCGCTCGTCGAGGATCAGCTCGTAGAACCGGTTCGACAGGTCGTAGTGGTAGCTGATCGCCGCTTTGTCGCGCTCCCGGCTGTGCAGCGTGCCGTCGATCCGCGCCTCGATGTCCGGGGCCGGCGGTTTCGGGCCGGCGACCCCCAGGGAGAGTACGGTGCGCAGCGCCCGCAGCCGCTCGGACCAGCTCAGGTGGAAGCCGCCGGGCCTCGGCTGCCACACCCGGCGCAGCGCCGCGCCGAGATCGCCCTCGACGTCGATCTCGCCGGCGATGTAGGCCTGGGCGATCCCGAGCTCACCGGGGGTCCACAGCAGCCGGCGCAGCGCCCGCCGGTCGCGGATCACCAGCACCGGCCCGGTCGCGGGGCCGGCCTCGGAGCCGTCCCAGGCCCGCAGGCGCACCGGGAGCGGGCCGCCGAGCACGCTCGCGACCAGCCCGGCCAGCTTGGGTGCGACCCCGGATTCGATCATCACGGCGGTCATGAGGTGCGTCCAATCACCAGTTGGGAAACATCGATGTAGCCGGCGGCGAAACCGGCCTCGCAGTAGGCCAGGTAGAACGTCCAGGTACGGGCGAACGTCTCGTCGAAGCCGAGCGCCGCGACCTGCGCCGGCCGGGCCTCGAACGCCGTGCGCCAGTGCCGCAGCGTGGTCGCGTAGTCGGCGCCGAAGTCGAGGCGGTCGCGCACGGCCAGCCCGGCGTCGCCCAGCACCGCCTCGATCGCCGGGATGGACGGGACCAGGCCGCCCGGGAACACGTACTTGTGGATCCAGGTGTAGTTGTGCCGGGTCTCCAGCATCCGCTCGTGCGCGATGGTGATCATCTGCAGCCCGATCCGGCCGCCGGGCGCGAGGTGACGCTCCAGCGCCGACGCGTAGGCGGGCCAGTACGCCGCGCCCACCGCCTCGATCATCTCCACGCTGAGGATCGCGTCGTAGCCGCCCGCGACCGGTTCGATCTCGCGGTAGTCGCAGAGCCGCACCTCGACGCGATCCGGCACGCCGGCCTCGGCGGCCCGTTGCAATGCGAGTGTCCGTTGCTCGGCGGAGAGCGTCACGCTGAGCACCTGGGCACCGCGCCGAGCGGCCCGGATCGCGAGTTCTCCCCAGCCCGTACCGATCTCCAGGACGCGGGATCCGGGACCGGTGCCGGTCGCGTCGAGCAGGCGGTCGATCTTGCGGTGCTGGGCGGTGGTCAGGTCGTCCGAGGTGTCGAACAGCGCGCTGGAATAGCTCATGGACGGGTCCAGGAACAACGCGAACAGCTCGTTCGACAGGTCGTAGTGGCGGTGGATGTTGCGCCGGGAGCCCTCGCGGGTGTTGCGGTCGGCGCGCGGTGCGCGGGTGCCGTGCAGGTGCCGCAGCCATTGCAGCCGGGGCGGCACCAGCGTGCCCATCCGCTGGGCGAAAACGGTCAGCACGCCGACCAGGTCATCGGCTTCCCAGTCACCCGCCTGATAGGCCTCGCCGAAACCGATCAACCCGCCGGCGCCGAGCCGCGCGAAGAACGCCGCCGGCCGCACGATCCGCATGGCCGGGCCGGTCGTTCCGGTCACCCTGTTTCCCGGGTACGCGACCCGCAGCGCCAGCCGCGAGGTGATGCGCCGGAACAACCGGGCGGCGATCCGGGCCCGCACCCGGCCGGACGGGACCGTGGCGAGGTCCGGCCAGCGCCGGGCGTCGACGGCCGGGGTATCAGGTGAGGTGAGCACAGTGGTCACGAGACGTTCTCCGGTATCGAGGCGTGACGGTCGAAGACGGGCAGGCCACGGGCCCAGAGGCGGACCCCCTGCAGGCGGATACGGGCGGTGACCGCGAACGTCACGAAGGGGTGACGCAGCAGGGCCATGGTGGTGACGGGCCGGCGGCGGCCGCGCAGGCTCGCCACGAACGGGCGGCCACCGTCGCGGTCGAGCGCGATGGTCAGCGCGAGCTCGGGGCCGGGCACCGGCAGACTCATCCGGTACGAGCCGTCGACCGGGAAGAACGGCGACACGTAGAACTTCTTGTCGACGCGGGCCTGGTCGGGGCCGAGCAGGTAGCAGTGCCGGCCGCCGTACGTGTTGTGCACCTCGGCGAGCACCGCGGCCAGCCGTCCGTCGCGGTGGTGGCACCAGTAGACGGTCAGCGGGTTGAAGACGTAGCCGAACACCCGGGCGTTGGTGAGCATGAGGATCCGCCCGCCGTCGAGGTCGATCCCGTTCGCGGCGAGGTGGTCGTCGACGTTGCGGCGGATCGTGGCGTCCGGGTCGCCGAGGTGGTCGCGGGCCTCGAAGGACGCCAGCACCCGGTTCCCCGGCAGCTCGTCGACGTCGACCAGCCACTGGTAGGTGCGGTAGTCGAACGCATGCCGCAGCGGGGTCGTACGCACGTGACGGACCGTGCTCTCGTAGATCACCGGCTTCACCACGTGACCCCCAGTGACGCGGCGGCGGCGACCCCGGAACGGCAGCCGTCCTCGTGGAAGCCCCACCCGTGGTACGCCCCCGCGAACGCGGTCCGGCCGTCGTTCAGCGCCGGCAGGCCACGCTGGGCGGCCACCGACGTGGGGGTGTAGATGGGGTGTTCGTACGTCATCCGGGCCAGCACGTCGGCGTCCCGCACCCGGCCGGCCGGGTTCAGCGTGACCAGGTAACGGCTACGGGCGTCGAGGCGTTGCAGGCGGTTCATGTCGTACGTGACCCGGGGCGGCCCGCTGTCCGGACCGCAGCCCGGGAGCAGGTAGTTCCAGCTCGCGTGCGCGGCGGCGGCCCGGGGCAGCACGGACGCGTCGGTGTGCAGGACCGTCTCGTTGCGGGAGTACCCGAACGCCCCGAGCGTGCGGCGCTCGGCGTCGGTCGGGTTCTCCAGCAGCGCCAGGGCCTGGTCGGCGTGGGTGGCCACGACCACCTCGTCGTACCCGCGGATCTCGCCGCTGTCGTCGCGGACCTCGACACCGGTGGCCGTACGGGAAACGGAGCGCACCGGGGTCGCGGCCCGGACCGACGTCAGCTCCTTGGCCAGCAGGTCGACGTAGGTGCGGGAACCGCCGGTGACCGTGCGCCACGTCGGCGAGCCGGTGACGCCGAGCAGGCCGTGATGGTCCAGGAAGCGGAACAGGTAGCGGGCCGGGTAGTCGGCGACGACCTCGGTGCCGCAGGACCAGACCGCCGCGACGAGCGGGATCACGAAGTGCCGGACGAAGTGCGCGCTGTGACGGCGGGTGAACTCACCGAGGGTCATGTCGTCGTCCCCGCTCGCCAGCAGCGCCCGGGCCCGGCGGTGGAAGACCGGCACCTGGGCCAGCGTGGCCAGGTAGCTCGGCGCCGGCGGGCGGGCGAGCAGGCCGCGGGGGCCCTTCGCGCCGGCGTACTCCAGGCCGCAGCCCCGGCAGGTGACCGACATGCTCATCTCGGTCTCCTGGGTCGGCACGCGCAGCTCGGCGAACAGCTTGAGCAGCGACGGGTACGTGCGCCGGTTGTGCACGATGAACCCCGAGTCGACGGCGAGCGCCCCGGCCGCGTCGGCCACGTCGTGGGTGTGCGCGTGGCCGCCGAGGCGCACGTCGGCCTCGTAGACCGTGACCTCGCGGGCCTGGCGCAGCAGGTACGCGGCGGTCAGCCCGGACACCCCGGCCCCGATGACTGCGACGGATCTCATGGGGTTCCCCCAGCTCTGGCGGGTAACAGTTGTTCTTGCAGGCCATTCGGCACCCGAACCGCCCCGGATTGGACACCGATGAGCACCTACCCGAACGGGCCCGCGCGCCGAATGTCAGATGTGACGACGCTCAGCTCCGTGATGCCCAGCCTGGTCAGATCCGGTCCCGAGCGGGGCGCCCGTGCGGTGGTGCTGTTCCTGCACGGCGGTCAGGCGCACAGCACCGAACCGGCCCGGCGCGGGCTCGCGTACCTGCGAATGGTGCCTTTCGCCCGGGCTGTCCGGTCCCGCACGCGCGGCGATGAGGTGGCGGTGTGGCTGCTGCGCTACCGCCTGCGCGGCTGGAACGCCCCCTCGGAGGACCCGGTGACCGACGCCCGCTGGGCGCTGGACGAGGCCCGGCGGCTGCACCCGGGCGCGCCGATCGTGCTGGTGGGGCACTCGATGGGCGGCCGGACGGCGCTGCGGCTGGCCGGCGGACCCGGGGTCGCCGGGGTGTGCGCGCTGGCGCCGTGGATCGAGCGGGGGGAACCGGCACCACACTCGAACGCCCCGATTCTCATCGCGCACGGTGACGGCGACCGGGTGACGGATCCGGCGTTGTCGGCCGCCTACGCGGCGCGGGTCGGCGCGTCGTTCGTGCCCGTGCCCGGGGAGACGCACGCGCTGTTGCGCCGGCCGATCTTCTGGACCCGGCTGGTCACCGGCTTCGTGGCATCGGCCACGGAGTCATCGTTTGCAGATTAGCGACATATCGGGTGCCAGGTTCCGGAACCTCAAGGTTTCGGCACCCGGCGTGCCGACCCCGGCCCGACCGCCCCACCGCGCCGACCTGCGTCAACATGCCTGAAACACTCCGGGAACGCGATCGAGAAAGCGCTTCCCGAGCTCTCACCAGGCATTGACACCCATGAACTCGACGGTTCACAGTGGCTTTCCAAAGAGCGCTTTCTCCCCCTTGTAAACGCTCGGTAACCGCCACGACACAATCCTTGATCCCCCAAGGAGGACCCCGTATGAGTTCAGCCCGATTCCGCGGTGGTGGGTTCGCCGCCGCCACCCTGGCCCTGATCAGCACGTTCTTCGTGGTCACCGGTGGCCGCGCCGAGGCCGCCGAGGCGATCGTCTCGCAGGGCCGCCCGACCACCGCGTCCTCCGCCGAGTGGGAGGGCACCCCGGCCTCCGCCGCCACCGACGGCAACACCGGCACCCGGTGGTCCAGCGCGTTCTCGGCCGCACCCCAGTGGCTGCAGGTCGACCTCGGCTCCCCGCAGGCGATCACCCGGGTCGCCCTGAACTGGGAAGGCGCCTACGCGACCGCTTTCACCGTGCAGCTCTCCACGAACGGCAGCACGTTCACCGACGCCACCGGCACGCTGCGTGGCAACGCCGGGGCGCAGAACATCCCGGTCACCGGCACCGCCCGCTATGTGCGGCTCAACCTGACCGAACGAGCGCTGCCCGCGTACGGGTACTCGCTGTGGGAGTTCCAGGTCTACGCCAACTCCGCCCAGGGCGACATCCTGTTGTCCTACAACAAGCCGGGCGCGGCGTCGAGCGAGCAGAACGACGTCAACTGCAACCCGTGCACCGTGCCCAAGGCGTTCGACCTGGACCCGGCCACCCGCTGGGCGACGAGCTCGACCACCGGCTGGGTGGACCCGGGCTGGATCTACGTCGACCTCGGTGCCACCGCCCAGATCAGCCGGGTGGAACTGCAGTGGGACCCGGCCTACGCCACCGCGTACAAGATCCAGGTCTCGCCGAACGCCACGACCTGGACCGACATCTACTCGACCACCACCGGCCGGGGCTTCAAGGAGGTCCTGAACGTCACCGGCACCGGGCGCTACGTACGGATGTACGGCACCGCGCGCTCCGGCCCGTACGGCTACTCGCTCTACGACTTCAACGTGTACGGCACCGGCGGCGCGCCGGCCACCCCGCCGGCCCGGCCCGCCGACCCCACGTTCCCGGCCACCCGGCTGGTCTTCAACGACGAGTTCAACGACGGATCGGGTACGAAGCCGAGCACCGCGAAATGGACGTACGACCCGGGCGTCCCGCAGAACGGCGAGGTCCAGTACTACAGCGAGAACAGCAACAACGCCCAGACCGACGGCCAGGGCAACCTGGTGATCGAGGCCCGCCGGGAAGCGTCGAACGGCCGTGACTACACCTCGGCGCGGATGAACACCAGCAACAAGTTCCACGTCCAGTACGGCCGCGTCGAGGCCCGGATCAAGGTCCCCAAGGGCAACGGCCTCTGGCCCGCGTTCTGGATGATGGGCGCCGACTTCCTCACCGGCCGCCCCTGGCCGTACAACGGCGAGATCGACATCATGGAGGTCCTCGGCCGCAACACCTCCGAGGCGTACTCCACGCTGCACGCCCCGCAGTACAACGGCGCCGGCGGCTACGGCCAGAAGTACGCCACCGTGGACCTCTCCCAGGACTTCCACGTCTGGGCGGTCGAGTGGGACAGCAAGGGCATGAAATTCCTGCTCGACGGCGCCCAGGTCTTCTACGCCAGCAAGGCCACCGTCGAGGCGACCCGCGGTCCCTGGATCTTCGACCACCCGTTCTACGTGATCCTCAACCTCGCGGTCGGCGGCGACTTCCCCGGACCGATCGACGCCACCACCCCGTTCCCCGCCCGGATGCTCGTCGACTACGTCCGCGTCTACCAGTGATGGGAGCCCCGATGCGAAAGATCGTGACCGTCGCCGCCGTCCTGCTCGCCTGCCTGGCGACGACCCCCGGTGGTGCCAGCGCCGCCGATCCCCTGCTCTCCTCCGGACGCGCGGCCACCGCGTCGTCCACCGAATCCGCCGCGTTCCCCGCTGCGAACGCCGTGGACGGCAACGCCGGCACCCGCTGGTCCAGCGCGTTCAGCGATCCCCAGTGGCTGCAGGTCGACCTCGGCGGCACCGCGACCGTGTCGTCGGTCGTCCTCGACTGGGAGGCGGCGTACGCGCGTACCTTCAGCCTGAAGATCTCCGCCAACGGCAGCACGTGGACCACCCTGAAAGCCGGTCTCACCGGCGCCGTGGGCCGCCAGACCGTCACGGTCTCCGGCACCGGCCGCTACGTCCGGATGGAATCGACCGCCCGCGCCACCCAGTGGGGGGTCTCGCTCGCCGAATTCGAGGTGTACGGGACGGGAGGCGGCCCGGCGACGCCACCGACCATCCCGCCGGGCGCGGTACGGGTCGCGGAATTCCTCGCCGACTGCCCGGCCAGCCACCGCCTGCCCGACGACCCGATCATCTTCCCGAACATGCCCGGCGCCTCGCACATGCACAGCTTCTTCGGCAGCGAGACCACCAAGGCGAGCACCACCGTCACCGACCTGCTCAACGCGAACAGCAACTGCAACCCGTCGATCGACAAGTCGGCGTACTGGATCCCGACCTTCTACAACAACGACGTGCCGGTCGAGCCGACCACCGGCATCTTCTACTACCTCGGTGAAGGGGTCAGCGACGCCCTGATCGCCACCACCCAGCCGTTCCCGCTGGGCCTGCGGATCGTCGCCGGCAACGCCAAGGCCACCGGCCCCAACGACAACACGATCTCCCGCTGGTCCTGTCTCGCGGCCGGCGAGGTGGGCTCCTCGGCCGACTTCGTCACCTGCCCGGCCGGCTCGATGCTGGAGTCCTACCTCGACTTCCCGCACTGCTGGGACGGCGTCAACCTGGACTCCGCCGATCACAAGAGCCACATGGCGTACCCGGTCGGCAACGCGTGCCCGGCCACCCACCCGGTGGTCGTGCCGAAGCTGCGCCAGGTCATGCGATACCCGGTCAACGGCAACCCGGCCGGCTTCCGGCTCGCCTCCGGCCGCGGCTTCACGATGCACGGCGACTTCTTCAACGCGTGGCCGGTGGACGAGATGGCCCGCCGGGTCAACGACTGCATCCGGCCCATCGTGAAGTGCGGCACGAACGGTCGTCCCTGATCATGGCCCGCCCCGGCGCTGCTATAACAGAGCCCATGAACAGCCGGGGCGGGCGCGGGGGCCAGAACCCGACGATGGACCAGGTCGCGGAAGCGGCCGGGGTCTCCCGGGCCACCGTGTCCCGGGTGATCAACGGCGCGACCACCGTCGACGCGAAGATCCGCGAGATCGTCGAGCGGGCCATCGCCGACACCGGGTACGTCCCCAACGTGGCGGCCCGGTCCCTCGTCACCCGCAAGTCCAACTCGGTCGCGCTCGTCATCTCCGAACCCGACCGCCCGCACGACTCGTCGTTCCTCAACCGCATCTTCACCGACCCCTACTTCGGCCGGATCACCGCCGGGGCGACCGGAGCGCTGCGCCCGCACGACATCCACCTCGTGATCATCCCGACCGACGCGGCCGATCACCACCACGTCCTGCGCTACCTGCGCCAGGGCCACGTCGACGGGGTCCTGCTGATCAGCAGCCACGAACGGGACCCACTGCCCCGCCAGGTGCACGACCTCGGCATCCCCGCGGTCGTCTCGGCCCGCCCGGCGGCCCCGCTGGCGGCCAGCTTCGTCGACGTCGACCAGCGCCTCGGTGCCCGGCTGGCCGCCGAGCACCTGCTGGCCCGGGGCTGCCGCCGGCTGGCCACGATCAGCGGCCCGCTGGACATCCCGTCCGGCCAGGACCGCCTCGACGGCTTCCGGTCCTACCTCGCCAACCGCGGTCTCGCGGACGTCCCCACGGTGGAGGGCGACTTCACCCGGGCCGGTGGCGAGGCCAGCGCCCGTCGCCTGCTCGCCGAGCACCCCGGCCTGGACGGCCTGTTCGTCGGCAACGACCTGATGGCCGAGGGAGCCCTGCGAGCGATCCAGGACCTCGGCCACCGGGTGCCGGACGACGTCGCGGTGGTCGGCTTCGACGACAGCAGCGCGGCCCTGGACTGCCGCCCGCGCCTGACCACCATCCGCCAGCCGGTCGAGGAGATGGCCGCCGAGATGGCCGAGGTCCTGATGGCCCACATCGCCACCCCGGGCCGGCTGCCCCGCTCGGTGACCTTCCAGCCCACCCTGATCGTCCGCGACTCCGCCTGACCCGCCCTCACTGCCCGCTTTTGCCGCGCGACCGCGCCTGACCCCGCCCTTCGCCGCGCGCGACCGCGCCTGACCCCGCCCTTCGCCGCGCGCGACCGCGCCTGACCCCGCCCTTCGCCGCGCGCGACCGTGCCAGACCCCGTGCCGCCGGCGCGTGCCGGCATCGGTCACCATGAACGCGTGGGTGACCTGTTGATCAATCTTCTTGCCAGCGTCATCGCCGGCACCGCCGTCTGGCTCGCCCAGTTCGCGATCCGGCGCCGCCGCCTCGAGAAAGAACGTTCGTTCTTGGGGTTGAGCGCCGGCGCCACGGCCCTGCTGGTCACCTCGCGCCACTTCTCCGCCCCGAGCCAGGACAGCGTCCACCGGCGCGACGTCGCCGCCCTGGTCGAGTTGACCGCGCTGGTCCGCGAGTGCGGCGCGAAGACCGACCTCATCGGCGGCTCCGACCTGCGACAGGAGCTGGGCCGGGTCACCGAGTTCTGCGTCGGCGGCCCGTCCGCGAACCCGCGCGCCGCCGTCCACCTGCGCACGGTCCTGCGGGGCGTCACCTACCGCGTCAACGACAACGGCGCCACGCTCTCCGTGGTGGTCGACGGCGCCGAGTATGTGAACAGCGACCAGGAGCGTTACGCCATCCTGGCCCGCTTCACGGCGCCGGGAGCCGCCCACCCCGTCATCTACCTGGGCGGACTCAGCTCGGACGGGAACCTCGCCGCCGCCCGTTACCTGGCGAATCGGCACAGTGCTCTGCTGCGTACGTACGGTGCGGATCGGCCTTTCTGTCTGGTCCTGCGGGTCCGTGAGCCGGAGGCCTACGGCACGGACTTCACCGAACTGGCCGCCGACGTGAGCGACGTCGCGTTCACGGCGGCGCCCGGCGGAGAAGACTGAGGGCATGGACATTCTTGTTGCCGGCGGGCACGGCCAGATCGCGCTCCGCCTCCTGAAGCTGCTCGCGGCGCGCGGCGACACCGCGCGCGGCCTGATCCGCTCCCCCGACCAGGCCGACGACCTGCGGGCGGTCGGTGCCGTGCCGGTCATCGGCGACCTGGAGAACGACGCGACGCTCGACGCGTACGTGCAGGGGGCCGACGCCGTGGTGTTCGCGGCCGGCGCCGGGCCGGGCAGTGGAGCCGCACGCAAGCGGACGGTCGATCTGGGCGGTGCCGTCAAGCTGGCCGACGCGGCCAAGGCCATGGGGGTACGCCGCTACGTGCTCGTGTCCTCGATCGGCGCGCAGGACCCGGCGTCGCTCGGCGGTTCGATGCAGGAATACCTGCAGGCCAAGGCGGATGCCGACGACTACGTGCGGGCCGCCGGGCTCGATCACACCATCGTGCGCCCGGGCTCGCTGACCGACGACCCCGGCACCGGCCTGGTGACGGCCAGTCTCGACCTCGGCGGTCGCGGCCCGGTCCCCCGCGCGGACGTGGCCGCGGTGCTGGCCCACACGCTGATCGAGCCGGCGACGATCGGGCTCACGTTCGAGCTGTTCGGCGGCGAGACCCCGATCCCGCGGGCACTGACCGCGCTCACGGCCGGACTTTAGCCACCTCCGCGGCGGGGTGGCGGCCCACCGGGTGGAGCTCCGCCTCGGTGTCGTGCAGGAACTGCTCGATCCAGCCGACCCGCTGGGCGCTGAGACCGGCGTCGCGGGCCTGCTGGAGGGCCTGGCGCAGGTGGGCCAGGCCCTGGTCGCGCAGGCCGTCGGCGAGTTCCGCGATGCCGAGCGCGACCGTGCCGCCGGGGATCCAGCGCGGGTCGCCCAGCTCGGCGCGCAGGTCGTGGGAGATCTTGAGGTGGTGCAGGGCCAGATCGGACTGCAGGTCGCCGACCGCGTGGAAGAAGCCGATGTGCCGGTGCACCTCGGAGCGCAGCAGCAGGTCGCCGTGCTGCTCGGCGAGGGCGAACGCCTCCCGGTACAGCGGCATCGCGGTGTCCCAGTCGCCGCGCAGCACCTGATGGACGAGCCCGAGGCCGAAGGCGGACTCCGCGATGCCGGCCGGGTCGTCCAGGTCCCGGCGGATCGACAGGGCCTGCTCGAAGAACCGCACCTCGGTGGTGGTGTCCGCCGCGGTGCGGTCGCGCTCCAGGGCCCGGAAGTGGAACAGCATGCCGAGCCGGTCGAGCGCGGCGGCCTCCGCGGCCCGGTCGCCCCGCCCCCGGGCCCAGGACAGCAGTTTCGTGAAGATGCTTTCGGCCTCGCTGTAGTCGCCTGTCCGGAACGCCGCCTGATACATGGCTTCGTTACCGGCTGCGACCGTTTCCCCCGTCGTCCCCATATGCGGAGGTTACTGCCCGGCGGGCGCCACCGCTGCGGTTCGCGGCCGGGCCCCCTGTCCGGGGACCGTGAGACAGTCTCGGGGTGGAATTGACCTTTGAGGACATGACCCGAGCCGACTTCGAGCAGCACCGCGCCCAGCTGATCATGGCGACCGCCGAGGCGATGGCCGAGGCCGAGGGCTTTACCGTGCGCGAGGCCGAGGCGCGGGCCACCCAGGGCATCGCCGACCTGCTGCCGCAGGGTCCGGCCACCCCCGGCCAGGTCCTGCGCCGAGCAGTCGTCGGCGGCGGCGCCGAGGTGGGCTGGATCTGGGTGTCGCTGCCCGGCACGCTCATGCCCGGCATGGCCTGGATCAGCTCCCTCGAGGTCGATCCCGCGTTCCGCCGGCGGGGCTGGGCCGCCCGGATCCTCGAGCTGACCGAGCGGGACCTCGCCGGGCGGGGCATCACCACGGTCGGCCTGAACGTCTTCGGTTCCAATGTGACCGCCCAGCGGCTCTACGAGCGCCAGGGTTATGCGATCACCAACCAGCAGTGGGCCCGGGAGCTGGTGGACATCCCGTCACCGGACGGGATCACGCTGGTGCCGATGCGCGACTACGACGAGCGGATGGCCGCGCTCGTCGAGGACTATGCCGGTGACCTGCGCGAGGAGGAAGGACGCCCGGCGGCCGAGGCACGCGCGGCCGCCGAGCGGAAGATCGCCGCGCTGCTGCCCGACGGGGCGGCGACCGGGGGCGCGATCCTGCGGACCGTGGTGGCCGAGGGTGTCGAGGCCGGCTGGGTGTGGGCGGGCCCGCCACCCCGGCACCACCCCGGGACGGGCTGGTTGCACAACATCGAGATCGACGCCAAGTGGCGGTCGCGGGGTCACGGCAGCCGGGTGATCGCCGCCGTGCAGCGGGAGCTGCGCGGACGCGGGCTGCGGACCATAGGGCTCAACGTGCACGGTTACAACGTGCGGGCGCGGGCGCTCTACGCGCGCCTGGGATTCGAGCTCACGGCACAACAGATGATCAAGAAGATTGACGTACGGTGACCTCATGTTGATCAGCTGCGGGGCCCCGGTCGCCGGGGTGTGGGCCGACCCGATGTCCCTGACCGGGTTCGCGATGCGCGCCGAGGAGCTGGGCTACCACGCACTGTGGGGCTTCCAGCGACTGCTCGTCGGCACCGGGCAGGAGATGGCGCCGGTCTACCACAGCGTGCTCGACCCGATGCTGGCGCTGACCTACGCGGCCGCCCGGACCACCCGGATCCGGCTCGGCGTCGCGGTGATCAACCTGCCCTACGTCTCCCCCACGTACCTCGCCAAGCAGGCCACCACGCTGGACGTGCTCTCCCGGGGCCGCTTCGACCTGGGGCTCGGCACCGGCTGGTCCGACGTGGAGTTCGCCGCCACCGGCTCCGACCCGAACCCGCGCGGACGCCGCACCGAGGAGTACCTGGCGGTGCTGCGGACCCTGTTCACCGACGAGGTCGCCGCATACGACGGGGAGTTCTACCAGGTCCCGCCGAGCCGGATGGCCCCGGCGCCCGTACAGGCCGGTGGCCCGCCGATCCTGCTGGGCGGCACCGCCGAGGTCGCGTTGCGCCGGGCCGGGCGGATCGCCGCCGGATGGGTGAGCAGCAGCCGGGCCACGTTCGACGAGATCTCCCGGGGCGCGCAGATCGTGCGCCGCTCGGCCGAGGAGTCCGGCCGCGACCCCGACACCATGCGGATCATCGTGCGCGGGGTGGTCCAACCCGGGGTGCGAGACGACAGTGTGCCGCTGTCCGGCACGTGGGAGCAGATCAAGGGCGGCGCCCAGCTGTACGAGGAAGCCGGCGTCACCGAGCTCTTCTACGACCTCAACTGGCACCCGTCGATCGGCTCCCCGGACGCCGACCCGCGCGCCGCCGGGGAACGCGCCGAGGAGATCCTGACCGCGCTGGCGCCCTAAAGACTGACGTCGCTTTCGCGTATTTGCAGCTGGACGGCACTCTGGTGACATGAACCGCCACCTCGCTGTCGCCGCTGTCGCGCTCGCCGTCCTCAGCGGATGCGGGTCGACCGTCTCGCCGGCCGCCCCGCCCGCCGCCACTCCGTCCGCGAACTCCGGGCTCGGTGACTCGGTCAAGGACGCCGGGGATCTCCCGGACCCGTGCACGCTGCTCAGTGACGCCGAGGTGACGTCGCTGACCGGGCGGGACATCACCCAGACCGACGTGGACGGCGCCGAGGCCGACTCCACCACCCGCTTCTGCCAGTGGCAGCAGTCCGGCGGCCAGCTGGCGGTGTTCCTGTCCCGCACGACCGAGGCGGACTTCGACACGGTCATCGAGGGCGCGGAGCCGGTCGACGGGGTCGGTGAGGACGCGTTCACGCTGGCCGGCCACCTGTACGTGCTGTACGGCACCGTCTCGATCGACGTGTACGTGCACGGCGACAGCGACGAGGAGAACCTGGACAAGGCCCGGGAGACCGCCAAGACGGTGATCCCCCGGGTCTGATCTTTACCGGAACGGCGTCAGGGTGATACTCATCGCCGTCGGGTCGCCGCTGTGCACGAGCGACTCCTGGTTGGCGACGTCGTCGAACGCGAACGCGTACGCCTTGCCGTCCACCATGTTCGCGTGGATGAGCTTGGCGTATTCGTTCGTCGGGCTGGTGCGGTAGAACGTCGACGCGTCGGTGCTCGGCTCGACGCTCTGCGAGCCCAGCGTGGTGCGCTGCAACGCCGCGCACAGGCTCCGGGCGATCGGGCCGACGACCAGGTCGTTCGGGGCGGCCAGGTTGCCGTCACAACCCCAGACGTCCGCGGTGGCCGGCTTCGTGATGGTGGCGACCTGCGCCCCGGTGGCGTCGGTGAACGTCATCGTGTCGCCCGCGGTGCGGCCCGTGAACACCTTGTCCGGCTGGTCGGCGAACGGTTTCACGGTCAGGTCGGTGTCCGCGTACGCGTCCCAGGCCTCGTCGATGTAACCGGCCAGGTAGTCCGGGTCGAAGCCGCCCGCGTCGGCGCCCTTGCCCGGGGCGAGCACCCGCAGCACCGTACCGTCGTCGCGGGTCTGCACCAGCTTGGCGAAGTCGGTGTCCGTGACCAGCCCGGCCACCACCGCGTCACGGCCACCGGGCTTCAGCTCACCGGTCTCGGCGGTGGTGCCGTCCGATCCGGTCACGCCGACCTTGTGCGGCACGGCGAACATGTCGACCTGCGAGCTGTTCAGCCAGATCCCGGAATCGTTGTAGGTGAACTCGCTCCAGTCGAACAGGATGTCGCTGTTCGCGTCGCCGGCCGCCCACGGCGCCGGCTGCACGAGACCGCCGTCCTGACTCAGCTTGAAGTCGAGCTTGTCACCGAACGACATGTACATCCGGCCGGAGATGCCCCGCGGCACCTCGATGGTGGTGCTGGCCCCGTTCGCGGGACCGTCGATCGACACGTCCGGGGCCGGCGCGGGCGGGTTGGCGCCCCCGGTCCAGGGCGTGAACACGCCGTCCGCGTCGACGTAGCCGAGCTTGCCACCGGACTCGCCGAGCACGTACAGGTGCACGGCCTCGGTACGGCCGGAATCGTTCGTGACGGTCAGCGGCAGCAGATCGGGTCCGGTCGCCGCCTGGGCGGTGGGGATGACCGCGACGGCGGCGGGGACGGCGACCGCCGCCACGGCGATGCCGAGCAGGGATTGGCGATTCAAGCGCACAGGCACTCCAGGGTCCGGCCCCGGTTCGCGCGGGCCCGGCCGAGACCGGGAGGGATCCCACGCCGGCCAGCAGCGCTTCGGGGCGGACATGGAAGGGGGATACGCGCTGGCCGTCACGCTCCGCATCGCGGGGCGTCCTCACACCCTGCGGCGGGCCGCGCAACGATGTCAACCGATGGCTACGACGGGAGATTTTCGGGCAGTCTTGAGCGACAACGGGCGCACCGCTCGGCTATCCTTCCGACCCGATGAATACGACCGCGTCCCCGCAGCCCGGGGTGTACAGCTCCCGCTCGAAGATCACTCAGCAGCGGGTGCTGCTCGCCGTCGCCGGACTGGCGTTGCTGCTGGTCGGCTACACGATCGGGTGGTTCCAGGGCAGTTCGTCCACCCCGGCACCGGCCGCCGCGGCGCCCCTGCCTGTCGCGTCGGGGCCGTCACCCTCCGCATCCGAGTCGCCGTCACCGTCGGCCTCGGCGTCGAAGTCGCCGTCACCGTCGCCCTCCCCGACTCCCGACGAGCCGAAGGGCGGGACGAGCGCGTACTCGACGATCCAGGCCGAGGACACCGCGAACCAGCAGGGCACCGAGCCCCAGGACACCGAGGACACCGGCGGCGGCCGCAACATCGGCTGGATCAACAACGGCGACTGGCTGCAGTACAACGACATCAACTTCGGCAACACCCCGGCCACCCAGTTCGGGGTCCGGGCGGCGTCGGGCGCCGGTGGCAGCGTGAACGGCCAGCTCGAACTCCGCCTCGACACCCTCGGCTCGGCCCCGATCGGCAGCCTCACGATCGCGGACACCGGCGGCTGGCAGACCTGGCAGACGCTGACCACGACGATCTCCCCGGCATCCGGCAAGCACACCCTGTATCTGACGTTCACCGCCTCCGACGGCAGCGACTTCGCCAACATCAACTTCTTCGCGTTCGGCCGCTGACCCCCGCCGGCGTCACGAAAGCCCGGGGCGGCTGCCCCGGGCTTTCGTTGTTGCTGATCAGACCGCTGTTCAGACTGCCGCGACCTCGAACTTGCGCGGCTTGGCCTGCTCGCTGACCGGGATGGCGAGGGTCAGCACCCCGTTCTCGTAGCGGGCCTCGAGGCGGTCGGTGTCGAGGGTCTCGGACAGGAACACCTGCCGGCTGACGGTGCCGACCGGACGCTCGGCGACGACGTAACGCACGCCTTCGCGGTCGGCGCGCTTGCGCTCGGCCCGGACGGTCAGGACCTTCCGGTCGACCGAGATGTCGATGCCGGCCGGGTCGACGCCGGGCAGGTCGATGTCGATGACGAAGCTGTCACCCTCGCGGTACGCGTCCAGCCGGGCACCCGAGTTACGGGTGGGGCTCTCGAACACGCGGGCGGTCAGGCGGTCGAATTCGCGGACCATCAGGATCTCCTCCAAGGTTCAAAGTTGAGCGCTAGGCACTCAAGTCTTAGAACCCGACCGGGCCGCCGGACCTTCCGCACCCGGGCGTGAGCTGGGACACCTACGCCAACCGGAAGTCCTCGAAGTCGAAACCCGGCGACACCACGCAGCTGACCAGCACCGGTTCATCACCCACAGGGAAAGCGGACTGCCACACTCCCGAGGGTACGAGCGCCTGCGGATTGCCCCGATCGAGCAGCACCGCCTCCCCGGGCTCCGACGGCTGCTCCGCCGAACCGCCGTAGCGCAGTTCGAGCGACCCGGAGTGCAGGAACCACAACTCGTCCGACTTCACGACATGCCACGCGGAGAACTCACCGGGCTGCAGCAGGAAGTAGATGGCGGTCGCGGCGTGGCGCGGGCCCGCGTACCCCTCGGGTTCGAAAACGGTCCCGGACCGGAACGTCTCGCGGAACCACCCGCCTTCCGGGTGTGGCATCAGGTCGAGGGCCTCGGCAAGCGGCGGTCGCGTCGTCATGGAATCATCCTCGCGCTCCCCGTTGTTCGAACACCTGTGCGAAGATCGTCAGGTGGCTGACCAGGCAACTATCCTGCACGCCGACCTGGACTCGTTCTACGCGTCGGTCGAGCAACGCGACGACCCCACCCTGCGCGGCCGGCCGGTCCTCGTCGGCGGCGGGGTCGTGCTCGCGGCCAGCTACGAGGCCAAGGCGTTCGGGGTCCGTACCCCGATGAGCCTGGCCCGGGCCCGAGCCCTCTGTCCCACGGCGATCGTGGTGCCGCCCCGGATGAACGCCTACGCCGAGGCGAGCAAACGCGTGTTCGAGGTCTTCCACGACACCACCCCACTCGTCGAGGGCATCTCCATCGACGAGGCCTTCCTGGAGGTCGGCGGCCTCCTCCGGCTCAGCGGCAGCCCCACCACCATCGCCGCCCGCCTGCGCGCCGAGGTCCGCACCCGGGCCGGCCTGCCGATCACCGTCGGCGTGGCCCGCACCAAGTTCCTGGCCAAGGTGGCCAGCGCGGTCGGCAAACCCGACGGTCTGCTGGTGGTGCCGGCCGGCGAGGAACTGGCATTCCTGCACCCCCTGCCCGTCGAACGCCTCTGGGGAGTAGGCCCGGTCACCGCCGGCAAACTCCGCGAACGACACATCCACACGGTCGGCCACATCGCCCGCCTCGGCGAAGCGGCGCTGGTAGCCCTGCTGGGCGCAAACGCCGGCCGCCACCTGCACGCCCTGGCCCACAATCAAGACCCCCGCCGGGTACGCGTAGGGCACCGCCGTGGCTCGGTCGGCTCCCAGTCCGCCCTGGGCCGGGGCCCCCACCCCTTCCCGGAGGTGGAAGCAACCCTGGCCGCCCTCGTCGACCGGGTAACCCACCGCATGCGCAAGGCCGGCCGGCCAGGCCGCACGGTGATACTGCGCCTCCGCTTCGCCGACTTCACCCGGGCAACCCGCTCCCGAAGCCTGCTCAAGGCCACCATGAGCACCGACCCGATCCTGGCAACCGCCCGCAGCCTCCTGCTCACGGCCCGCCCCCTGATCGAGGAGCGAGGCCTGACCCTGGTCGGCATCTCAGTAGGAAACCTGGACAGCAACGGCGGCGTCCAGCTGGAACTCCCCTTCCCCACCCCGCCGACCACCCACCCCACCGCCGAGCCGGTCACCCACCCCGACGCCACCCCGGCCGCCCTCCCAAACACCACCCCGGCCGCCCTCCCGAACACCACCCCGGGCTTCCGGCCGAACGCCGCACCCGACTCGCGGCCCGGCTCCGCGCCCGACAACGCACCGAACGGCCACCCAAGCTCACCCCCGAACACTCACCCAGCCTCCACACCAACCACCCAGCCGAACTCCATCCCGCACGACCGACCAACCGCCAGACCAAACGGCCGGCCAAACGCCGCACCTCACGGCCAGTCGCGCCCCACGCCCCACGCCCGACCGGGCATCCCGCTGCACCACCAACCAACCTCCATGCCAAACGGCCAGCCAAACTCCGCGCCACACGAGCGCCAGAACTCCATGCCGCACGACCGGCCGGGATCCGCCCCGCGCGGCCAGCGGGGTTCCGCCCCGCACGACCAGCCGGGGTCCATGCCACACGACCAACCGGACTCCGCCCCGCACGACCAACCGGACCCCGCCCCGCACGACCAGCCGGACTCCGCCCCGCACGACCAACCGGGATCCGCCCCACACGACCAGCCGGACTCCGTGCCGCACGACCAACCGGACTCCGTGCCGCACGGGCGCCGGAACTCTATGCCGCACGGCCGGCCGGGGGCCGTGCCGCGGGGCCGGCCGGGGTCTGGGACGAATGATGGGCTGGATGCCGCGTTGGATGGCGTCCGCGACCGGTTCGGCTCGGCGTCGGTTACTCGCGCGGCCGCTCTGGGGCGGCGCCTCCATCCCTCGGTTCCCCTTCTGCCGGACTGACCTCCTGGATCGAGCGGCGCGGCCACCTGCGAGACTGCAGGCGTGCGGAAGATCTACGTCATCGGGATCGGGGCCGGCGACCCCGACCATCTGACCCTGCAAGCAGCCAAGGCGATCGGACGGACGGACGTCTTCTTCCTCCTCGACAAGGGCGAGGTGAAGGAGAGCATGATCGAGCTCCGGCGCCGCGTCCTGAAGTCGTATGGCAAGCTCGGCCGCCGCATCGCCGAGGGCCGTGACCCGGACCGCGACCGCACCCCGGCCGACTACGAGGGCACGATTGCCGACTGGCGGCACCGGCGGTCCGAGGTGACCGAGGCGCTGATCCGCGAACACCTGCTCGACGAGGAGACCGGCGCGTTCCTGGTCTGGGGCGATCCGTCGCTCTACGACTCGACGATCGCCATTCTTGACGAGATCCTGGCCCGCGGTGACACCCGTTTCGACTACGAGGTCATCCCGGGTATCAGCAGCGTCTCCGCCCTGGCCGCCAAGCACCGCGTCGGCGTCAACCGGGTCGGCAAACCGTTCCAGGTCACCACCGGCCGCAGGCTCGCCGAGCAGTGGCCCGATCAGGTCGACGACGTCATCGTCATGCTCGACGCCCACCAGACCTTCGGTGAGGTCGACAACACCGACGTCGACATCTACTGGGGTGCCTACATCGGCACCTCCGACGAACTCCTGATCTCGGGCCCGCTGGCCGAGGTCGCCGACGAGATCCGCCGCGTCCGCGCCGAGGCCCGTGACCGACATGGCTGGATCATGGACACCTACCTCCTTCGCCGCCACCCGTGACCGGGGCCATCCGGCCGATCGCCCTCGCCGCCGCCCAGCGTGGCGACGACCTTTTGGTCTTCGAGGGCCTCGACCGGCCTTTCTACCGGCCGCTGGGCGGCGGCATCGAGTTCGGCGAGACCGCCGTCGCGGCGCTGCACCGCGAGATGCGCGAAGAGCTCGCTGTGGATCTGTCCGACGTGAAGCTCCTCGGCGTCCTGGAGAACATCTTCACCACCCCCGACGGACCAGGCCACGAGATCGCCTTCATTTTCACGGCAACCCTGGCCGACCCTGCCATGTACGCCCGGGATACCGTCGGCACCGTCCTGGACGACGGCAGCCCCGTCACGTGGCAGCCCAAGAGCCGCTTCCGCTCCGGCGAGGCGACGCTGTACCCCGATGGACTCATAGACCTCCTGCGATAGATTACGAGCCGTAAACGACGTGGTCGGCGAGTTCCGGGAACACCTCGCCCAGCTGGGCTGGGTCACCGACCTGCTCGTCGCTGGATCCATCGCAACCGGCGACTACACGCCCGGGATCAGCGACCTCGACCTGGTCGCGCTGGTCGACGGCCCGGTGGGAGCCGATCGGCAGGCAACCCTCGCGCTGCTGCACCGCGACCTCGACACGGGAGCCGCGGCCGGCCTGGATCTCGGGTGTGTCGATGCCGACGCCACGACGCTGGCGGACCCCGGCAGGCAGCATCCGACCTGGACCCACGGCCCATTGGTCCAGCGCATCCTGTCCGGCGTGACCCGGGCCGAACTGGTGCGGCACGGTTTCGCCGCATTCGGCCGAGCTCCCGGATCGCTCTTCCCACCGATGAGCGACGACGACATCCGTGCGGCCGCCAGGGCGGAACTGACCGGATACTGGGCCTGGGCGGTGCGACGCCCATGGATCTGGCGAAGCCCGGTCATCGCGGACCTGGGCCTCACCTCCATGGCCCGGGGCAGACACGCGCTTACTCACGGCAACCTCCTCACCAAAACCGCCGCGATCCAGCAGGCCGACGCCCCACCGTGGCTCATCGAGCAGCTCACCGCCCGACGACGCGGAGAAGCCATCACCTCGCCACGACTCCGGACAGCACTGATCGCCTGGCGCGACACCCGACGTACCGTAAAGCTCGCCGGCCAGGCCCTCAGCCGCGCTGGACAGTGAACATGTAACAGCCGTAGACAATGTTGCGGCTGTGGATCTGGACCACCTCGGGATCGGCAAAGATCGCGGCTATGACGCCCTCGGGATCGCTGCCGTCGTGAACGCGGGAGGCCGGGTGGATCCGGCCCGCGCTGTCATAAGCGCGCAGAACCTGGGGCCTGTCACGCCAGTCGTCCGGGTATCTGCTCGGGATGATCGTTGTCGCGCAGGGCTCCGCATGGGCGAACACAGCGCCGATCTCACGGTAGGGGCTCGCCGGGAGGTCAGGCTCAAAGCCGAACAACATGATGCCCTCGCCGGCCTCAGCGTTCCGCAGGCAGCATCGTAGGGGCTCGCCGCCCTCGGCTTCGGAGAACTCCACCGGATTGCCCGACACGTCGCGCCGCTCGGAGCGGACCCTGTCGAGGACGATGCCGGGGAGGGAAAGGATGGTCGCTGTAGGGGTCATAGGGCAAGGATGCTCGCCTCGGCGGCGGGAATCCGGCGGGAATCGGACCTCGTCCTCTGGCCTCGAAGGCAACCGGAACAGCGGGCCGGGGTCTCGGTGAGCGCGCGGTACGACCCGAGCAATGGACCTCGGCCGCGGATCAACGGCGAGGCCCGAGCGGAATACCTCAACCATCGACCCAAGATGACATGCCGACCTCAAGTAGCGGCTCAGCAGCGGGCCTCAGCGGCAGACCCGAGCCGCCCGGCCTCAGCTGCCAACAAGCAGCCCCACGTCAGCGGGTCAAGCCGCCCGACCTCAGCCGCAGACCCACGCTGACGGGTCAAGCCGCCCGGCCTCAGCTGCCAACCCAAGCAGCCCGACCCCGGCCGCAGACCCAAGCTGCCGGGCCAAGCCGCCGGGCCAAGCCGCCGGGCCAAGCCGCCGGCTCAAGCGGTGGCTGATTTGGGGCGGGCGCGGAGGTGGGTGCGTTCGCCCTGGCGGCCGAAGAGGCTGAGGATCTCGACGGGTTCGTCGGTGGCCGCGCCGAACCAGTGGGGGGTGCGGGTGTCGAACTCGGCGGCTTCGCCCGGCTCGAGGACCAGGTCGTGCTCGCCGAGGACCAACCGTAACCGGCCGCTGAGTACGTAGAGCCAGTCGTAGCCTTCGTGGGTCTGCGGGTCCGGTTCCCCGCGGCCGGGTGGGATCACCATTTTGAACGCCTGGATGCCACCGGGGCGGCGGGTCAAGGGTAGGTGGATCATGCCGTAGCGGTTGATCGGGCGCATGTGGACGCGGGGGTCGCCGGTGGGTGGGGCGCCGACGAGTTCATCCAGGGTTACGCCGTATGCCTTGGCCAGGGGGAGCAGCAGTTCGAGGGTGGGCTTGCGGGCTCCGGACTCGAGCCGGGACAGCGTGCTCACCGAGATACCGGTCTCCGCTGACAGCTCGGCCAGGGTGGTCTCTTTGTGCCGGCGCAGTGTGCGCAGGCGGGGGCCGACCGCTTCCAGGGCCTGATCCAGCTCGTCCATGATATCGAGTTTGCCAGATCAGCAAGCTACCTTGCCATGGCCGATCGGTCGGCGCATCGTGATGACCATGAGCGAGAACTTCGACGTAGTGGTAGTCGGTGGCGGGGCCGCCGGTCTGAACGGTGCGCTGATGCTGGGCCGGTCCCGGCGATCGGTGCTGGTCGTCGACGCGGGTGCACCCCGCAACGCCCCGGCCGCGGCGGTGCACGGGCTGTTCGGCCGGGAGGGTACGCCGCCGGGTGAGCTGCTCGCGCGGGGACGGGCCGAGGTCGAGATGTACGGCGGGCAGATCCGCACGGGCACGGTGACCGCGGTGGAAAGTGCGAGCACCGCGGGCGCGGCGGAAAGCGCGAGCTCAGTGGGCGCGGCGGAAAGCGCGAGCACAGTAGGCGCCGCGGAAAGCGCGACTGCGGCAGGTGGCGCGGCGGAAAGCGCGACTGCGGCAGGTGGCGCGGCGGAAAGCGCGACTGCGGTGGGTGGCGCCAGCGTGGTGGGTGGCGCTGCGCTCGGGTTCACCGTCACGTTGGGTGATGGGTCTCGCGTCACGGCGCGGCGGGTGCTGGTGGCTTCCGGGCTGGTTGACGAGCTCCCGGACGTGCCGGGGCTGCGGGAGCTTTGGGGCACCGATGTGCTGCACTGCCCGTACTGCCATGGGTGGGAGGCTCGGGACCGGGCTATCGGGGTGCTGGCCAGCGGACCCATGTCCGTCCACCAGACGCTGCTGTTCCGGCAGCTCAGCGACGACGTTACCTATTTTGCCCACCAGCAACCGGCGTTGCCGGACGAGCAGGCGGAGCAGTTCGCGGCGCTGGGCATCACCGTTGTGGAGGGGGCGGTTGCGGGAGTCGAGACCGCTGACGGGCGGCTGACCGGGGTCCGGCTGGCCGATGGCACCGTGGTGGCCCGGGACGTGCTGACCGTCGCCACCCGGATGGTGGCCCGGTTGGACTTCCTGGCGGGGCTGGGGCTCAAGCCCGTGGAGCACCCGATGGGCATGGGCGAGTTCTTGCCGGCCGAGCCCACCGGCCGTACCGAAAATCCTGGGGTCTGGGTGGCCGGTAATGCCTCCGACCTGGCCGCGCAGGTCGGTTCGGCCGCGGCGGCCGGGGCGATGGCCGGGGCTCAGATCAACGCGGACCTGGTCGCCGAGGACACCCGGCTGGCGGTCGAGCGGTTCAAGGGCTGAGCGACCCAAGGGCTGAACGACTCCAGGGCCCGGCGCCGGGCCCTGGAGTCCGCACGCCTTCTCAGTCGTCGCCTTCCAGGTCGCCTTCGGTCTCCAGGTAGATCTGCTGGAGTGCGGCCAGGGTCGCCGGGTCCGGGGATTCCCACAGTTTGCGGTCCGCGGCTTCCAGCAGGCGTTCGGTGATGCTGTGCATGGCCCAGGGGTTGGACTGCGCCATGAACTTCTGGTTCTCGGGGTCCAGCACGTAACTGGCGGCGAGCTGCTCGTACATCCAGTCGGCGACCACGCCGGCGGTCGCGTCGTAGCCGAAGAGGTAGTCGACGGTCGCGGCCAGCTCGAACGCGCCCTTGTAGCCGTGCCGGCGCATGGCCGCGATCCAGCGGGGGTTGACCACCCGGGCCCGGAAGATCCGCGCGGTCTCCTCGGTGAGGCTGCGGGTCTTCGTGGCGTCCGGGTTGGTGGAATCACCGATGTACGCGGCGGGCGCGCGCCCGGTCAGCGCCCGCACCGTGGCGATCATGCCGCCGTGGTACTGGAAGTAGTCGTCGGAGTCGGCGATGTCGTGCTCGCGGGTGTCGATGTTCTTCGCCGCGATGTCGATGCGCTTGTACGCCGTCTCCATGTCGCCGCGCGCCGCGACGCCGTCCAGTCCGCGGCCGTACGCGAAGCCGCCCCAGACCGCGTAGACCTCGGCGAGGTCGGCGTCGCCGCGCCAGTTGCGGCTGTCGATCAGCGGGAGGATGCCCGCGCCGTACGCGCCCGGCCGGGAGCCGAAGATACGGGTGGTGGCCTGGCGCCAGCTCTTGCCGTCGCCGGCGTCGGCCAGTGCGTGGGCGCGGACGAAGTTCTGCTCCGGGGTCTCGTCCTCGAGGCCCGCGACCAGGGCGACGGCGTCGTCCATCATCGCGACGACGTGCGGGAACGCGTCCCGGAAGAAGCCCGAGATGCGTACGGTCACGTCGATGCGCGGCCGGGCGAGCTCGTCGAGGGCGATCGGCTCGATGCCGGTGACCCGGCGCGAGGCGGGGTCCCAGATCGGGCGTACGCCCATGAGTGCGAGGATCTCGGCGATGTCGTCGCCGGCGGTGCGCATGGCGCTGGTGCCCCACGCGGAGAGGCCGACCGACTTGGGCCAGTCGCCGTAGTCCTCGCGGTAGCGCTTGAGCAGGGACTCCGCCATGGCCTGGCCGGTTTCCCAGGCGAGCGCGCTCGGGATGGCCTTCGGGTCGACGGAGTAGAAGTTGCGGCCGGTCGGCAGCACGTTGATCAGGCCGCGCAGCGGGGAGCCGCTGGGCCCGGCGGGGACGTAACCGCCGTCGAGCGCGTGCAGCACGTTGGTCAGCTCGTCGGTCGTCCTCGCGAGGCGGGGCACGATCTCGGTGGCGGCGAACGCCAGGACCGCGTTCACGTCATCATTGTCGGAGATGTCCGGCGGGGAGGTGGGCCAGCCGGCTTCCTCCATCGCCGTGACCAGCGCCTTGGCCTGCGCCTCGACGGCGTCGGTCTCCGCGGTGGAGGCGTCCTCCGCGAGACCCAGGGCTTCGCGCAGGCCGGGCAGGGCGGCGACCTTGCCGGCCCACATCTGCCGGGCGCGCAGCATGGCGAGCACGAGGTTGACCCGCGCCTCACCGGTCGGCGCGGCGCCGAGGATGTGCAGCCCGTCGCGGATCTGCACATCCTTGATCTCGCAGAGCCACCCGTCGACGTGCAGGATGAACTCGTCGAACTCCTCGTCGCCGGGGCGGTTGTCGAGGCCCAGGTCGTGGTCCATCTTCGCGGCCTGGATCAGGGTCCAGATCTGCGCGCGGATGGCCGGCAGCTTGGCCGGGTCGAGCGCGGCGATGTTGGCGTGTTCGTCGAGCAGCTGCTCGAGGCGGGCGATGTCGCCGTAGGACTCGGCGCGGGCCATCGGCGGGATCAGGTGGTCGACCAGCGTCGCGTGCGCCCGGCGCTTGGCCTGGGTGCCCTCGCCCGGGTCGTTGACCAGGAACGGGTAGATCAGCGGCAGGTCGCCGAGGGCCGCGTCGGTGCCGTCGGAGGCGGACATGCCGACGTTCTTGCCGGGCAGCCATTCCAGGTTGCCGTGCTTGCCGACGTGCACGACCGCGTGCGCGCCGAACTCGTCGGCGAGCCACCGGTAGGCGGCCAGGTAGTGGTGGCTGGGCGGCAGGTCCGGGTCGTGGTAGATCGCGACCGGGTTCGCCCCGAACCCGCGCGGCGGCTGCACCATGACGACCGTGTTCTCGTCGCGCAGCGCGGCGAGGACGATGTCGCCGCCGTCGACATACAGCTCACCGGGCGGCGGGCCCCAGTGCTGCACCATGCCGTCGCGCAGATCCGCGGGCAGGGTCGCGAACCAGGCGGCGTACTTGTCGCCGTTGATCCGGACCGGGTTGCCCGCGAGCTGCTCCTCGGTGAGCCAGTCGGGGTCCTGGCCACCGGCGGCGATCAGCGCGTGGATCAGCGCGTCACCGTCCTGCTCGGCGACCCCGGGGAAGCTCCCGATCCGGTAACCCTGCTCCTGAAGGGCAGCGAGCAACCGTACGGTGGAAGCGGGGGTGTCGAGGCCGACCGCGTTGCCGATCCGCGAGTGCTTCGTCGGGTATGCCGACAGCATGATCACCACCCGGCGCTCGGCCGGCGGGATGTGCCGCAACCGCGCGTGCGCGACGGCGATCCCGGCGACCCGGGAGGCCCGCTCGGGATCGGCCACATACACCGAGAGGCCGTCCGGGTCGATCTCCTTGAAGCTGAACGGGACCGTGATGATCCGGCCGTCGAACTCGGGGATGGCCACCTGGGTCGCGGCGTCCAGCGGGGAGAGCCCGTCGTCGCTGGCCTCCCACGCCTCGCGGCTGCTGGTCAGCGCCAGTCCCTGCAGGATCGGCACGTCCAGCCCGGCGAGCACGCCGACATCCCAGGCCTCGTCGTCCCCACCGGCACCGACGGTCGCCGGCTTCGTGCCACCGGCGGCCAGGACGGTCACGATCAACGCGTCGGCCTTGCGCAACTCGGCCAGCAGGTCCTCGGACGCCGTACGCAGAGAAGCGGTGAAAATGGGCAGCGGGCGCCCGCCCTTGGCCTCGACGGCCCGGCAGAGTGCCTCGATGAACGCGGTGTTCCCGGCCATGTGGTGCGCGCGGTAATAGAGGACCGCGACGGTCGGGCCCTCGGTGGTCGTCGCGTCGCGCTCCAGCACACCCCAGTCGGGCGCGGGGACCGGCGCGGCGAACCCGTTGCCGGTGAGCAGGATGGTGTCGGAGAGGAAGTCGTGCAGCGCGGCCAGGTTCTCCGGCCCACCGTAGGCGAGGTAGGCGTGCGCTTCCCCGGCGACCCCGGCGGGCACGGTCGACAGCTTCATCAGGTCGGCGTCCGGCGTCTGCTCACCGCCGAGCACGACCACCGGGATCGGGCCGCCGAGCAGCTCGTCGAGGCCCTCCTCCCAGGCGCGGCGACCGCCCAGGATCCGGACCACGATGAGCTCGACCCCGTCGGTCAGCGCGGGCAGCTCCTCGACGGCGATGCGGGCAGGATTGCCCAGGCGCCACTCGGAGGTGCTCGCACGAGCGCTGAGCAGGTCGGTATCGGATGTCGACAGCAGCAGAAACACGGCTCTCCCCTCGGGATCCGCGCCCCGGGTCGAAGGATCACGGCGACGGGAGTTCCTGGCTCCCGGGTTCAGGTCGAACCCGGTGACAGTGGCGGGACCGCGCCGGATTCACACCGGCTTCCTCCGCGGCGTCGCCGCACGTGGACCCTCACTCTGCCGACCGGGCCGCACTCAAGTCAACGTGGGAGCCCGGGTGTGACGATGCCGACCGACGGCGGAAAAGTGTCGGTCCCGGTCCGTAGTATCCGGGCCGTGCCCTCCCCCGATCCCGTTCACCCGCCGGCCGGCCCCGTCATGCCCGCTGTCCGCACGGGCGTGGGCGCGCGGGTCACCGAGGTCGACGCGTGTCCCGGAGCCCTGCGGTTGCACGACGCCGCAGACGGGCCGCTGGCACGTGTCCGGATCCCCGGTGGGCGCATTTCGGGCGACCAGCTCACGGCGCTGCGGGAGCTGGCCGCCGAGTGGGGCGACGGGCACATCGAGCTGACCAGCCGGGCCAACCTCCAGCTGCGGGCGCTGCGCGGCGCCCCGGCGGTGCAACTCGCCGCCCGGTTGTCGGCTGCCGGCCTGCTGCCGTCACAGACCCATGAGCTCGTACGCAACATCGCCGCGTCCCCGCTCATCGGGAACCCGTCCCTGGTCACCGAGCTGGACAGCGCGCTGTGCGCCGACGCGGTGCTGGCGGGCCTGCCGGGACGCTTCCTGTTCGCCGTCGACAGCGGCGCCGGCGACGTGGCCTATTCCGCTGACGTCGCGGTGATGCCACTCAGCGGAGAAATAGCCGTTCTGTTCGCCGGCCGCGACATGGGGCTGCGGGTGCGGGCCGACCAAGCGGTGCCGGCGCTGCTCGCGGCGGCCCACGCCTTCCTTGCTCTCGCCGCGCAGGACGCAGCCCTCGCCGGGGCGGACACCCCAGCCGCACGGGACAACGCGCCTGCCGGGCAGGGCGCTGCGGCGCGGGGCGAGGCTGTGCGGGGCGAGGCTGTGCGGGGTGGGCGGCGGGCCTGGCGGGTTCGGGAGCTGCGTGACGGGGCGGCGCGGGTGGCCGGGCTGGTTGCCGGGGCGCTCGGGGTGACATTGGGTGAGCCTGATCACGGCCTGGTCCGGCCCGGCCTCCGGGAGCCGGTCGGGATCGTCGGGGGACCTGGTCGGCGCGTCGCGGTGGGGGCTCTGGTGCCCTTGGGCCGACTTGACGGCGTACAGATGAAGGCGTTGGAATCTGCTTCTGATCTGGTTTTCACGCCCTGGCGCGGGGTGGTGGTGCCGGATCTCGCTCCGGACGGGGCCGCCGCGTGGGTGGAGCGGCTGAGTGGGGCCGGGTTCGAGGTCGCGCCGGATTCGCGGTGGGCCGGGGTAACGGCCTGTGCCGGGCGGCCGGGGTGCGCGAAGGCGCTGGCCGATGTCCGGCAGGATGCGTTCGGTGCCACGACCGCCGGCGAGGGGCTGCCGGTGCACTGGATCGGGTGTGTGCGGGGGTGCGGGAGCCCGGCCGGGCCGCATGTCCGGGTCGAGGCGACCGGGACCGGTTACCGGGTCTCGTCGCCGCACGGTAATGGGACAGCGGACGCCGCGCACGTGGGTGTGCTGGTGGCCGGGTTGAGGGAAGGCTGACATGGAGTACGTGCGTGACGGGGCGGAGATCTACCGGCGGTCGTTCGCGACCATCCGGGCCGAGGCCGACCTGTCCCGGTTGCCCGGTGACGTGGCGCGGGTCGCGGTGCGGATGATCCATGCCTGCGGGATGGTCGATCTGGTCGAGGACCTGGCGTGGAGCCCGGGGGTCGTGACGGCGGCCCGCAAGGCGCTGCTGGCCGGGGCCCCGGTCCTCTGTGACGCCGAGATGGTGGCTTCCGGGGTGACCCGCAAGCGGCTGCCCGCCGGCAACGAGGTCATCTGCACGCTGCGTGACCCTTCCGTGCCGGGGCTGGCCGCCGAGATCGGGAACACCCGCAGTGCCGCCGCGCTGGATCTGTGGGCCGACCGGCTGGACGGGGCCGTGGTCGCCATCGGCAACGCGCCGACCGCGCTGTTCCGGCTGCTGGAGATGGTCGCGGCCGGGGCGCCGCGGCCGGCCGCCGTGCTGGGGATCCCGGTGGGGTTCATCGGCGCGGCCGAGTCGAAGGACGCGCTGGCCGCGTCCGATCTGGAATTCCTCGTCGTGCGCGGACGCCGCGGCGGGAGTGCGATGACGGCGGCGGCGGTCAACGCGCTCGCCTCGGAACAGGAGTGACGGTGGCGGGTCGGTTGTACGGCGTCGGACTCGGCCCCGGTGATCCGGAGCTCGTCACGGTCAAGGCCGCCCGGCTGATCGCCGGCGCTGACGTGATCGCCTTCCACGCGGCGCGGCACGGGCGGTCGAACGCCCGGGCGATCGCGGCCGGCTACCTGCGCGAGGGGCAGATCGAGGAGCCGCTGATCTATCCGGTGACCACGGAGACGACCGATCATCCGGGCGGCTACCAGGGCGCGATCGACGAGTTCTACGCGGCGAGCGCGGAGCGGCTGGCCGCGCACCTGGACGCGGGCCGGGACGTGGTCGTGCTGGCCGAGGGTGACCCGTTCTTCTACGGCTCCTACATGCACATGCACAAGAGGCTCGCCGACCGGTACGTGACCGAGGTGGTGCCCGGGGTGACCTCGGTGAGCGCCGCGTCGGCGGTGCTGGGGCGGCCGTTGATGGAGCGCGACGAGACGTTGACGGTGCTGCCCGGCACGTTGCCGCCGGACGAGCTGGCCGCCCGGCTGGCAACCACCGACTCGGCCGCGATCATGAAGCTGGGCCGGACGTTCGAGGGGGTCCGCGAGGCGCTGGAGCGGGCCGGCCGGCTGGACGACGCCTGGTATGTCGAGCGGGCCACCACCGACAAGCAGCGCTCGGGCAAGCTCGCCGACATCGACCCGGCGACGGTTCCGTACTTCTCCCTGGCGCTGCTCCCGAGCCCGGCCGTCACCGCTTTCGTCGAGCCGGAGCCGCCGGCGACCGAGGACCGGCGTGGTTCGGTGACCGTGGTGGGGCTGGGTCCCGGTGCCCGCGAGTGGCTGACGCCGGAGGCCCAGGCGGCACTGGCCGAGGCCGACGACGTGGTCGGCTACACGACGTATGTGAACCGGGTCCCGGTGAATCCCCGCCAGCGCCGGCACGCCTCCGACAACAAGGTCGAGGCCGAGCGCGCGGCGTTCGCCCTGGACCTGGCGAAACGCGGTCGCCGGGTGGCGGTCGTGTCGTCGGGTGACCCGGGGGTGTTCGCGATGGCCGCGGCGGTGCTCGAGGTCAGCGAGGATCCGCAGTGGAAGGACGTCCCGGTCCGGGTGGTGCCGGGGCTGACCGCGGCGCAGGCCGTGGCGAGCCGGGCGGGTGCCCCGCTGGGTCACGACTTCTGCGTCATGTCGCTGTCCGACCGGCTCAAGCCGTGGGACGTGATCGAGGCCCGGCTGACCGCCGCGGCCGGCGCGGACCTGGTGATCGCGATCTACAACCCGGCGTCGCAGAGCCGCAAGGAGCAGCTCGTCCGCGCGCAGCAGGTGCTGCTGAAGCACCGTGACCCGCGGACCCCGGTGGTGGTGGGACGTGACGTGGGCGGCCCGGAGGAGGAGATCCGGGTGACGAGTCTGGGCGAGCTCGACCCGGCGACCGTCGACATGCGCTGCCTGCTGATCGTCGGGTCGAGCCAGACGCGGGTGCTTCCCGGTGGGCAGGTCTTCACTCCGCGTACCTATCCGAGCTAGTTGGTGACGACGACCTCGGTGCCGTCCAGGACCGGGGCGTAGGTGGCGGTGAAGAAGCCGTTGGCCGGGCACGTGATCGGGCCGCTGAACTTGGCGAAGGCCTGGTCGGTGAAGGTGATCGAGTTGTCCGTGTTGGACGACAGACCGGTGATCGTGTTGCCCACCGCGCGGTAGACGCAGTTGATCGAGCCGAGGATCGTCCCGAGCGCGAGGGTGGTCTGGATCGGCGCGGCGGCGGTGCCGCTGACCGTAACGGCCGCGGTGCCGCTCTCGACCGTGGTGGCGAACGGGACGTTGTTCACGGTCACCGCGTTGACCCTGGTCACGCCGAGGATGTTGGCGGTGCAGGACCCGAACGTCTGCGCCGTCGTGGACTCGGTCGCCACGCCGGGGGCGGCCGGGTTGTCGACCACCACCGCGGTGAACGTCGACTGGGCGCACCTGATGCCGGTCGTGCCGCCGGACGCGGTGTTGAAGTCGGCCGTCGTCCCGGTCGCGACCGCCGCGGTCAGCACGTCACCCACGGCCACCGCCGCGCCGTCCGGACCGCCCAGGGTCAGCACGTTTCCCGCGGCGTCCGCACCGGCCCGGGCGGGGGTCCCGGACAGGGTCGTGGCGGCGATCAACGCGGCGACGATCAGGATCTTGCGCATGGCTTTCTCCCTTGCGACGAATCATGCGGACAACGAATGGGACCGGTCTAGACCCGCTGCCGACGTAACGTCAAGGACATCGGCCCGTAACATCGCAGCACTTGCACAGCGGAGCCGTCAGCCCTTGACCCGATCCCTACCGAGCAGTAACTTCGCCTGGCTGACATTGACGCTCAGCAATGGGAGGGAGTTCCCGATGTCCACCTCGGAGGAAAAGGGCGGGGTGCGCTGGAAGCGTTTCGGCGCCACGTTGGCCATCCTGACCGCGACCACCGCCGCCCTGGTCACGCTGACCGCGCAGGGTGTGCTGGCCGCAAATTTCTCGATCTCCGGAATGCCGTTCGTGGTCACCGCGACCAAGCTGCACGGCGACGGGTTCGAGCAGTTCGCGACGATCGATTCGATGATCGAGAACAGTCCGAACGAGGGTGATACCGGCGGTCAGGTCGTCGTCATCGTCTCCGCGATCAAGAAAGCCGAACTCACCAAGCTGTGCCAGAGTGTTTCGCTCGGCGGCATGTTCCTGAAGATCACCGCGGGTGACGGCGACACCCCGGTCAAGGCCGACACCCTGGTCGTCGACTCCGACCTGATCTCCGGCGACGCCGACTTCCGGAACATCGAGATCGGCGGGGACGCGAGCACGTACGACAAGGTGCCGGGCATCAAGGGCGGTGAGGGTGTCTTCGGGCAGCAGGCCGACACCATCGAGATCGCGAACCTGCGGCAGAACAACTACGCCACCACCGCGGCCCGGTTCAATCTGCCGCACCTGCGGATGACGTTCACCGGCACCGGGTGCTGAGGTGGCCGCCTGGCGGCACACCCGGCCGTTCTGGGGTGGATTGCTGGTCACCCTGGCCGGCGCGGAGATCCTGGTGACGGTGAAGGCGCCGTTGCCGGTCATGCTCCACGTCGGCATGCAGGGCATGGCCGGCTACCTGGTGCCGCTGGTCCTGTTCCTGTGCGGGCTGCTACTGCTCTTCAACCCGGCCCAGCGGGTGTTCTACTCGGTGATCGCCGGGGTGCTGACGCTGACGTCGTGGCTGACCTCGAACCTCGGCGGCTTCATCCTGGGACTGATCCTCGGCCTGGTCGGCACCGCTCTCGCCTTCGCCTGGAGCCCGGACAAAGCCAGCCCGGACAAAGCCGGGAGCCCGGCGAAAGCTACGAAAGCCGGCTGACCGCCTCGTCGACGGTGGAGGCCGTCGCGACGCCGGCGGGCAGGGGCGGCCGGTCCACCAGCACCACCGGCACGCCCTCGGCGCGGGCGGCGTCCAGCTTGGCCGTGCTCCCGCCGCTGTCCTTGGTGACCAGGACCTCGACGCGGTGCCGGCGCAGCAGCTCCCGCTCGCCCGCGACGGTGAACGGGCCACGGTCCAGGATCACCTCGAGCCGGGCCGGCATCGGCGGCGCCGGGGGCTCGACCGACCGCGACAGGAACCAGCACGCGTCCAGGTCGGCGAAGGTGGCGATGCTCTGCCGCCCGGTCGTCAGGAAGACCCGCTCCCCCAGCGCCGGCACGACCATCGCGGCCTCGTCGAGCGACGTGACCCGGTGCCACCGGTCGCCGGGCTGCTCGCTCCAGCCGGGTCGGCGCAGCACGAGCAGCGGGATCCCGGTCCGCGCGGTGGCCGCCACGGCGTGCTCGGTCATGGTAGCCGCGAACGGGTGGGTGGCGTCCACGACCGCCTCGATCCGCTCCTCGCGCAGATACCGGACCAGGCCGTCGACCCCGCCGAAACCCCCGATCCGCACCGCGCCGTCCGGAAGCAGCGGCTGCGACGTGCGCCCGGCGAGAGAACTGATGACGGGTACGCGGGAAGCCAGCGCCCGGGCCTCCGTCGTGCCCCCGAGCAGCAGGATCCTCAGGGGCGGCATCGCGTCGTCGAGTACAGGTGGCTGTCGGGGAACTGCGAGGCGGTCAGCGCCGCACCGACCACGATCACCGCCGTGCGTCTGATGCCGGCGTCGCGTACCCGATCGGCGATGTCGGCGAGCGTGCCCCGCACGATCAGCTCGTCCGCCCGGCTGGCTCGCGCGACCACCGCGACCGGGCAGTCCGCGCCGTAGTTCGGCAGCAGCTCGGCCACCACCGCGTCGATCCGTTGCACGGCCAGGTGCAGCACCATCGTCGCCCGGCTCGCCCCGAGTGTGGCCAAATCCTCGCCGGGCGGCATCGCGGTGGCCCGTTCGGCGGTCCGGGTCAGGATCACCGTCTGCGCCACCTCGGGCACGGTGAACTCCCGGGCCAGCGACGCCGCGGCGGCCGCGAACGCCGGCACACCCGGGGTGACGTCGTAGGCCACGCCGGCCGCGTCCAGCCGGCGCATCTGCTCGGCGACCGCGCTGAACACCGACGGGTCGCCGGAGTGCAGCCGGGCCACGTCCAGGCCGGCCGCGGTGGCCGCGACCATCTCGCCGACGATCGCGTCCAGGTCGAGGTTGGCGGTGTCGACCAGCTTCGCGCCGGGCGGGCAGGATTCCAGCAGCTCCGGCGGCACCAGACTGCCCGCGTACAGGCAGACGGGTGCGGCGGCGATGAGCCGCTGACCGCGTACCGTGATGAGATCCGCGGCCCCGGGCCCCGCGCCGATGAAGTGCACTGTCATTGTGTGATCGTCTCGTTCTTGATGGTCGACCAGATGGTGACCGGCATCATCGCCCGCCAGCCGGTGAAACCGCCGATCGGTGCCGCCCGGTTGACGGCGAGCCGGATGAGGTCGCCGCCGTGCTTCGCATACCAGGCGGTGAGGACGGCTTCCGATTCGAGCGTGACCGCGTTCGCGACCAGCCGGCCGCCGTCCGGCAGCGCGGCCCATGCGGCTTCCAGCACCCCGTCGCGCGTCACGCCGCCGCCGATGAAGACCACGTCGGGCGCGGGCAGACCGGCCAGGGCCGCGGGTGCGCGTCCTTCGACAACCACGAGCCTCGGTACGCCGAGAGCGCGCGCGTTGGCCCCGATCCGCCCCGCCCGGACGGCGTCGGACTCCACCGCCACGGCCCGGCAACCCGGATGGGTACGCATCCACTCGATCGCGATGCTGCCGGAACCCGCACCCACGTCCCAGAGCAGCTCCCCGGGTCGCGGCCCGAGCACCGCCAGGGTGACGGCCCGTACTTCCCGCTTGGTCAGTTGCCCGTCGCTGTCGTACGCGTCGTCCGGCAGACCCGGGACCCGGGAGCGCGCCACCCCGCCGGTGCCGCACTCGACCGCGACCACGTTGAGCGGCCCGGCCGGGGTTTCGGTGCCGACGGTGATCTTCTCGTCCGGGCCGCCGAGGTTCTCGAGGACGGTGACCGTGCTGTCGCCGAAGCCCCGCTCCCGCAGCAGCGCCGTGACCTGGGCCGGGGTCCCGCCGTCGCGGCTGAGCACCACGATGCGGCGGCCCGGGTGCACCAGCGGGTGCAGCTCCTCGACGCCGGCGGTGACCAGGCTGAGCACGTCCACGTCGGCCAGCGGCCAGCCGAGCCGGGCGGCCGCGAGCGAGACCGACGAGGGGTGCGGGATGACCCGGACGTCATCGGCATACCGCAGGAGGGTGGCGCCGATGCCGTGGAACATCGGGTCCCCGCTGGCCAGGACCGCGACCCGGCGGCCCCGGTGATCGGCGAGCAGGCCGGGCAGGGCGGGGAGCAGCGGTGACGGCCAGGCGACCCGCTCGGCGGTGACCTCGGCGGGGAGCAGGGCCAGCTGCCGGGCACCACCCAGGATCACGTCGGCGGTGGCGAGGGCGGCGGTGGCCGTACCCGGCAATCCGGCCCACCCGTCGGCGCCGATGCCGACCACCGTGAGCTCCGCGGGTCTGTCAGTCACCACGTGACGTTAGCTGTCCGTCGTCCCGCGTTCTTCCCCCATACCCCGAAGATCGATATCTTTCACTGCATGAAGCGCGTTGCCGCCCTCCTCGGGACCCTCGTCCTCGCCCTGGCCGTGACGCCGGGCGCCGCCCTCGCCGCGGACGCGTCCTACCGGACGCTGAGTGCCGCGAATCACCCCGACTGGATGGCGTCGGTAGCGAGCGGCACCAGCCTGTCGGCCCTCTCCATCCCGGGGACCCACGAGACGATGTCGATCCACGGCGGCAGCCTCACCCAGACGCAGGAGGATTTCGGGGACAGCGGGGCCACCCTGGCGCGGCAGCTCACCGCCGGGATCCGCATGATCGACATCCGGGCCCGGGTGAACGGGGGCAACACGTTCACGATCCACCACGGGGCTTCGTACCAGAATGCGAATTTCACCGATGTCACGAATGTGCTGTCCGCATTTCTGGCCGCCCACCCCACGGAGACCGTGCTCATGCGGCTCAAGCAGGAGTGCACCGGCGAGCTCGGATCCTGCACCGACGTCTCGGGCCAGAAGAGCTTTCCGGACATTTTCGACACGTACGCGGCAGCGGCGCCCGGATTGTTCTGGCAACCGTCCGTGACCAGGGGATCCGCCGCGGCGACACCGACGCTGGGCGCGGTCCGGGGCAAGGTCGTGCTCGCCGTCCTGCACGGTGCCCGCGGCGGCCCGATCGAGCGTTACGGGCTGGCGCAGTTCGGTAGCTGGACGGACGGATCATCCACGTACATCCAGGACAATTACTCGGTCCCCAATATTGGCGCTATCGCCACTAAAAGGGATCAGGTCCGCCGTTTCCTCGACGCCACCAACGCCGGGGAAGCGTCCAAGATCTACGTGAACTTCGGCAGTGGATCGAGTCTGTTCGCGCAACCGCAACAGGTGGCCGGCGGGGCGCTCGGCGTGCAGGGCGTCGACCCGTTCCTGCTCATCTACCTCGGCGAGGGGCACGGGCTGACCCGGACCGGCGCGCTCATGCTGGACTTCCCCGGCTCCGGGCTGATCGCGAAGATCATTTCTTACAACTAGTTTTTCGGCCCGGCATTGAGCCTTCCTCGACCTCACCGCGTAGTACCCCTCGACGGCGTGACAGGCGCCGTATTCGATTGCCGAGCGGGTGAGGTCGATGGCATACCAGACCTTCGAGGACCAGCGTCCCAGCCGGGGCTTCTGGGAGGAGCCCGGGCTCAACGAAGGTGTGCCCCGTGGCGACATCGTCGTCGAGGACCCGAACACCACCTCCGGCTGGCAGAGCACCGGGCCGACGATCACCACCGACGACCGCCCGCCCGCCGAGGCCACCTCGGGCAACCGGCTCTTCACCGTGCTGCTGTTCTTCGCCGGCCTCGCGACCAGCCTCTCCCTGTGGCTCTTCGAGACACCCGCCGGCACGATCAACGACACCCCGACGCTGATGATGGCGATCGGGCGGATCACCGGCCTGGCCGGCGGGTACGTCCTGTTCATCCAGCTGCTGATGATGAGCCGGGTCTCGTTCCTCGAGGAATGGGTCGGCGCCCGCGACCTGCTGCGCTGGCACCGGTGGCTGGGCACGTCCCTGGTGCTGCTGGTCGGCGCGCACGCGGTCTTCATCACGTACGGCTATGCGCTCACCGCCGAGACCGGCGTCGTCGAGCAGGGCATCACGATGATCACCACGTTCCCGGACATGATCAGTGCCACGGTCGCGACCGGCCTGCTGGTGTTCATCAGCCTCATCTCGATCCGCTCCCTGCGAAACCGGCTCAACTACGAGCTCTGGCACCTGATCCACCTGACCGGCTACCTCGTGCTCCTGCTCGGGTACGGCCACCAGGTCGTGATGGGCGCCAACCTGTCCGGCCGGTTCGCCGACGTCTTCTGGCCCGGCCTCGGCGCGCTGGTCATCGCCGCCCTGGTCTGGGGTCGGCTGCTCGAACCGCTCTGGCTCAACACCCGGCACCGGCTGTCGGTGGCCGAGGTCGTCGCCGAGGGCGGCAACACGTTCTCGATCTACATCGAGGGCCGCAACCTCGACAAACTGCCCGCCAAGGCCGGTCAGTTCATGCGCTGGCGCTTCCTCACCCGCAACGGATGGTGGCAGTCGCACCCGTTCTCGCTCTCCGCGGCGCCCAACGCGCAGTGGCTGCGGCTCACCGTCACCGCCGTCGGCGGGCACACGGCTCTGCTGTCGCAGATGATGCCCGGCACGAGGATCTGGGCGGAAGGTCCGTTCGGCACGTTCACCGCCCAGCGGCGTACGCGGCGCCGGGCCCTGTTGATCGCCGGCGGCAGTGGCATCGCGCCCATCCGGGCGCTGCTGGAGGACATGCCGGCCGACACCATCGTGATCTACCGGGCCAGCCGCCCCGACGAACTGGTGTTCCGCGAGGAGCTGGAAGACCTGGCCGAACGCCGCGACGCCTGGGTCCGGTACATCGTCGGTTCCCGTAACGACCCCGGCCCCCGCCGGCTGTTCACCCCGAACGGCCTGCTCGGGCTGGTGCCGGACGTCAACCGGCGCGACGTCTACCTGTGCGGGCCGCCCGGCCTGGTCGGTGCCGCGGTGCGGACCCTGCACGAACTCGACGTGCCCGACAGCCAGTTGCACCTCGACCCGTTCGAATTTTAAAGAGTCTGGGAGTTTGTGATGCGACGCAGCACCGCAGCAGCCGTAGGAACGCTCACCGGAGCGGCCCTGATCATCGGGGTCCGGCTGAGCGTGACCGCCCCGGCCACCGTGGCCGCGCCGCCCGCCGTGGACCTCGCCGGTTCCGGCCTCGACGCCGGCCTGGACGACCCGTCCGCGGACTCGACGGGGTCCCCCACGGCGTCGCCCACGGCGTCGTCCTCCAAGAAGGGCTCGTCCGAGTCGTCGGGTGAGGCCGGTGGCAGTGGCCTCAAGAACGGTGACTTCAAGGGCACGGCCGTCAAGAACCCCTATGGCACCGTCCAGGTCACCATCCGCGTCTCCGGCGGCAAGATCACCGGCGCGACGGCGACCTACCCGACGACGGCCGACAGCGCCACGATCAACCCGCCGGCCGTGACCGCCCTGAAGCAGTCGACCCTCAAGGCTCAGAGCGCCGACGTCGACGCCGTCTCCGGAGCCACGTTCACCAGCGAGTCGTACGTGAAGTCGCTGCAGGCCGCCCTCGACAAGGCCGGCGCGTAGAGTCCGCCCCCATGCGCCACGCCGAACACGTGATGGGCACGGTCGTCAGCATCGACCTGGCCGACGACCTGCCCGAACCGAGGCTCCAGCAGCTGATCGGCGACGTGTGCGGGTGGCTGCACGAGGTGGACGGGCGGTTCAGCACGTATCGCGAGGACAGCGAGGTCTGCCGCTTCCGCCGCCAGGAGATCGCCCTCGACGACTGCTCCCCGGACCTGCGCCTGGTCCTGAACGCCTGCGCCGACCTGTGGCGGTTCACGGACGGCTACTTCGACGCCTACGCGGGCGGCCCCCTCGACCCGAGCGGTTACGTCAAGGGCTGGTCGGTCGAGGTCGCCTCGGCCCGCCTGGCCGAGGCCGGCTCGGTCAACCACTGCATCAGCGCGGGCGGCGACATCCGGGCCCGGGGACGGACCGCGGCGGGCGCCCCCTGGCGGGTGGGCATCCGGCATCCCTGGGAGGCGGACAAGCTCAGCTGGGTCCTCCCGGTCAGCGACGGAGCCGTGGCAACGTCAGGCACCTACGAACGCGGTGACCACGTCACCAACCCCCGCACCGGCGGCCCGGCCCGCGGCCTGCGCTCGGTCACCGTCACCGGCCCCGACCTGGCCCTCGCCGACGCCTACGCCACCGCGGCCCTGGCCATGGGCCCGCCCGGCATCACCTGGCTGGCCAAACTGACCACCGACGGCTACGAATCAGCGGTGGTCACCGACGACGGCCGGGCCTTCACCTCCCCTGGCCTCCCCACCGCCGTCTAGGAAACCGCCAGGTCGGCGCTCTCAGAAGTCGACGAACAGGTAGGGCATCCGCTTCGGGAACAGCGCGCCCAGCGCTTCGATCGCGTCGCCGTCGAAGCGGCCGAAGCCTCGCAGGACCACCTCGACCGGGTCCAGGACGCCGTAGACGAGCGCTGAGATGCCCGCGCAGGTCAGTGTGGCCTGGGGATCGTCCTTGGTCTCCTCGACCGTCAGCGTGCCCGCGTCGCCGGTGAGCCGGTAGCGGCCGGCCAGCAGGTCGTCGTCGGTCACCTCCACGGTCACCCCGACGTCGGCGCCGGCGTGCAGGCCGTTCAGCGCCTGCATCGTCAGCAGCCGCACCATCGGGGCACCGTGCGACGGGAAGTCGACCCGGCTCTCGGTGAGCACCGCGAAGTCCGTACCCCAGAGCTCGGGCACCTCGTCGGTGCCGATCTTGACGGTCACCCGGCCCACCTGGTCGACGTGCCGGGCAAAATACTGCAACAGCAGCGCCCGCCCCAGCGGACCGGTCGTCAGCAGATCCTGGGCGATCAGATCGCCGCCGTAACTGTCGATGCGATAGAGCACCGCGCCCACGACCTCGCCACCGGACCGGGCGAGCGCCACCCACTGGGTCTCCCGTTCCCGGAAATCCGCCGTGCGGGTCTCGTCGTAGACCGAGAAGCCGTGCCGCTCCCCCAGCATCCGCAACGTCAGCGCGTTGACCTCGTCGAAGCCCTCCGCCATGGACAGCCGCTCGACCTCCCCCGGCAGGTCGGCCTTGAGAAGGTGCGAGAGCCCCTCGGGAGCGAACGTGGCGGTGCGGACCCGCGGCACCCCGACATAGCCCAGCCGGGCATAGAACGAGGGCCGGAACGGATAGAGGGCGCTGACCGCACACCCCTCGTCGCGCATCTGCCCGATCAGCCGGGTCACCAGCTGCCGGACGAACCCCTTGCGCCGGGCGGAAGGATGCGAGACGACACCGGCCACCCCGGCCATGTCCCGGACCACCCCACGCACGTTCTGCCGCATCGGCAACGCGGTGGCCGCGGCGACCGTCCGCCCGCCCTCCTCGGCGATGAGCCCGGTGGCGGTGGCGAAGTAGCCCACCCGGCTGAGATAGGTCACCCGATCCGAGTCGGCCCACGGCGACGGCGAGAACGCATAGGTCGAGAGCGGGAAGATGTGGTCGACCCGCTCCTCGGCGGAAATCTGTCGGATCTGCATGGCCCCATCCAACCCGGGGACCCCCACATCCCGCTCGCCGAATTTCCAGCCTGTGGATAACCCGGGGCCGCGGACTCTCACAAACCGGTCATCTCGTCCTGACCTGCGCTTTCCCCCCGGCACGACGCGCCAGGGGACCCCGGTTTGGCAAGGGGAGGCGGGACAAGCTAATGTTTCATCCGTCGCCGGGGAAGCCCGGCGGGGCAAGCGAGAAGTACAGCAAGTCAAGCGGACGTGGCGCAGTGGTAGCGCATCACCTTGCCAAGGTGAGGGTCGCGGGTTCGAATCCCGTCGTCCGCTCGGAGAGGTCACGACACAGCAGTTTGTGTCGAGGCCAGGCTCGGTGGAGTGGCCGAGAGGCGAGGCAACGGCCTGCAAAGCCGTGTACACGGGTTCAAATCCCGTCTCCACCTCGGCAACAAGAACGAGGGCGATTGGCGCAGCGGGAGCGCGCTTCCCTGACACGGAAGAGGTCACTGGTTCGATCCCAGTATCGCCCACCAGCTAGAAGGCTCCATCCCACCCGGGATGGAGCCTTCTGTTGTTGCTGAGTGTCTACACCCCGGGTGTCAAAGTCGCGATAAAGATGGCCGCCCCGCGGTCCAGTCGAGCGGCGGGCAGAACTGGTGCGGGCGTGGTGTCGCGACTTCGCCGTTCGGCCGTCCTGGCTACGGTCGCGAACTGCAGGCTCTGTCGCAAACTGTGTGATGGACGCCGAACAATCAGGCGCTGTCCGGCCCTGACGGGCGGTCATCACAAGCCGAGCCCCGGTGACCTTCGCCGGTTCCTCGAAGAGATGTAGCTGCCGTCGGCCTGAAAGCGGCGTCCCGGACAAATTCCGCATGCCCGGCTTTCCCCGGGCATGTTCGAACAGCGGTCAGGTAACCGCACGCTGACTGCGTGCGGCCGACGCTTGAACTGCGCGTCTTTCACGACCGCCGACGCTCGATCGGGCCCGGCTCCTGACTTACCGAACGGACAAACCATCGTCTTGTACCGGCATACTGATCAAGACAGCGGGGTCGTCCGCACGGTAATGGGCGGGACCCGGGGTGCGTTATGGGGTCGCCAGCCCCGCTGTCCCTTCTGGCCGCGGGGAAGGGACCCGGCGGCTCTGAGATGCCGAAACCCGGCGGTTCTCCACCGCCGCTAGCAGGCCGTACAGCCATTTGTCGACGTAGCGGATCGACCTTGACCTCGCTGACACGGGAGAGGTCACTGGATCGATCCCAGTATCGCCCACCAATCCCCAGGGGACTTGTCATGTTTGCTCCGGGGGCCGAGCCATCGGTAGCGCCGGCGGCGGAGGCCGGAGTGGCGAGCCCGGTGGCGGCGATCGCCGCGAGGCCGAGCGAGAAACCCTGGGGGCGGGTCAGGACAGGACGCCGGCGAAGCGCAGGAAGTCGGCGATGGAGTCGACCGTGCCGCCGTCCGGGCGGCGGACCCCGTTGATCGGGGACCAGCTGGTCTGGTTGAGGTAGGAGCGCTGGTCGTAGCGGATCTGCCCGATGATGGTCTCGGCCACGATGCGGCTGCCGACCGGGCCGAGCGTGTTGCCCTGGGCTTTGACCTCGGCCTCGCGCAGGACGTAGAACCACAGTGGCGTACGGGTCTCGAAGTCGTTGGTCTGCAGCACTTTCTGCAGTTCGGTCGGACCGTCGTCCGGGTCGATCCGGCCGACCACCTCCTCGGCGGTCAGGGCCGCGAGGCCGAGCGACGCCGCGGCGGCCTGGCCGGTCGGCAGGCCGAGCCGGTAGCCACGCAGCAGGTTGCGCCGGGCCAGGTTGCGCAGCAGCTCCTGGACCGGGGGTGTCTCGGCCGGGTCCTGGCCGGCGGTCTCGTTGACCATGTCGCTCAGCGGCAGCGCCACGTGGGTGTCGATGCGCCGGGCGAACCGGTCGGGGAACAGGCTGTTCTTGTCGACGAACCGGTCCCACTCGGCGACCCAGTTGCTGGACAGGGTGGGCTGCCCGGCGAGGCCGCCCCGGCCGGTGAACAGGAACAGCAGCCGGAACGCCGCGGTGGGCAGCGGGCCGTTGCCGGGCCGGCCGAAGTTGCGGTTCCAGTCGTAGGCACCGCGGACCATGCTGTGCCCGAAACGGTAGGCGGCGACCGCGAACTCGAGCGGGACGTACGGTTTGGGCCGCCCGGTGAGCCCGAGCAGGTCGTCGCCGTCGTTGCTGAGGATGCTGTCGACCGTCTCCGGGTTGGTGACCGTGCGCAGGAAGTCGTGGACGCAGAGCCACTGGTAGGTCCAGCGGGTGAGGTCCCGGGCCCGGGTGAACACGTCGCCCACGCCGGTGCGCTGCGGCTCGTTGGCGCGGACCCAGTCGACGGCCGCGTTGTGGAAGCGCAGGAACGCCACGTGCAGCTGCGCGACGATCAGGTTCTCGTCGTTGCGGCCGTCGCCGACCTGCGGGACCTTGTCCTTGCGCGGCAGGTCGCGGGCCAGGTCGCTCTCCGGTGGGATCAGCACGCCGGCGGCCACCACGGTGACCTCGCCCAGCTCCAGCTTGGCACGGTCGCCGACCTGGTACGGCACGACGATCCTGGTGGAACCCTCGGGTTCCGGCGGCGCGAACGGCCCGTCGCCGTAGACGGAGTCGAGGTTGAGCGCCGGGTTGCGGAGGTTCTTGAGCAGTTCCCTGACCTGACCCGGGGCCAGCGGCGGGAGCGGTTCGTCCCGGATGCTGATCACCTTGTCGTTGTCCGTGGCGGCGGTCAGGTCGTGGTCGAGGAACTGACCCCAGTACGTGTAGATGGGCGGGATCGGTGAGCTCCGGTCGTCCGGCGGGGGCTCCTGGTCGATCATCGCGATGCCGAGCGCGTTCAGCGCCTTGACGGTGTCGGTGATCTCGGTGTCGCTGCCGGCCGGCAGGTGCTGCTCCGGCTTGTCGACGAGGTCCTTGAACAGGTAGTCGAAGTCGGTCGTGCCGACGTGGTATTCCTTCGGGTCGGCGTTCGCGAGTGCCGGGTCCTGGACCACCTCGCTCTGCCGGGTCCAGCCGAGGTCGCTGAGTGCGGCGGCCGCCGGCGCGCTGTCGGCGATCGCGTGACCGCCGTGCCTCATGCCGGTGATGATCCGGCGTACCTCACCGCTGCGTGTCATGTGCGGCCCCCTGTTTCCTCTGCGGGTGAACGGCAGTCAGCGTCGCCGGGTGGGTGGGCCACGCGCGTCCGGGAGCTCCCCCGGTTGCTGGATTGGTGACACACCCTCCGGCCGATCGGCCGTCAGGGAGCTCCCTGAGACCCGGCCAGATAGCGGACCAGCTGGGTCCGGGATCGCACGCCGAGCTTGCGGTAGGCGCTGGACAGGTGGGTCTCGACCGTCTTGCGGGACACGAACAGCGCGGCCGCCGCCTCCGGGTTGCTGAGCCCGTCCGCCACCGCCCGGGCCACCTGCAGCTCGCGGGGGGTGAGCAGGGCGAGCTGGGCGGCCGGGTCCGGGCCGTAGCGCCCGCCCGCGGTGGCCAGCACCGCGGCGGTCCGGACGCGGAACGGTTCCGCGCCGAGCCGCCGGAACATCGTCATGGCCTCCAGCAGCAGCGGGACCGCCTCGTCGCGGCGGCCGAGCCGGGACAGCCGGTCGCCGTGGGCGAGCGCGGTGCGGGCCCACTCGAACGGTTGCGGATGCTCGGCGTACAACGCCATCGCCCGGCCGAACCACGTCTGTGCCTCGGCCGGGTCGTCGGCGAGCGCGGCCCGGCGGCCCGCCACCGCCGCCGAGGGCCCGGGCAGCGCGTCCGGGTGCCCGGGCCGGTCCAGGGCGTCGAGCTGCTCCCGGGCCCGGCCGGGCCGCCCGGCCGCCTGGTAGGCCTCGACGAGGTCGGCCGGCCAGGACGTCAGCGCCGGGTTCCGCGGCCCGGCCCGGTCCGCGAACTCGCGCACGGCTTCCAGGCACGGCACCGCTTCACCGGGCGCGCCGGCCGCGAGATGCCGCAGGCCAAGGGCAGACCCATGAAAGACGGTGAGCCCTGGTACGCCGGTGGGCCCGGCGATGCGGCCCGCTTCCGCCAGGTGCGCGTCGGCGTCGGCGAACCGGCCCCGTACGGCCTCGTACCGCCCGACCACGGTCAGGGCCAGCCCGGTCGTGGACGCGTCGCGCAGCTCCCGGGCCAGCCGCAGGCCCTCGTCGGCCTCGGCGTACCCGAGCAGCCAGTCGCCGGTGACGTAGCGCAGCATGCCGGTGAAGACGAGCGACCGGGACAGCGGGCCGAGCGCGCCGGCCCGCCGGGTGGCCTCGGTGACCCGGGCCAGCGTCACGCGGGCCTCGCCCGGCTGGTCCAGCCACAACCGGGTCAGGCCGACCATGGCGAGGTCCTCGGCGTCGTCCAGCGGATCGAGCCCGGCCAGGAACGCCCGCTCGGCGTCGAGCAGCCGGCGCCCCTCGCCGACCCGGCCCCGCACCACGAGTGCCTCGGCGAGCAGGACCCGGGCGGGCGGCAGCGGCGCGGTCTCCCCCGCCCCGGTCAGCAGGTCGACCGCCCGGGTGGCGTGCTCGACGGCGTCGTGCACCCGGCCCTCGGTCAGGGCCGGATTCACCGCGGCGCACCACAGCGCGGCCGACCGGCGCGGGTCGATCCCCCGGACCTGCCGCGCGGCCCGGGTGAGGACCCGCTGGGCGGTGCCCGGCGCGCCGCACCGGCTCAGCACCCAGCCGTACGCGAGCGCGACGTCGGCCCGCAGCACCGGGTCCCCGGCCCCGGCCAGCGCCTCCCCGAGCCAGCTCGACGCTTCCGGCAGGTGGCCGCACACCTGGGCGTCGGCGGCGGCCGCCACGAGCCGGCGCACCCGGGCCCGCGGGTCCCCGGTCAGTTCCGCCGCGCGGTGCATCGCCCGCGCGGCGGCCGGGTGCCCGCCGCGGCGGCGCATCCCGTCGGCGGCCGCCTCCAGTGCGTCGGCGGCGGTCTCGTCCGTTCCGGTCACCTCGGCCGCCAGATACCAGGCCCGGGCGTCCGCGGCATCCACCGTGGACGCGGCCAGCGCCGCGTAGACCCGGCGCCGCTCGGCCGCGGACGCCGCGTGCCGGACCGCCGGGCGCAACAGCGGATGGGTGAGCCTGATCTGGCCGCCGTGCCGCACCACCAGGCCTTCCGCGGCGGTCAGTGCGTCGATCCCGGTGCCGAGCGCCGTCAGCGCGCCGGCGAGCGCGCCCGTGTCGGGGGTCGCGGCGAGCGCGACCGTGAGCAGCGCGGTCCTGGTCGGGGTGGGCAGCGGGGCCAGCCGGGCCGCGAACGCGTCCCGCAGCGCGGCGCCGAGCGGCAACGGGTCGGGCAGCGCCACCGTCCCGGCCAGCTGATCGTCGCTGAGGGACGAGCAGAGCTCGGTCAGCGCGAGCGGGTTTCCGCCGGTGGCGGCCCACAGCACAGCCCGCACCTCCGGCGGGACGCGGCCCGGCCGCAGCGAGTCCATGAGCTCGCCCGCGGCCTCGGTGCTGAGCCCGTCCAGGCGTAGCGACGTGATCCCGGCCGCCGCGAACCCGGCCGGCAACGGATCCCGGACCGCGAACAGCATCGCCACCCGGTCGTGCTCGATGCGCCGGGCGGCGAACAGCAGCGCCGCCATCGACGGCTGGTCGATCCAGCCGGCGTCGTCCACGACCACCAGCACGGGTTCGCGCTCGGCGGCGGCGGTCAACAGCGTCAGGGCGGCGATGCGGATCGCGTACGGCTCGGGCGGCCCGGTCGGCCGGCTCAGGGCGAGCGCCGCGCCCAGCGCGTCGGCCTGCGGCGCGGGCAGATCCGCCAGCCCGGTCAGCACCGGGCGCAGCAGGTCGCCCAGCGCGGCGAACGGCAGCGTGGCCTCCGACTCGAGCCCGCAGGTGGCGAGCACGGTGCAGTCCCGCGCCCGGGCCAGGACCCGGCTCAGCACCGTGGACTTGCCGGCCCCGGGATCGCCGGTGAGCACCACCGCCCCACCCGCGCCGGCCCGGAGCCCGGCCACCATCCGGTCGAGCCGGCGCAGCTGCGCGGCCCGGCCGACGACCGGCCGGGCACCCGGGCTGAGATGAAAGGGCATGCCCTACGTTGGCTCGCCGTCGCGGCTCCGACCAGGGGTTTCGCTGGCAGATCTCGGACACCGCGGGGCTCAGCGCAGCGTGGCGAACGCGACGACGTTGTCCTCGTAGTGCCCGGCGGCGCGGTCGAAGTCGCCGCCGCAGGTGATCAGGCGCAGACCGGCCACGTCGATCGGGCCGTAGACCGCGTCCGTCGGGAACTCGTCTTTCGGGTACCGCCCGACCTCGGTGACGCCGAAGGTCGCGGTGCTGCCGTCCGCGCGGTCGACGACGATCCGGTCGCCGGCACGCAGGTCGGCCAGGTGGGCGAACGTACCCGGCCGTTTCTTGAAGTCGACGTGCCCGGCCAGCACCGCCGGTCCGAGCGCGCCGGGCGTCGGTGCCTTGGTGTACCAGCCCACGGTCTCCGCGTCGCCGGGCACCTCCATGCTGCCGTCGCCCCGCAGGCCCAGACCGACGAGCGGCACGGAGACCCCCAGCGCCGGGATCGACACCCGGGTCGGCGTCGAGGTGCTCATCGCCGGGCCGGTCTCGTCGGCAAGCGACGGTGCGGCCGGGGATGCGGCCGGGGATGCGGCCGGCGACGGCGACGCGACCGGGCCAGGGCTGCACCCGGCCACCAGCAGGACGGCCAGGAGCAGCAGCCGGATCACAGCCACAGCCGGCGCCGGGTGGCGAAGACGACCGCCGCGCCCAGCAGCGCCAGCCCACCGAGGTTGTACACCGTGGAAGGATCCCGACGGGTGCTGCCGTCGCCCGTCGCGACGCCGCCGACCGGGACGGACCCGGCCGCGGCCCCGGTGACCATGCCGCACGTCGCCGGGTCGGTGGCCTCCTCGGGGATGCCGCTCAGCCCGGCCGACTTCGCGAGGGTGGACTCGCCGAGACCCGCCATGTCGTACTTGCCGTTGCCGTCGGCGTCGATGCCGTGCTCGACCACGTGCAGGTCCTTGAGGTGGTCCAGGGTTCCGGCGGGCAGGTCGGCGGCCGGAATCGTCCGGTCGTAGGACAGGTTGCCCCGCGCGTCGGCGACCGGCATCCGGTCCACCGCGAGCCCGCTGGCCTTGCCGGTGTCACCACGGGTGGTCAGCGAGACGAAGATGTCGCCGTACACCGGCATGCCTTCCTCGGTGCTGACGAAGCCGTTGCCGTCCAGGTCGGCGGAGGCGTCCGGGCAGTGGAAGTCCATCCCCGCGGTGGAGCCGTGCAGGTGCTGCGCGTGCGGGGATCTCGGCACCAGACCCTTCGACCGGATGCTGACGGCCAGGTCACCGGTGGCGGTCGCGGTCAGGGTCGCGGTGCCCGACGCGCCGGAGTTGTTGAGCGGGTCGAGACGCACCCGGACGCTCTCGTCGGCGTAGGCGGCGGTGGGGACCGCGACGAGCAGCGCCACGGCGACGGGCAGGGCGAACAGGGTTCTTCTCACGGGGTTCTCCTTGGGGAGGCCGGGGCGGGGACGGCCCACGGCGAGGCGGTCGCGGAGGGATCGCGGAAACCGTCCAGGAAGGTGCGTTGCACACCGAGGCTGATGGTCCAGTCCTGGTCGCGGGTGGTCCAGGCGAGTTCGTGACCGGGCAGCAGCAGCCGGTGCGAGTGCAGGCGGGGGCCGTCCGGCGGCTGCCACGAGAATTCCCAGTCGGCTCCGCCGCCCGTCACCAGGAGCACACCCATACTGACCTTCCGGTACGCGGGCAGGGCCCCCGTCTGCAGCGCGGCCCGCTCCGCCGCCTGCCAGTACCCGAGCGGATCATCCGGGGCATCGCGCACCCGCCGCACGGCGAAGGACGACGTCCCGTCACCGTTGCTGAACCGCACGGTCGGGCCGTCCACCACGCGCACCCAGCCGCGCGGGACGGGCAGCCGGAACCCGGCCGGGTCGACCTGCCACAGCCAGCCCTCGGGCAGGGAGATCGGAGCCTTCGCCGTGGAGGTGACCACCTGCGCCGCGGCGGTGCTGACGGACGGGGCGGGGGCCGGTCCCGGGGAGGCCTCGGTGCGCTGCACACCGCGTACGGCGAAGGTCACCGCGACCGCCGCGAGGGCCAGACCACCGATGATCTTCTTCCAGGGCCGGACCCGGGCCGGGGCCGGCACCGGCGCGACACCGACCGTGCGGTGCGCGAGCAGGTGCAGGGCCGTCCGCGTGTCCGCGGCGGTGGCCCGGGCCGCCGGATCCTTGACCAGCAGACCGGCGATGACCGGGTGCAACGGTCCCGGCCGGCGCGGCTCGTCGGGTGCGTCGGTGCGCACCGCGGCCAGGGATGCGGTGACGCTGGGACGGCCGAACGGCGGGTGGCCCTCGACGGCGGTGTACAGCGTCGCCCCCAGCGACCACAGGTCGGTGCGGGCGTCGGCGGCGTGCCCGTCGAGGCGCTCCGGCGCGATGTAGTTGGGCGAGCCGACCAGCTGAGCGCCCGGACCGGACCGGCCGACCGTCGCGAGACCGAAATCGGTCAGCACGACCCGGCCGCCCGGCGTGATCAGCACGTTGCGAGGTTTCACGTCCAGGTGCAGCACCCCGGCCCGGTGCGCGGTCTGCAGCGCGTCGAGCAGCGCCAGGCCGACCCGGGCCGCCTCCCGGTGCGACAGCAGCCCGTCGTCGCCGGTCACGACGTCGTGCAGGGACCGCGACGGCACGTACTCCATGACGATCCACGACCGCCCGGTGGTGCGCACCACGTCGAAGACCCGGACCACCGCCGGGTGGTCCAGCCGGGCCGCCGCCCGGGCCTCGCGTTCGATGCTGAGCCGCTCGTCGCCGGCGTGCTCCTTGACCGCCACCTCGCGGTCGAGCAGCTCGTCGTACGCCCGCCAGACCCGTCCCATCCCACCGGTGCCGATCACCTCGACCAGCCGGTAGCGCCCGGCCACGGTCATCGGTCCGGTCCCGGAAGCCACGCCGACCACGATCGCACCGCCCCCACCCGAGTTGTCTGCTGTGACGGGTGATTCGAAGCCGCCTCACGTCCGGCTTGGTGGCGATCCCGTGCAACCTTGATGCGGTCCGCCCTCGTGTTTAGCGGGACTGAACGGATAGGGGTGAGGATGAGCGATCGCGACGAGGCGTTCGCCGAGTACTTCGCGGCCCGCTCGGGGGCCATGCGGGGAACGGCGTACCTGCTCTGCGGGGACTGGCATCGTGCCGAGGACCTGGTCCAGACCGCGTTCACCAAGCTGTACCGCCACTGGCACCGGGTCGCCCGGCACGAGGCGCTCGACCCGTACGTCCGGCAGGTGTTGATCCGGACCTTCATCGACGACGGGCGCCGCGGGTGGTGGCGCCGCGAACGGACCCAGGAGGCGCCGCTGGAACGGACCGCCCCGGCGGGTTCGTCCGACGACCGGCTGATGCTGATCGAGGCGCTGGCCGCGGTGCCGGCCCGGCAGCGGGCGGTGCTCGTCCTGCGCTACTGGGAGGACATGTCGGTCGAGGAGACCGCCGCGGCCCTCGGCTGCACCGCCGGCACGGTCAAGAGTCAGGCCTCCCGTGGCCTGGACGCCCTGCGGGCCCTGGTGCCCCACCCCGTCACCGCCGAATGAGGAGAGGCACCATGAACGAGAACGAACTGCGCGAAGCGATGCGGTCGACCATGACGCTCACGCCGCCGCCCCCGATGGAGTCGGCGTCGGCGCTGCGGACCGCGCGCCGCGACGTGCGCCGCCGCGCGACCCTGACCGGCGCCGGCGCCGCGGTGGCCCTGGTGGCCGTCGGCACGGTCGCGGTGCCGTCCGTGCTGCACCTGGGCGCGGACGGCGGCAGCCCGGCGGCCGCACCCGCCGCGGTCACCGCCACCCCCACCGCCGCCCCCACCCCGATCGACGCGGGTGAGAACACCAAGCCGGCCTGGCCGCTCGACGGCGACGGCCAGCCGCAGGAGGACGCCACCGCCCGCTCCGGCGAGCGCTACGACCAGGGCAGGAAGCTGCTCACCGGGGTTCTCGCGGTGGTCCCGGACGGCTGGAGCACCCCGACCGGCACGACCAGCGACGACATCCCGTTGCAGAGCCACCAGGCCGCGGTCGAGGAGGACAACACCGGTTCGGTGTGGGGGTACATGGCCGGCGCGGCGGTCCGCAAGAACGACCGCACCGGCCGCATCCTGGCCGAGGTCCACACGAAGAACAACAAGATGCCCACCGAGCCGTGCGACCTCGCCCAGAAGTTCTGGGGCATGGGCGGCTCGTGCGAGGTCGTCACCGTCGGTCCGGCCGAGGTGGGGGTGGTGACGAGCCAGGACAGCACGGGCGACTTCACCCATTGGGCGGCCTATCGCCACGCGGACGGCACCGTGGTCTTCGTCGCCCAGGGCAAGCGGGCCACCGGCGGCCGGAACGCCGGCCTCGTGCCGCTCGAAGAACTGCCGTTCACCAAGCAGGAGCTCGCGGGCCTGGCGGTCGAGGACCGCTTCCACCTGAGCTGACCGGGGGCATACCGCGGCCGCACTGCCGCGGTCGCGGTATGCCGATCACCGCGCCGGGCTGACGACCGGGAACGGCCGCTCGACCAGGCTCGACGCATGACCACTCTCGCCCGTATCTGCACCCGGTGGCGGTTCGCCGTCCTCGGCGGCTGGATCACCGCCCTCGTCGCCCTGGTCGTCCTCGCGATCGGCCTCGGCACCGCGTTCACCGACGACACGACACTGCCGGACAGCGAATCCGCGACGGCCTACAGCCTGCTGGGCCGGACCGGTGACACCACCACCGGCACGATCGCCTGGCACGCCGGCGACCTCCGCGGCGCGGCGGTGCGGTCGTCCGTCACGGCGGCCCTCGACGAGATCGCGACCATGCCGGGGGTCGAGGCGGTCGTCAGCCCCTACAGCGCCGCCGGGACGCAACAGATCAACAACGCGACGGGTACGGCGTACGCGACAGTGGTCCTGGACAGGAACGCCGAGACCGACCCGGTCGTGGCAGTCGCGGAGCGGCTGGCCGGCGACACACTGACCGTGACCACCGGCGGACCGGCCTTCACCGAACAGCCCGGCGGCTCGCACGGCCCGGAGGCGATCGGCCTGATCGCCGCGCTGGTGATCCTGGCACTGATGTTCCGCTCGGCCTGGGGCGCGGTGCTCCCGATCCTGACCGGAGTCGTCGGCGTCGGCACCTCCCTGCTGATCGTGGTGCTGGGCGCCCACGTGGTGAACCTGTCCGCGACCAGCCTCACCATGGGTGCGCTGATCGGCCTCGGCGTCGGCATCGACTACGCGCTGTTCATCGTCAACCGGCACCGCAAGGCCATGCTCGCCGGCTCCACCGTGCCGGACGGCATCGGCCAGGCGCTGAACACCTCCGGCCGGGCGGTCGTCTTCGCCGGCGCCACTGTGATCGTCGCCCTGCTCGGCATGTACGTCGTCGACCTCGGCATCCTCACCGGCATGGCCCAGGCCGCCGCGGTCACCGTCCTGGTGACGGTGCTGGCCGCGGTGACCCTGCTGCCGGCCCTGCTCGCGATCCTCGGCCGGAGGGTGCTGCCCCGGTCCGCCGTCGTTGGGTCCGCCGGTGACGACGCCGCGGCGAATGGTCCGGCTGCCCGCTGGGCCCGGCTCGTGCAGCGCGCCCCGCTGCGTGTCGCCGGAGCCGCCGGTCTCGTCATCGTGCTGCTCGCCCTGCCGGTACTGAGCCTGCGGGTCGGCGACGCGGACGCCAGCAGTGACCCGGACGGCTCCCCGACCCGGGCCTACTACGAGATGATGGCCGAAGGCTTCGGCGCCGGCTTCGACGCGTCACTGCTGCTGGTCGCCCGCAACCCGGACAAAGCCGCCTTCGACGACCTGGTCGAGGAGCTGTCCTCGGTGCCGGACGTCAGCAGGGTCGTCGCCACCCCGGTCACCGCCGGTCAGCCGGTCGCCGTCGTGACCGTCACCCCCGCCACCAGCGCCCAGGCCGAGGAGACCACCGAGCTGGTGCACACCCTGCGCGAGAAGGTCATCCCCGCCTCCGGCCTGGAGGTCTATGTCGGCGGCACCACCGCGACGGGCATCGACCTGTCCGAGGCCCTGCTCAGCAAACTCCCGTTGTACCTCGGCCTGATCGCACTGCTCGGCTTCCTGCTGCTCGCGGTCGCGTTCCGCAGCCTGCTCGTGCCGCTGGTCGGAGCGATCAGCAACATCGCCACCATCCTGGTCGGCATGGGCGCGGTCACCGCCCTGTTCCAGTTCGGCTGGGCCACCGAGCTGCTCCGGGTCGGTTCCGGGGCCCCGGTCATGTACCTCATCCCGGTCCTGATCGTCGGCATCATGTTCGGCCTCTCCATGGACTACCAGGTCTTCCTGGTCAGCCGCATGCACGAGGAATGGGCCCACACCCGCGACAACGCCCGCGCGATCCGGGTCGGCCTCACCGAGACCACCAAGGTGGTGGCCGCGGCCGCGACCATCATGCTCTGCGTCTTCGCCTCGTTCGGCTTCAGCGGCGAACGCATCGTCTCCATGATTGGCATCGGCCTGGCCATCGCGGTCTTCGTCGACGCGTTCGTGGTCCGCCTCGCGCTGATCCCCGCGCTGATGACGCTGCTCGGCCGGGCCAACTGGTATTACCCCCGAGGGCTGGCCGCGATCACGCCCAAACTCTCCATCGAGGGCCCGGCGGCCCCGGCCGAGCCCGCTCCCACCGACCGCGAACCGGTCCCGGTCTGACCACCCGGCCACCGCCCCGGGAGCCCACGCGTCGCGTGGGCTCCCGCGTCATGGGCCGAGTAACGCCAATGGGACGACGGCGACATCGTCGCGCCTGCGGTAGGCGCGCTCCCCCGCATAGACGACGATGGCATCGATCAAGTCATCACCAATCCTGTCACGCAACCAGTGCAGGTGTTTGACGTCGGCGTCCTCGACGCGGTCGGCCAGCTTGACCTCGACACCCACGACTCTGCCGTCCGCGTGCTGGACCATCAGGTCCACTTCATGAACGTTGTTGCGGGTTCGCAGGTGACTGGTCCGGGCCTCGGCCGCCTCGGCATAGGTATGGATGCTGAGCGCCACGAGATGCTCGAAGAGGGCACCGAGAATCGTGCCCTCGGACAAGTTGGTACTGCCCTGCTCGGCACGGAGCAGCGCCGCGTCATCGAGCCCGAGCAGTCGCGCCGCCAATGCCGGATCGGCGAGGTGGTGCTTGGCGGATTGGCCGAGCCGGTCCAGGTGATTCCGGCCGGGGATCCACGGTGGCACCTCGTCGAGCAGCCACAGAGATGACAGTGCGTCGCGGTAAGCGAGAGTGGTGTCCTTGGCCGGCCTGTTGGCAAGCCCCGCGGTAGCGGCATCGAGGATCTTCGAGTAGGTCGTGGTTGTCGATGTCGCGGCAGCGTAGGCGGCGAGCCAGGCACGCAGCACGGCCGGGCGGCGGACCGGGTAGCCCTGTTCCGGGAACTCCCGCTGCACGACGTTGTCCACGTACGCGTCCAGCTCGGCCCTGCGGACGCGAGGCGGCAGGCTCCGGATCGCAGGAAAGCCCGATGCGGTGATCTCCTCGACGTAGTCGGTCAGGCGCAGTCCGGTGGTGCCGTCGATGTCACGGTTGCCGGCCAGAAGGGCGGCCAGGCTCACGGTCGGCGTCTCGACGCCTCGCTCCGCCATGCTCAGCGGGCGCATCCGCATGGGGACGATCCGGCCGGCGCCCGAGTGGATCACCGCTCCCCGGGGCGCCGAGCTGCCGGCGATGATGAAGTGGCCCGGCGGGGAACCGGCGTCAACGGCGTGCCGGACGTGGTCCCAGACCTCTGGCAGCCGCTGCCATTCATCCACCAGTACCGGCCCGGGCAGGCGCGTCAGAACGGAAGGGTCGGCTGCCAGTCCACTACTCTACCAAACGCCAACCTTCTAGTCGTCCAAACGCACACTGCCCAGTCGTCCAAACGCACAACTCCCAGCCTGTCGAACGCAGGCTCAGGATCGGGAGGCAGCAAAAAACCGGCTCCGGAGACCTTGCGGGTCACCGGAGCCGGTCCAGAGGTTCGCTTGACCTTCGTTCGGCAGTATTAGTGATGTAAGGAAGAACTGAAGAGCGGGCCCCAGCGGGCACAAAGAAATAAAAAAATATCAGGAGACAGCGACGCTGGTGACGGCAGAGAAATCGAAAGAGCCGACACGGTAAGCGACAACCTGGTACGAGCCCGCGAGGACCGAGGACGACGTGAACTGTTCCGTCGCGGTCCCGGAGACGAGCCCCATGCGGTCGAGGTAGTGAGTTTCTCCCGCGGATGCGCCTTCGACCATCAGAAAAGCCTGCACGGAAACGGCGCCGGACGGCGCGACGGCGGAGTACGAGCCGGTCACCCAGCCGTCGGTGGTGTCCACGGTGGCCTTGTTGCTCGACGCGAGGCGGGTGACCTTGCCGTTGGCGTCGGTGAAGGCCAGGCCCGCGCGGACCCGGCGACCGGCGGTGCCGGCCTGGAACGACGAGACCGAGGTGTACGTCGTGCCGGCCGTGACCGGCGACTTCTTGCCGTACGCACTGATCTGGCCGTCCGCGGTGGCGGTGAGGGCCAGCGAGGATCCGCCGACCGCACCGGTCGTGGTGGAGCGGGCGAGCGTGGTTCCCGAGCCCGCGGTCCAGGCCGAGACTCCGGCCGCGGATTCCAGGCTCGAGGCGTCGGCGTCGAGCAGGTTGGCGGGGATGGCGGTGCTGCCGACCGGGAGATCCGCGATCTGTTCGCCGCCCGCGAAAACACGGTAACCGGCGACCGGGTTGTCCGCCATGGCGTACGACTCTTCCCAGGTCAGGGTCTTGCTGGTGGTGGCTTCGAGCGCGGTCGGCGCCTCGGGGGCGGCGACGCCGGTGCGCACGGCCGCGCCGATGATGCCGGAGGTCGTGTTGGTCTCGCCGTTCGGGCCGGTCAGGATGATGCGCGACGGGCCGGGCGACTTGCGGGCGCCGACCTGGACGCCGTACCACGTGGTGGGTTCGTCCTGGTTGTCGGTGATCGAGTTGCCGTAGACGGCGTCGCCGGTGCCGACGCCCACGCCGATGCCGGCGGTGTCGAAGCGGCCCGCGCCCGTGTTGTACGCGGTGGAGCCACCGAAGCCGGCGTTGAGGATCCGGTTGCCGGTGATGACGTCGCCGGCGTTCTTGGTGGCCGCGCTGCCGTAGACGAGGATCGCGGTTTCCCGGGACCGCTCGATGACGTTGTCGCGGATGATGTTGTTGCCGCCGAGCCGGACCACGTGGTCGCCGGCGTCGGTGCTGCTGTCGTTCCAGCCGCCCGGGGTGCCGGCGGTGCCGTCCGCGTCGGTGTAGTCGGAGTACCCGATGCCGATGCCGACCGTCGCGGAGTCGAGGATCGTGTTGTTCGCGACCAGGGTGTCCCGCGGGTTGGTGATGTCCTTGTTGGGGCCGGTGTGCCCGTAGCCCTCGTTGGACTTCAGCACGATGTGCGCGCCGCGCAGCGTGTTCCCGGTCACCGTCGCGCCGATCACGGCCTCGAAGTACATGTTGCTGTATTCCAGCACCCCGCGGGCCGCCGCGACCTCGGGCGTCGTGAAGACCACGTTGGTGCGCACGACCGTACCGATGGCGTTGGTGAAGTCGAAGCTGTTGCCGTTGGCGGTCGCGTCGAACTGGTTGTTCTCGATCACGGTGTTCGCGTTGCGGCCACCGCCACCGATGTTGTCCTCGCCGTCGGACTCGGCGCCGCCCCGGTTGTCGAACCGGTTGTCGACGATGCGCGCCCCGGTCGAACCGTGCACCCAGACCTTGAAGTACTCGAAGTTGGTGAAGCGCACCTGGCGTACGGTCCACCGGTCACCCACCGAGACACCGCCGCCGGTGTTCGGGCCGGCCCCGGTGGTGGCGAGGAAGTCACACGGCCGGCCAGGCTTGCCGGGGAGCGTCGACTGATCGAACGCGCCCGCGCCGGTGCGGCAGTTGCCGTTGAGCGCGAGGTCGGAGATCAGGTTCGAGCTGCCGGCCTCCTTGGTGTCGCTGCGCCGCAGCAGGAAGCCGTAGCTGAAGTTCTTCCAGTTCACGGTCGGGTCGACGACCAGCATGGTGGCGTTGATCCCGGCGCCGCGCACGTTGACGTTCACCGGGACGTTCAGGCCCTTGGTGAGCCGGTACGTGCCCGCCGGCACCCGTACGGTCGCGGTGATCGCCGCGGTGGTGACCGTGCCGTCGGCCGCCACGACCGCCGGGCGGGTCTTCGTGGCCGCGGTGGTGATCGCCTGCTGCAGTGCGGTGGAGTCGTCCGCCGTTCCCCCCTTGGCGGCGGGCGCCACCACGCAGGTCGCGTCGGCCGCACAGGCGGACGCGGTCAGCGGGGCGGGGCTCACGGTCGACGCCAACGTGTACGCGGGGACGTCGACCGTCGCGGCGGCGGTGGCCGCACTGGCGGGTGCCGCCAGTGTTGCCAGGGCGGCCGGCAGCGCCACGGCGGCGACCACGAGGGCCATCCGCGTACGGGCGGTGAGAGGCAGGCGCATCAGATCTCCGAGAGGGTTACGAGTGCAGTCGGCGGCCGACGGTCGTTCCGCAGTGGTTGTGGCGTACTCCACCGCGTCAACTGAAGGTGAACGCGCTCCCCGCGCTCGTGCCGCCGGGGGTGACCACGGTGAGGTCGGCGCTGGTGCCGGCCGGCCGGGGCGGGATCGTCACCTTGAGCTGGTTGTCACCGATCTTCGTGAATCCCAGCGTCGTGGTGCCGAGCAGCACCTTCGTCACCCCGGTGAGGCCGGTGCCGGTGATCGTCACCGGCGTCGAGGCCTTGGCCGAGCCGTTCGCCACGCTCAGCGACGTGATGACCGGGACCGGCGGCGCGACGTAGGTGAACCGGGCGGGCGCTCCGGCCGCCGAGGTGCCACCGGGGGTGACGACCTGGATGTCGGCCGGGCCCGCGGCGCGGACCGGGAGGGTCAGCTTCAGCTGGGTGTCCGACACCTTCGTGTACGGGGTGACGACGCCGGCCACCAGCACCTTGGTCGAGTCCGTGAAGCCCGTGCCGGTGACCACGACGGGCGTCCGGACGTAGGTGAGCCCGTTGTCCGGGGCGATCGCGGTGACCACCGGGGCGGGCGGCGCCACGTACGTGAAGGAGGTCGTCGTGCCCACCCCGCCCGGCGTGGTGACCTGGAGGTTCGCGGCTCCGGCGGCGTGCGCCGGGAGGGTCAGGCTCAGCTGCGTCGCGGAGACCTTGGTGAAGCCCAGCGACCTGCCGTCGAGTGTCACCTTGGTGGCGCCGGCGAAGTCGGTGCCGGTGAGCACGACCGGCGTCGCCTTGTACGTGAGGCCGGTCGCCGGGGAGACCGACGTGACGACCGGGGCCGGCGGGAGCGCGTACGTGAGGGTGCCGGCCGGGTTGCTGGTCCCCCAGGAGTTGGTGACCGTCACCGGGTAGGTGCCGGCCTTGGTGGCCGGGGCGACGAACGTCAGCGAGGTCGCGGTGACCTTCGTGGCCGGCGCGGTCAGGGTGCCGATCTTGACGCTGGAGACGCCGGTCAGGTCGGTGCCGGTCACCGTGATCGTCTGTCCACCGAGGGTGGTGACGCCGGCCGGGCTCAGCGAGGTGAGGCCCGGGGCCGGCGGGACGTACGTGAACTTGCTGGCCGTACCGGTCACGCTGGTGCCGGTCGGGTTCGTGACGGTGATGTCGACCGCGCCGACCGGCCGGGCCGGGGCGACCGCGACGAGCTTGGTGACCCCGCCCACGATGGTGGGCTGGAACGTCGCTTCCGTGTCGCCGAACCGCACCGACGTCACGCTGGACAGCCCGGATCCGGTGATGGTGACCGACGTGCCGCGCGCCGCCTTGGTGGTGGACAGTGCCGCCACGGTCGGCTTCAGCGCCACCGGCTGGGCCGGGGTGGTGATGCCGTTGACCGCGAACGCGCTGGTGGCCTGCTTGGTGACAAAGCCCCACGAGATCTTGGCGTCGCCGCCGTTGCCCCAGTTCGGGCCCCACGAGTTGCGGATGAACACGCCCTGCGAGTCGTAGCCGTAGACGGCGACCATGTGGCCGCCCAGGTTGTTGCCCGATGTCGTGGTGTACAGGTTGTGCGAGCGCAGGTACATGAAGTCCTGGTAGACCGGCATGCCCATGGCGACCGGGCTGCCCGAGGCGAGCGCCTGCATGATCGCGGTCTGCGCGCCGGTGCCCTGGTTGTTGCCGTTGAACAGCCGGGAGAACGCGCTGACCTTGTAGTTCTTGGCGTTCTCGATCTGCGCCGCGGTCGGGGCGTCCTTGTAGTTCGTGGTGCCCTGCCAGTAGTCGTCCTGGGTGTCGATGCCGGCGGACTGCGCGTTCGCCAGCACCCAGTCGGCGACCAGGCCCGCGGTCGGGGCGCCACCCTTGGCGACGTTGCGCATGTACAGGTAGAGCGGGGCGTACGGCGCTCCGGCACCCTGGGTGCGGTTCGACCAGTAGCCCATGATGCTGTAACCGATGCTCCAGGCCACACAGGCGCCGATCTGGCCCTGGTCGCCGACGGCCGGGGCGTATTCGCGCAGGTCGACGCCGGCGGGCAGCACCTCCAGCGCGCGGACGCCGGTGCTGCGGGCCACGGTCCGGCCGGTGCTGGGCAGCAGCCCGCCGACCGCGTGCGGGTAGGACTTCGTGCGCGGCGGGGCGGCCTGGACGGCAGCCGCGGGAAGCGCGACGGGCAGCACTGTCATGACCACCGCGGCCAGCAGCAGCCGGCTCCGGGTCAGCGCTCGGGGCGTCAGGCGCATCCGTAGTCCTTTCCTAACATTCTGTGCAAGGCACCCCCCATCGGCGCCCTGATCGCGGTGCTGAGCGAAAAACCGGCCGCCGCGCGATCTTGAGCTTCGACCGGCTAGCGTGGCGGCGGTGTGGAACCGACCTCGCGCGCTGGCCGCGACTCTCGCCGTGACCCTGGCCGGCGGGCTCGCCGCCTGCACGACCCGCACCGAAACCCCTCCGACGGCGTCGGCACCTTCTTCTTCCGCCGCGCCTTCTCCGGTGATCACCTCGGCCTCGGCTTCCGCACCGGCTGCGGACTGCGTCAGCCAGATCCTCGGGGGCCTCTCGCTGGAGGAGCGCGCCGGGCAGCTGCTGATGATCGGTACGCCGGTCGACGCGCCGCGACCTCTCGCCCGTACCGTCCAGCGTCTGCATCTGGGTGGGGTCTTCCTCGCCGGGCGCAGCACCCGCACGGCCACCGCCCTGCGCGCCGACATCGCGACCCTGACCAGGGCCAACGGTGATCTCCCGCCACTGGTCTCGCTCGATCAGGAAGGCGGCAGCGTGCAGACGCTCAAGGGCAGGGACTTCCCTCTTCTGCCGTCGGCGCAGAAGCTCGGAGCACGATCCCAGACCGAACTGCACGATGCCGTACGCGACAGCGCGCGCCGTCTGGACGCCATCGGTATCACCCTCAACCTCGCTCCGGTCGCGGACACCGTGCCGGTGGAGGTGGGCGCCGCCAACCCGCCGATCGGGGCGTTCCGCCGGCAGTACGGCTCGGATCCGGCGAAGGTCGCGGCGGCCATCACCACGGCCGTGCCGGCGTCGCAGGACGCGGGCGTGCTGACCGTGCTCAAGCACTTCCCCGGGCTGGGCCGGGTGCGCGCCAACACCGACGTGTCCCGTGACGTGGTCGACGGGCAGGCGAGCGCCGACGATCCGTACCTGGAACCGTTCGCCGCGGGCATCGAGGCGGGCTCGGCGGCGGTGATGATGTCGTCGGCCCGGTACCCGCAGCTGGACCGCAAGACGATCGCCGCGTACTCGGAGCCGATCGTGACCGGGCTGCTCCGCGGGAAGCTCGGCTTCCGGGGCATGGTCGTCTCGGACGACCTCGGCGCGGCCGACGCGGCCGCCATCGTGCCGGTCGGCGAACGTGCGGTGCGCTTCGTGGCCGCCGGCGGCGACCTGGCCCTGACGATCCGCCCCCAGGACGCCGAACCGATGGCGGCCGGCCTGATCGCCGAGGCCCGCAGGTCGCCGGCGTTCGACACCCGGGTCACCGACGCGGCCCGCAACGTCCTGACCGCCAAGGACCGGGCCGGCCTGCTCAGCTGCGGCCGCTGAGGTCGCGGTGGCGGTTTTCACTTGGATCGGGCGCCCACCCGGCGATAGTGCCACCATGACCGCCATCAGCCTCGCCTCGACGCCGACACCGGCCGGTGTCCAGGTGGCGGCACTGCTGGCGCAGGCCGAGGAGGCCCGGCTCCGGGGTGACTACCGGGCCGGGTCCGACCTCGCCCGGCAGGCCGCCGCACTCGCCCGGAGCAGCGGGGACGGCGCCGGGCGGGCCGAGGCGCTGCGCTCGATGGCCAACCAGCTGATCCGCCTCGGCGAGCAGGAGGCCGCGGTCACCGTGTGCCAGGAAGCCGTCGCGGTGCTGGAGGAGCTGCACGACGAGGCCGGCCTCTGCGGGATCCTGACCGTGCAGGCGATGCCACTCAACGAGCTCGGCCTGCACGAGGAGGCGCTCGGGGTGCTGGCCCGGGGCCGGGAGATCGCCCAGCGGCTCGGCGACCGGGACCTGCTCTACTGGGTGCACAACCGCACCGGCGTGGTGCACGGCAGCATGGGCGACCGCCGGCAGAGCACCGAATACCTGGCGCGGGCGCTGACCATGGCCGAGGGGATGGACGCCGAGGCCCGGTTCTGCATCCTGAACAACCTCGGCGACAACGCCGTCTACCAGGTGCCGGAGCTGCGGGCCGCGGGCGACCACGCGGGCGCCCAGGCGACCCTGGACAACGCGCTGGCCCACGTCGACGAGGCGTTGCGGCTGGCCCGCGCCGCCCAGCACCCGTTCCGCGAGTCGATCTGCCTGGACAACTACGGCATGCTGCGGGCCCTGGACGGCGACTTCGAGGACGCCGACCGGATGATCGACGACTCCCGGGCCATCGCGGTGATCCACGGGTACCGGTCGCTGGAATCGGCCGCGCTGCAGCACCAGGCCCACGTGCGGCTGATGCGCGGCGAGTGCTTCGCCGCCATCGAGGGCCTGCTGGAGGCCCTGGAACGGGCGCTGGAGGCCGGCGAGACGCCGATGGTGATGGAGATCCACCGGGAGCTGTCCGAGGCGTACGAACAGATCGGCAACTTCGCGTCGGCCCTCATGCACTACCGGGCCTTCCACACGCTGGAGCGGGCCGCGCACAACGACGTCGCCGCCACCCGGGCCCGGATGGCGGTGCACCAGTTCGAGCTGGACAACGCCCGGCTCGAGGCCGAACTGGCCCGGGTCCGCAGCGCCGAGCTCGAGGCGTCGACGCTGAGCTGGCAGCGCCAGGCGACCGAGGACTCGCTGACCGGGCTGCCCAACCGCCGCCACGCCGAGCTGCGGCTGCCGGAGATGGCGGCCACCGGCGGCCCGATGTGCGTGGCGATCGCCGACGTCGACCTGTTCAAGAACGTCAACGACCGGTTCGGTCACTTCCTCGGCGACGAGGTGCTGCGGCAGATCGCGGCGATCCTGCGCGACAACGTCCGCGACAACGACCTGGTGGCCCGCCTCGGCGGTGAGGAATTCCTGATCGGGCTCGACGGGCTGGACCCGCACGACGCCCTCGGCCGCTGCGAGGTGCTGCGGGCGCAGGTGGCGGCGTACCCGTGGGAGGCGCTGCAGCCCGGCCTCGCGGTGACCATCAGTTTCGGCCTGGCGGCCGTCCCGGCCGTGGACGACCTGCCGGGCGCGATGATCGTCGCCGACCGCCGGTTGTACGAGGCCAAACGGGCCGGCCGCAACCGGGTCGTCGGCGACTGAGCACCGCTCACCTTCCGTGACGGCAACCGCACGCTGCGGTGCTCACATACGGTTACGGCCGCGCGTCTGCCATCATGGCCGGATGCTTGTGGTTGGCCGGGTCCTTCGCAGTGCTGTCGCCGTCGTCGCCGTCGCCGCGTTCGCGGGTTGTTCCTCGGACGAATCGCCGGATCCGGACACGACGCCGATCAGCCTCAACTCCATGCGCGCCGCGCTGCTCACCGCGGCCGACATCGGGCCCACCTGGCAGGCGCCGGCCGCGTCGGCCGAGGCCGGCCAGCTCGTCAGCCTCTGCGGCGCCGACACCGAGCCCGCCCAGGCCCCGGGCAGCCCCGAGATGGTCTCCGCGCCGCTGTCCGACGAGGGGACCAAGGGGGTGCAGAGCCTGACCCAGCACGCCCTCGTGTACCCGGACGCGGATCAGGCCGCCACCGCGCTCGCGACGCTGCTCGCCCTCGCCGCCGACTGCCCGCCCAGCGTGGAACGCCCGGCCAAGACCGGGGACCGCGAGGAGCCGGCGTACACCGAGACCGCCTCGACCAAGCCGCTGGACCAGGAGAACTGGACCGGCTTCGTCACCCTGCGCAACCGGCAGTACGACAAGGCCCACCCGGCCACCGCGGACGTCGCCGTGGTCGCCCTCAGCCGCTCCAACGTCGTGCTCATCGACCAGTACGCGATCTACCGCCTCGGCACCTCGGACGCCTCGGCCAACCCGCAGTTCTCCGCCGACTGGCCGAAACTGGTCGCCACCACGCTCAAGCGCGTCGACTAGCCAGCTGGGTCACGGCCTTCTTCCCCCAGCCGCCGGTCGCCTGAAGGTCCGCCGAAAATCGCATACCGACGACAATAACCGCAGGTCAGGCCGCCGCTGCGGTGACGTTCTCGGCGGCCGTACGCAGGAATTCCGCCAGGCCGATCGCCTGCACGACGGTGACCATCGGCAGACTCAGCTCGAACTCCAGACCGGCCCGCTTCAGGGTGAACAGCTTGCTGGTGGTGCGCAGCGCCCCGACCGGACTGCCGGCCTCGTCGAAGATCGCGAAGTCCCGGCCGGTCAGACTGCCCTTGGTGCCCAGCGTGCGACCGTCCGGAAGCGACACCGTGCCCCGCCCGGAGGCGCCGCTCCAGCCGAACTTCACCTGCATCAGGAACTGCGACTGCGGGCCCATCAGCTCGTACTTCGTGCCGAACACCGTGGCCTGCGCGCCGGTGGCGAGCAGCGTGGCGCCCGTCGGATCGAGGATCTCGAAACGGGACCGGGAGATCCGCTTGCGGTGGCGCAGGATCGCGAGCGGAACGCCGTCGTGCCCGGTGACCACGGACTCGAGACCGGTGACGGACATCGGAGGAAGGACAAGGACTCCGGCGAAGGGCGCGTTCATAGTTACATTGTCGCTACTGGGCGCCACTATGTAACTCCCCGTTTTCCCGGCCGGCCCCAACCGTACGATCCCGGCATGGGCCGCAGCTATCAGACAATCCTCGCCGCCGGCACGCTCACCGACGTGCGCGCGGCGATCACCGAGTCGGGCCAGGACGCCGCCGTGCTCCCGGCCGGCCCGGACCGCTGGGCGGTGGTGCCGCGGGACGAGGACGGGTACGCCGAGACCCGGGACCTCGCCCTGCTGCTGAGCCGCGGGTCGGTGTCGGCGACCTTTGACGTGTTCGACTCCGAGGTCCTGGCCGTCGGCATCTTCCGCGACGGTCGCTGGGCCCACGATTACCTGAGCGACCAGTCCTTCGCGGACACCCTCCAGGACGACGACGACAACGAGATCCTGGTCGACTTCCTCGGCCGCGAATACCCCGCCGGAGCCACGCTCCCGACCGGCGCCTACGGAGCCGACCCGGCGGCCTTCCTGCCACTGGCCACCGCCGAGGTCGACGAGGCCGCACTGACCAAGGCCCTGTCCATCGAGCAGCGGATGGCCGATCGCCGGCACCACGACATCCTGCACCTGCTCCACATCGACCCCGGCCCCCTCCAGATGACCTACCCCGACGCTCGTGCCTGAGCCGCGGCCGGCCCGTCAGAGGTCGAGGCGGCCGCAGTCGGAGCAGACGTCGAAGCCGCGGAACTGGGCGAGGCGGCGGCCGGTGCAGGTGGGGCAGACCACGCGGTAGCGGTCGTGGTGGCCGTCGCCCCGGGTCGGGGGGTGCACGACCGTGAAGAAGAGGCGGCGTTGCCAGGTGCCGTCGCCGGCGTCGACGGCCAGGACGCCGGAGCGGGTGGGGACGTCGATGCGGGTCAGGATGCGGGTGTCGGCGCCGGGTGGTGGTGGGATCAGCAGCAGCGCGGCGACGTCGGCCGGTTTGACGTCCTCGATGCCGGAGATGACGGTGGCCTCGCGGCGGACCCCTTCCGCGCCCAGCGGGCCGGCCGGGACGTCGGTGCACCAGGCCGGGCGGGGGCCGGGGTCGGACTGGTCCAGGCGGGTGCGGAAGACCGTCCACAGTCCGAGGTGGTCGGAGCCGACCAGGCCGATCTTCACGTCGGAGCCGCGTTCGTCGGTGAGGCCCACGAGCTGGGGCCCCCATTTCGTGGCCCGCTGGGCGGCCGCGACGGCGACGCCCAGGCCCGGATAGAGGACGTCGGCCACGACCTCGGTGAAGCGCCACAGGCCGCCGCGGGCCACGTCACCGGCGATCTCGTCGCAGCGGGCCGCCGCCCATGCGGAGACGCGGTGCTGCTGCGGCCGGTCGGGCAGCTGGACCCGGAGCGGGAGCCGGTGCGGACGGCGGCGGCGTTCGCGGGGGAAGGCGCGGTCGGAGAGGGACGGGCGGCGGCGCGGCGGGGTGGGTGGCAAGCCGTCCGGGGTGAACCAGGGTGGTGTCTCTCGGGGGCCTTGAGGCATTGACACATGCTGTCACCGGATGCGGGCCCCGGCCACCGGGAGCCGAGGTCGACCGAGCCCGGAAAACCCGCTGTGAGCTGTGGGTTTCCCGGGTCCGGCCGCTATCGGGGTACCTCGTTCGTGGTACGGCCGGGGTCGGTCGCCACGCCGGTGGTCGCGAACGTGGTCAAGAGCACGGCCGGGATGGCTGAGACCGTTATCCGTACTGATGTCGGCATCTACGCCTCCCCTGGTGATGGACCGAATGCGCACAGTGAACGTCGCAGCTCGATCGATGGATGAGAATGCGATCATCGGTGCGGAATGTTCGTAGAGTTGGCCTCATGGAGCCTGACTTGGGCGTGCTGACGGCGACGGAGCAGCATGCGTACCGGCTGCTCGTCCGGCTGGGTGGGGCCGGTGCCGGCGAGCTGGCCGCCGCGCACGACGCGATGACGCCGGGCGAGGCCGCCGCGGTCCTGGAGGTGCTGCGGGCCAAGGGGCTCGCCGGGCCGGGGCCGGTCTATCACCCGCTGCCGCCGGACGTGGCGCTCGGTGACGTGCTGCTGAGCCGCCAGCAGTCGCTGGAGCACGCCCGGCAGACGGTGGCCGAGCTGAGCGAGGACTACCGCAACCACACCCGGCGGCGCAGCTCGGAGCACCTGGTCGAGATCGTGGTCGGGGCGAACGTGCTGCGGCAGCGGCTGCGCCAGATGCAGGACACCGCCAAGGAGGAGATCCTCTGGTTCTGCCGGGCGAACCCGCTGGCGATGGCCGGTCCGGAGAACGCCGAGGAGAACTCCGCGCTCGGGCGGGGCGTACGCTATCGCGCCATCTACGAGCGGGAGCTGCTGGAGCGTCCGGGTGAGCTGGACAGCATCCTCGAGTCGACGGCCGCCGGCGAGGAGGCCCGCACGCTGCCGGCACTGCCCGTACGGCTGGCGATCGCCGACCGGTCCCTGGCGATCTGTCCGCTCGTGCCGGACGAGTCGCGGGGTTTCGGGGAACCGACCGCCGCGCTGATCCGGTCCAGTGAGCTGCTGGATGCGCTGGTCGCGCTGTTCGAGAGCTACTGGGAACGCGCGACGCCCCTGGGTCACGAGGCGTCGCGCGCTGAGCTGCAGCAGTCCGAGGTGTTGCTGTTGTCGCTGTTCGTCTCCGGGATGCCGGACAAGTCGATCGCCACCCACCTCGGGGTGAGCAAGCGGACCGTCCAGCGCCGGCTCGACCGGCTGATGGACCTGGCCGGGGTGGACACCCGGACGGGTCTGGCGTTCCAGGCGGCCCGCCGGGGCTGGCTGGCGTCAGCCCCGGCGGATCTGACCCGTCAGCCCCGCCCGTAGGCGCGGATCACGGTCTGGGTGACGGTGTTGCCGGCGGTGTCGGTCGCGGTGACCCGCAGCGACACCGGGGTGCGGCCGGGAGCGATCAGCGCGGTCGTGCCGACGGTCACCGCCCGCTTCCACTTCTTGCCGTCGTCGGTGGAGACGTCGACGCCGAGCGACTTCAGCTTGGCCGAGAAGCCGAGCTTCACACCGAGCGGCTGTACGGCGTAGTCGACCCCGAGCAGCGGCAGGTCGCCGTCGGCCTTGGAGGTGAAGGTCCATTCCGTTTCGGTACGGACGCCGTACTTCCACTCCACGCCGGTACGAGCCGTGGTGACCCGCAGCTTGTAGTTCGCCGAGCCGGGAGTGGTCGTCACGTCCTGGTAGGCGGCGGTCAGCTCGGGGAGCTGCTTACCGCCACGCCACAGCGTCGCCGTGGGGTTGTCGGGCCCCTCCGCCCACTCCCAGTGCCCGTCGCTGTCGACGAACTCCGCGATCCGGAAGTGCAGGATGTCGCCGGTGCGGGTGGAGCCGAGGTCGGCCGGCCGGACCACCGGCGCGGCCCAGGTCTCCGAGCTGGTACCGGAGCGGTAGCTCGTCACCGGGCCCGCGAACCCGCCCTGCAGCGAACCGAACGAGTTCCACGGCAGGAGGTGGTGGACCCGGTGCTGCCAGAGCGAGTCGCCGGCCGAGACCCATTCCTCGCGGACCGACGGCGTCTTGACCGTACGGGACGTATCGTTCCAGGCGTACTCCTGCCAGGGCCGCCAGCCGAAACGCTGCTCGGCGACGAACCCGGCGCCACCGTTGCCGGCGTACGTCGAGGTGATCCGCCGGGTGTTGGCCGTGGTCACCGTGTGCACGACCCGCTCGGGGATCCGGCCCGTCGAGACCTGCTGCACGTCGTACAGGTAGGGGCTCGTGGGGGTGAGCGTGAGCGTCAGCAGCGAGGGTGCCTTCTTCAGCAGCTTGCGGCCGTCGTCGTTGGCGACCGCGAGCGAGATCAGCGGGAGGCGTTCCTCGGCGGCCGGGTTGTACACCGTCCACGCGGAACGGTCGGCGGGACGCAGCAGCAGGGCCACCGCCGCGCCGGCCTTCGCCGCCGCCGCGATCTGGTCCATCTCGTCCTCGTCGGTCGCCGGGATCAGGACGGCCTTGCCGCGTACGTCCCTGGTGCCCCATTTCACCAGCGGGTAGGTCCGGGTGCCGGCCGGTGCCGGTGAGGTGCCGAACAGGTTGGCGTCGATCGGCTCGTTGATCCCCGGCACCTTCGTCTGCGCGGCGGGCGCGACGAGCTGCCAGCGGGACGAGAACTCGAAGCTGCCCGCGGTGACCTTCTTCGTCGGCACCACGTTGACCTGCTGGACCGCGCTGAAGTGCATGACGCCGTGGGCGATGCCACGACCCGAACCGGTGACCCGGTGCGTGTAGTAGCTCAGGATCGACTGCTGCTCGGCCGGGCGCGGCGTCTCGATCGTGATCGGCGTGCCCTTGCGCGCGTCGACCAGCACCGAGATGTCCTTGTCCACCTTCAGCTCGGGGATCGTGAAGTACGTGACCTGCTCGTCGACCGGGGCGCCGTGCTCCACGATGGCGTCCAGCATGTAGACGCCCTCCTGCACCTCGAACGTGTTGCCGCCCAGCGGGATCCAGCCGAGCTGGTCGAAGCGGCTGTCGTCGCCCATCAGCGTGAACGCCGGCACGATGGCCTCGGCGCCGGACGGGTCGACCGCCTTCACGGTGACCGTGTGCACCGGGCCGTCCAGGTTGGCGCCGACCGCGGTGGTGACCGTGACGCCGGTGGCGGTCGCGGTGATCCAGCCGTTGATCTGACCCGGCGTCATCGTCGCGAAGTCGATGGAGGCGGTGACCGTGGCGGTGCCCTTGGCCGGGACGGTCACGCTCGTCGCGCTCAACGTCACGCCGGCGGGCTTCTGCAGGGTCAGCGTCACCGGCGCCGGGCCCGCGTTGGTGTACGTGACGGTCTTCGACTGCACCGACGGCGTCTCACCCTGGCTGTGCCGGGCGAAGTCGGCGACCGGGGTGCCGGTGACCTGCTGGGTGGTGGCGCGAGCGAGGTCGGCGCGGCCGGCGCCCTGCGCGTACACGGACAGACCGGGGGTGGTCTTCGCGGTGCTGACCAGCGCTTCCTTGATCTTCTGGCCGGTCCAGTCCGGGTGCTGCTGGGCGAGGATCGCGGCTGCCCCGGCGACGTGCGGCGTCGCCATCGAGGTGCCGGACGCGGCGGTGTACAGCGCGTCCACCGGGTCGCCCATGGTGGTGCCGGCCGCGCGGGCGGCCACGATGTCCACGCCGGGCGCGGTGATCTCCGGCTTGAGGCCGAGGTCGCCGAGGCGCGGGCCGCGGCTGGAGAACGACGCGAGGTTGTTGTTCCGGTCGACCGCGCCGACGGTGAGCGCGTCGGTGGCCGCGCCCGGGGTGCCGACGCTCGAGTCCTGGCCCTCGTTGCCGGCGGCGATCACGAACAGCGCGCCGCTGGACTCGCTGATCTCGTTCACCGCGAGGCTCATCGGGTCGAGACCGTCGGTCGCGCCACCGCCGAGGCTCATGTTGACGACCTTGGCGCCGCCGTCCACGGCCCACTGCATGCCGGCGATGATGTCGGACTCCCAGCCGGTGCCGTCGTCGCCGAGGACCTTGCCGATGAGCAGCTGCGCGCCGTACGCGACGCCCTTGCGGGTGCCACCGGACGCCGCACCGGTGCCGGCGACGGTGGCCGCGACGTGGGTGCCGTGCCCGAACCGGTCGACGACGTCCGGGCTGGTGCTGAAGTTGCCCGTCCCGGCGATCCGGCCGGCCAGGTCGGGGTGGGTGGCGTCGACACCGGTGTCGAGCACCGCGACCTTGACGCCGCGCCCGTCGAGGCCCGCCGCCCATGCGGCCGGCGCCCCGATCTGGGCGGTGCTGCGGTCCAGCGCCGGCTTGACCTTGCCGTCGAGGTAGATCGTGGCGGCGTCGGCCGTACGGGCGGTCCCGCTCGTCGCCTGGCCCTGCCAGAACGCCGCGAGAGTGTCCTTCGCGGGCTTGATCGCGGTGGCGCCGATGCTGGTCAACGACGTGCCGGCGGTACGCATCGTCGCGCCACCACCCCGGATGATCAGCGGCAGCGTCGCCGACTCGGCATCGCCGTAACCGTCCGCGACCAACCGCTCGACGTCGAACAGGTCGGCGTCGACCCGCCCCGCCTCGATCAGCGCGATGGCATCCGAGGGAACGACCCGCAGGCCACCGTCCGACTCGAACGTGTGGAACGTGATCCCGGTGCGGCCGGCGGCCGGGGTGACCGTGGCGGCGTACTTCCCGGCGGCGGCCGGGGTGAGCTGGACGGTGTCGCCGGTGACCAGCGTGAGGGTCTGGACCTTCCCCGGGTTCTGGTCCACGACGGGGGTGGGCGCCGCGGCGGGGGATGGCGCCGCGGCGGCCGGGGCCGGTATCGCCACGGCTCCGATCAGGGCGCCGGCGAGCAGACGACCGAGCATGGGGGCTCCTTAATGCGTTTAGGTGCTGCACGCATCATCAGGGCCCAATATTTACGGCAATGTTTCTTCACCTGCCGCACAGAAGACATGGCGTGATGTGGACACGCAGGTCAGTCCGCGTCGGCGGGTCCTTCGAGGCCGGATCGCTCGTCGCGGTCGGCCCAGTCGAGCAGCGGGCGCAGGTCGAACGCCACGTCATCGATCCCGGCGTGCAGCTCACCGAGAGCCGCCACCCGCGCGGGCACCGTGAGCAGGGTGAAGTCGTCCGGTTCGAGGTCGTCGACCTCGTCCCAGCGGATCGGGGTGGACACCGTGCCACGCTGGTTGCCGCGTACCGAATAGGCACTGGCGATGGTGTGGTCCCTGGCGTTCTGGTTGTAGTCGACGAACACGGTGCGGGGATCACGGTCCTTGCGCCACCACGTCGTCGTCACGTCCCCGGGGGCCCGCCGCTCGACCTCACGGGCGAACGCCAGCGCCGCCCGGCGGACGTCGGCGAAGCCGTGCTCGGGCTTGATCCGCACGTAGATGTGCAGGCCGTGCCCGCCGGAGGTCTTCGGGTAACCGGTGATGCCCAGCTCGTCGAGCACCGCGTGGGCCACGTGGGTGACCCGCCGCACGGTCGCGAAGTCGCAGTCCGGCATCGGGTCCAGGTCGATGCGCCACTCGTCGGGCTTCTCGACGTCGGCCCGCCGGGAATTCCACGGATGGAACTCGACGGTCGACATCTGCACCGCCCAGAGCACCTCGCCGAGCCCCGTCACGCACAGCTCGTCGGCATGCCGGTTGTACCGGGGGAACGTCACCCGGACGGTCTGCAGCCACGGCGGCGCGCCGTTCGGCACCCGCTTCTGGTGTACCTTGTCGCCGGCCAGGCCGTCCGGGAACCGGTGCAGCATGCACGGCCGCTCCCGCAGCGCGCGCACGATGCCGTCGCCGACGCTTTGGTAGTAGGTGGCGAGGTCCAGCTTGGTCAGGCCGAGCTCCGGGAAGTAGACCCGGTCCGGGTTCGAGATCCGGACGGTGTGCTGGTCTACCTGCAGTTCGACAGCGGGCGGCTTCGTGGCCATGATTCCAAACTAGCTGGTCAGTCCGTCGCGCGGTGCCGTCCGGCGCGAGCGGGCTCCCGTGGCTCCGGCGTGGCCGTGTAGTGGCCGCCGCCCCGGCGCTTGACCGCGTACATCGCGTGGTCCGCCGCACGCAGGGCCTGGTCCGGGTCGTCCGACGGGTCGGCCAGGTGCACGCCGACACTCGCGCCGATCGTCACGTCGTGGCCCAGCACCAGGAACGGGCGCTGCACCGCCGAGCGCACCCGGGCGCTCATCGCCTCGGCGTCCGAACCCGCGATGATCCCGGGCATCAGCACCACGAACTCGTCGCCACCGACCCGGGCGAGCACGTCCTCCTGGCGGATGCACGCGCTGAGCCGCTCGGCGACCTGACGCAGCAGCTCGTCGCCGGCCTCGTGCCCGTACGCGTCGTTGACCGGCTTGAAGCCGTCCAGGTCGACGAAGAGCACCGCCACCGAGTCCCGCCGCAGCGACGTGCCGAGCGCGTCCTGCAGCCGGCGCCGGTTCGGCAGCCCGGTCAGCGGGTCGTGCTGCGCCTCATGGGCGAGCCGCTCCTGGAACGCCCGGCTCTCCGAGATGTCCCGGGCGTTGATGACGATGCCGGTCAGGGCCGGGTTGTGCATCTGGTTGGACGCGGTGAACTCGAACCACGCCGGCACCCCGGTCGCGTTGAGCACCCGGGTCTGCAACCGCAGCACCCCGGCCCGCTCGCTCAACAGCTCGTCGAACGCGGCCATCATCGCCGGCCGGTCCTCCGGATGCACCAGCTCGAACACGCTGGTGCCCTGCATCGACCCGACCGGCAGCCGCAGCACGGACGCGGCGCTCGGGCTCGAGAACGCCACCCGGCCGCCGGCGTCGAGTACCGCCACCATGTCCGGGGCGTGCTGGAACAGGGCCTGGAACTTCTCGTCCGCCCGGCGCCGCTGCACCTGCGTGCGGTAGCCCAGGATCGAGATGCCGACCGCACCGATCAACAGCATCGCGAGCAGGGCGACGTTGATGGTCTGGCTGCGGCTGTGCACGGCGCCGTCGAACGAGGCCATCGACTGGGTACGCGCGTACGACCACCCGCCCGGCATCATGTCGCCGGTCACCACGCTGGCGATCTGCTCCCCGCCGGCGTCGTACTCGACGAACGTGGGGCCGTCCGGGTGCGCGGTGATCGACGCGACGATCGCGGGCGCGGCCGTGGTCCCGATCAGGCTCGCGTCGCTGCTATAACCGATCACCCCGGCGCTGTCCATGATCAGGGTGACGTGTGCCGTGCTCTTCAACTTCGCCGTGTACGCCTGCAGCGTCGTCTTCGCCAGCTCGCTGAAGCCGACGAGCACCGCCGCGGTGGCACCCCCGACCGCGATCGGCACCGCCACGGCCTGGACCGCGACCGAGGTGCCGTCAGCGTGCTCGACCCGCATCACGGACGAGAACCCGGGGTCGCCCTCGGCCAGCATCGCGCGCATCGCGGTGTACGCGGCGTCGGACGGGTCCGGGAGCGGGTTCTCGGTGGCGTTCAGCAGGGTGCCGGTGGGAGTCATGATGGCGGCGCCGTACGAGAACAGGGACGACTTGCGCACGTACTCGTCGAGGGCGGCCCGGTCCCCCGCCTGCCCGGCACCGAGGTTGAAGGGGTAGGCCGCGGCGAACGCCGCGAGGTCCTTGGCGGAGAGCAGCTGCAGCTGACCGGCCAGGGTCGCGTTGTTGACCGCGAGCGCCTGCGTGTCGGCCCGGTGCACGGTGTCGGCGGCACGCAGCGCCGACCGGTTCACGAGCACACCGACGATGCCGACCGCCACCAGCAGCAACACGCTGACGACCACGGCGATCCAGTTGCGCAACCGCATCCTGCCTCCTCACCACGACACATCGGGTGCTGGGGCGGGAACCTGACCTTTCTCCGTCGCTGAGGCGTCCTTGGCCAGGGCCAGGACGTAGGTGGCGGCGCCCGCGGTGGCCAGGGCGGCGATCGCCGCGAAGACCGGGCGCGGGCCGGCGAGCTGCAAGGCCGGGCCGGCCGCGGTGTAACCCACGAACGCGGCCAGGTTCTCGATCGTGGTGACCGCGGCCATGACCTGCGGCCGGCGGTCCGGCGGGGTCCGCAGCGTGAACCGGGTGATGAACGTGGCGGCCAGCGGTGGGGTGGCCACGCCGCTGAGGAAGAGCCCGGCGGCCAGCAGCACCGGCCGGTCGGCGAGCAGCAGCCACAGCGGGGTGCACTGCAGCGCCGCGGCGGCGACCAGGACGCCGTTCGGCATCCGGCTGAGCAGGGTGACCACGCTACCGGCGGCAAGTCCCGCACCGCTGGCGGCGGTGAGCAGCCCCAGCATCCGCGGGTCGCCGCCCAGATCCCGCAGGACCAGGACCGGCAGGCAGATGAACAGCGCCGGGATCGACCCGGCGATCAGCACCAGCGCCAGGGTGAAGAGCCGCAGCACACGGTGGCGCAGCAGGTGGCGGACGCCCTCGACGGCCCGGCCCCGCGGCCCGGCCGGCAGCGGCGCCCGGTGCGGGGGCCGGACGAACAGCAGCACGATCACGAACGAGATCAGATACGTGCCGGCGTCGATCCACAGGACCTCGGCCGGGCCGAGCAGCGCGATGAGCACCCCGCCGAGCGCCGGGCCGGCGAGTGCGGCCCCCCTGGTCGCGCCGTCGATCAGCCCGTTGGCCCGGGCGAGCAGCTTCTCGTCGGCACCACGCACCGGGCCGAGCAGCTCCGGCAGGATCAACCGCTGGGACGAGACGTACGGCGTGGTGAACGCACCCAGCCCGAACGAGACCGCGAGCAGCACCGGCAGGCTCAGGCCGCCGACCAGGTGCAACAGCGGGATCACCGCCATCAGCGGGACGCGGGCGGCATCGCAGACCAGCATCGTGCGGCGCACGCCCAGACGGGCCACCACCGATCCGCTGGGCAGTCCCAGGACCACCACTCCCAGGAACTCGGCGGTCAGCACCATCCCCATCCGCACCGGCGACCCGGTGGTGACCAGGACGAACCACGGCAGCGCCAGCAGCGTGAGCCACGACCCGAACGTGGACAGGAATTTCGCCGTGAACAGGGCGACCAGGCCCGGGGTCCGCAGCATCAGCCCTCGCCCTCCCGGGTCGGGACGGCGTACCCGAAGAACGCGACCCGGCGCGAGCCTGCCGTGCGAGGCCGCTCCGGGTCGGTATAGCTACTGATGACCGCTTTGATGCGCTCGGTCGCCTCGATGAGCTCGGCCGGATCGAGGTAGCCGATGTCCTCGCCGACCCACGACGCCTCCTGCCAGGCGGCGTCGAACTCGTGCTGGTAGCGCTGGAATTCCTCCAGCACGCCGAGCCGGTTCGCGATGAACTGCTCCCGCAACGCCCGGGACGCCGCGGCGAACTCGGGCGAGCCGTCCCCGGTGACCGACCAGGTGAGCCCCCGGCTGGTGGCCCGCCACGGCCGCTCCCGGCCGCGCGCCAGCTCCGCGGCCGGCTCGACGAGACCCCATTTGGCCAGCTGGGCGACGTGATAGCTGACCGACGCGGTGGACTCCCCGACCCGGTCGGCCAGCTTGCGCCCGGTCGCCGGCCCGTCGACGGTGAGCAGCTCCAGCAGCTTGAGCCGGATCGGGTGCGCCAGCGCTCGCAGCGCCTGTGGATCGGTGATCTCTCTCCGCTGGTCCATGTTAGCCAAGATATGTTGGCCAAGACTTCTTGGTCAAGGCTTGACCCTCCCCCGGCGGGAGGGTGCAGGGTGGAGCCATGCTCTTCCCGATCGGGGAACTCGCCCGCCGCGCCGGCCTGACCGTCAAGACCGTCCGCTACTACTCCGACCAGGGCATCGTGCCGCCGACCGACCGCACCCCGGCGGGCGACCGCCGCTACGACACCGCGGCCCTCGCCCGCCTGCGACTGGTCCGGACCCTGCGTGAGCTGGGGCTCGATCTGCGCACGATCCGTGCGGTCATGGACCGGGAGAGGACGCTGCCCGAGGTCGCGGCCACCCACGCCGCGGCCCTCGAGCTGCAGATCCGCACGCTGCGCCTGCGCCAGGCGGTGCTCACCGCGGTCGCCACCCGCGACGCCACCATCGAGGAGATGGACCTCATGCACGAACTCGCCACCCTGACCGGCGACTTCCTCCAGGCCGTCTTCGGCGACCTGGACGGGTACGAAGGATTCGCCCGTTCCCTCACCCCGCACCTCCCTGAGGACCCGACCCCCGAGCAGGTCGAGGCCTGGGTCCACCTCGCCGCACTCGCCCAGGACCCGGACTTCCGCGCCCACCTGCGAACCATCGCCGAGCACCACGCCGCCGACCACCGGGGCCGGCCCGTCGCACGGCGGGACGCGGTCGCCCTGGTCCGCGACCTGGCCGGACCGCTCGCGGCCGACCCTGCGGCTTCCGCCGCCACCGTCGCGGCCGTCATGATCGAATACGCCCGGACGCTCGATCTGCCCGACGACGAGGCCCTCCGGCAGCGCCTGCTGACCAGACTCGAAGCCGCGAACGACCCCCGCCGGGAGGACTACGAACGCCACCTCGCGGTGATCAACGGCTGGCCGCCGCCCGAGACCCTGGCCCCGGTGCTCGACCGGTTCATCCACGCACTGCGCGCACCGTCCGTGGGCTGAGCAGGATCACCACGCCGGCGTCAGGGCTTGCGGCGTCAGGGCTTGCGGCGTCAGGGCTTGCGGCGCCACGGGGGCGGCTGGCCGTGGAGCCACCACTGCAGCGCCTGGGTCACCCGGGGCAGCACGAGGTAGGCCATCAGCGGGGTCAGGCAGAGGGTGGTGATCAAGGTGCGCAGCACCACGTGGAGGTCGGCGATCAGGTGGCCGATCGTCAGCGCGGCCAGCAGGCTCACCGGGAAGAAGCCGACCCAGATGGTCACCGCCTGTTTCCAGCGCGGCGGCGGGGTGGGGGCCGGGGCCACCGGCGTCAGGTCGTCGATCGAGTGCTCGGTGGGCTTGTCGAACCAGCCTTCGATACCGGTACGCCGCTCGACCCGCGTGTGTTCGACCATGCCCTGCGCCGAGGAGAGCCACCACTGGCGCTGGGGGGAATCCTCCCAGGCGTGCAGCGCGTCCGCGTCGGCGAAGCGGTACAGCATGTGCCAGTCCTTGGAGCCGGTGGCCGGGCGGACCCAGCCGACGCCGAGGAATCCGGGGAAGTCCTCGGCCAGGGTGGTGCCGGCCCGGACCCAGGCGAGCATCTCCGAGTTACGGGACGGATCGGCGCGGCGGGTGATGGCCACCGTGACGGCGAGCTCGTGGGGTGCGGTCTCCATTCCCACATAGTGCGACGCCGGTGTTACGAACGTGCGCCGACCTCGGGTTCCGAGACATCCGCGACACCGGCTGCCGTTCGCCCGTCCGGCGACGCTACCGTGCCTGCGGTAGGTTCACCGACCATGACGGCGCTTCGAAAGCTATCCATGGCTGCGGTCGGTCTGGTGACCCTCGCGGCGGCAAGTGGCTTCACCTCGGCGGCCCCCATGCCGTCGTGGCGGCTCTCCGACACGGGGGTCACGGCGCGCTTGCGGGGGCTCGCCCCGGTCAGCGACAAGGTGGCCTGGGTGGCGGGCTCGGCCGGCACCATCCTGCGTACGGTCGACGGCGCGCGGTCCTGGCAGCGCGTCGACCCGCCGGGCACGGCCGACCTGCAGTTCCGGGACATCGAAGCGTTCGACGCCGAGCACGCGGTGGCCCTGACCATCGGCGAGGGCGAGCAGTCGCGCCTGTACGCGACGGCCGACGGCGGGCGGAGCTGGAAAGAGACGTTCCGCAACACCGATCCGGCGGCGTTCTACGACTGCGTGACGTTCCTGGACCGGCGGCACGGTCTGGCGCTGTCCGACCCGGTCGACGGTAGGTTCCGGATCCTCGCCACGTCGGACGGTGGCCGGTCGTGGGCGGTCCAGCCGTCCGGGCGCATGCCGGCCGCGCTGAGCGGTGAGTTCGCGTTCGCGGCGAGCGGCACCTGCCTGGTCTCGACGCCGGGGCACGCCTGGTTCGCGACCGGCGGCGGCGAGCGCGCCCGGGTGTTCTCCACGAGCGACGGCGGCCGCAGCTGGCGGGTCGCCGACAGCGGCATCCCCAGCGGGCCCAGCGCCGGCGTCTACAGCCTGGCTTTCCGCGACCCACGGCACGGCATCGCGGTCGGCGGCGACTACGCCACCCCGGAGTCGGCTCCGGCGGCGGCCGCGACCACCCGGGACGGCGGGCGCACCTGGAGCCCGGCGCGCACCGAGCCGGGTGAGTACCGCTCGGGTGCCGCCTGGCTGGGCCGGTCCACGGCGCTCGCGGTCGGCCCCACGGGCAGCGACATCAGCTTCGACGGCGGTCGCACGTGGACCGAGTTCGACGCGGGCAGTTTCGACGCGGTGCTGTGCACCGGCGCCACCTGCTGGGCGTCGGGCGAGCAGGGCCGGGTGGCGACGCTGTCCTGGCGCCGCTGACGCCGTACCGTCCATGAAGGCTACATTGCAGGCAGCGGGCGTGATCGTCGCCCTGTTCGCCGGTATCTGCTGTTTGAGCAGCATGATGGGGTCGCTCGACGACATGTTCGCGGCGACCCCGCACATCTGGCCGGCGATCGGGGCGGCGGTCGTCGTCGCCCTCGGCGCGGCGGGTGCCTGGAGCGCGTTCCTGTCCTGGCGCGCCCAGCGCGAGAAGGCGGCCTGGACGGCCTGGGAGCGGGCCGGCACGGACGGACCCTGGCCCTGGTCGGCGGACTTCCCCCAGGCCGGCCTGATCACCCCGCTCGCGGCGTGGTCCGGCTGGGTCGACAGCCTCGCGGTCAAGGCCGGCGAGTTCACCTGGTCGGCCGACGCGCTGGCCGGGATGACCGGCACGAGCGAGGGCACGGGCGCGTTCGTGTGCGTCCGGCTCCCCCGCAGCCTGCCCCCGGCCGCGGTCCACGTGCGCAGCGTCGCGGCCGGCAAGACGTTCGACGACCGTTTCAACGTCCAGGGGCCGGGCAGGCACCTGGTCGGCGACGTCCTGCGGATCGTCCACGTGGAGAACACGATCCCGCCGTGGACGATCCTCGGCGACGAGCTGTTCGCCTTCGCCCGGCTGACCGAACCGGTGCGCCCCCGGCACATCCAGGACCTGGCTCAGCGCGCGGCCTGGGTGGTACAACTGCTCCTGCTGGAGGACGCGCGGCCGCGCGCCTGACCGCGTACGGGAAAGGTCAGGTCCAGATCGGCGCCGGCTGGGGCAACGGGTTGGCACCCTCGGGGCGCAGGCCGTCGAAGATGATCGCCAGGTAGCGCCGCCAGAGGTCGGGCGCCGGCGTCGGCAGGAACCCGGCGGCGTGCACCGGGGCGCAGATGAGCAGCATGACGTCGGTCCCGGTGACGTCGGCCCGGACCGCACCGGCGTCGCGGGCCCGATCGACCAGCGCTCCGATGTCCGCGTGCAACCGGCCCTGGAGCCGGGCCACCTCCGAGTCGCCCTCGGTGACCGTCTGCAGGAACGTCAGATCCTGCTGCTGCAGCCCCTCGGCGGCCACGGTCAGGAATTCCAGCAGCGCCGCCCCGGGGTCGGCCGCCTCCAGCAGGCGCCGGGCGACGGTCGTGAGCGCGGTGAAGTGACCCCCGACGATCGCGGCGATCAGCTCCTCCTTCGTGGCGAAGTGGTGGAAGACGGTGCCCTTCGCCACGCCGGCCCGGCGGGCGATGTCGGCGATCGAGGCGTCGAGGCCGCGCTCCGCGAACTCCTCCTCGGCCGCGGTGAGCAGTAACTCTCGGTTGCGGGCGGCGTCCGCGCGCAGGGGACGAACTGGGGTGGCCACGACCACGATCCTAGCAAGTTGACCGATCGGTTCACTTGTGCCTACAGTCGATCCATCAACTTGACCTGCCGGTCAAGTTATTGCCCGGGAGGACACCATGAAGCTGCACGACGCCACCGCCCTCGTCACCGGCACGAACCGCGGGCTCGGCCACCACCTCGCCGTCGAACTGCTGCGCCGCGGGGCGAAGGTCTACGCCACCGCCCGCCGGCCCGAGCTCGTCGACATCCCCGGTGCCGAGGTGCTGCGGCTCGACATCACCGACCAGGCCTCGGTGGACGAGGTCGCCGCGGTCGCCACCGACGTCGACGTCCTGATCAACAACGCCGCGTTCACCGCCGGCGGCAACCTCGTGACCGGCGACCTCGACGCGATCCGGATGGTGATGGACTCGAACTACTTCGGCACCCTCGCCACGATCCGGGCGTTCGCGCCGGTGCTGGCCCGCAACGGCGGCGGGGCCATCCTCAACGTGCTGTCCGCCTCGGCCTGGATGACCGTCGACGGCAACACCGCCTACGCGGCCGCCAAGTCGGCGCAGTGGGGCCTGACCAACGGGGTCCGGGTCGAACTGGCCGGCCAGGGCACGCTCGTCGCCGCCCTCGTCCCCGGGCTCATCGCCACCGAGACGCTGAAGGACTACGCCCGCAACGCCGGGTTCGAGCTGCCCGCCTCCGTGATGCACGACCCGGCCGACCTCGCCCGGATCGCGCTCGACGGGCTCGAGGCCGGGGACGTCGAGATCCTCGACCAGCTCGGCGCCGACGCCAAGGCGGCCCTCAGCGGACCGCCCCGCGCCTTCGACCTCGCCTCGATGGTGGCCGCTTGACCCGTACGGATCAGGGGTTGAGGTAGGCCAGCACGGCCAGGACCCGGCGGTTGTCGTCGTCCGACGGCGGCATGCCGAGCTTGGTGAAGATGTTGTTGATGTGCTTGCTGATGGCCTTGTCGGTGACGAAGAGCTTCGCGGCGATCGCGGCGTTGGAGCGGCCCTCCGCCATGCCGGCCAGGACCTCGCGCTCGCGGGCCGTCAGCACCGCCAGGGGTTCGCGGCGGGCAAGCAGCTGGGCGACGACCTCCGGGTCCATCGCCGTGCCGCCGGCCGCGACCCGGCGGACCGCGTCGACGAACTGGGTCACGTTGGAGACCCGGTCCTTGAGCAGGTATCCGACGCCACCACCGGCGCCGGTGAGCAGCTCGCGGGCGTACAGCGGCTCGACGTGCTGGGACAGCACCAGCACCGGCAGGCCCGGCACCTGGGTCCGCGCCGCCAGCGCCGCCTGCAGTCCCTCGTCGGTGAAGGTCGGCGGCAGGCGCACGTCCACCACGGCCACGTCCGGGCGGTGCTTGAGCAGGGCCGGCAGCAGGGCCGGGCCGTTGTCGACCGCTTCGACGACCTCGAAGTCGAAGGCCTCGAGCAGGCGGGTCAGTCCGTCCCTGAGGAGGGCGAGGTCTTCGGCGAGGACAACACGCACGGCAGCTCCAGGGTGACGACGGTCGGTCCTCCCGGCGGGGAGGCGAGCGTCATCGTCCCATCGAACGCGGCGAGCCGGCGTTCCATCCCCCGCAGGCCGGTGCCCCGGGCCGGATCCGCCCCGCCGTGGCCGTCGTCGAGGACGACCATGGTGAGCCAACCGCCGGCGTACCGGATGGTGACCGCGGCCGTGCGGGCGCCGCTGTGCCGGACCACGTTCGTCAGGGCCTCGGCCAGCGCGAAGTAGGCGGCCGACTCGACCGGGGTCTGCGGGCGGCCCGGCAGCTCGATGTCCACCGTGACCGGCAGGGTGAGGCTCATCGCGAGGGCCCGGACCGCACCGTCGAGGCCCCGCTCGGCGAGCACCGGCGGGTGGATGCCACGGACCAGGTCGCGCAGCTCGACCAGGGCGGCGCCACTGGACTCGCGGGCCTCGACGAGCAGTTTGCGGGCCGCGCCCGGGTCCCGGTCCAGCAGCTCCTCGGCGAGCCCGATCGTCATGCCCAGCGACACCAGCCGGGCCTGTGCGCCGTCGTGCAGGTCCCGTTCGATGCGGCGCAGCTCGGCCGCCTGCGCGTCGACCGTGTCGGCGCGGGTCTCGGTCAGGTGGGCCACCCGCAGGCGCAGCTCGGCGGCCCGGGTGGGGGCCAGGAACAGCTTGGCGAAGAGCCCGTCGACCCGGCGCAGCAGCGGGGCGACGGTCAGCCCGATGCCCAGGAACAGGGCGCCCTGCGGCAACGCCATGACGCCCTCGCTGACGTTCTCCGTCGGCCAGTAGACGCCGTAGCCGTACCAGACGTCGCCGAGGTAGAGCCACAACGGCAACAGGATGATGCCCTGCAGCCCGTACGCGGGAAGCGCCAGACCCAGCACCCCCAGCGCGGACCCGATGATCGCGCCGGGCAGCAGCCAGGCCAGGTCACGCCAGGTGGCGGGGTCGGTGAGGATCCACCGGTAACGCCGCCAGCCGCCCGGCACCGACTTCAGCGGGCGGGGCGCGTACGGCCGGGCGATCATGACCCCGTCCCCGGCGGCGAGCCGGCGGGTCAGGTCGGTCCGCGCCCGCAGCACCGACGTCATGAACGGCAACGCGACCATGCCGATCCCGGCGACCGGGGTGAGCGCGAGCGCCACCAGCCAGAGCACCAGCAGCACGACGTCGAACACCGACAACACGATCCCGAGCAGGCCGACGGCCACGGCGCGCAGCCCGTCGCGTACCCACGAACGTGTGTCCATCAGTCGCGGAACTCGCCGTCGGGGATGCCGCCGGCCGTGCCGTGCCGGGCCTGTTCCGCCTCGCGGAGCTCGACCCGGCGGATCTTGCCGGAGATCGTCTTGGGCAGCTCGGCGAACTGGAGGCGGCGAATTCTCTGGTACGGCGACAGGTGCGCCCGGGCATGGTCGAAGATCGCCCGCGCCGTCGTCTCGTCCGGCTCCCAGCCCGCGGCCAGCACCACATAGGCCTTGGGGACGTTCAGGCGCAGCGCGTCCGGCGAGGGCACGACCGCCGCCTCGACCACGGCCTCGTGCTCGATCAGCACGCTCTCGAGCTCGAACGGGGAGATCCGGTAGTCGGAGGCCTTGAAGACGTCGTCGGTACGGCCCACGTACGTGATGTAGCCGTCCTCGTCGCGGGAGCCGACGTCACCGGTGTGGTAGTAACCGCCGGCCGTCGCCTTGGCGGTCAGCTCCGCGTCGCCGTGGTAGCCGACCATCAGGCCGAGCGGCCGCGGGTCGAGGCGCAGGCAGATCTCACCCTCCGGGGCCGGCTCGCCGGTCACCGGATCGATCAGCTCGACCCGGTAGCCGGGGACCGGGCGGCCCATCGAGCCGGGGCGTACGGCCTGACCGGGGGTGTTGGCGATCTGGACGGTGGTCTCGGTCTGCCCGAAACCGTCGCGGATCGTCACGCCCCACGCCTTGCGGACCTGCTCGATGACCTCCGGGTTGAGCGGTTCCCCGGCGCCGACGACCACCCGGGGCGGGGTGCTGAGCGCGCTGAGGTCCGACTGGATGAGCATCCGCCAGACGGTCGGCGGGGCGCAGAAGCTCGTCACCCCGCACCGCTGCATCTCGCTGAGCAGGCGCGCGGGGTCGAAGCGGGTGTAGTTGTGGATGAAGACGCAGGCCTGGGCGTTCCACGGGGCGAAGACGTTGCTCCACGCGTGCTTGGCCCAGCCCGGCGACGAGATGTTGAGGTGGATGTCGCCCGGCCGCAGACCGATCCAGTACATGGTCGAGAGGTGACCCACCGGGTACGACGCGTGGGTGTGTTCGACGAGCTTGGGCCGGGCCGTGGTGCCGGACGTGAAGTAGAGCAGCAGGGTGTCGCCCGCGTTCGTGGTGCCGTCGGGTTCGAAGTGCGCGCTCCGGGCGTACGCGTCGTGGTAGGAGTGCCATCCTTCGACCGGCGCGCCCACCGCGATGCGGTTGACCTGCTCGTCGATGCCCGCGAAGCGCGGCGCGGCGGCGGCCGTGGCGATGACGTGCCGGGCGCCGCCGCGGGCGACCCGCTCCCGGGAGTCGCCGGCGGCCAGCAGCGGGGTGGCCGGGATGAGGATCCCGCCGAGCTTCATCACCGCGAGCAGGGATTCCCAGAGCTCGACCTGGTTGCCGAGCATGAGCACGACCCGGTCACCGCGGCGCACACCGCGCTCGCGCAGCCAGGTGGCGACCTGGTTCGAGCGCCGGGCCAGCTCGGCGAAGGACAGCTTCAGCTCGGAGCCGTCCTCCTCGACGATCCACAGCGCGGGCGCGTCGTTGCCCTCGGCGATGACGTCGAACCAGTCGAGCGCCCAGTTGAACCCGTCCATTTCCGGCCAGTCGAACCCGGCGTACGCGTCGGGGTAGTTCTCCCGATTCGCCAGCAGGAAGTCGCGTGCGGCCCGGAACGCCGCGGTGCTCTGAGCCGCCATGCGGTCAGCCTAGACCCGCGCCCTCCGGCAAGATCACCGCTTCCTGGCCGCGTCCCGGGTCCTGGACGGGCAGGTGCGCGGCATCGACCGCGGCGGCCGCCCCGGCCCGGGCGAGTGCGACCGGGAACGCCCGGGTCGCCTGCCACAGCCGGAAGATCAGCCGGAGCTCGAAGACCAGCATCAGGCCGCCGGCCAGCACCGCCGCCGGCAGCACGAACCCGATCAGCGGGCCGACGATGAACACGGTCATCTCGTACTCGATGCCGCTGAACAGGTGGGTCCGGATCCGGCGCCGGGCCAGCTCGTCACGCATCCGGCCCCGGAAACCGGAGGTGGCCGCGGGCGCCGGCGCGGGAGTGGGCTCCGTGACCGGGCCCCGGGCCTCGTCCAGCTGCTCGCGCATGGCCTGGCGGACCTTCGCCATCTGCTGCCCGTCGAGATACCGGAACAGGTCGAGGAAGATCACCCCGATCATCACCCAGAGGTACGTGACGGAACCCGTGCGCGCGTACTGCCCGCCGAACAGCGCGAGGGCACAGAGGAACACGCGCAGCCGGTCGAACATGAAGTCGAGCCAGGTCCCGAACATCGTCCCGGTGCCGTTGAGCCGGGCGATCTTGCCGTCCATGCAGTCGATCAGGAAGCTGACGTGGAACAGCAGCGCGCCGGCGACCACCCACCAGCGCCCCCCGGCCAGGAAGCAGGCGGCAGAGCCCAGACCCACGACGGCGGCCAGCCCGGTGAGCACGTTCGGCGTGATCCATCGGTACGGGGAGATGAGCCGCACCAGGGGGGCGGCGACCGGATCCACGAGCAGAACCGTCCACCAGGCGTCCCGGGGCTTGTAGGTCTGCTCGCGGATCTCGCGCAGCGAAGAACGTCTAGCCATAACTCTTCTCAACGCGCCGGTCCACACATCGGACACGACCCATGTCTGAATTGTGAGCTTTGTAGCACCCGCGTCCGGCGGATCAGGGGGCCGTGGTGTCCCGGCCCCGGTTGAGCCAGGCGTGCACAGCGCCGTTGGTGCCGACGGTCAGGTGATCCGACCGGCCGTCGCCGTCGATGTCGGTCTCGACCACCCGGTGGGTGGCGGTGGAGACACCGTCGCCCGGGGCGATCTGGCCCTGGCCCACCCAGGTCCAGTTGCCGGCCGTGCCGCCCCTGTTGAGCCAGGCCCGGACGCTGCCGTTGGTGCCGTCGATCACCAGGTAGTCGTCGTAGCCGTCGTTGTTGATGTCACCGAACTGGATCTCCGAGCCGGCCGGGGCGCCGGTGCCGGTGGCGATCTGGCCGAGCGCCTGCCAGCCCGAACCGTCCTCGACCAGCAGGCCGGGATGCAGCCAGGCGGTGACCGCGCCGGCCGCGTTGACGCGCAGGTAGTCGTCGAAGCCGTCGGCGTTCAGGTCGGCGAGCAGGAGCCGGTTGGCGGCGGTGACCGCGCCGGTGCCGGAGGCGACCTTGCCGCGGACCGCCCACCAGCCACCGGCGTCGCCCTTGAACACGCCCGGGCACAACCAGGCCTTGATCATGCCGGAGGCCGGGTCGACGACCACGTAGTCGGAGCGGCCGTCACCGTTGACGTCGGACCAGCGGATGTCGGCAGGTTCCGCGCCGGTGCCGCTCGCGATCCGGCCGAGCGACTGCCAGAGCGAACCGTTGTGCAGCGAACCCGGGTTGTGCCAGGCCCGCGTCTCGCCGCCGGGGCGTACCTCGAGGTAGTCCTTGCGCCCGTCGCGGTCGACGTCCGCGAACTGGATCTGGGCACCGGCGGGCGGGTTGGTGCCGGAGGCGATCACGCCGGCGTCGGCCCACGTGCCGGCGGCCGGTGCCGCACCGACCGGGGCCGGCACCGGTGCGGCCGGTGTCGCCGGGGCCGCGAGCCAGCCCAGGTCGTCGACCTGCTGGGTGGCGGCCAGGAAGGCATCCGCCATCTTGGCGTAACCGAGATTGTTCGGGTGCAGGTTGTCGCTCAGGTCCGTCGCCGTGTCGACGGCACCCATGTCGACGTAGTGGACGTGCCGGCCCTGCGACCGGAAATCGTCGACGACCGCGGCCTGCCTGAGGTTGTAGGCCCCGACGCGGGTGTTGACCGTGGCGACCTTCGCGGGCACCAGCCCGGCGACCAGCACGGTGGTCTCCGGGGCGGCGGCCAGCACCGTGGTCACCAGCGCCCGCAGCCGCTCCCCCGCGGTGGCGACGTCGATGTCACGGTCCATGTCGTTCGTGCCGATGTGCAGCGTCACCAGGTTGGGGCGGTACCGCTGCGCGGCCACGCCGGCGATCCCGGCGAGCTGCTCGATCGTCCAGCCCGGGCGGCCCTCGTGTGCGGGGTCGGGGCCCGTGCCGTCGCGCTGCGAACCGACGAAGTCCACGGTGGAGGCGCTCTGGGCGGTCAGCTTCTGCAGCAGCCCGGGCCGGTAGCCCGACCCCGTCGGCGTGCTCCCCGAGCCGTACGTGATCGAGTCGCCCAGGGGCAGGACCCGCAGCGCGGGCAGGGTGGCGGCGCGGGCGTGGGCGGGAACGGGCGCGACGACGACGGCGATCGACGTGGCGGCCGCGAGGGCAAGGAGTCTGTATCTCAGCGATTCCATCGACGCGGGACTTTAGCCGGAATCGCCCCCGGGGACTGTCCCCCGCGACACGTTGCCGGCTTTCCGTTCGGATGCGGTGGCGACGGGTAGAGAGGTGGTCATGTTCGGGAAGAAGCAGTCAGTGGCCGACCAGCTCGTCGAGATCCTGGTCCAGGCCGGCGTCCAGCGGATCTACGGCATCGTGGGCGACAGCCTCAACGCGCTCAGCGACGCCATCCGGCGCAACGGCGAGATCCAGTGGGTCCACGTGCACAACGAGGAGGCCGCGGCGTTCGCGGCGTCGGCGGAGGCCCAGCTCACCGGCAAGCTCGCGGTCTGCGCGGGCAGCTGCGGGCCGGGCAACACCCACCTGGTCCAGGGGGTCTTCGACGCGCACCGCTCCGGGGTCCCGGTCCTGGCGATCGCCTCGCACATCGCGTCCACCGAGATCGGCACCGGATTCTTCCAGGAGACCGATCCGAAACGGCTGTTCGAGCAGGCCGCCCACTGGACCGAACTGCTCTCCAGCCCGGCGCAGATGCCCCGGATGGCCCGGGTCGCGATCCAGCACGCGGTCGGGCTCGAAGGCGCCGCGGTGCTGGTCGTGCCCGGTGACGTGCTGCAGGCCGACATCGAGAACGAGACCGGCACGTCGGCCCCGGCGGTCCGGCGCGGTCTCCCGGCGCCGTCACCCGAGGTGCTGACCGAACTCGCGCAACGGATCAACGCGGCGCGCAAGGTGACGATCTTCGGTGGGATCGGCTGCGCCGGCGCCCGCGACGAGGTGCTCGCGCTCGCCGCCGCGCTGAACGCGCCCGTCGGGCACAGCCTCCGGGGCAAGGAGATCCTTCAGTACGACAACCCGTACGACGTCGGCATGTCCGGTCTGCTGGGCTATGGCGCGTGTTTCGACGCCAGCAACGAGGCCGACCTGCTGCTGCTTCTGGGTACGGACTTCCCGTACCGCGCGTTCCTGCCGTTGAAGAACACCGTCCAGGTCGACATCGACCCGTCCCGGCTGGGTCGCCGGACACCGCTGGAGATGGGCGTCGCGGCGGACGTCGGCGCCACGATCCGGGCGTTGCTGCCGCTCATCACGTCCGGCAACGACCGGTCCTTCCTGGACCGGATGCTGCGCAAGCACAGCGAGAAGCTCGACGAAGTCGTCGGCGCGTACACCCATGACATCGCGGACCTGACCCCGTTGCACCCCGAGTTCGTGGCCACGGTCCTCGACGAGGAGGCCGCCGACGACGCGGTCTTCACCGCGGACACCGGCATGTGCTGCACCTGGATCGCCCGCTACATCACCCCGAACGGCCGCCGCCGGCTGATGGGCTCCTGGGTCCACGGCACGATGGCGAACGCGCTGCCGCAAGCGATCGGCGCACAGCTGACCGACCGCTCCCGGCAGGTCGTCTCGATGTCCGGTGACGGCGGCCTGGCCATGCTGCTGGGCGAGCTGCTGACCGCACGTACCCACAACCTGCCGGTCAAGGTGGTCGTCTTCAACAACTCCAGCCTCGGCATGGTCCGCCTGGAGATGATGGTGGACGGCACGCCGCCGTTCGAGACGGACCATGACGCGGTCGACTTCGCCGCCATCGCGCGGGCGGCCGGCTTCCACGCCGTACGGGTGGAGAAGCCGGACGAGCTCCGCGGCGCGCTGCGCTCGGTGCTGGACCACGACGGCCCGGCCCTGTTGGACGTGGTGACCGACCCGGACGCGTTGTCCATGCCGCCGCACGTCACGGTCGAGGAGGCCAAGGGCTTTGCGCTCTCGGTCGGCAAGACCGTGCTGGGTGGCGGCGTGGGCAGCATGTTGCACGTGGCCCGGACCAACCTGCGCAACATCCCGCTCTGACCCGCCGCCCCGGTCAGCGGATCCGGCCGGTGCGGAACGCGTACGCGACGAGCGCCGCCCGGTCGCGCAGCCCGGTCTTGGCCAGCAGATGGTTGATGTGGGTCTTGACCGTCGCCTCCGAGACGTGCAGGTGCGCGGCGATCTCCGGGTTGGTGCGGCCCCCGGCGATCTCGCGCAGCACGTCCTCCTCGCGCGCGGTCAGGTTGTCGCCACCGGCCGTGGCCACGCCGAACGAGGCGCCCGAGGCGAGCGCTTCGAGCAGGCGACGCTGGACCGTAGGATCGAGCTGGGCCTCACCGGCGGCCACCGTGACGATCGCCTGGCGGATCTCCTCCGCGCCGGCATCCTTGGTGAGATAACCACGGGCGCCGGCCTGGAGAGCCCGGAACACCGACCCGTCATCGGCGTACGTGGTCAGGACCACCACCCGGGCCCGGCCACCGGAAGCGGTGAGCTGCGCGGTGGCCGCGACACCGTCGAGCGTGGGCATGTTGAGGTCCATCAGGATGACGTCCGGGTCGGCCACCGCGGCTTGGCGCAGCGCGTCCGCGCCGTCGAGCGCGGTGCCGACCACCTCGATGTCGTCGAGCAGCCCGAGCATCATGGCCAGCCCGTCACGGACCACCTTCTGGTCGTCGGCGATGAGAACGGTGACGGTCATGGCGCTCCGGGGATCGGCAGGGTCAAGCTGACACGCCAGCCAGTCGCGGCAGGCCCGGCTGCCACGGACCCGGCTGCGGCGGGGCCGGCTGGTGCGGCGGGGCCGGCTGGTGCAGTGGGGCCGGCTGGTGCAGTGGGGCCGGCTGGTGCAGTGGGGCCGGCTGGTGCAGTGGGGCCGGCTGGTGCAGTGGGGCCGGCTGGTGCGGCGGGGCCGGCTTCCAGGTGGCCGCCGGCCAGGGCTGCTCGTTCGGCGAGACCGGCGAGGCCGAAGCCGCCGGACGGCAGGGTCGCGGCCACCGGGGAGCCCGGCCCGGTGTCGGTGATCGTCACTTCCACGGTCGACGGACCCCAGGTCAGCCGCACCTCGGCACGAGCCTGCTCGCCGGCGTGTCTGGCCGTGTTGGTCAGCGCCTCCTGGACCGTGCGGTACAGCGCCAGCCCGGTCTCCGCCGGCAGCGGCCGCGCGGTCCCGGTGACCGTCAAGGTGGCCCGCACCCCGACCGCCTCCGCCACGAGACGATGCAGGTCCTCGGGGCCGGGGAGCGGGTCCCCGCGCAGCGTCTCGACCACCCGGCGGGCCCCGGCGAGACCGTCGCGAACCAGGCTGTGCGCGCTGGTCAGCTGCGTGACGAGGCGGGGGTCGGCGGAGGTCTTCGTGGCGAGCAACCGGGCTCCCTCCAACTGGACCGCCAGCCCGGACAGGGTGTGGGCGAGCACGTCGTGCAGCTCCCGGGCCAACCGGCCGCGTTCGGCCAGGCGGGCGGCTTCCTCGCGGGCGTCGCGGGCGGCGGCCTCCTGGGCCAGGCGGGCCTCCGCGGCGTCCCGGGCCGAGCGGTTGGCCTGGGCGAACGCCGAGGCGAGGAACAGGAAACAGCCGCCGATGGCCAGGTTGAGGAACGCGGAGAGGCCCTGGCTGGCGGTCGAGGCCTCGGCGAGCGCGACGCAGACCACGACGATCCCGCCGGCGGCCAGCGCGATCCGGCGGGGCACCCGCATGCCCAGTCCGGCCACCGCCATGAAGCCGAGGACGTAGCCGGGACCGGACGGCCGGACCAGGTCGAGCACCGCCCCGCACAGCCCGGCGGCCACGAACAGGCCGGTGAGCACCCGGGCATCGGTGATCCGGCCGACCGTGCCGGCGAGCCACAGCACGAGGCCGAGCACGGTGAGCACCGGCATCGCGATCCGGCCGGCCGGCGAGCCGGGCAGCCCGGCGAGCACCGCGTCCGCCGCGATCACCACCGCGCCCGCCCAGACCAGGACGTCGAACCCCCGACGATCGTTCACCGCGCCATCCTCCCCGATCGGTGGACCGGCCGTCAGCGGACCGTGGCGACCGGCGCCGGACGGCGGGCGGCGAGCGCGAACGTGGTGGCCAGCCGGGCCAGCACCATGGTCAGCGACAGCAGGATGAAAGCGGCCGTCCAGGCGTCCGCCCCGGTGATGAGGTGCTCGCGGGAGAACGTCACGATCCCGGCGGCGAACCAGTGGTCGGTGCCGTACACGAACAGCATCCGGCCCACGGTCACCGCGATCCAGAGCGTCGCGAACGCCACCCCCGCGGTGGTCACGATCCGGCCGGTGGTGGCGTCGCGGCGCACTTTGACCAGCAGGCCGGTCGCGACGCCGAGCAGGACGCCGGCAGCGACCCCGACGAGGTCCAGCCGCACGTCGTTGCCGGCGGTCGGGAACGAGCGCAGGTAGAACGCTGCCACGGCGAGGACGATGAGGACCGGGCGCACCGCCCGGCGTACGGAGAGCTCGTGGGTGCCGAGGCCGGTGCACAGAACGAGCGCGAGGATGCCGAGGCTGAGCAGGTAGGTCGTCATGGCTATGACCCTGCCGGGGATCGGTGCCGGCCGAATCGGCGCACGGTTTGATCCCGCATCTCCACCCACGGGTGGAGACGGGTCACCGAACAGCGAAAACCGCCCGTGTCACGTCGACACGGGCGGCTTTCCGGGCGTACCCGAGGGGTCAGTTCCGCTTCTTGTTCTTGATCATGACGCCGTTGAGGTAGAGCGACTCGCGGCACTGGCTGGCCGGGTTGGCGTTGGCCGGCGTGCCGGGCCGGCGGCAGGTCACCAGCATGCTCACCTTCGCACCGGCCGGCACCCGGATCGGGGTGACCGAGTGGTAGTCCTGATTGCGGAAGTTCTCCAGGCCGTAGGTCACGACCGGGACCTCGTTCGCGGTCACCCGCAGCGTCCCCTCGTCGCCCTGGACGTTGTCCACCAGGAAGTCGGTGAGCAGGAACGTCTGGTCGTCGGGGACGGTGAAGCTGCGCTCGGCCGAGCCGCCGGTGTTGGTGCGGAACTGGATGGCGGCGGAGAACTGCTGACCGCCGGCCACCCCGGTGCCGGTGCCGGTGCCGGTCCCGTCGCCGGCGCCGGACTCACCGTTGCCGCCCTGCTGGTTGCCGTTCCCCGCGCCGGTGGGCTTGGGGGTCGCGGTCGGCGTGGGATCGGGCGGCGTGGTGGCCAGCGCCGCCTGCTCGGCCGCGCGGGCCTGCACGGCCTCGGCGTCGACCGCTTCCTTCGCGGCCGAGTTCACCGCGGGGCGGACCAGGCCGAACCAGAGCGCCAGCAGGAGCAGCAGCAGCGCGAGCAGCGCGGCGAGCAGCTTGAGCAGGCCGGCCGAGATGATCGGCCGCTGGATGAACCGGCCCTCGAGCGCGATGACCCGGTTGCCGTCCGGGCGGACCTCGGCGGTGAAGGGCAGCTCGCGCGGGGCGCCCCACCAGAGCCACCGGCGCGAGCGCACGGTGAGCCGGGCCTCCGACCGGGTGCCGTTCGCGACGACCGCCTCCTGCGGCTTGAGCACGAACGTGAGCTGGTCGGTCGCGTCCGCGGCGGCGAACGACATGGCCTCGGACACGTTGCCGTGGTTGTCCGTGTCGATGCGGAAGCGGCCCTGCTTGAGGCCGGAGCGCGAACCCGGCTGCAGCTGGGCGGTGAGCTCCTGGAAGGGCTCGACGGTGAGCACGCCCTCCTGCACGACCGTCGCGTCGGGGTATTCGGAGGGCACGACGCGGACGCCGAACGGCCGCTCGCCGGCGGGCACCTGGGCCGACCGGGGCGGGGCGAACGTGACCGCGACGGTCATGCTGCCGGCGGGGTAGAGCGTGATCTCCGCCGGATCGACGCGGGCCCATTCGGCGGGCTCGCCGAGTACCTCGATCTTGTAGGCCTCGACGGTGTCACTCGAGTTGCGGACGGTCACCTGAACCGTCGCCGTGGATCCGGGAGTAACGGACACGGAGGTGCTGTCCAGATTGGCCGATGCGCGCATTCCAGCGATCGTATGCATCGATGGACCTCATGACAGGAGTCGTCCGGGAAGCGACGGGGGCAAAGGAGATGCCCGTCCGGACTGTCCACTCCTCGTGTTCGTCGCCCGTTAAGTCCTCGCTAAGCCCCTGCGGGCAGAATCTCCGCGCGAGCGCCAAGGGGAGGAACCATGCAGCGGGTGCAAGTGTATGTCCAGGCCACGGATCCGATCACTTTGCTGGGTATGACCAGCCATCTTGCCGGCCGGCCCGAGGTGCGGGTGGTCGGCGAGGGGGAAAAGGCCGCCGCGGCGGTCACCGTGGTCGTCACGGACGCCGTGACCGAGGAGACCTTCGCCACACTGCGTGAACTCAACCGGGGTCAGAGCCGTCTGGTTCTCGTACCGTCCACGCTGGACGACGGCCAGCTCGCCCGGGCCGTCGAATGCGGTGTGGTCGGTGTGGTGCGTCGCTCGGAGGCGTCGACAGCCCGGCTCACCCAGGTCATCGTGGGTGCGGCCAAGGGCGAGGGCAACATGCCGGGCGATCTGCTCGGCCGGCTCCTGGAGCAGATGGGCCGGTTGCAGCGCGAGGTGCTGCACCCGCACGGCCTCACGCTGCGTGGCCTCACCACCCGCGAGGTCGACGTGCTGCGCCTGGTCGCGGACGGCCTGGAGACCCGGGAGATCGCCTCGAAGCTGTCGTACTCGGAACGGACGGTCAAGAACGTGCTGCACGAGCTCACCACCCGGCTGCAGTTGCGCAACCGGGCCCACGCGGTCGCTTACGCGCTGCGCCACGACCTGATCTGAGGGCACACATCCTGCCCGCAAGACTGCCCTGCCGTCCGCTGCGTGAAACCGGTGACGAACGCAAGGATGGCCCTTCCCGCCTGTCTTCCCTGAGGTGCTGTAGTGCGTATTAACAAGGCGTTCGCGGCCGCGAGCCTGGCCGTGCTCGTTGCGGCGGCCGGGGCCTGGGCGGTGGTCGTCCCGCAGGCGGACGCCGCCCCCGGCGACCCGCCCCCGACCGCCGCCGATCTTCGGGTGGCCTACATCGGCACCGGACACCGCTCCATCGGGGTGGTCGCCGGCGACGGCGCCACCGCGGTGTCGGAGCCCCTGTTCGGCACCGGTCCCACCCACTTCGACGACGAGGCGTCCGCCCGCGGCGACACCGTGACCTGGGTGAGCCGCCGGGACGCGGAGTACGCCCAGGTGTACGTCCGCGCCGGGGACGGCCCGATCGTCCGGATCACCCGCGACGACAACCAGGTGGCCGGCCACCCGGTGATCTCGCCGAACGGCGACCTGGTCGCGTTCGCGATGACCCGCGACGGCGTGAACAGCCAGCGCGACCTGTACGTGGCCGACGTCGCGGGCACCACCGCACCGCGCCGGATCACCGACGGCACCGGGGACAACTACTGGCCCTCATGGTCGCCCGACGGCACCGAGCTGGCGTTCGAGGGCCTGCGCGGGGACACCACCCAGGTGTGGTGCATCGCGATCTCCCCCGACGACACCGCCGGCGCCCGGTTCGTCACGCAGGTCGAGGGCGGCGCCGGTGAGCCCTCGTGGAACCCGGTCGCCTCCCGGGGCCTCATCGCCTGGACGGCGATGCCGCACGGCACCACCGATCAGCGGAAGATCCACATCTCCGATCTCGCCGGCGGCAACGACCGGCTGATGCTCAACTCCACATGGGAGAGCCGCCAGCCCGCCTGGTCGCCCGACGGGCAGACCGTGGCGTTCCTGAGCCAGAACACCCACGAGACCACCACCCGGGACGGGATCGACCGGCTCTACACCGGAGTCCCCCGCGACGACCAGTGCCCCTGTGGCGCCGACCTGCGTCTCGCCGAGGACCGGTCGCTGACGAATCCGGCCTGGTACGGCGCCGGCGATCAGCTGATGGTCACCCGGACCACCCAGGCCGACCGGTACACCGCCGGGCTGCAGGACGTCCGGCCCGACTCGGCCGACCCGCGCGACCTGAACGTCACCGTGCTGCGCGAGGACCCGGGTGCGACGGCCGACGCCGACCTGGTGTGGAACCCCTCCGCGGGCGACCCGTGGACCTCCCGGCCGTCGTACTCCCCCGATGCCCAGCAGATCCTCGTGAGCCGCTTCGAGGGCACCGGCGCCGCCCGGGTGTCCCGGCTCTGGGTGGTCAACGCGGACGGCACCGACCCGCAGCTGCAGCCGGTCACGAACCGCTGTGCGTGCGGCAGCGAGACCCAGGCCGTCTGGTCCCCCGACGGCCTGATGATCGCCTACTCGCTCCGGATCGCCGGCCAGCCCGCGCAGATCCGGGTGATCGACGCGGCCACCGGCGACGAGGTCACGGCGTTCCCCACCGACGGCGACGCGGTCGGCGACACCGAGCCGGCCTGGTCCCCGGACAGCACCGAGATCGCGTTCACCCGTGGCCGCTCGGACGGCGAGGGCCGGAACAGTCAGATCTGGGTCCGGGCGGTCAAGGGCACCGCCGCTCCGCGCGGCATCAGCCTGCTCTCCGGCGGGGTCGGCCGGGCCGACTACAGCCCCGCCTTCTCGCCCGACGGCAACACCATCGCCTTCGGCCGGGCGCCGGACGGCATGCTGCTCACCGACACCGCCGGCGGCAGCTGCCAGGTCCTTCTCCCGAGCGACAGCACGTGTACGGGTGCCCTGCGCGAGACCTCCGACGGGGTGGACGCCGCACCGCACACCCCGCGCGAGTACGACTTCTCGGGCGACGGCAGCCACCTGGCGCTGACCTCGCGCCGCTACACCGACGTCAACGCGCCGGAATACGTCAAGTCCTACGCGATGGACGGCAGTTACCGGCACGGCCTGACATGGGAGATCCCCGGGCGCCACAAATACCCGGCTTGGCAGCGCGCCAGCGACGTCGCCACCGCGGTCGACGAGGCCCCGGCCCGCGTCACGGTCGGCGACACCGCCGACGTGTCCCTGACCGTGGTCGACAAGGGACCGACGCCGGCGTTCAACCTCACCGTGCAGTTCACCGTGCCGGCCGGTCTCGAGATGACCGCACTGGAATCCGACCTCGGCCCCTGTGACGTCGTCGAGGCCCGCTGCGACCTCGGATCACCCGGAACCGGCCGGACCATCGGGGTGCGGGCCCGGCTCACCGCGACCGCGCCCGGCCCGGTGACGCTGAGCTGGAGCGCCAACGGCTGGCTCCGCGACGCCGTCCCGGCGGACAACACCGCCGAGGTGCCGATCGCGGTGGAGGACCTGCCGACCACCCCACCGACGACGCCGCCGACCACGCCACCGTCGTCACCGCCCACCTCACCCAGCATCCCGCCGAGCGTCCCGCCGTCCGCGACCCCGACGTCACCGCCGGCCACGACTCCCCCGACGACCCCGCCGACCACCCCGCCCGCCGACCCGACAGCGCCGGACATCCGGGTCAGCGTCGTGGTCAACCCGACACCCACGTTCGTGGGGCACCGCACCACGGTCCGTTACACGGTGCGCAACGTCGGCGACGGCACCGCCATCGGCGTGACCATCAAGCCCCAGCTGCCCCGCGGCATCCCGGTCGTCACCCGGCCCGGTGCCTGCGACACCGCCCTCTGCCAGCTCGGCGACCTGACCCCGGGCTCGGTCAGCACCCTGACGTTCGTGCTGGTGCCGCCGAAGAAGACCACCACCACGGTGCGCGGCACGATCGACAGCGACAACATCGCCGCCCGCAACGTCACCGCGCAGTTCAAGGTGCTGCAGCCCCGCATCGAGGCCACCCCCGAGATCGGGCCGCCCGGCTTCGTCACCATCATCCGGGGCTTCGACTTCCCCCCGGGCACCCGCGTCCGGCTCGCCTGGGACCGGGGCATCACCGCCGCGGCCAACCCGTCCGTGGCCAACGGCGAGGGCAGGTTCGACTCCCAGCTGCTCGTGGTGTGGCGCGACGAACTCGGCCCCCGCAAGGTGCTCGCCACCGGCCAGGGCTTCAGCCGGGTCACCGCCGACTTCCAGGTGATCCTGCCGGCCCAGCAGCCGCCCGACCTGGTGCTGCGCAAATGATCGACGAAGTGGACGCCGCGCTGTCGGCACTCCTGACCGAGGAGACCCTGGCCGGCACGGACATCCAGGTGGCGTTCGACGCCCCCACCAAGGACTGGTCCGCCCGGCGCACCGCACCGACCGTCAACCTGTTCCTCTTCGACATCCAGGAGGACGTGACTCTGCGCCAGCAAGGCACCATCGCCGAGCTCGACGAGAACGGCCTGATGATCGCCGAGCACGACGCACCACGGTACTTCTCCCTGTCGTACCTGGTGACCGCCTGGACGAGCCGCCCCCAGGACGAACACCGCCTGCTGTCGATCCTGCTGAGCGGCCTGGTCCGGCACAACGCGCTGCCCCCGGGCCGGCTGAGCGGCACGCTCGACCGGCTCGGGTTGCCCGTACCCATGTCGATCGCGGTCCCACCGGCGCGGGACCGCGGCCTGGCCGACATCTGGACGGCTCTCGGCGGCAATCTCAAGCCCTCGCTCGACCTGGTGATCCTCGCGCCGCTCGGCGGTGTCGTCATGCGGCCCGGCGCGCTGGTCACCGACGGCCTGCGGCTGCGGACCCGCGACGCCGACACCACGGTGGAGGAGACCCGCCGGTTGCGGCTGCCGGAGGTCCCCGGGGACGACCCGGCGGTCCCGATGGGCCGGCCGCGCGACCGTGACCTGCCCACCGAGCGCCGTCTCCGCGGCGACAGCCGCCCCATCCCCGGATCACGGCGATGACCACGACCACGCCGGAGGGGGTCGAGCTGGACGGATCCGACTACCTCCGGACCCGGCTCGCGCTGGTCGAGCGACGGGTACGCCGTGCCGTCGAGTTCCGCCGGTCCACCGACCCGGAACCCGACGATCCGCTGCGCGGCCTGCACCTGTCCGCGGCGGCGGTGCAGCGGCTGCTCGACGACCCCGACGCCGGGCCGTTGCCCGACCTCGTCGACGGCGCGGCGCTGGAGGCCGCCCAGCACGCGGCCGCCGGGTCCGCGCTGGACCGCCTCGCCCGCGACTTCGGCCTGCTGTCGATCGACGTGGAGATCCTGCTGGTCTCGATGCTGCCGGACCTCGACCGGCGCTACGAGAAGCTGTACGGATACCTCAACGACGACGTCACCCGCCCCCGGGCCACCGTGGGGCTGGCCCTGGAGCTGTGCGGCATCCCGCCGATGGTGGGCCCGGCCCGCGCCCGGCTCACCGCCGGCAACCCGCTCGTGGACGGTGGGCTGCTGCTGATCGAGGACCTGGACCGGCCGTTCCTGACCCGGTTGCTGCGGGTGCCGGACCGGCTCATCGGACACCTGCTCGGCGACGACCGTCCGGACCCCCGGCTGGCCGGACTGCTACGGCCGTTGCCCGACCCCGGCTGGGCGCCCGACGGGACGGCCGGGCTCACGGCCGCGCTGCACGCCGGCAACCGGCTGGCCTATGTGCACGATCCCGCCGCGGGGGCCGCCGACGAGCTCGCCGCCGCGGCACTGGCCGGAGCCGGGCGCCCGGCCCTGCGCCTCGACCTCGAGGCCCTGGCCGCCGACCCGGCGCCCACGGAGGCGGTCGCGGCCGTGATCCGGGAGGCCCGGCTCGCCCGGGCGGGCCTCATCGCCGGACCGGTGGACCCGGCGCACCTGCGCACCATCCGCGCGCTGATCGAGGCCCCGGTCCCGGTGCTGCTGACCGGCCGGGCCCGCTGGGACCCGTTCTGGGCCGAGTACTCCCCGGTCCTGGCGAGTGCCCCGAGCATCGCCGTGGACCAGCGGGTGCGGCTCTGGCAGGCGGCACTCGACGGGTACGGCGCCCGGGTCGACGACGGCGTCGACGTCACCCGCGAGCTCTCGCCCTACACACTGACTGCCGCACAGACGTCGCGGGCCGCGGTCGCCGCGGCTCAGCAGGCCCTGGTCGCCGGCGCCGCCCGGGTCGGCAGCCGGCACCTGCGCACCGGTGTCCGTACCCAGAACGCGGCCGGTCTCGAACAGCTGGCCCGCCGGGTGGAACCCGGCGTGGGATGGGACGACCTCGTGGTGCCCGACGACACCGGCACCCAGCTGCGTGACCTGGCTTCCCGGGTGCGGCACCGGGAACAGGTGCTCGGCCGGTGGAGGCTGCGACCCGGTGGCGGGCGCGGGCGCGGGGTGGCCGCGCTGTTCGCCGGTGACTCCGGCACCGGCAAGACCATGTCGGCCGAGGTGATCGCCGCCGACCTGGGACTCGACCTGTACGTCGTGGACCTGTCCACCGTGGTCGACAAATACGTGGGGCAGACCGAGAAGAATCTCGAACGCATCTTCACCGAGGCGGCCGGGGTCAACGGTGTGCTGCTGTTCGACGAGGCCGACGCCATCTTCGGCAAGCGGTCCGAGGTCAGCGACGCGCACGACCGTTACGCCAACATGGAGAGCGCCTACCTGCTGCAGCGGATGGAGTCCTTCGACGGGGTCGCGATCCTGACGACGAACCTGCGGGCCAACCTGGACGAGGCCTTCATCCGGCGGCTCGACGTGATCGTCGACTTCCCCGTGCCCGACGAGACACAACGGCTGGCGCTGTGGGACCACTGCCTCAGCCCTGAGGTCCCGCGGGCGGACGACGTGGATCTGGGGCGCTGCGCGCGTACCTATGAATTGTCCGGCGGCGCCATCCGTGCCTGCGCGATCACCGCGGGCTATCTGGCCGCGGCCGCCGACGGACCCGTCACCATGGCCCACCTGATCGCCTCGGCCGAACGCGAATACCGCAAGCTCGGCCGGCTCCTGCCGTCGCCCTCCTGACCCGGCTCCTGCTGCCACCTGCCTGGCCCGGCTCCTGCCACCTGCCTGGCCCGGTTCAGTGGGCGTCGTCCTCACGGCGCTGGGCTGGGCCGGTGACGGCGCTGGGGCCGCCGGCGGCGACGCGGCGGCCGTTCTCCGCGGCGAGGCGCTCACCGGCGTGGCTGGGGCTGGTGACGCCGAGGCCGCCGCCCAGGTCGGTGCCGACTGAGGTGACCGGGGCGACCGTGTGGGTGACCTCGTGCGCCTGGATCTCCGGGGATTCCTTGCCGTAGACGATGTGCTGACCGACCGTGAACGCGTGCGCGTTCACCATGGCAGCCGCCCGCTGGGCCTGCGCACCACGGTGCTCCCGGACCCCGGAGAGGTCGGTCTGGAAGGAATTCTCCAACTTGGACCGGTGGTTGTCCGCCAAGGGCTGGCCGGCCGAGCTGAGCACACTGCTGACCGCGCGCTGAGCCCCGACGGGGTCCGCGAACTCCTCGCCACCGCCGTGCCCGCAACCCGCGCCATGCTGATGGTCGGAACGCTGGGCGGTCAGCATCGCCTCGACCGCCTGGTTTCCCACCTGCCGTTGCAGGGCAAGCAGATCCGCGCCGGCACCGGTAGCTTCTCTTTTCGGCGCGGACTTGTGTTCCCGGTCTCCTCCGGCAGAGGATCCCCGCTGATGGGTTCGCATCACGCCCGCCTCTCGACACGTCGACGCTAGAGCCCGCCGCGCTGCGGGGCAACACCCCGCTTTTCCTGAGATGCAGCGTTTTCCCAGCTCAGCGCGTTCCGATGAGGGCGGCTGCCCTTGCGGGGCAACGATTGTGCCCCCACGGACGTCCACAGAGACCTTGGCGGCGGGCAAAACCGGAGCAAGGCTGCAAGGGTTCGCCATTTCAGGTCTGAAGGGGTTCTGCATGCCGACTTACCTGTCCCCCGGCGTTTACGTGGAGGAGGCGCCGAGCGGTTCGCGCCCCATCGAGGGTGTCGGCACCGCCGTGACGGCGTTCGTCGGGTTCGCCGAAAAAGGCCCCTTCCACGAGGCGACGCTCGTCACCAACTGGAGCCAGTACGTCTCGCTCTTCGGTGGCATGGTCGAGGGCACCTACCTGGCCAGCTCCGTCTACGGATACTTCGCCAACGGCGGTGGCATCGCCTACATCGTGCGCATCGGTGCCTCGAACACCGGTCGCGCCCCGTCCGGCAACGGCCAGAAGGCCCTGCCGAACGGCGAGCCCGCGCAGATCGGCACGTTCCGGGCCGTCGCGCTCGCCGCGGCCGCCGCCAACGGTGACATCACCGTCGAGGTCGTCGACTCGGACGCCGAGGGCGCCGGTGACGACCGGTTCAAGCTCGTCGTCCACCAGGGCGGCAACCCGGTCGAGACCTACGAGGGCTCGTTCCGCCGGCGCGCCGACACCAACGTGGTCGCCCAGGTCCGTGAGAAGTCCAAGCTGATCGCGCTCGAGGAGGCCACCCCGGCCAATGCCCTCGCCCGGCCCGCCAACCAGTCGGTCACGCTGCCCGCGCCGGCACCCGCGGCCGACATCGTCCCGTCGCGCCTCTCGGTCGACGAGTTCGCCGGCGACGTCGACGACCGCTCGGGTCTGGGCGGTCTCGAGGCGTTCGACGAGATCACCATGGTGGTGGCCCCCGACCTGATGGGCGCCTACCAGCAGGGTGTGCTCAGCCTCGAGGACGTCAAGGCCGCCCAGCTCGCCATCATCTCGCACTGCGAGCAGATGGGTGACCGGATGGCGATCCTCGACCCGCCGCCGGACCTCACCGCCCAGCAGGTGCGCAAGTGGCGCCAGGAGACGGCGGGCTACGACTCCAAGTTCGCCACGCTCTACTACCCCTGGATCAAGGTCTTCGACCCGGCCGGCGGTCGCGCCGTCCACATGCCGCCGAGCGGCCACGTCGCCGGCCTCTGGGCCCGCACCGACAACGAGCGCGGTGTGCACAAGGCTCCGGCCAACGAGGTGCTGCGCGGCGTCGTCGACCTGCAGATCAAGATCACCAAGGGTGAGCAGGACCTGCTCAACCCGATCGGGGTCAACTGCATCCGGTCGTTCCCGGGCCGTGGGGTCCGGGTGTGGGGCGCCCGCACCCTGTCCTCCGACCCGGAGTGGCGTTACGTCAACGTGCGCCGGCTGTTCAACTACATCGAGGAATCGGTGCTGCTCGGCACGCAGTGGATCGTCTTCGAGCCGAACGACCTGCGCCTCTGGGGCACGATCCGGCGCAACATCTCGGCCTTCCTGACCGAGGAGTGGCGTCGCGGTGCGCTGTTCGGCGCGACCGCCGCCGAGTCCTTCTACGTCAAGTGCGACGCCGAGACGAACCCGCCCGAGGTCATCGATCGCGGCCAGGTGGTGTGCGAGATCGGCATCTGCCCGGTCAAGCCCGCCGAGTTCGTGATCTTCCGGCTCTCGCAGTTCTCCGACAGCACCAGCCTCGTCAACGAGTAACAGCGGCACTTCTAACTCGGAAAGGTGGCCGACATGGCCAGTGGCGATCCCCTTATCGTCCATAGCTTCTCCATCGAACTGGGCGGTCTCCAGGTCGAGTACGTCCAGGAAGTCAGCGGTCTGACCGTCGAGCTGGACGCCATCGAGGTGCAGCAGGTGACCCCGACCGGCGAGCTGGTCATCCGCAAGATCCCCGGTGCCCGCAAGGCCGGCGAGTGCACGATCACCCGCGGCATGGACCAGAGCGGCGAGTTCACCAAGTGGATCAACACCACGTTCCTCGACGGTGCGGTCGACTCGGCGCGTAAGAACATCAGCATCATCATCAACAACTCCGAGCGCCAGGAGACACGGCGTTTCAACCTGATCAACGCCTGGGCCAACAAGTGGGAAGGCCCCTCCCTGAAGGCCGGTGACGCCACGGCCGCGACGGAGAAGGTCACCGTCGTCTACGAGGACATCACGACGGGATGAGACGACGCAGTGTCGCCGGCGGAGATCTCGACATGCTCTCGGCGGAGCAGACGGTGGTGCCGGTCGTCCCGGCACCACCGCCACTGCAGACCGAGTTCACGTTCCAGCTCCCGCGCGGCTACGTCGACGAGAACGGCCAGGTCCACCACGACGGCAGCATGCGCCTCGCCACCGCCCGTGACGAGCTCGCGCCGCTGATCGACGTGCGGGTCAAGCAGAACCCGGCATACCTGTCGGTGGTGCTGCTCAGCCTGGTCGTGACCCGGCTCGGCACCATCACCACGATCCGCACGGAGACGATCGAGCGGCTGTTCGCCTCCGACCTGGCGTTCCTGCAGGATCTCTACCGCCGGATCAACGCCGAAGGCCACACCCTCGCCGAGGTGACCTGCCCGGCCTGCGAGACGACCTTCGACGTCGACCTGGCCGGTGGTCGCCTGGGGGAATCGTGACGTACGGGGCCGGCCGGCTCCACGAGGAGGTCGCGTACGTCGCCTACCACTTCCACTGGCCGCGCGAGGAGATCCTCGGACTCACCCACACCGAGCGACTCCAGTACGTCGAGGAGATCGCGCGTATCAACACCCGGATGAACGAGGACCGATAGCACCATGGCGGTATGGGACAGGCTGCGAGGGCGCAGGCCCCCCACAGAGCCCCCGTCACCATCGTCGGAGGGCTCCTCATCCGGCATGCCTTCATCCGGCACCCCCGCCCCGGCTGGGAACGCCGCCCGCGAGGCCCCGGATCCGGGCTGGTCGTCGCTACCGCCGTTGCGACCCACCATCATGGAGCGCCCGACGCACCTGGTAAGCGACGGCGACCGCTTCACGGCCCGGCTCAGCACCCGCCAGAACCCGTCGTTCCGTACCACGGTCGACCGCGCCCCCACCCCGGACGCCCCTTCCGGGGTGATGCGCGACTTCCTCCGCCCCGCCGGCCCACCCCGCCCCGCAGCCAGGCGTCCGGCCCTTCCGCACCCGACAGCCGACGCGGCGGCTTCCGGCCCAGCGGCGGCTTCCGGCCCAGCGGCGGCTTCCGGCCCAGCGGCGGCTTCCGGCCCAGCGGCGGCTTCCGGCCCGGCGGCGGCTTCCGGTGGATCCACCACGGCGGCGGAGGGACGTGCCGGGCGACCGACGGTGACCCCCCGGCCCTCCGGCCGCTCCCGAGCCATGGTCACGTCGAGCCCGGCCGAGCCCACCCGCCGGCTGTCCGCCCACCCCCGGCCCCCGGTCGCGCGCAGCACTGCCCCGACCCCCCTGGCCAAAAGCCCCGCGGACAGCTCCGGTACCACAGCTCCGGCCGGCGAGAGCTCGCCGCCGGCCCCCGAAACGGTGCAGCGCCAAGCCGCCGACGACTCGGAGACAGCGCAACGCCCGCGACCCCCCGCCCAGCGCTCGTCCACGACCCCTCCCACGGTGCGCCGACCCCGCTCCCCCGGCCTCGGCGAACCCATGGACGGCCCACCGCGGACCGCACGCTTCGGCCCGGCCGACCCGCACCGCCCCACCCGCCGGCCCGCACCCGCACCCGGGCCCGGCACCTCGCCTCCGGTGATCCAACGCAGCAGCCCCCCGGTGACACCGCGCCCCACGACCGGTGAACCAGGCGCCACCCCGGGCCGTCCCGAGCAGGCCGGTCCCGACGCCGTCCGCCCCACGCCCCCCGACCGCGCGCAGGAGAGCCGCACCCAGGCGGGCAGCGCTCCCCTGCGGATGAACGCCGCGGCCAACAGCCAGACGGGCCCTCCGGGACCCGGCACCGTTCAGCGCAGCCCGGATCCGCTGACCGGCAACAGCCCTGCCACGACCACACCAGGATCAGCGAAGCCCACCGGCCCCAGCTCAGCCAGGCCGGTCGTACCGCGGCCGTCAGGACCGGCCGGTCCAGGTAGCCCGGCCAACCAGGGCGGCGCGGCCAGCCAGGGCGGCGCGGCCAACCAGGGCGGCGCGGCCAACCAGGGCGGCGCGGCCAACCAGGGCGGCGCGGCCAACCAGGGCAACCCGGCCAACCAGGGCGGCGCGGCCGGCTCGGGGGCGGGTCGGTCCGGCGAGCCCCGATCGGCTGGTCCCCGCGGGCCGGGGCCGGGGCGAACGAACCTCTCCGGTGCGGGCGGTCCAGGTTCCGGCGCCCCGGGTCCGTCCGCCCCGGGTCCGTCCGCCTCGGGTCCGTCCGCCTCGGGTCCGTCCGCCTCGGGTCCGTCCGCCTCGGGTGGGCCGGGTTCCTCCCGCATGGCCGGGCTGGATGGTCAGGCGGCTACCGCCGGATCGGGTCGCAATGGCGGACCGGGATCGGCACCCGATGGTCGACCGGCCGCTGCACTACCGGTGCAGAGGCTGGCATCATCAGCCCCGACCGGGACCGCACCGTCATCCGGGAACACCGCGTCGCCGGCAGTTCCCGCCCAGGCCGGGAGTTCCTCCTCGTCCGGACCTTCCTCCTCGTCCGGATCTTCAGCATCGTCCGGATCTTCAGCATCGGCCAAAGGCTCGGCGACGTCCGGGAAGTCGGTATCAGCCGGAGGTTCGGGTCGGCTGGGTCTGGGTGCACCGTTGTCCGCCCTGCCGGCATCAGCGACGCCGGCGCCCATGACGAATCCGGTCATGCGCGCACGGTCCGGTTCTGCCGCGGTTCAGCCGTCACGGGCGGGAGGTCGGGACGCCGGGATACCTCGTACGGACGGACAGTTGCCTTTCGCAGGGGGACAGTCACCGCGGGTTAGCGATGGGGCACCCCGGGCCGCCGGCCAGGCAACGGGTCCGGGCGCTCGGTCAGCGCAAGGCAGTGCTCAGGCAGGCGGTCAGCTGACCGCGGCAGGCAGTCAAACAGCGCGAGCAGGTGGTCCGGCAGCGCGAGCTGATGGTCAAACAGCGCGCGCGGATGGTCAGGCAGGCCGATCGGGCCGTCAGTCAGCCCCGGCAAACAGGCCGTCAGATCAGGCAAGCGGGCAGTCAGCCCCGACCGTGCCGGTGGGCGGGCAGTCGGCTCAGGTCGTCGGCCGGGTGGTGCAGCCGGCTCAGCGAGCGCCGCGGATCGGTGGACCGGCACCCCAGGGAGGGCGGTCGGCGGCAGAAGGGCGGCCACTGCTCACAGGCGGGCAGCCCGGGCAGCCCGGGCAGTCCGGGCAGTCCGGGCAGTCCGGGCAGTCCGGGCAGTCCGGGCGTAACACTGGCCCGGGCGGCACACAGGGCGCCGGCCCCAGCGGCACGCAGAGCGCCGGCCCCGGCGGCACGCAGAGCGCAGGTCCGGGCAGCGCGCAGAGCACAGGCCCTGGGCAGGGTGCCGGCAGTGGGCAGAGCGCCGGCCGTGGACAGAGCGCGGGCCGCGGGCGGAGCGTAGGGCAGGACGGCGGGCTGGGCGCGGGGCAGGCGGCGCAGGTGGGTGGTCCGTCGCCCCTCGTCGTCAACCGGGCAGCCGCGCCTGGTGGTCAATCCGCGCAGGGTGGCAGCATCGCGCCGGGCACTCCGGCCGTCAACCGGGTCGTGCAGCTGGGTCCTCAGCGGCCATCGGGCAGCGTTCCTGCCCCTCGACCGGGTGGACAGGACCCGCGATCAAGTGGGCAGACGCCTCGATCGGGCGGGCAGGTACAGCGGGCGGGTATCACTCCGCCGGCACTGGGCCGGCCGGCGCTGGGCCGGCCGGCTCAGGGTGGCCACCAAGCTGGGACCGGACCGGCGCAGGGTGGCGCACATACGGAAAACAGCGAACAAGCAAAAAACGGCGGACGAGCCCGGAGCAGCCAACAAGCTCAGAGCGGGCAACAAGCTCAAGACGGGCAGCAGGCCCGGCTCGATGCACCGCTGGCGCGGGCCGTGTACCAGGTGCCGCCGGCCGAGGGTCACCCGTCGCAGCCTTTTGGACAGTCACCGCGGGCCGGGGGGCAGTCGGCTCAGGGTGCCGGCGTCCCGGCTTCATCGGATGGCGGGAATGCGCTGCAGGCCGGCAACCGGGCGCCGGGCGCGACTGCACAGCAAGGCCCGTCTGTCATCAGCAGAGCGTCACGGTTCGGCGCACAGCCGCTGCGAAGGCCGGCGCGCTCGGGTGGGCAGCCTGCGGACGGTAGCGGTCCGGCAATGGTTCAAGATGCCGGAGGCCCTGGCGGTAGTGCCGTGGGCGGGCCGGCGGCGATGGTCATGCGCCAGTCTGCCGAGGCCGTGCCGGTGGTGGCACCGACGTACCGGGCCGGGTCCGGTGCTGTCGTCGCGCGGGATGTCGTCCGGCCGCGTCCCGCAGGGCATCGGAGCACGCCGGGTTCGCCGTCGGTGGTGCAGCGGGCTGCTTCCGTCAGTGACCCGCCGGGGGCGCCGGGCCGGGGTTCCGCCGGTGGGGCCACCCCGCTGACTCGGGCGGCCGGTGGGTCCGGCACCGGGGTGGCCGCCGCGGTTGCCGCGGCGTGGCAGGCCGGGGCCGGGGCCGAGTCGGCGCGGGCCGCTGTGGTGCAGCGGCAGGCGGCACCGGTTGTTCCGCCGCCCGCACCGGTTGAGGCAGCGCCACGGGTGGAGAGTTCCGGGCGGCCTGCGATCAAGGCCTCCGATGTGGACGCGGTGGTCAACGCACTGCAGGACAAGCATCTTGCCCAGCTGGTGGGGAAGCTGACCGACCTGCATGTGGACACCCTGATCCGGAAGATGACGGACCAGCACGTCGACGGGCTGGTGCAGAAGATGGACGACCGGCTGCTGCTTAAGCTGATCAAGCTGTTCCAGCGGGAGCACATCGATGTGCTGGCGCATCGGTTGACCGAGCCGTTGCAGCGGATGATCCGGGCCGAGATGCGTACCAACCGGGAGCGGGCCGGCCGGCTTCGGGACGGCTGGCGATGACAGCCGGCAGCGGGTATGACGGCGATCAGAAGCGGCAGCGGGCAATGAAGAAGCGGCGGAGGACGACATGAGCGACGACCCGGGGACCAGCGTCCACTTCCGGCTGAACATCGATGGTATCGATCTCGGCGAGTGGAACACCTGTGACGGGCTCGGCATCCAGGTTGAACTGGAAGCGCACCAGGAGGGCGGCAACAATGATTTCGTTTGGCAGCTGCCGTCCCGGCTGGTGTATTCGAACGTGACGTTGACCCGGCCGCTGACCGACGACACCGAGAAGGTGTTCAAGTATCTGTCGAAGCTGCCCCGCAAGGTCAGCCGCGGCACCGCCGAGATCGCCGCGCTCAAGCCGAACCGGGATCTGCTGGTCCAGTGGGGACTCGCCGATGTCGTGCTGGTCCGCTGGTCCGGGCCGACGTTCAACCCGGGTCAGTCGCAGGTCGCGTCGGAGTCCATCGAGCTGGCCTATCACGGCTTCTCGGAGGTGGACGACTGATGGCGGCGCGAACCGGGAAGGTCTCCGCCAGCCTGCAGTTGTTCCAGCCGCCGCCGGCCGGTGGCGATCAGCCGGGCGGGCCGCTGGGCGGGCCGATCACGTTCATGTTCAACCCGAATCAGCTGTCGTTGAGCAAGTCGGCGAACTGGATCCCGCACGTGGCCCGGTCCGCCGAGGACGTGGGCGTCGCCGAATTCAGCGGCTCGGGTCCGCGTACCCTCAGTCTCGAGGTTTTCCTGGATGCGACCAGCTCGCATGACAAGTCCGTGCAGGACCGGGTGGAAAAGCTTTTGACCTGTGTCGTGCCGACCAAGGCGAGCATCGCGGCGAAAGCGCCGTCCCCACCGTGGGTGAAATTCTCGTGGGGACAGTTCCAGACCGTTTCGTTCTATTCCTACGTCAGTCAGATCAATGCGACCTACAAGCTTTTCGACCCGGACGGTACGCCGTTACGGGCCGCCTGTTCGCTGTCGCTGACCGAGATCAGCGGGTCGACGCCGGGCCAGAACCCGACGTCCGGCGCCCTGTCCGCCCAGCGGGTGCATCAGCTGGTGTCCGGAGACTCACTGGAGATGCTCGCCTACCGTGAGTACGGCGATCCGACCCAGTGGCGGGTCATCGCCGAGGCGAACGACATCGACGACCCGGTGCGGTTGAAGCCGGGACGGCAGATCCTGCTGCCCGCGATCGACACCCTCGACGTCATGGCCGTGGACTGATGGCCGGCCGGGGCACCGATCACGTCAACAACGTCATCGTCGGCGTGCCGGGGCAGCTGCCGAAGAAGTGGGAGCGCCGGCTGGTGTCGGCGACGGTCGAGGACAGCACCAACCTCGCCGCCGTGGCGGAGCTGCGGTTCCGCGACGAGAACGGGCTGTTCTACGGCGAGACCGGGGTGGCCATCGGCAGCAAGCTGCAGGTCCGGATCCGCCGGGGGCAGCAGGCCGCGATCCTGCTGTTCAAGGGCGAGGTCGTGACGCTGGAGTCGCAGTACGACGGCGCCGGGACGTTCTCGGTGATCCGGGCCCTCGACGTGTCGCACCGGTTGATGCGCGGGCAGCGGGTGCGCAGTTTCGTGAAGCAGACGGCGTCGGTGATCGCCCGGCGGCTGGCTTCGCAGGGCGGCATCCCGATCGGGAAGATCGACGCGTTCACCCGGTCCTACGACATGATCACCCAGCCGAACGTCAGTGACTGGGAGTTCCTCAAGATGCTCGCGGTCGACAACGACGCCGAGGCGCTGATGATCGACGGGAAGTTCTACTTCCGCAAGGCGGAGCGGGCCTCGACGGCGCCGGCCGCCGGGATGACGCCCGAGCAGAGCCCGAAGGTCATCTCGGGCGGCGACAACGTACTGGCCGTACGGTCCACCGTCACGTCCGTCGGGCAGGTCCCCTCGGTGACCGTCCGCGGCTGGGACCCGGTGCGCAAGAAGTCGTTGAAGACCGAGGTCAAGACGATGACCAGCACCGAGCTCGACATCAAGACGACACCGGTGAAAGCCGTACAGCCGTTCCTGAAGGGTGCGACCGGGCTGAACGTGACCGACGTGCCCTACGAGACCGAGGCCGAGACCGGGGTGGTGGCCCGGGCGGTGGCCGCCGACGTGACCGCGGCGCTGGCCGAGCTCGAGGTCGGGGTGCGGGGCCGGCCCGAGCTGCGGGCCGGGGTGGCGATGCTGCTGAAGAAGGTCGGACCCGAGTTCGACGGTAAGTACACCATCACCGCCAGCCGGCACTCGTTCGCGACCGGGACGTCGTACGAGACCTGGGTGACCGTCAGCGGCCGGCAGGACCGCTCGGTCTACGGTCTGGCCGGTGGTGCCTCCGCGGCGGTCCGGCCGTTGCGGATCCCGGGGATGGCCATCGGGATCGTCACCGACACGAAGGCCGGTGCCGGCCGGGGCGGGAAGGCGACCGCCCGTAAGAACCAGGGCATGGTGCGGTTGCGGTTCCCGTGGCTGACCGACGACGCCGACTATCAGACCGACTGGGTGCGCACGGTGCAGCTGGGCGGGGTCGGTGGCGGCGGGGTCTTCTCGCCGGAGATCAACGACGAGGTGCTGGTCGGTTTCGAGCAGGGGCTGCTCGACCGGCCGTACGTGATCGGCGGTCTCTACAACGGCAAGGACGACCCCTCGAAGGACCACAAGGGCAACTTGATCGACCCGACCACCGGCAAGGTGAACCGGCGGTCGTTCGGCAACCGGGCCGACGACCGGGTCGAGCTGCTCGACGACCGCACCGCGCTGAAGGGTGTCCGGCTGGCGACCGCCAAGGACAAGCTGTACGTGCACCTGGACCGGGCGAAGACCACGATCGTCGTGCACAGCGACGGCAACGTGACGATCGAGGCCACGAACCGGGTCAAGATCAAGGGGAACGGGATCGACATCGATGCCGGTCCCGGGATGCTGAACATGCGCGGCAGCGCGGTCAACATCACCGGCACCGCCACGGCGAGCGTCCGCGCGCCCATCGTGAGACTGAACTGACCGGGGACGAGGAGCCGTAACCATGCCGCATTTTCCCGCCGCCCGCATCGGCGACCCGATCAGCGATCTGGCCACCCCGATCACCCCCGGCCCGCCCACCGGTGTCGTCGGTGGCCCCGGCGTGCCCCCGCTGGCCGGCGTCCCGACCGTGCTCATCGGTGGCAAGCCGGCCGCGGTGGTCGGCACGATGGCGGTCTGCACCCCGCACTACCAGCTGCTCGTGACGAACCTCGTGAAACCGCCGGTGCCGCCGCGGATCGGTGGCCAGGTGCTGATCGGCGGGCTCCCCGCCGCCCGCCAGTTCGACCAGGTGGTCTGCAACGCCCGCATCATCGCCGGCGCGCCGAACGTCCTGATCGGGGGTTGAGATGGCAGAACAGTTCATCGGCAGTGGGTGGGCCTTCCCGCTGCGCGTCGACGCGACCGGCGGCATCGCCCTGGTCAGCCGGGAACGCGAGATCGTCGAGGCGATCCGGCTGATCCTGGCCACCGCCCCCGGCGAACGCCCGATGCGTCCCGAGTTCGGCTGCGGCGTGCACGACTACGTGTTCGCGCCCGCCGACGAGGAGACCGCGGGCAAGATCGCTTTTGAGGTACGACGATCGCTCGACCGGTGGGAGCCGCGCATCGACGTCACCGACGTCGTGGTGGGCTTCGACGACGAGGACGCCGGTGTGCTCTACATCGACGTGCAATACACGATCCGGGGCACCAACGACCCCCGGAACCTGGTCTTCCCGTTCTATGTCATCCCGTCGCACGACGACACCGTCGAAGAGAGTGCCGTCTGATGCCGCTCCCCTCCCCCAACCTCGACGACCGGCGATTCCAGCAGCTCGTCGACGAGGCCAAGAGGTTCATCCAGCAGCGCGCCCCGGAGTGGAGCGACCACAACGTCTCCGACCCGGGCGTGACGCTGATCGAGGCGTTCGCGCACATGGCCGACCAGCTGATCTACCGGCTGAACCGGGTGCCGGAGAAGAACTACCTGGCGTTCCTCGACCTGATCGGGGTGCGGTTGTTCCCGCCCGCCCCGGCCCGCGGCGACGTCACGTTCTGGCTGTCCGGCGCCCAGGAACAGCAGGTGGTGATCGCCGCCGGCACCGAGATCGCGACCGAGCGCACCACCACCGAGGAGGCCGTGGCGTTCACCACGGTCGCCGACCTGCCCATCGTGCCGAGCCACCTCACCCGGTTGCGCCGCCACCCGGCCGCAGGTCCCCCGGTCAACCTGCTCGACGGCGTCGAGGAGGGCCGGGACACCCCGGTGTTCCAGGAGACCCCGGTGATCGGTGACAGCATGCTGATCGGGTTGTCCGCGGCGGTACCGTCCAACGCGGTGCTCCTCGAACTCGACAGCCGCGTCGAGGGTGTCGGTGTCGACCCGCGTCAGCCCCCGCTCGTCTGGGAGGCGTGGACCGGCGACGGCTGGACCGCGTGCGAGGTCGACCGGGACGACACCGGTGGCCTCAACAAGCCGGGCGACGTGATCCTGCACGTCCCGGCCGGCCACGTCGTCTCGGTCCAGGCCGGTCAGCAGGCCGCGTGGATCCGCTGCCGGCTCATCGAACCGCAGCCGGACCAGCCTTTCTACGCCCAGTCGCCGACCGTGCGGGCCGTGACCGTGTCGACCATCGGTGGCACGGTCACCGCCATGCACGCCGAGGCGGTGCTGGACGAACTCCTGGGTGAGGCGGAGGGCGTACCCGGTCAGCGGTTCGTCGTGGCCCGTCCCCCGATCGTGGCCGACGCCGAACCGCTGGTCGTCGAGACGTCGGACGGCGACGGCTGGGTCCGCTGGGACGAGGTCGAGAATTTCGGCAGCTCCGAGCTGTTCGACCGGCACATCATCGTGGAACGCACCAGCGGCGAGATCCAGTTCGGACCGGCGGTGCGGCTCGCCGACGGCACGCTGCGGCAGTACGGCGCGGTGCCCACGGTCGGCGCCCGGATCCGGATCCGGCGCTACCGCACCGGCGGCGGCCGGGAGGGCAATGTGGCCCGGCGCGCGCTCTCGGTGCTGCGCAGCTCCATCCCGTACGTGAGTGTGGTCGAGAATCGTGGGCCCGCCCTCGGTGGCGTCGACGGTGAGACGGTGGCCGAGGGCCGCCTGCGCGGACCGGTGCAGCTGCGCGCCCAGGACCGGGCGGTGACCGCCGCCGACTACGAACTGCTGGCCCGGCAGGCGGCACCCGCCGCGGCCCGGGTCCGTTGCCTGCCCGCCGGTGACGGCAGCGACGCCGGTGGGGTGCGCCTGCTGGTGGTGCCGGCCGTCGTGCCGGACGATGCCGGCCGCATCGAGTTCGAGGATCTGGTGCCCAGCGACAGCATGCTGTCCACCATCGCCGACCACCTCGAGGTCCGCCGCCCGATCGGCGCCCGCCTCCTCGTCGAACCGCCCTTCTACCAGGGTGTCACCGTGGTCGCCCGGCTCCAGCCCCGCCCGGACGCATCCGCGGTGCGCCTGCGGGCCGAGGCCGAGGCCGCCCTGTACCGCTACCTCGACCCGGTCCGCGGCGGCCCCGACGGCCGCGGCTGGCCGTTCGGCCGCCCGGTCCACTCCGGCGAGGTCTTCGGCGTCCTGCAACGCCTCTCCGGCGTCGAGGTCGTCGAAGAGGTCCGGATGTTCCCCGCCGACCCGCTCACCGGCCGGCGCGGCGACGAGGTCACCCGCATCGAACTGGACCGGCACGCCCTGGTCTTCTCCCATCAGCACCAGATCCGGGTGGAGGAACGATGAGCGACCGGGCCGCGGTCCCCGACCTGCTCTCCCCCGACCCGCTCGGCAAACGCCTGCCCGCGGTCTACGCCGACGACGACCTCACCCAGCGCCTGACCGACGGCTTCGACCGGGTCCTCGCGCCGGTGCACGCCACCCTGGACAACCTCTGGGCCTACCTCTCACCGGACCTCGCCCCCGGCGACTTCGTCGACTGGCTGGCCGGCTGGGTCGGTGCCAACGCGGGCCGCGACTGGCCGCTCGACCAGCGCCGGGCCGCGGTCACCCACGCGGTCGCCGCCCACCGGATCCGGGGCACGGCGGCCGGTCTGCGGGCCGAGATCAAGGAAACGTTCGGCATCGACGCGGAAATCCTGGAAAGCGGCGGCACGTCGTGGTCGGCCACGCCGGGCAGCCCACTGCCCGGCCGGGAACAGGCAGACCTTCTGGTACGCGTCCACGTGCCGGATCCCACCGCGCTGCTCACCGAACGCCTCCGCGAATTCGTGGCGGCGAACCGTCCGGCCCACGTCCCGTGCACCATCGAAGTCCTCCCGGCGGCCACCTGATGAACCTGTGCGACAACTGCGGCTCCCCGGTCACCCCGGGTGACGCTTTCTGCGGCGTCTGCGGATCCTTCCTGGACTGGGGAACGGCAGAACCGGCCACGCCCCCACCCCCGGTCAACCCTCCCCCCACTCCGGTCTCAGCCCCCGCGCCGACCCGCGCCGCGGCTCCGGCTCCGACCCCGGTCACCGCGCCTGCTCCGACTCCCACTCCCACCTCCGTCCCGGTTCCCACGCCCGACCCGGATCCGGCCTCGACGCCCGACCCGAATCCGGTCACCGCGCCTGCCCCGGTCCCGACCACGGCGCCGGCGGTTGCAGCCCCGGCGAACCCGGCGCCGGCAAGCACGGCCCTCTCGGGCACGGAGACCCCCTCGGGCACGGAGACCCCCTCGGGCACGGCGGGCACGGCGGGCACGGGCCCAGAGGTTACGGAAGCACCGGCCAGGGCAGCGGCACCGGCGGTGAGAGCTTCGGCGGAAGAGGTCGCGCCGGAGCGGGAAGACCGGCCTGTGGCCAAGGGCTTCCTCGGCCGACTACACAAAAAGGACAGCAAGCCCGACCCGGACTCCGACATGCCGGCTCAGCGCAGGCCGGCGGAAGATGCGGCGACCACCGGGTCACGTACGGTGAGCAAACCGTCGGCCTCTGGGGAGACCACGCCGCCGGCACTCTCCACCACTGGCGATCCGGCTGAGTCGAAGGGCGCGGGCGAACCCGACAAGTCGGCAGCCACCGGGGAGTCGACCCCCACCGTCACGCCCGCGGTGCCGTCCGAGCCGGCGCGGTCGGGCGCCACGACCTCATCCGTCGGCAACGCGGCAGTCGACAGCACATCAGAGCAGCCAGCCTCGGCGATTCCGGCCACCGGCGTGGATGCGACCGGTGAGTCCGCCGCCGATCCGGCGAAAGTCCACGGTGGAGCTGCCGGGGCGACTGACACGCCGGGGTCGGGGCCGGGCTCGGCTCCGGGTGTCCGGAATCGGGCGGCCGCTCTCGTCGTACCTGTGCCTGAGGCTCATAAGCGGGCAGCTGTCCGCACCAGCCCGGCCTCCGCCGCCGCGGCCCCGCCCGGCGTCGGCGATCAGCCGGCGGCAGTGCAGCCGGGTAAGCGGGTTGCTCCCCGGCCCGTGCTGCGGGATTTCAGCGAGACCGAGAGTACGGCCGGCCAGGTCATCTGTCCGGTCTGCGGGACGGCCAATCCCGCCGGGCGGGCGTTCTGCCGGCATTGTGGGAGTTCGCTGGCTCCGGCGGTGGCCGCTGAGAAGGAGAAGCGGCGGTTCCGGTTCCGGTGGCCGAAGGGGCGTGGCCGGTGGCGTCGGTGGCTCGCCGTCATTCTGGTGCTCGCTCTGCTGGCGCTCGCCGCCTGGGCCGCCGTTCAGTACGGGCCCCGGTTGGTCGACGCCGTGCGGGACAAGCTGGCCAAGCCGGTGCTGACCACTCCGGGTGACCTCAAGGCGTCCAGCGCCGCTCCCGGGCATCCGGCGCGGCTGGTCACCGACGGGTTGAGCAACCGGTTCTGGGCTCCCGCGAAGGGTAAAAGTACCGGTCAGTGGGTGGAGATGACGTTCGATCAGCCGGTCCGGGTGCTCGAGATGATCGTCACCGGCGGGGTTTCCCCGGAGCAGGATCTGTATCTCGGCGCGGGGCGCCCGGCCGATCTGGTGGTGTCGATGTGGACTCCCGCGGACGTGCGGACCGACCAGCGGCTGCACCTGTCCGATCATGCCGGGCCGCAGAACTTCTCGATGGCCGTCGGGGATGTCACGCGGATCCGGGTGACGATCGAGTCGGGGTACGACCTGGCTCAGGGGCGGGTTCCGGCGATCGCGGAGATCGAGGTGTTCCGGCGGCCGTGACCCGTCACCGGTCAGGCGGCCCGGCCGCCGAGCACGGCGTGTGCCGCCGCCACGTCGAGGGTGAGCAGCACGCGCTCGTAACGGTTGCGGGTACGCGCCGCGGCGGCGTGGTCGCCGGCCCGCTGCTGCGCGGCGATGAGCAGGCGCCAGCCCGCGTCGTGGTGGTCGTCGAGTTCCAGGGCGCGGCGGGCCGCGTTGGTGGCGGCCACCGGCCGGCCGGAGTCGAGTTCGAGCTCGGCGAGCAGGCCGGCGGCGTCCGCGGCCCGGGAACGGTAACGCTCGCGGTCGGCGACCGCCCACTCGGACGGGCCCTCCTCGGGCAGCAGGTCACCGGTGTAGCTGTGCAGGGCGAAGCGCAGCAGCCGGGTCGCCTCGGCGGGGCTGCCGGTCGCCGCCGCGTGCCGGGCGGCGCGGTCCGCCTCGAGGAACGCGGTCACGTCGCAGTCCGCCGGGTCGTCGATCGCCAGGCGGTAACTGGGGCCGTCGCGGATGATGTAGCGGGAGGCACCGCGGGCCACGCCCGGTTCGAGGAACGTCCGCAGGGTGGACACCGCGACGTGCAGGCTGTTGACGGCGTTGGTCCGGCCGAGTTCGGGCCAGAGCGCGTCGAGGATCTGTTCCCGGTGTACGGCCCGTCCGCCGGCCGCCGCCAGATAGCGCAGCAGAGCACGGCTGCGGGGGCGGATCAGGGCGAGGTCGAGTTCCCGTCCGTCGGCCTCGACCCGGAACCCACCGAAGCAGTACCAGCGCAGCATGCTCTCTTCTCCCTGTCTCGTCGGCGGGCACAGTTGCCCTGTACCGGGACTCGGCCGCTCTGGGAAGGCGGCCGGACGGCACACGATTTGGAGCCGTCTTCTGGGGGAGAGGAACGGCCGCTATGGCGGCCTGCCGAGTGTTGAGCTTTTCCGGGGGACAATGAAAGTCATCACTTCAGGGACATCACGGCATGATCTGTCTGCGATGCTCGTGCCCTGAGTGAGGTCTTCTTACCCTTGGCCGGGAGCGTTGATGTCATCTGAGTCATACCGAAACTACCGGACTTCCGAGCCCACCGTTGTCCGGTGGCCGATCCCGGAGTCCGTCGAGTTGTCCCAGGTGGACTGTGCGGTGGTCGTGGTGCCCGACGGGGCCACCGCCGACCCGTTGACGCTGATCGCCGCGGGGGCCCGCGCCGTGATCGCCGATGAGGACCGGGAGCTGGCCGCGGCGTGGGACGCGGTGCGCACCGGGGGTTCGTACCTGTCCCCCCTGATCCTGGCCAGACTGGACCGGGACCGGCCGGCCCCGCCCGTGGCCCGGCTCGGCCCCCGCGAGGTCGAGACCCTGCGCCTGATCGCGGCCGGGATGACCCACCGGCAGGTCGCGCGCCAGCTCGGTGTCACCGAACAGACCGTCAACACGTACGCGAAGAGGCTCCGTCGCAAACTGGGTGCCGCCAACAAGGCCGACCTGACCCGGCGGGCGGCCGAGTTGGGTTACGCACCCATGTGAGGTAGGAATTGCCGGTGTTCTTGCCTCGTCCCCTCCCGCCCGGTGCGGTTGACTCAGACCCGGGGAGGGCTGATGGATATCTATGCGGTGGTGTCGGAGCCGCTGGCGCAACGGGGGTTGCGCCAGCTGGCCGGTGAGCTCGGCGATGTCCGGGAATGCGTGGTGGTGGGGAGCGCCGGTGCGGTGACCGGCAAGCCGGACGCGGTGCTGACGGTGGGTCAACCACCGGCGGCGATGCGGGTGCTGAGCAGCCGATATCCGACCGTGGCACTGGTCACGGAGGCGACCACCGAGGCGGCGTTCGCGGCGCTGCGGGCCGGGGTGCGTTCGGTGGTGGGGACCTCCGTCGACGCCGCCGAGCTGCGGGTCGCGATCGACGTGGCCCGGGCCGGGGCCGGCTACTTCGGACGATCGCTGTCCGCCCGGATGCGCGACGAGCTCGCCGCGGGGCCGGAGTCGGCGCTCAACCGGCGTGAGACCGAGACGCTGACGTTCATCGCGCACGGGTTCACCCACGCCCAGACCGCTCGCCACCTGGGCGTTTCCGAGGCGACGGTGAACACGTACCTCAACCGGATCCGGAGCAAGCTCCGCGCCGGCAACAAGGCCGACCTGACCCGGCACGCCATCGGCCTGCGCCTGACCCAGCCCGCGTCGTCACGACGGTGAACGGGGGCGTGGGGTGTCGCCGAGCTCGGTGGTGCGGCGGCGCACGCGACTGACATCGGCGAGACGGTGACGTTCGCCGGCCGCGACGAAGACGGCCGCGGCCCGGTCCAGGTGCTCCGCGGCGCTGTCCCGGTCGCCCTCGGTGATGGCGATCTCCGCCAGGGCGAGGTGGGCCGCGCCCGACTCCGCCGGGTCGTCGCCGGCCGCGAAATCGGCGAGCGCCTCGGTCAGGATCGTCCTGGCCCGCGTGGTCTCGCCCAGCTCGGCCAGGACCATACCGAGCTGCGACCGCAGATAGCCGCGGACGGCGAACCCCGCGAGGTGGTCGGCGACCTCCGACTGCCACCGGGCGAGCGCGGCCTCGAGAACATCCTGCGCCGCGAGCAGGTCACCGCCGGAGCGGAGCAGCTCGGCCTGCGCCCGCGCCACGACGATGCCGGCCAGCCGGTCACGGAGCCCGGCGAAGATCGTCTCCGCCTCCACGAGATGGGACATGGCCGTCCCGGTGTCACCGCGCGCGATGAGCACCGCGGCCAGATACCGCAGCGCCCAGCCGACAACGGTCGCGTCCCCGGCCGCCCGGCCGAGACGCAGGGCCTTCACATGATGCCCGTACGCGGCGTCCGGGCTGCCCCGGGTGAGCCGCAGCGCCCAGCCGAGGTTGTTCTCCTGGGTCGCCTCCGCCCGCGGATCGCCGAGAGCCGTGGCCGCGTCCACCGCGAGCTGGAAGAACTCCGGCCAGGGCAGGGCCGCGTGACGCCGGTCGGAATACCAGTACAGGTCCCGGGCAGCGGCCAGCACCGCGGCGGGCCGCTTCCGCGCGGCGACATGCCGGACCGCCCACCACAGTGCCGCCTGCTCCGCGTCGAGCCAGGCCAGAGCCGCCTCAGCCCCGGCGAAAGCCCCGGCGAAAGCCCCGGCGGAAGCCCCCGCGACAGGCCCGGCGGAAGCCCCCGCGACAGGCCCCGCGACAGGCCCCTCGACAGGCCCCGCGAAAGCCCCGGCGGGGGTAGCCGGCGGGCGGGGTTGGTCGGGTTCGAGCCAGAGGCCGGCCGCGGTGCAGCGGGTCAGTACGTGGGTGGCCAGCCGGTCCTGGGCCGCGAGGCGGTCGGCCGGATCGTCCTCGGTGCCGGCCCGGGCGCGGGCGAACAGCGCCAGCAGGTCGTGCAGGGTGAAGCGGCCGGTCACCTGGGACGGGTTGACCAGGCCGGCGTCCACCAGCGCGTCCAGGTTTTCCTCGGCCGTCGGTACGTCGACGTCGAGCAGCGCCGCCACCAGCTCGGGGGAATAGGTCGGCAGGGGTGCGGCGGACAGCGACCGCAGCGTACGCCGGGCCGGTTCGTCGAGCAGGCGGTAGGACAGCTCGAACGCGCTCCGCACACCGAGGTCGCCGACGTGCAGGCGGTCCAGGCGGTGCTGTTCGTCGCGGAGGCGTTCGGTCAGGGCCTGGACACTCCACTCGGGGCGGATGACCAGACGGTTGGCGGCGACTCTCAGGGCCAGGGGCAGGCCACCGCACAGCCGGGCCAGCTCGGCCGCCGCGGCCGGCTCCATCTCGATGCGGTCCGCGCCGACGGCTTCGGTGAGCAGGCCGTACGCCTCCCGGTCGGTCAGTGTGCCGAGGACGATGTGCTCGGCGGCGGAGAGGCCGCCGAGCGTGTTGCGGCTCGAGACCAGCGTCAGCCAGCCGGAGCCGGCCGGAAGCAGCGGGCGGACCTGGGCCTCGTCGCGGGCGTTGTCGAGGACCAGCAGGCCGCGGCCGCCTCCGGTGACCCGGCGCCAGGCGGCGGTGCGGCCGTCCACCGTCTCCGGGAAACTCTCGAGACCGAGCGCGGCCAGCACCTGGCTGAGCGCGTCGGCGGTGGTGGTGGGTTCGTCGTCCATGCCGCGCAGGCTCACGAAGAACGCCCCGGTGGGGAACATCGGCGCCAGCGCACCGGCGGCCCGCACCGCGAGGCTGGTCTTGCCGATCCCGGGCGGGCCGGCGAGCACCACCGTGCGCGGGCCGCCGGGCCCGGCGAGCGCGGTGATGCGCCGCAACGGTCCATGGCGGCCCACGAAGTCGGGGAGGGCGCCCGGCAGCGAGACGCCGGACGGGTCAGCCGGGTCGTCGGCGGCCGGGCGGGTGTCGAGGAGCCGGTGCCGGTCCGCCTCAGTGAGCCCGAGCCGGTCGGCGATCTGTTCCAGGGTGCGGCGCCGGGGCCGGGCGACCCGGCCCAGTTCGAGGTTGCGGACGGTGCGCACGGCCACCCCGGCGAGGTCGGCCAGCTCCTCCTGGGTGAGGCCGGCCGCGAGCCGGTTGCGCCGGAGCAGACCGGCCAGCCGCGAGTTACCGGCGCCCGACGGGGATTTGTCCGGCCGGGGATGGTTCAGCCGGGCTCCCGATCCATCGACAACAGTCACCCTCCGGATACTGACACACTCCGCTGTGCTGATCCTGGACACGCCGATGTCGGGGATCCCACACATCTCGTACGTCACCTGAACCTGGGCCGATTCCGCACGTTGTCCTCTGCGGGGGAAACAAAGGAACAGGAATACCGGTGAGTGGTCCCGTCTCTACTTGGGGGTGGGGGCGGGACCTTCGCACCATGACGGGAGGCCATGACGGGAGGGGCCGTGTCCACATCGCGCCATGTCCGCACTGCGGCACGCCGAGGCCGTCCCACCGACGGCGGCCGGCGGCCATGATCCGATCATGATCCCCATCACGGCGGGTACCAGATTCCGGGCCGAGCTGCGGCGAGGTGCCGGCGGGTCGTTCGGGTTCGCCGTGCCCCTGGACGTCATCGTGCAGCTCGGTGTCGGGCGTCCGGGTGTGGTGGTCACCGTCAACGGCTACAGCTTCCGCACGACGATCGTCCGCACGCCTCGCGGACACTGGCTCCGGGTCACCCCGTGGCGCCGGATCGCGGCCCGTATCACCACCGGCCGGCATCATGACATCGATATCGAGCTGAATCTGCCCCGCCGTGCCACGATGGGTTCATGACGGACTATGACGTCATCGTCGTGGGCAGCGGGTTCGGCGGCAGTGTCACGGCCCTGCGGCTGACCGAGAAGGGGTACCGGGTCGGCGTGCTCGAGGCGGGCCGGCGCTGGGATGCCGGCAGCCTGCCCCGGACGTCATGGGACCTGCGCGGATTCCTGTGGGCGCCCGTGTTCGGGCTGCGGGGCATCCAGCGGATCACGCTGCTCAAGGACATCGTCGTGCTCTCGGCCGCGGGCGTCGGCGGCGGCTCCCTGGTGTACGCGAACACGTTGTACCACCCACCGCCCGGGTTCTTCGCCGACGAGCGCTGGTCCGGGATCACCGACTGGGCCGGTGAGCTGGCGCCACACTACGACCAGGCGTCACGGATGCTCGGCGTGACCGTGCAACCGTCGATGACCCCGTCCGACCGGGTGGTCGCGGCCGTCGCGGACGAGATGGGCGTCGGGGCCACTTTCCGCCGTACCCCGGTGGGGGTCTTCTTCGGCGCGCCCGGCCGGACCGTCCCCGATCCGTATTTCGGGGGTGCCGGGCCGGACCGGACCGGGTGCACCGAGTGCGGTGACTGCATGATCGGCTGCCGGACCGGCGCGAAGAACCGGCTCGACCTCAACTATCTGCATCTGGCCGAGCGGGCCGGCGCGGTGATCCACCCGGACACCGAGGTGACCGGGCTGCGGCCGATCCACGGCGGGTGGCGGGTGCAGACGCGGCGACGGGTCCTCACCGCGGGTCAGGTGGTGCTCGCCGCGGGGGCGCTCGGCACCCAGCGGCTGCTGCACGCCATGCGCGACACCGGGCGGATGCCCGCGCTCTCCGCCCGCCTCGGTTCGCTGACCAGGACGAACTCGGAGGCGTTGCTCGGCGCCCAGACCGTACGCGTACCGCAGGATCCGTTCTCGGCGGGAGTGGCGATCACGTCCTCGTTCCATCCGGACCCCGACACCCACATCGAGCCGGTCCGTTACGGGCCCGGCAGCAATGCGATGGGCCTGCTCACGACGCTGCTGGTGGACGGTGGCGGCCGCGTGCCGCGGCCGCTGCGGTTCCTGGGACAGGCGTTGCGGCATCCGGGTCTGCTGGCCCGTTCGCTGTCCAACCGGCGGTGGAGCGACCGGACCATCATCGCGCTGGTCATGCAGTCCACCGACAATTCCCTGACGGTACGCCGGACCCGGCGCGGCCGCCTCACCACCGGCCCCGGTCACGGCCCGGCCAATCCGACGTGGATACCGGTCGGGCACGACGCCGTCCGGCGGATGGCCCGGCACATCGGGGGTCATCCGGGTGGTGCCGTCGGCGACGTGTTCGACATCCCGATGACCGCGCACATCCTCGGCGGTGCGACGATCGGTGCTTCGCCCGCGACCGGGGTCGTCGACGCCTATCAGCGCGTTTTCGGATACCCCGGGCTGCACGTGGTGGACGGTTCGGTGATCCCCGCGAACCTCGGCGTGAACCCCTCGCTCACGATCACCGCGCTGGCCGAACGCGCGATCGCGCTGTGGCCGAACAAGGGCGACACCGATCCCCGGCCGCCCCTCGGTGGCGCATACGTCCGGCACAATCCGGTGCCGCCACGCTCGCCGGCCGTTCCCGCACATGCCCCGGGGGCGCTACGGAACGCGACCGGTTGAGCGCGAAATCGACGTGCCGTAGAACACATTGATGGTGGCGATGAAGTGTTGCCACAGCGTTTCTGGTGTTAGTCATCGCAGCTCAAGGGCCACCCGGCCGCCCGCCGACAAAGGGCGGCCCATTTCGGCGGCCGGGCACCCATGCGACGAATAACACGGATCTCCAACGCGCCATGCGCGGCCGACAATTTGCTTCCCCCGGGTTCGGCGTACAGAATGAAAGGGTTGAAATACCCGACGACAATGGCACCGCCATAGGGCACCGCCATAGGAGTGACCTCATCATGGCCAAGCAGGTAATCACCCTTCTCACCGACGACCTCGATGGCGGCGAGGCCGACCGTACGGTCGAGTTCGGACTGGACGGGGTGAACTACACGATCGACCTGTCGGAGAAGAACTCCGGCAAGCTGCGCAAGGCCCTGGACCCGTACCTGGCGGTGGCGACCCGCGTCGGCCGCAGCAGCGGTGTCGAGGCCCGCTCGGCGCGCCGTGGCGGCACGGTCAGCACCGGCCGCGCGACCCGCGACCAGAACCAGGCCATTCGCGAGTGGGCGGGCAAGAACGGCTACGAGGTCTCCGAGCGCGGTCGCATCCCGAGCTCGATCGTCGAGGCTTACCACAGCAAGCGCTGAATTCCCGGATTCGGACAAACGGCGTCGCCCCGCGTGGGGCGACGCCGTTTGTCTTTCACAGGTGGGGCAGGATTTTGTCCAGCCGGACCGGGAGGTCGCGGACACGGATCCCGGTCGCGTGCCAGATCGCGTTGACGATCGCGGCCGGGGAACCGACGATGCCGATCTCGCCGACGCCCTTGCTGCCCATCGGATTGAGATCGTCGTCCTGCTCGTCGAGCCAGTGCGCCTCGACGGATTCCACATCGGCGTGCACCGGGATGTGGTATTCGGCCAGATCATGGTTGACCCAGTCACCGGTGGCCGGGTCCATGACGCCCTCTTCGTGCAGCGCCATTCCCAGGCCCATCGTCATGCCGCCGATGAATTGGCTCCGGGCGGTCCGCGGGTTCAGGATGCGGCCGGCCGCGTACACCCCGAGCAGCCGGGTGACCCGGACCTCGCCGGTCACCGCGTCGACGCGGACCTCGGCGAAATGCGCCCCGTAGGCGTGCTTGCCGTCGGTCTCCTGTTTCTTCACGAGTTCGGTGCTGTCGAACGTGACCTCGGAACCGCCGGTGCGCCGCAGTTCACGGCAGGCTCCGGTGACCGCCCACCCCCAGGACGCGCTGCCCGAGGAACCCCCGGCGACCGACGCTCTCGGCAGCGTGCTGTCGCCGAGCAGGACCCGGACCCGGTCCACCGGCAGGTCCAGCTCGTCGGCGGCGATCTGGGTGAGGATGGTACGAGCGCCGGTGCCGATGTCCGCGGCGGCGATGGCCACCTCGGCGGAGCCGTCCGTGAGCGTCCGCACCCGGGCGACCGACGGCTGCACCATCGCCGGATAGGTGGCCCCGGCGACACCGGTGCCGATCCACCAGTCACCCTCGCGCCGTAGCCGGGGCCGCTGCTCCCGGCCTTCCCAGCCGAACCGCCGCGCACCCTCGCGCAGGCACTCGACGTAGTGCCGGCTGCTGAACGGCTTGCCCGACTCGGGTTCGGCGTCCGGCTCGTTGCGGACCCGCAGCTCGATCGGGTCCATGCCGAGCTTCTCGGCCAGTTCGTCCATCGCGCATTCCAGCCCGACCATCCCGGGCGCCTCGCCGGGCGCGCGCATCCACCGCGGGGTGGGCACGTCCAGGCGGACGAGGCGGTGCGAGGTGAACCGGTTGGCGGCGGCGTACATGTGCCGGGTGACGACCGTGGTCTGTTCGGCGTACTCGTAGATCCGCGACGTCTGCTCCACCGACTCGTGCCCGATGGCGGTCAGCCGGCCGTCGGGCTCCGCGCCGAGCCGCAGTCGCTGCAGCGTCGGGGTGCGGTAGCCGACCATGCTGAACAGCGCCGAGCGGGGCAGGACCAGCTTGACCGGGCGGCCGACGACCTTCGCGGCCATCGCGGCGAGCACCGCGTTGGGACGGGCGCTGCCTTTCGACCCGAAGCCGCCGCCGACGTGCTCGGCGATGACGTGCACCCGATCCGGGGTGAGACCGAAGATCGGGCCCATGGTCGCCGCTACGCCGGACGAGTGCTGGGTGGAGTCGTACAGGATGAGGTCGTCGCCCTCCCAGAGCGCGATCGTCGCGTGCGGTTCCATGGGGTTGTTGTGCAGGGCGGGTGTCGCATACCGCACGTCGATGGTGACCGGTGCGCTGTTGAACGCGGTGTTGAAGTCTCCGCGTTCACTGACCGCCGGGAAGTCCGGGTTGACGGTCTCCGGGGTGTACAGGTCCGGGTGGTCAACGGCGAGTTGAGCATCGTGCGGTTCCACATCTATGTCCAGCTGCATCACTTGAGCGGCACGCCGGGCCGCTTCCAGGGTGCGGGCCACCACCAGCGCCACCACCTGGCCGCGATAGCTGATCCGCTCGGACTGCAGCACCGCCAGCTCGGGATCCGCGGCCGCCGCGATCTCCGGCGCGTTGCCGTGCCACAGCACCGCGAGCATGTCGTCGTCCTCGGTGGTCGGATCGACGACCACCGAGCGCAGCGTGCCGCGGGCCACCGGCGACTGCACCACCCAGGCGTACGTGACGTCCTCGACCGGGAACTCCGCCGCGTAGCGCGCCTCGCCGGTGACCTTCGCCGGCCCCTCGACCCGGCCCAGCGGCCGGCCCACCGACCGCTCCACGATGCTGGTCATGACGCCAGTCCTTCCAGGGTGGAGGCGACCATGTTGCGGATCAGGGTCACCTTGAACGCGTTGTCCCGCAACGGAACCGCGGCGGCCAGCTCCACGTCGGCCGCCGCCAGGAAGGACTCGCGGGTGGCCGGGCGGCCACGCAGGGCGCGCTCGGCGTCGTACGCCCGCCAGGGTTTGTGGGCGACCGCCCCGAAGGCCAGCCGGACGTCGCGCACGACGCCGTCCCCGACCTCGAGCGCCGCCGCCACCGAGCCGACGGCAAAGGCATAAGAGGCACGATCACGAGCTTTCCGGTACGTGGAAACGCGCGCGATCTCCGCGAACGGCACCTCCACGGCGGTGATCAACTCGCCCTGCCGCAGCACGGTGTCCAGATGCGGGGTGTCGCCGGGCAGCCGGTGCAGCTCGGTCACCGGCACCTCGCGGTCCCCGTCCGGACCGGTGATCAGCACGACCGCGTCCAGCGCGGCGAGCGCGACCGCCATGTCCGACGGATGGGTCGCGACACAGTGCTCGGAGGCCCCGAGGATCGCCAGGTTGCGATGGTCGCCGTCGCGCGCCGGGCAGCCCGACCCGGGATCGCGCTTGTTGCACGCCTTCGTCATGTCGGTGAAGTACCGGCACCGCGTCCGTTGCAGCAGGTTGCCGCCCGTGGTGGCCATGTTGCGCAGCTGCCCGGACGCGCCGTTGAGCAGCGCCTCGCTCAGCACCGGGAAGTTCCGGCGCACGACCGGATGGGCGGCCAGGTCACTGTTGCGCACACCGGCACCGATCCGCAGGCCCCCGCCGGGCAGTTCGGTGACGTCGCGCAACGGCAGCCGGTTGATGTCGACCAGCACGTCCGGTGTCGCGACACCCAGCTTCATCAGGTCGACCAGATTGGTGCCCCCGGCCAGGAACACCGCGCCCTCGGTGCAGGCGCCGACCGCGGACCGGACATCGGTGACGGGGGTGTACTCGAAGGTCTTCATCGGGCGTCCGCGATGGCCGGGACGATGTTCGCGTAGGCACCGCAGCGGCACAGGTTGCCGCTCATCCGCTCCCGGATCTGCCTGTCGACGTCGTCGTCCGGGACCGCGCTCGGCCAGCCCTGCTTCATCTCGTCGAGCATCCCGACCGCGGAACAGATCTGCCCCGGCGTGCAGTAACCGCACTGGAACCCGTCGTGCTCCAGGAACGCCCGCTGGACCGGATGCTCCGCCAGCCCTTCGATCGTGGTGACATCGGCGTCCTGCTGACTGACCGCCAGCACCAGGCAGCTGTTGACCCGGCGCCCGTCCAGCAGCACCGTGCAGGCGCCGCACTGGCCGTGGTCGCAGCCCTTCTTCGCGCCGGTGAGATGCAGGTGCTCGCGCAGGGCGTCCAGCAGAGTGGTCCGCGGATCCAGGTCGAGGGCATGCTCGACCCCGTTGACGACGAGGTTCATGACCGTTTCGTACCCGGGCCCAAAGGGTTCAATCCCGGACCTACGGGTACGCGGGAAGCATGCGAGTGGTGATCGTCGGAGCAACCGGAAACGCCGGCACGGCCCTGCTGCGCCGGCTACGCAACGAACCCGGGATCGAGCTCGCCGGTGTCGTCCGGCGAGTTCCCCCGGCGACAACCCAGCCCTACGACACGGTGGACTGGCATTCCTGCGACATAGCCGCCCCCGGCGCGGCGACCCGGCTCACGGAGCTGTTCCACGGTGCGGACGCGGTGGTCCACCTCGCCTGGCAGATCCAGCCCAGCCACGACCAGCGCCGCCTGTTCGAGACCAACGTGCTCGGCAGCCGGGCGGTCATCGAGGGCACCCTGCGCGCCGGGGTGCCCACGCTGGTGTTCGCCTCGTCGGTCGGCGTGTACTCCCCCGGCCCCAAGAACGCCTACGTGACCGAGGACTTCCCGCGCGCGGGGGTGCCCGGTTCCTCGTACAGCCGGCACAAGGTCCTGGTCGAGAACCTCCTCGACCGCGTCGAATCGGACCACCCGATGCTGCGCGTGGTCCGCGTCCGCCCCGGCCTGATCTTCCAGCGCGACGTCGGCACCGAGATCGCCCGCTACTTCGCGGGCCCGCTGCTCCCGGCCCGGCTGCTGCGCTACGGCCGGATCCCGCTGATCCCCTCCCACCCCGGCCTGCGGGTCCAGGCGGTGCACGCGGACGACCTCGCCGACGCGTACGCGCGAATGCTGCACTCCGACGTCCGGGGCGCCTTCAACGTGGCCGCGGGCCCGGTGCTGGACCCGTCGGTGGCCGCGCGCACGTTCCACGGCCACGAGGTCCGCGTCCCGGGGGCGCTGCTGCGCGGCGCGGCGGACGCGAGCTGGACGCTGCGCCTGCAACCGGTCGACGTGGGCTGGGTGAAGCTGGGTCTGAAGGCCCCGCTGATGTCCTGCGACCGGGTCTCCGCCGAGCTCGGCTGGCGTCCCCTGACCGACGCGGTCCACGCGCTGAAGGAACTCGTCGCGGGCATGGCCTACCGCGCCCACACGGAGAGCCCCCCGCTCACCGACGATCCCACCCGCCCCGGACGCCTCGGCGGCGTCCTCCGCGGCCGTCTGCCCGGCACGGGTGATCCGTACTGAGGCGCATCCGGCGGATCACGGCGAGCCGAGACGTGGTCCAGGTTTCACGTCGCGGAAGCTGGGCCTCGTCGCACGCCGCCGCGATCCGCCGGATGCGCCCTAAGGCAGGTTGCTCAGGACGACCCGTTCGGAGGTCAGCAGGTAGTCGCGCAGCGTCTCGGCGGCCCGGTGGGCGTCACCGGCTTCGTACAGCGTGGTGATGTCGTCGTTGAGCTGGACGAACGGGCGGTGCAGGGCCTCCGGGTCGGGGGCCGCGACGAACGCCAGCCGGAGCTCGGCGGTGAGCTGGCGCATCCAGCCGTCCAGGCGCGGGCTGCCGGCCAGCGCCACGATCTGCTCGTGAAAATGCATGTTGGCGGTGCCGACCGCACGCCAGTCCCCGGCCTCGGCCGCCCGGCCCGCCTCCTCGACGGCCGCCCGCAGGCCCGCCGCCCGGGGCGGATCGGTGGGAGCCTGACCGAGCGCGGTGCACTCGAGCAACGCCCGGACCCGGTAGATGTCGGCGATCTGAGCCGGGCTCAGCGAGGCGACGAAGACGCCCCGGTGCGGCTGCCGGACCAGCAGGCCTTCCTCGACGAGCGTGGAGAACGCTTCCCGCAACGTGTTGCGCGAGACGCCCAGCGGCCCGGTCAACGAGGTCTCGGACAGCCGGCTGCCCGGTGCCAGCTCGCCATTGATCATCGAGTTGCGCAGCTGTTCCACGGCCCGTGCGGCGGAGCCCGGCTTCTCCACGGTCGTCACGCCCCCAGTCAACCAGTCCCGCTCCCCGCCCGACCCGCCACCCCGCACCCCGCCGTGCCATCCCCGCCGCGCCGCGCCCCGCACCTCGCCGCACCCCGCGCCACGCCTCGCCGCACCCCGCGCCACGCCCCGCCGCACCGCACCCCGCCGCACCCCGCACCCCGCCGCACCGCACCCCGCACCCCGCACCCCGCACAGCACCCCGCACCCCGCACCCCGCCGCACCGCACCCCGCCGCACCGCACCCCGCCGCACCGCACCCCGCGCCACGCCGCGCCGCACCCCGCGCCACGCCGCGCCGCATCACCCCGCCGCACCCCGCACCCCGCCGCACCGCACCACCCCGCCGCACCGCACCACCCCGCCGCACCGCACCACCCCGCCGCGCCGCACCACCCCGCGCCGCACCACCCCGCGCCGCACCACCCCGCGCCGCACCACCCCGCGCCTCCGGGCATCTCCACCCAGAAAGAACGTTCGTTCTTCCTACGCGACAGCCCGGACATCCGGACCCGGTCACGCCGGCGCGATCGTGAAGCGCAGCCGGGCGCCGGGCCGGGCCTGGGCCGCCCGGTCGGCCGACGCCGGGGTCAGCACGGCGATGACCGGGTAGCCACCGGTCACCGGATGGTCGGCCTGGAAGATGATCGGCTTGCCGTCCGGGGGCACCTGCACCGAGCCGCGGACCACCCCCTCGCTCGGCAGTTCCCCGGTGCGCGCCCGGGTCAGTTCCGGCCCGTCGAGCCGCAGCCCGACCGAGTCGCTGGCCGGTGTCACCACGAACTCGGCGTTGAGCAGCGCCGCGATCGCCGCCGCGGTGAACCAGTCGTCGCGCGGCCCGAGATCGAGTTCCAACGGCCCGTCCTCGGCCACCGGCGAGGAGACCAGGGCAGCGGGCAGACCGGCCGGCGGGCCGATCGGCAGGACGTCGCCGACCGGCAAGACGTCGCCGACCGCGGGCCGGGCCGGGCCGACGCCCGCGATCCGGTCGGTGGAGCGGGACCCGAGCACCGGTGGCACGTCGAAACCGCCCCGCACGGCGAGGTAGCTGCGCAGCCCCCGCTTCGGCATGGAAACCGCGACCGCGACCCCGGCCGGGATCGCGACGACCTCCTCCACCCCGGCCGGGACCCCATCCACCACGAGGACCGCGTCGGTCCCGGTCAGCACGGCCACCGCCGGTTCCGAGAACGAGACCCGCAGGCCACCGAGGGTGCATTCCAGCACGGCGGTCCCCGGCGGGTTGCCGGCCAGGGCGTTGGCCCGGGCGTACGCCGTCCGGTCCACCGCCCCGGACACCGGCACCCCCAGGTGGGCGTGCCCGGGCCGGCCGCCGTCCTTGAGCACGGTGAGCGGGCCGGTGCGTACGATCCGCATGCTCACCCCGGCACCGCCGTGAACGTCACGCGGGCGCCGGGCACGAGCAGTGCCGGTTCGGGCCGGTCCAGGTCCCACATCGTCGACGTGGTGCTGCCGATCAACTGCCAGCCTCCCGGGCTGTCGTGGGGGTAGACGCCGGAGAAGCGCCCGGCCAGCCCCACCGAGCCGGCCGGGATCCGGGTGCGCGGGGAGCCGCGCCGGGGCACGTCCAGTCTCGGGTCTCCCCCGGTCAGGTAGCCGAAGCCGGGCGCGAACCCGGCGAACGCGACCGTCCACCGCGAACCCGTGTGCATGGTGACCACGTCGTCGGTGCTGACACCCAGGTGCGCCGCGACCTCGGACAGGTCCGGGCCGTCGTAGACGACCGGGATCTCGACGCTTCCCTCGTACGCGTGCCCGGGCCCCGCCGAGCGCAATGCCGAGGTGGCCGCACGGACCTGGGCCGCCGAGGTGATCGCCGGGTCGAAGCGGATGAGAACGGTCCGGGCCGCCGGCACCAGGTCGGTGACACCCGGCAGCCCGGCGGAGCTCAGGGCCGCGTACAGCGCGAGCGCCCCGTCGAGGTCGCCGACCTCGGCGAGCACCGCCTCCCGCCCGCAGCGCAGGAACGTGGTCACGCGCCGGCCCCGGCGAAAGCGGTGATGGGTACGCCCGCGGCGGTCAAGGTGTCGTGCACGGCGCGAGCCATCGCGACGGCCCCGGGTGAGTCGCCGTGCACGCAGATCGAGTCCGCCTCGATCTTGATCACCGAGCCGTCGACGGCGACCAGGGTGCGGTCGGTGACCAGGCGCAGCATCCGTTCGGCGACCTCGGCCGGGTCGTGCAGCAGCGCGCCCGGTTCGCGGCGGGACACCAGCGTGCCCTCCGGGGTGTAGCCCCGGTCGGCGAACGCCTCGCGCACGGCCCGCAGCCCGGCCTCCTCGGCGAGGCGCAGGAACGCCGAGCCGGGCAGACCGAGCACCGGCAGGTCGGGGTCGTAGCGCCGGACCGCCTCGACCACGGCCGCCGCCTGCTGCTCGTGGTGCACGATCGTGTTGTAGAGCGCGCCGTGCGGTTTGAGGTACAGCACCCGGTCGCCGGCCGCCCGGGCCAGCCCGTCGAGCGCCCCGAGCTGGTACAGCACGTCGGCGATCAAGTCGTCGGTCTCGTAGTCGATGAACCGGCGCCCGAACCCGGCCAGGTCGCGATAGCCCACCTGTGCCCCGATCGACACGCCGTTTTCAACAGCTTGTTCACACGTGGCCAGCAACGTCCGTGGGTCACCCGCGTGGAAACCACACGCGATGTTGGTACTGCTGACGATGGCGAGCATCGCGTCGTCGTCACCGAGCCGCCACGCGCCGAAACCCTCGCCGAGATCGCTGTTGAGGTCCATCGGGTTCTCCTTACCCAGCCAGGTAGTCGAAGATCGTGCGCGCCGAAACGACCCCCATGTACCAGGTCAACGCCGCGACCAGCGCTCCGAGCACGAGCAGCCACGTCGAGTATCGGTAACCGCGCAGCAGCTCTCGCCGGAGCCATGCCGCGTACAACAGGATGGTGAATCCGATCGGCAGGATGAGCCCGTTGAAGCCGCCGGCGAAGACCAGCAGCGCCGACGGCGCGGTGCCGAGCAGCAGGTAGATCACCGTCGAGACGGCGATGAACGCGACCGTGCCCCAGGATCGGGCGCGGGGCTCGGCCAGGCGGGCCGAGAAGGCCGAGAAGAACGACACCGAGGTGTACGCGGCACCGATGACCGACGTGATCGCCGCCGCCCACAGCACCACGCCGAACGCGCGCTGACCGAACTCCCCGGCCGCTGACGCGAACGCCTGGGCGGTGGCGTTGCCGCTGGTGTCGAGCGCGACGCCGCCGGAGACCACGCCGAGGATGGCGAGGAACAGCAGGAAGCGCATGAGCCCGGTGACGGCGATGCCGGTGAGCGCACCGCGGGTGACCTCCCGGACGTGTTCCGGCCCGGTGGTGCCGCTGTCCAGCAGCCGGTGGGCGCCGGAATAGGTGATGTACCCGCCGACCGTCCCGCCGATGATCGTGGTGATCGCCGCGAAGTCGATCGTGTCCGGCACCACCGCCTGGGTGAGCGCCGCCCCGACCGGCGGGCCGGACACGATCGCGACGTACAGCGTCAGCGCGATCATCAGCAGGCCGAGCACGATGAGCAGCCGGTCCATCGCGAGCCCGGCCCGCTTGATCACGAAGATCGAGACGGCCAGCACCGCGCTGATCAGGCCGCCGGTCTTGGGAGGGAGCCCGAGCGCGGCGTCGAGGCCGAGACCCGAGCCCGCCACGTTGCCGATGTTGAACACCAGGCCGCCGACGATGACCAGCGCTGCCAGCAGGTATCCGGCTCCGGGGACGACCGCGTTCGCGATCTCGTGGGCGCGCTTGCCGCTGATCGAGATGATGCGCCAGATGTTCATCTGGACCACGAAGTCCACCAGGATCGACATCAGGATGCCGAACGCGAACGCGGCGCCCAGCTTCGCGGTGAACGTGGTCGTCTGGGTGATGAAACCGGGCCCGATGGCGCTGGTGGCCATCAGGAAGATCGCGCCGATGAGCGCGGTGCGGCGGGTGCTGCTAGGAGCGGTGGCGGTCGTGTCCGTCGTCGGCATGGGGCTCTCCTAGATCGTTTTTTGTCGATGGGAGGAGCACCCCTGACGCTAGGGATTGTTGAACGATCCCACAAGAGTTGTTCAACAATCTGCGGTTAACGGTACGTAAAAACCGCCTGCCACACGCTCGTGCGCCGCATCGGCACGCTCTCCAGCGCCTCGTTCACCGGGACGTCGTACGCCTCACGCAGCACCATCCCCTCGACCGGCAGATAGGCCCGGCCGGGGTCGCCGACCAGCACCAACGCACCCCGCCCGGCGGCCCTGCGCAGGAACGGGAGCACCTTGCCCGCCATCTCCCGGCTGTAGAAGACATCGCCGGCCAGGATCACGCCGGCTTCGTCGTACCCCCGGTCGAGAAGGTCTTCCTCGCTCAGCGTGACCCGGACGCGGTTGGCCCCGGCGTTGGCCTGCGTCGCCGCCAGCGAGAGCGGGTCGATGTCGTTGGCGGTCACCGACCGGGCCCCGGCCTTCGCCGCGGCGATCGCGACCAGGCCCGACCCGGTCGCCAGATCGAGCACGTCCCGGCCCTCGACCAGCTCCGGATGGTCCAGCACATGACGGGCCAGGGCCTGCCCGCCGGCCCAGGCGAACGCCCAGAACGGCGGCGGCTGCTCGGCACCGGCGGCCTCGGTGCGTTCCCAGAGCTCGATCGGCTCCTCGGCCTGGTGCAGGACCAGCTCGGGAACGAAGGGTACGGGCGCGACCCGGGTGTTCTCGCGGACGAACTCGGTGGCAGTGGACACCCCGTCGATTCTGCTCAGTTGCCGCGGCGAGGAACCGATCAGGGTGGCGTCGCCGCACGAGCCCGGGGAAGGGGATCCGATGCCGACAAGGCTGGCCGCTGCCCTTTTCGGCGGCTGGATGGTCGTGCTCGGCGCGCTCTTCACCGTCGGGACGGCCTGGCAGGCCCCCGCCCGGGTCCTCGCCTGTGCCGCCACGCTGGCCGTCATCGGCCTCGGCATCCGGCGGCACCGCCCCGACCGGCTCGGACCCTGGCAGCTGCTGGCCGGCACCGTCGCGGTGTCCACGGCCGGCTCGCTCGCGTTCACCGCCGGCTCGGTGCCCCTGCTGCACGGCGCCGGCGTCGCACTGCTGCTGGCCGTCTTCGCCATGCTGGGCGCCGCCCTGCTGCTGTTCACCCGGCACCGCGGCAGCGGCCACCGGGACCGCGGTGGACTGCTCGACGCGCTCACCCTGACCTCCGGCGTCGCGCTGCTCGCCTGGACGTTCGTGATCGGGCCGCACGTCCGCGAACCCGGCCTGGCCACCGGTGACCGCTGGCTGTCCGTGGTCTTCCCGCTCTGCGGCCTGGCCTGCCTCGCCGCGCTCGCCCGGCTGCTGATCAGCCCCGGCCGCCGCCCGATCGCCGCCGCCTGGCTCGGCGCCGGCGTGCTCACGATGCTGCTCTCGGACATCGCCTACAACCTGCCCTCGCTGGAGGATCAGGCCGGCACGCTCGCCGGGTTGGGCCGCATCTCGTTCCTCACCGCCGCGGGCCTCGCCGCGCTCGATCCCACCATGACCGGGCTCACCAAGCCCGCCCTGGTCGCCCCGAAAGAACTCGGCCGGGTCCGGCTCGCCCTGCTCGCCCTGGCGTCCCTGATGGCCCCCGCGGTGCTGATCATCCAGGTCGGCATCGACGGCGAGGTGCCCGACCTGACCGTCGTCGCCGCCCTCAGCGCCCTGACGTTCGTGCTGGTCCTGGCCCGGCTGGCCGGTGTCATGGCCAGCAACCGGCTGGCCGTCACCCGCGAGCGCGGCCTGCGCCAGGCCTCGGCTGCCCTGGTCTCCGCGTCCGACTCCGACGAGGTCGCCGAAGCCGTCCGGCAGGCCGTCGCCTCCCTGCTGCCCGCCGACACCCCGCACCGGGTGGTCCTCGCGATGGCGTTCAACGCCCCCGACGAACCGGCCACCCCGGAAGCCGCCGCCCAGAGCGCCCACGACCGGGTCGCCGGCACCGCCGCCCGGCTGGTCTCCGTCCGCGAGATCGACTGGGCCGTCGCCGTGCGGCTCAACCAGTTCCCGATGGTGCTGCGCTGCCCGCTGGTGCTCGCCGACCGTCCGGCCGGCGACCCGCTTGTCGGCATCCTGCATGTCGGCGCCCCCACCTGGGCCCTGCTCGACCTGCAACAGGCCCTCGAGGTGCTCGCCACCCAGGTCGCGCTCGCCCTGGAACGGATCGCGCTCAGCCAGGAGGTCATCCGCCGCAACAGCGAGGCCTACTTCCGTACGCTCGTCATGAACACCTCCGACGTCATCCTCATCGTCGACGACGAGAACCGGGTCCGGTACGCCAGCCCGTCCGCCGTCCACGTGCTCGGCGCCGACCCCGCGGGCGTGCTGCTGCCCGACCTCATCCACCCCGGCGACCGGCAGCGGCTGGCCGAGGTGCTCGGGGCGATCCGGATCGGCGACACCCCGGCCGAAGGACTCGACTTCCGGGCGGTGGGCCGGCGGCGTACCGAGGTAATGCTCGAGATGCACTGCCGTGACCTGCGCACCGACCCGACCGTCGCCGGCATGGTGGTCACCCTGCGCGACGTCACCGAGCGCCGCCGCCTCGAACGCGAACTGATCCACCAGGCGTTCCACGACTCGCTCACCGGCCTGGCCAACCGGGTCCTGTTCGCCGACCGGCTGCAGCACGCGCTGGCCCGCGGCGCCCGCGACGGCTCGGTGGTCGGCGTCCTGTTCATCGACCTCGACGACTTCAAGATCGTCAACGACACACTCGGCCACGCCGTCGGCGACCAGCTGCTCATCGCGGTCGCCGAACGCATCTCCGCCGCCCTGCGCGCCGACGACACCGCGGCCCGCCTCGGCGGCGACGAGTTCGCCGCGCTCGTCGAGAACGTCCAGGACCCCGGCGCGGTCGAGGAGACCGCCGAACGGATCCTGGCCGCGCTCGCCCCGCCGATCATCGTCGACGGCCAGACCCTGCAGGCGAACGCGAGCGTCGGCATCACCACCACCCCCGAGGCGGACACCGCCGACGAACTCCTGCGCCAGGCCGACCTCGCCCTGTACGTCGCCAAGGGGGCCGGCAAGAATCGCTGGCGGCGATACCAGAACCACCTGCACAGCGCGATGGTCGAACGCCTCGAACTGCGCTCGGCACTGGACCACGCGGTCAACGAGGGCCATTTCCTGCTCCAATACCAGCCCATCGTCAAACTCAACGGCGACGAGGCGGTCGGCTTCGAGGCCCTGGTCCGCTGGCACCACCCGACCCGCGGCGTCATCGCCCCCGACCAGTTCATCGAGGTCGCGGAAGAAAGCGGACTCATCGTGCCCATGGGCCGCTGGGTCCTGGACCAGGCCCTGCACACGGTCGCCCAATGGTGGCGCATCCTGCCCCGGGTCCGCCGCCCCTACGTGAGCGTCAACGTCTCGGTCCGCCAATTCCGCCAGCAAGGATTCGTGGAACAGGTCCGGGCCTCCCTCGAATACGCCGGCGTCCCGCCGCAGGCCCTCATGCTGGAGATCACCGAAACCCTCCTCATGGGCGACGACGAGAAGATCTGGACCGACCTGGCCGCGCTGCGCGACATGGGCATCAAGATCGCGATCGACGATTTCGGTACGGGATACTCGTCGCTCGGCTACCTCCGCCAGCGCCCCATCGACGTCCTCAAAATCGACAAGATGTTCATCGACGACATGCTCGGTGACACTCAGCAGCTGGCCCTGGTCAGCGGCATCGTCAGCCTCGCCCAGTCGCTGGGTCTCACGGTGGTGGCCGAGGGCATCGAGGACGCGGCCCACAAACGCGTCCTCACCCGCCTGGGCTGCCCGCTGGGTCAGGGCTACTACTATTCCGAGCCCCTGGACCCGACCGAAGCCCTGACCTGGCTACGCACCCCCCAGCCGGTAGCAGCCTGACCCCATCGCGGGTCACACCGCCAGGTCGCCGATCTCGCAGACCTGGACGACGCTGACCGGGCAGGTCCAGAAAGCCCGGCCGCCCTCTTCCATGGGCGCGAGCGGGTGAGCGGCAGGATGGTGGGGGCAGGGCGGCCAGTTCGTAGGCCGGCCCAGCATCCAGAGCGCTTCCACCGCCCACTCCTGCACCTGGTCGGCCACCTCAGCGACCTGCACGGACCGCGCCTGACCCAGAGTGACGGCGACCCCCATGCCGCTGCCGTCCGAGGCATAGAGCATGACGCCGGCGGTCCCCGGCGCTCCGGCCCACGGCTCGTCCCGGACCTCAGGCAGCACCCCACTCAGCCCGCCGAGGTCATGCAGAACCGGTCCCAGAGCCGCAACGAGGTCACCGTCCACGCACCCCATCATCCGCCCCACGATCACTTAAATTCCTCCCGCGACAGTTCCTCCACGGCCGTTGCCTCAACATTTTGTTGAAAATAATATGTTGATGTGTCAGTATTGAAGCCATGCCAGACATCTTTGCTCGACCCGACCCGGCAGCGCAGCGGGTGGAGCGGTCGTTCCGGGCGTTGACGCATCTTTCCGAGCGCCATGCCGGCAGCCCTGAGCTTCGGCAGCGGCAGACCCACCCCACCGCGGCTTCGCCCGAGGAGGTGCTGCGGTTGGTGACCGGGCTGGTCGGCGGATCGATCGTGGCCGCTCCGCACGAGGAAGCCGTCGATCGGAGTGATCTTGTTGCCGCGCTCACGCTGCTGCCCAGCGCCCGGGCCGACCTGAACGCGATCGAACTCGATCTGATCACCGCGTCACGCAGCCGGGGGATGACCTGGCAGGACATCGCCTTCGGTCTCGGGCTCAACACGCCGCAGGCAGCCAAGCAGCGCTATGAGCGGCTGGAAGCACGGTCCGGGGAGGAGGATGGGGTGTGACCACTTTCATCCTTGTGCCCGGCGCGTGGCATGGCGGCTGGTGGTATCAGCCGGTGGTGGACGCGCTCGTGGCGGACGGCCATGAGGCGCACGCGCTGACCCCGGCGGGCCTCGGTCCCGATGACGACCTGCGGGAGATGGTCGTCAATCTGGACACGCACATCGACGAGACCGTGGCCGCGGTCGAGCGGGCCACCAACGGGCCGGCCAGCGACGGGCTGGCCAGCGACGAGCGGGTCGTCCTGGTCGGGCACAGCTACGGCGGGTTCCTCATCACCGCGGCCGCCGATCGGCTGCCGGAGCGGGTGGCGGCGCTGGTGCATCTGGACACCGATGTTCCCGATGACGGTGACTCGACGTGGAGCATGACGACCGTCGCGAACCGGCAGTCGTACATCGACGGGGTCGGGGGTGACGGGTTGGGTATTGCTCCGCTGCCGTTCTTCGACGAGCGGGCCCGGCCGCACCCGCTGGCCACGCTGGTGCAGCGGATCCGGCTCACCGGGGCATGGAAGCGGGTGCCGGTCAAGCTGTATGCCGCGGCCACCGAGACGCCCGGCGGGCTGCAGGCCCCGGTGACGATGGAGAAGCTGCGCGACGATCCGGCCTGGCACTACGAGGAATGGCCGACCCGGCACAACGTTCTGCACGACGGTCCGCGGCGGGTGCTCGAATTCCTCGGCCGGGCTTGACCTCGGCCGGGCTTGACCGCGGCCGGGCTTGACCGCGGCCGGGCTTGACCGCGGTCACACTTCTCCGGCCAGGCACGATTGGCCGGAGAACCGCAGCAGCCGGTAACGCTCTGGAGACCTACAGCGGTAGCAGGTCGCGGAGGCCGAAACCGTCTTCCACGGTCGCGTCCGGCTGGGGGTGACCGGCCGGGTCCTCCCCGGTGGTGCGGCGGGAGCGGAACAGGATCGCCGCGCCCGCGTCGGCCCGGCGGGCGCAGGCGACGTCGCGGCGGTAGCTGTCACCGACGAACCAGCAGGATCCGGTGGGGACGTTCAGTTCGCGGGCCGCGTACCAGATCATTTCGGGGTTGGGTTTGCGGACGCCGGCCTCGTCGCTGTAGATCTGCGTGCTGAACAGGGTGCCGACGCCCGCCCGGGTGAGGAAGTCGCGGTGGGCCGCGCCGCAGATGGTGTTGCTGACCACCGCCATGGGCAGGCCGGCGGCCCGGGCCGCGCGCAACGCCTCGGGGATGCCCGGGCGCAGCTCCCAGGTCGGTTTCCAGGCCACGTCATAGCTGAGCTTGCTCGCGTTCCGGCGCACCGCCTCGCGAGCCGGGGCCGGCCAGGACGGCGTGATGAAGCGGGCCCAGACCTCCTCGTGGCCGAGCTCGGCCGGTTCGTCCAGGTCTCTCCAGGCCGCGTACGCCGCCAGCCCCGTGGTCAGCGACCGGCCGATCTCGCCCGGGGTGAGGGTGCCCTCGGCGAGGTTGTGGAGCCGGAGCACCAGCGCCGGGGTCGCCGGGTCGTCGGTGGGGTCGGCCGCCTCGACGAGGACGCCGCCGAAGTCGAGCAGCAGGGCGGCCGGGGCCGGGACGGCGGTCATCGGGTGCCCAGGGTCCAGGCGCGGACGCCGCCGACGATGCCCGCCGTGTTCGGCACCACCACCACCTCGTCGCCCATCCGGGCCAGCTGCGCCGGGGTGATCAGGCGGGAGTTGCCGCCGCCGAGGTAGATGCGGTCCCACAGGAAGACCGGGCGCAGGCCCTCGACGACGTTGCGGACCCGGCGGGACCAGAGCGCGTCGCCGAGCCGGCGGCGTTCGTGCTCGCCGATGTAGGTGTCGTAGCTCATGCCCCAGCGCACCGGGGCCTGGGAGAGCTCCAGGTGCGGAGCGAGCTCACCGCCGTCGAACAGCGCGGCGCCGAGGCCGGTCCCGAGCGTCAGCACGAGTTCGCAGCCGGTGCCCGCGACCACGCCGGCGCCGTGCACCTCGGCGTCGTTGAGCACGAGGGTGGGCAGGCCGAACGCCTCGGCCAGCGCGGTGCGGGCGTCGAAGCCGAACCAGGCGTCCTGCAGCTCCGGGTCGATCTTGGTGCGGGGGCCGCTGCGGGTGATGTAGTGCGGGGTCGCCACGACCACGCCGTGGCGCAGCATGCCCGGCATGCCGACGGTCACCCGGTCCGCGGTCGGCAACCGCTCCCCCAGCGCAACCAGGGTCTTCACGAACAGGTCAGGGGGCAACGGGTACGGCGTCGGCACCCGCAAGGGCTGCGCGCGCATCGTGCCCGCCTCGTCCAGGACGGACCCCTTGATGCCGCCGCCACCGCAATCGATCGTCAACGTGAATGCCACGCCTAGAGTGTGCCAGCTGCCCCTGGGGCAGGTCAGAAGCGGGCGAAGGAGCGGATCGGCATCCGCGGGCCGAACTTGGGCGCGGTGATCCCGCCGGCGGCCAGTAGGTCGCAGACCCGGCCCCGGTGGCCCGCGAACGGCTCGAGCAGGGTGAGCATCCGGGCGTCGGTGCCGCGGGGTTCACCGGCGAGCGCCCAGGCCACCGTGTTGGGGATGTGGAAGTCGCCGACGCTGACCGCGTCCGGGTCGCCGTAGGTGGTGCGCACCACCTCGGCGGCGGTCCACGGACCGATCCCGGGGATGGCGGTCAGCCGGCGGGTCGCCTCGGCGCTGTCCGCGCAGCGTTCCAGCCGGGCCGCCTGGGCCGCGCCGCGCAACAGGGCCTGGGTGCGCCGTTGCTCGACGCCGAACGGGTGGAACACCCAGTAGGCGGTGGCCGCGACCGCTTCCGGGTCCGGGGGCAGCAGCAGGCCGTCCGGGCCGGGTGCGGGCTCGCCGAAGTGCTTGACCAGGGCCCGGTAGGCACGGTGCGCTTCGATACCGGTGACTTTCTGCTCGAGGACCGCCCGGATCAGGCGGGGGAAGAGCAGGCCGGTGGCCGGATAGCGTACCCCCGCGAAGGTTTTGGCCAGCCGCGCGACCAGCGGATGTGCGGCGGCCAGGCCGGGGAAGTCGCCGAGGTCGTCGCGGAGCCCGGCGATCGCGTCGGCGCGCTCGGCGAGCCAGCCGGCGCCGGGTCCGTGCGTGGTCGCGGTCAGTTCCGCGCCCGCTCTGTCCAGCTGCAAGGACCCAGGACCATCGGGGGTACGGGCGGTGAGGCGGAAGTGGTTGCCGTCCAACCGGCCGCAGGGGTCGTGACGGACCACGAGCAGACTGCGCAGGGTACGGGTGAATTGGTACCCCTCGGGCAGGTCCAGCCGCCTGACCAGCGTCTTCGTCACCCGGGCCACTATACGTATCTTCCGCGCGCATGCCGATGGCCCTGACCGCGCTCCCGGTCAGGGCCATCGGAGTGGGTTGGCGGAGACCCGAGTCGGTCCGCGTCACCCGGTTGGCGGAGCTGGAAGCTCGATCCGAGCCGGTCCCGCGCCTCCTTTCGTCAGCCGTTTCCGTGCTCGAACCGCCTGCCGCTGGTGTCGTCCGCAGGGGGATGGACGACGTCCGGTCACCGATGGGGGGTCCCCCGCTTGTGGCGGGGTTCGGGATTCCGGTGCGGCAAGGGCTCCGTACCTAGCTAGTTGTTGTTGTTGCCACCGTTGTTGTTGCCGCCGCCGACCTCGACCCGGACCGCGTCGAACGCGGGGGTCTCGTTGGCGCGCTGCATCATCGGGATACGGTGCGAACCGTCACCGGCCCAGGAGGCGCACTGGAAGGTGCCCTCGTTCGGCAGGCCGGGGACCTGGATGGAGACGACGTCGGGAGCCGCACCGCCCTTGCCGTCCTCGGTCGCGACGAAGAACGCGGGGACCGGAGCCGGGTCCGGAGCCTCGGTGGTGCTGCCCAGGACGCGGCAGGCGGTGTGGAAGTGACCGCGGACGAGACCGTTCTGCAGCACGGAGGACTCGACGTAGTAGCCACCCTGGCCGGCCGCGAGGAAGCGGTCACGGATCAGGTTGCGGGTACTCACCTGGAGGGTGAACGCCTCGTTGACGCCGACGTTGGTCGGGGCCTGGGTGATCAGCAGCGACGGGTTGTTCTCGGCGACGCCGACCTCACCGAACTCGGTGGAGACACAGCGGTTGCCGTTCTGGAAACCGTCGTGCGGCTCCAGCTGGCTGTCGTCGCAGCTGTTGGCGAGGATGCCGAGGCCGGCGCCGGGCGGCGGGGTCGCGGGGGTCGTGGCCTGGCCACCACCGTTGTTGCCACCGCCGTTGTTGTTGCCACCGCCGTTGTTGCCACCGCCGTTGTTGCCACCGGTGTTGCCGCCGCCTGCAGCCGTGCTGGCCGACGCCACGGGGCTCGCGGAGGCGCCACCGTTGTTGTTGCCACCGCCGTTGTTGCCACCGTTGTTGTTGCCGCCGCCGTTGTTGTTGTTCATCCAGTTGCGGCACCGGGTGCGCAGCGTCTCGGTGCTGGCGACGTCACCGGCACCGTCGTCCGCGTGCTGGGTCACCTTGCCCTTGTTGGTGGTGTAGGTGCCCTTCTTCGTCTCGGTGGAGAGCTGCGACTTCTTCGGCGCCTGGATGTTGTTGCAAGCGGCCAGAGCGCGCTGCTGGTTCCGGCTCTTCGTGCTCGCGTCCGACACCTGTGTGACGGTGACGATGCTGCCGAAAGCAACCACCGTGGCTACCGCGGCGATGATCCGGCGCCGACCGGTGAACCATGCGGGGAACCTGGATTCGCGCCGGTAGTGCGACCTTCGCATTTGCTGACACCTTTCTGTGTCCACACGTGACGGGCGGCGGAGCCGCCGGGGTGATGCCTACGACCCGGCCGAATGGCCCGGTCGCGAACTGATTTGGAGAACTAACGCGTCCGGAAGATGCGCATCGTGGTGACCACGCCGGCCACGAGGGCCCCGGCAAGGACGAGCAGGATGACCGACGTGCTCACTCCGGGCACGCCGCCCGAGCTGCTCGCCGCCACCAGCATCGCGTTGTCGACCGGCACCGGGCCGGCACCCGTCGCCGCCGCCGGCGCGGGTGCCGTCGGCAGGGAGCCGTACTCGACGATCCCGCTGCTCTCCAGCAGGGTCATGTGCGTCATCACGAACTGGTTGGCCTGCTGGGCCAGCTTGCGGACCGAGTCGTTGCGGGTGCTGGCCCGGATCGTCGCGATCGCCGGGAAGATCTTGCCGTGCGCCGCCCGCAGCCGATCGATGTAGACCTGATCGAACTGCTTGCTGGTGGGCGCGGCGTCCATCTCGTCCAGCCAGCCCTGCTGGTCCGGGTTCGGCAGGTTCGGCAGCTGGATGCCCAGCTTCTTGGCGACCGCGAGGTCCAGCTTGTCCAGCGCGACGTGCTGGGCGGAGATCGTGGATCCGATCTTCTTCACCGTATCGTCGTCGGACTTCTCCTGGGCCATGTTGCCGGCCGGGATCTCCCAGAGCCCGGCGAGCCGGACCTTGATGACGAAGTCCTTGTCGGCGGCGGAGACCGAGCCCGCACCGTCGTCGGTGAGACCGGTGTTCGGCGGAACCGGAACACCATCAGCGGCCCTGGCGATGCCGGCCGGAGCCAGCAGGAACGCGAGGGTCGTTGCCAGTACGCCCACAAGCCAGCGCTGCGACCGGCGAGAGGAGCGGGCGGCAATCATCTTTCACACCTCCGACAACGGTTTGGGGAATCGATTCCGGCGAATCATGTCGACGCCGGAAACGCTAGAAGCAGTTCGTGCGGTGTCGCAATGGAACAAGGCTCCGGCCGAGCCGAATTAAAGAGAACTTATGGCCCGGTCAGTAGCTGTAGTCGGAACCGGCGTCGGCGTCCGCGGGACCACTGGTGGCGTCAGCGGTGGGCTCTTCCTCTTCCTCCTCCGCCGGCGGCGCGACGGCCTTCGACGGCGGGGGGAGGCAGGTGAGGTTCTTCTTGCCCTCGGGGGTGATCACGAACCAGGCCGAGGCGACGTTCTGGCCCTTCCACTGGCCCGGCTCCTTGTCACCGATGTAGGTGTAGAGCGGCCACTTGTCGAGGGTCAGCTGCAGCGAGCCGTCCTCGCGCTCCACGGTGCCGACGAGCTTCGCGTCGACGCCCTCGAGCTTCGGGGTCTCACCCTTGTTGATGAGCGCCGCCGGCCAGATCTTCTCGCAGTCGCCCTTGCAGTTGGAGACCACCTCGGGCTTGGTCTTGTCCTTGTCGAACCGGTACAGCACGAAGCCGTCCTGGTTCTGGACGGTCTCGCCCATCTTCTTCACCGAGGCGGCGGTGAGCTCGCTGGTGACCTCGTCCTCGCTCAGTTCAGGAGCGTCGGAGTCGTCCTCGCCCTCAGCCTCGGCGCCCGCCGTGGCGTCCGGGGACGCCGTCGCGCCGGGGGTGGCCGCGACCGCGTTGGCCGCGGGCTCGGCACCGTAGTCGGCACTGTCCGTGGCGCCGTCCTGGCCATAGCCCGCCGGGGCGCAACCGGGCAGCGCGAACGCCGCCGCGATCGCAGCGCTGACGACGATCATCTTTCGCTTCACCGGTACCACGAGAGCCTGCCCTCCACTTTGATCATTCATCTCCGTGTTCGGCCAGTAGTACGGCGGCGGGGCCGCCGGGGTTGAACATTGACCGGATCAATTTCCCAGAATTTTCTTTGAACCCTTCAGCCCCACGATCCGTAAATGACGGACCCCATTGGCGTTTCGTCGCTACGCGTGACGACGCCATTTCTTTGGGTACAAAAAAGCCCGGCCGCAATGAAGCGGCCGGGCTTTGCTGTCGAAAGGGTCAGACGCGGACGAGCGTCTTCGTCGCACCGTCGGCGGAGACTTCCTCCACCAGGACGTTGGCGATCTCCGAACGTGACAGTGCCGTGACGGCCTGCAGCATCAGTGGCTTCGGCTGAGCGTTCGTGCCCCAGCCCTTCTCGCCCACGTTCCAGGTGGAGAGCACCTCGGTGCTGCCGTTGGTGCGCACCGCGACCAGCCGGCAGACCCGCGGGCCGTCGATGTTGGACACCGCGAAGGAGATCTGGGTGCCCCAGTCCTTGGGCTGATAGGCGACCTCGGCCTTCACCCCGGTACGCGGGTCCTCGGCGCCGACCAGCTCGCCGACCAGATCCGCGCCACCGATGCCGATGCCCTCACCGGTGTTGGGCAGCGGGTCCAGCTCGCCGCTCGAACGCTGCACGGTGGTCGCCGGGGCCTGCTCCGATCCGAACCACTGCCCACCGGCGAAGAGCGCGCCGATCGACAGCATCGCGAAGACGACGACCGCGGCGGCCAGCGAGTAGAGCCGGCGGCTGTTGGCCTTGCGCCGCTCCTTCTTGACCTCGCCGATCATCTGCTTGAGGACGAGGCCGTCCTTGCGCGACTGCTCGGTCGCCACCAGCGCGTCGGCGTCGACATCACTGAGGATGTCCACCACCGGCAGCAGCGACTCCAGCTCGATCGCACACGCCGGGCAGTCGATCAGATGATCCTCGAACCGCTCGGCGTCACGCTCGTCGAGAACACCGAGCGCGTACGCGGCGACATCGAAGTGCTGTTCCTGTGTCATTACTCCGTCACCCCCCGCTGCTGCAGAGCCGTACGCAGGGCCCGCAGGGCGTAATACACCCGCGACTTCGCCGTGCCGAGAGGCAGGCCGAGCACGTCGGCGGCCTCCGGGACGGTCCGGCCACGGAAGTAGGTCTCGACCAGGATCTCACGGTGCGACTGGCTGAGCGTCTTCAGCGCGTCGGTCACCGTCATCAGCTGGAGCACCCGGTCGGTGTCGTCCGCGGTGCTGGGGAAACTCTCCAGCTCCCGGTCGTACGTCTCCGGGGGCCGGGCGGTCACGCTGCGGTGATCGTCGATCGCGATCCGCCGGGCCACCGTGACCAGCCAGGGCCGCAACGACTGCTGGCCCTGCGCCCCGAGGCGGTGCGCGTTGCGCCACGCCCGCAGGAGCGTCTCCTGGACGATGTCCTCGGCCCGCTGGCGGTCACCGCCGGTGAGCCGGAGGACGAACATCAGCAAGGGCCCCGCGTGCTCCTCGTAGAGCATCCGAACGAGGGTGTCCTCGTGACTCGCGGTCGCGGACCCGGCCTCATGGCGGGCCTGTCGCGGCATCACCGGTACATCACTCTCCGCACTACGGCCTCCGTCGAGTGCCCGCCACCGGCCTCCGGAACGCTGCTGCGTCATGACGCGCACCTCGTCCGGTGCTGGTCGCTCCATGACCGTCGCATGCATCGATTCCTCCTGCCGGTGCTTTCCCCGTCGCCCCTAGTACGGGCGGCGAGGCCCGCGGGGATCAAAGCCGACGGGAAAATTTCCGGGCGATGCGGAGGCGCGGGAGCATGGACGCGCAGTCGCAAGAGGTTCCTCCGGTTCGAGGCGCGTAAGGGCACGCCCGTTGACCCGCACAACGCGGGATCTCGGGACGCGCATCAGGGGGCGCAACATCCATGGAAACCGATATGGTTCCAGGGGCACGCGAATAATACTCAGCGAAACGGCTACGTCGACAGACGCGTAGTGCGCATCCCACACGCTCGGCGGATGCCTTATCAGCACACCGTCACAGACCATTCACACGCCGTCGCAAATGGGCCGTCGGGCATCACCATTGAGTAGTCTGGCGACGACGCTGAGCAGGTCCCGCCACCTACCGCTGAAAGGTGCGAAGGTGGCAAATTAGACAGCCATCGAAGTCCGCGGATCCGGATCCGCCCAGGTCATCCGGATCGCGCACCGCAATCCGGCCCTCCGGAGGGGACGCTCCACCGCCGTCCGGCGCGGGGCGGTCCGGGATCAATCTGAAATATCCGGGCGAGGCGGGCCGCGCCCTCCAAATCAGTCGATCCGGGGTGACAGTCGGCGTCCCGGGCCCAGCGGGCCGCACCGGACGGCCGGCGCCGGGCCACGGCGGACGACCCGGGCCGATGGACCGAGCCGGGTGGACCGAACGGACCGAGCCGTCCCGGCCGAACCGGATAGCCCACATGATGGGCCGACAAAGCGGTCCAGCCGGCCAACCACCCGCCGGGCCGGCGGAGCGGTGCGACCGGACCGACCACCTCGTGGTCGGCCAGGGTCGGCCGGGGGGCGGCTCGGACCACCCCGTGGGCGGCCAGGGTCCGCCGGGGGCGGCTCGGGCCACTTCGTGGGCGGCCAGGGGCGGCCGCGGGGGTGGCTCGGGGTCAGCGGAGGCGGGTCGTGGCCAGGGTCAGGGCTCGGTGCAGGATCCGGGAGTCGCCCAGGAGGCCGCGGAGGCGGCGCTCGAGGCCGGCGATCGGCACGAGGTTCTGCGGGGCCCGGGGATCCTTGTAGGCCGAGGACGCGAACCTGGGCAGCGTCGCCCCGGACAGCTCGGCCAGCTCGATGGCCTCGTCCGGGCTCAGGTCCGGCGAGCACTCGATGCGGACGATGCCCGCCCATGGTGCGCCCGAGGCGCCGGGGAGGCGGAGGTACCAGGACCAGCCGCCCCAGACCGTACCCATGGCGAAGACCGGGGTTCGCTGGGCCGGCTTCAGGCCGGTGACGACCGTCGTCAACGATGCCGGGAGGTACTGCTTCTGCTGGGTCTTGATGTAGCCGATGGTCCGGGGGAGATGGCGCCGGTTGCGCAGCGGGCCGTCGACCACCAGCAGGTCCGCGCCGTCGGAGCCGTGGTCGCGGGCCTCGCCGGAGATGTCGATCTCGAGGGCGGTGAGCGGGGCCTGGACCGCGGCGGGCAGTTTGCTGGCCTCGCCCGGGCCGCTGACCCGGCGGACCTCGTAGCGCACCGAGCCGGCCTGGATGTCCTCCGCGGTGGGGCTGGCCGTGAACAGGCCGCGGGCGACCCGGGCGCCGGCCAGTTCGGCGATGCCGTTGCGCAGGTCGCAGCGGACCACCCCGGCCGCGTACGACGCCGCGAGCCCCGGGTACGACTGGCCGTCCTCCTCCGCGGTCCAGAGGCCGGCGTCGTTGCGGCGCACCCCGTCGACGAGGAAGACGACGTCCGGGGCCTTGCGGTGGGCCGGGACGTCGATCGGGGCCCACTGGGCGGTCGGGATCTCGACGTCGGTGTCCACCTGGGCGCTGCTCGGGGAACCGGGGCCGTCGGCGGCGTCCCCGCCCTCGAACGAGGCGCCGTAGGACGGGTCCCACGCGTCGACGAACATCCTGGTCACAGGCCGACCCTTTCGACGTGTGCGGTGCGGGCGTCCTTGCGGACCTCGAAGCGGACCGGGACGCGTTCGGCCAGAGCGTGCACGTGGGTGACCACGCCGACCATGCGGTCGCCGCGGGCGGCGAGGTTCTCCAGGGTGGCCGCGACCACGTCGAGGGTGGCCGCGTCGAGGGTGCCGAATCCCTCGTCGAGGACGATCGACTCGAGGCTCGCCGCGGTGGTGGACATGCCGGCGAGCTGTTCGGACAGGGCGAGGGCCAGGGCCAGGGAGGCCTGGAACGTCTCGCCGCCGGACAGCGTGCGGACCCCGCGGCGCAGGCCGGCGTCGTGGTGGTCGACGACGTAGAACTCGCCCTTGTCGTGCATGAGGTCGTACTGCCCGCCGGTGAGCTCGCGCAGGATCCGCGACGCGCCGTCGACCAGCAGGTCGAGGGCCTCCTCCAGGAGCCAGCGCTCGAAGTTGTTGGCGCGCAGGTGCCCGGCGAGGGACTTGGCGACCCGGTTGTCGCGCACCAGGCCGGCCCGCTGCTCGGCGAACTCCTGGGCCTGTTCGCGGCGTTCGCTGAGGCGCTGCCATGCCGCCTCGGCGCGTTCCGCGGCGACGGCCGCCGCCCGGATCAGGTCGGCGTCCGCCCCGGCGCTGCGGGCGGAGCTGACCGGGCGGGCGAGCCCGGCCGCGGTGAACAGCTCCACCACGGCGTCCCGGGCCCGCTGTGTCTCGGCGTGGGCGGACTCGGCCGCCGCCACCGCTTGCGCCTGGGTGGCCTCGCGCTGCCGCGCGGATTCCAGAGCCCAGGAGACCAGCGTGGACCAGGCCCCGGCGAGATCGTCACGGTCGGCCGGGGGCGGCGAGAAACGACCGACAGCGTCGCGTACGGCGTCGAACGCGCGCCAAGCGGTCCGTTGCTGCTCCTCCGCGGCACCGACCGCGGCCTGGGCCCGGCGCTGGGCCTCCCGGGCCGTGCGCACATCGGTGCCCGCGCCGTCCAGTTTGCGCTGCAACCTGGTGAGCTCGGCGAGTTGGGCCTTGAGCGCGTCCTGACCGGGTGAGTCGGCCAGGGCCGCCTTGACCTCGGCGAGCCGCGCCTTGTGGTGTTCGAACTGGGCCCGTTTGCGGTCGAGGCCGCGTTCCAGCTCGCGGGCCACCGCGTCGCGCTGTTTCCAGCCGGTGGTGGCCACGTCGGCCGCGGACCGGGCGGCTTTGCCCTGGCGTTCGGCCATCTGCACGGCCGAGCCCTCGGGCATCGGCGGGACCTCGGTCACCCGCTGCTCGCAGACCGGGCATTCGTGACCGGCGATGAGGTGGGCGCGCAGGGCGGCCGCCCGGTCGGCGGTCTGCGCCTCGGCGTAGTCGAGCCGGGCCTGTTCGAGCAGCTGCTCGGCACCCAGGTGGGCGTGGTGGGCGAGTTCGGCGCCGGCGACCGCGTCCTTCCATTCGACCTCGGCGACCGACACCTGCCCGGCGAACCATTCGGCCTGCCCGGTCAGCCGGTCGAACTCGACGTGCCGGTCGAGCAGCAACCCGAGCGAACCGGCGTCGCCCGCGGCGGAGAGCTCACCGCGTACCTTCTCCTCGTGCTCCTCGGCGGCGCGCACGCCGGTGGCCGCCTTCTCGGCCTCGGTCCGCGCGGTGGCCGCGACCTCGGCGACCCGCGCGCTGCCCTCGGGGGTACGCACCCGGGATAGCGCCGCGAGTTCCTGGGCGACGGCGTCGCGGGCGGCGGCCAGCGTGGCTTCGCGGTCGCGGACCTCCTTGAGCCTCGGCACCGCCTGCTCGACCGCCGCGGTCAGCTCCCGCATCGTGGCGAGCCGGGCCGCGGCCTGCTCGACCGCCGCGTCGTCGGCGTCGGCGAGCCCGTCGAGGGCCTGGTCGACGACCTGGAGCTGGGCCTCGGCCTTGCTCGCCCGCGCGGTCGCCCTGGTCTGCACCTCCTCGTAGACGTGCAGGCCGAGGAGGTTGACGAGGATCTGCTGGCGCACCGCCGGCTTGGCGTGCAGGAAGTCGGCGAACTGGCCCTGCGGCAGCACCACACAGCTGGTGAACTGCTCGTACGGCAGGCCGACCGCGTCGACGATCGCGGTCTCCATCTCGGCCGGGGTGCCGGCCATGACGTCGCCGAGGTCGTCCAGGCTCATCCCGGTGTCGAGGCGGGTGGCGTCGAAACCGGGCGGCATGAGCTGCAGGCCCGCACCGGCGGTCTTGACGTTGCCCCGGCCGTCGCGGCGCACCACCCGGGTCGCGACGTAGCGCGAGCCGGCCGATTCGAAGACGAGCCGGACCCGGGCCTCGGTCGCCGACGGGGAGAGCGCGTTGACGATGCCGCGGCTGCCACCCCAGCGGGGGACGGTGCCGTACAACGCGAAGATGATCGCGTCGAGCACGGTCGACTTGCCCGAACCGGTCGGGCCCACCAGAGCGAAGTAGTCGGCGTCGGTGAAGTCGACCGTGGTCTCTTCCCGGAACACCGTGAAACCGGCCATGTCGAGCCGCAGAGGCCTCATTGTGTGCTGCTCACCTCGTCGTAGAGCTCGTCGAAGAGTTCGCGTACGCCTTCCTCGGTGGTGCCCTTGTTGTCGAGGTAGTCACCGAAGAGCTCGCGGGGTGAGCGGCCGGCCCGCTGCGCCATCCGCTCCCCTGCCCGGTCGGGGATCATGTCGGGGTCGATCCGTACCTCGAGCGCGTTCGGCAGCAGCTCCTGCACGTCCTCGCGCAGACCCACCCGGGGCGTCTCACGGACGTAGACACGCAGCCAGGCGTCCGGAAGGTTCACCGTGGCGAGCTGTTCGACGGTGCCGCGTACGGTCCGCAGCGTCTTGGCCGAGGTGATCGGCACGTCGCGGGTCTGTGCCGCCTTGTCGGTGGAGACGTCGACGATCGCGACCGAGCAGACGTTCTCCTCCTCGCCGAAGTCGATGGCCAGCGGGCTGCCGCTGTACCGCACCGGGCCGGGGCCGATGACGCGCTGCGAGCGGTGCAGGTGGCCGAGCGCGACGTAGTGGGCGTTCTGCGGGAAGACCGTGGCGGGAACCGCGTACCCCATGACGGTGTGGGCCTCGCGCTCGCCACCGCCGGAGCTGGCCCCCACGATCGTGAGGTGCGCGGTGAGCAGGTTGACCGTGCCGGGGTCGGTGAAGCCCTCGGTGAGCCGGGCGATGAGGCGGGCGATGTGGTCCGCGTACGTCTGGTTGGCCTCGGCCGCGGTCAGGTCGTACATCTCGACGGCCCGGATCGCGTAACGCTGGGACAGGAACGGCAGGGCGGCCAGCTGCCAGCGCTCGCCGCCCTCGGTCTCGCCGGTGAGGATCAGGTCCTCCGGCTTGTCGCGGACCGACCCGCGCAGCTCGATCCCGGCCGCGTCGGCCCAGGGGCGCAGCGCGTCCAGCGCGGGCCCGTTGTCGTGGTTGCCGCCGATGGCGACGACCCGGGCCCCGGTCGCGCGCAGCGCCGTGAGCGCCCTGGTCACCACCCGGGTGGCGTCGGGCGTGGGCGCCGCGCTGTCGTAGAGGTCCCCGGCCACGATCACCAGGTCGGGCCGCTCGGCGCGGGCGACGTCGACGACCTGGCCCAGCACCTGGATGTGTTCCTCGTGCCGGGTGCGTCCCTTGAGGACCTTTCCGACATGCCAGTCGGATGTGTGCAGGATGCGCATCGCAGAACCTTAGAACGGGATGTCGTCGTCCGACGAGCCACTACGCCCGCCGACGACCGCGAACGGGTCGACGCCCTGCACGATCGAGCGCATCGTATCGGCCGGTGGGGGCCCCGACTCGGACTTGCGGGTCGCCCAGGCCGGGAACGGGAATTCCACGCAGAGCGGCACCGGGATGTCGGGCTGGTTGACGAACATCGTGCCGGGGCGGGCGAGCAGCGCGCGCTGACGCATCGCCGGGGGAAGGAAGCCGTACTCCGGGCGGGACGCCTCGGCCGGGTCGAGCCGGCCGACGACCCGGATCGCGGAGTTGGTGACGATCCGGCGCTCGACCTCGCTGGCGGTCTGCTGGGCCCCGATCAGGATCACGCCCAGGGAACGGCCGCGCTCGGCGATGTCGAGCAGCACCTCCTTGATCGGCGACGAGCCTTCGCGGGGGGCGTACTTGTTGAGCTCGTCGAGGACCACGAACAGCAGCGGCCGGCCGGTGCCCGCCTTCTCCTTGTCCTCGAACTCGGTCTTGAGCGTGACACCGACCACGAACCGCTGGGCGCGGTCCGGCAGGTTGTGCAGGTCGACGACGGTGACCTGGGCGCTCTCCGCGGTCTTGATCTGGTGCGGCCGGCGGGCGGCGAGGTCACCGCGGATCAACCGGGACAGGTCACGCTTGCTGCCGATCAGCCGCCGGGCGAACGCGTTGACCGTGCCCATGTTGACCGCGCTGCCGGCCCACGTGGAGCGGGTCTCGTCGTCGGTGAGCTGGTCGACGATGTGGTCGACCATGTCGCTGTAGGACCCGAGCCGGCGCCCGTCGATGCTGATGCCGCCCTCGGCCGGGACGGCGTGCCGGGCCAGGTGGGCGGTCACCGAGTGGACGACCATCGTGTACTGCTGGCGCTCGTCGTCGGCGTCGGCGAACACGTACGGCAGGAGCCGCTTCTCGCAGAACTCCTCGATCGTCCAGTAGAAGCTGTCGACCCCGGTGAGCCGGCTGGCGACGTCGGGCGCGCCGGAGGAGTCGTTCGCCCGGGGCGGGGCATAGACCCGCACGTCCGGGAACGGCGTCGCCGGCAGATCGAGCAATTTGTACGCCGCGCGGGTCGGATCGTCGAGCTTCGTGTTCGGGTGGTCGAGGAAGAGCAGGTCCTCGCCCTTCACGTTGAAGATCAGCGCCCGGGCATTGGTGCCGTCGGCGCCGAGCTGACCCGACCGGAACACCGAATACAGCAGGAACGTCGCGAAGCTCGTCTTGGTCGCCACGCCGGAGATGCCCGAGATCGACACGTGCGCGCCGCGGGTGCCGTCGAGGAAGTCGGCGTTGAGGAACACCGGCACGCCGTCCCGGCCGGTGCCCATCGGCACCCGGCGCTCCATCCGGTCGAAGTGCAGCGCCGCGTCGCGGGCCGCGCCGGACGCCCGGTGCACCACCGCGCCGGGGGCCGGCGGCACATAGAGCTCCGGGTCGACCCGGGTGGTGGTGATCTCGGCGGCCTCCTGCACCAGGGCGGGCAGCGTGCCCTCGGCGATCGCGAACACGTCCGAGTCGAACTGGGCGCCCTCGTGCCGGGCCCGGACCTGGGTGACCACGCCGGCGATCGTGACCGGCTCCCGGTCGGGCAGGTCTCGTTTCGTCACGACCACGTCGTCGAGCTGCAGGTAGCTGCCCGGCGTCACCGCCGTCCAGAACTGCAGCGGGGTCGCGTCGGCGGTGCCGAGCACACGCCCGACCGGGTCGTTGGCACCTTCAGGTTGATCGGACACGCCGATCATGTTGCACCAGGGGTCTGACAAGTTGTCGGACGGCACGTGGGTCGGCGCGCGATATCCACAGGCTTGTCCACCGGTTTCAGCGACTGCGCGCGTACCGGAGAAAGAGCATGTCACCCTCGGACAGCACGCCGTGCAGGGCCATCTCGCGCGGTGGGCCGTCGGTCCCGGCCGCGATGCGGCCGGAGGAGCCGCCGGCGAGCAACGGCGACAGGGTCAGGCAGAGCTCGTCGACCAGGTCTTCCGCGATCAGTGCGCCGAACAGGTGCGGACCGCCCTCGCAGAGGATCTGGGTAGCGCCGCGACGATGGAGTTCCGCGACGAGCCCAGCGAGGTCCGCCATCACGATGATCTCCGCGACCCCGGCCAGGCCCGGCGGCGGTTCGCTGCCGGCGCGGGTGAAGACGAGCGGCCGGATCGGCGCGTCGGTGAAGACGAGTTGCCCGGGATCGAGGTCGAGGGAGCCCGAAACGATCACCATCAGAGGAAATTCGGGCAGACCTCGATCCGTACGCCATCGTCGCCCGGCCTCGTCGAGACGCAACGCGTCGTAGTTCTCCGCGCGGACGGTGCCGGCCGCGACCACCAGGGCGTCACAACCCGTACGCAGCGTGTCGAAGATCTTCTTGTCGCCCGGCCCGCCCAGCCCGCCTGACCTGCCGTCGACCGTCGCCGCGCCGTCGATGCTGCTGACGAAGTTGACCCGCAGTGTCGGCGCCGGCATCCGCGGGTAGCGGGCGTGCAAGTCTTCAGGGATCATGACCTAGGAGATCATGGGGATGCGGGACCAGTCACCGGCGGTGTGGGAACCACAGGCCGGTGCTGACAGTCGCACCAGGACCGGCCTCGGCAATCCTGGTGCCGGCGCTCCTTGCAGGCGCGGCAGATCATGCCGTCCATGCTATTGCGTACCCAGCAGGTCCGGGCAGACACGGGCCGTGAAGCAGGAGAATAATGCGCCCATGACCAGGCAGCCTGTCCGCTCTCCGGGACGCCCGACGCTCGACGCCGTCGCGGCTCGCGCCGGGGTCGGCCGGGGCACCGCCTCCCGCGTCCTCAACGGTTCCTCGCAGGTCAGCCCGCAGGCCAAGGCCGCGGTCGAGGCCGCCATCCAGGAGCTGGGCTATGTGCCCAACCGGGCCGCGCGCTCACTCGTGACCCAGCGCACCGACTCGGTGGCGCTGGTGGTCTCGGAGTCGCAGGAGCGGCTCTTCGGCGAGCCGTTCTTCGCCGGGGTCCTGCGCGGGATCAACTCCGCGCTCATGGAAACGCCGCTGCAGCTGTGGCTGGCGATGGCCGCCTCGCCCGAGCAGCGCGAACGTGTCGTGAATCACCTGACCGGCCATCACGTGGACGGCGTCCTGATGCTGTCGCTGCACGACGAGGACCCGCTGCCCGCGATCCTGCGCGAGCGCGGCATGCCGTTCGTGCTCGGCGGCCGCCCGGTGGACCCGCACGCGGAGGACTTCTTCGTCGACGTCGACAACGTCGCCGGCGCCTGCCAGGCGGTGGAGTTCCTGCAGGACAACGGCGCCCGCCGGGTGGCGACGGTGGCCGGCCCGCAGGACATGGAGGTCGGCCGCGGACGGCTGGCCGGTTACCGGTCCGCCGTACGCGGCGCCGAGCTGATCGAGTACGGCGACTTCAGCGAGGACGGCGGCGCGAGCGCCATGCGGGCCCTGCTCGACCGCGAGCCCGGCCTCGACGCCGTGTTCGCCGCCTCGGACCTGATGGCCGGCGGTGCGCTGCGGGTGCTCCGGGAGGCCGGGCGGCGCGTGCCGGAGGACGTCGCCGTGGTCGGTTTCGAGGACGCGCCGGTCGCGACGCAGACCCAGCCCCCGCTCACCACGGTCCACCAGCCGGTCGAGGACATGGGCCGGCGCATGGCGGAGCTGCTGGTCAGCCGGATCCGCCGGGAGCCGGTGGAGAATTCCCACGTTCTGCTCGACACCCACCTGGTCCGTCGCGGCTCCGCCTGAACCTCGTATTCTTAGTGTGATTCAGCGCATATCTATGCGTCTTGACGGCCGAGACACGGTGGCGCAACGGGCGCGAAATGCCGCCTCGGCACACTGGGCGCATCTCCGGCGGCACACTCGTGCCGTCTTCCTGACGGGAGGAGTTGCATGTTGCTGCGGGTTCGAGTCACTCTTCCGGACCGCCCCGGTGCCCTCGGCCAGGTCGCGCGCACGCTGGGCGTGGCCGGCGCCGACATCGTCCAGGTGGTGGTGCTGGAGCGACTCGGTGGCCGGGCCGTCGACGACTTCACCGTCGTCTGGCCGGGCGCGTCCCGTGTCGAGCGACTCCTCGCCGGCCTCGCCGCCATCCCCGGTGTCCAGGTCGACGGCATCTGGAAGGCCATCGGCGCACCGGTCTCCGGTGGTCACGACGCCGAGCTCCTGGCCCAGGTGGCCGCCAACCCGGCGGACGGCCTGGCCACGCTCGTCGACGCCGTCCCCGCGCTGCTGGCCGCCGACTGGGCCGCCGCCGCGGTGGTCCCCGCCGACTGGGCCGCCCGCTCCGCCGCGCCCCGCCCGGCGTCGGCCCCGCAGACCGGCAACGAACCCTCCGTCGCGTACGCGAGCTGGCGGGCCCCGTCCCCGCTGCACCTCCCCGAGGTGACCCCGCTGCGCGCCCGGCCGATGCTCGGCCCGGACAAGACCAAGTACGCCGTGGCCCCGTTCGGCCGCGCCGGCCTCGTCCTGGTCATCGCCCGCCCCGACGACGAGGAACTGCCCGCCGCGGCGTTCCACATCACCGAGGTGGACCGGATCGCCCAGCTCGTCCGCGCCGCCGCGGTCATCCTCGGCGACCGCCTCGACCAGGCCGGTGTGCCCGCGGTCGCAGCGGCTGTGATCGACCCCTCATAGTTTCCCCAGCTCAGGCAATACGCAGGTAACACCTGCGGGGGAGGCTTAAGTTCGGAACATCGGCATGAGGGGGTCCGAGGCATGGCGCTGTGGCGGATCAGGGCAACGGTCGACGACCGGCCCGGTTACCTATCGGTCCTGACGGCAAGTCTCGCACTGCGCTCGGTCAACATCCTCGCCGTCCAGGTGCACACCACCGAGGACGGCGCGGTCGACGACTTCCTCGTCGACGCCCCCGACACCATGTCCGAACACGAGCTGCAGGCCGCCATCGCCCGGGGCCGCGGCCGGGAGGCCTTCGTCACCCGCGCCGAGGCCCAGGGTCTGGCCGACCAGCCCACCCGCGCGCTGGCCCTGGCCGGCCGCCTCGTGCACGACCCCGACACCCTCGGCGAGGCGCTGGTCGCCCTGCTCGACGCCGCGGAGGCCCGCTGGCGCCCGGCCGGCACGGTGGTCCTGCACGGCTACGACGAACAGCACATGACGCTGATCGACCCGGCCGGCGGCACGTACGAGGTGGTCCGCCCGGCCCCCGCCTTCACCCCCGCCGAGTACGCGCGGGCCCAGGCCCTGGTCGAGGTGAGCAGCGCCCTGCTGCGCCGCACCACCGGCCGGACCACCGTCCTGCTCCCCGACGGCGCCGAGCTCCTGATCCGCGAGGCCACCGGCGACGACCTCGACGGGGTACGCCGCCTGCACGCGGACAGCTCCGCCCAGTCCCGCCAGCGCCGCTACCTCACCGGCCTCGAATCCCCCAGCGACGCCCGCCTGCGCCGCTTCCTCGAGCCCGCGGCCGGCCTCACCCTGCTCGCCCTGCACACCGACCCGGCCACCGGCGACGACCACGTGATCGCCATGGCCAACCTCCTCGCCGAGGGAGACCTCGGCGAAGCAGCCGTCCTGGTCGAGGACACCTGGCAACGCCGCGGCATCGGCACCGCCCTGCTGCGCCGCCTGCTCACCTGGGCCGCCCAGTCCGACCTCGAAGCCGTCATCGCCCACGTCGGCGCCGACAACGTGGCCGCCCTGCGCACCCTGCGCCGCTTCGGCGTCGGCCCCGCCGACCGCGACGGCGGCCTGCTCAGCCTCACCCTGCCGGTGACCGACCGCCACCCGGCAACCAAAGAGACTCCTGCCACCTCCGGGTGACGGGTGAGAGCGGCGGGGGGGGGGGCCCCCCCCGCCCCCCCCCGGCCCGTGGGTTTTTAATGCCCCAGCGCGGGCCCCCCCCAAAACCAGAGGAGCCCCGGAAGGCCACCGGCCGAGGGGGGCCCCGGAAAAAAAACC
>NZ_JBITDZ010000001.1:599192-601033 GCF_044454705.1 Actinoplanes sp. NPDC051494
CGGGGCGGGGCGCGCGCCCCCCCCCCCGCCCCCGGGGGGGGGGGGGGGCGCGGGCCCGGCCCCCCCCCCCCCCCCCCCCCCCCCCCCCGATGGGTATTTCAGAGCACGAGCTCGGCCGCCAGCAGATCCATGAGCAGCCCGTCATGCCACGAGCCGTCGGCGTCCCGCTCATACTCACGCATGACCCCGACCGGCTTGAAGCCCACTTTCGCGTAGCAGCGAATCGCCGCGACGTTGTCCGCCGCCGGGTCGATCACGAGCCGATGAAACCCCACGACCCCGACCAGGTACGCGGCAAGCGTGCGCACGGCATCCGTACCCACACCGCGCCCATGCAGGTCCGGGTCGACAAAAATGTCCACGCCCGCATGCCGATAATCCGGATCCGCCTCAGCCGACCACTGGATGGCCCCCGCCACCCGCCCACAGCCGTCACCACCCGCCCGGCCCCCGCCGCCCCCGCCGCCAGTGCCGCCCTTCCCGTCAGAGCCGCCCTTCCCGTCAGGGCTGTGTTTCCCGCCTGGCCCGCCCTCGCCGCCAGGCCCGCCCTCGCCGCCAAGGCCACCCTCGCCGCCAAGGCCACCCTCGCCGCCAAGGCCACCCTCGCCGCCCTCGCCGCCCTCGCCGCCCTCGCCGCCCTCGCCCTCGCCGCCCTCGCCGCCCTCGCCGCCCTCGCCACCAAGGCCAGTTTCCCTGTCGGGTGCATCGCTGTCGGCGGTTTTCCCTTCGCCGGACATTTGCTCCTTTTCGGCGGTTTTCTCCTTGTCAGCGGGTGCGTCTCGGTCGGCGATCAGGATCGTCAGGAACTGCAGGTCCTCGTCGGCGATCGACTCGCGGACCTCGGCGGCCAGATCGTCGCCGCCGCGCCATCGCGCCCGGACCTGCGGCGTCGCCCGAATGGCCGCCAGAGCCGGCACATCTGCCTCGGTGGCCGGGCGCAAGGTGACCAGCTTTCCGTGTAGCGGCACGGAATTCATGGCCATCGCACCGCCGCTGCCGGCCCCGTTTCCCCGGCGGCGAGCGCCCGCCCGAGGATCACTGCCATGCCCGTACCCTATCGGTTGGCGGATGGTAGTTTCGCCCGCGAAACGGGTCGGTTCACGATGGCGAGGTTACGGTGACGGGCTGGCAGACGGCGCTGAAACGCCAGGCCCGAACCCGGGATCACCCACTCCACGCCGTAGCGTCCCCCCACCCTCACCCGTTGTCCACGCCGGACGGTTCGCCGGACCCGCGACCGACCCCCGACGCGGGCACCCCCGCCCGAGATCTCGACCGAGCCCTGGACGTGATCGTGAGTTTCGCCCCATGACAACCGACGACCGGACCACCCCCGCCCGGACCCGCCCCCGCCCCGCCATCTGGTTCCAGCCGGAATCCGAACCCCCACCCCGCCCGGGCCCCTGGACCACACCCCCACGCCGCCCGGCGGACGCCATCTGGCCCCACCCGGAGCCCCGCCCCCACGCGGCCCACTCCGAGCCCTCGGCGGCGCAGGCAGCCTGGCGCTGGACCCGTACGCCGAAGGAAGACCCCCGCCCGGTCTCCCCCACACCACTCCCGCCCGCCCCGGACAAGGCCGTCCCCGGCACCGTCGGCCCGGGCGAGGGTGATCCAGGCAAGACTGACCCGAACAGGGTTGACCCGAACAGGGTTGACCCGAACAGGGTTGACCCGAACAGGGTTGACCCGAACAGGGTTGACCCGAACAGGGCTGACCCGAACAGGGCTGACCCGAACAGGGCTGACCCGAACAGGGCTGACCCGAACAGGGCTGACCCGAACAGGGCTGACCCGAACAGGGCTGACCCGAACAGGGCTGACCCGAACAGGGCTGACCC
>NZ_JBITDZ010000001.1:601131-919930 GCF_044454705.1 Actinoplanes sp. NPDC051494
CCGAACAGGGCTGTCCCGGCCCTTCCGACACCGGGCAGGCCAATCCCCGGCGAGACCGAGCCGGGTCAGACCGAGCCGGGCGAGACCGAACCGGGCGAGACCAAGCCGGACGAGACCGGCCCGGGAAGCCCGATCCCTGGCGAGCCCGGGCCGGGAACGAGCGACCCGGGAACGAGCGACCCGGACAGGACCGAGCCGGACAGGACCGAGCCGGACAGGACCGGCCCGAGTGAGACCGAGCCGGGCGGGCCGCTCCCGGGCGAGACCAACCCGGACAGGGCTGAGCCGGGTAAGGCTGAGCCGGACAGCCCGGCACCGGGCGGGCCTGCGCGCACCGGTTTCCCGCTGATCGACCCGTCGCCGGCTGATCCCGCGGCTGCACCGGGACGTCCGGGGCCAGCAAGTCCGGGGCCGGCAAGTCCGCGGCCAGCAGGTCCCGCGCCGGTCTCACCGGTGCCGGACGGCCCAACACCCGGCAATCCGACACCGTCCAGTCCGGCGACCAGCGACCCAGCGACCAGCGACCCAGCGACCGGCGACCCGAGGCCTGGCAACCCAGCGCTCGACGACCCGGAGCCCGCCGCTACGCCGGTGCCTGACGGGCCTGCGCCCGATGAAACGGTTCCTGCCAGGACCACGCCCGATGAGCCGGTTCCCGATAGGACCGCGCCTGACGAGACGGTGCCCAGCACGACCGAGCCTGGCACGACCTCGCCCAGCACGACCGAGCCTGGCACGACCGAGCCTGGCACGACCGAGCCTGGTACGACCGAGCCCGGTGAGACTGCGCCCGGTGAGACTGCGCCTGAGCCCAGTGGTCCTGGGCCTTCCTCCCCTGCCCACGATGATGCCGCGCCCGGGAGCGCGGAACCAGGTAAACCAGGACCAGGCAGCACCGTGGCGGATGGTGCTGGGACGAGCCAAGCTGGGTCCAGGGGGCGTTCGGGGTCCGGGGATGAGAGGCCGGCCGGCGCCGCTCGGGCTACCGCTCGGCCTGCGGAGGCTGGGGAGTGGCGGGGGATCGTGTTGGTCACCGGGACCGACGCCGGGGTGGGCAAGACGTTGGTCACGTCGGCTGTCGCCGCTTCCGCTCAAGCTGCCGGGCTGCGAGTCGCCGTGCTCAAGCCGGGGCAGGCCGGGGCGGTGGGTGGGCTCTCCGACACCGATCGGATCAGCCGGCTGGCGGCTCCGCACACCTGCCGGACGCTGGCTTCCTACCCCGAGCCGTTGGCTCCGCTGGCCGCGGCGCGGGTTGCCGGGATGAAGCCGCTGGAACTTTATGCGGTTGTCGACGCGGTCCGGGACGAGGCGGCCAAGCATGATCTTGTGTTGGTGGAGGGCTCCGGTGGGGTGCTGACGCCGATGGGGGTGCGGCCGTCCGGGGAGCCGTGGACGATGGCGGATCTGGCGACCACATTGGGTGTGCCGACGATCGTGGTGTCGCGGGCCGGGTTGGGGACGTTGAACCACACCGCTCTGACGCTGGAGGCGCTGGAACGCCGGGGGGTGACCGCGAAAGTCGTGGTCGGGGCGTGGCCCATGGAGCCGGAGCTGGTGCACTGGGCGAACCTGACCGAGCTGGTGCCGCACCTGGTCGGTGCGCTGCCGGCCGGCGCGGGGCGGATCGAGCCCGGGGTGTTCCAGCGGTCGGCTCCGGGGTGGCTCACCCCGGCCCTGTACGGCGTACTCGATGATTGGCGGGTCTGGGCGGAAGAAGCCGGATAAAGATCGGATGGCGGGTTTTCCGCCTGGCGTCGCGCGACCGTAACCGTCTGTCGTTAGCGTGTGGGTCTCGGGATCCGTACGCCGAGGGGCGGGAACTGTCGTGGATGGCATAGGCGGGCAGGTCGTGCTCGTGCTGGTGCTCGTATTGGTGAACGCCGCCTTCTCCGGCAGCGAGATGGCGTTGGTGTCGCTGCGTGACAGTCAGGTGCAGAAACTCGAGCGGGTTTCGCCGTCCGGGCGGATCCTGAAACAGCTCACCCGGGATCCGAACCGGTTCCTGGCGACCATCCAGATCGGTATCACGCTGGCCGGGTTCCTGGCTTCCGCGGCGGCCGCCGTGTCGCTTTCGGAGCCGTTGGTCGCGCCGCTCGGGTTTCTCGGGGCGGGCGCCCGGCCCGCGTCGATCGTGCTGGTGACGATCGCGCTCACGTTCGTCACGCTGGTGGTCGGGGAGCTAGCTCCGAAACGGATCGCGATGCAACGTACGGAGGGATGGGCTCTTCTGGTGGCCCGCCCGCTGGACCTGCTGTCGATGGTCTCGCGTCCCGCGATCTGGTTGTTGAGTTCGGCGACGGATGTCGTGGTGCGGATGGCCGGCGGCGATCCGCGGGCCAAGCGCGAGGAGGTCAGCACCGAGGAGATCCGCGACATGGTCGCCGCTCAGCGGGATTTCTCGGCGGAGCAGCGGACCATCATCTCCGGGGCGTTCGAGATCGCCGACCGGATCCTGCGCGAGATCCTGGTGCCGCGGCGCGACGTGCTGACGCTGGCCACCGGTCTGCCCGCGCCGAAAGCCCTGGCGTCGCTGATCGCGGGTGGTCACTCCCGGGCGCCGGTGGTCGGCCGGGCCGGACTGGACGATGTGATCGGTGTGGTGCATCTGCGGGATCTGGTCCACGCGGACGGGCCGGTGGACGCGCTGACCCGGCCGGGGTTGTTCCTGCCCGAGACGTTGCGGGTCTCCGACGCGATGCGCCAGATGCGCTCGGAACGCGCGCAGCTGGCCCTGGTGGTGGACGAGCGGGGTGCGATCGACGGCATCGTCACCATGGAGGATCTGGTCGAGGAGATCGTCGGGGAGATCTACGACGAGACCGACCGGGACGTGGAGGCGGTGGTGACCGAGCCGGACGGCGCGTTGCTGCTGCCCGGCTCGTTCCCCATCCATGATCTGCCGGACATCGGCTTCGACGGCAACGGACCGGACGACGGTGACTACACCACGATCGCGGGCAAGGTGCTGGCGTCGCTGGGGCACATCCCCACGGACCCGGGTGAGGTCGTCACGCTGCCCGAGTTCACCGCGGAGGTCGTCGAGGTGACCGGCCGGGCGATCACCAGCGTGCGGTTGCGCGCCACGAACGGCGAGGAACGGGACACCGCGCGGACGTGACCTGAACTTATGATCTTGCGATGCGTCTGCTGACCTCGTTCACTGCCCGTGGCGTGGCCCTCGTGCTCGCGATCGCCGCCGGTGTCGTCGCCACGGTGTACGCGTTCCGGCTCGCCGACGCGGGTGAGCCGTGGGCGTCCTGGCGGGAGAACGTGCGCACCGAGGGCTACCTCATCCTGGTGCTGAGCACGGCTTTCCAGCTGGCCGGTGCGCTGCTGCACACCCCGCTCGTCCTCGCCCGGCGGGGCCGGGCAGGCTGGGGCGGGGTCGGCCGGGGCTGGCTGATCGTGGCGGCCCTGCTCGCGTACCACGCGCTGATCGTGGTGTTCGCCGTCTGGCTCTCCGACTTCGCCCTGGGCTGGGGGGTCGTCGAAGGACGGCGCGACGCGGGCGCGGCGTACGGCGCACTCCTGTCCGTGCTCCTGTTCAGCGTCTCCTTGCTCGGCCTGACCGGCGTGGTCTTCTCCGACCCGGTGATCATGCTGTCCGGCCTGGCGATCGCGTTCGGTTTCAGCCTGCTGGTCGGCGCGTTCGGGATGGCCGACATCACCCTCACCGTCACCAGCCGGTACGAAACGTCGCTGATCCCGATGGGCGGTGTACCAGATCTGATCATCGGACTGGTGGTCGCGGTCGTGGCCGGGGCACTCGGCACGTTCGGCCTGCATGCGCAGCGTACGCCCGGCTCCTGGATGGTCGCCGCCATGAAGGAGTTCGGGGTGAGCCCGCCCTTCCTGTTCACCGGCGCCGGGGTAGCCTTCGCCGGTGCGCTGTCCTCCCCCAGCTCAGCCGTTTTCTCAGCTCCACCACCGCCAACACGGTGTCCGTAGTCTTCGCCTTCGGCTTCGTCTTCCTGGTCCGCTGGATCGCGAAACGGCGGGCCCCCTCGGACGACTGACTGTCACCTGCAGCTTGTAGCGGATCGCGGCGACGGGGCCCGTCGCGTGCGAGACCGTCTCCCGGACCACCCACGGCTCCGCGGGCCCGATCTCACTCCCCGGCGAGCTCGCAGACCCGCTCGGCCAGCTCGTCCATCCGCAGGTCCGGGCGTGCGCCGGGGTGCCGGACGGTCACCCCGGACGCGGCCACCGCCCAGCGGGCCGCCGTCGGGTAGTCCTCCCCGCGCAGCAGTGCGGCGGTGAGCGAGGCCGTGAACGCGTCGCCGCTGCCAGTCGTGTCGGCGACCTTCTCGTGGGTCAGGGGCAGCAGCAGGTGCCCGTCGCGCCAGATGAACAGGTTGCCGTCGTCGAGGCCGAGCGCGAGCAGCGACGGTCCCTTGTCGAGCAGGTCGCGAGCGTTGCCGGGGGTCGGGCGGGCGCCGAGCAGGATCTCGGCCTCCCGGGCGTCGGCCCGCAGCACGTCGGCGGTGGCGAGCAGGTCGTCGCGGAGGTCGCCGGGTGCGCCGTCGAGCACGGTCAACGCGCCCGCTTCGCGGCCGATCCGGGCGGCGGCGAGCGCTGCGACGGCCGGTTGGCGCAACTGGACGAGTACGGCGTCCGCACCGGCAATCACGGCCCGTGCGTCCTCCACGTCACGGTCGGTGAGGAGGAGCTCGGTGGGCAGATGCTGTACGTAACGCCAATAGCCCTCGTCGTCGAGCAGTTCCACGATCAGCCCGGTCAGCGTGCCGGGACGCCGGACGACCCCGGCGGTGCCGATCCCGTCGGCGCGCGCCTGCCCGAGCAGATGGTCACCGATCAGGTCGTCACCGGCGACCGCGACGAGCTCCGGTCGTACGCCCAACTGGGCCAGGCCTACCGCCTGGTTGGCGCCCTTCCCGCCCAGTTGTTCCCGGCGATCCGCCGCGTCCGCGGCGTCGCCGGCCTCGGGCACGGCATGGACGGAGAGGACGAGGTCGCGTGCGAGCTGACCCACAACGGCGGCTACCGGCTGTTTCACAGCGACCTACTACCCGACAGTTTGTGCGACATTCCGGTTCGCACCGACCTACCGGCTGAATTAGGTGGGCTCAACCATTGCGGAGCCACCCGGCCCGCTCACTAGGCTCACAGTGACCGTGAGCGATCGTTTGAGTGAGGGGGTTCCTCGTGACCAACAGCAGCCCGGTATCGGGTGGTGCCTACGAGTATCTGGACAACGTCAGCCCTGAGGAACGACGCCGGCTCGACGCCGTGCGGCGCTACCGGCTGGTGGATCAGCCGGTCGAGGACGCGTACGACCGGATCGCGTTCGTCGCCGGTGCCATCTTCAACACGCCGATCTCCACCGTCTCGCTGGTCGAGCAGGACCGGGTGTGGCTGGCCGCCTGCCAGGGCCTGACCGGCGTCCGCGAGATCGGCAAGGAACCCGGACTGTGCGCGTCGGTGATCGCCCAGGATGACGTCTACGTGATCAACAACGCCGCGGTGGACCCCCGCACGCTGGAACATCCGCTGGTCCGCGGCGACCTCGGCCTGCGGTTCTACGCGGCGGCGCCGATCCGCACCCACGACGGCTACCGGCTGGGCACCGTCAACGTGATCGACGACAAGCCGCGTGAGGCGACCCAGCGGCAGCTGACCGCATTGGAACACCTCGCATCGATGGTCTCCGACGAACTGGAACTGCGACTCATGGTCATCCGTAGCGCCGCCGCGGAGCAGCGCATGCGTGAGAGCGTGTCCTGACGGGTATTGCGGCGGTCCATGCGGACCCCCCGGAAAGTCGCCGTCATCGCCCATCAGCGCAAAACCCTCGGCGGTGGGCTCGACGAATTGCGCCGGCTCATCTCGGACGAGGGCGTCGACGAACTCTTCTGGTACGAGGTGCCGAAGAGCAAAAAGGCGCCCAAGCAGGTGCGCAAGGCCGTACGGAAAGCGCCTGACCTGCTCGTGGTCTGGGGTGGCGACGGTCTCGTGCAGCGCACCCTCGACACCCTGGCCGCCACCGGGGACGGGGCGAAGATCCCGGTCGGCATCATCCCGGCCGGGACCGCCAACCTGCTGGCGACCAACCTCGGCGTGCCGGCCGACCTGCCCGGAGCCGTCCAGAACGCGTTCCACGGCGAGCGGCACAAGCTCGACCTGGGCGTCTTCAACGGCGAGCACTTCGCCGTGATGGCCGGCATCGGCTTCGACGGCGCCATGATCCAGGACGCCGACGGCAAACTGAAAGACCGGATGGGCAAGCTCTCGTACGTGTGGACGGGCTTGCGCCACCTCGACGGCCCCACCCCGCAGGCAAAGATCAAGGTGGACGGCACAGACTGGTTCAACGAGGAGGCCAGCTGTGTCCTCGTCGGCAACGTCAGCCGGATCACCGGCGGCATCAACGCGTTCGACGACGCCAAACCGGACGACGGTTGGCTGGACGTCGGCGTGGCAACCGCCCGCAACGCCGCCGAATGGGCCCGCACCATGGGCAGAATGGCGGTCGGCCGCTCCGACGACTCCCCGTTCGTCCACATGACCCGGGCCCGGCGGATCGACGTGAAGCTCCGCGAGCCGCTCACCTACGAACTGGACGGCGGCTCCCGCACGGCGGTGAAAAAGATCCGCGTCGAGGTGGCCCCGGGCGCGGTCAAGGTCTGCGTCCCCCGGCAACGATCGGAAAGCTGACAGCGACCGCCGGGCGATAGGTGGCGGATAATCACCTTATCTACTGTTAATCCCCTGGAAATGCATCTTTCGCGCACCCACACTGAGGGCTCGCTACGCATCTCCAGGGGGTTCGCATGACGTACCACCCCGTAGTAGGCGTCGCCACGGTCCTCACCGCGGCATCAATCCTCATGATCGGCTACCGAGTGGGCCGCACCCACGCGGCATTCCGGGACCTGCGCGCAGCGCGGCGCGACATCCCCGGCAAGCGCAAGATGTTCTGGGGCCTGGCCCGGCCACTGATCCTGGGCGGCCTCTTCCTGCTGACCACCTTCATTGTCGCCGCCTACAACGCCGCCCACTGACCGCGCGGCTCAGCCCATCCGAAATCTCGCCGACCGAGCGGGGCACATCGCAGATCGCCCTTTGCACCCCACCACGAGAACGACCGTTCTTTCTCGCCGTGGGATGGGGGCCGTTGCGGATGCCGTTGCCTCAACCGCGAGAACGACCGTTCTTTCTCGGAACGTACGACGCTGGAGCGAGAAAGAACGGTCGTTCTGGGCTGACGCCCGACCGGAAGTGAGCTTTGATCGGACCTGCCGAGGTCGAGCTCAGCAGCCGAGCCCGAGGCCGGCCGAAGCCGAACCCGAGCGTGGTCAGAGCTGCTGCCACCAGCCGTCGACCGGGGGTGGGTTGTCCACGTCGACGCGTTCGCCGGGGCGGGGGATGGCCAGTTTGACGTCTCGGGCCTTGGCTTCTCGCCAGGCCCGGTCGGCCGGTTCCGGCCAGTCGTGCAGGGCCAGGTTGAAGGTGGCCCAGTGGACCGGGATCATCAAGCCTCCCTGGACGTCGACGTGGGTTGCCACGCCGTCCTCGGGGAGCATGTGGATGTCCGGCCACGCGTCGCCGTACGCGCCGATCTGGACCAGGCTGACGTCGAACGGGCCGTGCTGCTCGCCGATCTCGGCGAAGCCGGGGAAGTAACCGGTGTCGCCCGAGTAGAAAGCTTTACGCGTGGGACCGTTGATCACCCAGGATGCCCAGAGTGTCTCGTCGCGGCTGAATCCGCGGCCGGAGAAGTGCCGGGCCGGTGTGGCGATGAATTCGATGCCCGCGACCGTGGCCCGCTCGTCCCAGTCGAGTTCGATGATGCGGGTCGGCGGGACGCCCCAGCGTTCGAGGTGCGCGCCGATGCCGAGCGGCACCAGGAACGGGGCGGCCTGCAGGTCGACGAGGTGCCGGATCGTCTCCATGTCGAGGTGGTCGTAGTGGTCGTGCGAGATGATCACGGCGTCGATCGGCGGGAGTTCGCGCAACGCCACCGGCGGCTCGTGCAGGCGCTTGGGGCCCTGGAGGCGTGACGGGGAGCAGCGTTCGCTCCACACCGGGTCGACCAGGACGCGGCGGCCCTCGATCTCGATCATCGCGGACGAGTGGCCGTACCAGGTGACGTAGAGGCCGTCGCCGCCCGTTTCCGGGGTGAGTACCGGGATCGGGCCGTGCGGGTGGCGGGCCTCGCGGCCGGTCAGGGTCGCGGCGAGGATGCGGGGCATCGAGGCCGGGGTGACCTCGGTGGCCGGCAGGGTGTTGCGGAACTTGCCGTCGGAGAACTGTGCGGACCGGCGGTAGCGTTCGCCGCGCTGACCGTCGGCGCGCTTGCCGATCTTGCGTGAGCCGATCTGCAGCGGGATGTCGTGAGCGGCCCATACCGCCGCGGCACCCAGCGCGAGGGCGACCCATGCACCCTTGCGCCGCTTGCGGCCGTCTGCCTGTTTCGCCATGCGCGGTTCCTCCGTGTCAATTCTGTCCCGACTTGCAAGTTTGGCCGTCCGCACGATCCCGCGCCACCGTCGGGGATATGTCACACTGCCCGCCGTGACTGTCGACACCCTCCAGACCCAGCAGCAACTCATCGTGCGCCAGCGTGTGCGCCTGATGGTCAATCAGTACGAGGTCCACGCTGTCGCCCCCGACGGCTCCGAGGCCGGCATCCTCGCGTTCGCCCAGCAGAAGCGGATGGCGTTCAAGGAGCAGGTCACCCTTTACACCGACGACAAGAAGACCACTCCTGTCCTGGGCTTCAAGGCGCGGCAGGTCATGGACCTGGGTGCCACCTACGACGTCACGGACGCCTCCGGTACCCCTATCGGCCTGTTCCGCAAGAACTTCAAGGAATCGCTGCTGCGTTCCACGTGGCACCTCGAGCAGCCCGGATACACCGAGATGATCGGCCGGGAGACCAACCTGACGGTCGCGATCCTGCGCCGTTTCGTCGACTCGCTGTCCTGGTTGCCGTACCACTTCGAGTTCCTGGCGGGTGACCGTCCGGCGTTCTCCGTGGTCAAGAAGTGGGGCCTGCGCGACAAGTACATCGTCACGATCCACGACCCGCAGCTCGACCGGCGCCTGATCGCCGCGATGGCCGTGGCGCTGGACGCCCTGCAGTCTCGCTGACCTCCATGTAGCCGCAGCTCCGCTGTCCCGATGTAATAGCGTCGGGCGCATGGATGATCCACGCGCCCGGCGCTTGTTCGGTGACGGTCTTGTCGCCCCCGGCGACCTCGCCACCAGCCCCTTCCGCGTCGACCGCGACCGGATCGTCAGTTCACCGTTCTTCGCCCGGCTCGGCGGGGTCACCCAGGTGATCAGCCCGGGCGGGGCCGGCCTGCTGGTGCACAACCGGCTCACCCACAGTCTCAAGGTCGCGTCGGTCGCGCGGGCGATCGCCGAGAAACTTCTGCTTCGGTACGCGGACACGCTTGAAAAACTCGGCGGATGCGACCCGGACGTGGTGGAGGCGGCGGCGCTCGCCCATGATCTGGGTCACCCGCCGTTCGGTCACCTGGGCGAACGCGTGCTCGACAACCTGGCCCGCCAGCGGCTGCGGCTGCGCGACGGTTTCGAGGGCAACGCCCAGTCCTACCGGATCGTGACCAGCACGGAGATCCGCGGCCAGTCCACGATCGGGCTGAACCTGACCGCCGCCACCCGCGCGGCGATCCTCAAGTACCCGTGGACCCGGCGGACGTTCCCCACCCCGCACCCGCGCCTGATGGATCCGCCGCCGCGCGGGGCGTCGGCGCCCGCGGACGACCCGGACGGCGGGTCGCTCAAGTTCAGCGCGTATTCGACCGAGGTCGAGGACATGGTCCAGGCGCGTCTGCCGTTCGCCGGGCGGGTGGCGGACTGGCAGCAGACGCCGGAGGCCTCGGTGATGGACACGGCCGACGACATCGCGTACGCGATCCATGATCTTGAGGATGTGCACCGTGTCGGCGTGTTGCAGCAGGGTGCGGTGGCCGCGGAGCTGATGGCCTGGCAGCGCACCTCCTATTCCGGCACGCCGGACGAGGACCTGGACCAGCGCCGGACCGGCAGCGCGATCGAGGTGCTGCGCCGCCAGCTGCATCGCAAGGACGGGTGGGTGGCTGATGACGATGCCTTCGCGGCGGCGGTCGAGCAGGTACGCGCGGAGCTCGTCGACGGTCTGCTCAGCGCCCCGTTCGACGGCTCCCTGGCGGCGGAGGCCCAGGTGGCGGCGTTCTCCGCGACGTGGACCAAGCGGCTGGTCGACTCGATCGAGGTGACCGAGACCCCCGCGGTGCGCTCGGGGCACGCCCTGCTCGCCCCGGCCCAGTGGCACGAGGTGCAGGTCCTCAAGTTCGTCCAGAACAGGTTCGTGCTGGCCCGGCCCGACCTGGCGTTGCACCAGCGTGGCCAGGCCCGGTTGCTGGCGTCGCTGGTGGAGGCGCTGCTGGCCTGGCTGGCCGACCCGGACGAGGCCCAGCGGCTGCCCGCCCGGATCCGTGACCTGGTGGAACTCGGCGAGCAGGAATTGCCCGAGGGCACCCCGGACCGGATCTCGCGGGCCCGTGGCCGGGCGGTCATCGACTACGTGGCGGCACTGACCGACAGTCAAGCGGTGGCGTTGATGGATGCGCTCTCCGGCCGTACCCGACAGCTCTGGACCGATGCTTTTGTGCTCTGAGCGGACGTGGTGGTGTTGCCGGCGCAACGGTGTAAGCATGTAATCATGCGCATCTCAGGAGCACGGACCGAACCCCCGGCCGCCGACGACGCCGCCGCCTGGATCACCGGCGCGGTGCACGACGGCTGGTTCACCGAGCCGCCGCAGGCCGTCATCGACCGCGACGAGATCATCATCTGGGGCCGGGTGCCGGCCCCCGACCTCGCCGCCGACGCCACCGACGCCGACAAGGCCGCCGCCCAGGCCGGCCGCATCCACCAGTTCCGCGAGGACACCCGCGACGCCCGGATCAAGGTCGCCCTCCAGGTCGAGCACCGCTACCAGCGCAAAGTCAGCTGGGGCGTGCGGTGCGGCGACAGCGAGGACCTGTTCACCCACCTGTCCGCACCGGTCATGACCCGGCTGCGCCAGCCCGAACGCCAGGTCCTCGACACGCTCGTCGACTCGGGCGTCGCCCGCAGCCGCTCCGAGGCCCTGGCCTGGTGCGTCCGCCTCGTCGGCGAACACTCCGAGGAGTGGCTCACCGAGCTGCGCGACGCCATGACCAAGGTCGAGGACCTGCGCCGTAAGGGCCCTCAGTAAGGTTCATCGGGTGCTGCCCGACCTCACCGCCGTCCGCTACGTCACGCCGCTGCGCGAGGGCGGGTCACTGCCCGGCATCGTCGAAGCGGAAAACCTCGGAACGTACGTCGTGAAGTTCCGCGGCGCCGGCCAAGGCCCCAAAGCCCTGGTCGCCGAGGTCATCTCCGGGGAACTGGCCCGCCGCCTGGGCCTGCCCGTCCCGGAACTCGTCGTCATGGAGCTCGACCCGGTCGTCGCCCGGGCCGAGCCCGACGAGGAGGTCCAAGAGCTCATCAAGGCCAGCGCCGGCGCCAACCTGGGCATGGACTACCTGCCCGGAGCGCTCGGCTACGACCCGGTCGCGCACCCGATCGAAGCCGAGCTCGCCTCCCGAACCCTCGTCTTCGACGCCTTCGTGGAGAACGTCGACCGCAGCTGGCGGAACCCCAACCTGCTGATCTGGCACGGCGAGCTCTGGCTCATCGACCACGGCGCCACGCTCTACTTCCACCACAACTGGCCGCGGGCCGCAGCCGTGGTCCACCGGCCCTACAAATGGGACGACCATGTGCTCAAGCCGTACGCGACGGCCCTGCCCGCAGCCGCGGCGGACCTCCTGCCGCAGCTGACCGCGAGCCTGTTGGACGAGGTCCTCGACCTGGTCCCGGACCAGTGGCTGGCCGAGTTCGACTTCGCGTCCGCCGACGCCGCCCGAACCGCCTACAAGGACCACCTGCTCGCCCGCGCGGCGGACCCGGCACCCTGGCTGCCGGTATGAGAACGCCGTACGAGTACGCGATCATCCGAGCGGTCCCCCGCATGGAGCGCGGAGAGCTGATCAACGTGGGCGTGGTTCTCTACTCCCACCGCCGGGACTTCCTGGCCGCCCGCACCCACCTCCACGAGGCCCGCCTGCTGGCCCTCGACCCCAACGCCGACCTCGACGGGATCCGGGCAGCCCTGAAATCCTGGGAGGTCACGTGCGCCGGCGGGGCCGACGGCGGCGCGGCCCGGGCCATGAAACAGGGCGAACGCTTCCGCTGGATGGTGGCCCCCCGAAGCACGATCCTCCAGGCCGGCCCGGTCCACATGGGCCTGGCCGAGGACCCGGCCACCGAACTGGACCGCCTGCTGGAACTCCTGGTCCACTGACCCACCCGCCGGCCTCGTCAGTGGAGCTGGGCGAGCATGCCGTTCTGGTAGGCGATGATCTCCTCGGTGCGGCCGTCACGGATCTTGGCCGGCCAGTCAGGGTCGGCGATCAGCGAGCGGCCGACCGCGACCAGGTCGAACTCGTCGCGCTCGAGGCGGTCCAGCAGGGGGCCGATCTCGGTGCGGGACGGGATTCCCTCGCCGGCCAGCGACGTGGTGAAGACCACGTCCAGGCCCACCGAACCGACCGTGATCACCGGGTGGCCGGTGAGCTTCTTGACCCAGCCGGCGAGGTTGAGGTCCGAACCCTCGAACTCGGGCTGCCAGTAGCGCCGGGTCGAGGCGTGGAAGGCGTCGGCACCCGCCTCGATGAGCGGGGTGAGCACGTTCTCCAGCGTCTGCGGGTCGTCGGCGAGCTTGGCGTCGTAGGCTCCGCTCTTCCACTGGGACATCCGGAAGATCACCGGGAACGACGGGCCGACCGCCGCGCGGACGGCAGCCGTCACCTCCGCCGCGAACCGGGCCCGGGTGACGGGGTCGCCGCCGTAACCGTCGGTGCGCTTGTTGGTGCGTGACCACAGGAACTGGTCGATCAGGTAACCGTGGGCACCGTGCAGCTCGACCCCGTCGAAACCCGCCTCGCGGGCGGCACGGGCGGCGCCGGCGAACGCGGCGATGATGTCGTCCAGGTCGGACAGGGTGAGCACACTGTCCGGACCGGGCAGTTCGGTGCCGTCCAGGGCCAGCCCGGACGGCCCGGCGACCGGCGCCTCGGGGACCGGGCCGCGGCCGGCCTTGCGGGTGGCGCCGACGTGCCACAGCTGCGGCATGATGCGTCCGCCGGCAGCGTGCACGGAGTCGACCACCCGCTTCCACCCGGCCAGCGCTTCGTCGCCGTAGAAGCGCGGCACCCGGCTGCTGGTGCCGGCCGACGGATGATCGACGTAGGTGCCCTCGGTGACGATCAGCCCGACCCCACCGGCGGCGCGCCGCGTGTAGTAGTCGACGACGTCCTGCCCAGGCACCCCACCCGGGGAGAACTGCCGGGTCATCGGGGCCATCACGATCCGGTTCGGCAGCGCGAGCCCGGCCAGGTCGAAGGGGCGGAAGAGAGGGTTCACGGTCGTCCTCCGGTCATACCGACGGTAAGCGGAACAGTTGCTCCGCAAAAACGTAGCACGCGCTCCGGTTAGACTTGGCCCCATGACAGCCCCGGTAGCACCCCGGCCCCTCCGCAAGGATGCCGCGCGCAACCGTGAGGCGATCGTCGCCGCCGCCCACACCGCCATCCGGGAGCACGGCGGCGGGGTCGACGTCCGTGAGATCGCCCGCCGGGCCGGCGTCGGCATGGGCACGCTCTATCGTCACTTCCCGGCCAAGGAAGACCTGGTCACCGAGGTCCTGCACGAACAGTTCACCAGCTGGGCGACGTCGGCCCGCGCCACCGCGGCCGCCGCGGAGGACCCCTGGATCGCGTTGACCGGATTCTTCTATTCCGCCCTGGCCGGCTGCGCCCGCCAACGGCCGCTGATGGACTCCATGGCGATCGGGCGCTCCGACGAGGACACCGCGGAGCTGGCCGCCATCATGGCGGAGCTCCTGGTCAGAGCCCAGCAGGCCGGTCTCGTCCGTCCCGGCGTCACCCCCGGCGACCTCCAGCTGATGCTGCACGCCCTCAGCGCGACCGTGCAGATCACCGAGAAGTGCCGCCCCGGCACCTGGCGCCGCACGGCCCAGATCACCCTGGACGGCCTCCGCGCCGTCCATCAGGAATCCCTGTCCTGACGGCGATGGTCACGCAGATCACTCAGGGCAACCCGGCGCTGTTCGATCGCGCCGTACTGCAGGTCACCGGCGAGGCCGCCGGAGCCGCGCGTTTCAGCCGGACGCCGGGCGCCCTCATCTGCGGTACCTCCATCACCTCGAGGTCGCGGCACCCGAACGGAACCGCGGCATCGGCCGCGGCCTGCTCACCGCGTTCATGAACGCCGGAGCCACTCTCGCCACCCAGGGGCCAACGGTCAACTACTGGTTCCCGCTGGCGGCAAAATGATGTCGTCCCGGCGTTCCGCACAGGCCAGACGCCGGCCGCCGCGACCAGCTCGCCGGCGGGAGCGCAGGCCGGGATGGGATCAGCAGGACGGGGTGGACGGGGTCGGGGCCGGTCATCGCAGGAGATCCACGTCGGTGACCGGGCCTCGTGGGGAGTAGCTGGTGATGGTGCGGCCCGGGTGGAGACGGTCGTCGGCGTGATACCACTGCTCGAGCTTGCGGTCCGCGGTCTCGTCGCCGGTGTCCGCCTTGGTGAGCAGCGCCGCCACCTCGTCGATCAGGGTGAGGTCGCCGTCGAGTTCGAGGGACTGGGCGCCGAAGGTGTCCCACAAGAGGAGTTCGTCGCCGTAGCGGTGGGCGAGCTCCTGGATGACGTAGTTGCGGACGAACCAGGCACCGCGGAAATCGGTGCCGGCACCGACGCCGTAGGTCTCCACATCGATCTCACCGCGCCGATACGCCGTCCAGACGCGGGAGGCCGGCACCAGGCCGCCCGGGGCGAGTGGCACGTCGTGGGGGTCGACCGGATATCCGCCGGACGGGTCGATCTGGGTGTCCAGACCACGCCAGCGGGTGCCGTCCCACCACTCGGTGATGACGTGGTCGACGTGGAACGCCGGGTCGACGTAGTCGGCGAAGCCCACCCGGCTGCGGGCCGGGATGCCGTGCAGGCGCAATGCTGCCACGCTCAGCAGGGTGTAGTCACGGCAGCAGGCGACGATGCGATCCTCCTCGGCCCGGGGCTCCAGCAGCGAGCCCGGAAACCTCTCCTGATCGTGGCCGATGAGGCGGTCGACCCACCGGCTGTCGATCTCGATCACGCGATCCGCGGGGAAGTCGATGCCCGAGGCCCGGTAGTGGACGATCAGGTTCCGGACGGCCGCGGCCAGTGACGGGGCGTCAGCCGGCAACGCGGCGAGCAGGCCGGCGAACTCGCGCGGGTCGGAGAACGCGGTCTGGCGGGTGTGATCCATCAGGACTCCTCAGCGGTCTGGTCGAAGACGGGTTGCGCGACGTAGGCGAACGGGTCGGTGCCGGCGATGTCGCTCCAGTAGTTGACGTAGATCTCGCGTGGTGGGGCTGTCACAGGCAGGGCGGCGGCCGTGACGTGGGCCTCGACAGCCGCGTAGGCGTGCATGACGCGCGGGTAGAAGCAGTCGTCCCGGGTGACGGTCGCGTAGACCTGGTCCTGGGCGGGCTCGACCCGGATGGCCACGTCCCACGCCGGCTCGACCGCTCCGGTGCAGGGGACGCAGATCTCGATCGGCGCGATGCTCTCCGGGGTGACGAAGCCGTGGTAGATCACCCAGCGCTCCGCCGTCATCCGGGCGCCGGATGCCTGGAGCACGGTGCGGATCTCATACTCCCCGCGCTGGATGGTGTCGAGCAGGTCGTGCTGGTCGGTCTCCCGGCGCACCGATGCGATCTTGGTCGCCGGGACGAAGCGGCGACGGATGTCGTAACCGGGCTCGGAGCTGTCGCCGGCCAACAGGCGGGTGCGGGTCCAGCCGATGCTGCTGCGACGGATCTCGAACGCCTGCTCCTGGCCGGCCCACCACCGATCCAGGTGGGCGATCCCCTCGGCGTCGCTGCCCGCGAGCACCTCGGCCACCATCGCCGGAGGCATGCCGAGGCCGCGGAGCAGGCTGATCCGCCGGGCGCGTTCGAGCTGGTCGACGGCGTAGCGCCGACGGTGGCTGGTCGGGTTGACCTGGGCCGGCGTGAGCAGCCCCGAGGTGTCGTAGAGACGGAGTGCCTTGATCGAAAGACCGGATCGTCGACCGAACTCCCCGGTCGTCAGCCAGATGTCGCTGCGGTTCATGGGGCGAGTTTGCACCCGGCCCCAAGGGCCGAATCAAGATGGAAATCAAAGAAAGCCGGCGACTAGGTAGTGGTGCTACCTTGTCCAGCGTGGATCGGAGGCAGCAATGGTTGAGAGGGGTGCTCGATCTCTGCGTGCTCGGCGCGCTGACCGGTGGCGAGTCCTACGGCTACGAGATCGGTCAGCGGCTGGAAGAAGGCGGCCTCGGCCCGATCGCCGGGGGCACGCTCTATCCCGTCCTGCTCCGGCTGGAACGGCTCGGCCTGGTCGTCGCGGACTGGCGCGACGGCTCGGGCGGACCCGCCCGCAAGTATTACCGGCTCAGCGACGACGGCATCGCCATGCTGCGGACGGCTTCCGCCGACTGGGCTGTGTTCGTGAGCAACGTCAACGCCATCATGGAGGCTCCGTGAACGTAGATGACTGGCTCGCCGCCTTCGCGGCCGAGTTGCGCCGCCGCAGGGTCGACCCGTCGGGTGTCGTGGCCGAGGCCGCCGCGCACCTGCGTGACAGCGGCCGGCCCCCGCTGCAGGTCTTCGGGCCACCCGCCGTCTACGCCGTCACCGTGGTCGACAGCTTGCGCGGTGCGGTCCCGGCCAGGCCCAGGGCAGGCGGGGTCAGGCTGGAGGCGGCCGGCATCACCAAGAGGTATGCCCGCAGGACGGTGCTGGACAGGGTCGACCTGACGGTGCGAGCGGGCGAGGCCGTGGCGATCATCGGGGCGAACGGGTGCGGCAAGAGCACCCTCCTGCAGATCTGCGCCGGGCTGATCTCTCCCGACGCGGGGCAGGTCCGGGTCCGGGGGACGATCGGCTACTGCCCGCAGGACGGTGGCACCGCCGGGTTCCTGACCCCCGACGAGCATTTTGCGCTGGTCGGGGCGGGACGCGGCTCTTCGCGTACCGAGGCCAGGGCACAAGGCCGGTCGGCGGCCGCGGCCCTCGACTGGCCGGGCGCGATGCGGTCCGGGGTGGCCCGGGAGCTCTCCGGCGGGACCCGGCAGAAGCTCAATCTGGTCCTGGCCGGGCTCGGGGATCCCGACGTGTTGCTGCTCGACGAGCCCTATCAGGGGTTCGACAACGGCAGCTATCTCGATTTCTGGCAGCAGGTGTGGCAATGGCCCGACGCCGGCAAGGCCGTGGTCGTGGTGACCCACCGGCTCGACGAGCTCGACCGTGCCGACACCGTGCTCGACCTGACCCCGGGGAGCGACCGGTGAACCGCACTCTGACGGTCTCGGAGATGGCGCTGAGGGAGATCGTGCGGCGCCGGTCGGTGCTGGTGCTGCTGGCACTGCTGCCGCTGGCGTTCTATTACGCGCGCCGGGGCGAGGCCTACTGGCAGTCGGTGCGGTTCGTGTCGCTCGGGGTCGGGTTCACGCTGAGCACTGCGGCGCTGTTCGCCGGGAGCGCGGCGCGGGCCATCGAGCCCCGGTTACGGCTCTCCGGCTATGCGACACACCAGCTCTACCTGGGCCGGCTCGTCGCTCTGTGGTTCGTCGGGCTGGTGCTGTCCGTCCCCTACACGCTGCTGATCCGGTTCGATCTGAATGAGGTGCGGCAGGGTCCGGTCATGCTGATGTTCGTGCTGACCGTGACGGTGGCCGCACCATTGGGGCTGGCGGTGAGCGCGCTGCTGCCGCGTGAGCTGGAGGGCATGCTCGTGCTGCTCACCGTGGTCATGATGCAGATGCTTCTCGACCCGGAGCTGGCCGTCGCGCATGTGCTGCCGTTCTGGTTCTCACGCGAGATCGGGGTCTATGCGATCGAGAGTGCCGCCGGCCCCGATCACGTGGTGGACGGCTGTGTCCACGCGGCGATCACCCTGGCCTTGTTGCTCACCGTGGTCGCGGTGAGCTCCACGATCCGCCTCCGGCGCAGGCCCCACCTCGCGATGGCATGAAGCCGCAGCCAGAAGCCGAGCCGCAGCCGCGGCTGGAGGTGCAGCCGCGGCTGGACGTGCAGCGGGTCAGGGACGGGAGGAGGAGCGCGTTTGACGCTGGCGCAGAGCCAGGGCAGCGGCGGCCGCGGTCAGGCCGATGCCGGCGCCCAGGACGGACCGGCCGAGGCGCAGCGGGCCACCCTCGGTCCGGGGGGCCGGGCCGAGGACGTTGCCGGTGCCGGGCGGGGTGGGGCGCCGGGCCAGGCCGAAACGGCTCATCAGGGGGCCGACCAGGGCGTCGAAGACGGGTGGCAGGGCGGTGAAGCCGAACTCGGTGACGAGGTTGACCGCTCCGACCGACAGGGAGCGCCGGGGGCGGTCGGCGAGGCGGACGACGGCCGCGCCCATCCGGGCGGCGCTGTCCACGGGCGGGGGCGGGCGGCCCACGAAGCCCGCGTAGTTCGCCGCGCTGGTGTAGATGGGGGTGTTCACGCTGCCCGGGATGAGTTCGCAGACGTGGATGTCCGGGGCGTCGCGGGTTTCCTGGCGCAGCGTGCGCAGCAGACCGCGCTGGCCCCATTTGGCGGTCACGTAGGCCGACATCCAGGGGGCGGTGATGTGGGCGAGCAGCGAGCTGCACATGATCAGCGTGCCGTGGCCCTGTGCCCGGAAGACCCGCAGGGCCGCGCGGGCCACGTTCGCCGGGCCCAGCAGATCGGTGGTGACCGTCTTGTCGAAGATGTGCGGGGGGAGGTCCTCGAAACGGCCGTAAGCCATGACAGCGGCGGAGTCGGCCCACACGTCGATGCGTCCGAAAGCGTCCACCGCGGCGTCGGCCAGGTCCTCCACCTCGGCTCGTACGGTCACGTCGGTGGGGACCACCAGGGCTGAGCCGCCGCAGTCGGCCGCGACCCTCTCCAGGTCGGCGATGCCCCGGGCGGCGAGCACGACCTTGTCGCCGCGGGCCGCGAACGCCAGCGCGGCGGCTCTGCCGATCCCGCTGGACCCACCGGTGAGAACCACTACACGTGACGTCATGGGACAGCTCTCTACCCCGCCGGACGCCGGTCAGTCACTCGTCAGCACATCGGCGAGGTTGAAGCGGACCGGGCGCTCCAATTGGGCGTAGGTGCACGACTCCGGGGTCCGGTCCGGGCGCCAGCGTTCGAACTGGGCCGTGTGCCGGAAACGCACCCCCTCCATGTAGTCGTAGCGGACCTCGACCACGCGTTCCGGGCGCAACGGGACGAACGACAGGTCCTTGCCCGCGTTCCACCGGCTCTGCTCGTTGCGGCGCGGGGTGCGCTCGCCGCTCTCGTGGGCGGCCCAGTTCCAGGGGTGGCCCTCGAACGTCGTGACCAGGGGCTGCAGGTCGGCGAAGAGTTCCTGGCGCACGGCCATCGGGAAGGCCCCGATGACCCCCACGGAGGCCAGCGTGCCGCTGTCGTCGAAGAGGCCGAGCAGCAGTGAGCCGATCCGGTCGGCGCCGGACTTGTGCAGGCGGTAGCCGGCCACGACACAGTCCGCGGTGCGCTTGTGCTTGATCTTCGTCATGACCCGTTTGTCCGGCTGATAGGTGAGGCCGGGGTCCTTGGCGATGAGCCCGTCGAGACCGGCGCCCTCGAACTCGGCGAACCAGCGCTGGGCGGTCGGCTCGTCGCGGGTGATGGGGGTGGTGTGGATCGGCGGGGCCGCCGCCGCGAGGGCCCGGTCGAGCATTTCCCGGCGCTCGATGAACGGGCGGTCCGTGAGGTCCTCGTCGCCGAGCGCGAGCAGGTCGAACGCGACGAAACTGGCCGGAGTGGTCCCCGCGAGCAGTGTGACCCGGCTGGCCGCCGGGTGGATGCGTTGCTGCAGTGCCTCGAAGTCGAGGGTGTTGCGGGCGGTGTCGGCGACGATGATCTCGCCGTCGATGACCGCCCGGTCCGGGAAGTTGGCGAGGACCGCCGCCACCACCTCGGGGAAATAGCGGGTCATCGGCTTCTCGTTGCGGCTGCCGATCTCCACCTCGGGGCCGTCCCGGAAGATGATCGAGCGGAAGCCGTCCCATTTGGGCTCGTAGCACTGGCCCGGCGGGATGTCCGCGACCGGCTTGGCGAGCATCGGCTTGACGGGCGGGTTGATCGGCAACTCCATACCGGCATCGTCCCCCGTGCCCGGGATCCGCACCGCCCCACGCGCCGAGATCTTCAGAAAACGTAGGCTGGGTGCATGCGTACCCCCCGCCTGGTCGTAGCCTCCCTGGTCGCGGCGGTCGTCGTGACCGCCGGTTGCACGCTGCCGGTCTTCGCGCCCGAGGACGACGACGCCGCGCCCACCGTCGGTGGCAGCGCGCCGCCCGCCGTGCCGGGCACCCAGGCGCAGTGGACCGCGTGCCCCGAGGTGCCCACCGACCTGGTCGGCCAGGGTGCGTCCGGGATGACGTACGACTGCGCGTCCGTCGCCGTGCCGCAGGACTGGAACAACCCGCAGAGCGGTGAGACGTACGAGGTCGCGATGATCCGGATCCGGTCGGACCGGCAGACCGCCCGCACCGGTTCGCTGCTGATCAACCCCGGGGGTCCGGGTGGTTCCGGCATCGACACCGCGGTCTACCTGTCGTACGGGCAGACGTTCGGTGGCCTGCCCACCGAGATCACCGACAAGTTCGACCTGATCGGCTTCGATCCGCGCGGCGTGGGCCGGTCCAGTCCGGTGAAGTGCATCAGCAACGCCGACCAGGACGCGTCGTTCGGGATGCAACCGGACCCGGAGTCGGACGCGGAGTTCCAGGAGGTCGTCGCGCTGAATCAGAAGATCGCGCAGGACTGCGGCCAGAAGTACGGCGACAAGCTCGCCAATTTCAGCACCGAGCAGGCCGCCCGGGACATGGACGCGCTGCGCACCGCGGTCGGCGACGAGAAGATGACCTACCTCGGATTCTCGTACGGGACGTTGCTCGGCGCGACGTACGCCCAGCTCTACCCGGACAAGATCCGGGCGCTGGTGCTCGACGGCGCGGTCGACCCGAAGCAGGACATGGTCGACTCCTCGGAGACCCAGGCCAAGGGCTTCGAGCGGGCGTTCACGAACTTCACCGCCTGGTGCAAGGCGCAGGGGGCGCGCTGCCCGATCGCCGACGACCCGCGCAAGGCCGTCACGGATGCGATGGCCAAGGCCGACGCGTCGCCGTTGCGGGGTGCGGACGGGCGGGAGGCCACCGCCGGCTGGATCTTCCTGTCGGTGATCTCGTCGCTGTACACCGAGACGTCCTGGCTGCCGCTGGCCCGCGCGCTCGACGGCCTGCGCGGTGGTGACCCGGAGGGCGTCTTCAAACTGGCCGACGCGTATGCCGACCGGAAGCCGGACGGCACGTACTCCAACCTGTTCGACGCGAACTACGCGGTCAACTGCGCGGACTCGAGCGAGACGCTGACCGTGGACCGGGTCCGCCAGTTGCAGTCCGAGTGGCGTACCAAATATCCGTTGTTCGGCGCTTCGATGGCGATCGGCATGCTGTCGTGCGCGTTCTGGCCGGCGAAGCGGGATCCGTACCCGACCGGCGCGGCCACCGGCGCCCCGCCGATCGTGGTGGTGGGCACGACCGGCGACCCCGCCACGCCGTACGAGAACACCGCCGAACTTGCTTCGATGCTCGGCACCGGGCAGGTCCTGACCTGGGAGGGTGAGGGTCACACCGCGTATCCGAGCACCTCGTGCATCCGGGACGCGGTCGACAAGTACCTCATCGATCTCCAGGTGCCGCAGGTGGGGCTGCGCTGCCCGGCGAAGTGACGCCGTCGCGTTCGGCCAGTTCCTCCAGGAGCCGGCGGACCAGGCGCAGGTTCTGTTTGAGTTCCTCCTGCTCCTCGTGACCGAACGCGTCCTCGTCGACGATGAGCTTGCTGGCGAAGTGCGCCGTGATCAGCGGCACCACGATCAGCACCATGATCGAGATGAGCAGGGCCGCCATCACGCGGCCCTGCCAGGTCTCGGGTGAGATGTCGCCGTAACCGACGGTCGACGCGGTGACGACCGCCCACCACATCGAGTCGCCGAACGTCGCCCCCTCCTCGAAGAAGTGGTACAGCACACCACAGACGACGATCAGCATCAGGTACGACAGGATCAACGTCCGTGGAGAGTTCGCGAGATAGACAAGTCCCCGGTAGACGCCTCGGAACGGCGCGAGCAGCTTCCGCATGAGCCCACTGTGTCAACCTTGGCCGGTGAATGAACCGACCTTCCGGATCGCAACCAGAGCCGACCTTCCAGCCGTGCTCACCCTGCTGGCCGACGACGACATCGGCCGGACCAGGGAGACCGAGGCCTCCGATGCCCGTTACTGGGCGGCGTTCGAGGCGATCGACGCGGATCCGCGCAACGAGCTGATCGTGGCCGAGGCCGGTGGCGAGGTGGTGGGCACCTGTCAGTTGACGTTCACCCCGTCGCTGAGCCGCGGCGGCTCGGAGCGGATGACCATCGAGGCGGTGCGGATCCATTCCGGCCTGCGGGGACGGGGTCTCGGCGGTGACCTGATCCGGTGGGTCCTGGAGCGGGGCCGGGAGCGGGGGTGCGGGCTGGCCCAGCTGACCACCGACAAGCGCCGCGCCGACGCCCACCGGTTCTACGACCGGCTGGGCTTCGCCGCCTCGCACGAAGGCTTCAAGATCAATCTTTAGTACGGGCCCGGGACGGCTGGACCCGCATCGGCTCGCCCGGCATCTTGGGGTGGTCGGGCGGGTACGGCAGGTCCCCCTGCCCCGCCTTCTCGTCGCGGGCGGACCATTCCAGCAACGGCGTCAGGTCGTACGCGATGTCGTCGATCCCGGCGTGCGGATCCCCCACCGTGGCGATCCGGGCGGGCACCGTGCGCAGGTCGAAGTCGTCGGGTTCCACCGCGGTGAGCTCGTCCCAGGTGACCGGCGTCGAGACGGTGGCCCGGGCGTTGGCGCGCAGCGAGTACGCGCAGGCGATGGTCCGGTCCCGGGCCATCTGGTTGTAGTCGAGGAAGACCCGCTGTCCGCGTTCCTCCTTCCACCACGAGGTGGTGATCCGGTCGGGGTCGCGTCGTTCCACCTCCCGGGCCAGCGCGATCGCGGCCCGGCGGACCTCGACGAACGACCATTGCGGGCGGATCCGTGCGTAGACGTGCACGCCCCGGCCGCCGGAGGTCTTGGGGTATCCCTGCCAGCCGAGGTCGGCGAGCACCTCGCGGACCACCCCGGCGGTCCGGACCACGTCGCCGAAGTCGTTGCCGGGCTGCGGGTCCAGGTCGATGCGCAGTTCGTCGGGGTGCTCGGCGGCGGCGCCCCGGACCGGCCACGGGTGGAACACGATCGTGCCCATCTGGGCGGCCCAGGCCACGTGCGCGAGGTCGGCCGGGCACAGCTCGTCGGCCGTACGCCCGCTGGGGAACGTGATGGTCGCGGTCTCGATCCAGGGTGGCACGCCGCGGGTGGGGATGCGTTTCTGGAAGAACGTCTCCCCGTCGAGCCCGTCGGGGAAGCGTTGCAGCGTGGTGGGCCGGTCGTGCAGGGCGCGCATGATGCCGTCGCCGACGGCGAGGTAGTACTCGAAGACGTCCCGCTTCGTGTACCCCTGCTGCGGGAAGACGACCTTGTCGGGGCTGCTGAGGCGGACGGGCCGGCCCGCGACCTCGATCTCTTCGGCGGGCGACCGGGAAGCTGCCATGCCAACGACGATAACGGCCGCCCTCCCCCGGTGCGGGGGAGAGCGGCCGTGTCGCGGATGCGGATCGTCAGGCGTTGCGACGGCGGCTGGCGTAGACAGCGCCCGCGCCACCGGCGATCAGGACCGCGCCGACCGCGACGATCAGGCCCATCGGGGCACCGGTCACCGGCAGGTGGGGCGATTCGTTGTCGGGGCTGACGCCCCTACCGGTGGTCGGGGAGACCGACGGCGTCGGGGAGACCGTGTCCACGCTGGCGCTCGGGGTCGGCGCCGTGGTCGGGGCCTCGCTTCCGTAGCCGCTGCCGCCGCGGGTCGGCGTCGTGGTGGGGCTGTCGGTCGGGGCCGCGGAGCCGTAGCCGTAGCCGCAGTCCTCGCCGCGCTCCTCGGAGGCGCAGGACGGGGTGGTCATGACCACGGGGAGGTTGACCCGGGTCGCGGCCTCGTCACCGGTCGCCGCGGCGGGCGCTCCGGTGAGAGCGAGTGCGGCGAAGGCGATGACGCCGGCCACGGGCAGACCCGCGGCCAACCGGCGCGTGAAACTCATGAGGAGAATTCCGTTCTGTAGCGTTTTAGGGCATTGGTCCGGTGGAGTTTAGCGTTTCTCGTCCGATATGCACGTAGCGCCCCGGTTCATCACGTTGGAACACCCCCGAACCTGTGGCTGCGCCACTGGTGGGACAGCGCGAAGACCTTGAGCTCGAACTGGGGGTCAGCGGCGAAGAGCTCCCCGCTGTACGGGGCCTGGAGCTGCACGCTCGACCCGGAGTCCAGATAGACGGAGACGACCGTGCGGGCACCCCGGCGTTCGGCCCGCAGATCGACGACCGAGCTCCACGGTTCGACCGCGGCACCGAACAGCGTGACGGTGCGGATGCCGTCCGCGCCGAGCTCCGTACCGAATCGCGGACGCACCAGCAGACCGGCCAGGGCACCGGCGGCCGGCGTCCCGACGGCCAGCAGCGGCCACATCCAGACCGGTGGCGCGACGAACCCGGCCGTCGCGAGGATCACCGACGTGGTGATCAGGACGACGGCGGTGACCGCACCCAGATAGAGACCGCGACCGAGTGCCTGCTGCCAGGTCGGCCGGAAGAGCGCTGCTTCCATGCCCAGCTCAACGGCCCTGGGAGAGCGGGAAGCCGCACCACACGTGCGGCCCGACGTACCGTTGGGGTATGGCAACCGAAGAGACAACCGTGCCGACCACCGAGGATGAGTGGAAGGTCCGCCTGACAGCCGATGAGTTCCGCGTGCTGCGCCTCGCGGGCACGGAGCGACCCTGGTCCGGTGAGTACGTGAACACCAAGACCGAGGGCATGTACAAGTGCCGGGGCTGCGGCGCGGAGCTGTACCCCAGCGACACCAAGTTCGACTCCCACTGCGGCTGGCCGTCGTTCGACGACGCCATCCCGGGAGCCGTGAAGGAGATCGACGACTACAGTGGCGGCATGGTGCGCACGGAGATCCGGTGCGCACGCTGCGACGGCCACCTGGGCCACGTGTTCAAGGGCGAGATGATGACGCCGAAGAACACCCGGCACTGCGTGAACAGCCTGTCGATCACCCTCGACCCGAAGTAATCGGATCGGGCTGCGTCGCCCACCACTCCGAGGGGACCATCTCGTAGACCTCCTGGGCGAGGTCCTTGAGATGATCCCCGGTGGCGTGCCCGTGGTGGGCGTCCGCGAGTCCCTTGAGGCGCATGTACCACTCGGCCAACTGTTCAACGGTCACAGAAACCTGATAGTCCATGCGCCGAGAGTAATGCCCCCGGCGGGACCTTCGACCCTGCCCCGCCGGGCCGGATCACGACAAGATCATTGACGTGCCGCTCACATCGAACGACCCCGGTGGCCACCGGACGCCGCGACCTGACAGGGTGGGGACCGTGCGAAAGCGGGTAGCGGTGATCGGCGGCGGGATCGCCGGACTGGCCGCCGCGGTGCGTGTCCGCGACCGGGCCCCGGCCGACACCGAGATCATCGTGTACGAGATGTCCGGCCGCCTCGGTGGCAAGCTGCGCACCGGCGAGATCGCGGGCACCCAGGTCGAGCGCGGCGCCGAGTCGATGCTGATGAGCGCCCCCGACGGCACCGAGTCCGCGGCGGTCCGCTTCGCCCGGCGACTCGGCCTCGGCGACTCCCTCGTGCACCCGGCGCCCGTCCCCGCCGCGCTCGCGATCGGCGGCAAGCTCGAGAAGGTGCCGGCCGGCACGCTGATCGGGGTGCCCGGCGACCTCAGCGCCCTCGGTCCGGTCGCCACCGTCGCGGCGGGCGCCGACCGCGACGAGGGCCACCCACTGCTCGCCGCCGGAGCGGACATCTCCGTCGGCGACCTGGTCCGGTCCCGGTTCGGCGACGAGGTCGCCGACCGCCTGGTCGACCCGATGCTCGGCGGGGTCTACGCGGGCCGGGCCGACCGGCTCTCGCTGGCCACCACGATGCCCGCGCTGGCCCGCACGGCCCGCGTCGAACACACCCTCGCCGGTGCGGTCCGGGCCGCTCAGGCCGCTTCGGTACGCGTTCCCGGGCGCCCGGTCTTCGCCGCCCCGGCCGGCGGCATGAGCAGCCTGATCGGCGCCGCCGCCACCGCGTCCGGCGCCCGGATCAGCCTGGGCCTGCCGGTGCGCGAGCTGATCCGCACCGCGCACGGCTGGCGGCTGCTGCTCGGCCCGGTGCCCGCCCCGCAGACCGACGACGTCGACGCCGTGGTGCTGGCCGTGCCCGCCGCCCCGGCCGCCCGGCTGCTCGCCGGCGTCGACCTCTCCGCCGCCGCCGAGGTCGAGACGCTGTCCTACGCGAGCGTCGTGCTGGCCTCGTTCGCGCTGCCCACCGGCACCGCGCTGCCCGGCCTCTCCGGCTTCCTCGTGCCGCCGAGCGAGGGCACGCTGGTCAAGGCGGCCACGTTCGTCACACGCAAATGGACGAACCTGGACCGCGCGGACGGCCCGGTGGTCGTGCGCGTCTCCCTCGGCCGCGACGGCGAGGAGCAGCGACTGCAGTACGACGACGCCGTGCTGGCCGCCACCGCGCACGCCGAGCTGGGCCGGTTGATCGGCGCCGAGCTGCCCCCGCCGGCCGCGATGTGGGTGCAGCGCTGGGGCGGCGGGCTCCCGCAGTACACCCCCGGGCACCTCGACCGCGTCGCCCTCGCCCGGGCGGCCCTGCACGACCATCCCGGCCTCGCGCTGGCCGGGGCCGCGTTCGACGGTGTCGGCGTACCCGCCTGTGTGGCCAGCGGTGAGGCCGCCGCCGATGACATCCTGAAACACCTGGAGGACTGATGAGCGAGCCGCAGAGCAACGCCGCCCGGATCAACGAGCTGAACGCCACGATCCGGTACACCATGTGGTCGGTCTTCAAGGCCACCACGCCGCTGCCCGCGTTGCGCGACGAGCTGGCCGGCGAGGTCGACTCGCTGTTCGAGCAGCTCGACGGCAAGGACGTCACGGTCCGCGGCACCTACGACGTCTCCGGTCTGCGCGCCGACGCCGACATCCTCGTCTGGTGGCACTCGAGCTCGTCGGACGCGCTGCAGGACGCGTACGGATTGTTCCGCCGCACCGCCCTGGGCCGCCACCTGGAACCGGTGTGGTCCCAGATGGCGCTGCACCGCCCGGCCGAGTTCAACAAGAGCCACCTGCCGGCGTTCCTGGCCGGCGAGGAGGCACACCCCTACATCTGCGTCTACCCGTTCGTCCGTTCCTACGAGTGGTATCTGCTGCCCGACGAGGAGCGCCGCGCCATGCTCGCCGAGCACGGCCGGATGGCCCGCGGCTACCCGGACGTGCGGGCGAACACGGTCGCGTCGTTCGCGCTCGGCGACTACGAGTGGATCCTGGCGTTCGAGGCCGACGAGCTGCATCGCATCGTCGACCTGATGCGTGACCTGCGCCCGTCCCGCGCCCGCCTGCACGTACGCGAGGAGGTCCCGTTCTACACGGGCCGCCGCCGCTCGGTCGCCGAGATCGTCACCGCCCTGCCGTAAAGAACGTCGTCAGCCGCCGGTCACGTCAGGCATTGGCGGCCTGCCACGCGGCGTAGTACGTGGCCATGCCGGCGATCGGGCCGGCGTGCCGGGGCGTCCAGCCGAGTTCGCGGCGGGCCTTGGCACTGTTGACCCGTTCGTCCTGGTCGGCCGCCTGCTCCAGCCACTCCTCCGGGCTGATCGGGTGCACGGTGACCTCGCCGGCGTGCCCGGCGGCCCGGAACGCCGCGGTGAACACCTCCAGCGCCGGCGGCGGGTTCTCCTCCCCGATCACGAAGATGTCACCGAGCGGCGCGTCCGCACGTTCGACGATCCGCACGTACGCCTCGGCGAGGTCGTCGACGTGCACGAAGGACCACCGCTTGTCCTTGTCCCCCACGAACCGGGGCGCGGCGAACCAGCGTCCGAGCTGGGAGGTCCGGGAGTCGTGGCCGTACAGGAACGCGGGGCGCACGATCGTGTGCGGGAGCCCGGAGGCGATCAGTTCCCGTTCCAGCTGGTATCGGAAGTGCAGCGGGTTGTCCGGGCTCGACGGTGACTCCTCGTCCAGCTCCGGGGTGTCCACCCGGCCGTGCAGCGAGATCCCGGTCGTGTAGACGAGGTGCCGGGGCGCCGCGACGAGTTCGGCGATGAGGGCGCGGTCGCTGCCGGCCGGGTCGGCGTAGTCCATCGCGGTGTGCACGACCACGTCGGCGTCCCACAGGTGTTCCCGGTAACCCGCGGGGTCGGCGAGCTCGCCCGCGACCGGCCGGATCTCGGCGGCGGCCAGAGCCCGGGCGCCGGCCCCGGCAAGGTCCCGGGTGAGCCCGGTGACGTCGTGACCCCGGCGGCGCAGGGCGGTGGCGATGCGGTGGCCGGCGTAACCGGTCGCTCCGATGACAAGAACCTTCATGTCGTTCCTCCCGACCATATGCGTGCGTGCGCACGCAAGCTAATAATGCTTGCGCACGCACGCTTCAGGCAAGAGGATGGCCCTGTGACCGAGCCGACCAGCCTGAACGCCGCCGACGAACTGCTCTGGGCCTCGCTCGGCCGCGCGGTCCACCTGCTGCCGCGGACCCTCGACGCCGACATGGTCAAGGCCACCGGGCTGTCGATGACCGAGTACGCGGTGTTGTACAGCCTCGCCCGCACCCCCGACCGGCGGATGCGGATGACCGACCTCGCCGCCGCGACCGGCCTCTCCGCCAGCCGGATCAGCCGGGTCGCCGACCACCTGGCGAGCCACGGCCTGCTCAGCAAACAGCGTTCCGAGGGGGACGCCCGCAGCTCGGTGGCGTTGCTCAGCGACGCGGGCCTGCGCCGCCAGCGCGAGGCCGACGCGCACCACGTGGCCATCGCCCGCCGCCGGGTCCTCGACCTCGTCGACCCCGCCCACCGCGAGGCGGTCGGCGTGGCACTCGAACGGATAGCCGACAGCGCCTAGGCGTTCTGCCCGGGTCGGCGCATCGGGACGTGCGGGATGTCGTCCTCGAGGAATTCCGGACCGGCGACCTCGAAACCGAACCGGGCATAGAAACCCGCCGCGTACGACTGGGAGTCCAGCACGCTCGGCCGGTCGCCGACCAGGGTGAGCGCGTGCTCCATGAGCCGGCTCGCGTGACCGCCCTTGCGTGCGGCCGGGGCGGCGATGACGCGCCCGATCCGCCGGACGTCGCCGTCGTCGAGGACGCGCAGGTAGGCCAGGATCTCGTCGCCCTCCGACAGCCATACGTGCCGTGTGGCCGGCTCGGTGTCGCGCCCGTCGAGGTCCGGGTACGGGCACTTCTGCTCGACCACGAAGACGTCGACCCGCAGCTTGAGGATGGCGTACAGCGTGTGGACGTCCAGATCGGCGAACGAGGAGACGTGGATCTCGGAAGGCATCCGCAGATTTTACGCGTGACTTCTCGTATCCTCTGGCGTTGTCCTCATAGGAGAGCATCGTCCGGGAGTAAAGATGATCAAGCGGAGCAAGCTGTTCGGCAACAAGACCCGGGTGACGTTCTGCCTGCCCAAGGGCGCTCCGGCGGGGACCGTCAGCGTGGTCGGCACGTTCAACGGCTGGGAGCCGGGGCTGCACGAGCTCAAGGACCGCCGGGACGGCACCCGCACGGTGACGCTGCGACTGGACCCGGGTCACTACCAGTTCCGCTACCTCGCCAGCGACGGCGTCTGGATGGACGACGAGCACGCCGACGGCGTCGGGCCGCACGGCAGCGAGTTGCTTCTCTGACGTTTCACCCTCCCCCGCACGGGAACGCTCCTAGGGTTAGTTGACGTTGCAAACAACTACCAGAGGGGTTCTCGTGGCGAATGTGAAGCTGGCGATCATCTACTACTCGTCCACCGGCACGATCCACGGCATGGCGGAACGACTCCAGCAGGCCGGCGAGAAGGCCGGGGCCGAGGTGCGGCTGCGCCAGGTCGCCGAACTCGCCCCGGAGGAGGCCATCGCCTCCAACACGGCCTGGAGCCAGCACTTCGACCGGACCAAGAACGAGCCGAAGGCCACCGCGGACGACATCGTGTGGGCCGACGCGGTACTGCTGGGCACCCCGACCCGCTACGGCAACGTGGCGAGCCAGCTCAAGCAGTACCTCGACACGCTCGGCGCCCAGTGGGGCCAGGGCCTGCTGGCGAACAAGGCGTACGCGGGCTTCACCGCCAGCCAGACCGCGCACGGCGGCCAGGAGTCGACCCTGCTGGCGCTCTACAACTCGATCTACCACTTCGGCGGCGTCATCGTGCCGCCCGGCTACACCGACCCGTTGAAGTTCGCCGACGGCAACCCGTACGGCGTCTCGCACGTCACCGGCGCGACCAACGACGCCCCGGTCCCCGACGAGGTGACCGCGGCCCTCGACCACCTGGCCACCCGGATCATCACCATCGCGGCCAAGCTCAAGGACTGAGCACCACTAAAGGGTGAGTGTTTCGGCGGTGCTGGCACACTGTGCGCCGTGGTTAAGAAGTTTGAGTCAGATCTGACCGGTGCCGTGTGGCGCCGCAGTGCGACGTCCGAGGACGCGGCCGTGGAGGTCGCGTTGCTCGACAACGGGGTGGCGGTGCGGGACTCCCGCCACCCGGAGGGCGATGTGCTCTTCTTCACGCCGGCCGAGTGGGACGCCTTCGTCGGGGGCGCCAAAGACGGTGAATTCGACCTGTAGCGATATCAACCCGAACAAGCTTCACTTAACGTACGGTTGCCCCATGAGCAACTACGATGGTTCTGAGCTCCTCAAGAAAGTGGAGCGGTACGAGGCTGCCGTCAAGGAGCTGGAGGGCGCCCACGAGGACGTCAAGGACGTCCTGATCGAGGCGATCCTGTTCGACCGCTGGCAAATGCTCGGCACGCAGCTCGGCTTCACCGCCGAGGCACCCCGCAAGGAAGAGTCCAACGGCGACCTCGCCCAGCTCAACCAGCAGATCTCCGCGATGAGCGACGCTTGGTCCCGCTGACGTGTGACCCGCGCCGCCCCGGCCCTCAGCGGCCAGGGGCGGCGCGGCGTATTACCGTGTCGCCATGGCCGACACCCAGTACGAAGAGCTGCTGCGCCGCGTCCTCGAGACCGGCACACCCAAGGCGGACCGCACCGGTACGGGCACGGTCAGCCTCTTCGGCGAGCGCCTGCGCTACGACCTGTCCAAGGGCTTCCCGCTGGTCACCACGAAGCGGGTGCACTTCAAGTCGGTCGCGGTCGAGCTGCTGTGGTTCCTGCGCGGCGACAGCAACGTCCAGTGGCTGCGCGAGCAGGGCGTCACCATCTGGGACGAGTGGGCCGACGGCAACGGCGAGCTGGGCCCGGTGTACGGCAAGCAGTGGCGCTCCTGGCCCACCCCGGACGGCGGCCACACCGACCAGATCACCGACCTGCTCGCCACGCTGAAGCGCGACCCCGACTCCCGCCGCATGATCGTGTCGGCGTGGAACGTCGCCCAGCTGCCCGAGATGGCCCTCGCGCCCTGCCACGCGATGTTCCAGTTCTACGTCGCGGACGGCCGGCTCTCCTGCCAGCTGTACCAGCGCAGCGCCGACATGTTCCTCGGCGTGCCGTTCAACATCGCCAGCTACGCGCTGCTGACCCACCTGATCGCGGCGCAGACCGGCCTGATCCCCGGCGACTTCGTCTGGGTCGGCGGCGACTGTCACGTCTACTCCAACCACGTCGAGCAGGTCCGCGAACAGCTCACCCGGGACGCGTACGAGCTCCCCACCCTGAAGCTGGCTCCCGCGCCCTCGCTGTTCGACTACCGGTTCGAGGACTTCACGCTCGAGAACTACCAGCACCATCCGGCTCTGCGGGCGCCGGTCGCGGTATGACGATCCACATGATCTGGGCCGAGGCCCAGGGGCGGGTGATCGGCGCCCGGGGTGAGATCCCGTGGCGGATCCCCGGCGAGCAGAAGACGTTCCGGGAGCGCACGATGGGCGCCACCGTCGTCATGGGCCGGGCCACCTGGGAGTCGCTGCCCGAGAAGGTGCGGCCGCTGCCGGGGCGCCGCAACGTGGTCCTGACCCGCCGCACCGGCTGGAGTGCCGCGGGGGCCGAGGTGCTGGGATCGATCGACGAGCTGCTCGCGCGGCACGACGACTTCTGGGTGATGGGCGGTGCCGAGGTCTACGCCGCCCTGCTCCCCCACGCCGGCCACCTCGTGCGTACCCGGATCGACCTGGCCGTCGACGGTGACACCTTCGCCCCCGAGCTGGGCCCGGAATGGGAGGTCACCGGGACTCAGGTCGCTGAACAGTACGTCGTGGAGGACCTCACACGGAGTGGATAAGCTCCACCAGGCGGGTCAGCACGCCGGGGTCGGTCTCCGGCATGACGCCGTGGCCGAGGTTGAAGACGTGCCCGCGGGCGGCCCTGCCCTGCTCGAGCACCCGGCGGGCCTCCCGCTCGACGACCTCCCACGGCGCGAACAGGATCGCCGGGTCCAGGTTGCCCTGCAGCGAGTGGCCCGGGCCGACGATCGCCGCCGCGCGGTCCATCGGGGTGCGCCAGTCGACGCCCACGACGTCCGCACCCGCCTCGCCCATCGCCTCCAGCAGCACCGCCGTGCCGACACCGAAGTGGATCCGCGGCACGCCGGCCGACTCCAGCCCGCTCAGCACCCGCGCCGAATGCGGCATGACGAACTCGCGGTAATCCGCCTCCGACAGCGCGCCGGCCCACGAGTCGAACAGCTGCACCGCACTCACCCCCGCCGCCACCTGCACGCGCAGGAACGTCAGCGTGATGTCGGCCAGGCGGCTGAGCAGGTCGTGCCACAGCTGCGGCTCGCCGTACATCATCGCCTTGGTCTTGAGGTAGGTCCTGGACGGTCCGCCCTCGATCAGGTAGCTGGCCAGGGTGAACGGCGCCCCGGCGAACCCGATCAGCGGCGTCGCGCCCAGCTCGGGCAGCAGCAGCCGCACCGCCTCGGCGACATAGTCCACGTCGGCCGGGGTGAGCGGCCGCACCCGGGCCACGTCGGCGGCGGTGCGGATCGGCTCGGCCACCACCGGCCCGGTCCCGGCGACGATGTCCAGGTCGATCCCGGCCGCCGCGAGCGGCACCACGATGTCGCTGAACAGGATCGCCGCGTCGACGTCGTGCCGGCGCACCGGCTGCAGCGTGATCTCGGTGACCAGATCGGGGCGGCGGCAGGACTCCAGCATCCCGACCCCCGCGCGGATCTTGCGGTATTCCGGCAGGGACCGGCCGGCCTGACGCATGAACCAGACCGGGGTCCGGGGAACCTCCAGGCCCCGACAGGCACGGACGAGGGCGGAGTCGGCGGGAGAGTTGCTCACCCGCGACATCGTGCCACGTGAGTGAACGGGAGCGTGCGGCGCGCCGCGCACGTTCACAAGGCAGTGATCGGCATACCCTTCCTTCTATGGCGCCTACGTCCGCTGCACCCGAGGCGTTCACCCGCGCTGTGTCCGGGTTACGGGCCGCTGCTCCGCGTGACGAGATCCTCCTGGAAGAGGCCGCCGCGCCGCAGCGGCTGGCACCGTACGCCTTCGCGCTCACCGCCTCGGTGCTGCGCGACGGCGAAGAGGTGGCGAGCGGCCGGCTGATCCTGCTGCACGACCCCGACGGGCACGAGGCCTGGCGGGGCAACCTGCGGCTGGTGACCCTCATCACCGCCGAGCTGGAGTCCGACCTGGCCGGCGATCCGCTGCTGCCCGCGGTCGCCTGGACCTGGCTCACCGACGGCCTGGAACAGCACGCCGCGGCCTACACCGCGATCGGCGGCACGATCACCCAGACCGCGTCGACCCGGTTCGGTGAGCTGGCCGGCCCGCTCCCGACCGCCGACCTGGAGATGCGAGCCTCCTGGACGCCGACCTCCGACGACCTGGGCGCCCACCTGCAGGGCTGGTGCACGATGCTGGCCTCGACGGCGGGCCTGCCCCCACCCGGCGTCACGTCGTTCAACCGGCAGCGTGCCTCGGCTCCCTGATCCGGCGCCCCGCCCGCCGGCGGGGGCAGCGGCGTCCCACTCCCCGGGCGGGCATCCGCCGAAAAGGATCAGCGATCAGCACACGTCGAAGGTGTCACAGGCGGTCTTGATCGGTACGGCCAAGCCGATGCCCTCGGCGTCCCGGGCCTTCGCGGTGGCCAGCCCGATGACCTCGTCCGCGCTGTTGACCACCGGCCCGCCGGAGTTGCCCGGGTTGATCGGGGCGTCGAACTGGATCGACGGCCCGTCGGAGTCGTCCGGCCGGTACGCGCTGACCACACCCGTGGTGACCGTGTCCTCGAGGCCCAGCGGGGTGCCCACCACCACGACCTGCTGGCCCGGCTTCACGGTCTCCTTGGCGACCTCGAGCCCGGCGATCTTCTTGCTGGTCCGCAGCAGGGCGATGTCCTTGCCCTTGCTGACCTTGACGATCGTGGCGGCCAGCTCGTCCTTGCCGCGTTCCAGGAAGATCTTCTTGTCGCCGGCCTCCCACACGGACTCCACCACGTGGTAGTTCGTGAGCAGGTCGGTCTGGTTCCCGTCCGGGTCGCCGACCGCGAACGCCGTACCCGTGAAGTTGCCGGCCCGGACCCGGAAGACACTCGGCAGCACCGACGACGAGATGGCCTCCGGGTCGAAGACCCCGGCTAGCTTCTTCTCCAGCTTCTCGGCGCGGTCGGCGAGTGCGGTCGCCTGTTGCTGCGACGCGCTGATCTGCGCGGTCAGCCGGGTGTCGGCCCGTTCGAGGCGCCAGGCCAGGAATCCACCGCCGCCGAGCAGCACCAGCGCCAGCAGCGTGGGCATCGCCCGGCCGCGGCGCCGGGGCTCGACCGGCTCACTGACCAGCGCGTACGGCGCACCGCCGGCGGACGAGGCCAGGTAGGGCCCCGGCTCGCGGCGGGCGGGCCGCGGATGCCCTATGCGCGGCGGGGGTGCCGCGGGCCGGGCGGCCGTCGCCCACTCGCCGGACGGGTGGTCGGGCAGGCTCAGCAGCGGGTCCTGTGGCGCCCGGCGCTGGCCCGGCACCCCGAAAGGGTCGTAGGCGGTGGTCACTGTGCCATCCTTCGCATGCCCTCCTGGCCCTCGCCCCCACGGCCGTCGCCGGCTACCGGCGGGTGATGCTCGGTGCGGTCGGTCATGCAGCAACTCCCGAATACTCGACGCTCCGGTGGGTAGTACGAACGAAACGGCTCCGCGGACGGGTCTCGGGGAGGCTTTTTCGCCAGGGTTTTGCCAGGGAAGTCGATCGAGCGCCGACGCGCCGGTACCCGGCTGCACACGCATGGGTGGGTACCCCCGTACGGTTACGGTGTGACCGACGATGCACCCCTGCGCCGTCGGGACGCGCCGGACCACGCACAAGACGGACCGCACGAAGTGCCGCCCGACCCGACGTCTGGCGGTCCCGACCCTGCGCTCGCTGCCGAGACCGCTGCTCCAGCGGAGCTCGACGCCGAGCCTGTCCGCACTTCCATCCCCCTCATCGCGCCCCGTGACGGCACGCCGCAGCCGGTGGAGACCGCCGCCGAGCTGGCCGAGATCGTCGCGCGGATGGCCGCCGGCACCGGTCCGGTCGCCGTCGACGCCGAGCGCGCGTCCGGATACCGCTACACCCAGCGCGCCTATCTGATCCAGCTGCGCCGCGAGGGCGCCGGCACGGTGCTGATCGATCCGATGCCGCTGGACGACCTGCACACGCTCGACGAGGCGCTGGCCGACACCGAGTGGGTGCTGCACGCCGCCAGCCAGGACCTCGCGTGCCTGGCCGAGATCGGCATGAAGCCCCGCAAGCTGTTCGACACCGAGCTCGCCGCCCGCCTCGCCGGGTTCGAGCGGGTCGGGCTGGCCGCGCTCACCGAGCAGCTCCTGGGCTACTCGCTGGAGAAGCACCACTCGGCCGCGGACTGGTCCACCCGCCCGCTGCCCGAGTCGTGGCTGACCTACGCGGCGCTCGACGTCGAGCTGCTCACCGACCTGCGGGACCTGCTCGCCACCGAGCTCGAGAACCAGGGCAAGGCCGAGTGGGCCGCCGAGGAGTTCGCCGCCCTGGTGGCGAGCGCCGACCGGCCCCCGCGCACCCGCCCCGACCCCTGGCGCCGGACCTCCGGAATACACCGTGTCCGTGGTGCCCGCGCCCAGTCCCGGGTCCGCGCCCTCTGGTACGCCCGCGACGGGGTCGCCTCGCGGCGCGACTCGGCGCCGGGCCGGGTCCTGCCCGACTCGGCGATCATCGCCGCGGCCGAGCTGGACCCCAAGGAGGAGCGCGCGCTGCTGGGCCTGCCCGGCTTCGGTGGCCGTTCGGTGCGCCGCCTCGCCCGGGTCTGGCTGGACGCGCTGGATGTCGCCCGCACGCTCGGCGACGAGGAGCTGCCGGTCAACCAGCCGGTCGAGGGCCCGCCCCCGCCGCACCGCTGGGCGGAACGCGATCCGGTCGCGGCGGCCCGGCTGCAGCGCTGCCGTCAGGTCGTGATCGCCACCGCCGAGTCGCACACCCTCCCGCCGGAGAACCTGATCAGCCCGGACTTCATCCGCCGGCTGGCCTGGTCGCCGCCGGCCGAGGTCACCGCCGCGACGGTCGGCGACGTGCTGCGCGGTTTCGGGGCCCGGGAGTGGCAGATCGGCCTGATCGCGGAGCAGATCGCCACGGTCCTGCCGGAGGCCTGAGCCGAGGTTACGAATCGGTTTCCCGAGCGGGTGGCCCCGGGTACTTACCGGCGAGTAACATTGCCGTGTCAACGCCCTGGGTTCACGCCTGCAAGGAGGCTCGTTGTGCCCCGAGTAAGTCGCGAGGTCGTCTTCGTCGACGGCGTCCGCACCCCGTTCGGCAAGGCCGGCGGCATGTACGCCGAGACCCGTGCCGACGATCTGGTCATCCGTTGCATCCGTGAGCTGATGCGCCGCAACCCGCAGCTCCCGCCCGAGAAGGTGGACGAGGTCGCGATCGCGGCCACCACCCAGACCGGCGACCAGGGCCTGACCATCGGCCGTACCGCCGCCCTGCTCTCCGGCCTGCCCAAGACCGTGCCCGGCTACGCCATCGACCGGATGTGCGCCGGCGCCATGACCGCGGTGACCAACGTCGCCGGCGGCATCGCCATGGGCGCCTACGACGTCGCCATCGCGGGCGGCGTCGAGCACATGGGCCACCACCCGATGGGTGAGGGCGTCGACCCCAACCCGCGGATCCTGGCCGAGAAGCTCGTCGACCCGTCCGCGCTGGTCATGGGCAGCACCGCCGAGAACCTGCACGACCGGCTGCCGACCATCACCAAGGAGCGCGTCGACGCGTACGGCCTCGCCTCGCAGGAGAAGACGGCCAAGGCGTACGCGAACGGCAAGCTGCAGCCCGACATGGTGCCGGTGGCGATCCGCAGCGCCGAGCAGGGCTGGGGCCTGGCCACGGTCGACGAGGCGCCCCGCGAGACCTCGATGGAGAAGCTCGCCACCCTGAAGACCCCGTTCCGCCCGCACGGCAAGGTCACCGCCGGCAACGCGGCGGGCCTCAACGACGGCGCCACCGCGGCCCTGCTGGCCGACGAGGAGACCGCCCGCGAGCTCGGCCTGCCGATCGCGATGCGGCTGGTCTCCTACGGTTTCGTCGGCGTCGAGCCCGAGATCATGGGGTACGGCCCGATCCCGTCGACCGAGCGTGCCCTGCGCCTCGCCGGGCTCACCATCGACGACATCGGCCTGTTCGAGCTGAACGAGGCGTTCGCCGTGCAGGTGCTGGCGTTCCTCGACCACTACGGCATCGCGGACGACGACCCCCGGGTCAACCCGTGGGGCGGCGCGATCGCCATCGGCCACCCGCTCGCCTCCTCCGGCGTGCGGCTGATGACGCAGCTGGCCCGGCACTTCGCGGAGCACCCCGAGGTCCGCTACGGCATCAACGCCATGTGCATCGGCATCGGCATGGGCGGAACGGTCATCTGGGAGAACCCCCACTGGGAAGGAAACGACAAGTGACGGCGCTCCCGGACTACCCCAACGAGGTCGTGACCAAGGCCCTCGTCCGGCTGGTACGCGTACCCGGGCTGGACAAGCCCGCCGCGCTCATCACGCTGGACAACGGCCTCGACTACAAGAAACCGAACAGTTTCGGGCCGGCCGGGCTGGCGTCGCTGGACGAGGCGATCACCAAGGCCACCGAGGCGGAGCCGGCGTTCATCGCGCTGACCGGCAAGCCGTACATCTTCTGTGTCGGCGCCGACATCACCGGCATGCCGTTCATCACCCAGCGCGACCAGGCGGTAGCCCTCGGCGAGCTGGGCCATCGGGTCTTCGCGCGTCTCAAGAACTCAGCGATCCCGACGTTCGCGTTCATCAACGGCGCGGCGCTCGGCGGTGGCCTCGAGGTCTCCCTGCACTGCCACTACCGCACGGTCTCCGGCGGCGCGGCGGCCCTGGGCCTGCCCGAGGTCGCGATCGGCCTGGTCCCCGGCTGGGGCGGCAGCCAGCTGCTGCCCAACCTGATCGGCGTGCCCGGGGCGGCGCAGGTCATCCTGCAGAACCCGCTCACCCAGAAGGTGCTGCGCCCGAAGCAGGCCCGCGAGCTGGGCGTCGCCGACGTGCTGTTCGAGCCGGCCGACTTCCTGGAGCGCTCGCTCGAATGGGCCGCCGGCGTGGTCCAGGGTTCCGTGACCGTGGAGCGCCCCGAGGTCGACAAGGACATGTGGGAGGGCGTGCTCTTCTTCGCGAAGCAGCAGCTCGACGAGCGGCTGCACGGCGCTGTCCCGTCCGCCAACAAGGCGCTCGAGCTGCTCGCGCTGGCCAAGGAGGCGACGTTCGAGGACGGCACCGCCGCCGAGACCCAGGCGCTCGCCGACCTGATCATGGGCGACGAGTCCCGGGCCAGCCTGTACGCGTTCGACCTGGTCCAGCGCCGCGCGAAGCGCCCGGTAGGCGTACCGGACAAGGGTCTGGCCCGCAAGGTCACCAAGGTCGGCATCGTCGGCGCCGGTCTCATGGCCTCCCAGCTGGCGTTGCTCTTCGCCCGTCGCCTCCAGGTGCCGGTGGTGCTCACCGACCTCGACCAGACCCGGGTCGACAAGGGCGTCGAGTACGTCCACGGCCAGATCGCCAAGCTGGCGTCCAAGGGCCGGCTCGACGAGGGCACCGCGGCGAAACTGCGCGGCCTGGTCAGCGGCTCGGTCGACAAGTCCGCGTTCGCCGGCGCCGAGTTCGTCATCGAGGCCGTCTTCGAGAACCTCGAGCTCAAGAAGCAGATCTGGGCCGAGCTGGAGAAGATCGTCGCACCCGACGCGATCCTGGCGACCAACACCTCGTCGCTGTCGGTGACCGACATGGCCGCCGACCTCGAACACCCCGAGCGGGTCGTCGGCTTCCACTTCTTCAACCCGGTGGCCGTACTCCCGCTCCTGGAGATCATCAAGGGCGAGCGCACCGACGACGCCACGCTGGCCACCGCGTTCGCGGTCGGCAAGGAACTGCGCAAGTCGTCCGTGCTGGTCAAGGACGCCCCGGCGTTCGTGGTCAACCGGCTGCTGACCCGCTTCACCAGCGAGGTCTTCACCGCCATCGACGCCGGCACCCCGCTGTCGGTCGTCGACTCGGCACTCGACCCGCTGGGCCTGCCCATGCGCCCGATCGCGCTGCTCCAGCTCGTCGGCCCGGCGGTGGCCTACCACGTCGGCGAGACGCTGCACGCGGCCTACCCGGACCGCTTCGCCTCGTCGCCGAACCTGGCCAGGATCGTCGAGGCGGGCCTCCCGCTGATGGCCGACGACGAGATCAACCCCGCGGTGGTCGAGCTCATCGACGCCGGCGACACGCCGTTGACCGCCGATGAGGTACGCACGAAGGCGCTCGACGCGCTGGCCGAGGAGATCCGCCTCATGCTGGACGAGGGCGTCGTGGCCGAGGCGCAGGACATCGACCTGTGCATGATCCTCGGTGCGGGCTGGCCGTTCCACCTCGGTGGCGTCACGCCGTACCTCGACCGCAGCGGCACCTCCGAAAGAGTGACCGGAAAGCGGTTCCTGCCCCGGGGAGTCGCAAGCCTCCCGGCCTGACCGCAAGCGAACCGGATGCCCCCTTCCCAGCTCAGGCGTAGGGGGCATCCGGCGTTTCCCGGCCGTTCGGTCTGCCATGCTCCGCAGAACAGGGGAACACAGGGCAAGCTCAGTGCGACTAAGCTGCCACGTGCCGTAGTCGATCTCATGGAGCGTTGATGTCCCAGCCGCCCAACCAGCCGCCCTACCCGGACGGCGAGCCCTACAACCAGCCCGGCTCGGGTCAGCCCTATGGCTCTCAGCCGCCCCAGGGTTCGCAGCCGCCCTACGGCTCCCAGCCCCCGTACGGTTCGCAGCCCCCGTACGGCTCGCAGCCGCCTTACGGTTCGCAGCCGCCATACGGATCTCAGCCCGAGCAGCCGTCTTATGGCGGGCAGCCCACCTCCGGGCAGCCGTACGGCCAGCCCAACCCCGACGTGCCGACCTCGGTGCCCCCGGGCTACCCGCCCCAGCCCGACTACGGTCAGCAGACCGGCTACGGCCAGCAGCCGGGTTACCCGGGTGCCGCCCCGCTCGGTGCCCCACCGTTCGGCGCCCCGCCGAAGAAGAAGTCCCGGGCCCTGCCGATCATCCTGATCTCGATCGCCGTGGTCCTGGTCCTCTGCGTCGGCGGCGTCACCGCGATCGTCCTGGTGGCCCGCAACACCTCCGACAAGGTCGCCGACGCGATCTCCTCGGCCGCACCCACCACGCGCCCGACCACCGACACCACGGTCCCGACGACGGACCCGACCGAGGACTCCTCCTCGTCGACCATCACCGTGGTCGAGCCCAAGACCCTGGGCGGACGCCCGAAGCTGACGGACCCGCAGTTCGAGGGCGCGGCCGACCAGCTGGAAGAGGGCCTCAAGGAGGTCCCGGACGCCACCGAGACGGTCGGCGCCCTGTACGGCACCCCGGCCGACCAGGACATCATCATCGTCGCCGCGGCCGCCGCCGAGATCGCCGACCCGGAGACCGAACTCGAGAACACGTTCCTCGGGGCGGGCATCGGTGGCCTCAAGCTGACCGACATCACCGAGGCCGGCACCGGCGACCTGGGTGGCACAGCCAAATGCGGCAAGGGCGCGGCGGGCGGCGCCGACCTGATCATGTGCGGCTGGGCCGACGAGGGCAGTATCGGCTGGGTGATTTTCTACTTCAAGACCATGAAGTCCGCGAAGGCCGAATTCCCCAAGCTCCGCGCGCAGGTCGAGAAGAAGTCAAACTAACGGGATAGTTGACCATGAATTCGGGTCCTGCGGAGGAAGCTCTCCGCAGGACCCGAATTCATACCTGCCGCTACTGGTCGGACACGCTCTTGCTGTCCGGCGGCTGCTCAAGATTCTGCTGGCGCTTCTTCTGCTCGTTCTTCAGGCGGTGGACTTCCTCGACGAACTCCGCCAGGGCCTCGTCCTCGTTGCCGCTGAACCTCTTGTACCTGCCGACGCCGATCTCGACAGCATCCCATTCGCTCTCGATGGCATCTGCCGTCTGCTGCAGGTAGAAGCTTCTTTCCTTATATTTGAAGTAGCCCATGAAGCCGCTGGCGATGCCCACCGCAGCAGTCAACCCGAAGGCGACCCATCGGAGGACAGGCACCTCCCCTAACAATCCGGTGGCCCCGGTCGCCGCCAGGGAACCCACGATGAGAATGCCCTGCAGATAGTTGTTTACAGCTCGATACCATTTGCTTTCCGAACGCATCTCGTCGATGTCGTTGTACGCGTCGTCCTTGTAACCGATGCGCCGGACCTTCGACGATGTGTCGTTTCGGGCCAGCAGGTGTTTTCTCTCGTCCCGCTGCCGGGCCAGATCCAGCTCGAGATCATTCTCGGTGCGAAAGTGACGTCGACGCTGCCAGGGAAATTCGCCCTTGTCCACGAGAGGTCGACCGTTGGCGTTGCGCACCGGATACCCAGGTCGCAACTTCAACACAACAGCGGCAATACAGAAACCCAGGGCAACTGGGATGGCCGGGATGTAGATCGCTGTCCTCAGCCGCTCCGGAACCCAAGGCACCCACCACATACCGTAGAGAACGAGAAGAAGCAGCGGCCCGAAAACCAGCGACAGGTTCGACCATTTCCGCCGGCCCCGAGCAAGCGCGAGAGCACTCTCGGTCTCCCGGATCTTCTGCGTGATTACCCGAATTTCGTCGTCTGCCGCGCTCATGACCTCACCACTGCAACCTTGGACCGATAAATGGACTAGTCACTGCCCGGGGACCAAAATGATCACCGTTTCCGCTGCTCGCAGAACCCACCCGGAGGACCCGGTCACCAGGCCCGAGCAGAAGTCAGCGATTCGCGCAGCCTCGCCGGTCTCCACGCGACCGAGATCCACCGAGACCGCCCAGCCCTGGCCGTAGAACCGACTTATCTCCTCAGCCGCCCGCCGATACTGGACGGGAGCGACCTGATGCATCCGCCCCACCGTCCGGCCCAGTCCCAGATCAGTGCCCACGACGAACTCATTCATCGCCACGGCGTCATTGACGGCAGCATCCAGCCGGGCACCGCCCATGAATGGTCGCTCGATCTCACGGCGCACCCGCCGGATCGGCGGACCCTTGCTCCTCAGCTGCAGGACAAGCAGCAACAAGGTCACGCTAGAAATAGCTAGAAATAGGACATCAGCCCAGGAATTGACCGTAGAAAAGTTCATCGACGAGCTGCTGCCGCTTTCTTGGCGTCACCCGTTTCCCGCGCTCGCGGGAACCGTCCACAAACGATAGTGGACGGCCACCTTCCCAGACCTGTCAGCTATGCGATAACGCTACTGAGTCACAGCACGACTCAGCGGGATCAGCTGGGGGCTACAGCCGGGCCCTTGGCCCGCGGGACCGTTGCTGTCGCCGCTACCACCGGGGTGGTGTCGGCTGCCGGGAGGCTCACGGTGACCTCCAGGCCGCCGCCGGGCTGGGCGATCGCGGAGACCGTGCCGCCGTGGGCGTCGCAGACCGCTCGGACGATGGACAGGCCCAGGCCGGAGCCGCGGGAGCCGGTGCGTTCCCAGCCGCCGCGGCGGAACGGTTCGAACAGGCCGGGGACGTCGGCCGGGTCGACCTCGAAGCCGGTGTTGCCGACGATGAGGCGGGCGTGGCCGTTCGCGCTCTCGGTGCGGAGCCAGAGCTTGCCCATCAGGTGGTTGTAGCGGATCGCGTTCTCGATGAGGTTGCCGGCGAGGCGGTCCAGCAGGCTCGGGTCGCCGACCACGTTCGCGGTCTGCAGGTCGGTGGTGACGTCGAGTTTGAGGCGTTCGGCTTCCTTCTTGACCGCGGACAGGGCGTTGTGGACGCTGGTCGCGAGGTCGGCCGGGACCTTGCGGACCAGGCGGCGGCCGGACTGGGCTTCGCTGCGGGCCAGCACGAGCAGCGCGTCGACGAGGCCGTTGGCGCGTTCCGAGGCGTTGCGGACCACTTTGGCCATCCGGCGGTATTCCGCGACGTCGGCCTCGTCGTCGCTCAGGGTGACGTCGATCTCGGTGCGCATGACGGCCAGCGGGGTGCGCAGTTCGTGGGAGGCGTTGGCCACGAAGCGTTTCTGGGATTCGAACGCGCCGGCCAGCCGGTCCAGCATGGCGTCGAACGTGCGGGCCAGCTCGGCCACCTCGTCGTCGGCGCCGGAGTAGCGGATCCGTTCGTCGAGGGTTTCCTCGCCGAGACGGCGGGCGGTCGCGGTCACGTTGTGCAACGGCCGTAGCGCCCGGCCGGCCACCGCGTAGGCGCCCGCGATGCCGATGATGCCGATGGCCACGAGGGCGATCAGGCCTTTGATCAGCAGTTCCTGGGAGGCCTGGTCGACGAGCTGGGTCTGCCAGGTCAGCGCGTCGAGGCGGTCGCCGTTGGAGAGCACCACCTGGGTGCCGGGGCGCAGCTTGTCCGAGGGGTGCAGGGCGTCGCCGACCAGCAGCCAGGCGAGCAGCACCAGGATCGCCCCGGCGCCGACGAGCAGGATGCCGTTGAGCAGGGTCAGCCGCAGGCGCAGGGTCGGCCGCAACCGCAGCCGTTCCCGCTTGGAGGCGTAGACCGTCATGAGGGGGTCACCACGACCGGTTCGGGTACCCGGTATCCGGAGCCGACGACGGTCTCGATGAGCGGCGGGTCGCCGACCTTCTTGCGCAGGGTCATGACGGTCACGCGTACGGTCGTGGTGAACGGGTCCGTGTTGGCGTCCCAGACGCGTTCCAGCAGCTCCTCGCTCGACACCACGCCACCACGCGCCTTGATCAGCTCTTCGAGCACGCCGAATTCCTTGTTCGTCAGATCGATCGGCGCTCCCCCGCGGGTCACCACCCGCCGGGTCTGGTCGAGCACGAGGTCACCGACGGTCAGCACGGGCGGCGCGGCCGGGGTCGCCCGCCGGCCGAGCGCCTGGACCCGGGCCACCAGTTCGTCGAACGCGAACGGCTTGGGCAGGTAGTCGTCGGCGCCGAGCTGCAGGCCCTCGACCCGGTCGGCGACCGTCCCGCTGGCGGTCAGCATCAGCACCCGGGTCAGCGCGCCCGAGGCGACCAGCGCGGCACAGATCTCGTCGCCGTGCATGCCCGGCAGGTCGCGGTCCAGCACGACGACGTCGTACCGGGTCACGTACGCCATCTCATGGCCGGTCAGCCCGTCGTACGCGACGTCGACCGCCATGCCCTTACGACGCAGCCCCCGCGCGATCGCGTCGCACATGTTCCGCTCGTCTTCCACCACCAGCACGCGCACCCGCGGGTCCTTCCGAAGTGTCAGCCCCCGGCCCAGCTTCCCCGGTACCACGTAAAGGGGCTGTGAGTGAGAGATTACAGAGGCCAGATGGCCACCGACGCGTCAGTTCTGCGGCAGACGAGGACGTCGGGGCGGACGTCGCTGACGACGCGCCAGTGGCCGAAGTCGGCGAGCAGGGTGCCGGTGGCCGGGTCGACGACCGCGAGCGGGTACCGGGCCTCCATGCCCCCGCCGCCGGTCACCAGCAGCACCGGGCCGACCGGGACGGCGGAGGTCCAGCGTTCGCTGGACCAGCGGGGTGCCCCGTCGACCGGGTCGACGACCTGGATGCCGGCCCGGTACCCGATGAGGCAGACCGCGCCCGCGCAGTCGGGCTGGATCCAGCGGCCGGCGAGGTCCAGCGCCCCGGTCCAGCGCAGGGCGAGATCGCTCAGCGCGTACGCGGTGACCCCGCCCGCGCCGCCGACCAGCACCAGGTCACCGGCGGGCCACGCGGTGACGCCACGGCGGGACCATTCGACGGGCGCGGGCACGTCGGCGGTCGCGACGGCCCGGCCGGTGACCGTGTCGTGCACCTCGATGTGACCGTCCACGGTGACCGTCACGAGCCGGCGCGGGAATCCACCGGTGTAGGCGGCCGCGGTGGTGTAGCCGGCCACGGGCTGGGTCAGGGACCAGCGCCGTTGCCCGGTGCCGAGGGTGAGGCCGAGCCAGGTGACGTCGCCGGGCAGGTTGCCGGCGCGGTGCAGCAGCAGGGCCGAGGCGCCGTCCGGGGAGACGGTGAGCAGCAGGGCCGGGACCCGCCACAGCTCCTGCCGGGTGCCGGCCATGACCGCCGCCGTCGTCTCCTCGGTGCCGACGGTGCCGACCTGGTACGACACCAGCAGCGTCCGCCCCGACGAGGTGACCTGGTAGACCGTGCCGCTGAGCGCGACCGTGCTGCGGAACAGCAGCCGCCCGCCGGGCAGGGAGTAGGTGCTGACGGTCCGTTCCCGTGGCCCGCTCGCCTGGTATCCGGTGCCGCTGACGATGTGCAGCCGGTCGCGTTCGACGAACGTGGACTCGCCGAGCCGGGCGGCCACCACGGTCACCGCGGGCGGGCGCGGGTGCGGGACAGCGCCTCCGAGCAGCGCCAGGAGCCCGAGGGTGACAGCGGCCAGCGGTTTCCTGATGCCACCGGGCCGGCGTGCGGCCGGCACGGGTGTGAGCGCCGGATCGCCGAGCTCGATCACGCCGTCATTGTCCGCGAGGATCGGCAGCGGGTGGCCAAGCGTTCAGAAGGCGCTGAAAGCGTCAGCTCAGGTAGCGGAAGAGGTCGACCCCGGAATCGCCCTGGCAGACGACGACGTCGGTGTCCGCGCGGCACGGAACCGTGCCGCCGGGCACCCGGCCGAGCAGCTGGACCTGGGTGCCCCCGGTCGGCAGCACGCCCAGCACCAGGCCGGCCCCGGCCTCGGCCCGCATCAGCAGCAGGCCGCGGTCGTCCGGCAGCGGGGTGGAGATGGTCCAGCGCTCCAGGTCGACCAGCGTGCGGCCGGTCCGCCGGTCGACGACGGCCCGCGGGTCGCCGGCCGCCTGCACCTGCAGGACGGCGTCGCCGAACGCCTCGAGGTCGACGGTGCCGTCGGTGCGCCACCGCACCGCGCCGGAGCCGGGGTCGAGCACGGCGAGGTCGTCGCGGCTGCGCAGGCACGGCATCCCGGTGCAGCCGAACGAGCTGCCCTCGGAGTCCGGCTGTTCCTGCTGCCAGATCTCGTCGAGGGTGTCGAGGGAGTACGCGACGATCTGTTCGTCCTCGCCGTAGGCACCGTGGTGCAGCAGCACGACCGGGCCGACGGTCTCCGCCCACACCTGACCGGCGGTGTCGCTGTCCAGTCGCCGTTCGCGCAGGACCGCGCCGGTCGACGGGGAGCGGACGGCGATCCGGTCGCTGGAGAACACCACCAGGGCGGTGCCGGACCACGAGGTGGAGATCGAGCCGGGCACCGTGGTGGTCCAGAGTTCGCGCCCGGTACGCAGGTCGACCCCGCGCAGGGTGGTGCTCAGGGCCGGTTCGGTGTGCAGGACGTCGCTGGACGTGCCGTACAGGATGCCCGGGTCGCCGGATTCCTGGTCGTATTCGGTGCCGGGCCGGAAGCGCTCGGTGGTGATCAGCCCGGTGCCGGTGCCGAGCGGCGTGAGCTGGGTGGTGGAGTTCCAGAGGGCCGTACCGGTGCGGCTGTCCAGCACGGTCGTGGACCGGCGCACGTTGACCAGCACCAGGCCGGGGATCCGCGCGTTGATCGCGTACGGCCCGTCGGCGGCGGCCGGCCCGGAGATCTCCCAGAGTTCGCGTCCGGTCCGGCCGGACCACGCCTTGATCGTGGGCGGGTCGGTGGTGAAGTCCAGGGCGTAGACCTGCCCGTCGCCGGCGGTGAAGTCGGCGTCGCGGAGCGGCAGGAACGCCACGTGCCGCCAGAGCAGCGACTGCGGCGGTGCGGCGCCACCGAGCACGAGGACCAGGAGCGCGCCCAGCAGCAGGCCGAGGCGGCGGTAGACGTACGCCGGGGGCAGTCCGCCGGGGCCGGGCTGAGCCGTGGTCTCCTCGGGGCTCAGCTCGATCAGCGCCACGCGGTCGTCATCCTCTCGGCGGGTACGCCCAGACCACGAGCTCGCCGGAGGCGGTGCGGCAGGCGAGCCGCCCGGGGACGGACCGGCAGTCACCGGTGCCGGCCGGGAGATCGGCGAGGATCCGGGGCTGGGTGTCGCCGGGGGCGGCGACCGCGACCATGGTACGACCATCGGTGCCGGCACCCCGGGTCACCAGCAGGTGGTCGCCGCCGCTGCCCGGCACCGGCCGCCACCCGTGCAGGTCGGTGAGCAGCGCGCCGGTGTCCGGATCGGCGAGCCCGACCAGCTCGTTCTCGCCGGCCTCGGTGCCGGTCGCGACGAGGAACGTGCCGCGTTGCTCGACGCCGCGCCATCCGGGGCGGAACCAGCGCTGGGTGCCGTCGGCCGGGTCGACCGCGCGCACCCCGTCGGGCCCGGTCAGGCACGAGAGCCGGCCGCAGGAGGTGATCCCGAACGCGAAGCCGGCCGGGCGGGTCCAGACCCGGCGCAGGGTGCCGGGGTCGTAGGCGGAGACGACCCGCCCGCCCGGGGTGGGGTGCCGAAGCAGCACCAGGCCGCCGGAGACGACCGGGTTGTCGGGGCCGTAGTCGGCGGCCGGGAGTTCACCGGTCACGAGCCGCGCACCGGTGACGAGGTCGTGCACGGCGGCGGTGTGGTTGTCGTGCACGAGCAGCATGCGGGCGCCGTCGTCGCCGGGGCCGGGCACGCCGAGCAGCACGGCGGTGGACGGCACGGGCACCGCCCAGCGGGTGCGGCCGGTCACCGGGTCGACCGCGTCGATCGACCGCTGCACCCGGCGGCCGGGTCCGGTGACGCTGCGCACGCTGGAGACGGCCAGCAGGGTCGGCGACCCGGCCACGGTCATGACGTTGTCGGCCCGGCGCCACCGGGCGGTGCCGTCGTCGAGCGAGAGGGCCCGGGTGACGGGGTCGCTGCGCAGGCCGGCCACGACCGAGCGGATCAGCAGGAGCCCGCCGCCGGTGTTGAGGCGGTACGTGGGCGCTTCCGAGCCGGTCTGCCACCGGGTCCGGCCGTCGGCGAGGTCGTATGACACGAGGGTGCCGAGGCTCTGGGCCAGCAGGCTGCCGTCGTCGGTGATCGTGAACGGGTCGGCCGGGCCGACCGGGACGGTGAGGACCGGGTCCAGGGCCGGTGGCGGTGGGGCGGCGGACGCGGCCGGGCAGAGCAGCACCAGCACCGCGATCAGGGCCGGGGCGAGCCAGCCCGGGGCCGGCACGCGGCCCGGGGAGGAATACCCGTCGGGTTCCCCCCGGGCCAGGCCGAGATCGATGACCACCGTCGTGCCGTCGAACGTCTCCGCCGCCATGCCTCAAAGATAACGGCTAGATAACGAAAATGCTCACGGCGCGGTCTGGCGCTCCGCATCCGCGTCCTGGACGCGCGAGACCCAGCCGGTGATGTCGCGGGAGATGTCCTGCGCGGTCAGGCCGAGCGCGGCGAGGATCTCGGCGCGGGTGCCGTGCTCGTGGAACCCGGCCGGCACGCCCAGCGTGCGCAGCGGGACGTCGACCTCGGCGTGGCGCAGCATGCTCGCCACCGCGTCGCCGACACCACCGGCCCGGATGCCGTCCTCGAGCGTGACCACCAGACCGTGCCCGCCGGCCAGACCGGCCAGCTCGATCGGCACCGGGCGCACCCAGCGCGGGTCCACCACGGTGACGTCGTAGCCCTGCTCGGCGATCCGGTCGGCGACCTCCAGGCCCAGCTTGGCGAACGCGCCCACCGCGACCAGCAGGACGTCCTTGCGCTCACCCTCGCGCAGCACATCGATCGGGCCGACCCGGCGCAGGGCCGGGAGGTCGGCGTTGACCGAGCCGGTCGGGAACCGCACGATCGTCGGGCCGTCCTCAACGGCGACCGCCTCGCGCAGCTCCTCGCGCAGGGTGGCGGCGTCGCGGGGGGCGGCGATGCGCAGACCCGGGACGGTGCCGAACACGCTCATGTCCCAGATGCCGTAGTGGCTCGGCCCGTCGGGACCGGTGATCCCGGCCCGGTCCAGCACGAATGTGACCGGCAGCCCGTGCATCGCGACGTCGAGCAGTACCTGGTCGAACGCCCGGTTGAGGAACGTCGCGTAGACGGCGACGACCGGGTGCAGCCCGCCCATGGCCAGCCCGGCGGCCGAGGTGGCGGCGTGCTGCTCGGCGATGCCCACGTCGTACACCCGCTCGGGGTACTTCTTGGCCAGCGCGGCGATGCCGGTCGGCTCGGCCATCGCGGCGGTGATGCCCACGATGTCGGGCCGCTCGCCCGCGATGGTGACCAGCTCGTCGGCGAAGACCTGGGTCCACTTGACGGATGGCTTGGCGGTGAGCGCACCGGTCTGCGGATCGAAAGCGCCCGGACCGTGGAAGTTGTCGGCCTCGTCGTCCTCGGCGGGCCGGTAACCGAAGCCCTTGCGGGTCACCGCGTGCACGATGACCGGCGCGTTGAAGCCCTTGGCCCGGCGCAGCGCCGACTCCATGGCCTCGACGTCGTGCCCGTCGATCGGGCCGATGTACTTGATACCGAGGTCCTCGAACATCGGCTGCGGGCTGACCGCGTCCTTGATGCCGCGCTTGACCGCGTGCAGCACCTCGAACGCCGGCTTGCCCACCACCGGGGTCGAGCCCAGCGCGTTCTTGACCAGGTCGAGCACCCGCTCATAGCCCGGGTTGAGGCGCAGCGTGGAGAGGTGGTCGGCGAGACCGCCGATCGTCGGCGCGTACGAGCGGCCGTTGTCGTTGACGACGATGACCAGCTTGTTCTTCGCGGCGGCGATGTTGTTGAGCGCCTCCCAGCACATGCCGCCGGTCAGCGCGCCGTCCCCGACGACCGCGACCACGTGACGGTCCTCACGGCGCAGCGTGAAGGCCTTGGAGAGGCCGTCCGCGTACGACAGCGCGGTCGAGGCGTGCGAGTTCTCGATGAGGTCGTGCTCGCTCTCGGCCCGGCTGGGGTAGCCCGACAGGCCACCACGCTGGCGCAGCATGTCGAACCCGTCCTGCCGGCCGGTCACGATCTTGTGCACGTACGCCTGGTGGCCGGTGTCGAAGAGCACCCGGTCGCGCGGCGAGTCGAAGACCCGGTGCAGCGCGAGGGTGGTCTCCACCACACCGAGGTTGGGCCCGAGGTGTCCCCCGGTGCGCGACACCTTCGCGACCAGGAAGTCACGGATCTCCGCGGCAAGCAGCGTGAGCTGTTCAGGGCTCAAACGCTTGAGGTCACCGGGCTCCTTGATGCCGCTGAGGAGACCACCGGACGTCGTCTGATCACTGCGCTCGCTCATGAGGCGCCATTCTATCGGGCCCGCGCCCGTGCGCACCCCTTACGCCGGAACCACCAGCGCCACGCACTCCACGTGCTGGGTCATCGGGAAACAGTCGAAAGCACGCAGCTCAGCGACTTCCCAGCCGAGCCCGGCGAACGTCTTGAGGTCCCGGGCGAGAGCGGCCGGGTCGCAGGCCACGTACGCGATCGCGCGCGGCGCGGCCTCGACCAGCGCGCGGACGACCTTGCCACCGGCCCCGGTGCGCGGCGGGTCCAGTACCACCAGGTCGACCGGGCCGGCGATGCGCCGCCGGGTGAACGCCACGTCGACCTTCGCGGCGACGACCTCGACGCCGGGCAGGTCGGCCAGGTTGCGCCGGGCCGCGACGACGCCGCCCGGCGAGGACTCCACCACGATCGTGCGGGCCGAGGTGCGCGCGCTCAGCGCCGCCGCGAACAGGCCGGCCCCGCCGTACAGGTCCCAGGACGTCTCACCGGGCTTCGGGTCGAGCAGCTCCAGAACCGCGTTGACCAGCGTGTCCGCCGCGGCGGGGTGGATCTGCCAGAAGCCGTCGGCGCGGACCTGCCACTCCCGCCCGGCGGCCACCTCGCGGACCTCGGGGGTGCCTTCCGGGGAGGTGCCGTACCCCTCGTCGAGCAGCGAGTCACCGACCGAGTCGGCGGTGGCCCGGGCCTGCACCACCACGTCGCCACCGGTGGACGCGACGACCTCGATCGCGGACGCCTCCGGCCAGGTGCGCGCGGTCACGTCGAGGCTCTGCAGGGCGGGGTGCGCGATCCGGCAGCGGTCCACCGGCACGACTTCGTGCGAGCGGTGCTTGAGCAGGCCGGGCCGGTCCATGGCGTCCACCGCGTAGCGCACCCGCGAGCGCCAGCCCAGCGGGCCACCGGGGAGCGGCTGGACGCGTACCCCCAAGGATTTGATCTTGTCGTCGCTCAGCCCGGCCATCCGGGTGAGCAGGCTGGTCACCACCTCGGTCTTCCAGTCGAGCTGGGCGTCCGGGGCGACGTGCTGCAGGTCGCAGCCACCGCAGAGGTCCGGGCCGGACCACGGGCAGGGCGGCTCGACCCGGTCCGGCGACGCCTCGTGCACGGTCACCGCGTCGGCGCGCAGCCAGCCCTTGTGCAGCTCGGTGATCTCGGCGGTGACCCGCTCGCCCGGCAGCGTGTGCCGGACGAAGACGACCTGGCCGTGCTCGCCGCCGATCCGGGCGACGCAGTGCCCGCCGTGCGCCGGGGCCCCGATCGTCAACTCGACACGGTCACCCTCGACAAGCTCGGTGGTCATTTCTTCCCTTCATCGGTGGACGCCGGTGGCGGCGGTGCGGCCGGCACCCGGGTCCGGGGGCCGCGGCGCGGCGCGCTGCTCAGACCCCGGTCGAAACGTTCCAGGTCACGGTCCTGGCTGGAGCGCAGCTGCCACGGCACGCTGGTGACCATCACGCCCGGCTCGAACAGCAGCCGGCCCTTGATCCGCAGCGCGCTCTGGTTGTGCAGCAGGTTCTCCCACCAACGACCGACGACGTACTCGGGCACGAACACGGTCACCACGTCGCGGGGCGAGCCGCGCTGCATGTCCTTGACGAAATCGATGATCGGGCGGGTGATCTCGCGGTACGGCGAGTCCACGACGGTCAGCTGCACCGGGATCTGCCGCCGCTCCCACTCCGACTGGATCTTGCGGGTGTCCTTGTCGTCCACGTTGACCGTCAGCGCGGTCAGCGTGTCCGGCCGGGTGGCCTGCGCGTACGCCAGCGCCCGCAGGGTCGGCTGATGCACCTTGCTGACCAGCACCACCGCGTGGTTGCGCGACGGCAGCACCGGGCGCTCCTCGGTGGGCTCCAGCTCCTCGGCCACCCGGGTGTAATGCTTGCGGATGCCCAGCATCAGAGCGTAGATGAAGATCATCGCGGCGATCGCGATCCACGCCCCGAGCAGGAACTTCGTGATGAGCACGACGATCAGCACCGCGCCGGTGAGCGCCATGCCGACGGTGTTGATGCCCCGGGAGCGGTGCATCTGCCGGCGCTTGAGCGGATCCCGCTGGGTCCGCAACAGCCTGTTCCAGTGCCGGATCATCCCGGCCTGCGACAGCGTGAACGACACGAACACGCCCACGATGTACAGCTGGATCAGCCGGGTCACCTCGGCGTCGAACGCGATGACCAGCACGATCGCGGCGATGGCCAGGAACAGGATGCCGTTGCTGAACGCGAGCCGGTCGCCGCGGGTGTGCAGCTGACGCGGCAGGTAACGGTCCTGCGCCAGGATCGAGCCCAGCACCGGGAAGCCGTTGAACGCGGTGTTCGCGGCCAGGAACAGGATCAGGGCGGTGACCGCGCCGAGCATGTACAGCAGCACCGAGCCCGGCCCGAAGACCGTCTCGCCGAGCTGGGCGACGACCGTCTTCTGCACGTAGTCCGGCGGGCCGCCGATGATCTGCGTGGCACTCTCGACGAACTGCAGGTGGGTCTTGTTGGCCAGCAGCACGATGCCGACCAGCATCACGATCGCGATGCCGCCGAGCAGCAGCAGCGTGGTCGCCGCGTTCTTGCTCTTGGGCGGCTTGAACGCGGGCACCCCGTTGGAGATGGCCTCGACCCCGGTCAGCGCGGCACACCCGGAGGAGAACGTGCGCAGCATCAGGAACACGAACGCGAAGCTGCTCAGATGGTGTTCCTCGGCGTCGATCACCAGATCGGCACTGGGCGCCTGGAGATCGTCACCGAGCAGGTAGACCCGCACCAGGCCGGTGACGATCAGGCCCAGCATCAGCACGATGAACGCGTACGTCGGGACGGCGAACGCGGTGCCCGACTCCCGCAGCCCGCGCAGGTTGAGCGCGGTCAGCACCGCGATCGCGGCGATCGCGATGCCGATCTTGTGCTCGGCGACGAACGGCACCACCGAGCCGAGGTTGCCGACGCCGGCGCTGACCGACACCGCCACCGTGAGGATGTAGTCGACCAGCAGGGCGCTGGCCACCGCCACCCCGAACCGGGGTCCGAGGTTGACGGTCGCGACCTCGTAGTCACCACCGCCGGACGGGTAGGCGTGCACGTTCTGCCGGTAACTCGCCACCACCGTGACCATCACGACCGCGACGGCCAGGGTGATCCACGGGGAGATCGCGAACGCGGTGGCGCCGGCGATGGAGAGCGTCAGCAGGATCTCGTCGGGGGCGTAGGCCACGCTCGACAGCGCGTCCGACGCGAACACGGGCAGCGCGATCCGCTTCGGCAGCAACGTGTGCTGCAACTTGTCGGATCGGAACGGTCTGCCGAGCAGCAACCGCTTCGCTAGGGACGTCGAACTCGCCACAAGCGCCAAGCGTACGGCTGTCCACGCCACGCCGCCGGGCGCCCCGGCCAGCGGCCGTCGCGCGGGCATGGCACGCTCTGCCTGTACTCATCCACCGGAGAGGCGCGAGACAGTGCACGTGGTGATCATGGGGTGCGGGCGACTCGGTTCGACGCTCGCGCACAAACTCGACTCGCGCGGCCACTCCGTCGCGATCATCGACCGCAATGCCGACGCTTTCCGGCGGCTCGGCGCCGAATTCGGCGGCACGACCGTCACCGGCATCGGCTTCGACCGCGACGTCCTGCGCGAGGCCGGCATCGAGCGGGCGGACGCGTTCGCCGCGGTGTCCAGCGGCGACAACTCGAACATCATCTCGGCCCGGCTCGCCCGCGAGAACTTCGGCGTCGCCCGGGTCGTCGCCCGCATCTACGACGCCCGCCGGGCCCAGGTCTACGAACGCCTCGGCATCCCCACGGTCGCCACGATCCGCTGGGCCGCCGACCGGATGGTGCGCCACCTCGTCCCCGAGGGCACCGTCGAGGTCTTCCGCGACCCGACCAGCGCGGTGTCGATCGTCGAGGCGCCCTTGCACCGCGACTGGGTGGGGCGCACGATCAAGGCGCTGGAGGACGGCACCGGCGCCCGGGTGGCGTATCTCATGCGCTTCGGCATCGGCTCGCTCGCCACCGCCAGCACCGTGCTGCAGGACGGTGACCAGGTCTTCGTCGTGGTCACCGACGACATCGTCGAGAACGTGCTCGCGGCGGCCGCGGGCGCCGAGCCGGGGGGCCACTGACCATGCGCATCGCCATCGCGGGCGCCGGCAACGTCGGCCGCTCCATCGCCCAGGAACTCATCGGCAACGGCCACCAGGTCATGCTGATCGAGCGCATGCCCAACCAGTTGCGCCCGGAGCGCGTACCCGAAGCGGAATGGATCCTCGCCGACGCCTGCGAGGTCAGCAGCCTCGAGGAGGCCGACGTCGCGGGCTGCGACGTGGTCATCGCGGCCACCGGTGACGACAAGGCCAACCTCGTCTGCTCCCTGCTGGCCAAGACCGAGTTCGCGGTCAGCCGGGTCGTCGCCCGGGTCAACCGCGCCGAGAACGAATGGCTCTTCACCGAACAGTGGGGCGTCGACGTCTCGGTGAGCAAGCCCCGCCTGATGGCCGCCCTCGTCGAGGAAGCGGTCACCGTCGGCGATCTCGTCCGCCTCATGACGTTCCGTCAGGGCGAGGCCAACCTCGTCGAGATCACCCTGCCGGCCAACGCGCCCTACGTCGGCCAGCCGGTCCGAGCGGTCCCCATGCCCCGCGACTCGGCCCTGGTGGCGATCCTGCGCGGCAAGCGCGTCCTGGTCCCCACCCCCGACGACCCCCTGGAAGCCGGCGACGAGCTGATCTTCATCTGCACGGCCGAGGTCGAGGACGCGGTCCGGGCCGTCGTGCTGGGCAAGGCCGCGGAGATCGGATAAACCACCAACGCTGTCGCATCTGGGTGGTGGGTGCGGACCGCAACTCCCGTCGAGGCCGGCCCCGGCCGGCCAGGCGCCCGGCGGCGCCAGAACGGCCACCCGGCGCCTTCATTCTGCGTGAGTGGTCACCCGGCAAACCCGCTACGGCGCCTCAGCGGTCTCGGCTTCGGCGGCCTGGGCGGCGGTGACCCGGTGCACGGCCCATGCGGTGTAGGCGAACGTCGCCGCGTAGATGGGCCAGCTGATCAGGACCCGGACCAGGCCGATGGCGTTGGCCTCGTCGGCGAGGTAGAGCCAGCCCTGCACGCCGGCGCGGACGAACAGCGACACCGCCCAGACCAGGGTGAGCCACTGGAATGTCCGGAACAGGCGCTGGTTGTGGAACCAGTCGTGCTTGCCGCCGTTCGCGAGCACGCCCCACACGTACCCGATGATGGGCCTGCGGACCACGACCGAGCCGATCAGGACGACCACCTGGCCGAGTGTGAGCAGGATGCCGGGGAGGTAGAAATTCTTGGCGTCGCCGGTGCGCCAGGCCAGGTAGGCGCCGACCGCGATACCGAACACGCCGTTGACCGCGTGCCGGACCGGCTCCTTGCGGGCCAGCCGGTAGGCGCCGATGGCCAGGGCCGAGCCCACGCTGCCGCCGATCGCCCAGTAGAGCGCGGTCTTCTTCTCCAGGCCGAGGACGGTGTCCCCGAGCAGGACGTTGAGCAGGACGAACGCGAGCACCGGCACGCTGGACTCGATGAGACCGCGGACCCCGCCGAGCTGCTCGGAGATCTGCACGCTCATCGAGGGGATGGGCTCGTCCTCGTCCGGCACTTTCACCGGGTGCAGGTCGAGTTCCTCGACGACTTCCTCAGCGACCCGGTCGCCTACCGTCTCGTGGGCGGCGTGCCCAGGGTCGTTGCCGGGTGTCACCGGGGCGCCTCCAGCTCGTAGTACGGGTTATAGATGACCTTGCGTTCGTCCCGGATCGCGACCCGGCCGCGCGCGGTCAGCTGACGGCCCGGTTCGATGCCGACGATCGAGCGCCGGCCCAGGAACACGAGCGTAACCACGTCGCTGCCGTCGTACAGGTCGGCCTCGAGGGTGGGCAGGTTGGTCCGGGGAGTGTATGCCACCGTCCGTAGCCGCCCCGACACCGAGACGAGCTGGCCGCGGTGACACTGGCCGGCCGGCATCGCCCCGCATTTGGCACTGTCTCGCTGCAGCTCCTGGGCGTCCATCTCCTCGTCGGAGGCGGTCAGCCGCTCGAAGAAGCGGCGCAGGCCGGTGGTGCGCTCATCGGTAGTCATGACCCCGTGACACCTCTTGTCAGGCAAGCCGGGACAGACGCCGGCGGGCAACTCCACCGTACGCCGGAAGCACCCGGGTGATCCACGTCACCCGGGTGCCTTTTCGATCAGTGGGCGTGGCGCCCGTTGGTCCCATGATCGTGATCATGGTCGTGGTGCGCGTGGTCGTGACCGGAATGATCGTGACCCGAGTGATCGTGACCCGAGTGGTCCTGCTGTGCGGCCGCCTCGGCCATCTCCTTGGGGAGCCGCAACGGCAGCGCCTCACGGACCGGCCGGGCCTCGTTGTCCCGGACCACCACGACACCGCGCAGGCACTCGCCCAGCACACCCTCGTGCTGCCGGTCGGCCGCGGCCTGACCCTGGAACAGCGCGCGCAGCATCCACCGCGGCCCGTCCACGCCCACGAACCGCACATCGGCCGGACCGTCCGGGGTGTTGACCCGGGCGGCCAGCTCCACGCCGTACGGGCCGTCGAACTCGCGCGGCGCGGCTCCGTCGGCCGTCATCGAACCGGCGATCTCCTCGCGCACCTCGTCCCAGATCCCCTCGGAGCGCGGCGCCGCGAAGACACCGAGCTGAAGAGCGCTGTTCTCGTGCACGAGAACGATCTGCTCGACACCGCCGTCCGGGTTGGCCTGCACCCGCACCTCGATACCCTCGAGCGCCGGGATCCGCAGGCTGCCCAGGTCCAGGAGCTGGACATCGCCGGGCGCCTGCGCGCTGTCCCACGGCCCGAATTCAGGTGCCGGCGGGAGATCACCCATGCTCTGGGCGAGCGCCGAGGACTGGGGCGCGTCATCCGGGCGTACGTGCCGCGGGCCTCCGCGCTTGCGGGAGAACATCTGCTTGCCACCTTCCCGATCTGGCTTGGAACTACAGGGCGGTGTGCCCGCCGGTCGAGCCGTGCCCGCCCGCTCCCCGCGATGTGTCGGAGAGCTCGTCGACGACGTGGAAGACCGCCCGCTCGACCCGCTGGACGACCAGCTGAGCGATCCGGTCGCCACGAGAGATCTTCACCGTGTTCGCCCGATCGTGGTTGATCAGCACGACGAGGATCTCACCCCGGTAACCGGCGTCGACCGTACCGGGCGCGTTCAGCACCGTGACACCCAGCTTGGCCGCGAGACCCGAACGCGGGTGCACCAGCCCTACATACCCCTCCGGAAGCGCGATCGCCAGCCCGGTGCGGACCGGCGCCCGCTCCCCCGGGGCGATCTCGACGCTCTCGGCCGCGTACAGATCCGCGCCGGCGTCACCCGGGTGCGAATAGGCCGGGACCGGCAGGTCGGGATCGAGGAGGCGGACCTGGATGTCCAAGACGAAATCCTTGAGGTCGAGGGAGGATCAGCGGCACCAACCCTGCCATCCTGCCTTGGGCGTGGACGGAGGCGCGCCGTACCCTCATCAGGGTGACATCCGAGCCCTCCACCCGCACGGCGGTCCCGGCCGCGTATTCCGAGCGGCTGCGCGCACCCTGGTGGATGTGGCCGGTCGGGCTGGGCGTCGGCGCCCTGCTCGCGGCGGAGATCTGGATGGGCAGCCAGGGCCTGCGGGCCTGGGTGCCGTTCGCGGTCCTGCTCCCGCTCTCGCTGCTCTGGCCCTGGTGGCTGGGCCGCATCCGGGTGACCGTGACCCCGGCCGAGCTCCAGCCGGCCGAGCTCCAGGTCGACGACGCCCGCCTGCCGCTGTCGGCGATCTCCGACGTGGTGGCCCTCGACGCGGACGGCAAACGCGAGATCCTCGGCGTGGCCGCCCACCCGCTGGCCTTCGTCATCCAGCGCCCCTGGATCGGCGGCGCGGTCCAGGTCGTCCTCGACGACCCGCAGGACCCGACCCCGTTCTGGGTGATCAGCAGCCGCCACCCGGTCGAGCTGGCGACCGCCCTGCTCGCCGCCAAGCGCAACGCCTGACCACCCCGCCCGGCCCGGCCACCCCGACCGCGTGCGGGCATGGCGAAAGCCGGGCCGATCGAGGCCCGGCTTCCGGTGCTCACCGCCCGCAGGCGATTTGTCGCTACTTGCGGCCGATGGAAGGACGCTTCTTGCGCAGGTCCTTGATCAGGTTCTCGCCGAGGGACCGGGTCGCGCGGCGGTTGAGGTAGCTCGCCACGGCCGCGCCGGTCAGCATCGGTCCCAGCGTGGTCAGATTGCGCCCGAACCGGCGCAGGAGCGTGCTCTGCAGCTCCTTGCGGGCGGCCGTGCCCAGGACCGAGGCGACCCCGACACCGGGCACCAGCGGATTGACCCCTCGCTGCCCGGACCAGGCCTGCACCAGCGACATGGCCTTCTGCCCGGCGGTGCCCTCGACCGGCCGGCCGTACACCTCGTGCAGTTCTCCGATGAGCTTGATCTCCACCGAGACCACCGCGACCGTCTCCGCGGCCAGCAGCACCGGCGCGGAGAGCAGGGTCGGCGTCGCGACCCATTCGAGCGAGGCGACCCCGCCACCGGCGGCACCGATCCCGGCCGTCGCCCGGGCCGCGTTGCGGACCAGTCGTTCGGCCAGCTCGTCGTCGTCGAGGCCGGGGAAGTGGCGGCGCAGCGTCTCGGCGTCGCGCACCGGCACGTGCGGGGCGACGTCGGATACCGCGTCGGCCATCCAGCGCATCGCGGCCCGGGGCCGGAACAGCTGGCCCAGCCCACGCGCGCGGACCTCACCCACGAGGCGGGCCAGCAGGCGGCGCCGTTTGTCGGGGGCAAGGTCGTCCGCGGTCAGCTCGGCCACGGTCGCGCCCAGTTCGGCGTCCGTGACCTGCTCCCGCGTACGGACCAGTTCCTTGCTCTGTTCGTGCTCGTCCGAAGCCCGGTCGACCTCGATCAGCTCAGGCCCCGGCTCTGCGGTCGGTACCGAGTTCTCGTCTGGGCGGCTCATGATGGTCGACCTCCCGTTTGTCTGCCGTCGGTGGAACCACATACCCACAAAAGCAGATGGGCACACAGCTCACCCGGCGCCCGGCCGCACGGTGACGGCCGGGTTACGGCAACTGCTGCGGGTGCGCCGGTCAGGCACACTCGCGGCAGATCAGATCCCCGTTGCGTTCCGCGGCCAGCTGGCTGCGGTGATGCACGAGGAAACAGCGAGCACAGCGGAACTCATCGGTCTGCATGGGCAGGACCTTGACGGTGAGTTCCTCGTCGGCCAGATCGGCGCCGGGGAGCTCGAAGCTCTCCGCGACCTCGACCTCGTCGACATCCACTGCGCCCGATTGCGAATCGGCGCGGCGGGCCTTGAGTTCCTCGAGGCTGTCCTCGCCGAGGTCGACCTCATCGCGACGCGGAGCGTCGTAGTCGGTGGCCATCGGATTTCACTCTCCTGTATCGATGTGTCACTTGGCGTAAGTAACGCCCGCGACGGCGTTTCGGTTCCCGGTCTGACGGACTTTTCTCCCCTGGCCCGGTCTACAGGGAACACCATTCCGCCGAGGCGCCCCCACCCCCTCGTGAAACTGCCTCGGCAGACGCGGCACGTTACCCCCCTCGGATCAGGGTTGTACGCCCGCGGGCAGCCAATTGTTCCCGATGTGACTGAGGCGACATCAAAGTAGGGGCACAAGGCCGTGGATCATCGTCGGCGCGCCGGAGTCTTTCCCTGTTTCCGCGTGCGTCCCGGCCAGACGCTAACCTCACCCGAGACCGCGTCCGTCGCTGGGACGGCGCCTTGCCGACCTGAACACCCGGGAGAGCCTGCCCCATGAGCTTCGCGCGCGTCCGAGCCCTCGTGGTCGTCGGTGTCCTCGCTGTCGCCGCTGTGGTCTTCGTCGTGGTCGCGCTGGTCCGCGATACCCAGGGCGGCGATGTGGCCGGTGGCGGCTGCCCGGACGGCTCGGTGACCGCCGACGTGACCCTGCCCGACGATCCCCAGCAGGTCACGATCAAGGTCCTCAACGGAACCGACCAGCCCGGCCTGGCTGACAACGTGACCAACGAGTTCAAGAACCGCCGCTTCAAGACCCAGAAGCCCGCCGAGGACAACAAGAAGGTCGACGGCGTCGCGGTCATGCGGTACGGCCCCGAGGCGGTTGGCTCGGCCTGGCTGCTGCGGGCCTACTTCCTGAACCAGGCCGACCCGCAGTACAACGCCAAGCGCAAGGGCGCGGTGGTCGACATCGTGATCGGCAGCCAGTTCCAGCAGCTCGCCACGACCACCGAGGTCAACCAGTCGCTGGTGGAGCTCGGCGAGCCGGTGGTCCCCCCGGGCGCCTGCCTCGCTCCGGCCAAGAAGGACGCCTGAGCCCGGCCGACCGATTTTGCGCCTGGTGCGTTTTTAAGCGCCGCCGGCGGCGTCGAGTTTGACGAGCGCGTCGTGCAGGGCCGGGAAGAGGGCCTGAGGCGCCGCTACGAGCATCTCCCCGCCGGCGGGTGCACCGTCCAGCCCGGACACCCGCAGACCCGCCTCCGTGGCGATCAGGCCGCCCGCGGCATGGTCCCAGGGATTGAGGCCCTTCTCGTAGTACGCGTCCACACTCCCCTCCGCCGCCATGCAGAGGTCCAGTGAGGCCGCCCCGAACCGGCGGATGTCGCGCACCTGAGGCAACAATCCGGCGACAACCACGCCCTGATGTGCCCGGCGGGCCGCGTCGTAGCCGAAACCCGTCGCCACCAGCGCCTGGTCCAGGGTGGTCCGGGCGGAGCCGCTGAGCCGCCGGTCACCACGCCACGCGCCGCCGCCCCGGGTCGCCGTCCACTCGTCGCCGGTCACCGGGTTGTGCACCACGCCGGCGACCACGACACCGTCGACCTCCGCGGCCAGCGAGACGGCGTACTGCGGGAGCCCGTACAGATAATTGACCGTGCCGTCGATGGGATCCAGGATCCAGCGGACGCCACCGGTACGGGCCTCGGTGCTGGCGCCGTACTCCTCGCCCAGGACGGCGTCGTCCGGCCGCTCGGCCCGCAGCGCCTCGACCACCTGGCGCTCGACCGCCTTGTCCGCGGCCGTGACCACGTCGGTGTCGGTGCTCTTGGTCTCGACCTCCGTGATCGCACCGGTCCGCATGCGCCGGGCGGTCAGGGCCGCCTCCCGCGCGATCCGCACCGCGAGCGCCAGCAAGTCCCCGGGATTCTCAGCCACTACACACCGCCCTTTCAGCGGCTACCATTCTTCCGCCCGGCGCCCGAAGTGAGGTCGGCGACCCCCTGCGGCGCGCTGCGGCGGGAGGATCTCGCCGCACGGCGCTACAATTCATCCCTGCCCGCGCTTCACGGACGACCGCCCGCAAGCCAGTCCGCGTCCCGGGGGCTCCCACACCACACCGGCCAGCCTCGTTTCGCCCTGTGCTGCGCTGGGCCCATGGCCGTGTTTCATCGCCCTCCGGAAGGTCATTCGTGACAGAAGCCCACCAGACCGGTGCCGACGTTCGCTCTCTCACCGAGGCCCTGATCGCCCACGCGCAGGGTGCGGGTGGGCAGGTCACGTCGGCGCAGGTCGTGCAGACGGTCGAGGCCGCCGAGGTGACTCCGGCCCAGGCCAAGAAGATCCTGCGCGCGCTCGTCGACGCGGGCGTGACTGTCGTCGTCGACGGTTCGGCCAGCACCACCCGCCGCCGGGTGTCCGCTGCCCGTGCCGCCACCCCGGCCTCCAAGGCCACCACCGCCAAGGCGACCCGCGCCCCGGCGAAGAAGGCCGCCCCCGCCGCACCGCGGCCCCCGGCCGACGGCGTCGCCAAGAAGGCACCCGCCAAGAAGGCCGCCGGCCCGGCCAAGAAGGCGACCGGCCCCGCGAAGGCCGGCAAGCCCGGCGAGGACGGCGAGATCTCCCCCGAGGAACTCGCTGCCACGGTCGAGGACGTCGTGGTGGAGGAGCCGGCCGCCATGGTCCAGGCCGCCGCCACCGACGCCGCCAGCTCGGCCACCGACGGCGACTTCGAGTGGGACGACGAGGAGTCGGAGGCGCTCAAGCAGGCACGCCGCGACGCCGAGCTCACCGCCTCGGCCGACTCGGTCCGCGCCTACCTCAAGCAGATCGGCAAGGTCCCCCTCCTCAACGCGGAGCAGGAGGTCGAGCTCGCCAAGCGGATCGAGGCCGGCCTCTACGCCGCCGAGCGTCTGCGCGCCATCGAGGAGGGCGAGGAGAAGCTCGAGCGCAACTTCGAGCGGGACCTCAAGTGGATCACCCGCGACGGCGAGCGCGCCAAGAACCACCTGCTCGAGGCCAACCTGCGCCTCGTGGTGTCACTGGCCAAGCGCTACACCGGCCGTGGCATGGCGTTCCTGGACCTCATCCAGGAAGGCAACCTCGGCCTCATCCGCGCGGTGGAGAAGTTCGACTACACCAAGGGCTACAAGTTCTCCACGTACGCCACCTGGTGGATCCGCCAGGCCATCACCCGCGCCATGGCCGACCAGGCCCGCACCATCCGCATCCCGGTGCACATGGTCGAGGTCATCAACAAGCTCGGCCGCATCCAGCGTGAGCTGCTCCAGGACCTGGGCCGCGAGCCCACCCCGGAGGAGCTCGCCAAGGAGATGGACATCACCCCGGAGAAGGTGCTGGAGATCCAGCAGTACGCCCGGGAGCCCATCTCGCTCGACCAGACCATCGGTGACGAGGGCGACAGCCAGCTCGGCGACTTCATCGAGGACAGCGAAGCGGTCGTGGCCGTCGACGCGGTCTCGTTCTCGCTGCTCCAGGACCAGCTCCAGCAGGTCCTGCAGACGCTCTCCGAGCGCGAAGCCGGCGTGGTCCGGCTCCGCTTCGGCCTCACCGACGGTCAGCCCCGCACGCTGGACGAGATCGGCCAGGTCTACGGCGTGACCCGCGAGCGGATCCGCCAGATCGAGTCGAAGACGATGTCCAAGCTGCGGCACCCGTCGCGCTCCCAGGTCCTGCGCGACTACCTGGACTGACGCACCACACCGCGCGGAGGGGATCGCACATCCCTTTCGCGCGGTTCTGTGTCCGGCCCCCGGCACGGCCTAGGCACGTACACCTTGATCAATACTGGATACCAAGCCCCGCCGTCAACTATGCGTGCCCTTTTGGTCACTAGCCGTACATCCTTGAGTGGTGACCAGACCGTTGTGCAGAAGTGATCGTTGACGTGGCACTCTTGGGGCACGGCAGACTAGCCGGACCACGTGTGACTTGGGTCCCCCTGGGGCACCGTGGGAAGGCTGCAACGGCCAAGGGTGTTGCACGATGGGTGAACGGTAGCCGAGGAACATGTTCATCGGTGACGACCAGAGGAGGAAGGCGATGACCCCGACTCTCACGCCGCCGGCGGGAAGCGTGGCCGGAACAGCAGCCGATGAACGGTGCGACCGCTGCAATGCAGCCGGGAAGCTCCGTCTGACCCTGGCTGGTGGAAGTGAGCTGGTGTTCTGCGGACACCACGCCAACAGGTACGCCGAAGACCTCGTGAAGATCGCGGTGCAATACAAGGCCGAGCCAGAATTCACGTGGCGAGGCGCGGACATGATGTCCAACTCCAACTAACCCCCGAACAGGCATCAAAGGGCGTCCCGGTGTGGGGACGCCCTTTTCCTGTGCCTGAATTTCCCTCGATTCCGGTGCAAAAACCTCGGTCGAGGATGGTACGGGTGAGCTGAACGTGCTGCTCGACCCGGTGATCCTGAACGGAACCTGCGTAAATGTTCCGTAGGTTCTGTTTGCGTGGATGCCGCCACCATGACCGCCGTTGGGCGGCCGGGGTTGCGCCCACCAGTACCAGCCGAAGGAAACTCGGCGGGCAGGCCAGCACAGTGGTGTGGGCGGGCCAGCAGCGTGAGCTGGCACGGCATATGGACCGGTGCGGGCAGCGTGTTGACGTGCGGACGGCAGTCGTGCAACAGGTCTGCGCGCAATCTGGGGCATTCGGCGGACTGAGGAAAGCGTGGGCTCAGCCCGCACGGCGACCATGCTCGGTGTAGCGACAGGTAGAAATAGCACAATCATCGCGAATCCGTCACGGAGTATGCCAGCAGGTCGACAGAGCCCACGAACTGAGCTGGTACGGGCGGGAAACAGCGCGCATGGAGCGAGAGGCTGAGCTGGCACGGAACAGCACGCACGGAGGGCCACGGCTAAGCCAGCACGGACGAGGCCAACGCGACGAGACCGACGCGGACGGATCGGCACGGGCTGAGCGTCCGCAGGCTGAGTCAGGGCGCAGGCTGGACCAACACAGCGCGAGCTGAGGACCTCACGGACGGGCCACGCGGGCTGACGCCCTCCAGGCTGAGCCTCTCCAGGGTGAGGGCGCGCGAGCTGGGGCTACATGGTCTGGATGGTGGCGATGCGTTCTTCGAGTTGTTCGATGGTGGCCTGGGCCGAGGGCGGCCCACCACAGAGGCGGCGGAGTTCGGCGTGGATTTTGCCGTGCGGGAGGTTGGTTCGGTGGTGGTGGGATGCGACCAGGGTGTTGAGTTGCCGGCGCAGGGCCACCCGGCGTTCGCCCGCGCTCAGGATGACCGGCTCGCGGGGGGTCGGGACCGTGTCCTTGGTTGCCGCCGCCGTGGCCTGGGTTGCTCGTTTCTGGGCCGCGATCTGGTCCGACTGGCGTTTGGTGAGCAGCGCCGCCACCTGGTCCGGGCTGAGCAGACCGGGCAATCCTAGGTATTCCTCCTCCTCGGGGGAGCCGGTGCGGGCTCCCGTACCGAAGGATGCTCCGTCGTAGATGACCTGGTCGAGTTCGGCCGTCGCGGAGAGGGCCTCGAAGTGCTTCTCGAGCTCTCCCTCGGCGTTCTCCGCCTTCTGGGCCCGTTCCAGGAGCTCGTCGTCCAGGCCGTCGGGGTCCTTGGGGGCGCCGAGGATGTGGTCGCGCTGGGCTTCCATCTCACTGGCCAGACCCAGCAGGTGCGGGACGCTGGGTACGAAGACCGTGGCCGTCTCGCCGGGGACGCGGGCTCGCACGAAGCGGCCGATCGCCTGGGCGAAGTACAGGGGGGTCGAGGCGCTCGTGGCATAGACGCCGACCGCGAGCCGGGGGATGTCCACGCCTTCGGACACCATCCGGACCGCGACCATCCAGCGCTGCTCGGAGAGGGCGAATTCGGCGATGCGGGCCGAGGCGCCCTGGTCGTCGGAGAGGACGATCACGGCTTTTTCGCCGGTGATGGTGTCGAGGAGTTTGGCGTAGGCGCGGGCGGTCTGCTGGTCGCTGGCGATGACCAGGCCGCCGGCGTCGACCATGCCGTGGGAGCGCAGGCGGGAGAGGCGGGCGTCGGCGGCTCGCAGGACCTGGGGCATCCAGTCGCCGCGGTGGTCGAGGGCCGTGCGCCAGGCCTGGGCGACGAGGTCCTTGGTCATGGGTTCACCGAGGCGGGCCGCGAGTTCGTCGCCGGCGCTGGTGCGCCAGCGGGTCTCGCCGGAGTAGGCGAGGAAAATCACCGGGCGGACGACCCGGTCGTGCAGGGCGTCGCTGTAGCCGTAGACCGAGTCGGAGCGGGAGCGCTGCAGGCCGTCCTGGCCGCGTTCGTACTCGACGAACGGGATGGGGTTGTCGTCGGAGCGGAACGGGGTGCCGGTCAGCATCAGGCGGCGTTCGGCCTCGTCGAAGGCCTGCTTGACGCCGTCGCCCCAGGTGCGGGAGTCGCCGGCGTGGTGGATCTCGTCGAGGATGACCATGGTGGGGCGGGTCATGGTGCGCCGGCGGTGGACCGCCGGGGCCATGCCGACCTGGGCGTACGTGATGACGGCGCCGTGGAAGTCGCGGGAGCTGTGCACGTCGGCGTTCTTGAACGCGGGGTCGAGCTGGATACCGACCCGGGCGGCCGCGGACGCCCACTGGGTCTTCAGGTGCTCGGTGGGGCAGACCACGGTGACGGCTTCGACGGTGCCGTCGTTGAGCAGCTCGGCGGCGATGCGCAGGGCGAAGGTCGTCTTGCCCGCGCCGGGGGTGGCCACCGCCATGAAATCGGGGGACCGTTTGCGCAGGTATTTGACCAGGGCCTTGCGCTGCCAGTCTCGCAGCGACGGGAAGGTTTCCAGGTTCGGCAACGACGGGCTCAAGCTGCGACGATCCCCTCAGTGAACAACAAGAAAGCCCCTGCGAACGAGCCGCAGAGGCAACCCCGATCATAGCCGCGAGCGGCCGTCACCCGGGGCTACGGCACGGCTACCGGAGCCGACCAGCGGCGGTGCAGCGCCACGAGGCGTACCCCGGTGATGCCCGCCGCCGCGGCGGCCAGGGTGACCACGTCGGCGACGTTGAACCAGCTCAGCACCGTAACCGCGACCGCGCCGCCGAGTGCCACGATCGCGTAGATGTCACGCCGCAGGACCGCGGGGATCTCCGCGGTGAGCAGGTCGCGGGCCAGGCCACCACCGATCGCCGTGAGCATTCCCACGAGACAGGCCCCCACCGGGGGGACGCCGGCCGCGAGGGCTTTGAGCGTGCCGGTGACCGTGAACAGGCCCAGACCGGCGGCGTCGAGCGTCAGGACCGTGCGGCGGAGCCGGTTGAGCTGCGGGTGCAGCCAGAACACGGCGAGCGAGGCCGCCACGGCCGTGATCGCGTAGCGCCAGTCGGCAAACGCCAGCGGCGGCACCGCGCCGATCACGAGATCGCGCATGATGCCGCCGCCGAGCGCCGCGACGAAGCCGACGAACGCGACGCCGAACAGGTCGAGCCGCTTGGCGACCGCCGCCCCGGCGCCGGACGCCGCGAAGACCGCGACGCCGATCAGGTCCGCGACGAGCAGACTGTAGCTTCCCGTCACAGAACGTTTCTCCTGATCAGTGCTGCATGGCCTCGTAGATTTCCTTGCACGCCGGACACACCGGCGAGCCGGGCTTCGGCGTCTTGGTCACCGGGAACTTGTCCCCGCACAGGGCCACCACGTAGGTGCCCATGACCGCGCTCTCCGCGATCTTCTCCTTGCGCACGTAGTGGAACATCTCAGGCCCGGTGTCGGCGTCCTGGGTCTCCGGGCGCTCGAGGATCTGCGTGGTCACGGCATCTGCCTCTCGTAAGTGAAGAAGTCTCTGGAGTGCCGCCGCGTGCCCCCCGGCTGAGCGGCAGAACCTCCAACCAGCAAGTCTGACACCTCACGCCGGGTCGGTCCAACGACAACGGGCCGATGAAGGGCCGTACCGTTGCGATCGTGACCGATTCCACGCGGCAGTTGGGCCGCTTCAGCATCCGTTACGGCGAGCACGTGGCACGGGCCCGCCGAGACGGTCGTCCGGTGGTGGCGCTGGAGAGCACCATCATCTCGCACGGCCTGCCCCACCCGGACAACCTGCGGGTCGCCCGGGAGATCGAGCAGACCGTCCGCGACAACGGCGCCGTGCCCGCCACGATCGGCATGATCGGCGGCGAGCTCGTCGTCGGCCTGGAGGACCACCAGATCGAGCACCTGGCGTCCGCTGAGGGTGTGGCGAAGCTCTCCGTGCGCGACCTGGCCATCGCGGCCGCCACCGGCGCCGACGGGGCCACCACGGTCGCCGCGACCAGTGCCGTCGCCGCGGCCGCCGGGATCGGGGTGTTCGCGACCGGTGGGCTGGGCGGGGTGCACCGGGAGGCGAATGCCACGTTCGACGAGTCCGCGGACCTGACCGCCCTCGCCCGTACCCCCATCGTCGTGGTCTGTGCCGGGGTGAAGTCGATCCTCGACGTCGGCGCGACCCTGGAGCGGCTGGAGACGCTGGGCGTGGCCGTCGCGGGCTACGGCACCCACCGCTTCCCCGGGTTCTTCATCACCGACGGCGGCTTCGACGTCGACTGGCAGCTCGACTCCCCCGAGCAGATCGCCGCGGTCATGGCGGCCCGGGCCGACCACGGTGCCGGCGCGGGTGCGCTGGTGCTGGGCAACCCGCTGCCCACCGACGAGCAGCTCGACCCGGCGCTGCACGACCACACCCTGGCCGAGGGCCTGTCGTTGCTGGCCAGGCACGGGGTGACCGGCAAGGCGGTCACGCCGTTCCTGCTGTCGCACTTCCACAGCAGCACGGACGGCAAGAGCCTGGAGGTCAACGTCCGGATCATCCTGCGCAACGCGGCGCTCGCGGCGCGGATCGCGGCGGCGGCCACCCCGGCGCACGCCGCGCTCGGCTTCAGCCTGCCCGGCTGAGATGGCTGTCATCGTCGTCGGTGACCTGGTCACCGACGTTCTCGTGGTCCGGTCCAGCCCGCTGGCGGCCGGGTCGGACACCGAGGCGACGGTCCGGATCGGCGGGGGTGGCCAGGCGGCGAACACCGCCGCCTGGCTGGCCCACGCCGGTTCGGAGGTGACGCTGATCGCGGCGGTGGGGGACGATCCCGCCGGCCGCGAGCGGGTGGCGGAGCTCACCGAGCAGGGCGTGCGGTGTGCCGTGCGGCACCACGCGGGGGCGGCGACCGGCAGCATCGTGGTGCTGACGAACGCCGACGAACGCACGATGATCACCGATCGGGGTGCGGCGCTGCTGCTCGACCCGCAGGACGTGCGGGCCGCGGTGCAGGCCGCCCCGGACGCCGTACACCTGCATCTTTCCGGTTATGCCCTGCTGCACGCGGGGTCACGGCCGGGTGGGCTGGCCGCACTCGAGGCGGCCCGGGAGCGGGGTCTGACGACCAGCGTCGACGCGGCCTCGGCGGCCCCCTTGCGGGAGGTGGGCGAGTTCCTCGATCTGGTACGCGGCATCGACCTGCTGTTCTGCAACGCCGACGAAGCGGACGTCCTGGCCGGGCCGGGCGATCCGGGCGACCAGTCACGCCGGCTGAGCGCGTTCGCCGGCACCGTGGTCGTCAAACGCGGCGCGCACGGGTCGGTCTGGGGCTCCCGGGACGGGACGGCACACACGTCGGCCGCGGTCCGCGTACCGTCGCTCGATCCGACCGGTGCGGGTGACGCGTTCGCCGCGGGCCTGCTCACCGCGTGGTTGGGCGGCGCCGGGCCGGGAGCCGCGCTCGAAGCCGGTGCCGCACTCGGCGCGGCGGCCGTACAGCGGATCGGTGCCCGTCCTTAGACCTTCAGGGCTCGACGTCGATGGTCCGGTGCTTGATCTCCTCGTCGCTGCGCTGCTCCAGCACGGTCGGGGTGTGCTGCTGGGGCTGCGGGGCGGCGGGGTTGGCCCGGCTCTTCGGCGGGCGGTCGTTGGCGATCATGACCGCGAGCCAGGGCAGGATGACCATGCCGGCGACGCAGAGGATCAACCAGAGCGGTAACAGCGGGGGCTGGACGCTGATCAGGATCGCGCCGAGGATCAGGCAGAGCGATCGGATGCCCATCATGGTGACGTAGCGGATCTGGCGGCTACGGAGCTGATCTTCCTGGCTGCGGGCGGCGTTCGTGATCAGGACTGGCCGCTCCGGCTGCTTCTTCACAATCCTCATCCTTGCACCGCACTCGGCATGCTGACCAATATCGACGCAGCGCCCCTTAAGCTTCAGCGGACCGTCCCGTGACCGATCATCAGGATGTGCCGTCGATGACCGTGATCCTCAAACGGCGGCGCTGGGCGGGCATCGCACTCGTCCTCGCCGTCGCGCTGATCGGCGGCATCACCACGACGTTCGCCACCCGCAACGCCCGGCAGGCCGAGCAGCGCTACGCGGCCCAGCTCATGGACCGTTACACGACCGATCTGAGCCGGGCCATCACCACCGAGATCCAGCGGTACGGCGACACGCTCGCCGACGTGGCGACCGCGCTGGGCGCGCAGAGCGATCTGACCTCGGGCGACTTCTCGTGGATCACCACCCGGGTGAGCAACCGGCGGCTGCCCGGTGCGTCCTCGCTGGCGTTCGTGGTCTCCGTGCCGGACGACGGCGTGGGTTCGCTGCAGGACTACTGGCGGGGCAAGGGTGCCACCGGTCTCGACCTGGTGCCGGTGGGCACCGGGATCGAGCACAAGTTCGTGATCTTCAGCCGTTCGTTCGGCGGCCGGGCGATCGACCCCGGCCGGGACCTGACCTCGCTGCCCGAACCGGCGGAGGCCCTGAACGACGCCCGCACCCTGGGCGGACTCGCGGTGAGCCGGTCGTTCGTCCTGATCGCCGACCGCGATCTGCCCATCACCGAGCAGCAGCAGTCGTTCGTCCTGGCCGTCCCGGTGTACTTCCAGGGCGGCACGTTCCGCGGCTGGCTCACCATGGGTGTGCACGGCCGGGACCTGCTCGAACAGACGCTGCTCACCCAGGCCCACGGCGCGGTCGCGGCCACCCTGTCGGACCCGTCCAGCTCCTCCGGGCGCGTCGTCGCCGAGGTCGGCGACGCCGATCGGGGGGCGCCGGCCCGGCTGGACCGCCGGACCACCATCGGGGCCGGGCTGCACACCTGGCAGTTACGGGTACGCCCGACCGGCAAGCTGCTGCAGGAGACCGACCGGGGCATCGTGGGATCCACGTTCGTGGTCGCCGTCCTGATCACGGTGCTGGCCATGGCGCTGGTCGGCCTGCTCGCCTTCGCCCGGAACCGGGCGATGAGCAAGGTCGACGCCGCCACCGCCGCGCTGCGCGAGGACATCGAACGCCGGCAGGAGATCGAGGACCGGCTGCGGCAGCGGGAGCAGGAGCTGCAGCGGATGGCCCTGGAGGACCCGCTCACCGGGCTCGCCAACCGGGCCGGCCTCGACGCCCGGCTGGCCGCGGTGGCCGGGGCCCGGACCGACATCGCGCTGCTGCTCATCGACCTCGACGACTTCAAGCTGGTCAACGACGCGTACGGGCACGCGGCCGGCGACATCGTGCTGACCCGGTTCGCGGAGATCCTCGGCGGCACGGTCCGCGACAGCGACGTGGCCGCGCGGATCGGCGGGGACGAGTTCGTGGTGCTGCTCACCGACGTGCCGGACGCCGAGCTGGCCACCACGACCGCCCAGCGCATCCTGGCCGCCGCGGGCGGCACACCGGTGCGGCTGGGCGACGACCTCGTCGCGATCCGCGCGAGCATCGGCGTCACCACCGCCCGCGAGCAGGACTCCCCGAAGGAGCTGATGCGCCGCGCCGACATCGCGATGTACGAGGCCAAACACCTCGGCACCCACGGCGTACGGGTGCACGACCCGTCGATGTCCGATCAGCGGGCCGCCGACGCCCAGCTCGGTGAGGATCTGGCGCACGCCGTCGAGCAGGGCGAGCTGACGGTGCTCTACCAGCCGCTGGTGGACCTCGCCGACGGCCGGCCGCTCGGGGTGGAGGCGCTGGTCCGCTGGGAACACCCGTACCTCGGCATGGTCTCCCCCACCCGGTTCATCCCGATCGCCGAACGCACCGGCGTGATCGGTGCCATCGGCCTCGCCGTCCTCGAGGAGGCCTGCCGCCAGGTGGTCGCGTGGGGCGACGAGCTGTACGCCAGCGTCAACCTGTCACCGCGGCAGCTGCGCGAGCCGACCCTGGTCCGGGACGTCCTGACGGTGCTCGGCCGCACCGGCCTCGCCCCGGCCCGGCTGGTCCTGGAGATCACCGAATCGGCCCTGGTCGACGACGTGGAGGCGATCGCGATGCTGGCCGCGTTCCGCAGTCACGGCATCCGCATCGCCATCGACGATTTCGGCACCGGGTACTCCTCGCTGCACTACCTGACCCGGCTCCCGGTCGACATCCTCAAGATCGACCGCAGCTTCGTGGCGGAGCTCAACGGCACCCCCGAGGGCGCCGGCATCACCGAGGCCATCCTGCGCCTCAGTCACGCCCTGCACCTGACCACGGTGGCCGAGGGCATCGAGACCACGGCGCAGGCCGCCGAGCTGCAACTGCTCGGCTGCGGCATCGGCCAGGGCTACCTGTTCGCGAAGCCGCTGCCGGCCGACGAGGCGCTCACCGTGCTGGCGCACTCCTCGCCGCCGCCTTCATCTCCTTCTTGAACGCCCGCACCTTGCCCAGCGACTCGGCGTCGACGATGTCGGCGACCGACCGGTGCGAACCTTCCTCCCCGTACGCCCCGGCGGCCGAGCGCCACCCGGCCGGCTGGACGCCGTACCGCTTACCGAGCAGCGCGGCGAAGATCTGCGACTTCTGCTTCCCGAATCCGGGCAACGCGGCGATCCGCTTGACCAGTTCCTTGCCGTCGGCGGCGTCCTGCCACAGACGTACGGCCTCGCCCTCGTAGCTGCCGACCAGCACCCGGCACACCTCCTGCACCCGGGCGGCCATCGCCTTCGGGAACCGGTGCAGAGCCGGCGGCTGAGCGAAGATCGCCACCAGCGCCTCCGGATCGAACCCGGCCAGCTCCTCGGCGGTCGGCGCGTGCCCGAGCCGCTGCGCCAGCACGTACGGCGAACTGAACGCCTTCTCCAGGGGGATCTGCTGGTCGAGCACCATGCCGATCAGCAGGGCCAGCGGGTCCCGGTCGAGGAGCTCGTTCGCCTCGGGTGCGATCGGCAGCGAAAACGTCATGCCTCATTTTGCAATGCCTGAGGTGCGCGGGTGCGGTGAGTACGGCCGGAAATCGTCAGGTCGCCGGGGTGGATACCGATCGTGCTGGTTGTGACGGAGGCCTCGGTTCGGCGGCGGCGATGGTTCGGGTTGGCCCTCGTGCTGCTCGTGCTGCTCTCCGGGGCCGGTGGGACCGCGCTCGCCACGATCATGGTGCACCGGTCGGAGAGCCACAACGCCGATCGGGCGATGGACGACTACACCACGCTGGTGTGCCGGGCGGTCCTCGACGAGGTGCAGCATTACAGCGACGCGCTGGCGGACCTCGCCGGCGGGATCAACGCGCAGAACGACATGGACCGCAACGCCTTCACCACGATCACCGCGGGGCTCAGCGGGGTACGACTGCCGGGCGCCAGCTATGTGGCGTTCATGGTGCCGGCCACCACCGCCGAGGTGCCCGCCGTGCAGCGCTACTGGCGGGCCCGGGGCGCCGACGGTCTGGTGCTGGATCCTGCCGCGGGGGTCGACGAGCACAGCTTCGTCGTCTTCAGCCGGGCCTTCGACGGCGTGCCAGGCCGGGACGGCACCGACATGACCAACGCCGCGGAGCCGATGGAGGCTCTCACGAGCGCCCGGCAGACCGGGACGATGACGGTCAGCAAGGCGTACATCCTGCTCAAGGACCGCAGTCTGCCGCAGGCTCAGCAGCAGATGTCGTTCGCGATCACGCTGCCGGTCTACGGCAAGGGTCTCGACGGCCGCAAGGGCGACCTGCGCGGCTGGGTCGTCATGGGTGTGCACCTGACCGACTTCCTGCACGAGAGCATCGCCGAGCAGACCGAGCAGGCGGTGAGCGTCGACCTGTTCGAGCACGTGTCCGGCACCGACCTGTCGATCGTCAAGGTCGGCGTCCCGGACACCACGTCCAGCCTGGTCCGGCAGCGCACCGTGTTCGTCAGCAACCGCGAGTGGCGCCTCACGATCCGGCCCACCGTGGGGCTGCTCAGCGCCTCGGAACGGCGGATGGACACCATCGCGGCCGGCGGTGGCGCCCTGGTCACCCTGCTGGTCACGGCACTGGTCACGGTCCTGGTCACCGCGCGCAACCGGGCACTGACGCAGGTCGAGCACGCCACCGCCGCGCTGCGCGGGGACATCCGGCGCCGGCAGGAGGTCGAGCGGCAGCTGCGGGAGCGCGAGGACGAGCTGGAACGTCTCGCCCTGCACGATCCGCTCACCGGCCTGGCCAACCGCACCGCGCTGGACGTCCGCCTCGGCACCGAGCTGCGCGGCGACAAGCGGATCGGCCTGCTCCTGATCGACCTCAACGGCTTCAAACCGATCAACGATGTGTACGGGCACGACGCCGGTGACCTGGTCCTCACCGAGTTCAGCCGGCTCCTGCTCGACTCGGTGCGCACCGAGGACGTGGTGGCCCGCATCGGTGGCGACGAGTTCGTGGTGCTGCTCGCCGACGTACCGGACGAGTCGCACGCCCTCACCGTGGCGCAGCGCATCCTCACCGCGGCCGCGGGCAACCCGGTGCGGATCGGCGAGGACACCCTGCCGATCCGGGCCAGCATCGGCGTGACCGCCGTCCGGCCCGGCGACACCGCCAAGGAGTTGCAGCGCCGCGCCGACGTGGCGATGTACCACGCGAAGCGCACCGGCTCGCACAATCTGGCGGTGCACGACCCATCGATGATCGACCGCCGGTCCGCGGACGCCGCACTGGGTGACGACGTGTCGGTGGCGCTGGAGCGGGGCGAACTGCACGTCGTGTACCAGCCCATCGTCGACCTCGACAACGGCCGGCCGGTCGCCGCCGAGACGCTGCTGCGCTGGCGGCACCCCAGGCACGGCAACGTGCCGCCGGACCGCTTCATCGCGCTGGCCGAGCGCAACGGCTCCATCAACGCGATCGGGTTGTGGGTGCTCGACCAGGCCTGCCGGCAAGCGCGGGAGTGGGACGTGCGCTACGTGAGCGTCAACATGTCGCCGCGGCAGCTGCAGGAACCGACGATCGTGCACGACGTCCTCGCCGTGCTGCGGCGCACCGGCCTGGACCCGTCGAAACTGGTGCTCGAGGTGACCGAGTCGGTCATCGTCGACGAGACGGCCGGCATCCCGGCGCTGCGCGAGCTGCGGTCGTACGGCATCCGCATCGCCATCGACGATTTCGGCACCGGGTATTCCTCGCTGCACTACCTGACCCGGATGCCGGTGGACATCCTCAAGATCGACCGTAGTTTCGTGAACGAGCTGAACGGCACCCCGGAGGGCGCCGCGGTCACCGAGGCGGTGCTGCGGCTCAGCCAGGCGCTGCACCTCACCACGATCGCCGAGGGCATCGAGACCCCGGCCCAGGCCAAGGAACTGCGCGAGCTGGGTTGCGACACCGGCCAGGGCTATCTGTACGCACCCCCGCGCCCGGCCGCCGAGCTCGAAGGGTTTGCCACCGTGCTCGACGGGCATCCAGTCCGGCCATGAGCGACATCAAGGACTTCAGCAACGGTGACTACGGCGACGGCGTGCTGGACGAGCCCACCGTCCCCCGCCCCGAGAAGGGTGACGAGGAGGCCGGCCTGTCGAGCACGTACGCGGCCGGCACCGACCCGGAGCAGCTCGTCAACGGCGGACCGCCCCCGGCGCAGGGCGGCATCATGACCACGACCGGTGGCACCGCCGGGCCGAACAGCTTCCGTCCGCACGCGCGCCACGGCAAGGGCATCGCGCCGACCACCACCGGCGACGCGGGCACCGGCTCCATGGAACCGAACGACTGACGTATCTTGGGCCGATGACCGGTCCGCTGCTGGCCTCCGGCCGGGAGGCCGACGTCTATGCGCTCGACGAGCGCCGGGTGCTGCGCCGCTACCGGCGCGAGGCCGACGTGCGCGGCGAGGCGGACGCGATGCGTTACCTCGCCGGCCTCGGCTACCCGGTGCCCGAGGTCTTCGACGCCGCCGGGCCCGACCTGATCATGGAACGCCTCGACGGGCCGACCCTGGCCGCCGCCGGCCTCTCCCCCACCGAGGTCGCGGAGCTGCTGGCCGACCTGCACCGGCGGCTGCACGAGCTGCCGCCGTGGCCCGGCACCCCGGCCGGGAGCAGCATCCTGCACCTGGATCTGCACCCGGACAACGTGCTGCTGACCGCGCGCGGGCCGGTGGTGATCGACTGGTGCAACGTGCGGCCCGGTGACCCGGACCTCGACACCGCGCTCACCGCCCTGATCCTCGCCGAGGTGTCGCTCTGGCATCACCCGGTGGCCGCGCTGGCCGCCGCGGTGGCGCCCGCCTTCCTGGCCGCCGCGCCCGGTGACCCCCGCCGGATGCTCGACGGGGCGGTGGCTCTGCGCCGCCGCCAGGTGGACACCCTGACTCCCGGCGAGATCGGCAACCTAGTGATCGCGGCGGAGCTGGTACGCCGGTGAGAGCACTGGTGCAGACCGTCAGCCGGGCGAGCGTCACAGTCGGCGAGGACGTGGTCGGCAGGATCGACGCCGGGCTGCTGGTGTTCGTCGGCGTCACGCACACCGACACCGAGGCGATCGCGCAGACGCTGGCCCGCAAGGTCCACGACATGCGCATCCTGGACGGGGAGCTCTCCGCTGCCGACGCGGGTGCGCCGCTGCTGGTGGTCAGTCAATTCACGCTGTACGGCGACGCGCGCAAGGGCCGGCGCCCGACCTGGTCCGCCGCCGCCCCCGCCGAGCGGGCCGAACCGCTCGTCACCGCGTTCGTGACGGCGTTGCGCGAACGGGGCGCGACGGTCGAGACCGGCCGGTTCCGGACCCACATGCTCGTCGAGAGCGTGAACGAGGGCCCGCGAACCGTCCTGCTGGACCTCTAGAAGCCTCTAGAAGAAGCCGCGGCGCTGAGCGGACTGCTGCAGCCAGTTGTTGAGCTGTGCGGTCCAGTCGACCTGGTCGACGGTGGTGTAGTCGACGTCGAAACGGCCGAACGCGTCGTGGCCCTCGGTGAACAGCCCGCCGCGCTTGTCGATTTCCAGCACCACCTGGAGCTGGTGCGGCGTCGGGAGGAACGTCACCTCGAGCTGACTGATGCCGCTCGCGTACTGCGACGGCGGGTGGAACTCGATCTCCTGGTAGAACGGCAGCTGCTGCTGCACGCCATACACCCGGCCGCGCTCCACGTCGGCCCGGCTGAACCGGAAACCCAGCCGCAGGAAGGCGTCGAGGATGCGCTCCTGGGCCGGCAGCGGATGCACGTTCACCGCGTCCAGGTCACCCTTGTCGACCGCGCGGGCCACTTCGAGTTCGGTACGCAGCCCCATCGTCATGCCGTGCAGATGCTGCCCGTACACCTCGGTGATCGGGGTTTCCCACGGCACGTCGAAGCGGAAGGGGACGTCGTAGCGGGCCCCCGCGTCGAGCTTGAAGGAACCGGTCAATCGCTGCCGGTGGAATTCCTGGTCGGTGTTGTACTCGCCGTCGCCGCTCTCGACCTCGACCCGGGTCAGCAGCCCGACCGCGACATATTCGACATCGACGGGGTGCTCGCCGCCGATGACGTGCACCTGCCCCTCCAGGTATCCCCCCGGACGGCAGTTCGGGTTCGCGAGCACGGTCTCGACCGACGGACCGCCCACACCCATTGCCTGCATCAACCGCTTGAAGACCACCGGACCTCCTCGTCACCTGTCTCATTCGCAGATTACCGGGCTCGAACAAGGTAAACGGAATAGCAATGAGTCGGAAATGTCCCTCGGATTCGGGCGCCCAGGCCTCAGGGTTCTCCCTGATTCATGCCACGTGGACGGCTGCCTCACCTCCGCTTAACGTCCCCCGGTCCAAACTTTGATCACCGGCGCGGAATACCGCTGGGGGAACGCACGACTTGGTGAACGCGGGGGAGGGGACTGAAAGGTGGTCCTGGAGATGAAGGCGAAAGAGTCCACGACGGTTACGGCCGTCGAGAACATCATGGCTGACGGTGTCGAGCCCCAGGCCGACCTGGACGCCACCGACGAGCGCGGCGTCTCCGCGGACCTGGTCCGCGCGTACCTCAACGGCATCGGCCGGACCAAGCTCCTGACCGCGGTCGAGGAGGTGCAGCTCTCCAAGCGGATCGAGGCGGGCCTCTACGCCGAGGAGAAGCTCCCCGGGGCCGGCGACGACCTCGCTCCCCTGCTCCACATCATCATGGCCGAGGGCCGGGCCGCGAAGAACCACCTGCTCGAGGCCAACCTGCGCCTGGTGGTCAGCATCGCGAAGCGCTACACGGGTCGTGGCATGGCGTTCCTGGACCTCATCCAGGAAGGCAACCTCGGTCTGATCCGCGCAGTGGAGAAGTTCGACTACACCAAGGGCTACAAGTTCTCCACGTACGCCACCTGGTGGATCCGCCAGGCCATCACCCGCGCCATGGCCGACCAGGCCCGCACCATCCGCATCCCGGTGCACATGGTCGAGCAGGTCAACCGCATGGTCCGGGCCCGCCGTGACCTCGCCACCAGCCTCGGCCGCGAGCCGAACGTGGCCGAGATCGCCGTCGCGATGGGCGTGCCCGAGTTCCAGATCATCGAGCTCATCTCCTACGACCGCGAGCCGGTCAGCCTCGACCAGGCGGTCGGCGAGGACGGCGAGAGCGCCCTCGGTGACTTCGTCGCGGCGGTCGGCCCCGACGTCGACCCGGGTGCCAGCGCCGGCCGGGGCGAGCTGCGCAACGAGGTCGAGATCGTGCTCGCGACGCTGTCCGAGCGCGAGTCCGCGGTCATCCGCCTCCGCTTCGGCCTGGACGACGGCCGCCAGCGCACCCTCGACGAGGTCGGCCGCGAGTTCGGCCTGAGCCGCGAGCGCATCCGCCAGATCGAGAAGGTGACGATGTCCAAGCTGCGCGACCCGCAGCGGACCTCCCGCCTGGAGGCGTACGCCAGCTGACGTTCCCGACCACGAAGGCCGGCCCCTTTCCCGGGCCGGCCTTCGCCGTGTCGCCCCTCAACGAGCTTGGGGCTGAAGACCTTGGATCAGGTAGAGCGCGGCGAGGGCGGTGGCGAGAGCTCCGAGGAGTAGTCGCAGCGCCCGTTCCGGCAGATGGGGTTGGAGCCGGGCTCCGAGGTAGCCGCCGATGAGTCCGCCGGCTCCGCAGAGCAGGCCGAGGGTCCAGTGCGGGGCTATGTCGCCGCCGGTGGTGAGCGCCAGGACGCCGTAGGTCCCGGCTCCGGCCAGAGACGTCACGAACGTGGCGGCGAGGGCGGCGGGGGCGATCCGGCTCATCGGTGTGCCGCGCCCGGCGAGGATCGGGCCGAGAAGGGAACCGCCGCCGATGCCGTAGATGCCGCCGACGGCGCCGGTGACGAGGCTGAGGCCGACAGTGGTGCGCCGCGACAGCGACGGCCGGTCAGGCGTTGCTGGGCGCAGGGCTCGACCGGTGAGCCAGAGGCCGAGCGGGAACAGCACTGCGGCCGCCACGAGGCGGAACACCTGCGGGCCGGGGACAGCGAAGACCCGGATGATCGCGCCGAGGATGACCCCGGGGACGGTGCCGGCGATCAGGAGCCGGGTGAGTGGCCCGTTGAGCTGGCCGTTGCGGCGGTAGCGCGCCAGAGCGCCGGGGGCGGCTACGACGTTGAACAACAGGTTGGTGGGCGTGACGGCTGGGCTGGGGACATGCAGGATGCTGAGCTGGACCGGGAGCAGGAACACGGCGCCGGATACCCCGGCGGGTGAGGTGACCACGGAGATCAGCAGCCCGGCGAGAAAGCCGGTGAGGCCCGTCTGCCAGGTCATCGATCACAGTCCGGCGCCGCGCTGATCATGATTGCCACAGTAGCGAGCAAATGTTGCGCCACATCTGCTCGTACTCACCCGCCGACCATGCTCGGGTGGCCTCCTCCGCCACCGATCGGCGCGGGGCATCAGGCGCTGCGCAGGCGGCGGGGGCCGGAGTCGAGGCGGGCGCCGGGGGTGCCGGTCTCCACCGAGGCGTGCAGGATCGCGTAGCCGTCGGGGCGGGCAAGGACCGGGTTCAGCGACAGGGCCCGGATCCGGGGGTGTTCGTCGGCCAGGCGGCCCACCCGCAGGAGGAGGTCGATCAGGGCTTCGCGGTCGACCGGTTCGGAGCCTCGGTAGCCGTGCAGCAGGGGCGCCGCGCGGGGTTCGTCGACCAGGGCCGCGGCCGCCCGGTCGGTGAGCGGGGCTGCCCGCCAGGCCCGGTCGCCGAGGAGTTCGCTGGCCACGCCGCCCAGGCCGAAGCCGACGACCGGGCCGAAGGCCGGGTCCTCGACCACGTCGACGGTGCAGGCGACGCCGGGGGCGACCATGGACTGGACCAGGACGTGCGGGCCGAACGACGCCGCCAGGTCGCGGTAGGCGGCCCGGACCGCGTCCTCGCCGCCGAGGGCCAGCCGGACCGCGCCGAGGTCGATGCGGTGCCGCAGCGCTCCCCCGGCGGCTTTCAGCGCGACCGGGTAACCCAGCGTGTCGGCGGCGGCCACGGCTTCCTCGACCGAGGTGGCCGAGGTCGAGGGTTCGACCCGGATGCCGTACGCGGCGAGCAGGTCGGCCGGTGGGCTGTCGGCGGCGGCGTCCGGGTCCACGCCCGACAGCTCCGGCATCACACCGGGGGGCCGGCGCAACCATTCGGCGTAGGTGGCGACCCGGCCGAGGGCCCGGACCGCCTCCTCGACCGACGGGTAGGACGGCACCGTGGACGGCAGGTCGCCGAGCAGGAACATCGCGACGGTCGGTTTCTCACCGGCCAGCGCGACACTGCTCAGCGCCACCGCGAAGTCGGCGTCCTCGTCGGGGAGCTGGCCCGGCAGCGGGGGCGCGAACACCACCACGAGGGCGTCCACCCGGTCGTCGACCGCGGCGTCGGCCAGCGCGTCCGCCAGGTCGTGGGCGCCGGCCTGAGGGCTGATGTCGTGCGGGTATCCCTCCGCGACGGTGAGGCCGTTGGCACGGCAGGCGGCCACCGCCAGGCCGGACAGCGCCGAGGAGTTGCCGACCACCGCGACCCGGCGGCCGGCGGGCAGTGGCTGGTGGGCGAGCAGGACACCGACGTCGAAGAGCTCCGCGACCGTGTCGACCCGGATGACGCCGGAGCGGGCGAAGAGCGCGGTGACCGCCCTGGTGTCGGGCCCGGGGAGGTCGCCGGCGAGCCCGGGCGGACGGGTGGCGGAGGCGACCGCGACGACCGGTTTGACCCGGCTCATCCGCCGGGCGAGCCGGGCGAACTTGCGGGGGTTGCCGAACGTCTCCAAGTAGAGCAGGACGGCGTCGGTGCCGGGATCGTCCTGCCAGTACTGCAGGAGGTCGTTGCCGGAGACGTCCGCGCGGTTGCCGGCCGACACGAAGCTGGACAGCCCCAGGCCCCGCCGCTCGGCCTGGGCCAGCAGCGCCACCCCGAGCGCGCCGGACTGGCTGAAGAACCCCACCCGGCCGGCGGCGGGCAGCCGTGGCGCGAGCGTGGCGTTCAGGCGTACCGAAGGGTCGGTGTTGGCCACTCCCAGACAGTTGGGGCCCACCACCCGCATGCCCGCCGCGTGGGCCGCGTCGATCAGCTCCCGCTGGGCGAGCACGCCTTGCGCGCCGGCTTCCGCGAAGCCGGCCGAGACGACGACCAGGCTGCTCGCACCGGCTTCGTCGGCGTCGGCCACCGCGGAGGCAACCCCTTCGGGGGGTACGGCGATGAGCGCGACATCAACCGCGGCACCGGCGTCGGCCGCCCGGCGGAAGGCGACGAGCCCCGCCACCCGCTCGGCGCTGCGGTGCACGGGGACGATCGTGCCGGGGTATCCGCCGTCGCGCAGATGAGCCAGCAGCGCGGCACCGATGCCCTGGCCGCTGGCGCTCGCGCCGTACACGGCAATGCCTCGTGGATGCAGCATGCGCGCGATCGACCTGGCCTCGGTGCGCTGCTCGCGGGTCTCCTGCACCTCGCGGGACTTCTCGGTCGGGGCGATCGGGAAGCTGAGGTGCACCACGCCGTCGGCGTATTTGCGCTGCACCTGGTAGCCGATGTCGCTGAAGACCCGCAGCATCCCGCTGTTCTGCGGGAGCACCTCCGCCACGAACTGCTGGATGCCCTGCTCGCGGGCGGCGTCGGCGAGGTGTTCGAGCAGCACCGGGCCGATGCCGCGGCCCTGGTGGGCGTCCTCGACCACGAACGCCACCTCGGCCTCCGGCGATCCGGGGCCGAGCCGTTCGTAGCGCCCGACGGCGCGGATCCGCCGCCCGGAGACGATGACGAACGCCTCCCGGTCGCGGTGGTCGACGTTGACGAAGCGTTCGAGGTCGCGTTCCGGGATGCGGGGATAGGGCGAGAAATAGCGCAGATAGCGGGTACGGTCGCTCATCCGCGAGTGGAAATCGACGATGCCGGCCGCGTCGTCGGGCCGGATCCGGCGCAGATGCACGGCGCTGCCGTCGGAGAGGAGAACGTCCGCTTCCCGGTCCATGGTCGTCAGTCCCGGCCGTCGTGCGGGTCGAGCCCGTGCAGCGGGAGGACCGCCAGCCGGGTCGCCATGATCGCCTTGTCCACCGGGTCCGGCGTGGTGCCCGGCGCCCAGCGCTCGACCGGCGGCGGCGTGCCGTCGGTCAGCGAGACCGGGACCTCCGCGTCCGGCCGGCGGTCGGCGGCCAGCTTGCGCCAGGTGGGCGGCGTCGGGGTGGCCGGGTCGAGGGGGTCGCCGGTCGCCACCGCCAGCAGGTGCGTCCAGGCCCGGGGCACGACCTCGACCAGCGCGTACCCCCCGCCGCCGGTGGCGACCCAGCGGCCGCCGCACACCTCGTCGGCCAGCGCGCGCAACGCGATGTAGGCGGCCCGCTGACCGTCGACGGACAGTCTCAGGTCGGCGAGCGGGTCGAGCCGGTGCGAGTCGGCGCCGCACTGGGTGAACAGGACCTGCGGCCGGAACGCGCGTACCACCGAGGGGACGACCGCGTGGAACGCCCGCAGCCAGCCGGCGTCACCGGTGGTCGGCGGCAGGGCGAGGTTGACCGCGGTGCCCTCCGCCCCCGGGCCGCCGGTCTCGTCGGGGTAACCGGTGCCGGGGAAGAGCGCCAGGGGCGTCTCGTGCAGGCTGACGGTCAGGACCCGCGGATCGTCGTAGAACGCCGTCTGCACCCCGTCGCCGTGGTGCACGTCGATGTCGACGTACGCGATGCGCTCGGCACCCTGGTCGAGCAGGCGGGCGATGGCCACGGCCGGATCGTTGTAGACGCAGAAGCCGGACGCGCGGGCGGGCATCGCGTGATGCAGCCCACCGGCCACGTTGACCGCGCGCGTCGCCGCGCCCGACCAGACCGCCTCGGCGGCCGCGATGGAAGCGCCGCAGATCCACGCCGAGGCCTCGTGCATGTTGTCGAAGACCGGGTTGTCGACGGTGTTGAGCCCCCAGCCCCGGAAGAACGGGTCACCGGGGGCCTGCCGGACCGCGTCGAGATAGTCGGGCCGGTGGATCCGGGTGAGCGCGGCGTCGTCGGCCGGCGTGGGCGTCACCATGCGCACCCCGGGCCGGTCGAGCACGCCGAGCTCACGGGCCAGGGCGATGGTCAGCTCGACCCGCACCGGGTTGAGCGGATGATCACCCATGTCGTACTCGAGGAGCGCCTCGTCCCACACGATTGCCGTCGTCCCGTCCGCCATGGCAGCCACTCTGCCACGGGGGTCCGACACGATCCCACGATCGATGCCCGCGCCTGGGACAACTCGCAGATGCCGCCATTGTCCGGGTCCACCCGTACCGTCCGAGCCCGTGGATGTCCCCCCGTTCCGGTAAGGTCTGGTGACCCACCTCGTCGGCGCGATGTCAACCCCCGGCTGCGAGGTAATATCGCTGCTGGGAGGGCCACACCGTGAATGATCTCGTCGATACCACCGAGATGTACCTGCGCACGATCCTCGAGCTCGAAGAAGAAGGCGTGCCGCCGCTGCGGGCCCGGATCGCCGAGCGCCTGCACCAGAGCGGTCCGACGGTCAGCCAGACGGTCGCCCGGATGGAGCGCGACGGGCTGCTCACCGTGGAGAACGACCGGCACCTGGTGCTGACCGAGGAGGGGCGCGTCGCCGCGGTCGCGGTCATGCGCAAGCACCGCCTCGCCGAGCTGCTGCTGGTCAACGTCATCGGCATGCCCTACGAGGAGGCCCACGAGGAGGCCTGCCGCTGGGAGCACGTCATGAGCGACGCCGTGGAGCGCAAGGTCTACGAGCTGCTCAACCGGCCGACCCGCTCGCCGTACGGGAATCCGATCCCCGGTCTCGAGGTCCTCGGCCCGCCGTCGCAGGAGAGCGTCGTCACGCCGGTCGGTCTCGGTGAGCGCAACCTCGCGTTCCCCGGGCTGAGCGGCAGCGTCGTGGTGAGCCGCATCTGCGAGAGCGTCCAGACCAACGCCGGCGTGCTCCGTCAGCTGCACGCCGCCGGCATCGACCCGGGTGCGACCGTGACCGTCGCCCAGGAGCGGGACGGCGTCACCATCGACCGGTCCGGCGACAAGATCAGGTTGCCGCGCGAGGTCGCTTCGCGCGTGTTCGTCGACGCGCACTGAGCGTCCGGTCCCCCGCCGCGGGCTTTCGGCTCGCGGCGGTCAGCCGTTCGTGGTGTCCATGCCCTTGGCGAGGTCGAGCAGCTTCGACTCCATCTTCTTGACGTCCGCGCTCTTCGCCGACTTCTCGAACGTGTACCGCAGGGTCTGCAGCTGCGCCGCCTCGCTCAGCCAGGCGATCTCGACGATCGGGCCACGATCGCCCTTGGCCTTGCTGACCTGGCGGTAACCCGCCTCGCCCAGGCCCTTGAGCTTGGTCGCCTTGGCGGGCATCCGCTCGTCGACGAACAGGTCGGCGTCGGCCTTGGTGCTCTCCACCACGGAGAACGACAGATACGGCCAGTCACCCTTGGTGGTCTGCACCACGCAGGTCGAGGTGTCGTCCACCTGACCGGCGGCGGCGACCTCGAACGTGACGCCGATCATCTCTTCGATGAACTCGTAGTCCCAGAGGATGCAGGCACCGCCCGCGGAGGCCGCCGGCAGCTGGACGACCTGCACCGGGGGAAGAACCGGCCCGGTGTCGGCCTGCTCGTCCGAGCAGCCCGCGAGAGAGAGCAGCGCCACTGTGGCGCCGAGGGCGAAGAGACGCGTGCGCACCGGTTGTCCTCCCGAATATTTCGGGAGCAACTTACTGGGGATCGGGCCGCTGACGAAAGTCCGGCTCAGACATTATTGATGTACGGACAGTGACGGCAGCCCCGTCCGCAACAGGTGCCGCGGCGAGCGAGGAAGCCTGCGGTCAGCACGAACAGCCCCGACACCGGATCGGGATAGCCCGCCTGACCGGCGTCGAGTGCGGCGGCATGCGCGGCCAGGATCTCGGCGCGGCGCGGATGATCGGGCGCGAGCCGGCTGGGATGCGGCTCCGTGAGGGGGCGCGGGGCCAATTCGTCCACGACACCACCTTACCTCGCGACTACTTGACGAAGTGTGTCAAGATGGGTCGGTGACCGCGCCCGATCCGCTTGTCGAGCAGATCGTCAGACTGCTCGACATCCGGCTGCTCGACCCCCTGGAAATCCTCCTCGAGGGTGACGACGCCGTCGACGCGCTGCGGAGCCTGGTGCGCCACCGCGCCGACCGCTGGGCCACCACCCTGCGCGACGGCGACGACCGGTCAGCGGCGACCGCGGCGATGCGGCTGGTCATGACGCTCTACCCGGGCGACCGGGCGTTCGACCCCCCGGTCGACTGGTGGTGGACACCGCTGGGCCGCACCGTCGCGACCCGCGTCGGGCACCCCAGCGCCGAGACCGTCTCCTACGCCACCGCGGGAGCGATGCTCGGCATCACCCGCCAGGGCGTGCACGACCTTGTCCGCCGGGGAAAACTCCCCCGGCACCCCGACGGCGGCGTGCCGTCGGAAGCCGTCCGCCGCCGCTTACGGCAGGCACAGGGAGACCCATCATGATCAACGACCGCCTCATCGACGCGGGCGAGCTGCCCATCGCCATCCGCGACTTCGGCGGCGACCACCCGCCCCTGCTCCTGCTGCACGGCGCCGGCGCCAACCTCGCCCACCTCACCGGCCTCGCCCGCGCCCTGCGCCCCCACCACCGGGTGATCACCCTCGACCTCCGGGGCCACGGCCGCTCCGGCGACGGCGCCTGGACCTGGGACGCCGGCCTCGGCGACCTCGCGGCGGTGACCGTGCAGATGGAACTCGACCGCCCACCCGCGGTCGTCGGCCACTCCTTCGGCGGCATGCTCGCCACCCTCTGGGGCCAGCGCCACCCCGAGTCACCCGGCGTGGTCAACCTCGACGGCAACCCCCCGCCCACCCGGCCCGGCCAGCTGCCCGGCCTCGACCCGGAGAAGGCAACCGCCGAACTCGCCCGCCTGACCGCGACCTTCGACGCGATGCAGGCCGCCATCGGCCACACCTTCCCGACGGCTGACCTCCCGGACCTCGTGGAACGCCAGCGAGCGGCCGCCCGGGACGCGGGAGCCAACGAAAAGATCTGGATCGAGGGCTTCCGCCGCAACGTGGTCAGCAAGGACGGCAAGACCACGGTCCGCCCGGACCCGGCCACCACCGCCACCATGCGAACCCTGATGAACGACATCGACCTCGGCCCGGTCTACACCACGACCCCGACCCCCACGCTGACGGTGCTGGCCACCCGGAACATGCCGGCCCAGGAACCGTTCGCCGACCTCTACGCCGCCCACCGCCGCCACCTGCTCGACGAGGCCGAGGCGGCGGCCAAGGCCAACCCCCGGCTGCACTACTTCTCGCTCGAGAACGCCACCCACGCCATGCCCCTCGAGCAGCCCGACTTCCTGGCGTCCCTGATCAGCGACTTCCTGCGCGGGGCCACCCGCGGAGCTTGACCTGTACCCCGCGGCCACAGCGAAACGCAGGCTTTTCCGCAGCCGGACGAGGGTGGGCGAGACGTAGATGATGCGGCATGACCGACGCTAGCCCGAAGTGACGTTTCGGCCGATTTGCGCCATCGCACGACCCCTCCGATGGCAATAAAGTGGCGCTAATCGGTTAAACCGATCTGGATACGCCGACTGGGCCGGGCGCGCCGACCGAGTTGCGGCCGACTGAGCGAGCGAGCCGACTGGGCCGAGCCAAGCCGACCGGGCCAGGCCGAACCGGGCCAGGCCGAACCGGGCCAGGCCGGGCCGAACCGGGCCGAACCGGGCCGAGCCGAACCGAACCGAACCGGGCCGGGCCGGGCCGGGCCGGGCGAGCTGACCGGGCCGGGCTGGCCCAGCCGACCGAGCTGGCCCCGCTTTGGTGGCTCGATCTTGCGGGCTTAGTTAGGCGGCCGATGGACCGGAGCAGCGTCTGGCGAACGGCGATTCACGCCGGGCTACGGCTGGCGCTGTCGGGCCGCCGGCCGGCAGTGCACGCAGGGGCTGGAGCTTGCGGACCGCGGCTGGCGCTGCCGGCTGGAGTTGGCAGGCCGCGAGATGGCTCCGCAAGCTGGAGCTGCAGGGTTGGAGCTGCAGGGCTGGAGCTGACGGACCGCAAGCTGGTACCCCAGGCACGGCTGGAGGTGGCGGGCTACGGGCCGAGAGCTGCGGGCTGCGGGCCGAGGGCTGCGGGCCGAGGGCTGCGGGCTGCGGGCCGAGGGCTGCGGGCTGCGGGCCGAGGGCTGCGGGCTGCGGGCTGCGGGCCGAGGGCTGCGGGCTGCGGGCTGCGGGCTTACGCCTCGGCTAGTCGGCGGTGGGGACCGGGGTGGTGGATGGCAGGGGGCGGGTTGCGCCGGCTCCGATCAGGCCCAGGGCGATGGCGATGAGGACCACCAGCAGGGCCCGGAGCGGGCCGAAGTGTTCGGCGAGCAGGCCGATCAGGGGTGGGCCGGCCAGGAACGCACCGTAGCCGATCGAGCCGGCCACCGAGACCCGGATGGCCGCTCGCAGCGGGTCGTCGGCGGCCGCGCTCATGCCGATGGGGAAGCCCAGGGATGCGCCGGCTCCCCAGAGGAGGGCTCCGGCCAGGACCGCCGGGGTGCCGATGCCGGACACGACCAGCAGGAGACCCGCCAGGGCCACCAGGGCGGTTGCCCGCAGGCCCGCTACCCGGCCCCAGCGTTCGATGATGACGCCGCCGAAGAGGCGTCCGAGGGTCATGGCTGTCACGAAGAAGCCGAAGCCGATCGCTCCCACCGTCTCCGAGGCGTGGTAGCCGTCGACCAGGGTGATCGCCAGCCAGTCGTTGGCCGCGCCCTCGGTGAAGCCGAAGCCCAGGAGGGTGACGCCGATGAGGATGGTGCGGGGTTCCCGCCAGGCGTCGCGGACGCGGCCGCCGGGGTGGTCGCCCTCGGGGACGGGGTGTACGGGCAGGAAGTAGCGGATCGTCAGCAGCGACGCCACCGCGGCGAGGACCGCCGTCACCGACACCTGGGCGGTCACCGAGATGCCGAGGTGGGCTGCGAGGGCACTGAGGCCCGCGCCGGCGACCGTGCCCAGGCTGAAGGCGGCGTGGAAGCGGGGCATGATGGTGCGGCCGAGGTGGCGTTCGACGGCGGCGCCCTCGACGTTCATCGCGACGTCCCACATGCTGTTGCCGAGGCCGATCAGGAGCAGGCCGAGGCCCGCCACCGGCACCGAGCCCAGAGCCGCCCCGGCGCCGAGCCCGAGCAGTCCGGCCACCACTGACATGCTGCCGATGAGGACCGTGCGGGCGGCGCCGAGGCGTTGCACGATCGGGCCGGACAGCGGGATCGCCGCCACGGCCGCCCCGGAGAGGCAGAGCAGGAGCAGGCCGAGGCCGGCGGACGACAGGCCGAGGTCGTCGCGGACGGCGGGGGCCCGGGCGAGCCAGCCGGCGAAGGCGACGCCGTTGGTGGCGAAGGTGACCGCCACGGCGATCTTCGCGGCACGCACTCCCGGGCTCATCGCCTCAACTTAACCGTTAAAGCGATCGATCACCACCGTGCCGTTCACGACCCGGATCGTGTGGTCGTAGTCCGGGCCGGGCTGCCACACGCGGTAGCGCTCGGTGGAGACGCCGGTTGCGTGCCGCTGATCCCGGGGCACGCCGAGCAGCCAGGACGCCTCTCCCTCGTACGTGTCGAGGATCTTCCTGCCTGGTTTGGTGACCGCGTCGGTGAGCGAGATCGTGGTGGTCAGGCGGTTGTCGCTGTCGATGGTGACGGCGCCGTCCAGGGCGTACCGGCGGCTGATGGTCGTGGTGGACGGCCGGGACCGGCCCGCGGTGACCGTGGTCCGCGAGGTGTCGGTCCAGACCGCGTCGAGGGCGTCCTGGGTCTCGTCGGCGTTCCAGGTGTGCGTGCTGGTGTTGGCGACGGTGCGGCCGACGGTCGTGGTGACCCGCCCATGCGACGTGTCGACGTAACCGGTGACCGCAAGCGAGTGACCGCCCGTGGTCGTCAGGGTCGGCGCCGCATACGTGGAGTTGTTGCGCAGCGGGGTCGCGGTGGTGCCGAGCAGTTTGCCGGTGACCTGCTTGGACCCGGCGTCCCGCCAGGCCAGCAGCGCTGTCGGCACGTCCCAGCCGGACTGCCCCTCGGGCACGCCGACCACATCCACCGTGATGTCGTGCACCTTGCCGTCGGTGAGCAGACCCGCGAACGGCGTGAGGTCGTAACGGATCGGCTGGATGTCGAACGCGCGCGGCGCCGGGAGGACGTACCACATGAACGGGTTCGACCATCCGCCGGTGTAAATGTGCGGATAGGGTGCGGCGATGCCGGCGACGCGGCCGTCGATCGTGATCTGGACCTCGCGGTAGGGCCCGTCGTCGGCCAGGCAGGAATACGCGACATCGTCCGGCACGGTCAGATACCAGAACTCTTCACAGCCACCGCCGGAACCCGTCGCGTACACATCGGCGAAGAGCTTTTCGGTGTTGCGGGGAATGGCCTGACCCAACGGCAGAACATCCGGCGCGACAGGCGCTTTCCCGCGATAAAAAGTGAGCTTCACCGTGACGTCGAGAATGCCGGTGTAGGTGTCGTCTACGACGTTGCCGATCAGCATCTCGATCGGCTGCGGCTTCGCCAGCAGCGCCGAATACTCGGTGAGATCCTTCTCGACCGACCAGGTGATGCCGTCGACGGACGGTTCCGGGGTCGAGGTCTTGAACACGGTCACGCCGCCGACGGTCAGATAGCCGAGCCGGTCGTATTGCCGCCCGGCGACCGACCCCTCCAGCCGAAGAACGACCTTCTGCCAAGGACCTTTGCAAACCGGTTCATAATTCGATCGGTACGGCGTGAAGTCCCGGAATTCGGTGTCCACAATCGTCGTGGAGCAGCTCGGGGCGTGCGGGGCGGTGACGGGCGGGGCCGCGGTCCGGGGATCGTCCCAGTCGCTGCCGAACTCGGCGGGCGGGGTGGGACCGCTGATCAGGGTGAGCACCGCGGCTGCGGCTGCGAGGATCTGCACGCAGTCATCATGGCAAATATCGACGATCTTGGTGGTTTCCGGCAGGTTACCGGCCGCCCACAATTGATCACGCTCCGCGTATTCTCGGTCTTCATGCGGGACTACGACCTCATGACCACGGCCGTCGAGCCGCCGATCGCGGTGGTCCGGGCAGTGACCCCGGACCAGCTCGACCTGCCCACACCGTGCGGCGACTTCACCGTACGTACGTTGCTCGAGCACATGCTCGGGACAGCGGCCTACCTCGCGTCGGCTGTCGGTGCCGAAGCCGATTCCGGAAGTCTCGAGGAGCGCTACGCGGCGCTGACCGAGGCGTATTCCGAGCCGTCCGCGTGGGAGGGAGAGATCACCATGGGCGAGGCGCCACCGATGCCCGCCCCGATGATCGGCGCCATGGCCCTCGCCGAGGTGCTGCTGCACGGCTGGGATCTCGCGCAGGCGACCGGCCGGTCCGTTCGGTGGGACCCGGCGCTGATCTCGTACCTGGACGAGGAGCTGACCAAGACCGCGGAGCTGGGCCGGAAGATGGGCGCGTACGGCCCGAGGATCGCTGTAGCCGCGGACGCGCCGCCGCTGGACCGGGTCCTGGGCCTCACCGGCCGCGATCCGCGGTGGACCGCCTGACCACAGCAATGAGGGGCCCGACGGTGGCCGGACCCCTCATCTACTCATTTCCCCTCGCCGGCGGTGAGCATCCCTCCGGCAATCAACCGCACCCGCCGCCGATCAGCGACGGGTGCGATCGACGATCGATCAGCTGCAGCCCGAGGTCGAGCCGCAGCCCTCGCAGACGTAGCAGCTGCCGGCCGGGCGCATCTTGGTGCCACAGGTGAAGCACAGCGGTGCGTCCGCCGACGTGCCGAGGACGATCTCCAGCAGCTCCGTGGACGAGTGCGCCTTGGCCTTGTCGGTCTCGGTCACGGCCGGGACCTCCGCGGTCGGGGCGGTGGTGCTGACGACCGGCGCCGACACGGCCATGGAGGCCAGGTCCTCGGACACGTTCGCCGCTTCCGCGGCCGCCTCGGCCTGCACCTGGGCGGCGCGCTCCTTGGCGGTGAAGATGCCGAGCTCGGCGCGGGTGTCGTACGGCAGGAAGTCCAGGGCGAGGCGACGGAAGATGTAGTCCATCACCGACGCCGCCATGCGGACGTCCGAGTCGTCGGTCATGCCGGCCGGCTCGAAGCGCATGTTGGTGAACTTGCTGACGAACGTCTCCAGCGGGACGCCGTACTGCAGCCCTATCGAGATCGCCACCGAGAAGGCGTCCATGACACCGGCCAGGGTCGAGCCCTGCTTCGACATCTTCAGGAAGACCTCGCCAAGGCCGCCGTCCGGGTAGGACGACGCGGTGAGGTAGCCCTCGGCACCGGCGACCGAGAACGACACCGTCTCCGACGTGCGCTTCTTGGGGAGGCGCTTGCGGACCGGGCGGTACTCGATGATCTTTTCGACGATCTTCTCGGCCTCGGCGACCACATCGACCGGCGCTTCCGCCTTGGCCTTGTTGCCCTTCGACGCCGACAGCGGCTGGCCGACCTTGCAGTTGTCGCGGTAGATCGCGAGCGCCTTCAGGCCCAGCTTCCAGCCCTGGAAGTGCACGTTCTCGATGTCCTCGACGGTCGCCGACTCCGGCATGTTGATCGTCTTGGAGATCGCACCCGAGATGAACGGCTGGACGGCCGCCATCATCCGGACGTGACCCATCGGGGCGATCGAACGCTCGCCCATCGCGCAGTCGAACACCGCGTAGTGCTCCGGCTTGAGGCCGGGCGCGTCGACCACGATGCCGTGGTCGGCGATGTGCTCGACGATCGCCTCGACCTGCTCCTCGGGGTAACCGAGGCTGCGCAGCGCGCGCGGGACCGTCTGGTTGACGATCTGCATCGAGCCGCCGCCGACGAGCTTCTTGAACTTGACCAGCGCCAGGTCGGGCTCGACGCCGGTGGTGTCGCAGTCCATCATCAGGCCGATGGTGCCGGTCGGTGCGAGCACGGACGCCTGCGCGTTGCGCCAGCCGTTCTTGTCACCGATCTTGTTGTTGTTCTGCCACTGCTTCGTGGCTTCCTTCACCAGCGCGGTCGCGACGTCACCCTGCGGGCGGATCGCGTCGTTGGCGGCGGCGTGCTTGCGCATGACCCGCTTGTGGGCGTCGGCGTTACGGGCGTAACCCTCGTACGGGCCGACCACACCGGCGATCTCGGCCGAGCGGCGGTAGGCGACACCGGTCATCAGCGAGGTGATGGCGGCGGCGACCCCGCGACCCGACTCCGAGTCGTACGGGTGGCCGGTCGCCATGAGCAGGGCGCCCAGGTTCGCGTACCCGATGCCGAGCTGGCGGTAGGCCCGCGTGGTCTCACCGATCTTCGGGGTCGGGAAGTCCGCGAAGGAGATCGAGATCTCCATGGCGGTGATCACGAACTCGACGCTCCGGACGAACTTCTCGACCTCGAAGCCACCGTCGGCCTTGAGGAACTTCATCAGGTTCAGCGAGGCCAGATTGCAGGACGAGTCGTCCAGCGACATGTACTCCGAGCACGGGTTCGACCCGGTGATGCGGCCGGTCTCCGGGTTGGTGTGCCAGTCGTTGATCGTGTCGTCGTACTGCAGGCCCGGGTCGGCGCACTCCCACGCCGCCTTGGCGATCTCGGTGAACAGCTTGCGCGCGTCGATGCTCTCGATCGTCTCGCCGTGCAGCCGGCCACGGAGGTCGAACGTGGTGCCCTCGTCGACCGCCCGCATGAACTCGTCGCTGACGCGGACCGAGTTGTTGGCGTTCTGGTACTGCACGGAGACGATGTCGCTGCCGCCGAGGTCCATGTCGAACCCGGCGTCACGCAGCGCCCGGATCTTGTCCTCTTCGCGGGCCTTCGTGGTGACGAACTCCTCGATGTCGGGGTGATCGACGTCGAGGATGACCATCTTGGCCGCGCGGCGGGTCGCCCCGCCGGACTTGATCGTCCCGGCGCTGGCGTCGGCGCCGCGCATGAAGCTGACCGGGCCGCTGGCGGTGCCACCGGAGGAGAGCAGCTCACGGGAAGAGCGGATCCGGGACAGGTTGACGCCGGAACCGGAGCCACCCTTGAAGATCAGGCCCTCTTCCTTGTACCAGTCCAGGATCGAGTCCATCGAGTCGTCGACCGACAGGATGAAGCACGCGCTGACCTGCTGCGGGCTCGTGGTGCCCACGTTGAACCACACCGGCGAGTTGAAGCTGAACACCTGGTGCAGCAGCATCCAGGTCAGCTCGTGCTCGAACACCTCGGCGTCGGCCGGGTTCGCGAAGTAGTTGTGCTCGTCGCCGGCCTTGCGGTAGGTCTTCACGACCCGGTCGATGAGCTGCTTCAGCGACCACTCACGCCCCGGCGTGCCGACCGCACCCCGGAAGTACTTGGTGGTGACGATGTTGGCGGCGTTGACGCTCCACGTGCTCGGGTACTCGACCCCACGCTGCTCGAAGTTGATCGAGCCGTCCCGCCAGTTCGTCATGACGACGTCGCGGCGCTCCCACTCGACCTCGTCGTACGGGTGGACCCCCTCGGTCGTCCAGACCCGCTCGACGCGCAGCCCCCCGACCGTGGCGCCCCCGTTACCAGCGCGACTGCGCTGCCGACCTGCTGTGATGCCGTCACCGGCCATGTGCGTGCTCCCCCTCGAACGATCGCGGCTTCCCCACCGCAACCCCACCAATTCCGACGGCGCGACCTTCCGGCCGCGCTAACATTCCCAGCCTTTCGGGGCAAAACCCCTCTTCCGGTACGCCGTGAGCGAACCGGACCGCGCGGCGCCCCGTGGCGGCGGTGCAGTACTCGCGCCGGTGTTGCAGCTTCCGTGTTGCAAGCCCTGTTGCCCCTCGCGCCCTCGCCCGGCACCGGTCTTTCCTCGTGCCGAACTCCTGCGAAACTCCTGCGAACCGAACTGTCCGCGCGCCGAACTTCCGCGTGCTGACCTTCGCTTGCCGACGGCCCGCGTGCTGACCTTCGCTTGCCAACGGCCCGCGTGCTGACTTTCGCTTGCCGACTGCCCGCGTGCTGACCTTCGCTTGCCGACTGCCCGCGTCAGCGCGTCGGCCTTCCGCGTTCGGCCCCGGTTGTCGCCGGGTCCCGTGCTTTCGCCGACCCCGGCACTCGCTGCCGGGTCATGCCTGCCTCTCACCCGGCCGCGATTCCCTGCCGCTGGCCCCCGCCCGCTCCAGCGAACAGAGTCCACTCCCGCATTTGCTATCCGTGGCCCGGCCGTGCCGCCCTTGACCGCCTAGGGCGACCGGTCGTTGATCTTGGGTGCGCGACTCGTGGATCTGGTGCTGACCACGTGCCGCAAGCCCGCCTCCGGGCTCGTGGCGGCGTCGCGCAGCTCCGAGATCTCGCGCTCGAACTCGTCGAGCGAGTCGAACGACTTGTACACACTCGCGAAGCGCAGATAAGCCACTTGATCCAGCTCCCGGAGCGGAACGAGGATAGCCAGCCCCACATCGTGGCTGGGCACCTCGGCCGCACCCTTGGCCCGAACGGTCTCCTCGACCTTCTGCGCGAGCAGCGCGATCGAGTCCTCGTCCACGGGCCGGCCCTGGCAGGCCTTCCGCACCCCACTCATGATCTTCGTCCGGCTGAAGGGCTCGGTGACACCGCTCCGCTTCACCACCGCGAGAACGGCCTCCTCAACGGTCGTGAACCGCTTGCCACACTCGGTGCACGACCGACGACGACGGATCAACTGCCCGTCATCGGCCTCACGCGAGTCGACGACACGCGAATCCGCGTGCCGGCAATACGGACACCGCACCGTGATCCTCCTGTCGCCGAGCCTTCAGGCCGCATGGCCGTCAGTGTCTGGTCGTCACCGGGGTCGCTGATCACCTCAGGCAGCGGACCGCGGAAACCAGAACACCCGGACACGCCGAACGACAGCCCCGAGGTGATCATTTTCCGCCTCGAACCTGTGGACGAACCTGTGGATGACCCGGGGCCCCGACCCCAACCTGTGGATGACTTACACCCTTGTAACTACTAGATGTTGGGGTTGACGTTATGCCGCGACAGACGCCGACGCAAGTTCACCGGCGCGTCGGCGCGCCGTATTTTCTACCTCAACACGACGGGTGCCGCACCGGTCACGGCCAGCACCGAAACCAGTTGATCAAGGTCACTCCCGAACCTCTTGGCGTTATCAACGGACCCCGACGGTCATGGATGAACGACGACATCGCCGACCTGCCGTTCACCGCCTGCCAGCAGCCCTCGGACGATCCCCGGCGAGCCCGGCCCGCCGCACCCGACGCCACCCCACCCGGCAAACCCTTGGTGATCCTGGCTACTGACGCCCCAGCCGCTGCTGCTTACTCAGCCCTCAAACCGCAGCTACTCCCCCGCGCCGGCCACACAGGCGAACCCACCCACGTCACCGGCGAGCAAAGCCCACTGACCAGCCGACAGCAGCCGGCACACCGCCAGCCAACAGACAGCGGACGACGGCGACGGGCAGGCGGACGACGACGGCGGACGACGACGGAAGCGGCGACGGCGACGGGCAGGCGAGGGTGGTCAGCAGCGCGACACCTCCGGACGGCCGCCGCGCTTGGCGAGTGCGCACGATGTCCGAATGAAGTACGAATGACCCGCGAAACGCGAGCACGCATGCCATCACTACCCGGGAGATCATTCACGGCAACCGGGAAGCGGCGGGCAAGCCGCGATCCGGGGATCGTCTCCGTCGCGGCCGAACCCAGCGGGCGGGGTGAGGCCATTGATCAGGGTTCGCACCGCGAGGGCTACGGCCGTCATCCTCGCGGCGGGACGACGAGCGTTTCGCCGGCGTAGATGTCGGAGCCGGGGATGCCGTTGAGGTGGCGAATCTCGCGGACGACCCGCTCGCGGGAGCGGTCGGGGGCAACCCTCGCCGCTATCGACCACAAGCTGTCGTCCGGCTGCACGACGACCGTCGAGGTGGGTCCAGTGGGGGTTTCGTCCGCCCGGGAAGCAGTGGTCCACAACACTGCGCTGGCCAGCGTAGCCAGCAGGAAAAGGACGGCGAGGACGACGATCCTGCCGCGTCGTGTCAGCCGCAACGGGACGGGCCGGGCCGGACGCACACCGGTGGCTACCACGGCATATTCCTTTCCTCGCATACGTTCTTCGTACGGGCGTTCGATCGAACGCCCGTACGACGGTCTATCAGAACAGGCGTACGGAAGTCGAGTCCTTCGGAGCGACACGCCGCGAGAAAGTCGTACAGATGTTTGAATTTGTCGTACCCCGCGATTACGGTTCTCCATCAAGAGGGGTCAGCCGGGCAGACGTCATCCCCACGGCGGGTGTCCGGCTCCGCGAGCGCACCACGTGCCCGAGTGGCACTGGCCGACAGGGAGGACCGACATGTCGACCGACGACCGGACGAGCCGGCAACAGCAGAACGACCCGAAGCCCGAGGCGGGGAGCGCGAAAGCCGCGATGCGCCGCCGTACTCCGGCCCGGGCCCACAGCGCCGACGCGCCGAAACTGCGCTCGGTCACGCCGGTGGTCAGCCAGTTCCCGGACGTGGTCACCGCGGACCTGACGGCGCGGCAACGCCGCATCCTCGACTTCATCAAGGACTGGGTCGAGCGTTACGGCTATCCGCCGAGCGTCCGCGAGATCGGCGAGGCGGTCGGCCTGGTCTCCCCGTCGAGCGTGGCCTACCAGCTGAAGGAACTCGAGAAGAAGGGCTTCCTGCGACGCGACCCCAACCGCCCCCGCGCGGTGGACGTCCGCTCCCCCAGCGAGATGGTCGACGACGAGACGTTGCGCTCGGCGCGGCCCGCCCCCGCGTACGTTCCGCTGCTGGGCCGGATCGCCGCCGGCGGGCCGATCCTCGCGGAGCAGGCCGTGGAGGATTTCTTCCCGTTGCCGCGCGAGCTGGTCGGCGAGGGCGAAGTCTTCATGCTCGAGGTCAAGGGCGACTCGATGATCGACGCGGCCATCTGCAACGGCGACTGGGTCGTGGTCCGTCAGCAGCCCTCGGCCAACGTGGGCGACATCGTGGCCGCGATGATCGATGGTGAGGCGACGGTGAAGAGCTACCGCCAGCGTGACGGGCATGTCTGGCTCATGCCTGCCAACCCGGCTTTCGACCCCATCCCGGGCGACGACGCTGTGGTGATGGGCCGCGTGGTGGCGGTCCTCCGCCGGGTCTGAACGGCGCCAGCCGTGCCCGCCCTACCGGAGCCGCCCACCGAGGCGTCCACCGCGCCGCTGGGCCGGTCCGTGTGCTGCTGCGGTTGAGCTTTGCGGCCCAAGGACCACCGCCGCGCAGGACACCGGCCAGCCAGACGCACACACCAGCTAGGACAACGGCCTGGCCAGCACGGCGGCCGAGCCAGGACGACGGGCAGGCCAACACGGCGGCCGAGCCAGCACCGCGGCCAGCACGGCGGCCGAGCCAGCACCGCGGCCAGCCCAGGCCGAGCCAGCACGGCGGCCAGGCCAGGCCGAGCCAGCACCGCGGCCAAGCCAGGCCGAGCCAGCACGGCGGCCAGGCCAGGCCGAACCAGCACGGCGGGCAGGCGCCGGCACAGCAGGCAGACCGGCACCGCGGCCGAGCCAGGACGACGGGCAGGCCAGGACGACGGGCAGGCCAGGACGACGGGCAGGCCAAGACCGTGGCCCAGCCAGCACGGCGAGGTGGGCGTCGGTGACCGTGGCGCTGGGCCGGGAATGACGAAGAGGCTGGATACCTTGCGGGCATCCAGCCTCTTCACCGTTCCTGGGTCAGTGGTCCTCGGGGCCGCGGCCGGGGTTGTCCGGACGGCCCTGGGGGGCTCGGGGCTGGCCGCCGTAGACGCCTCCGCTGGGGCGGGCGGATCCCTGCGGGTTGCCGCCTCGCTGGGGCTGGCCGCCCCGAGGAGGCTGGGCCGCTCCGCGTGGGGGCTGACCGCCCTGTGCGGGACGTGCCGGCTGGGCTCCGCGGGCTGGCTGGGCGCCCTGCGGCGGTCGGGGAGCGTGGCCGGGACCGGTGGGGCGACCCTGCTGGGCTCCGCCGGCAGGGCGACCGGTGGGGGCTGCCCCACCCGGACGTGCGGGCTGCGCGGCACCAGCGGGGCGACCCGGCTGGGCAGGACCACCGGAACGCGGCGGCTGAGCGGAACCAGCTGGGCGACCGGGCTGCGCGGAACCGGCCGGACGGCCTGGCTGAGCAGTACCAGCGGGACGGCCCGGCTGAGCAGTACCAGCGGGACGGCCCGGCTGAGCAGTACCAGCGGGACGGCCCGGCTGAGCGGAACCGGCGGGACGGCCCGGCTGCGCGGTACCAGCGGGACGACCAGGCTGCGCGGTACCAGCGGGACGGCCCGGCTGAGCGGCACCACCAGCACGACCCGGCTGTGCGGTACCAGCGGGACGACCAGGCTGCGCGGTACCAGCGGGACGGCCCGGCTGTACGGCACCGTCCGGACGGCCCGGCTGCGCAGAACCGGCGGGACGGCCCGGCTGAGCGGCACCACCAGCACGACCCGGCTGAGCGGAACCGGCCGGACGACCGGGCGGCGCGGGGCGAGCGGGCTGGGCGGTGCCGTTCGGGCGGCCCGGCTGGGCTCCACCGGCGCGGGCGGCGCCCGGGCGGCCGGGGACGACACCGGGGCCGGCAGCGGCACCAGGACCCGCGGATCCAGCACCACCAGCACCAGGACCACCAACACCAGGACCACCAGGTCCACCGGATCGTGCGCCGGGGCGGCCTCCGGGGGCTGCGGGACGGCCTGCGGCGGGACCGGCGGAACCGGTGGGGCCCGCGGGACCGGCGGCGGCTGTGGCGGGGGTGCGGCCCGCTCCGCCGTAGACGCCGGCTTTCTGGGCTGCTGCCTGCTTGCCACCGTAGACCGGGCCGGCTCCGGCTCCGGCCGCCGCGGCTGCGTAGGCCGCTGAGCCGGGGCGGGTGGGGCCTCCGACGGTCAGGAGTTCGGTTGCGGCGTCGCTGGGCTTGGGGGCCGGGAGGAGGTCGTCGTCATCGTCGTCGTCGGCCGGGTCCGGTTCGAGGGCTCGCTTCTTGCGGGCCTTGACGATGCCGAGGACACCCGCTCCGACGAGGAGGAGGCCGATCACGCCGACCGCGCCCACCAGGTAGGTGATGTCGGTGAGGCTGAGTTCGGAGAACCAGCTGGGGCCGGCGGCCTTGGTGGCGTCCTTGGCCGAGTCTGCCTTGGGCTCGACGACCGTGGTGGCCGGGGTGTAGCTGCGGAGGTAGTTTGCCGTGTCGTCGCTGACGGTGCCGAAGTCGGACACCGTGACGAAGGTCTTGCCGTCCGCGCTGTAGGCGATGGCCTCACCGAACGGCTCGTTGGGCAGGCCGGTGATGCGGGGTTTGGCTTTGAGGGCCGCGACCACGTCGCCGTTGGGGACGTCCCATTCGAAGGCGTCGAGGTACGTGCGGAGGACGACCTTCTTGCCGTCCTCAGCGACCGCGCCGCCGGTGACGATGCCCTGGGCGAGGCGGGCGAACGAGGTGCCGGCGGTGTCGGTGCGCGGGAGGGTGATCTCGCCCACCTTCTTCAGCTCGACGCCCTTGTCGTTGTCCTTCTTGAGCTTGGCGGTCGGCTTGTAGATCTGGGCCGGGCCGGTGATCTCCTTGGTGACGATCAGCGGGAGGCCGTCGCCGTCGATGAGCAGCGCCTCGGCGTCGTGGTCGTCGCCGTCGGGGTACGCCAGGCGGTGCAGCTCGGCCTTCTCGGAGCCGTCGACGGGCATGGACCAGACGACGATGCCGCGCTCGCGGGGGCTCGGCGGGTTCGCGCGGACGCCGTTGTCGCCGATGTCGGCGATCCAGAGCGTCTTGCCGTTCGGCGAGAGGATCATGTCCTCGGGGTCGAGGGGGCCGTTGCCACCGTAGGACTGCCGGTCGACGATCTTGCAGTCGTCGTCGAGGAAGAACACTTTCTTCTTCGCCGGGTCGGTGGTGCCGTCGTTGATGACGGCGTAGCCCTTGTCCGTCGCCACGAGGCCCGAAAGCTCGTTGAGGAGCGGATCGGTGACCTTGCACACCTTCTTGCCGGCCGCAGCCTTCGCCGTGGTGGCCGCGGGGACCGGTTCGGCGGAGGCGGGAACGGCACCCGCCATCACCAGCCCGGAGGCCATGATGATCGGGAACACGAGACGCCGCATCCGATCAGTGTCGCATGCGGCGTCCCGTACCGGTGTTACGCGTGGATCAAGGATGGCCCGAGACCGCCACGCCTGACAACAGAACGGGCGGATGCGACACCCGGCGCACCGGTGTCGCATACCGCCCGTCACGGTTTATTCCATAAGGGACTACACGCGGAACTCGGCCAGGTCGGCGGCGAGGTGCTCGTCCACCCGTACGCGAAGCTCGGATCCTTCGTCGGTGTGCCGGGTCTCCAGGACCTGGCCGCGGCGGTGGATCCGGGCCACGAGGTCGCCGCGGTCGTAGGGCAGCAGGACCCGGATGTCGAGCGCCGGGCGCGGGAGCCGCTGGGCGATCGCCGCGTGCAGCTCGTCGATGCCGAGGCCGGAGTGGGCCGAGACGAAGACCGCGTCGGGCCAGGCCCGCTTGAGCCGCAGCAGCGTCTCCTCGTCGGCCGCGTCGACCTTGTTGACCACCAGCAGCTCGGGGATCTGGTCGGCGGAGACCTCCATGAGGACCTCGCGGACCGCGGACACCTGGCCCTCGGGGTCGGCGTGCGAGCCGTCGACCACGTGCACGACGAGGTCGGCGAACGCCACCTCCTCGAGCGTCGAGCGGAACGCCTCGACGATCTGGTGCGGCAGGTGCCGGACGAAGCCGACCGTGTCGGAGAGCGTGAAGACCCGCCCGTCCTCCGCGGCGGTGCGCCGGGTGGTCGGGTCGAGCGTGGCGAACAGCGCGTCCTCGACCAGCACACCGGCCGACGTCAGCCGGTTGAGCACGCTGGACTTGCCCGCGTTGGTGTAGCCCGCGATCGCCACGGCCGGCACGCCGCTGTTGGCGCGGCGGGACCGCTTCGTCTGGCGTACGGTCCGCATGGCCTTGATCTCGCGCCGGAGCTTGGCGATGCGGATGTTGATCCGCCGCCGGTCGGTCTCGATCTTGGTCTCACCGGGACCACGCGTGCCCACGCCGCCGCCGGATCCACCGCCGGCGCCACCGCCCTGACGCGACAGCGAGTCACCCCAGCCGCGCAGTCGCGGGAGGAGGTACTGCAGCTGGGCCAGCTCGACCTGCGCCTTGCCTTCCTTGCTCTTCGCGTGCTGGGCGAAGATGTCGAGGATCAGTGCCGTCCGGTCGACGACCTTGACCTTGACCTCCTTCTCCAGGTTGCGCAGCTGGGAGGGCGACAGCTCGCCGTCGCAGATCACGGTGTCGGCGCCGGTGGCGATGACCACGTCACGCACCTCGTCCACCTTGCCGCGGCCGATGAAGGTGGCCGTGTCGGGCTTGCTCCGGCGCTGGATGAGACCCTCGAGCACCTCGGACCCGGCGGTCTCGGCCAGCGCGGCGAGCTCGGTGAGCGAGTTCTCCGCGTCGGCGACGGTGCCGTCGGTCCAGACGCCGACCAGGACCACCCGCTCGAGCCGCAGCTGCCTGTACTCGACCTCGGTGACGTCTGTGAGCTCGGTGGACAGCCCGGCCACGCGCCGCAGCGAGTGCCGTTCCTCGAGTTCCAGTTCACCGGTCGTTACGTCGGGTTCGAAAAGCTCAGTTCGCAAAAGGTGACCTCCTCAGCCCGATCGTGGCACGTCCAGGTGTCCGGCGCATCCACATAACGGAGCCGAGCGTTGTCGCAGAGTGTCTGACTCACGAGTAACCACCGCGCTGGATGCCGGTATTCCCCAAGGACGAGAATGCGGGTACACACCCGCCAACGACGGAGGGAAATCCGTGGTGACCACCCGCCTGCCCAGCGCAGGATTCTCGATCACTGTCCGCATCGCCGTGACAGCCGACGCCTCGTCGATCGGCCGGCTCACCACCTGTGTAGGCGAGGCCGGCGCGATCGTCACGGCCCTCGACGTGGTGGACTCCGACCCCAACCGGGTCCTCGTCGACCTCACCTGCGACACCGCCGACGCCTCGCACGCCGACCAGGTCGTCAAGAACCTGGAGGAGCAGGACGGCGTCGACGTCCGCAAGGTCTCGGACCGCACGTTCCTCCTGCACCTCGGTGGCAAGATCGAGGTGTCGTCGAAGGTCGCGCTGCGCAACCGCGACGAACTTTCCCGGGCGTACACCCCGGGCGTGGCGCGGGTCTGCATGGCCATCGCCGAGAACCCGGCCGACGCCCGCCGCCTGACGATCAAGCGCAACACGGTCGCCGTGGTCAGCGACGGCTCGGCCGTGCTCGGCCTCGGCAACATCGGCCCGGCCGCGGCCATGCCGGTCATGGAGGGCAAAGCCGCCCTCTTCAAGCGCTTCGGCGGGGTCGACGCCTGGCCGGTGGTCCTGGACACCCAGGACACCGACGAGATCGTCGCCATTGTCAAGGCGATCGCGCCCGCCTACGGCGGGATCAACCTGGAGGACATCGCCGCGCCGCGGTGCTTCGAGATCGAGGCGCGGCTGCGCGAGCTGCTCGACATCCCGGTCTTCCACGACGACCAGCACGGTACGGCCATCTGTGTGCTCGCCGCGCTCACCAACGCGCTGCGGGTCGTGGGCAAGAACCTCGCCGACGTCAAGGTCGTCGTCTCGGGCGCCGGGGCGGCCGGCACCGCGATCATGAAGCTGCTGCTGCGTCAGGGCGTGGGCGACATCGTCGCGTACGACCGCAAGGGCGCCCTGCACCGCGGGATGGCCGACCTGAACCCGACCTGGCAGTGGCTCGCCGAGAACACGAACCGGGACAACTACTCCGGTGACCTGCCCGGCGCGATCGCCGGCGCGGACGTGTTCATCGGCGTCAGCGCGCCCAACCTGCTCACCGGTGACGACATCGCCAAGATGGCGGACAAGTCGATCGTGTTCGCGCTGGCCAACCCGGACCCGGAGGTCGACCCGCGGGAGGCCCGCAAGCACGCCGCGGTCGTCGCCACCGGCCGTTCCGACCAGCCGAACCAGATCAACAACGTGCTGGCGTTCCCCGGGGTCTTCCGCGGCATGCTCGACGTCAGCGCCGAGGAGTTCACCGAGGACATGGCGCTCGCCGCGGCCATGGCGATCGCGAACGTGGTCGGCGAGGACAAGCTCAACCCGACGGTGATCGTGCCGAGCGTGTTCGACGCGCGGGTCACCCCGGCGGTGGCCGCCGCGATCCGGGCGACGGTCAAGGGCACCAACCCGGCCCCGCCGAACCCGGCGGCGATGTCTCAGGCCGAGCTCGACAAGGCGCCCGAAGAGACGTTCTGAGCCCAGCCGGTCAGTTCCCCGGTGTGGTCGGTGATCAAGCCGGCCACACCGGCCTCGACCAGGCCGGGCCAGAGCGCGGCGTCGTTGGCCGTCCAGGGCATCACCGCGACGCCCTCGGCGGCCAGCGCGGCCACCGTGCCCGGTGCGTCGAGCACCGAGTTCAGCCGCGGGTTGCAGTAGGCGAGACCCAGCTCCCGGGCGACCTCGACCTGCGCGCCGTCGAAACCGTCCCGCAGCAGCCCCCGGCGCATCTCCGGGGCCACCTCGCCGACCAGCCGCAGGACGGCCGGGTCGAAACTCTGCACCACCGTGCGTCCCAGCAAACCGGCGCCGGAGACCTGCCCGACGATCGCCGCGACCTGCCCGGACGTCGCCGGGGGCTTGATCTCCAGGAGCAGTTCCACCGGGTCGCCCGGGCCCAGCACATCGAGGACCTCGGTCAACAACGGCACCCCGATCCCGGTGTACGCGGGGGAGAACCACCCGCCCGCGTCCAGTGCGGTGATCTCGGCGGCGGTCAGCCCGGCGACCGGACCGGAGCCGTCCGTGGTCCGGTCGACCGTGCGGTCGTGGATCACCACGGGCACGCCGTCGGCGGTGGTGCGCACGTCGAACTCGACGAACGTGGCCCCGGCCAGCACCGCCGCGGCGAGCGCGGGCAGGGTGTTCTCCGGGGCGACCGCGGAGTACCCCCGGTGCGCCACCCGGTGCAGCGGGCGCATCAGATCAGGGTGGGCACGTCGACCTCGCCCGTAGCCACGAGCACCGCCGGGCCGGCGAGCCACCAGCGGCCCTCGTCGTCCGCCGTGACCAGCAGGCGGCCGCCCGGCACGTCGACCGCGACCGTGCCGGTGGAGCGGCGCGCCTCGCGCAGCGCCACGGCACCGACGGCCAGTGCCCCGGAACCGCAGGACAGCGTCTCGGCGGAGCCGCGCTCGTAGACCCGCATGTGCACGTGCAGGTCGGCGCCCTCGACCGGCTCCCCCGGCGAGGTGAACTCGACGTTGACACCCTCGGGGAACACGTGCGGGTCGAAGCCGGGGGCGACGTGCAGGTCGAGCGCCCCGAGCCGGACCCCGTCGTGCAGGCCGGTGACCAGGTGCGGGTTGCCGCAGTTCACCGCGATGCCCGGGAGCGTCAGCGGGCCGACGGTCGCGGTGCTCGCCGCGTACACCTCGGGGGTTCTCATATGCACCGAGATCAGGTCGCCGCCGGGGACCGCGACCACGACGCCGGACCGCGTCGCGATCGGAAGGCCCTCGGGGCCGGCCGTCGCGAGATCGTGGGTGAGCAGGTAGCGGGTGAAGACCCGCACGCCGTTGCCGCACATCTCGGCGAACGACCCGTCGGCGTTCCAGTAGTCCATGAACCACTCGGCGTCGGCGGCGTGATCCGCACCGTCCGGGTGCTTGGCGCTGCGCACGACGCGCAGCACGCCGTCCGCCCCGATGCCGCGGTGGCGGTCGCAGAGCGCGGCGACGAGCGCCGGAGTCAGCTCGAGCGCCCCGTCCGGGTCGGGAAGGATGACGAAGTCGTTGCCGGTGCCATGGCCCTTGGTGAACAACACGCGGTCCATCATCGCGCAGTGCCGCCCACCACCGCCAACGCGGCTGCCGTCAGGTCGTCCGCCGCGCCGTCGAGCCACACGACGCGCGGGTCCCGCTTGAACCAGGACCGCTGCCGGCGGACGAACCGCCGGGTCGCCCGGACCGTCTCGTCCTTGGCGTCCGCCCTGGTCAGATCGCCGTCGAGCTCGGCGAGCGCTTGCTGGTAGCCGAGCGCCCGGCTGGCCGTACGCCCCTCTCGCAGGCCTTCGCCGTCGAGCTTGCGCACTTCGTCCAGCAGGCCCTGGTCCCACATCAGATCCACCCGTTCGGCGATCCGCCGGTCCAGCTCCGCGGTGTCCCGGTCCACACCGATCTGCACCGACGCGTAGTACGGCGTGGGCGCCGGGAGGCTCGCGGTGAACGGCCGGCCGGTCATCTCGATCACCTCCAGCGCCCGCACGACCCGCCGCCCGTTCGACGGAAGGATCTTCGCGGCGGCCTCCGGATCGGCCTCCCGGAGCCGCGCGAAGAGCGGCGCGGGGCCCGTCGCGGCGAGTTCCGCCTCCAGCCTTTCCCGAATAGCGGGATCCGTGCCAGGAAATTCGAAATCTTCCAGAACGGCCCGGACATACAGACCCGACCCCCCGACCAACAGGGGTACGCGGCCCCGCGCGGCGATCTCGTCGACCGCGGCCCGGGCCACCGCCTGATACTCGGCGACGCTCGCGGCGACCGTCACGTCCCACAGGTCGAGGACGTGGTGCGGGACGTCTTCCCGCTCGTCGGAGGACAGTTTCGCCGTGCCGATGTCCATCCCGCGATAGAGCTGCATCGAGTCGGCGTTCACCACCTCGCCGCCGAGTTCATGGGCCAGGGCGAGACTCAGGGCGGACTTTCCGGTGGCGGTCGGCCCGACGACGGCGACAACTCCGGGGGGTGGGAGCAACGGCACGGAGCCACCGTAACGGGCTGGTCACGGTCATCCGTGGGCGCTTCCCCAGAACCGGGTTGGACCTGTGACAATGCGCGAGAAAGAATGCCGATGGAACTGCACCCCCAATTGACTGCACGACGGCGGCGGTCCCAGGCAGCGACGCCGGGGACACCGGGAAGAAACTTTGAGGATGGGCTCATGAACGACTGGACGACCTTCGGGCGCGTGGATGCCGACGGCACCGTGTACGTCAAGACCGCCGAGGGCGACCGGGTGGTCGGATCCTGGCAGGCCGGCACGCCGGAGGAGGGCCTCGCGCACTTCGCCCGGCGCTTCGCCGACCTGGTCACCGAGGTCGATCTCGTGGAGGCCCGGCTCAAGTCCGGCGCCGCCGACGCGTCGCACTCGCTGACCAGCGTCAAGCGGATCCGGGCGACCCTCGACGAGGCACACGTCGTCGGGGACATCGACGGCCTCGGCACCCGGCTCGACAAGCTGACCGAGCTGGCCGACACCAAGGCCGGCGAGGCCAAGGCCGCCCGCGAGGTGGCCCGTACCGAGGCCCTCGCCCGCAAGACCACGCTGGTCGAGGAAGCCGAGGCCATCGCCGCCGACGCGACCGGCTGGAAGAGCGCCGGCGACCGCCTCAAAGAGATCCTCGACGAGTGGAAGACCATCCGCGGCGTCGACAAGAAGACCGACGGCGAGCTGTGGAAGCGCTTCGCGGCCGCCCGCGACGGCTTCACCCGCCGCCGCGGCGCGCACTTCGCCACCCTCGACGGCCAGCGCAAGCAGGCGCAGACCGCCAAGGAAGACCTGGTCAAGGAAGCGGAGACGCTCTCCGAGTCGACCGAGTGGGGCCCCACCGCCAACCGGCTCAAGGACCTCATGAACGACTGGAAGGCAGCGCCCCGGGCGTCCAAGGAAGCCGAGCAGAAGCTCTGGGAACGCTTCCGGGCCGCTCAGGACGCGTTCTTCTCCCGCCGCAGCGAGGTCTTCTCCGCCCGCGACGCCGAGTTCAAGGGCAACCTCGACCGCAAGCAGGCCATCCTCGCCGAGGTCGAAGCACTCGACATCGACGCGGACCCGCGCGGAGCCCAGAACAAGCTCCGCGACGCCCAGGCCGCCTGGCACGACGCGGGCCGGGTGCCCCGCGAGGCCACCGCCGGCCTCGACCGGCGCTGGCGGGCGGCGGAGGAACGGGTCCGGGTCGCCATGGACTCGGCCTGGCGCAAGACCACGCCCCAGGACAACCCGCTGCTCAAGCAGATGCGCGACCAGGTCGCCGAGGCCGAGGAGAAGCTGGCCCGCGCTCAGGCGGCCGGCGACACCAAGCGCGTCAAGGAGGCCGAGAAGGCCCTCGCCGCCAAGAAGCAGTTCCTGGCCCTGGCCGAGCAGGCCGGCTGACGGTTCTTCCGACACGTGGCGCCCGGCACCCCGCCGGGCGCCACGTTCGTCTTCGGGCCCTCAGCCCTGGTACGGCGGGGCGACTCCCCAGCCCCAGTGCGGCACCGGGGCCTCGGTGAACACGTCGGCGCCGGGCTGGGAATTCTGGTGGGCCAGGCGGGTGCCCCACTCGATGTAGCCGAGGAAGGCCGCACGGAACTCGGGGTCGTCCGGGAGGCCGGCCTCGTCGGCGGCGTCCTGGATGAGGTTGACCCAGCGGCGGCGCTGCGGCTCGGTGATGGCCATGCCGATGTGCTTGGCCACCATGTGCGGGTAGCCGCCGTGCTCCTCGGTGTAGGCGGGCGGGCCGCCGAACACCTCGGCCAGCCAGATCGCCACGTAGCGGGCGTGTTCCGGGTCCATCCGGGTGAACAGCGGACCCAGCAGCTCGTCCTTGGTCACGCGGGCGTAGAAGGCCTCGGTCAGGCGGACGAAGGCGTCCGTGCCGCCCGCCCATTCGTACAGCGTCGGTGTCTCCCCCATCCGGACACCGTAGTACTTACAGGGCGCAACCATCCACTACGGGAAGGGGCGCGGGGACGCCGATGCTGGGCAGGCCCAGCGAGACGCCGGGGAGTTTGGGGGTGCGGCCGGCCTCGAACGCGTCGCCGGCCCGGGTGCGGCGCAGGCTGAGCGGGTCGCCGTCGGCGTTGAGGTGGTGCGGGGCCGCGTACGTGATGACGGTCTCGATCACGTCGCCGGGGCGGGGGGTGGTGCCGCCGGTGGCGAAGTGGACCAGGCGGCCGTCGCGGGCGCGGCCGCTGAGCCGGCCGGTGTGCTCGTCCTTGCGGCCCTCACCGACCGCGACCAGGACCTCGACCTTCTCGCCGACGAGACGCTTGTTCTCGGCCCAGCTGATCTCCTCGAGCACCTCGATCAGGCGCACGTAGCGTTCCTGGACGACCTGCTTGGGCAGCTGCTCGTCCATCGTCGCGGCGGGGGTGCCGGGACGCTTGCTGTACTGGAACGTGAACGCGCTGGAGAAGCGGGCCTGGCGCACGACCTCCAGGGTCTGCTGGAAGTCCTCCTCGGTCTCGCCGGGGAAGCCCACGATGATGTCCGTGGTGATCGCGGCGTCCGGCATCGCGGCGCGGACCTTGTCGATGATGCCGAGGTACTTCTCCGAGCGGTAGCTGCGGCGCATGGCCTTCAGGACCCGGTCGGAGCCGGACTGCAGCGGCATGTGCAACGAGTGGCAGACGTTCGGCGTCTCGGCCATCGCGGCGATCACGTCGTCGGTGAAGTCCTTGGGGTGCGGGCTGGTGAAGCGGACCCGCTCCAGGCCCTCGACGGCACCGGTGGAGCGCAGCAGCTTGCCGAACGCGAGCCGGTCGCCGAACTCGACGCCGTAGGAGTTCACGTTCTGCCCGAGCAGGGTGACCTCCAGGACGCCCTCCTTGGCGAGCGCCTCGACCTCGGCCAGGATCTCGCCGGGCCGGCGGTCCTTCTCCTTGCCACGCAGCGACGGCACGATGCAGAACGTGCAGGTGTTGTTGCACCCCACCGAGATCGAGACCCAGCCCGCGTACGTGGACTCGCGCTTGGTGGGCAGCGTCGACGGGAAGACCTCGAGCGACTCGAGGATCTCGACCTCGGCCTCCTGGTTGTGCCGGGCGCGTTCGAGCAGGGCCGGCAGCGAGCCGATGTTGTGGGTGCCGAAGACGACGTCGACCCAGGGCGCGCGCTTGACGATGTCGCCGCGGTCCTTCTGGGCGAGGCAGCCGCCGACGGCGATCTGCATGGCGGGGTTCTTCAGCTTCGTGGGGCGCAGGTGGCCGAGATTGCCGTACAGGCGGTTGTCGGCGTTCTCCCGGACGGCACACGTGTTGAAGACCACGATGTCGGCTCCGTCGGCGTCGGTGGCGCGGACGTAGCCCGCGTCCTCCATCAACCCGGAGATCCGCTCGCTGTCGTGCACGTTCATCTGGCAGCCGTAGGTGCGCACGTCGTAGGTGCGGGGCATCTCAGTCATGGCAATTGACCAGGGTAGTCCCCCGGCTTCCATCTTGACGAGGAGCAGCCGGGGGCGGTCGCACAGCCCGGGTCCGACCCGGTGCACGCACGGATGTGACGACGCTCCGTACCGTCATCGGTCTCCACCTCGTCCACGTGCACGGCGTGCAGGGAACCGTCGGGCACAGCGCGTACATATCGGGTGGGGTTGAACGTGTCGTCGGGAAGCAGGACGTCGACGCCGAGCCGGACCGCGACGGCGCTGGCGATGGTGGCCTCGGCGATCGTGCCGGGAGCGAGATAGCAGTCGATCAGGGTGGGGAAATCGCCTCCGACGTGCCAGACGTCGCAGAGCACCGCGCCGTCGACCGGGACGTCGATGGTCGTCACCGGTCGCTGTAACGCCCCGGAAACAGCCGCGTGGACAAGTGCCTCGTCGAGGTGCGCGGCGGCACTCCAGCTCCATAGCCCGTCCGCGGGGTCGCTGTCTGCCATACCGCTCATCGTGGACATCCCTTCCGGTCCGCATCTGCGGTGTTACTGCTCCGTGACCATTCTCGGCGCGTTCCGATACAACCGCGCCAATAGAGTGACCCCATCCGAGTGAGACCCACAGACAGGACGGTGGTCAGACGGTGACGACGAGCGAGCCTCTCATCGTCCTCGAAGGCGTGAACAAGCACTTCGGCCCCCTGCACGTGTTGCAGGATGTCAGCCTTTCCGTGCAGCGCGGTGAGGTGGTCGTCGTGATCGGACCGTCGGGGTCGGGCAAGTCGACGCTCTGCCGTGCGATCAACCGCCTCGAGCCGATCGACAACGGCACGATCACGTTCGACGGACGACCGCTGGCCGCGGAGGGCAAGGCACTGGCCCGGCTGCGCAGTGAGGTCGGCATGGTGTTCCAGTCCTTCAACCTCTTCGCGCACAAGACCATCCTGCAGAACGTCATGCTGGGTCCGGTCAAGGTGCGCCGCGAGAAGGCCCCGGTGGTCCGGGAGCGGGCGATGAGCCTGCTCGAACGGGTCGGCATCGCGAGCCAGGCCGACAAGTACCCGGCCCAGCTCTCCGGCGGTCAGCAGCAGCGGGTCGCCATCGCGCGGGCGCTGGCCATGCAGCCCAAGGCGCTGCTGTTCGACGAGCCGACCAGCGCGCTCGACCCGGAGATGGTCGGCGAGGTCCTGGACGTCATGACGTCCCTGGCCCGCGACGGCATGACCATGGTGGTGGTCACCCACGAGATGGGCTTCGCCAAGGCGGCGGCCGACCGGGTCGTCTTCATGGCCGACGGCCAGCTGGTGGAGCAGGCCCCGCCGGCCGAGTTCTTCGCCAGCCCGAAGAGTGACCGGGCGAAGGATTTCCTCTCAAAAATCCTCACGCACTGAACGTCCTATCCGGAACCTCGTTGTTCCGACCGAACCGTTGTGGCAGATTTGTGCAATTTTTCAGCAAGAGGAGCGTGACGATGCGCATCACCCGTATGGCAGCGATCGCTGGGGCGTTCGCCCTGGCCCTGACGTCGGCAGCATGTGGCGGGGACGACAGCGGGTCGGACTCGGCCAGCGGCATCGTCGGCAAGGCCAGCAGCGACAAGAAGCTGATCTTCGGCGTGAAGGCCGACCAGCCCGGCCTCGGCCTGCAGACCGGCAGCACCTACGCCGGTTTCGACATCGAGATCGCGAAGATCGTCGCCAAGGGGCTCGGCGTGCCGGAGACCGGCATCGAGTACAAGACGACGGTCTCCGCCAACCGTGAGCCCTTCATCCAGCAGGGCCAGGTCGACGTGGTCATCGCGACCTACACGATCAACGACGAGCGCAAGAAGGTCGTCAACTTCGGCGGCCCGTACTACATCGCCGGCCAGGACCTGCTGGTCCCGACCGCGTCGACGATCACCGGCCCCGAGGCACTGGCCGGCAAGAAGGTCTGCTCCGTCTCCGGCTCCACGCCGGCCAAGCGGATCCAGACCGACTACAAGGACGCGCAGCTCCAGCAGTTCGACTCGTACTCCAAGTGCGTGCAGGCGCTGGCCGACGGCACGGTTGACGCGGTCACGACCGACGACATCATCCTCGCCGGCTACGCCGCCCAGGACCAGTACGCGGGCAAGTTCAAGGTCGTCGGCAAGAAGTTCAGCGACGAGCCGTACGGCATCGGTGTCAAGAAGACCGACACCGAGGGCTGCAACAAGATCAACGAGATCCTGAAGGCGGCCGCGTCCGACGGCTCGTACAAGGCGGCCTGGGACAGCACGCTCGGCAAGAGCGGCACCGCTGCCCCCACGCTCGATGTCACCAAGCTGACGAACTGCAGCTGATTTTTCTCCGGACGGGGCGGGGCCGGCACGTCGTCGGCCCCGCCCCTCTGTAATCCCTCAGGCGCCACGAGGAAGCGAGGGCGATGGACGTCTTCACGGATCCAGCCAACATCGACACGTACACCACCGGGTTCCTCTGGATCCTGAAGCTCACGCTCGCGGCCACGGTCGGTTCCGTGGTGCTCGGCGTGCTGCTCGCCGGTATGCGGGTCTCCCCCGTCCCGGTGCTGCGCGGCTTCGGCACCGCCTGGGTCAACATCTTCCGGAACACGCCGCTCACCCTGATCGTGTTCTTCTGCTACTTCGGCCTGTACTCCGGGCTGGGCCTCGAGATCTCGGACGACATCAACCTCAACAACTACTGGCTCGGCGTGATCGGCCTCTCGGTCTACACCGCCGCGTTCGTGTGCGAGGCGATCCGCTCCGGCATCAACACCGTGCCCGTCGGGCAGGCCGAGGCGGCCCGCGCGATCGGCATGTCGTTCCTGCAGACGCTGCGGATGATCATCCTGCCGCAGGCCGGCCGGGCCGTCGTCGCACCGCTGGGCAGCATCTTCATCGCGCTGGCCAAGAACTCCACCATCGTCGGCACCATCGGCCTGATGGAGTCCTCGTCGGCGATGAAGGAACTCATCAACGCCAACGGTGACGCGGTCATCTCGATCTTCCTCGTCTTCGCCGGCACGTTCGCCGTCGTCCTGATCCCCACCGGCTACGCGTTCGGCTGGCTGGCCAACCGACTGGCGGTGAAGCGATGAGCGCGGACGCGGTCCTCTATGACCACCCGGGGCCCCGGGCCAAGGCCCGCAACCTCGTCCTGACGATCGTCTTCGGCATCGCCCTGGTCGCGCTGCTGTGGTGGATCTACACCAAGTTCGACGCCAAGGGCCAGTGGGCCGGGCCGCTGTGGAAGCCGTTCCTCGAGGCCGAGACCTGGACCGCGTACGTCCTGCCGGGCCTCTGGGGCACGGTCAAGGCCGCGGCCGTCGCCATGGTGCTGTCGCTGGTCTTCGGCGTGCTCTTCTCCGTCGGCCGACTCTCCGACCACTGGTGGGTCCGGGTGCCGGCGGGCATCGTCGTGGAGTTCTTCCGCGCCGTCCCGCTGCTGCTGATGATCTTCTTCATCTTCTACGGCGTGCCGTTCCTCACCCAGGAGCCCATGCCGCCGTTCTGGGCCGTGGTCATCGGGCTGACGCTGTACAACGGCTCGGTGCTCGCCGAGGCGTTCCGCGCCGGCATCAAATCGGTGCCCCGCGGCCAGGGCGAGGCGGCGTACGCGCTCGGCATGATCAAGAGCCAGGTCATGAGCACGGTCCTGGTCCCGCAGGCCGCCCGCGCGATGCTGCCGGTGATCGTGAGCCAGCTCGTCGTGCTGGTCAAGGACACCGCGCTCGGCTACATCATCGCGTACACCGAGCTCATCCAGCTCGGCGTCAACACGCTCGGCGCCAACTTCGGCAACACGGTCGCGGCGGCCATCGTCGCGGTGATCATCTACATCATCCTGAACGCGTCGCTGACGTTCCTCGCCGGCTTCCTGGAGCGGCGCACCCGGCGCTCCGGCAAGGCACCCCGCATCCCGACCGCGGTCGGGCCGGTCGCGGACGGCACCGACAACTCCGCGGCGGTCGCGGCCACCCTCGACTGATCCTGGTTGATGGAAAGGCCCGGCCTCGGCCGGGCCTTTCGTCTATCGGGTCGTCTATCGGGCGAGTTCGGTCACCCGGGACTCGCGGACGACGGTGACACGGATCTGACCGGGATAGGTCAGCTCCTCCTCGATCTGCTTGGCCACATCACGGGCCAGGACCGCGGCGCCGATGTCGTCGACGTCGTCCGGGCGGACCATCACCCGGATCTCGCGGCCGGCCTGCATGGCGAACACCTTCTCCACCCCCGGCTTGCCGCCGGCGATCTCCTCGATGCGCTCCAGGCGTTTCACGTACGCCTCCAAGCTCTCCCGCCGCGCCCCCGGCCGGCCTCCGGAGCAGGCATCCGCCGCCTGGGTCAGCACCGCCTCGACGGTCTGCGGCTGCACCTCGTTGTGGTGCGCCTCGATCGCGTGCACCACGTCGTCGGACTCGCCGTACTTGCGGGCCAGGTCCGCACCGATCAGCGCATGGCTGCCCTCGACCTCGTGGGTGAGCGCCTTGCCGATGTCGTGCAGGAACGCGCACCGCTTCATCGTGGCCACATCAAGACCCAGCTCAGCGGCCATGATGCCGGCGATGTGGGCGGTCTCGACCAGATGCTTCAGGACGTTCTGCCCGTAACTGGTCCTGTACCGCAGGCGGCCGAGCAGCGTGGCCAGCTCCGGATGCAGGTCGGTGATCCCGACGTCGACCAGGGCCTCCTCGGCGGCGCGCTCGCACAGCCGGTCGACCTCGTTCTTCGCGCTCTCGAAAACCTCCTCGATGCGGTGCGGGTGGATCCGCCCGTCGAGGACCAGCTTCTCCAGCGTCAGGCGACCGACCTCACGGCGTACCGGATCGAAGCAGGACAGCAGCACCGCCTCCGGGGTGTCGTCGATGATCAGGTTGACCCCGGTCACCGACTCGAACGCCCGGATGTTGCGGCCCTCCCGGCCGATGATCCGGCCCTTCATCTCGTCGCTCGGCAGATGCAGCACGCTGACCACGCTCTCCGAGGTCTGCTCGCTGGCGATCCGCTGGATGGCGTCGACGACGATGTGCCGGGCCCGGGTGTCGGCGGTGTGCTTGGCCTCGCTCTCGACGTCGCGGACCAGGATCGCGGCCTCCCGCTTGGCCTGGCTCTCGATGCTCTCGATCAGCTCGGTCCGGGCCTGCTCACCGGTCAGGCCGGCGATCCGCTCCAGCTCCCGGCGGTGCTGCTGCTCGGCCTCGGTCAGCTCACCCTCGCGCCGGCTGACGGTGGACTCGCGCGCCGTCAGGTCGGTGTCGATCGCCGCCAGCCGGCGCTCCCGCTCGACCAGTCGCTCGATCTCCTCGGCGTGCTGCCGCTCCCGCTCGTCGATCCGCCCGGCCCGCCGCTCGACCTCGGCCGACTGCTCCTTGACGGTCGCGTTCAACAGCGCGACCTCACGCTCGCCGCTGCGCCGGGCGGCGGTGCGGACCTGCTCGGCATCCGACTCGGCCTGCCGATGCGCGTGCTCGAGGATCGTGTCGGCTTCCTCGTGCGCCGATTCCAGGACCCGCCGCGCCTCGGCCCGGGCGGCGGTCGCCTCGGCCTTGGCGGCGGCCGCTTCCGCGCGTACGGAGGCTGCCTTCGCGTTTGCCTGTTCTCTGGTCTGTTCGTCGGCGCTCCGGGACTTCTGCATGTGGCGCAGCGCCCGCGAACCGACATAGAGGCCCGCTGCCACCAGGGCGGTGAGAACGACGATGGCTACCACGAGCACCCAGTCCAGGGCCGTCATCTCGCCGCTTCTCCCTTCACCGCGCCGCAAGGATTGCGGCCGTTCGTCCCGCGCTCTGCACATACGCGGAGCGCGACAAGGAAGCCCGACCAAAGGCGGCTGATCGCGGGTGCAGTCGACCGACGGCTCGGGGTGACCCGGCACCGCTGGGAGCGGCGCGGAGACATCGTCGCCGACGAGAGACGCTGGTGATGCTGGTCCCGCCTGGTGGCGGGGTCGTTGGGTGGCTTCCGCCCTCCTCTGACGTGGTGACCTGGTTCTAAGGTGGCGCACCGGCGCGAGGGGGCGATTCGGCGATGGCATCGCCGGGAACACCGTCCCGATCCGGAAGTGATGCAGAAAAGTAATGCGATCTATGTTGTGCGTTTAGCCTTCAGTGGTCGTGCAAACCTTGGTAACGCGAGGCTAGGTCGCGAGTGCCGCTTCGGTCAAGGACTCATGATTCGGCACCGGATGGGACGTACGGCACAGACTTGCTCACGCCCTGCTCACGAACGTTATGGGCAATTCAGGCGTAGCGGGCCCAGACCTCCCGCAACGGATCCCACTTCTGGCCGATACCCTCTTTCCAGTACGCCAGGACGTACGCGGCGACCGGAGTGGCACTGTCATCCCACCAGATTCCGGCCACCGTACGGCCGCTGACCTGGTATGCATACTCGACGTAGTTGCCGGTGACCCGCCCCGAGGGGGTCGGGGTGGGCTGCACGACAGGCTCCGCCACCCCGGTGGTGAGCTTGCGGGCCTCGATGTTCTGCCCGAGCGTGGTGACCCGCGCCTTGTCCCGGTCCGCGGTGCTGTTGTACTCCACGAAGATCACGCTCATCGCGTCCATCTCACAGCGCACCCGGGCCTTCTCACCGGCGGCGGCGTTCACGTTGGGGCCGCTCTTCTCCCCGTTACGGGAACAGCTCGAGAGCCGGCTCAGCCAGCCCTCACCCAGCGGGGCCAGCGGGCCGGTGAACCTCGGGCCGTTGCTGGCGATCTGGAACTGGTCATAAGCCCCGACACTCGGGACGGCGCTGGCCGACGGCTGCGCGACCACGGTCGTTCCGGGGTCGGGGGCGGTGCCGCGGCCGAGGAACCAGCCACCCGTACCGAAAATCACCAGGCCGGCGACGAGACCGGCGAGAGCGGGCACGACGAACTTGCCCTTGGGCTGCTTCGGGGTCGGCTCGATCCGCGGCCCGCCAAAACCCGGGCCACCGCAAACCGGGTCGCCGTAAGCCGGAGCACCGTACGCAGGGCCGCCCGAAGCCGGAGCACCGTAAGCCGGACCACCTGAGGCCGGAGCACCATACGCCGGACCGCCTGAAGCCGGAGCGCCATACGCCGGGCCGCCTGAAGCCGGAGCGCCATACGCCGGGCCGCCTGAAGCCGGAGCGCCTGAGGCCGGTGCGGCGTCGAAACCGAACCGTCCGGTGTCTCGACCGGTCGCGGGGGGTGCCGAGGTGCTGAACGCATAGTGGCTGCCGCCGGTGCTCAAGCCATACTGATCGACGGACTCAGTCGCCGGGCCTGCGCCCGCGCCATCGACCGACTGACCCGCGCCATCGACCGGCTCCCCACCATCGACCGGGCCCGCACCATCGACCGGGCCCGCACCATCGACTGGGTAAGCGCCCGCACCCGAGCTGGGGACCCCGCTCACACTCCGGTTGAACGGGCCGTATCCCTGCTGCGGAGGCTCGCCCGCGGGCCCCGGGTCACTCCCCCGAGCCGTTCCGTAACCCTGGTCCGCACCGCTCACCGGACCCATCCCCTCGACTGTCTGTGCTGTGCCGGCCCCGTGCGGACCGGTGCTGCCTGCCCCGCGCGCGTCGGTCACGGCGGCATCCTCGGGGAGGGGGACGTCGCCGGGTCCGGCACTGCGGGAGTTGTCTGTCACGACGCTCCAGGTTACCAGCCGGTTGTGTCCGGCAAGGTCCCCGAAAGATCCACCAAAAGCGATGGACCCGCAGCCCAGAACGGCCACGGGTCCATCGTCACGGTGCTGAACCCGGTATCAGATCCCGAGTTCCTGGGGGCGGCGACGGCGCGTCACCAGGACGAGGCCGACACCACCCGCAGCGATCGCGGCGCCGACACCGGCGACGGTGACGACGTCCGCACCGGTGACCGGAAGACCGGCACTGCCGCCACTGCCACCGGCGTAGGACGAACCGCCGGTGGAACCGCCACCGGTCGAGCCGCTGCCGGTGGAACCATTGCCGGTGGAACCACTGCCGTCACCGGATCCGCTGTTGCCGGACCCGCCGTTGTTCGAACCGCCGGTCGAACCGCCGTTGTTCGAACCGCCGTTGTTCGAACCGCCGTTGTTCGAACCGCCGTTGCCGGCCGGGGGCGCGGTGGTGGGGTCGCCGGGGTTACCGCCGCCGCCACCGCCGGGGGTGTCCTCGCCACCGTCACTGGGCGGCGTCGTGGTCCCACCGTCGCCCGGGTTGGCCGGGGTCTCGGGCTCCGCCGGAGTCTCAGGCTCGGTCGGGGTCTCGGGCTCGGTCGGAGTCTCGGGCTCGGTCGGAGTCTCCGGCTCCTCGGGAGTCTCAGGCTCCGTCGGGGTCTCGGGCTCTTCCGGAACGTCGGGCTCGTCGACCGTGGGCGACGGATCCGGGTCCGTCGGGTCCTCGACCTCGGTGGTGCCGGCGTCGGCGGACGGCTCCGCCAGCGCGATCACACCGCCCGTGACACCCTGGATAGTGGAAGCCGCAGCGGCGGTAGCCCCCGCAAAAGCGGCAATGCCCACGGCCCCGGCAATGATGCCGAGCCGCGCAGCCACACGCACGCCACGACGGCGCGCGAGCCGATTGGTTCGCATGTTCCTCCCCGTGCTCAAGACTGTTCACGTCCTCATAGGACATGAAGTCCTATGGTCCGAGGCATTAGATTACCGGTACGGACGCGTTCGTTCCATCCACCGTTGACAATACGGCAAAATTCGGACGTTCAAGACCCCGCCATTCACGCCCACGCTTTGGACAGAAGGTAACCGGGCCACGACAGCCCGCACCGAATCCGCCATTCCGGCGCGGACCGGCAGCGCTCCCACCAGCACCGACCACCATCCCGAGGCGCAGATGGCATCGAAACCAAAACGTTGTCCACGGCACGAATCCCGCGACCGGCCCGCCACACACAGGTCACCCCAGCGGGGGCGACGGACCGGCCCCGGAATCCACTTGACGGCTGTATGAGCCCGCTATCAAAGCGTCGGCCGACACATAATCCCGAACGAGCACCCCATCCGCGGGCAAACAATTAGGGCATGATCGGGCACAGCAGGAAACGACGTCGCCACCGAAACCCACAATGGACCGTCCCAAATCCCCGACCGGCCCCCGTAACGACGGCCGAGAACCGCCAACCTGAGCGGGAACACCGACCCGGCACGAACCGCCGACCTCGGCCGTCCTACGTCGCGAACACGATCCGCTCCAACGCGAGCGCCGAACCAGCCAACCAGTCGGACAGCCCCGGACCAGACGGCGTCAGGCCGGGCGGCGTCAGGCTGGGCGAGCTGGGCGAGCTGGGCGAGCTGGGCGAGCTGGGCGAGCTGGGCGAGCTGGGCGAGCTGGGCACGGTCGCCGAGCGGTGGCGGGCAGAACGGTGACCGGACCCGGCCGACGACATCGGGTCAAGCACGTTGACCAGGCCGCGCCGCGCAAACGGCGACCGGACCAGGCGGGTAACGCCGGGGTCGAGCACGGGCCGGGCTGAGCAACGGCCGCGCCGAACGGGCCGAACGGGCCGCGATGGATGGGGGCCGGACGGGCGGGGGCCGGACGGGCGGGGGCCGGACGGGCGGGGGCCGGACGGGCGGGGGCCGGACGGGCGGGGGCCGGACGGGCGGGGGCCGGACGGGCGGGGTTAGGGCGGCCGGGCAGTGGGCGGCAGATGGACGGGGAAGCCGGAGGTCAGCTGAGGGCGCCGTCTTCCAGATCGTCGAGGGCGTCGGGGTCGAGCTGGTCGGCGAATTCGGCTGCTTCCTCGTCGCGGGCGGCCAGGGCGTCCTTGACTGCTCGGATGGCGATGCCTGCCGGGTAGCCCTTGCGGGCGAGCATGCCGACCAGGCGCCGGAAGATCTGGTCGGGGGTGCCTCGGGCGGTGCGCAGCTTGCGGTCGACGAGGGCTCGGGCCGTGGTTGCCTCGGCGTCTTCGTCGACGCTTTCGAGGGCTTCGGTGGCCACTTCGGCGTCCACTCCGCGTTGCCGCAACTCGTTGGCGAGTGCTCGCCGGGCGAGGCCTCGGCCGTGGTGGCGGGTGGACACCCAGGCTCGGGCGAATGCCGCGTCGTCGATGATGCCGACCTCGTCGTACCGGTCGAGAACCTCGGCGATCACCTCTTCGGAGATCTCCTTGCGGGCCAGTACTTTGGCCAGCTCCAGCCGGGTGCGGGGGCGAACGGCGAGCTGGCGCAGGCAGATCTCGCGGGCCACCTCCGACTCGGGCCGGGGCGGCTCGTTACCGGCGGACCGGCCGCCGCCCGCCGCAGGGCCACCCACCGCAGAGCCACCCGCCGCTGGGCCACCCGCCGCAGGGCTGCCGTCAGGCCCGGAACCTGTGCCCCAGGATCCGCGGCCGCTGTTGCGCCGTCCGCTTCCTCGCCGGGATTCGTCGCCGGGCGAGTTCTCATCGGTGGCACGGGGCGGGATCGCATCCCAGCCTCGGCCCGATCGGGCACCACGTCTTCCCGCCACCGCCGAAGCGCCTTCCTGTCAGGCAGTTCCGTCATGCAGGTCTGTCATGCAGTTCCGTCATCGCGGCGCGGGTCAGCCTCAGGCCGGGAAGGAAAGGGCTGCCGTGGCCCGCCCGGCCCCGCCGTCGTGGAGGACGGCGGAGCGGGCGTGGTGGGCGGCTGACGGTTGGTGGCCCGGGTAGGAACGGGGCCGGTCACTCGGGGGTGAGCGACGGTCAGAAGTCGACCGGGGGGAGCTCCGGGCCGCCGGCGGCGTCGCCGGTGGTCTGGCCCACGCCGAGCTTCTCCAGGATCTTCTTCTCGATCTCGGCCGCGACGTCCGGGTTCTCCTTGAGGAACTCGCGGGCCTTCTCCTTGCCCTGGCCCAGCTGGTCACCGTCGTAGGTGTACCAGGCGCCGGACTTGCGGATGATGTTCTGCTCGACGCCGACATCGATGAGCGAGCCCTCGCGGGAGATGCCCTTGCCATACATGATGTCGAACTCGGCCTGCTTGAACGGGGCCGCGACCTTGTTCTTCACGACCTTGACACGGGTGCGGTTACCGACCACGTCGGTGCCGTCCTTGAGGCTCTCGATGCGGCGCACGTCGAGCCGGACCGAGGAGTAGAACTTCAGCGCGCGGCCACCGGTCGTGGTCTCGGGCGAGCCGAACATGACGCCGATCTTCTCGCGGAGCTGGTTGATGAAGATCGCGGTCGTGCCGGAGTTGCTGAGAATACCGGTGATCTTCCGCAGGGCCTGGCTCATGAGGCGGGCCTGGAGACCGACGTGGCTGTCGCCCATCTCGCCCTCGATCTCGGCGCGCGGCACGAGGGCGGCGACCGAGTCGATGACGATGATGTCGAGGGCGCCGGAGCGGATCAGCATGTCCGCGATCTCGAGGGCCTGCTCACCGGTGTCGGGCTGCGACACCAGCAGGGCGTCGGTGTCGACGCCGAGGTTGCGTGCGTATTCGGGGTCGAGCGCGTGCTCCGCGTCGATGAAGGCGGCGATACCGCCGTTGCGCTGGGCGTTGGCCACGGCGTGCAGGGCGACCGTCGTCTTACCGCTCGACTCGGGACCGAAGACCTCGATGACACGGCCACGAGGCAGGCCGCCGACACCGAGAGCCACGTCCAGGGCGATGGAACCGGTCGGGATGACGGCGGTCTGCACGACCGGCCGCTCGCCGAGCCGCATCACTGAGCCCTTGCCGAACTGCTTGTCGATCTGGGCAAGCGCTAGATCGAGCGCCTTGTCCCTGTCAGGTCCTGCCACCATGTCCGCCACCCCTGTATTCGACTTCCCAGGCGTTTTCGCCGCTGAGCTTCTGTTCACCACGCGGGTCACGCTAGACGGTGGGTCTGACATAAATCAGCCGCCCGGTCGTGAGCTGTGGATGACCACGCCGCTGAGGACAATAGCCGAACACTTGTACGAGGACGAGCGACACGCCAGAACAGGCGTACGAATCAGCAGTCAGCGCAGCCTGGCGGGCACTCGATCGGGGTAGGCGGCCACGACTGTGCGCCATACAGTAGCCACGTCAGCACCCTGAGCGAACGATTCCTCGATGGTCCGTCCGCCAAGGTCCGAAAAGGCATGATCCGCGGCGAAGCTATGCGCATACGCCGAGCCGAATGCCTGCTCGAGGCGCTGCCAGAAATCCGTCAACCGCACACGGCGAGCCTACCCGCGACGGGGATGCGACCGATTCGCGCGGGCACCCACCCCACTATTCCCTGAGACATACATCACCATCATCGGGACAGCGCCTCCGCGGCGACTTTGAGGTCGTCGACCAATCCTTTGTACGCGGCGTCCCGGTCATCGGCACGCAGCACCGCCGACGGATGGATGGTGGCAAGCGCCTGGACGTCCGCCGCCGGGAAGTCCCCCGGGTGCTGGGCCGACGCGGGCCACGGCATGAGCTGCCCCCGGGACCGGGTGACCCGGAACGCGGGACCGAGCAGCGATTTCGCCGCCGTCGCCCCCAGCACGATGACCATCTCGGGCTTGAGCAGGGCGAATTCGGCTACGAGCCACGGCCGGCAGGCCGCGATGTGGGCCGGGCCGGGGCTCTGGTGGATGCGACGGCTGCCCCGCAGCTCGAACCGGAAGTGCTTGACCGCGTTCGTGATGTACACATTCGACGCGTCGATCCCGGCGGCGTCGACCGCCTCGCGCAGCAGCCGGCCGGCCGGCCCCACGAACGGCAGGCCCTTCTGGTCCTCGATGTCGCCCGGCTGCTCACCCACGAAGACCACCCGGGCGGAGGCCGCACCACGACCGAAGACCGTCTGGGTCGCGTTCTCGTGCAGCTCGCAGCCTTCGCAACCGGCGGCGGCCGCCTTCAGCTCGTCGAGCTCACGAGTGCCTTCGGGGACGAACTTCTGTGCGCCGATGGGCGCTTCCGTGCTCGGCATGGCACCGTTCTACCCGCTTCGGGATGACTCACGCGCGGCGGCATCACCCGTACGGGGTCATCGGCTGTGCGCCCCCAGCCCGGCCGGCTGGACGGCGGCGGCCATGGCGTCGGCGAACGGTTCCACGCCGTCGTCGTCGAGCGGGCTGATGGTCACGCGCACACCGGGTGGGGACACGAGGCGGAACATGGAGCCGGGGGCCACCGCCCATCCGGCGTCACGCATCGCGGTCACGGCGCTGGTCTCGTCGGGAACGCGTACCCACAGGTTGATGCCCGTGGCACCGTGGACCTCGAGCCCCCGATCGGACAATGCCCGCGACAGAGCGAGGCGGCGGCGGTCGTAGCTCCCGCCGGCGGCGGCGATCTGTTCCGTCACGTCCTGGACCTGCCAGAGTCTCAACATCAGCCGCTGCATCACCGTGGACACCCACCCGGTGCCGATGCGCAGGCGACCGAGCACCCGGCCCATCGTCGCCTCGTCGCCGGCCATGACCGCTATGCGCAGGTCGGGCCCGAACGGTTTGGACGCCGAGCGGATGAACGCCCACGAGGTGGTGACGCCGCCGAGGCAGTGCAGCGGCTCGCTCGACAGCTCCGCCGCGTGATCGTCCTCGATGAGCAGCACCTCGGGATGCCGGGCGAGCACCGCACGCAGAGCGACCGCACGCTGCTCACTGATCGCGGCTCCGGTCGGGTTCTGCGCACGGGCGGTGATGACGACGGCATGGGCGCCGGCGGCGATCGCCTCGGCCAGGCTGCCGGGAAGCGGACCCTCGTCGTCCACGGCGATCGACACCGGGGACAGACCCAGGGCAGCTGTCAGGTCGAGCAGGTTGGCCCAGCCCGGATCCTCGACCCCGATCCGGTCACCGGGCCGCAGGTGCGTCACCAGCAGGCGCTCCATGGCGTCGAGGGTGCCGTTGGTCACCGCGATGACCGCGTCGTCGACCGGCACCCCGTCGGCTCCGAGCCGAGCGCGTGCCTCTTCCGCCAACTCGGGCATCGCGCCGGCCGCCGCATACCCCCAAGGGGGGCCGACCTCCTCGGACACCGCACGCAGGTGCGGGCCCAGAGCGGGCAGAAGCCTGAGGTCGGGGTCTCCGAGGGAGAGATCCGTCGCGCCCGGCGGGGCGGGCCGGCGCAGAGCTGAGCGCGGGCCCGTGACGGCGGGCCGGGCCCGCACCCGGGTGCCGCGCCGGCCGTCGGTCTCGACGACACCGCGGTGCCGCAGGTCCTGGTAGGCCTTCGCGATCGTGCCCGGGCTGACGTGCAGGACGTCGGCGAGCTTCCGGATCGGCGGAAGGGGGCCGTCGTTGACCCAGTCACCGCGCAGGATCGCGGCCTCGATGCTGGCCACGATCGAGGAGGCGGTGGAGCCGGTCACCTGATATTGTTCTGCCACAACAACCATCTTGTACTAGCACAAAGCTTCTGGCAAGGAGGCTTCCGATGACCGGCCGCTACGAACCCACCTCCCGCACGACCGCGACCCGCGCCCGGGAGCGCATGTTCTACGAGCGCGAGGCCGCCCACGCCATCCTGGACCAGGCGTATGACTGTTCCGTGGCGTTCGTGGTCGACGGTGAGCCGCGCGTGCTGCCCACGCTGCATGTCCGCGTCGCCGACACGATCTACCTCCACGCGTCCAGCGGGAGCCGGCTCGGGCTCACCGCCCGCGGCGAGGGGATCCGGGTCGCCGTGTCCGTGACGCTGCTGGACGGCCTCGTCTTCGCCCGGTCGCAGTTCCACCACAGTGCCAACTACCGGTCGCTGGTCGCGCTCGGCGTGGCCCGTCTCGTCACCGACGAGACGGAGAAGAAGACCGCGATGACCGCGCTGGTCGAGCGGACCGCCGCCGGCCGGTCGGCCGAGAGCCGGCCGCCGACACCCCGGGAATTGGCGACGACAGCGGTCCTGGCACTGCCGTTGACCGAGGTTTCGGTACGCGTCAGAGCGGCCGGAGTCGTGGACGACCCGGAAGACGTCCCGTTGCCGCACTGGGCCGGGGTCCTCCCCCTCCGCCGCGTGCTGGGCCCACCGGAACCCGCGGAAGGGGTGAGCGGCCCGCCGCCCGCCTACCTCCCCCAGGCCCCGGCGTCGCCCTGGCTGACCGCCGCCCCGATGCGCGGGCAACACGTCGCGCTGGAGCCGCTCGCGCCGTCCCACGTGGACGGGTTGCTCACGGCACTCGCCGACGACGAGGTCTGGCAGTTCCTGCCGTCGCGCCGCCCCGCGACCCGGGCCCAGATGGCCGAGCACGTGGCGATCGCGGAGCGGCAGCGCTGGGAGGGCTCACGGGTCGCCTGGGCACAGTGCGATCCCGCCACGGGTGAGGTCATCGGCATGACGAGCTATCACGACGTCAACGAGAACGACCGGTCCCTCGGCATCGGGCACACGATGATCGGGCGCCGCTGGTGGCGCAGCGGGGTTAACACCGAGGCCAAGTTCCTGCTGCTGGAGCGCGCCTTCGAGGTACTGGGGGCCGAGCGGGTCTTCTGGTACACCGACATTCGCAACGAGAGGTCCCAGCGAGCGATCGCCCGGCTGGGCGCAAGCCGTGACGGCCTCATCCGGCGGCAGCGGCTACGTCCCGACGGCACCTGGCGGGACACCGTGCTGTTCGCCATGACGGCCGACGAGTGGCCCGCCGCCCGGGACCGCCTGGCGGCCCGGCTCCGGCAGGGATCCGGCGCCCCGGCACCCTCGGCCTGAGCTGGCGGGCCACAGCCGAGGGGCGAGCCGGGGTCAGGCGGTGGCGGGCTCGGCGACCTTCTCGCCGACCTTGGCATCGGTGGTGGCGAGCACTCCCGGACGGCGGCGGATCAGGGCGTCCAGCGACCAGGGGCCGGCACCGAGGACGGCGATCACGAGGAACGTCCAGGCGTAGAGCGCGGGGGCCACACCACCGTTCTGGATGGGCATCAGGGCGTCCGGCTGATGCACCACGAAGTAGGCGTACGCCATCGAGCCGGAGGCCAGCACCGCCGCCGGCCGGGTGAAGAGCCCGATCATCACGAGGAGGCCGCAGGTGATCTGGATGAGACCCGCGTACCAGTTGGGCCAGAGGCCGACCTCGACCGCCTTGCCGGAGCCCTGGGCGCCGCCGAAGAGACCGAACACCGTCGCGGCGCCGTGCAGGCTGAACAAGAGGCCGATCACGATCCGGAAGACGGACCAGACCGGTGCGGCGAACCTGTGGGTGTCCATGCGTCACTCCTTGCGAGGGGGGGAAGAAAACGTCGACACCCTGCTTGGGGACAGCCGCGTCGACCACGCTTGATAGACGGACGCTAATAGATTGAAGGCGCAACCTTCAAGGGTCGGATCACCGTTAATCGGTTTAGATCTGTAACAGGGGCGCGTAAAAGTCATTTCGGTCCGGTTAGAACCGCTGTTCACCAGGCGTGTCGCTGGCGTCACTTTCCGGCTGGACGTTTCCTGAGGATTCCGTCACGCCCGGAACACAGCACGGAACGGCGCGGGTCAGCGCGGGCCGGACGAACAGCGCGGGTCAGACGACCGGGGGAAGAGCTTCGCGCAGGGCCACCATCACGTCGGCCTGGCCGGTCGGTTCGTGGGGCAGGCGAAAGCGGGAGTACGAATCCTGGGCCTTCTTCAGGAGCCCGCCGTGCTTCTCGAACTCGAGGATGACCTCGACGCCGTCGGGGTCGGTGATGAAGGTCAGTTCGAGTTCGTCCATGACGTGCCGCCACGACGGGGGCGGGATGAACTCGATCTCCTGATAGAACGGGAGCTCCTGGCGGACGCCGTAGACGGCTCCCCGTTCCACGTCGGCATGGCGGAAGTGGAAGTTCAGCGCTTCGAGTTCCCGCAGGACCTGGGCCTGGAGCGGGAGAGGGTGGATCTCGATGAGGTCCACGTCGCCGCGGTCCGGGTCGCGTTCCGCGGTCAGTTCGGTGCGCAGGCCCATGCTCATGCCGGCCAGGGGTGCGCCGTGGGTGTGGGTGAGCGGGGTTTCCCAGGGCGGGGTGATCGTGAAGGGGATGTCCTGGTGCTCGGCCGCCGCGAGCGTGAAGCCCGCCGCCACCCAGGCCCGGTGGAATTCGACGAGGGCGTCGCCGTCCTCGGCCTCCACCCGGGTCACCAGGCCCACCGCGATGGTCTCCACCTCGGTGTCGTACTCGCCGCCCTGAAGGCGGACCGCTCCCATCAGCGGGGTCCCCGGGTAGGTGCCGGGGGTGGTCAGGACGGTGGCGACCGCCGGGCCACCGAGGCCGAACGCTCGCCTGACCTTCTCGAAGACCATCCCCCGGCCACCTCTTTCAGCGCATGCGCCGGCCCACCGGGACCGGGTCCGTCTCGTCGTCGAATTCGCCGATGACCTGTTCGAGGAGGTCCTCGAGGGCCACGAAGCCGGCCCGGGAGCCACCCCGGGTGACCATGGCCAGCTGGGCCCGGGCGCCGCGCATGGCGGTCACCGCGTCCGTCACGGTCACGGTGGCTTCCAGCACGAACGGCGGGTCCATGAGGTCCGCGGCGGTGACGTCGCCGCCGGCCGTGGTCGCCCGGACCGCGTCGCGGACGTGCACGACGCCCACCACCGTCCCGGCGGGCGACGCGGACGGCTCGACGACCGCGAGGCGGGAACGCCCGCTGCGCAGTGAGGCCGCCTCGATATCGAGCGCCGAGGACGCCGGCGTGATGGTCACCAGGTGATCATCCGGGATGAGGACGTCCGAGACGGTCGTCTCCTGGAGTTTCAGCATGCTGGTCAGCAATTCGGTCTGTTCCGCGCCGATCAGGCCTTCCGCCCGGGAGCGTTCCAGGAGGATGTGCATCTCCTCCGGGCCGTGGGCCTGGGCGAGCTGGTCCTGGGCGTGCACGCCGAACGGGCGCAGCGCCGCGTTGGCCATCCAGTTCAGCGCGACCAGGGCCGGGTGGACGAGGCGGACGAAGCCGCGGAACGGCAGCGCCAGCAGCGTCGCCGAGCGTTCCGGGTCGGCGATGGCCCACGACTTGGGCATCATCTCGCCGATCACGAGGTGCAGGAACGTCACCAGGATCAGGGCGAACAGGAACGCGATGATCTCGCTCGGGACGTCCGGTAGGCCGATGCCGTGCAGCAGCGGGTGCACGAGGTGCTCGATGGCCGGTTCGGCGAGGGCACCGAGGCCGAGAGCGCACAGCGTGATGCCCAGCTGGGCGCCCGCCAGCATGATGGACAGCTCGCGGCTGCCCTCGAGCGCCGCCTTGGCCGCCCGGCTGCCGTCGGCCGCCGCGTGTTCGAGCCGGTAGCGCTTGCTCGCCACGAGGGCGAATTCGGCCGCCACGAAGAAGGCGTTGCCCGCCAGCAGCAGCAGGGAGCAGATCGCCGCCCAGGTCGTGCTCATGCGGACACCTCCGGCGAGGAGGACGAAGTGACAGATATGCGTACGGACTGGGGCACGTGCCGGGCCACGGACAGCACCGCGAGCGCCGCGCCGGACTCCAGCGACACCGAATCCCCGACCTGCGGGACGCGGCCGAGGTGGGACATCACGAGGCCGGACACCGTGTCGTACTCGTCGGCCTCGGGCAGGGCGAGGCCGGTGGCATCGGTGACCTCGTCGATGCGCCAGCGGGCCGGGACGATCCACGAACCGTCGTCCTGCCGGGTCGGGGAGGGCTCGGGGAGGTCGTCCTCGTCGCGGATGGGGCCGACGAGTTCCTCGGCGATGTCCTCGAGCGTGATGATGCCCGCGAAGCCGCCGTACTCGTCGACGACGCAGGCGAGCTGACGGTGGCCGCCGCGGAGCCGGTCGAGCACGGCCGGCAGGCGCAGCGAGGCCGGGACGAACAGCGCCGGCGCGCACAGGTCGCCGACCAGCACCGTGGCGCGGTCGGCGGGCGGGACGGCGAGGACGTCAGCGATGCCCACGACACCGATGATCTCGTCGACCTCGTTGCCGGACCGGACCGGGAAGCGGGACCGGCCGGTGTCCAGCAGCGCGACGACGCGCGCGGCCGGGTCGGTGGCCCGCAGCGCGTGCACGTCGACCCGCGGGACCATCACCTCGGAGGCGGTCCGGCGGCGGAAGTCGAGGCCGCGGTCGAGCAGGGCCGACAGCTCCACGGTGAGGTGCCCCTCGTTGCGGGACTCGGCGATGATCTGCTCGAGATCCTCCTCGGTCGCGCCCTCGGGGAGCTCCTCGATCGGCTCGATGCCGACGCGCCGCAGCAGCTTGTTCGCAGCAAGGTCGAAGAGCTTGATGATCGGGCCGAAGACGGCGAGGTACATCAGCGTGGACCGGCTGAGCGCCTTGGCCAGCGTCTCGGGGCGGGCGATCGCGAAGTTCTTGGGGGCGAGCTCGCCGAGCACCATCTGGACGACGGTGGCGACGAGCAGGGCCAGGATCACCGAGAGCGCGGTGGTCGCCCCGGTGGGCAGGCCGGTCACGCCCAGCAGCTCGGCGAAGCCCTCACCGAGGAACGGCTCGGCGACGTAACCGACGAGCAGGGCGGTGACGGTGATGCCGAGCTGGGCACCGGACAGGACGAAAGAGAGCCGTTCGGTGACTTTGAGTGCTCGTTCGGCGGCTTTGTCGCCCTGGTCTGCCTGGGTGCGCAGGCGTCCGCGGTCGACCGCTACGTATCCGAATTCCTGAGCCACGAAATAGCCGGTCACGGCCGTGACAACACTGACGAGGAGGAAGCCGACCAGGATCAACATGGAAGGCCCGGCGAACAGGGAAACACTGGATACACGAAAAGCCGGGCCAAGCCCGGCTGTCTACTGCCGATCATCGGCAAACGGTACCAGCGTCCGCTGAACACGGGCTGTGAGATTCCCGGACGGGCAGGCCGCCCGGGAACCCCCGGATCAGCTGATGACGACGTTGTCGACGGCGGCCTCGATCAGGCTCGCGGTGCCGGTGTCGGCCGCCTCGATCTGCAGGCGCACGCTCTGCCCGGCGTACGCGGACAGGTTCACCGACGCGGTCTGCCACGCCGCCGCCCGGTCACTGGCGGCCGCGGCCTGGGAGAAGACCGTGGTCGCCGTGGTGCCCGAGACGACCTGGACGCGGAAGTAGTCGGCACTCGTCGCGTTGCTGAGGTGGGCGAGGTACCAGGAGAACGACAGGGTCCGGGTGCCGGTGGGCAGGGTGATCGCCGGGGAGCGGACTGTCGTCGTACCCCCGTCGACGTCGTTGGCCCCCGCGCTCGCGCCGGCGGCAGCGCCCGTGACCAGCGCGTACGTTCCGCTCGGGGTGGTGCCGAGCTGGGTCGCGACGCCGGAGCTGGTGGCCGCCGGGTCACCGCGCTCGAAACGACCGGACGTGGCGGTGTCGGTCCCGGCCGCGTTCACGGTCCAGCCGGTCGCGGTCTCGAAGGTGTCCGAGTACACACCGGTGGGCGGCGGGGTGGTCGTCCCGGCGGCGAGGGTCCACACCGCGTTCGCGATCGCGTCGGAGTTGCGGTTCAGCGCCGTGTCGTTGATGTTCGTGACCGTGTCGCAGGCCGCGTGGTAGCAGGGGTCGAACGCGGTAGCCGTACCACCCCAGAGGGTGACCTGGGCCGCGGTCTTGCGGCCCTCCGCGCCGGTGAAGATCCCACCCGCGGGGATGCCGGCGGCGATGAACGGACCGTAATCACTACGGCCGTCGAAGTCCGTGCCGCGGGTGGCGACGCCGATCGACGTGAAGTACGCCTCCAGCACGTCCTCGATCTCGGCCGAGCCGGACGGGCCGGGGCCGGAACCGGTGCCATCGGAGTTGTCGCCGTCGTAGAGGAAGTAGCCCGGGTTCGGCGAGCCGACCATGTCGAAGTTCAGGTAGCCACCGATGGCCGCCTTCTGCGCGGTGGTCAGGGAGTTCACGTACGCGGTGGAGCCGCGCAGCCCGAGCTCCTCGGCGCCCCACCAGCCGAAACGCAGGTGCCTGGCCGGCTGGAAGCCGGTGCGGGCGACGGCGAGCGCGACCTCGAGGTTGGCCGCGGAGCCGGAACCGTTGTCGTTGATGCCGGGACCGGCCGTGACGCTGTCGAGGTGGGCGCCGACCACGAGGGTGTCGCCGGTGTCGCCCCCGGGCCAGTCGGCGATCAGGTTGTACCCGGTCGCACCGTTGTAGGTGAAGGACTGCTGCTGGGTCTGGAAACCGGCGGCGTCCAGCAGGCCTTTCACGTACGTGACCGAGGCCAGGTACCCGGGCCGGCCGTGGGCCCGGTTGCCACCGTTGGCGGTGGCGATCGACTGCAACTGCGTCAGGTGACCCTTGACGCTGGTGACGGAGATGTCGGGGGCGGCGAGGACGGCCGCCTGCGCGGGCGCGGCGGCGACGGTGGTGACCAGGAGGGCGGTGGCGCCCAGCAGGGAAAATATTCTCACTCGACCGAGCATCGCAGAGACAATGATCGATATGTCATCCCGCTTGAGCCATATTTTCTAGGGTTCGGTGCCGAACGTGCTGACGATCAGGCCCCACAGCGCGAACGTGGCCGGCCAGTCCAGGTCGCGGGCCATCAGTCCGTACGCGTAGCCCTTGCCGTCGGACGCGACCCAGCGGGTGATCGCATGACGGCGGGTGCCGGTGTCGGACCAGGCGTACTCCCAGTCGGCGGCCCTGGTCAGCGACGTGACCCGGTGCAGGCCGTACTCCCGGTAGCCAGGCAGGGCGAGGCGGTCGACCTCGGCCCGGCACGCGGTGACCGGGTCACCCTTGGGGTTGCGCGCCGGATCCACGCTGAGCACCCGCGGGGTGTCCGGGTCACGGAAGCAGAGCGTCGTGCCGACCTGCTCGTACGTCCAGCCGTCGGGAACCGCGATCCGGAACCCGTCCCGCGTGAAATAGGACCATCCGTCATAGAGCGCCCAGCCGTCGCGGAGCCGTTCAGCGTTGCGCTGCGGGGTGCGCGGCAGGTCGGCGCCGGGTTCGTCCTGGCAGGCGACCGGACTGAAACCGCCGGCACTGCCGCCCGTGCCCGACGACGGCGCCATCGATGACGGCCCGGCGGAGATCGGCCCGACCGATGACGGCCCGGCCGATGACAGCCCGGCCGATGACGGCTCGGCGGATGAGCGCTGGTCGCCGGTGCGCGTCCACAACAGCCCTCCCCCGACCGCGAGCAGGACGAGGGAAACGGCCCCGGCCAGCAAGACCCGCGACCGCGGGTTGGACGGGGCCGAGGACGCGGGCGCAGGCGGGGAAGCAGGCACGGCAGAAGGCGCAGGCGCGGAAGGCCGCGGGGGCCCGGAGGAAGGCGCAGGCTCAGCGGAAAGCACAGGCTCGCGCGAAGAAGGCGCAGGCCCGGAGGAAGGCGCAGGCCCGGAGGGAGGCGCGGGTGCGGAGGAAGGCGCGGGTGCGGAGGGCAGCGGGACCAGGGGCGACACCGGCTTTCGTGGGGCCGGCACGGTGGCGCGGCCACGCGGGGGGAGCACCGCCAGGTCCGCGAGCCGCGACTCCACCTCGGCGGCGGAGAGGCGTTCCAGGGGCTCGCGGCGCAGCAGGCCGAGCAGCACCGGGGTCAGCGGCCCGGCCCGTACCGGCGCGTCCGGCTCCTCGGTCGCCAGTGCCGTCAGCGTGGCCATGGCGTTCTCCCGGGCGAACGGGGACCGGCCCTCCACCGCCGCGAACAGTGTCGCGCCGAACGACCACAGGTCGGACTCCACGGTGGAAGCGCCGTCGCGGGCGCGTTCCGGCGAGACGTACTGCGGGGAGCCGACCACCAGGCCGGGGCCGGTGACCGAGCCGTCGTCGACGAACGTGGCCAGGCCGAAGTCGGTGAGCACCACCCGGCCGTCGTGGCCGATGAGCACGTTGTGCGGTTTGACGTCGCGGTGCAGCACCCCGGCCCGGTGCGCCGCGGTGATCGCGGCCAGCACGTCCAGGCCGATCCGGGCGGCGTCGTGCGGGTCGTAGGGGCCGTCCTCGCCGATCACCTGGTGCATCGAGCGGGACGGGACGTATTCCATGACGATCCACGGACGGCCGCCGGAGTGCACGACGTCGTAGATCCGGACCACGTGCGGATGGTTGAGCCGGGCCGCGCTGCGGGCCTCGCGCAGGGTGCGGTCGCGGAGCCGGGCCTTCTCGGCGTCGGTCATCCACTGCGGCGGGACGAACTCCTTGACCGCGACATCACGGTCGAGCATCTCGTCACGCGCCAGCCACACCCGGCCCATACCGCCGCTGCCGACCGGCTCGTGGAGCCGATACCGATCGGCGACGAGCATCCCCCTGACCACCATCAGCCCCCACCCGTCGTCGTCCACCAGGATAGTCACCGGACGGTCACCGCGGGTACCACGATCACCCGGCCACCGCGTAGACCACGAGGTTGTCGCGATAGGACCGCAGGCTCCGGTCGAACACCCCGCCGCAGGTGATCAACCTTAGTTGGCGGTCGGGCGTGGGCCCGTACACCCGATCGGCGGGGAAGTTGTCCTTCGGGTACCAAGCTGTCGTGGTCACCGTGAACATGAGCGGTCGTCCGCCCCGGACCACCTCGATCCGGTCGCCGGCCACGAGCTCGCGCAGCCGGAAGAAGACCGCCGGGCCGCTGCGGGAGTCGACGTGCCCGGCGAGCACGGCCGGACCCCGATCGCCGGGCGCGGCACCCTCGGCATACCAGCCGGCGGTCCGGTCGCCGCGGGGCGGCACGAGCTCACCGTCGGCGCCGAGATGCAATTCCTCCAGCGCGGTGTCGATGCCGGCGGCCGCGACCCGCAACCGCGTGGGTGGCCCGCTGGGCGCGGCCGTCGCGGTCCGGAACGGATCAGGCAACCCCCCAGGACCAGGCAACCCCGCAGGATCCGACGGTACGCTCAGAGCTCGCGTCCCGTCCCGTGCGTCGGCAGGCTCCCGTGTCCACAGGTGCCCCACGCCCGCCACGAGCGCCGCGACCAGCACGATCCCGGCCGGGACGAGCGCTTTTGTGCGTACCGTCAAGAGATCGTCCGGAATCGCCGGAGCGCGAGCACCAGTCCGGTCGCGAGCACCGCGGCCAGGCCGGTGAGCAGCATCGCGGCGAGCCGGTCGTCGTGCGGTGCGGTGCCGCCGAGGCCGGTCGCGACGCCGCCCCGGGGCACCTCGCCGGTGCCGGCCGCGTCGATGTGCAGCTCGGGCTTGAGACCGCCGCTCTTGTCGTCGAGCACCAGCAGGGAGTACACGTTGCCGGCGCCGAGCGTGCAGGGCAGATCGCTGGTCGTGCCACCGCCGCTGGGCCGCACCCGGACCGTCCACTTGCCCGGGTCGACCTGCCGGTAGTCCGTGGTGGTGGCGAACGCGACCCCGTCGGCGATGGGGCGGCCGTTGGCTCCGGCGACATCGAGCACGGGTGCCCGTACCGAGGCCTGAATGATCCTGATCTTGGAAGTGTCGCCGCCCGGCGGCTTCAGGTCGTCGCGCAGCACCCGCAGCCCGAGGTCGGCGTAACGACCCACCCCGGCGACCGTGTACGCGCCCTCCGCCGCGACCGTGACCTGGGTGGTGAGCACCGGCGGGCTGGTGTCGGGAGCACCCGACTTCCGCATGGCGACCGAATACGTGCCGACCGGCAGCCGCAGGTAATCGGACATGGCGCCATAGGCGACGCCGTTGAACCGTTGCTCCTTCGCCGTGCCGGAGTCGGCCTTGAGGTAGACGTCGACGGCGGGCGTGTCCGGCGACAAGTGGGCGAGCCGCACGTAGCCGGCGGCGTCCGCGGCCCGGGCCGGGGACGCGTGGAGCGCGACCACCGTCAGGGTCGCGAGCGCGGCGCCGATGGTTCTGCGGAACATGGTGCCTCCTGGTCGATGCGCTCGATGGCACCCATCAATGTGTCTCAGGTCACCGGCCGGGCGCCATGGCCCGTCCGGACGGCTCGATCTCCGTTTTTTGTCAGACCCCCGGGGCACCATGGGGGGCGTGAAGGACGTGCTGGAGCAGTTCGGCCTGGCCACCCGGGAGTGGTTCAGGGCCGCGTTCGCCACGCCCACCGCGGCCCAGGCCGGGGCGTGGCGGGCGATCGGCGCCGGGCGCAACGCGCTGGTCGTGGCGCCGACCGGCTCCGGCAAGACGCTGGCCGCGTTCCTCTGGTCGCTCGACCGGCTGGCCCACGAGCCGGTCCCGAAGGAGGCCAGACACCGTTGCCGGGTGCTCTACATCAGCCCGTTGAAAGCGCTGGCGGTCGACGTCGAGCGCAACCTGCGGGCCCCGCTGACCGGCATCCGGCAGGCGTCCGGCCGGCTCGGGGTGCCGCCGCCGGACATCACCGTGGGCATGCGCACCGGCGACACCCCGGCGGACGAGCGGCGCAGCTTCGCCCGGACCCCGCCGGACATCCTCATCACCACCCCCGAGTCGCTGTTCCTGCTGCTGACCTCCGCCGCCCGGGAGTCGCTGCGCGGGGTCGAGACGGTGATCATCGACGAGGTGCACGCGGTCGCCGCCACCAAGCGCGGCGCCCACCTGGCGCTCTCGCTGGAGCGGCTCGACGCCCTGCTCCCCCAGCCGGCGCAGCGGGTCGGGCTCTCCGCCACCGTGCGGCCCATCGAGGACACCGCCCGGTTCCTCGGCGGCGCCCACGACGTCGAGATCGTGCAGCCGCGGAGCACCAAGACCATCGAGGTGTCGGTGCAGGTCCCGGTCGAGGACATGACCCGTCTCGACGAGGTGCCCGACACCGATGCCGACGACCCGGGCGCCGGGCGGCACTCGCCGTCGATCTGGCCCGCCGTCGAGGAGCGGGTGCTCGATCTGATCCGGTCGCACCGGTCCACGATCGTCTTCACCAACTCCCGGCGCGGGGCCGAGCGGCTGTGCGCGCGCATCAACGAGCTGGCCTTTGCGCCCGAGGCGCCCGTGGTCACCTCACCGCCCGCTCAGATCATGGCCCAGGCGGGTGGAGCCGACGGAGCGCCGCCGGTCGTGGCCCGCGCGCACCACGGCAGCGTGTCCCGCGAGGAGCGCAAACAGATCGAGGAGGCACTGAAATCCGGGCAGCTGCCGGCCGTGGTCGCCACGTCCAGCCTCGAGCTGGGCATCGACATGGGCGCGGTGGACCTCGTCGTGCAGATCGAGGCGCCCCCGTCGGTCTCCGCGGGTCTGCAGCGCATCGGCCGGGCCGGGCACCAGGTCGGTGCGGTCTCGCGGGGTGTGGTGTTCCCCAAGCACCGCGGTGACCTGGTCTCCTGCGCGGTGGTCGCCGAGCGGATGAGCGAGGGCGCGATCGAGGAGCTGCGCTACCTGCGCAACCCGCTCGACGTGCTGGCCCAGCAGATCGTCGCCATGGTAGCCCTCGACGAGTGGCAGCTCGACGAGCTGGCCGCGCTGGTCCGGCGGTCCGCGCCGTACGCGGAGCTGCCCGATTCGGCCCTGCACGCCGTGCTCGACATGCTGTCCGGGCGTTACCCGTCGACCGCGTTCGCCGAGCTGCGTCCCCGCCTGGTCTGGGACCGCACCACCGACCAGCTCACCGGCCGACCCGGCGCCCAGCGGCTCGCCGTCACCAGCGGCGGCACCATCCCCGACCGGGGCATGTTCGGCGTCTTCCTGGCCGGCTCGGCCAAGCCCTCCCGGGTCGGCGAGCTCGACGAGGAGATGGTCTACGAGTCCCGGGTCGGCGACGTGTTCCTGCTCGGCTCCACCTCCTGGCGCATCGAGGACATCACCCCCGACCGGGTGCTGGTCTCGCCGGCCCCGGGGGCACCGGCCAAGATGCCGTTCTGGAAGGGCGACTCGCTGGGCCGCCCGATCGAGCTCGGCCGGGCCATCGGCGCCCGGCTGCGCGGCCTGACCCGGGCCGGCGACGAGAACGCCGTCGCGTCGCTGCGCGAGTCCGGCCTGGACGAGTGGGCCGCCGACAACCTGGTCGCCTACCTGCGCGAACAGCGCGAGGCCACCCGCAACCTGCCCGACGACCGGACCATCGTGGTCGAACGCTTCCGCGACGAGCTCGGCGACTGGCGGATGACCGTGCACTGCGTGCTCGGCGCCAAGGTCAACGCGCCCTGGTCGCTGGCCATCGCCCGCCGGCTCTCCGAACGCTACGGCGTGGACGGCCAGGTCATGCCGTCCGACGACGGCATCGTGGTGCGGCTGCCGGACACCGCCGAGGACCCGCCCGGCGCCGACCTGGTCGCGTTCGACCCCGACGAGATCGCCCAGATCGTCGAGGAGTCGGTGGGCACGTCGGCGCTGTTCGCCTCCCGCTTCCGCGAATGCGCGGCCCGCTCCCTGCTGCTGCCCCGCCGGGACCCCCGCCGCCGCCAGCCGCTGTGGCAGCAGCGCCAGCGCTCGGCCCAGCTGCTCGACGTGGCCCGGGAGTACGCCGACTTCCCGGTCACGCTCGAAGCCGCCCGCGAGTGCCTGCAGGACGTCTTCGACGTGCCCGGGCTCAAGACGCTGATGAGCGAGATCGCCGGCCGCAAGGTGCGGCTGGTCGAGACGGAGACGCCCCGGCCCTCGCCGTTCGCCCGGTCGCTGCTGTTCGGGTACGTCGGGGCGTTCCTCTACGAGGGCGACGCGCCGCTGGCCGAGCGCCGGGCCGCCGCGCTGACGCTCGACTCGACCCTGCTCGGTGAGCTGCTCGGCCGGGTCGACCTGCGGGAGCTGCTCGACCCGACGGTGGTCGCCGAGACCGAGAGCCAGCTGCAGTGGCTCACCACCCAGCGCACCCCGCGCGACGCCGAGGACGTGGCCGAGCTGCTGCGGCTGCTCGGCGACCTGGCCCCCGACGAGCTGACCGCCCGCTCGATCGACCTGGCCTGGGCCGACGAGCTGGCCGGCAACCGACGCGCGATCCGGGTCCGGGTCGCCGGCCAGGAGCGCTGGATCGGCATCGAGGACGCCGGCCGCTACCGCGACGCGCTCGGCGTCGCACTGCCGGTGGGCATCCCCGAGGCCTACCTGGAGCCGGTCACCGACCCGCTCGGCGACCTGGTGGCCCGCTACGCGCGTACCCACGGCCCGTTCGCGGCGGCCACCGCGGCGGCCCGGTTCGGCCTGGGCGTGTTCGTGGTCGAACAGGCCCTCAAACGGCTCGGCGCCACCGGCCGGGTCGTCTCCGGCGAGTTCTCCCCCGGCGGAGCCGGCAGTGAGTGGTGCGACGCCGAGGTCCTGCGCCTGCTGCGCCGCCGCTCGCTGGCCGCGCTGCGCCGAGAGATCGAGCCGGTCGCACCCCGGGTGCTGGCCGCGTTCCTGCCCCGCTGGCACCAGATCGGCGGCAACGCCCGCGGCGTCGACGCGGTCGCGGCCGCGATCGAGCAGCTGCAGGGCATCGCGGTGCCCGCCTCGGCCTGGGAACGCCTCGTCCTGCCGGTCCGGGTCGCCGACTACGCCGCACCCCAGCTCGACGAGCTCTGCGCCGGCGGCGAGGTCCTGTGGGCCGGTTCCGGCAGCATCGCGGGCGGCGACGGCTGGGTCACCCTCGCCTACGCGGACAGCGCCCCGCTGCTGCTCCCGCCCCCGGACGACGAGCTGGCCCTGACCCCGCTGCACCAGGCGGTCCTCGACACCCTCGCGGACGGTCAGGCGCTGTTCTTCCGCTCACTGTCCGACCGCGCCGGCTCCACCGACGACACCGATCTCGCGGCCGCGGTCTGGGATCTCACCTGGGCCGGCCACCTCACCAACGACACGTTCGCCCCGCTGCGGGCCCTGCTCGGCGGCAGCGGCGCGCACAAGGCCAAGGCCGCCCCGGCGAGGACGCGATATCGCCGCCCCGGCCGGGTCGCGATGCCGTCGCGCACCGGGCCCCTGCAGATGACCGGTCGCTGGTCCCGCCTGCCCGCCCGCGACCTCGATCCCACCCGCCGGGCCGCCGCCCTGGCAGACCTCCTGCTCGAACGCCACGGCGTGGTCACCCGGGGCGCGGTCATGGCCGAGGGCAACCCGGGCGGTTTCGCCGCGGTCTACCCGGTCCTCGGCGCCCTCGAGGAACGCGGAGCGGCCCGCCGCGGCTACTTCGTCGAGGGCCTCGGCGCGGCCCAGTTCGCCGTCCCGGGCGCGGTCGATCGCCTCCGCGCCCTTGCCGAACCCGCCGAGCTGACCAAACGCACCGGCACCACCGCGCTGGTCCTGGCCACCACCGACCCGGCCAACCCGTACGGCGCGGCCCTGCCCTGGCCGGAACGCGTCGTCGACACCGGAGCCACCCCCGCCCCGGCCACCGGCCACCGGGCCGGCCGCAAAGCCGGCGCCCTGGTCGTCCTCGTCGCCGGAGACCTCGTCCTCTACATCGAACGGGGCGGCCGCACCCTGCTTTCGTACACCGACGACCCGGAGTCCCTGCTGGCCGCGGGACAGGCACTGGCGGGAGCGGTGCGCTCCGGAGCCCTCGGCCCGATGTCGGTGGAGCGGGCCGACGGCGAATCGGTCCACGCGTCCCCGCTGCGCGACGCCCTGACCGCGGCCGGCTTCCGCACCACCCCCCGCGGCCTGCGGCTCCGCGGCTGATCACCGCATCTCGATCACCACGTTGCCGAACGGGTCGGCCGACTCGTAGTACCGGTACGCCGCCGCGGCCTCCTCGAAGCCGAACGTGCGGTCGATGACCGGCCGGAGCCCGTGCTCGGTGATCAGGTCGTTCATCGCCAGGAACTGAGCACGGCTCCCCACCGCAAGGGTCCGGAGCGTGGCCGCCGCACCGAGGAGCCGGCCGGTGTCGATCGACGGCCAGGCCCCGGAGCAGGAGCCGACCAGGGCGATCTGCCCGCTGAGCGCGATCGCGGCGAAGGACCGGTCCGGGGCACCCCCGGTGCCCACGATGCGGTCGGCGCCCCGGCCGCCGGTCAGGTCCCGGACGGCAGCCGCCCGGTCCGGCGTCGTGCGGTAGTCCACCACGTCGTCCGCGCCGAGGGCGCGCAGGCGGGCTTCCTTGTCGTGGCGGCCGGTCGTCGCGATGACCCGGGCGCCGAGCAGTTTCGCCAGCCGCACGGCGATTCGGCGCACCCCCGCGCCGACCGCGACGACCTCGCCGGCGCCGTCGGAGACCGGGATGACGTCGGTGCCACGGGCAGCGGATACGTCCCACGCATGATCAACAGTTCGCGGTAGCTGAGCGAGGCCGCGCGGACCGCGACGGCGACCTCGCCGGCGTCAGGATCGCGGGGTTCGTGGGTGTGCACCGACAGCCGGCCTGATCCCAGCCGATAGCTCCTGGTCATCCGTGGAGCGTGCGGTCCGCCGGCGGCCCCGGGGACGCTAGATATCAGGGTGAGCACCGAAACGTTCGCCGGCGTCCTGCGTGATTGGCGGGTGCGCCGCCGGCTCGACCTCGCCGTCCGCGCCGGCACCACGTCACCTTCATCGAGACGGGACAGGACGGTCGGCGCCCGGCCGGTCGATGATCGTGCGCCTGGCCGAGTCCCTCGACATGCCCCTGCGGGAACGCAACGCCCTGCTCCTGGCGACGGGATTCGCCCCGGTCTACCCGGCGAGCGGGCTGGGAGATCCACCACTTCGCACCGTGCGGGCGGCCCTGGAGCGGATCCGGGCCGGCCACCTGCCGTACCCGGCGGTCGTCGTCGACCGGCACGCGGACCTGGTCATGACCAACACCGCGTTCCACGCCCTCACCCGCGAGGTGGCCCCCTGGCTGCGGGACGCCCCGGTGAGCGTGCCGCGGCTGCTGCTGCATCCGGATGGCCTGGCTCCGCGCATCCTCGACCTGACCGAGTGGGCGTGGCACGTCTGCGTCTCATCACCGCGCTCACCCCTTTCGGCACCGCCGTCGACGTCACCGTGGCCGAGCTGCGGCTCGAGGCCTTCCTGCCCGCCGACGACGCGACCGCCGCACTCCTCAGTGCGCTGTCGGCCAGCGCAGCGTGAACATCTCGTCGGGACCGTCCTCGCCGGGTTCGTCGAGGTGCTCGGCGCGGGTCAGGCCGGCCCGGAGCGCGACCTTCTGGGAGGCGAGGTTCTCCGGGCGTACCCGGGCCAGGATCGTCCACTCGCTCAGATGCTCACCCGCCCAGGCGACCACCGCCGACGCGGCCTCGGTCGCGATGCCGGCACCCCAGGCGGACGGGGCCAGGCGGTAGAAGAGGTTGAGCACCTCGCGGTCGCGGAAGCGGACCACCTTGAGCCCGCAGAAACCGAGGGTCTCACCGGACTCGCGGTCGCGCACCGTCCAGTAGCCGAAGCCGTGCCGGCGCCAGCGGTCGTCCCACAGGCGGAACAGCTCCTCCGCGTCCGCCCGGGTCGCGAGGGCGTCCGACGGATTGTGCAGACAGGCCTCGGGATCGTGGTGGATCGCGAAGACGGCATCGATGTCGGCCGGATGCGGGCGGCGCAAAGTCAGCCGTGAGGTGACAATCTCCACGACTCAGACTTTACAAGCGAACAAGCCCCGCCGGTCGAGTCCCCGGCGGGGCCGCGTGCCTCAGCCGAGCTGCGGGGCGACCGCGGTCGCCACCAGCTCCACGTGGTTGAGGTCGCTCAGGTCCAGGGCCTGGAGGTACAACCGGGTCGCGCCGGCCTCCGCATACCGGCCGATGATCTCGACGACCTGATCCGGGGTGCCGACGATACCGCCGTTGTCGCGCATCTCACCGACCTCGCGGCCGATCGCCGCCGCCCGGCGGGCCACCTCGGCGTCGTCGCGACCGACGCACAGCACCGCCGCCGCGGAGAACGCCGGCGGGGTCTCCCGGCCGATCGCCGTGGAGGCGTCGCGGACCCGCTGGTACATCGCCGGCAGGTCCTCGATCTTGGCGAACGGGGTGTTGAACTCGTCGGCGAACCGGGCCGCGAGCGCCGGGGTGCGCTTCTTGCCGGCGCCACCGACGATGATCGGCGGGCGGGGCGACTGGACCGGCTTCGGCAGCGCCGGCGAGTCCACGAGCTGGTAGTGCTTGCCGGCGAAGCTGTACTTCTCGCCGATCGGGGTGGTCCAGAGCCCGGTGACGATCTCCAGCTGCTCCTCGAGGCGGTCGAAACGCTCGCCGAGGGGCGGGAACGGGATGCCGTAGCCGGTGTGCTCCGACTCGTACCAACCGCCGCCGAGACCGAGCTCGACCCGGCCGCCGCTCATCTCGTCGACCTGCGCGACGGTGATGGCCAGCGGGCCGGGCAGCCGGAACGTCGCCGAGGTGACGAGCGTGCCGAGCCGCAGCCGCGACGTCTGCACAGCGAGCGCCGCGAGCGTGGTCCACGCGTCGGTCGGGCCGGGCAGACCGTCGCCGCCCATGGTCGTGTAGTGGTCCGAGCGGAAGAAACCGTCGTAACCGGTGTCCTCGGTGACCCGGGCCAGCCGGCGCAGGTCCTCATAGGTGGCGCCCTGCTGGGGTTCGGTGAAGATGACGAGACGCATGACGCCAACGATGCCAGAGATCAGCGGCGCGCTCGCGGGACCCGGCGAACACTCACCGTGCCGGCGCAGTAACGTGATTCACCATGGGCACCTATGGATGGATCAGCCTCACCACCGACTACGGCACTTTCGACGGTTTTGCCGCTGCCTGCCACGGGGTGATCGGCCGCTACGCCCCGGCCGTACGTGTCATCGACGTCACACATCACGTGCCGCCGGCCGACGTCGCCCGCGGTGCCGCGGTGCTGGCCCAGACCGCGCCGCACCTGCCGCCGTCGGTGCACGTCGCCGTCGTCGACCCGGGAGTGGGCACCCAGCGCCGCGGGATCGCCGTCGGCACGCCCGGCGGCCTGCTCGTCGGCCCGGACAACGGCCTGCTGATCTGGGCCGCGGAGGCCCTGGGCGGCATCGACGAGGTGGTGGAGCTGACCAACGAGGACTGGTTCCTCGGCGATGTCTCCCGCACGTTCCACGGACGCGACATCTTCTCCCCCGTCGCCGCGCACCTCGCGCTGGGCGAGCCACTGGCCGCCGCCGGCCGTACGGTCGATCCGGCATCCGTCGTCCGTCTCCCCGACCCGGTCGTGGCGATCGGTGACGGCTGGATCGAGGCCGAGGTGGTCACCGTCGACCGGTTCGGCAACGTGCAGCTCGCGGCCGCCGGCTCCATGCTCAGCGGCCTCGGCCCGGAGCTGGTCATCTCCGGCGGCGTGAAGGCCCGCCTCGCGAACACGTTCGGGGACGCCGCACCCGGCGAGCTCATCGTCTTCCAGGACTCGGCCGGCCGGGTCGCGATCGCGGTCAACGGCGGCCGGGCCGTCGTGGTGCTGTCCGTGACCCCAGGTGACGTGGTCCGCATCGCCGAGCGTTAGAAAACGTCCCGGCCGGGCAGGATGGACACATGCCCGAGGGTGACACCGTCTGGAACACCGCCCGCGTCCTGGAACGCGCGCTGACCGGTGAGGTACTCACCGGATCCGACTTCCGCGTGCCCCAGCTCGCCACCACCGACCTGGCGGGCTGGACGGTCGCGGAGTCGGCGAGCCGCGGCAAACACCTGCTGACCCGCCTCACCCGCGACGACCGGGCCATGACGCTGCACTCCCACCTGCGCATGGACGGCGCCTGGCGCGCCTACGCCCCCGGCGAACGCTGGACCGGCCGGCCCGCCCACCTGATCCGGGTGGCGCTCAAGACCGCCCGCTCCGCCGCGGTCGGCTTCCACCTGCACGAACTCGCCCTGATCCCGACGTCGCAGGAGGAGACCCTGGTCGGGCACCTCGGCCCGGACCTGCTGGGCGCGGACTGGGACCCGGACGAGGCGGTCCGCCGGATCGAGGCCCACCCGGACACCACCATCGCGGAGGCCCTGCTCGACCAGCGCAATCTCGCCGGGGTCGGCAACCTGTACAAGGCGGAGACGCTGTTCCTGCGCGGTCTCTGGCCCTGGACCCCGGTGCACGCCGTCAAGGACCTGCACGGCACGGTCACGCTCGCCCAGAAACTCGTCGCCTCGAACCGCGGCCGCTGGACCCAGACGACAACGGGCTCACTGCGCAGAGGCCAGACCAGCTACGCGTACGGACGCCGCGCCCAGCCGTGCCGACGCTGCGCGACCGCCATCCGCAAGGCAGAACTCGACGACCGCGTCACGTACTGGTGCCCCCGCTGCCAGCCCGAACCCTGAAGATCTGCCCGGCCGGCTCGTCAGGCGGCGGGTGTGGGTGGGCGGCGGAGCTCGGAGAGGCCTTCGGCGATGCCGCGGAGGCGGTCGGTCGCGTCGATGAGGCCGGTCAGGGACGGATGCGTGCCGACCGCGGGATGGCCGTCCTCGGCGACGTAGCTCGCCGCCGCCGCGACCAGGCGTTCGTAGGCCGTGACACCGTCGGTGAACTGGGTCGCCAGGCTCTCGTGGGACTTCTCGAGGACGTCGCGGCGTTCCGCCGGGGTCAGCGGCAGGGCCCGTTCGACGCTGGCGACGCGCTGGCCGAGGTCGCGGAGCCACTGCTCGGCCACGGTCGCTTCGAGCAGGGCGCCCTCGCCGGGGCCGGTCAGCCGGCCGGCGAGACCCACGAGGGTGGTCGAGGCGCGGTCGAGACGGTCCCAGGCCTGCGCGACGGCCGAGCCGCGGACCGCGTAACGGTCCCGGTGCCGGCGGACCTCCTGGACCACCTGGCGGCCGGCCGGGAACCGTTCCACCGCGGCGACCAGGCGCTGGCCCGGCAGGACCGCGGGCGGTGCGGGCGGGGGCGGGAGGGCGGCGAGCTCGCGGTGATCGCTCCAGCGCCACCACGCGAGGGCGACGGACGCCCCCGCGGACGCGGCCCAGACCGCGTCGGCGACACCGATGCCCGCGTACGGCGTGAGGACGGCCGTGGCGGCGGTCAGCCCACCACCGATGACGCTCCACCGCCGGGCGGCGCCACGCAGCCGCTTGAGCTGCCGGAAGTATCTGGTCCGCTCGTCCACCGTCCGCTCCCCGTTTCGTTCGACGGAGCACTTCGGGGCGGGCCCGGCACGTGTCCCGGCCGGGCCTGCCCCACTCACTCAGCCTGCGGCCGAGGTGTCCCCGCGCTTGCTGTTCATGCTGGCCCGGATCTCGTCGAGCCGGGCGACGCTCGCCGGGTCACCGGCCGGGGCCTGCTCGACGGCCGGCTGCGCCGGGGTGCCACCGAGCTTGTCGCCGGACATGCTGGCCCGGATCTGGTCCAGGCGCGAGGAGCCGGCCATGTCGAGGCTCGACTGCTGCACCTCGAGCATGCGGCCCTCGACCGAGTTGGCGGCGAGCTCCGCACGCCCCATGGCGCTGGCATACCGCTGCTCGATCTTGTCGCGCACCTCGTCGAGGGACGGGGTGTTGCCGGGCGCGGCGAGCGACGACATCGACTCGAGCGACTTGGCGACCGTCTCCTGCATCTTGGCCTGCTCGAGCTGGCTGAGCAGCCGGGACCGCTCGGCGATGCGCTGCTGCAGCACCGTCGCGTTGCGCTCCACCGCGTTGCGGGCCTGCCCGGCGGCGGCGAGCGCCTGGTCGTGCAGGGTCTTCAGGTCTTCCATCGCCTGCTCACCGGAGACGAGCTGGGTGGCGAGGGTCTGCGCGGTCGACTCGTACTTCTGCGCCTCGGCCTCGTCGCCACCGGACCGGGCCCGGTCCGCCAGGACGAGCGCCTGCCGGGCCATGCCCTGCAGCTTCTCGACCTCGGACATCTGCCGGGAGAGCTTCATCTCCAGCTGCCGCTGGTTGCCGATCACAGCGGCGGCCTGCTGGACGAGCGCCTGGTGCTGGCGTTGCGCGTCCTCGATGGCCTGCTGGATCTGCACCTTGGGATCGGCGTATTCATCGATCTTCGCGCCGAAGAGCGCCATCATGTAGCGCCAGCCCTTGACGAACGGGTTCGCCATATCCGCGGTATCCCCTCAATGTCGCTGCTTCGTACGCACCACCGACGCGGGCCCGAGGGGTCTTCACGATGGCGCGGGCTCCATCGTGTCAGCTCCACGCCACCGGCGTCACGTGACCTCGGGGGGATCTCAGGGTTAACCGGGGGACCCCCCGCCATCGAGGTTACGCGGGAAACGCTGTTACGGCGATGCCGGGACCTGGAGCTTGGTGCCCGCCGCACCATATCCGGGGTGGAAAAACGTCGCACCCCCGGGCCTGACGGCCACGGGGGTGCGAAACGACGGCGTAGGGGTGCGGATCAGGCGGCGTAGACGACGTCACGATCACGCTTGCGGGTCGCGCGCAGGGTCGCCTTGAGCGGCGTGTCCTGGCGGACCGAGACCGAGACAGAGCCGTCCGAGGAGACCTGACGCACAGCGGCGGCCTCGGCGGCCTTCGCGGCGACGGCGGCCTTGCGGGTTCCGACCGCGACAGCGTCCGCTGAGACGGCGGAATCCTGCGACTCGACCGGCACGAGCACGCCCTCCATGCCCTCCGCGAGGGAGAGCGTGGAGCTCACCTCGCCGAGCAGCTCGGAAAGCCGTGCACCCAGAGCTTCACAGATAGCGGCGAGCAGCTCGCTGGACGCTTCCTTCTGGCCACGTTCGATCTCGGAGAGATACCCAAGGCTGACGTTGGCGGCGGTCGACACCTCACGCAGAGTGCGATGCTGACCCTGCCGGCGCGCCCGAAGTGCGTCACCGATAACCCGGCGTAGCAGGACCATGGCACCTCCTCCTGCGGCGGGGCCGCCGGCAACCGCCGGAGGCTTCCCGCAACCGTACCCGCTGCGGGCCACGCCGACATCCTGCCCCGCCGAATTCCGGGGCGGGTGGGAAGTGCCGTCAGCCCGCGGGACGGGTGTGACTATTCATTCGCCGACATCAACACTTACGATGACCGCCGGATTCCCCGGTGTTATTTGCGCAGCTCATCCCCGAGAAGGGCGAGCGCTGACAGCACCGCCGCGCGCCGGATGTCACCCCGGTCACCGGTCAGCGACAACTCCCGCGCAAATTTATGAGTGGCACCCGCCACTCCGACAAAAACCGTGCCGACCGGCTTGCCGCCCTGCGGATCGGGCCCGGCCACCCCGGTGGTCGCCACCCCCCAGTCGGCGCCGCAGCGCTGCCGCGCCCCCTCGGCGAGGGCCTGAGCCACGTCCGGATCGACCGGGCCACGCTCGGCCAGCAGATCCGCCGGCACCCCGGCCAGCGCGTGCTTCAGATCTGTCGCATAGACGACGAAACCGCCCCGGAACACCGCGCTGACCCCGGGCACCTCGACCACCGTCGCGGCCAGCAACCCCCCGGTCAGCGACTCGGCGACCGCGAGCGTCTCGCCCCGGGCGGCGAGCAGCCCGGCGACCTCCGCCGCGGCGAGCGGGGTCGTCACGACGTGACTCTCCGGCGCAGGCGCAGGGCCTGGAGGACGTAGTCGACGCCGGTGATCATGGTGACCAGCAGGGCGGCCAGCATGAGGACGGTGCCGACCACCTCGAACGGGCCGGGGACCGGCCAGAGGAACCAGGCGATGGCACCGATCTGCAGCGCGGTCTTGAGCTTGCCGCCCCGGCTGGCCGGGATGATGCCGTAACGGATCACCCAGAAGCGCAGGGCCGTCACTCCCCACTCGCGGAGCAGGATCAGGCCGGTGATCCACCAGGACAGCTTGTCGTACGCGGAGAGCAGGATCAGGGCGCTGCCGGTGAGCGCCTTGTCCGCGATCGGGTCAGCGACCTTGCCGAACGCGGTCACCAGCTCGTAGCGGCGGGCGATCCAGCCGTCGGCGAAGTCGGTGGCCGAGGCCACGCAGAACGTCAGGCAGGCGGCGATGCGCCAGGACGGGTCCGTCATGGTGGAGATCACCACGAAGACCACGAAGACCGGGACGAGGACGATGCGTACGGCGGTCAGCAGGTTGGCCGGATTGTTCAGCGGCACCTGCCGGGGGACCGCCGCCGTGACCGGCACCGGCTCGTCGGTCACGACGCCGCCGTGGACACCGACGCGGGAGTGACCGTGCGGGCCGAGACGGCCTGGGGCGCGGCGGAGATCATGGCGACCGGGACGGCCACGAGGTCGACGCCCTCGGTGGCGGTGACCCGGGCCCGCACCAGGTCGCCGGGGCGCAGCGCGGCCAGGTCGACCTGCTCGTCACCGGACACGAGCGTGGTGGAGCCGTCGACCTCGGGGGCCTGGTGCTCCGCGCGGCCCTCGACCTCGCCGTCGCCGACCGTGTCGATCATGACCTCGACGAAGCTGCCGAGACGGTCCTCGGCCCGCTGGGCGCACAGTTCGTCGGCGAGGTCGCTGATCCGGGCGTACCGCCGCTTGATGGTGTCCTCGCGGACCTTGCCGGTCAGACCGGCCGCCTCGGTGCCGTCCTCGTCGCTGTAGTCGAAGACGCCGATGGCGTCGAGCCGGGCCTCGCTCAGGAAGCGCACCAGCTCGTCGACGTCCTGCTTCGTCTCGCCGGGGAAGCCGACGATGAAGTTGCTCCGGGCACCGGCGTCGGGCGCCATGGCCCGGGCGGAGGCGAGCAGCTCGAGGAACCGGTCGGTGGAGCCGAACCGGCGCATCCGGCGCAGCACGGGCTCGCTGGAGTGCTGGAACGACAGGTCGTAGTACGCGGCGACGCCGGGGGTGTTGGCGATGACCTCGACCAGGCCGGGCCGGGTCTCGGCGGGCTGCAGGTAGCTGGCCCGGACCCGCACGATGCCGTCGACGGCGGCGAGCTGGGGCAGGAGCTTCTCCAGCGCGCGCGGGTCGCCGAGGTCCTTGCCGTAGGACGTGCTGTTCTCGCTGACGAGGACGAGCTCGCGGACACCGCTCTTGGCCAGCCACTCGGCCTCGGCCAGCAGCTCCTGCGGGTCACGGGAGACGAACGCGCCACGGAACGCCGGGATCGCGCAGAACGCGCAGCGCCGGTCGCAGCCGCTGGCGAGCTTGAGGCTGGCGACCGGGCCGGTGTCGAGCCGGCGGCGCAGCACCGGGCGCAGGTGGGCCGGCGTGTGCTCGTCGACGGTGGCGTGCCCGGGGACGACGACCTTGGCCGCCTGGCGGGCGACCGGGGTGAGCGGGAGCAGCTCGCGGCGGTCGCGCGGGGTGTGCGAGGCGAACTTCTCCCCCGCCATCACGCTGTCGAGCCGGGCGGCGATGTCGGTGTAGTCGTCGAAGCCGAGGACGGCCTCGGCCTCAGGCAGGCTCGTGGCGAGCTCCTTGCCGTAGCGCTCGGCCATGCAGCCGGCGGCGACGACCTTGGCCCCGGTGTCGGCGGCGGCGAGCAGCGTCTCGATGGAGTCCTGCTTGGCCTTCTCGACGAAGCCGCAGGTGTTGACGACGACCACGTCGGCGCCCTCGGCGTCGGTGCTGACCTGCCACCCCCCGGCGTCGAGGCGCGCGGCGAGCTCCTCGGAGTCGACCTCGTTACGGGCACAGCCGAGGGTGAGCAGAGCAACGCGGCGGGGAGCGGGAGTCACGGACACTCGGCCAAGGTTACCGGGCGCCCGGCGGAGCAGCGTCCCCCGCTCGGCCCCCCACCCCGCCGCCCGCAAGAAAGAACGGTCGTTCTCCCAGGCGGGAGCGGGCAAGCGGGCGGGCGGGAGCGAGCAAGCGGGCCGGGTCAGTCGTCCAGGCGGAGCGTCGCCAACGTCTCCTCGAGCTCGTCCGGCTTGATCAGCACCTCGCGGGCCTTGGAGCCCTCGGACGGGCCGACGATGCCGCGGGTCTCCATCAGGTCCATCAGGCGGCCCGCCTTGGCGAAGCCCACCCGCAGCTTGCGCTGCAGCATCGAGGTCGAGCCGAACTGCGACGTGACGACCAGGTCGATCGCCTGGAGCAGCACATCCAGGTCGTCGCCGATCTCCTCGTCGACGTCCTTCTTCTTGGCCGCGGCCGGCGCGGTGACGTCGTCGCGGAACTCGGGCTCGCGCTGGTCCTTGCAGAACTTGACGACGTCGTGGATCTCCTTCTCGTCCACCCACGCGCCCTGGATGCGCACCGGCTTGGAGGCACCCATCGGCAGGAACAGGCCGTCGCCGCGGCCGAGGAGCTTCTCGGCGCCCGGCTGGTCGAGGATGACCCGGGAGTCGGCGAGCGAGCTGGTGGCGAACGCGAGCCGGGACGGGACGTTGGCCTTGATCAGGCCGGTGACCACGTCGACCGAGGGCCGCTGGGTGGCCAGGACCAGGTGGATGCCGGCGGCCCGGGCGAGCTGGGTGATCCGCACCACGGAGTCCTCGACGTCGCGCGGGGCGACCATCATCAGGTCGGCGAGCTCGTCGATGACCACCAGGAGGTAGGGGTACGGCTTCATGATCCGCTCGCTGCCCGGCGGCGCGACGATCTCGCCGCTGCGGACCTTGCGGTTGAAGTCGTCGATGTGGCGTACCCCGTTGGCGGCGAGGTCGTCGTAGCGCATGTCCATCTCGCGGACGACCCACTCGAGCGCGTCGGCCGCCTTCTTGGGGTTGGTCACGATCGGCGTGACGAGGTGCGGGATGCCCTCGTACGCGGTCATCTCCACCCGCTTGGGGTCGACCAGGAGCAGTCGCACCTCGTCCGGGGTGGCGCGGGTCAGGACCGAGACCAGCAGCGAGTTGAGGCAGGACGACTTGCCGGCTCCGGTGGCGCCCGCGATCAGGATGTGCGGCATCTTGGCCATGTTGGCCACGACGAAGCCGCCCTCGATGTCCTTGCCGAGCGCGACCAGCATCGGATGGTGATCGGCGGTGGCGGCCCGCGAGCGCAGCACGTCACCCAGCGACACGTTCTCCGGGTCGGTGTTGGGGATCTCCACGCCGACCGCGCTCTTGCCGGGGATCGGGGACAGGATCCGGACATCGGGCGATTTCACCGCGTACGCGATGTTGCGCGACAGCTGCGTGATCCGCTCGACCTTGACGCCCGGTCCGACCTCGACCTCGTAGCGGGTCACCGTCGGGCCCCGGGTGAAGCCGACGACCTGGGCGTCGACCCGGAACTGCTCGAACACGCCGGTGAGGCTCGCCATGATCTCGTCGTTGGCCTTGCTCCGGCTCTTGGGCGCGGAACCGGCGCCGAGCATCGCGGCCGGCGGCAGCGTGTACTGCCCCGGCACCGGCTTGATCTCCAGCTGCTCGGCCGCGACCGGCACCGGCGAGTGCTCGGGGGCCTTGCGCCGCGCCGGGACCTTGGGGAGCCGGGGCAGCGCCACCGTGTCGTGCAGGATCTCGTCCTCGGCGACCGGCGGCTCGTCGTCGGGACCGAGCCCGATGTCGGCCAGCGAGCCCTGCCGACGGCGCGGCGGGCGGCGGCGTTGCGGCTCCTCGCCGGGCTCGGCCTCGTCGAGGTCCGGCAGCGCCGGGTCCGCCCCGGGCAGCATCGGCCGGGTGGCCGAGCGGTTGAACAGCATCTCGCCGAGCAGCAGCACCCGTTCGGGGACCTTGCTGATCGGGGTCGCGGTCACCACCAGCAGGCCGAAGACGAACAGCAGGATCAGCAGGGGCACCGCCACCCACGCGGTGACCGCCCGTTCGAGCAGGGCGCCCACGGCGTACCCGATGAGTCCGCCGTCGTCGTCGAGGCCGACCGTGTCCCTGGTGTCCTGGGCGATGTGCAGCAGGCTCGCTATGGCGACCAGCAGCGCGGACCAGCCGACCAGGGAGCGGCCCCGGTGCTCCGGGTCGGCCGGTTTGCGCATCAGGCGGATGGCGCCGTACAGCAGCAGGAGCGGGATGAAGACGCCCAGGCGGCCGAAGAACAGGTGCATCGCGTCGCTGATCCGGCGGCCGACCGGGCCGGCACCACCGGACCAGACCGCGACCCCGACCAGAATCGACAGGCCGAGCATGAGCAGGCCGGCGCCGTCGCGACGGTGTTCGGGGTCGATCTCGCGGGCGGTCGCGGCCTGGCGCCCGACGCCCCGGGCGGCCCAGCCGACGCTGCCGGCCACGCCCATCCAGAGGGCGCCGACTCCCCGGCCGAGGCCGGTGGCGACCGCCGCGCCGACGCTGGGCCGGGCACGGGTGGCACTTTTGGCTCTGGCGCGGGGTGCGGCCGCGGCTTTGCGGGGGACAGATTTCTGCGGAGCCGGCTTCCGGGCACGCGTCGGGGCGGCGCCGCCCTTGGACGCGGCACGGCCCCGGCTCGCCGGAGGAGGACGGCCCGCCATGACATCACCGTAACGCCGGCACGCTCGTGAGGACGCGCGGCGCACCGCGACCCGGATTCACTTTTCGGGTGATTAAGATCAAGTTATGTCGGTGTCCCTGCAGCCCCTGACCAACGAGTTGATCACCGCGGTCCTGAAGGCCCGGGAGTTCGCCTACGCCACGGACGACGACGGTGACATCCGTGGCGACTGGCAGAGCTGCCTGATCTACTTCTTCCGGGTCGGTCAAGCGAGCGAGATCATCCAGGTACGCATCCTGACCTACCCCGATTTCAGCGTCGACGACGTGCCCAGCCTGTACGCGTTCTGCAACGCCTGGAACCACGACCGGCTCTGGCCCAAGGCCTACGTGCACACCGACGACGACGGCGTGGTGCGGGTGGTCGGTGAGGTCAGTGCGGACTTCGAGCACGGCGTCACGCAGGAGCAGCTCGACCAGGTGATGATCTGCGGCATCGCGACGGGTGTCGAGCTAGCCGAGGCGGTCGCGGCGCTGAAGTAGCACGTAACCGGTCCAGGAGACCAGGATCAGCACGGCGACCACGAGCTGCGCCACCCACTCGTAGCCGGCCGGGTAGAAGACACCGGCGGCGTGGTTGTCGAGGAAGCCGCCCTCGAGCGGGGCCAGGCCCAGTTTCTCCCGGCTGCGGTCCTCGACCCAGGTCAGCGGGCAGTACAACTTCGCCACCACGATCACCAGCAGCCACAGGGCGGCGAGGGCCTGCACCCAGATAAGTTTGCGCCAGCGCCAGGCGAGGAAGCCGCCGAAGATCCCGAACGCCAGGAACGCGAAGTGCGCCCCCACCGCGAGGAAGATCAAGACCCGATAGCTCACGGTACGAAGGTAGCGCCGCCCGCGTAGGACGGAGGATGGCCTACGCGGGCAGCGTGCCTGGGCGGTCTACCGGTGGTGACCGCGACGGTGGTGGTGACCACCGTTGTCCGCGGGCGGGGTGGTCGCCTCGGCGGGCGGGGCGGTGCTCGCCTCGACCGGCGGGGTCGACGCGCCGCCGCCGGCACCGGCCGTGGTGGTGAGCAGCGTCAGGTCGTTGGTCTCCAGGATCTCGGTGACCGGCTGGAAGAACGTCTCGCCGCCGACCGTGCAGTCGCCGGAACCACCCGACGTCACACCCTGGGCCTGGTCACCCGAGAACCACGAGCCGCCGGAGTCGCCACCCTCGGCGCAGACATCCGTACGGGTGAGACCGGTGACCGCGCCCTCCGGGTAGTTGACCGTCTCGTTCTTCGCCAGGATCGTCCCGCAGAACAGGCCGGTCGTGGAGCCGGACCGGCACACCGCCGCGCCGACGGGCGCCTCGGTGCTGCCGCCCACCGGCAGCGCGTTGTTCTTGAAGTCGTCGACGAACGGCTGCAGGCCTACGTTCGCACCGGTCTGCACGAAGCCCATGTCGGCGTCGCCGGGGAAGACCGAGGCGGCGACGACACCCTGGTCGAGGCCCTCGAAGTCGGTGGTCTCGGTGCCCGCCGCGCCGCAGTGCCCGGCGGTGACGAAACCGCCCTCGACCGCGAACCCGATCGAGCAGCGGGCCTGGCCGCCGTCCAGGTCGATGAAGTACGGCTGAGCGCCGACCACGTCCGCCAGGGTGCGCGGGGCCTCCTTGACGGTCACCACCTTCACCGCCGACGTGGGCAGGCCGGCGTCCTCGGCCAGTTCCTTCGCGTGATCGGTGTCGCCGGCCAGCGCCTTGACGACCACCTTGTTCGCGGCCACGTCGACATACCAGCCGGGCAGGTCGCTGTCGGCCTTCGTGGCGGTGCCGTCGAGGGCCTTCTTCGCGCTGTCCAGCTCGGCGACGCTGCGCTCGACCAGCTTCGGCTGCGCACCCGCGGCCCGGACCGCGCCGGCCAGGCTCTCATCGGTGATCCCGATGTTCAGCGTGGTGCCGTCAGCGCCGAGCCAGGAGCCCGCGTACGCGTCCCCGGACGTGACCCGCAGCTGGGTGGCGACCCCGGAGGCCCACGCCGCCCGGTTGATCCGGGCGGTGGCCTCCTCGGCGCTGAGTCCCAGATCGCGTTTCATGGCGGCGAGCAGCTTGGGGGCCACTCCGTCGCTCTGCGGGGTGACGCCGGTGCCGGACGGGCTCGTGCCCGCCATCGAGGGCAGTGTGAAAGCCACTGCCGCACCAACCGCCGTCACCGTCGCCGCCATCGCGACGACCGTTCTCCGCTGCATTCGGTACTCCCCTCGCATCGCGGTGCCGTGGGGGCGGCACCGTGCTCATCGATACGAGGGTGAGCGTCGAACAGTTCAAAAAGCGGTCAAACCTCGACCACGGTCGGCACGATCATCGGGCGCCGGCGGTATTTGTCGTTGACCCAGCGGCCCACCGTACGGCGGACGACCTGCTGCAACTGGTGCGGCTCGGTGACGCCCTCGGCGGCCGAGCGGTGCAGTGCCGCGGTCAGCAACGGAATCACCGGGTTGAATGCCTCGGGGTCCTCGGAGAAGCCCTTCGCCATCACCGTCGGCTCTCCGACGACCTTGCCGGTGACCGAGTCGATCACCACGGTGGCCGAGATGAAACCGCCGTCGCCCAGTATCCTGCGCTCGGTCAGCAGCGACTCGCTGACGTCACCCACGGCGAGACCGTCGACGTACACATAGCGGTTCGGCACCCGGCCGACGTGCCGCGCGTGACCCTCGACCAGGTCCACCACGTCGCCGTCCTCGCAGAGCACGACCCGGTCGGGCGCGACGCCGGACTCGATGCCCAGCCGGGCATGGGCGCGCAGGTGCCGCCACTCGCCGTGCACCGGCATCAGGTTGCTCGGGCGCACGACGTTGAGCAGGAAGAGCAGCTCACCCGCCGGGGCGTGCCCGGAGACGTGCACCTTGGCGGTGTCCTTGTGCACGACGGTGGCACCGGCCCGGGCCAGCTGGTTGATCACCCGGTAGACACTCGTCTCGTTGCCGGGCACCAGCGAGCTGGCCAGCACCACGGTGTCTCCGGGCTCGATCGTGATGTGCCGGTGGTCACCGGTCGACATCCGGCCAAGCGCGCTCATCGGCTCGCCCTGCGACCCGGTCGACATGAAGACGATCTCGTCCGGCGGCAGGTGCGTCGCCTCGTCGAGGCTGACCAGGATCCCGTCGGGGATGTGCAGCAGACCCAGGTCCTTGGCGATGCCCATGTTGCGGACCATCGACCGGCCGATCAGGGCGACTTTACGCTCATATTCGTACGCGGCGTCGAAAACCTGCTGCACCCGGTGCACGTGGGAGGCGAAGCTCGCCACGATGACCCGGCCGGTGGCCTTGCCGAAGATCGAGTTGAGCACCGGGCCGATGTCGCGCTCCGGTGTCACGAACCCGGGGATCTCCGCGTTCGTCGAGTCCGACAGCAGCAGGTCGACGCCCTCGGCGCCGAGGCGCGCGAACCCGGCCAGGTCGGTGATCCGCCCGTCGAGCGGCACCTGGTCCATCTTGAAGTCGCCGGTGTGCAGCACCAGGCCGGCCGGCGTGCGCACGGCCACCGCCAGCGCGTCCGGGATCGAGTGGTTGACCGCGAAGAACTCGAGCTCGAACGGACCCATCCGCTCGCGCTGGCCTTCCTTGACGGTCAGCGTGTACGGATCCAGCCGCCGCTCGGCCAGTTTCGCCTCGACCAGCGCCAGGGTGAACTCGGAACCGACCAGCGGGATGTCCGGCTTGTGGGCGAGGAGGTACGGCACCGCGCCGATGTGGTCCTCGTGCCCGTGGGTCAGCACGATGGCCTGCACCGCGTCGAGCCGGTCCAGGATGGGGGTGAAGTCGGGCAGGATCAGGTCCACGCCCGGCTGCTCCACGTCGGGGAAGAGCACCCCGCAGTCGACCACCAGCAGCTTGCCGTTGAATTCGTAGACGGTCATGTTGCGGCCGATGGCGCCCAGGCCACCGAGCGGCATGACGCGCAGGGCGCCCTCCGGCAACGGCGGGGGCGGATCAAGGTCCACGTGCGCTTGGCTCATCTATTTCTTTCCGGTTATCAGAGGTCCACGCCGGCCGCTTTGGCGTCCTGGCGCAGTTGGTCCGTTTCCGCGTCGGTGGCATCGGCCAGGGGCAGCCGCACGGGGCCGGCGGGCAGCCCCAGGGCGCGCAGGCCGGCCTTCACGAGGATCGTGCCCTGGGTGCGGAAGATCCCGGTGTACAACGGCAACATCTGCCGGTGCAGGTCGAGCGCCTCGGCGACGTCGCCACGCTCGTACGCCAGGATCATCTGTTTGGTCCGCGGGCCGACGAAGTGGGTCGAGGTCCCGATCACGCCGGCCGCGCCGATCGACAGCAACGGCAGCGTGGCGGAGTCCTCGCCCGAGTAGTAGGCGAGGTCGGTGCGGCGCAGCACGTCGGCGGTGGCGGCGATGTCACCCTTCGCGTCCTTCACCCCGACGATGTTCGGGTGCTCGGCCAGCCGCACCAGCGTCTCGGTCGCGATCGGCACACCCGAGCGGTGCGGGATGTCGTACAGCAGGATGGGCAGCCCGGTCGCACCGGCGACCGCGGTGAAGTGTGCGATCAGCCCGGCCTGCGGCGGTTTGTTGTAGTAGGGCGTGACCACGAGCAGTCCGTCGGCGCCGGCCTTCTCGGCCGCCCGGGACAGCTCGACGGTGTGCGTGGTGTTGTTGGTCCCGACCCCGGCCAGGATCCGCGCCCGGTCCCCCACGGCCTCGACGACCGCCCGGAGCAGCGACTCCTTCTCGGCGTCGCTGGTGGTCGGGGATTCCCCACCGGTGCCGCTGATGACGAGTGCGTCGTGCCCCTGCTCGTCGACCAGCCACGTCGCCAGGGTGGCCGCCCCGGCAAGATCCAGGGAGCCGTCCGCGGCGAACGGGGTCACCATGGCCGAGATCAGGCGGCCGAAGGGGTGTTGCGTCATGCCCCTAACTTATCGGACTGCCGTCTATGGGGCTGGTTCGGTCGTCCGGGTCAGACGTAGAGGGCCGTGAACGGGGCCCAGGGGAGGTTGCGGGCGATCGTGAAGACGCCCCAGAGCGCCATGAACGTGCCGACTACCGCCGGGGAGAGCGAAAGCTGCGGGATGTCCCACTTGAAGACCCGCTTGGCCGCCCACGCCACATACATGTAGACGAGGAACGGGACGGCGAAGACGAACAGGGCGTGGTGGCGGGCCGCCGCCGGGATGTCGCCGTGCAGCAGGAACCAGGCGGCCCGGGTGCCACCGCAGCCGGGACAGACGAAACCGGTGGTGTATTTCAGCAGACAGGTGGGCGCCGAACCGGCGTCGGCGGCCGCGGGGTTGCTGGCCAGCGTGTAGCCGACCGCGCCGGCCATGCACACCAGCATCGCCGTGGGCGCCACCCAGAGCGGGGAGCTGCGCCACTTGCTCTCGATGAAGCGGGAGACGCGGTCCTGCTTGTGCTGCGGATACTGCTGGTAGTAGGCCTCCCAGGCGGCAGCCTGCTCCGCTTCCGACTGCACAGGAGCGCTCATGGCCGCCACGGTACACCTCAGGGGCCCGTGGTGAGCGCCTCGGCGAGGGCCGGGGCCAGGTCACCACGGGCGGGCGGGGCGATGGCGGTCAGACCCAGCCAGGCGGCAAGACGCCGGAGCTCGACGGCCAGCGCCGCCGCGGTCGCCTCGCGGTCGGCCGCGGGCTCCAGCCAGGCCGCCGGGATCCGCAGGACGCCGGCCCGGCGGTCCGCCTTGAGGTCGAGCCGGGCCGCGAACCGGTCGCCCAGCAGGAACGGCAGGACGTAGTAGCCGTAGCGGCGCTGGGCCGCCGGGACGTAGATCTCGATGCGGTAGTTCATGTCGAACAACCGCTCGGTGCGGGCTCGTTCCCAGATCAGCGGGTCGAACGGGCTGATCAGCGCCGCCGCGCGCACCCAGCGGGGCAGGACCGCCTGGTGGTGCAGGTAGGACGGGCCCCTCCAGCCCTGCACGGTCACCGGGAGCAGCACCTTGTCCTCGACCAGCTCGGCCACCGCCCGCCTGGCTCCGGCCACCGGCAGGCGGAAGTAATCCCGCAGCTCCGGCTCCATCGCCACACCCAGGGACCGGGCGGCGAGCTCGACCAGCGCCCGGAACGAATCCTGCGGGGACGGCGTCGGGGCGTCGACGATCCGGCGGGGCAGGACCCGCTCGGTGAGGTCGTAACGCCGGGCGAACGACGAGGTGCGTTCCGTCGCGGTGATCTCGCCCGAGTAGAACAGCCACTCGAGGGCCTGTTTGACCGCCGACCAGTTCCAGCCCCAGTGATCTTTGGTACGCGGCACGTCGTGCTCGATCTCGGCGGCGGTGACCGGCCCCCGGTCGCGGACCTCGCCGAGCACCCGGGCGACCAGCTCCGGCTGCTCGGTGGCGATCCGCACCATGCCGCCCCACGCGTGGTCGCGCGCCCGGGCCATCCGCCAGCGGAACAGCGGCTGCAGGTCGGTGGTGATCAGGGACGCCTCGTGCCCCCAGAACTCGAAGAGCTCCCGGGGGTCGCGGTAGGCGGCCCGCTCCAGCAGCGCCGGGTCGTAGGGCCCGAGGCGGCTGTAGAGCGGCATGTAGTGCGCCCGCTGGAGCACGTTGACCGAGTCCATCTGGATCAGGTGGACCCGGCGCAGCACGCGGCGCAGGTGGCGCAGATCGGTGGCGCCACCTGGCGCGCGGTCGGTGAAGCCCTGCGCGGCCAGCGTGATGCGACGGGCCTGCGCGACGCTGAGAGATTCGGGAACAGCCATCGCCGGGGACGCTATCCCACGGGTACGACAGAAATGGCGTCCGAGGTGGATCTGTAGGCTCCCGGGCATGGCTCTCGGCTTTGTCCGTCCCGCCCGTCCCGAGGACGCCGCGGAGATCGCCCGCATCCAGCTCACCACCTGGCGCACCGCCTATCGGCGGCTGTTCCCGGCGCACGTGCTGGCCAACCTCGACGAGGCGTTCCTGGCCCGTGGCTGGGCCGAGGCGATCGAGAAGGCACCGTCGCCCCGGCACCGGGTGCTGATCGCGATCGAGCAGGCGGAGAGCGCGCAGACCGTGGTCGGTTTCGCCGCCGCCGGGCCGGCCGACGAGCAGGCGCTCGCCCCGGAGGAGCCGCCCCTGGCCGACGGCGTCGCCGCGGTCACCGATCTGCTGGTCGAGCCGCGCTGGCAGCGCCGCGGGCACGGCAGCCGGCTGCTGGCGGCGACCGTCGACCTGTGGCGCGAGGATTCCTTCACCTCCGCGGTGGCCTGGGCCTACGACGCCGACAAGCCCATGCAGCTGTTCCTGGCGTCGTCCGGCTGGGAGCCCGACGGTGCCGGCCGAGCCCTCGACGTCGACGACATGCTGGTCAACCAGCTGCGCCTGCACGTGGGCCTCGACCAGGAGACCGCCTAACCTTCGAGCAGGGGGTCCAGGCCGACGGTGAGACCGGGGCGCCCCTGGATCGCGCGGATGGCGAGCAGCACGCCGGGCATGAACGACGACCGGTCCAGGCTGTCGTGGCGGATGGTGAGCGTCTCCCCCTGCGTACCGAAGAGGACCTCCTGGTGGGCCACCAGACCCGCCGCCCGGATCGCGTGGACGCGCACCCCGTCGATCTCCGTGCCGCGGGCGCCGGACATCTCCTCCTTGGTGGCGTCCGGCATCGGGCCGAGGCCCGCCTCGGCGCGGGCGGCGCCGATCAGCCGGGCGGTGTGGGAGGCCGTGCCGCTGGGGGCGTCGAGCTTGCGCGGGTGGTGCTGCTCGATGATCTCGGCGGACTCGAAGAACGTGGCCGCGCGGGCCGCGAACTGCATCATCAGCACCGCGCCGATGCCGAAGTTGGGGGCGATCAGCACGCCGGTGCCGGGCGCGGCCGACAGCCAGCCGCGAACCTGACCGAGGCGCCGCTCGTCGAAGCCACTGACCCCGACCACCACGTGGATGCCCCGGCCGATGGCCCATTCCAGGTTGTCCATGACCGCGTCGGGGGTGGTCAGGTCGACCAGCACCTCGGCGCCGGCATCGGCCACGGAGGCGAGCTTGTCGCCCCGGGTGATCGTGGCCACCAGGTCGAGGTCGGTGGCCGCGCCGACCGCCTTGCACGCCTCGGAGCCCATCCGTCCGTGGGCTCCCAGAACTCCTACTCGGATCGTCACGCGGTCACCTTATCGGCCGCCCTGCGCCGGGCCCACCAGCGCTCACCGAAGCCCACGGCGGCGAAGACCCCGACCACGTAGGCCCAGCCGACCAGCACGTCGATGATGTAGTGCTCCCCGGAGTAGACCAGGGTGAACGTCATCGCCAGCGGGTACGCCAGCAGCAGCGGCCACCAGCGCCGGGCCACCATGGGCAGGAAGAACGCGACAGCCATCATCGCGTACGCGGTGTGCAGCGACGGCATGGCCGCGACCGGGTTGGACGCCTCGACCTGCAGGGCGTTGAGCGTGTTGCCGGCACTGTGCAGGCCGACGGCGTTCCACCCGTTGGTGGAGATGCGGTCGACATGGTCGGGCAGCTGGCCGTAGAGAGACGCCCACCACGGCGGGGCGGCCGGGTACAGGAAGTACGTGATGAGCCCGGCGACGCTGAGCGTGAACCAGCGGCGCATGAAACGGCCCCACTGCTCCCGGTTGCGCAGCCAGAGCAGCACGCCGACGGTCGGCACCGCGAGGAAGTGCGAGACGTAGACGAGGGAGACCGCCACCTCCCACCACTGCACCACGTCGGGCCGATAAAGGTGTTCCTGGAGCCAGACCGTGGGGACCTTGCCGCCGGTGGCCCAGCCGAACATCGCCTCGTCCGCGTGGATCAGCTCGTAGACATGCGGGGCGAAGAGGTTGTCGGCGTAGCCGCGGGAGACGTTGTAGACGACCAGCAGCAACGAGATCGGCAGCCAGTCGCGCAGGAAACGCAGGTGCTCGCGCCACGGCCGATCGCTGCGCCACGCGATGGTGGCCAGCCAGAGCCAGCCGAACGCGATGAGCGGATCGCTGGTCGGCACGCCGATGAAGTACGTGCCGACCGCGAAGAGCACCGCCCAGACGGACATGCCGATGATCCGGCGCTTGCGGCTCGAGGCCGTGGGCTCGTCCAGGGACGGCTGTGGTGGGGGGCTGACGACGGTCACGGGGTCCCAGGTTAGCGGTCGGACGAAAACGCGCCGTCGTCGAACGGCCCGACAACGGCCAGCGACATCGGCTTGGCGAGAATCTCGGCGGCGAGCGCGTTGGTCTCCTCGAGGGTGACCGCGTCGACCTTGGCGAGCAGCTCATCGACGCCCATCAGGTCGCCGTACAGCAGCTCGGACTTGGCCAGCCGGCTCATCCGCGAGCCGGTGTCCTCGAGACCCAGGACGTACGCACCCTTGACCATGCCCTTGCCCCGGGCCAGCTCGGCGGCGGTGATGCCGTCGGACGCCACCGCGGCCAGCTCGGCCCTGATCAGCCGGAGGACCTCGTCGGCTTTGCCGGGGGCGCAGCCCGCGTAGACGCCGAACAGGCCGGCGTCGGCGTACTGGGTGCCGTAGGAGTAGACCGAGTAGGCGAGCCCGCGCTTCTCCCGGATCTCCTGGAAGAGCCGGCTCGACATGCCACCGCCGAGGACGTTGTTGAGCACGCCCAGCGCGAACCGCCGGTCGTCCTCCCGCTGGATGCCCTCACCGCCGAGAACCAGGTGGGCCTGCTCGGTGTCCCGGTTGCGGATCACCGTCGTGGGCTTCTGGATGCGGCTGCGGGTGATCCTGCGCGGTGGTACCGGGTCGTCGGCCGCGCTGTCCAGCGGGCTGCCCGCGATCGCGGCCCGGACCAGCCGGACGACCTTGGCGTGCTCGAGGTTGCCGGCCGCGGTGACGACGATCTCCGGAGCCTTGTAGCGGCTGCGGTAGAACCGGTTGATCTGGGTCCGGGTCATCGGGGTGATGGTCTCCTCGGTACCGGAGATCAACCTCCCGAGCGGGGTGCCCGCACCGAAGATCGCCTCGGTGAAGACGTCGTGCACCTCGTCACCGGGCTCGTCGTCGTGCATGGCGATCTCTTCGAGGATCACGCCGCGCTCGGTCTCGACATCGGCCGGGGCGAGCACCGAGTTGGCGACCGCGTCCATCATGACGTCCACGGCCAGCGGCAGATCGGCGTCGAGCACCCGCGCGTAATAGCAGGTGTATTCCTTCGTGGTGAAGGCGTTCGTCTCGCCGCCGACCGCCTCGATCTCCGCGGAGATGTCGAGGGCGGTGCGCTTCGCGGTGCCCTTGAAGAGCAGGTGTTCGAGGAAGTGGGAGGCACCCGACATCGCGGGCGTCTCGTCTCGGGAGCCGATCCGGACCCACACGCCGAGAGCGGCACTGCGGGTGGTGGGGATCGCCTCGGTCACGATGCGCAGGCCGCTCGGGAGAACCGTGCGGCGCACGCCGTCCAACAAGGTCTGGGTAGCCGCGCGGGCCGGCCTTTCGGCCGGCCCGCGGGTCTTACTCGCTGTCATGTGAGGGATTAGCCCCGGTCACCGCTCGGGCGGGACCGGCGGCGGCGCGGCTCGCCGCCCTCGGCGCGGTCGCCACCACGGGGAGCGCGCTCCTCGCGGGGCTTGTCGTCACCGGAGGCAGCCGCCTCGGCGGCCGGAGCCGCCGGAGCGTCCGCGCCCTCGGGGCGGACCTTGTCGAGGTAGATCTTGCCGCGGTTGTCGATGTCCGCGATGGAGACCTCGACCTTGTCGCCGACGTTGAGGAAGTCCTCGACCTTGTCGACCCGCTTGCCGTCGCCCACCTTGGAGATGTGCAGCAGGCCGTCCCGGCCGGGCAGCAGCGAGATGAACGCGCCGAACGCGGCGGTCTTGACGACCGTGCCGAGGAACTTGTCGCCCATCTTCGGCAGCGTCGGGTTGGCGATCGCGTTGATCCGCTCGACAGCGGCGTCGGCCGAGGGGCCGTTCGTCGCGCCGACGTAGATCGTGCCGTCGTCCTCGATGGAGATGTCGGCGCCGGTCTCGTCCTGGATCGCGTTGATCGTCTGGCCCTTCGGGCCGATGACCATGCCGATCTTGTCGACCGGGATCTTCACCGTGGTGACCCGCGGGGCGTAGTCGCTCATCGTGGCCGGGGCCTCGATCGCCGCGACCATGACCTCGAGGATCGTGGCGCGGGCCTCGTGCGCCTGCTGCAGGGCACCGGCGAGCACGTCCGACGGGATGCCGTCGAGCTTGGTGTCGAGCTGCAGCGCGGTGACGAACTCGCTGGTGCCGGCGACCTTGAAGTCCATGTCACCGAACGCGTCCTCGGCGCCGAGGATGTCGGTCAGCGCGACGTACTGCGTCTTGCCGTCGACCTCGTCGGAGATGAGGCCCATGGCGATACCCGCGACCGGGGCCTTCAGCGGCACACCGGCGGCCAGCAGCGACAGCGTCGAGGCGCAGACCGAGCCCATCGACGTGGAGCCGTTGGAGCCCAGCGCCTCGGAGACCTGGCGGATCGCGTACGGGAACTCCTCGCGCGACGGCAGCACGGGCACGAGGGCCCGCTCGGCCAGCGCGCCGTGACCGATCTCGCGGCGCTTCGGCGAACCGACCCGGCCGGTCTCACCGGTGGAGTACGGCGGGAAGTTGTAGTTGTGCATGTAGCGCTTGGACTTCTCGGGGGCGAGGGTGTCCAGGGCCTGCTCCATGCGCAGCATGTTCAGCGTGGTGACACCCATGATCTGGGTCTCGCCGCGCTCGAACAGCGCCGAGCCGTGCACCCGCGGGAGGATGCCGACCTCGGCGGTCAGCGGGCGGATGTCACGCGGGCCACGGCCGTCGATGCGGACCTGCTCGCGCAGCACGCGCTGGCGCACCTCGGACTTGGTGACCGAGCGGAACGCCGCGCTGATCTCCTTCTCGCGACCCTCGAACCGCTCGTCGAGCAGCTCGTGCGCCTTGGCCTTGACCCGGTCGAGGGCCTCTTCGCGCTCCTGCTTGGCAGCGATCTTGAGGGCCTCGGCGGTCTCCTCGCGAACGGCCTCGACGACCGCGGAGTAGATGTCGTCCTGGTAGTCGAGGAAGACCGGGAAGTCCTGGACGGGCTTCGCGGCGACCTCGGCCAGCTCGCTCTGCGCGCGGCACAGCTCGCGGAGGGCGGGCTTGGCGGCCTCGAGGCCGCTGGCCACGACCTCCTCGGTCGGCGCGGCGGCACCGGCGGAGATCAGCTTGACCGCCTGCGGGGTGGCCTCGGCCTCGACCATCATGATCGCGACGTCGCCGTCAGCGGTCACGCGACCGGCGACGACCATGTCGAAGGTGGCCCGCTCGAGCTCCTCGAGGGTCGGGAACGCGACCCACTGGCCCTCGATGTGCGCGATGCGGGTCGAGGCGACCGGGCCGCTGAACGGCAGGCCGGAGAGCTTGGTCGACATCGAGGCGCCGTTCATGGCGACAACGTCGTACGGGTGCTGCGGGTCGAGCGCGAGGACGGTCTCGACGACCTGGACCTCGTTGCGCAGGCCCTTGGTGAACGACGGGCGCAGCGGCCGGTCGATCAGGCGGCACGTGAGGATGGCGTCCTCGCTGGGACGGCCCTCACGGCGGAAGAACGAGCCGGGGATGCGGCCCGCGGCGTACATCCGCTCCTCGACGTCGACCGTCAGCGGGAAGAAGTCGAAGTGCTCCTTCGGCTGCTTGCTGGCCGTGGTGGTCGAGAGGACGGTGGTCTCGCCCAGCTGGACGATGACGGAGCCGCCGGCCTGCTTGGCCAGGCGACCCGTGGAGAAGGTGATCTCACGGGTGCCGAACGACCCGTTGTCGATCACTGCGGTGCGAGATTCGGTACCGAGAGCGTTGTGCTCTGTCATGTGGTGCGGAACTCCTTCGTCGAGGACCCGGCGGTCTGCTGGCGCGGTTCAGGTGAGCCGGTCTTCGATCGAAGTGCCCAGGAGATTGGCCTGGGAACCACTACCGAGGACCGGTGCTGACGGCGTGAGCCGCGCGGGTCCGGATGTAAAGCTCGGGGGAGCGGCCAGGTGGGCCACTCCCCCGCGGGTCAACCTATCGGCGCAGGCCGAGACGCTCGATGAGCGTCCGGTAGCGCGCGATGTCCTTCTTGTGCACGTAGTTGAGCAGACGGCGGCGACGGCCCACCAGCAGCAGCAGACCACGACGGCTGTGGTGGTCGTGCTTGTGCACCTTGAGGTGCTCGGTGAGGTCGGCGATCCGCTTGGTGAGCATCGCGACCTGGACCTCGGGCGAACCGGTGTCGCCTTCCAGCGTCGCGTACTCGGTCATGATCTTGGTCTTGGTCTCTTGATCGAGCGCCATGTTCTCCGTGATTCTGTGTTGCCGATTGATCGGTATCCTCGCGGCCCGCGGCGTCGGGCAGGCTGGCGAGACCGTAGATGCGCACAACAATACCAGTCGGTCAGCGCAGCAGCTCGCGGGTCCGCTCGACGTCCTCGTTGATCTGGGTGATCAACGGTTCGATGCCGGTATATGTCCGCTGTTCACGCAGATGGGCCACGAAGTCGAGCTCGACCCGCTCGCCGTAGATGTCGGCGTCGAAGTCGAGCGCATAGGCCTCGACCCGGCGCTCCCGGCCGGAGAACGTCGGATTCGTGCCGATGGAGACCGACGCCCGCAACAACTCAGAGCCACGCCGCAACCACGCCGCGTACACGCCGTCCGCCGGGATGGCCGCATAGCGGTGACACATCAGGTTGGCGGTCGGGAATCCCAGCTCCCGGCCCCGCTGATCACCACGGACCACCACGCCACCCAGGTTGTGCGGCCGGCCCAGCGCGGCGGCCGCGGCCTCGACGTCCCCGGCGTCGACACAACTGCGGATGTACGTGGAGGAGAACACCAGCCCCTCCTCGGCCACCAGGGGCGGCTCCTCGACCGTGAAGCCGAAGGTGTGCCCGAGCTTGGCGAGCATCGCGAGATCACCGGCGGCCCGGTGCCCGAAGCGGAAGTTGTCCCCCTCGACCACGACGGTGGCGTGCAGCGCCTCGACCAGCACGTCGTGCACGAACTCCTCGGGGCTGAGCCGGGAGAACTCCGGGGTGAACGGCACCACACAGAGCGCGTCCACGCCGAGCTGCTCGATCAGCTCCGCCTTGCGCACCGGCTCGGTGAGCACGGCCGGGTGCGAGCCCGGGCGCGCCACCTCGGCCGGGTGCGGGTCGAACGTCACCACCACCGACTGCAGGCCGAGGTCGCGGGCCCGCTTCACGGTCTGGCCGATGATCGCCTGATGGCCGCGGTGCACCCCGTCGAAGACGCCGATGGTCACCACGGACCGGCCGAATCCACCGGGCACCGCTTCATAGCCGCGCCACCGCTGCATGCACGCCTCCCCATCTGCGTCGGACCAGGCGTAAGAGTATCGGTCTCCCCGAGTGCCTGAAACGCTACAGTTGGTCCTGATATGAGAGAAGGCCTGAATTCGCTCGTCCCGCTAGCAGCGGAAGCCATGTTCGCGGTCCTCTTCGCGCGGGCCCTGGTCGGCTACCTGCGACGGCGCGATCCCCTGCAGCGCGATGTGACGCTGATCTTCTTGCCTTGCACGGTCTGGTTCGCGCACATCAGCGTTCGGGTCTGGGTCGAAACCCCACCGCGGTGGGTGACGGTCATCACACAAGCTCTGCTGTTCACGCTGCCCTTCCTCACGCTTCGCCTGGCGACCAGGCTGCGACGGGTGCCGCAGTGGCTCACCTGGGCTTCAGTGGTGATCTATCTCGCCTCCATCGGCCCCCTGCTCAGGGCTACATCCACAGCGCCTACCGATGCGATGGTGGACAGATGGCGCTGGATGCTCGCCGCCGGTGGATTCGTTCTGGTCGAGGCGGTAGCGGCCTGGCTGCTATGGAGCAAGGCCCGCACCCGGACCGGGGCCAATCGGGCGCGATTGGCCATCGCCGCCGCTACCACCATTCTCTTCGGCGTCATGATCACCCTGCTCGGCGTCGGCGCCGTCCCGCGCAATGTCGGATACCTGGAGGCCTACCGTGCGCTGGGCCTGGTCTGCGGTCTCGGCTACCTGATCGCCTTCGCCCCGCCCCGCTGGCTGCGAAGGGCTTTCTCCGACGCCACCGCCCAGTCGGTCACCGAACGACTGCTGCGGGCGCACGTCGAGTCCGCCGAGGAGGTCTGGCAGACGTATGCCGACATGATGCGCCTGCAGACCGGGGCCGACGCGGTGTCCGTACTCATGCCGCGCAGCGACGGACTGCTGTCACCGATCGCCTATGCCGGACCAACCATCCGTTCCCTCGACGAACTGGGCTTCGACGACCTGACCGCGCTGATGCGGGCGGGCCGGCCCGCCCGATTGCGCGAGGGTGGCAACGCCCTCGTGGAGCACTTCGGCGACGATCTCAGTGACGACTTCGTGACCGTGCTGAGCATGCCGGTGCCGCCCGACGCTGAGGGCGCGGTGCTGCTGTTCAATCGGCACCGCAGCCTGTTCAGCGACGACGACCTGCGGCTGTTCGCGCTGCTCGGCGGCCAGGCCGGGGTACTCGCCGAACGCCAGGCCGTGCTGAGTGCCCAGCGGCGCCTCGCCAGCGAGCTGAGCGTCTCGGTGGAGGCGCTGACCCGGGCCAGCCAGGCGAAGAGCGCGTTCCTGGCGAACATGAGCCACGAGCTGCGTACCCCGTTGAACGCGATCATCGGTTTCAGCGACCTGATGCGGCAGGAGGAGCCGGACGGCGACCGGCGCCGGGTCCCGGCCGACTGGGTCGAGCACATCCACACCAGCGGCCGGCATCTGCTCGGGCTCATCAACGACATCCTGGACCTGGCGAAGGTGGAGGCCGGCCGGCTGGAGCTGCGCCTGGCCCCGCTGCGCGTCGACAGCGCGATCCAGGAGCTGATCACCGGTCTCTCGCCGCTGACCATGACGAAGTCGCTGACCGTGCTGACCGGCCTGACGCCGGTGACCGCGACCGCCGACCGGGTGCGCTTCCGGCAGATCGTCGAGAACCTGCTCTCCAACGCGATCAAGTTCACCCCGGAGGGTGGCACGCTCACCGTCTCGACCACCCCGGCGGGCGAGCACGTGCTGGTCACCGTCGCGGACACCGGCGTCGGCATCGCCGCGGAGGACCTCGAGCGGGTCTTCGAGGAATTCCAGCAGGTCGGTGACCCGGACCGGCAGCGGGCCGGCACCGGGCTCGGCCTGGCGCTGACCAAGCGCCTCGTCGAGGCCCACGACGGGGAGATCTCGGTGGTCTCGACGCCGGGTCAGGGCAGTGCTTTCACCGTACGGCTGCCCGCGGCGGCCGTGGTGCACTCACAGACCTCGGCAACGCCGGTGGAGGGGCCCCGGGTGCTGCTGGTCGAGGACGACCCGCAGTCGGCCGAGCTGTTGCAGACCCAGCTGGAGCACGCCGGCTACAACGTCGACGTGGCCGGATCGGGCGAGGCCGGGCTCACCGCCGCGGGCGCCCACCCGCCGGACGCGATCGTGCTGGACGTGGCGCTGCCCGGCATCGACGGCTTCGAGGTCATCCGCCGGCTCAAGGCCGACTCCCGGCTCTCCGGGATCCCGGTCTTCTTCGCCACCATCATCGACGAACGGCAGGCGGGCCTCTCGCTGGGCGCCGACGACTACTTCGTGAAGCCGGTCGACCAGGCCGCGCTGCTCGGCGCGCTGGCCCGCTCGGTGGCCGTGCGACCGGCGCCGCGGGTGCTGGTGGTCGACCACGACGACGACGTCCGGCGGGCGATCGAGGACGGCCTGCGGGCCGGCGGCGCCGACGTGGTCGCGGTCGCCGACGGGCGCGACGGGCTGGCGATGAGCCGCGAGGGCCAGTTCGACCTGATCGTCTGCGACATGCAGTCGCCGTCCCTCGACGGGTTCAGCATGCTGGCCGCGATGGAGCAGGACCCGTCCACCCGGCAGACGCCGGTGCTCGGGCTGGCCGCGACGGCGGGCGAGGCCTCCCTCGTCGCGACCGCCATGGCCGGGGGCGTGGTGGCCACGGCGATGGCCGGGGGCGCCGGATCGGACAAGCTCGGGCCGCTGCTGGGCGTACGCGGCGAGGCGGAGGACGACGACGTGGAGAAGGGGAACCCGTGACGGCTGAGAGCCCGCGCATCCTGCTGGTCGAGGACGAGGAACTGAACCGCACACTGGTCAAGGCCGTGCTGTCCCGGGCCGAGATCATCGCCGTCCGCGAGGCCGAGGTGCTGGACGCGTCCAGCCTCGCGGTGGCGCGCACCAAGCTGGGCAGCGAGGACGTCGACCTCGTGCTGCTGGACATGAACCTGCCCGACGGCAACGGGCTGACCTTGGCGAGCGAACTGGCCACCGGCAAGGTCGGGGCCGGGCGCCGCAAGCCGGTCGTGGTCGCGGTCACCGCGAGCGTGCTGCCGCAGGACCGGGCCGCCGCACTCGAGGCCGGGTGCGACGGCTTCCTGGACAAGCCCTACGCGGCGGCGGACCTCGTCGCCGTCGTCGCCGAGCACCTGTCCAAGCGCTGACCGGGGCTCACGCCGCGGCCAGCATGATCAAGCCGCGGCCAGCACGATCTCGGCGCGGGCCTTCCCGTCCCGCTCCGAGACGACGGCCAGCACGTTGCCCTCGGGACCGAAGACGGCGTACGGCCCCTCGATGCCCACGGGTTCGAGCGGGCCGCCGTGGCTGAGCACCCGGGCCTCGTCCGCGGTCGCCTCGCGCTGCGGGAACGCCTGCCGCGCCGCCTGGGCCATCGGCAGCGACAGCACGTCCGGCGCGCGCTCCTCCAGCTGCTCGAGGGTCGCCGCCTCGGCCAGCGTCAGGGCGCCCACGGCCGTGCGCCGCAGGGCGGTGAGATGCCCGCCCACGCCGAGCGTGGTGCCGAGATCTCGCGCGATGGCCCGGATGTAGGTGCCGCTCGAGCAGGTCACCTCGACGTCGATGTCGACGACGTCGCCCTCGTGCCGGATGTCGAGCACGTCCTGCTGGAAGATCGTCACCCGGCGCGCGGCCAGCTCGACCTGCTCGCCGTCGCGGACCCGCTTGTAGGCCCGCTCGCCGTTGACCTTGATCGCGCTCACCGCGCTCGGCACCTGGTCGATCTCCCCGACCCGGGCGGCCAGCGCGGACCGGATCGACTCCCCGGTCACCGCCGCGGCGGACACCGTCGCGGTCACGTCGCCCTCGGCGTCGTCGGTGACCGTGGACTGCCCCAGCCGGATCGTGGCGGCATAGCTCTTGCGCGCCCCGATCACGTACGTGAGCAGCCGGGTCGCCTTGTTCACCCCGATGATCAGCACGCCGGTGGCCATCGGGTCGAGCGTGCCACCGTGCCCCACCCGGCGCGTCCGGGCGAGGCGCCGGATCCGCGCGACCACGTCATGGGAGGTCATCCCGGCCGGTTTGTCCACAACGATGAGCCCGTCGACATCCACGCCCCCAGCCAACCAGACGGGGTTCAGCGGGTCGCGCCCACCACCGCCCATCGCGATCCGCGCCACCGCAGCAGCAGCGCCACGAGCCGGACCAGGGTGAACATCGCCAGCCCGGCCCAGATGCCGGGCAGACCCCAGTCGAACGCGTACGCGAGCCAGATCAGCGGCAGGAACCCGCCCAGCGCGCCCAGCAGGGTCATCGTGCGCAGGTAGCCCACGTCGCCGGCGCCGATCAGCACCCCGTCGAGGGCGTACACCACCCCGGCGAACGGCAGCATGCCCGCGAACCACGGCCAGACGACCGCCGCCTGGTCGTGCACGGCCCGGTCGCTGGTGAACAGGCCCGGGATGACACCGGCCCCGGCCGCGGCGAGCACCGCGAAGGCGACACCCGAGATCCCGCCGACGAGGGTGACCCGGCGGGCCACCGCGCGGGCGGCCGGCTCGTCGCCCGCGCCGAGCGCCGCGCCCACCATCGACTGGGCGGCGATCGCGACGGCGTCCAGCGCGAGCGCCGCGAAGAACCAGAGCTGCAGCGCGATCTGGTGGGCGCCGAGCGCCGCGACCCCGAACCGGGCGGCCACCGCGGTCGCGGACAGCCAGCACGCCTGGAACGCGGCGCCGCGGATCAGCAGGTCACGACCGAGCACGAGCTGGTTGCCGATCACCCGTGGCACGGGCCGCAGCGGGGCCCGCTCGCGGATGATCGCCCAGAGGAACAGGCCGCCGGTGACCGACTGGGCGGCGACGTTGGCCACCGCCGACCCGATCAGCCCCCAGCCGGCGGTGTAGACCAGCAGCGGGCAGAGGATCGCCGAGAGCACGTTGGCGCCGAGCACGAAATACAGCGGGCGGCGGGTGTCCTGCACGCCGCGCATCCAGCCGTTGCCGGCGGCGGCGAGCAGCAGCCCGGGGATGCCGAACACGGCGATGCGCAGCCAGCTCTCGGCCGCCGCGGCGGCTCCGGGATCGCCGGCCAGCACCCGGGTGAGCGGGCCCGCGAAGATCTGCGCGAACGCCATCAGCAGCGCGCTGGTGGCCAGCGCCAGCCAGGACGCCTGGACCCCCTCGGCGACCGCACCGGCCCGGTCCCCGGCCCCGAACCGGCGGGCGGCCCGGCCGGTGGTGCCGTACGCCATGAGCGTGCCGAACCAGACGGCGAGCGACATGACCGTGCCGCCGACCGCGACGGCGGCCAGCGGGACCCGGCCGAGGTGGCCGACCACAGCGGTGTCGACGAGCACATACAGCGGCTCGGCGGCCAGCACCACGAGGGCGGGCAGGGCGAGCGCGGCGATGCGACGGGTGAGGGCGCGGTCGGTGGCCACGGCGGACGAGCTCATGAACGGTCATGATGCCCGCCCTACCGTAAGGAGTGCAATGCGTCAGAGGCAGTTACCTACTGGCGCGTGTCCATCGACGTCTGCAGCGCGCGGCGGAGTTGCTCGCGAGCGTCGTCGGCGGGCTTCTGGGGCTTCGGCTTGGCAGCCATCAGGTGGTCCTTCCAGAGATCACGGGTGTCGCTGGACCGGCCCGGGATCACCGGACGAGTGACGGGCCGCGCGCCCCGGGCGGGTGGACCCGGGTGGCTCAAGGCCTCACAGATGGTCATGGTCGTGACCGTGCAAAAACCAAATGCCCGTTCACCCAAACTAGCGTTCAGTCCCGCACTGTGTCGGGTGGATCCCAGGAACCGGGACGGAAAAGGCGAAAGGCCGACCTCACGGTCGGCCTTTCGACGAGATATTCGCAGCTAGATGCGCTTCTCAGGGGTCAGCTGCTCACGGAGGGTCTTGATTACCTCACTGGGAGTTCCGTGACCGGTGAATCCGGCGGCCAGCCGATGACCCCCACCACCCAGAGTGACCGCGACCGCGCTCACGTCGACCGCGCCCTTGCTCCGCAACGACACCGCCCACTCGCCGTCGGCCACCTGCTTGACGACCACCGACACGTCGACCTCGGCCACACACCGCACCGGATCGATCAGCGCGTCCAGCACGTAGGGCCGCTGCCCGTGCCGGGCCAGGTCGTCGAGCGTCGCGTAGGTCCACACCATGCCGAGCCCGCCCGCGGCGCCGGGCTCCAGCTCCGCGCGCGCCAGCACATCGGCGAACAGCTTCATCGCCCCGAACGGCCGGCTGTCGAAGATCCGCCGGGAGATCTCCGCCGGGCGCAGCCCGGTCGCGATCAACCGCGCCGCCATCTCGTGCACCCGCGGCGTGGTCATGTCGAACCGGAACGAACCGGTGTCGGTCGCCAGCGCGATGTAGAGGCACTCGGCGATCTCCGCGTCGAGCGGCACGTCCAGCCGGTCGAGCAGCTCCTCCACCACCACCGAGGTGGCCGCGGCCGCCGGATCGACCAGCCGGACCCCACCGAACCCGGTGTTCGACGCGTGATGATCGAGCACCACGCTCGCCCGGGCCCGGTCCAGCACGCCGGCCAGCGCCCCCATCCGGGACTCGGCCGCCACGTCGAAGACCAGCACCAGATCCGGGTCGGTGGTCACCGCGTCCGCGGCGACCAGCAGATCAAGACCGGGCATCGCGGTGAACGGCGCCGGCACCTCGAACTCACCGGGGAAGGTCGCCTGCAGATCGTGTACGCCCAGCCGGCGCAGGCCCAGCGCGAAGCCCAGCATGCTGCCCAGCGCGTCCCCGTCCGGGTTGACGTGGCAGATCAGCAGAACACGGCCACCCGGCGCGTACTCGCGGACCGTGGCCACCGCGGCGGCCCAGTCCTCGTCCGCGATGGCTCCCGGCACCGGCCGGGCGACCGTGTCGGTCACCGAGTCTCCTCGGCGCCCACTCGCTCGTCCTCGGCCTCGTCCTCGTCGTCCTCGGACTTGTACGGGTCGGCGTCCCCGGCGAACGTCTTACCGGCGGCCAGCGCCTGGACCTCGGCGTCCCGGTGCCGCGCGGCGGCCAGCAGGTCGTCGATCTCCTTGGCGTGGTCCAGGACGTTGTCCAGCACGAACGTGAGGCTGGGCGAGTGCCGCAGCTTCAACGCGTGCCCGACCCGGGTCCGCAGCATGCCCTTGGCGCTCTCCAGCGCCGCGGCGGTCGAAGCCTGCTCGGTCTGATCGCCGAGCACCGTGTAGTAGACGTGCGCGTCGCGCAGGTCGCCCGTGATCCGGGCGTCCGTGACGGTCAGCATGCCGAGCCGGGGATCCTTGATCTCGCGTACCAGCGAGGCCACCAGCTCCTTGATCCGCTCCGCGTGCCGTCGCGTCTTGGCCGGATCCGACATATGCCCACCTCCGACAACCATGTTCCACGGGGATCTGGGCCCCGCCTTACGTGTTGAGCGTACCCAGGTGCCGGCGGACCCCCGCCCGCACCACCCGACGGCGGCACCCGGAGCGCACCACCTGCCACAACAGGCCCGGCGGGCGGGCCGGGGCCTACTCGTCGTCGTCGCGGCCGTAGAGGCGGCGTTTCACCGAGAGCAGCTCGATCTCGGGGCGGCCGGCCACCTGGTTCTCGCAGGTGTCGAGGACCGCGCGGGCCTGGGCCGCCTCGGCCGCCACCACCGCCACGCCGATCTGGGCCCGGCCCAGCAGGTCGTGCAGGCCCACCTCGGCCACGCTGACCTCGAATTTTCGCAGCATGGCGATGATGGGCCGGAGATAGGAACGCTTCGCCTTGAGGGACTGCGAGTCGCCGGGCAGGAGCAGGTCGAATACCGCGGTTTCGGTGTACATCGGCGAGGATTCTACGCCCGGCGGGGACGGTGGTCAGCCGGGTTTCCGGGCCACCACCACGTCCCGCTCGATGCCCTGGTCGACGCGGTGGCTGAGGTTGTCGTGCTCGACCAGCTCGAGGCCGTTGGCCAGCAGGATGTCCTCGGCGAGCTCACGCTTGGCGACCTTGGTGTTCCAGGACAGGCCGACGGCACCGCCCTTGCGCAGCACCCGGACCCACTCGGGCATCGCCCGTTCGAGCAGGTCGAGCGGGCGACGGGACATGCCGCCCTCGTCGTCGTAGCTGCCGTGGGCCACGCCGTAGGGCAGGTCCGCGACGAGGATGTCCGCGACGTTGTTCTTGAGCAGGCCGTCGAGCTGGGTGGTGTCGGTGTTGAGGACCGTCAGCTTCTGGACGTCGCCCGCTTTGTGATCTTCCTTGGACGCCGCCATCGTGATCTCGAGCCGGCGGGCGGCTTTGCGCCCCTGGCGGCGTACCGGAACGAGGTCCGCGGTGTGCTTGAGTCTTTTGCGCTTGAGCCAGGTCTGCAGGAAGAGCTTGTAGGCCTCGACGTCCTTGCCGTCGATCTCCACGCCCAGGGCGTCGTAGCCGTACATCAGCGCCTGGTTGAGCGTCGTCCCACGGCCCGCGAGCGGGTCGCAGACCGTGAGGTGGCCGTCGAGCATCCGCGGCGCCGAGGCCGAGGCCAGCACCGTGAGGTTGAGCAGCATCTTGGTGAACTGCTCGTTGGTCTTGCCCGCGTACTTCGGGATGGTGATCAGGTCGCTGTCGTAACGGGCCAGCGGCTCGAGGGTGACCGGGCGCAGCAGCTCGTCCGCGGTGCGCTCGAACAGCGCGTAGCCGGCCGACAGGTTCGACAGGTAGGCCACGTCCCGCGGGGTCAGCTCACCGGTGAACGTCAGGTAGCCGACGCCACCGATCGTGGTCTCCTCCAGGTCGGCGACGGGGGCCGAGAGCACCGGGGAGAACGCGGCCAGTTCGGCCAGGGAGAGGCGGCCGGCCTGGTCGGCGTAGACACGATTGGCGGACGGTGCGAGCAGCAGGGCGTAGCGGGACATCAGAGTAGTAAAGACAACGGCCCCCGGCGCTGATGCACCGGGGGCCGTTCTCATGTCGCTTTTACCTTATGCGCGCGGCTTCTCACGCATCTCGAAGGTCTCGAACACGTCGCCGATCTGCGGCGTGCCGAAGCCCGAGAACGTGACACCACACTCGAAGCCCTCGCGGACCTCGGTCGCGTCGTCCTTGAAGCGGCGCAGCGAGTTGATCGTGACGTTTTCCGCCACGACGACACCCTCGCGCAGGACCCGCGCCTTGGAGTTCCGCTTGATGAGGCCCGACCGGACGATCGTACCGGCGATGAGACCGATCTTGGACGAGCGGAAGACCTCGCGGATCTCCGCCGTGCCCTGCTCGACCTCTTCGAACTCCGGCTTGAGCAGGCCCTTGAGCGCTGCCTCGATTTCTTCGATGGCCTGGTAGATCACGCTGTAGTAGCGGATCTCCACGCCGGCGCGGTCGGCGAGCTCCTTGACCTTGTTCGACGCCCGGACGTTGAAGCCGATGATCGTCGCCGTCTGGTCGGAGGAGGCCGACGCCAGGTTGACGTCGCTCTCCGTGATCGCACCGACGCCGCGGTGGATGACCTTGAGCTGGATCTCTTCCGGGATGTCGAGCTTGAACAGCGCGTCCTCGAGAGCCTCCACCGAACCGGAGGAGTCACCCTTGATGAGCAGGGTGAGCGAGGTCTTCTCGCCCTCCTTGAGCTGCTCCATGAGCGTCTCGAGAGTGGCCCGGCCACGCGAGTTGGCGAAGCTCGCCGCACGACGGCGAGCCTGCCGCTGCTCGGCGATCTGCCGCACCGTGCGGTCGTCCTCGGCGGCGAGGAACGTGTCGCCCGCGCCGGGAACCGAGGTGAGACCCAGGACCAGGACCGGACGAGCCGGCTCGGCCTCGGCCACGGTGTTGCCGTTCTCGTCGAGCATGGCCCGGACGCGTCCGTGCGCGCCACCGGCCACGATCGAGTCGCCGGCCCGCAGCGTGCCCTTGTGCACCAGGACGGTGGCGACCGCACCGCGGCCCTTGTCCAGGTGCGACTCGACCACGACGCCCTGTGCCGGTCCGTCGATCGGAGCGGTGAGCTCCAGCGACGCGTCGGCGGTGAGCAGCACGGCCTCGAGCAGCTCGTCGATGCCGATCCCGGGCTTGGCGGCCACGTTCACGAACATCGTGTCGCCGCCGTACTCCTCGGCGAGCAGGCCGTAGTCCGTCAGCTGCTGACGAACCTTGTCCGGGTTGGCACCCTGCTTGTCGATCTTGTTGACAGCGACCACGATCGGGACCTCGGCGGCCTTCGCGTGGTTGAGCGCCTCGACCGTCTGCGGCATGACGCCGTCGTCGGCCGCGACGACCAGGATCACGATGTCCGTCGCCTGGGCACCACGGGCACGCATGGCGGTGAACGCCTCGTGACCGGGGGTGTCCAGGAAGGTGATCGCGCGGTCGACCCCGTTGTGCTCGAACGAGACCTGGTAGGCACCGATGTGCTGGGTGATGCCACCCGCCTCGCCGGCGACCACGTTGGTCTTGCGGATCGCGTCGAGCAGCTTGGTCTTACCGTGGTCGACGTGACCCATGACGGTCACGACCGGCGGACGGACGACCAGGCGGTCCTTGGCGACCTCGGCGTCGAGGTTGATGTTGAACTGCGCGAGCAGCTCACGGTCCTCGTCCTCGGGGCTCACGATCGAGACCGTGAAGCCGAGGTGCTCACCGAGCAGCAGCAGGGTGTCGTCGGAGCACGACTGCGTCGCCGTGACCATCTCGCCCAGGTTGAACATCTCCTGGACCAGCGAACCGGGGTTCGCGTTGATCTTGTCGGCGAAGTCGGACAGCGAGGCGCCACGCGACAGCCGGATCTCCTGACCCTGACCGCGCGGAGCACCCGAGCTCATCTGCGGAGCCGACAGGTTGTCGAACTCCTGACGCCGCTGCTTCTTCGACTTGCGGCCACGCGTCGGCCGGCCACCGGGACGCCCGAAGGCACCCGCGGCACCGCCGCCACGACCGCGACCGCCACCACCCGGACGTCCGGGGGCACCGCCGACGGGACCGCCGCCACCGGGACGGAAACCGCCACCGGCACCAGCGCCACCACCGGGACCGCCGCGGTAACCGCCGCCGGCACCGGCACCGCCGCCGCCACCGGGACGGAAACCGCCACCGGCACCGCCGCCGCCACCGGGACGGAAACCGCCACCGCCGCCGCCGGGACCACCACGACCGCCGCCGGCGCCACCGGGGCCGCCGGGACGACCCGCACCGGGTCCGGCCGGACGGCCGGGACGCTGCGAGGGCATGGACGCGGGGCTGGGCCGCGGCGGCATGGACGCCGGGCTCGGCCGCGGCGGCATGCCGGGCGTGTTGGGACGGGGCATCGACGCGGGAGACGGACGGCCTGCGCCACCGCCGGAGACGCCGAAGGGGTTGTTACCCGGGCCACGGGCCGGCGGACGCGGGCTGCCGCCCGGTGCCGGACGGCCACCGGGGGCCGCGGGCGCTCCCGGCGCGGGACGCGTCGCGGCCGGCGAACCGGGACGCGGCGGAACCGAACCAGGACCCGGACCCGCGGGACGCGGGCGGGAGGTGGGGTCGGCCGGGGGCTGCTGCGCCCGGCGCTCGGCGTCGCGGGTACGGGCAGCCTGAGCTGCCTTCACCGCGGCCTCCTGCTCGGCTTTGAGGGCCGAAGCGCGGGCCTCGGCGGCCGCCACCTCGATGTCGTGGGCGCTCGCCGGCTTGGCGACCGGGCCCGGCCGGGGGCCGGGACGGCCGGGAACCGGCGGCTTCGGACCGGGACGCGCGGCGGCGCCCGGCGTGGGAGCCGGTGACGTGGGTGCCGCGGTGGGCGCCCCCGGAACCGGCGTGGGCCGCGGCGGCTGGGGCCGCGCGGTCATCGGGTTGGCACGGGGTGCGCTGGGCGCGGGGGCACTCGGGGCCGGAGCAGCGGACGCGGAAGCGCCACTGGTGTCGGCGTCGAGAGCTCCACGCAGCCGGCGGGCCACAGGGGCCTCAACCGTGCTGGAAGCGGATTTGACGAACTCGCCCATCTCTTTGAGCTTGGCGAGAACGGTCTTGCTGTCGACCCCGAGCTCCTTTGCGAGCTCGTGTACGCGGGCCTTGCCTGGCACTGCACTCCTCACTTTGAGGTCGTGCGAGCCAAACCCGCAGCGACCTCACTCGTGCACTAGAAGCCTGGTCATTTCAGGGACTTCATCGTGTGCTCATTGCGGTCGTCCTACCTTGCTGGGTCGTGACGAAGGCGCCGACGCCTTGTCATCGGTCGTTCCGCGCGGCATGACCGTGCGGATGTGCTCGGCAAGCAAGCCGGTGTCAGCAACACCGGTGAGACGCAACGCACGCCCGAAGGCGCGACGCCGCTCCGCTTGCGCGAAGCAGGCCGGATCAAGGTGCAAATGCGCTCCTCGACCCGGCAGCCGACGTTTCGGATCGGGTTGAAGCCGGAAAACATCTCCCGCTCCGACCGCGACGAACCGCAGCAGATCGGTGGCTGGCGCGCGCAAGCGACAGCCGATGCACGTTCGCATCGGGCCAGCCTCAGAAAAGTCTACTCCTCGCACGCCGATCCCGCGTATCCGGTCAGCTTCCGGTCTCCGCGGCGCCGCGCGCCGCGGCCGGTGCCGGCTCGTTGTCGGGCCGGATGTCGATGCGCCATCCGGTCAGCCGGGCGGCGAGCCGGGCGTTCTGCCCCTCGCGCCCGATCGCCAGCGAGAGCTGGAAGTCGGGGACCACCACGCGGGCCGCGCGGGCCGCCAGGTCGACGACCTCGACGCGCAGTGCCTTCGCAGGTGAGAGCGCGTTTCCGACAAACTTGGCGGGGTCGTCGGACCAGTCGATGATGTCAATCTTCTCGCCGTGCAGCTCGCTCATGACCGCGCGCACCCGCTGCCCCATCGGGCCGATGCAGGCGCCCTTGGCGTTCACGCCCTGCACGGTCGAGCGCACCGCGATCTTCGAACGGTGACCAGCCTCACGGGCGATCGCCGCGATCTCCACCACACCGTCGGCGATCTCCGGCACCTCGAGCGCGAAGAGCTTCTTCACCAGTGCCGGGTGCGACCTCGACAGGGTGATCTGCGGCCCGCGGAAGCCCTTGGCCACGTGCACCACGATCGCCCGGATCCGCGAACCGTGCTCGTACGACTCCCCGGGCACCTGCTCGGCCTGCGGCAGCACCGCCTCGATCTTGCCGAGGTCGACGATCACGATGCCCTTCTCGGCCCGCGCGGCGTCTGCCTGCACGATGCCGGTGATCAGGTCACCGTCGCGTCCCGCGTACTCACCGAAGTGGGCCTCGTCGGTCGCCTCGCGCAGCCGCTGCAGGATGACCTGCTTGGCGGTCATCGCGGCGATGCGCCCGAAGTCGTGAGGGGTGTCGTCCCATTCCCGGACGAGGGTGCCCTCCGCGTCCAGCTCCTGCGCGTAGACGAGCGCCGCGCCGTTCTTACGGTCGATCTGCACCCGGGCGTGCGACTCCGCGCCATCGGTGTGCCGGTAAGCCGTCAGCAGCGCGGTCTCGATCGCCGCGAGGATCGTCTCGAACGGGATCTCCCGCTCGCGCTCCAGGGCGCGCAGCGCCGCGAGGTCGATGTTCATTTGTCCTCGCCCTCCCCATCCTCGTCGTCATCATCATCATCTTCGTCGTCATCATCCGGGGCGTCCTCGTCCTCATCGGGGAAGACGGCCTCGTCCAGACGCTTGAACTCGATCTGTACCTTGCCGGGGCCGAGATCGTCGAACGTGACCGTGGTGGCCTTGCCCTTGACGTCCAGCACGACACCGGACTCGTCGGCGGAGGTGATCCGGCCGGTCAGCGACTTGCCCGCGACCGTGACCGTGACCAGGCGCCCCGCGTTGCGCCGCCAGTGCCGGGGCAGGGTCAGCGGCCGGTCGACACCGGGCGAGCCCACTTCCAGCTGGTATTCCCCGGCGACGACCTCGGCGCCGGACTCCTCGGCCGCGTCGAGCGCCGCGGAGATCTCCCGCGAGACCGACGCGACGTCGTCCAGACCGATACCACCATCGGCGTCGATGAGCACCCGCACCACGTGCCGGCGCCCCGCCCTCGACAGATTCACCTCTTCGAGGTCGAACCCGGCGGCGACGACGACGGGCTCGATCACCGTGCGGACCCGGGCCCGGGCGGCCACCAGGTCGATGCGCGGTGCCGCGGGCGCCGGCGTCTCCGCGGCGGCCTCACGCTTGCCTCCACCGCCGGAACGACGGTTCACCGGCCGGGCACCGGCGCGATCACGCTGCGTCATCGGGCCCAACCCTTCTTTTGGAGTACGACGGGTGGCGAACCGCCCGCCGGTCGATCGCCGGGAACACCGGCATGCCACCGGGGCAATTCCCCGGAGGCTGACGCAGAGCGTAACGCGCCGCACGAGGTCACCGACCGCCGCCGCACCGAATCCGTGCCACGTGCAGGTCAGCGACCGGGGCCCGGCCGCCGAACCGGGACGGACCGTGATGATCAGCGGTGGACCACGCGGGTGGGCAGCCATGGTGTTGGATGGCCGGGTGCGAAGACGTCAGCTCCTGGGCACGGCCGCGGGCGCCGCCGGCCTCGCCGCCCTCACCGGTTGCGGCCTGTTCGACGACGACCCCGAGCCGGTCCCGCCACCGGACGCCCTGCAGCCGGTGCTGGACGAGGCGCTGGCGCTGGCCGCCTCGTACGACCGGGCCGCGCCGGCCGATCCGGCACGGTCGGCCCTGCTCACCGAGCTGGCCGGGAATCATCGCAAGCACGCGGCGGAGTTGGCGGGACTGTTCGGGGCGGCGCTGCCCCCGGCGGCCGCGTCCAGCGCACCCGCCGCATCGGCCGGGTCCACGGTGGCCGAGCTGCGCAAGGCGGAACAGGCCGCGCAGAAGACCGCGACAGCCGCCTGCCGGGTCGCCCCGGCCGAACGCGCCGCCCTGGCCGGCTCGATCGCCGCCGCCCGCGCCGCTCACGCCGAGGCGCTGCGATGAGCGACCGGATGACCGCGGCGCTGGCCGCGGAAGAAGCGGCCATCTACGCGTACGGGATATTGGGCGTGAAGTTGACCGCCGGCACCGAGATCACCGAGGCCCGGTCGGCCGAGGCGATCCACCGCGACCGTCGCGACGCGCTGGTGCTGCGGCTCGCGGCGCTAAAGGCGAGCGCCGCCCCGGCGCCGGCCGGTTACCAGCTCCCGTTCGAGGTCACCGACCCGCAGAGTGCCCGCAAGCTGGCGATCCAGGTCGAGGACGGCGTCGCCCAGGCGTGGCGGGCGGTGCTGCCGGTGAGCGTGGACACCGACCGTGCGACGGCGCTGAGCGCGCTGACCGACGCCGCGGTCCGGGCGGCCCGGTGGCGGCGGCTCGGCACGGTCACCCCGGCGACCTTGGCGTGGCCCGGGCGGCCCTGAACAATCAGGCCATGGCGCCGGACGAGATCGACCTGGCCAACCCACGATGGTCCCTGGCCACCCGGCTGCGGGACGTTCTGCTCAAGCGCTGGCCGGCCGAGATCAGGGCGATCGGCGTGCACGGCTCGATGGCCCACGGCGACGACACCGACGGCAGCGACATCAACATGTCGGTCGTCACGTAACGTCAGGTGTTCGCCACCCAGCGCGACGCCCACCAGGCGAAACTCGCCGCCGCCCGGCCCGCCGAATTCAGCGGCCCGGCCCGGCGCAACTGGTGCCTGGCGTCGGCCGCGCACACCCGGGCCGGGCGGCTGGCCGAGTGGTACGAGACCGGCGCCGCGCTGGTCCTGATGGCCGAGGCCCGGCTGCACGCCGCGCTGGTCGCGGGCCTGCTCGACCGCACGTACTTCCGCGGCCGGGCCGACGCGGTGAAACGCACCGGACTGGCCGGCGCGGACATGACCGAGCTCGGCGCGGTGCTGAGAAGCCAGGCCGCGGAACTGTCCGCCCGCGGCCGCCCGGTCGACGGCCCGCTGAGCGCGCTCCTGGACTAACCGGTGAGGAGCAGGCCGATGCCGTAGGTCGCCGCGGCCGCGGCGGCGCCCAGCAGGAGTTGCCGCAGGCCGCTGCGCCACCAGCTCTGCCGGGTGAACCGGGCCACGATCACCCCGGCGGTGAACAGGCCGATGCCGCCGACGGCCAGCGCCAGCCACAGCGAATCGAAGCCCAGCAGGTACGTGAGCAGCGGGATCACTGCCCCGGCCGAGAAGCACACGAACGACGACGAGGCGGCCGTCCACGGGCTGGGCAGCTCGTCCGGGACGACGCCGAGCTCCTCCTGGGCGTGCACCCGCAGCGCCTGCTCCGGGTGGTGCTTGAGCACCTCGGCGACCTGCCGGGCCAGGTCCTCGGGCAGCCCCCGGGCGGTCCACATCGCCACCAGCTCGGCCGCCTCGCCGTCCGGGTTGAGCCGCAGCTCGCGCAGCTCCTTGGCGAGCTCGGCGGCGACCTGGTCGTTCTGCGTCCGGACGCTGGTCCACTCGCCGATGCCCATCGAGATCGCGCCGGCGACCAGCCCGGCCACCCCGGTGAGGATCAGGGTGTGCCGGCTCACCCCGCCACCCCCGACGCCCGCGATCAGGGCGATGTTGGTGACCAGCCCGTCCATCGCGCCGAAGGTGGCCGCGCGCAACCAGCCACCGGAGACGTCCGCGTGGTGGTGGGGCTCCACGGCGTAGCCGGCCGTCACGGGAGGGTCAGGATCTCGTACCCGTCCTCGGTCACCACCAGGGTGTGCTCGAACTGGGCCGTCCATTTCCGGTCCCGGGTGACCACCGTCCACCCGTCGCCCCACATCTCGTACTCATGGGTGCCGAGGGTGATCATCGGTTCGATGGTGAAGGTCATGCCTTCTTCCATCACCGCGTCGAGCCGCGGGTTGTCGTAGTGCGGGATGTACAACCCGCTGTGGAACGTCTCGCCGATGCCGTGGCCGGTGAAGTCGCGGACCACGCCGTAGCCGAACCGGCGGGCGTACGCCTCGATGACCCGGCCGATCGCGTTGATCGGCCGGCCCGGCGCCACCGCCCGGATGCCCCGCATCATCGCCTCGTGGGTCCGCTCGACGAGCAGCCTGTTCTCCTCGGCGACGTCGCCGACCAGGAACGTCGCGTCGGTGTCGCCGTGCACGCCGTCGATGAACGCGGTGACGTCGACGTTGATGATGTCGCCGTCCTCGAGCACCGTCGAGTCCGGGATGCCGTGGCAGATGACCTCGTTGAGCGAGGTGCAGCTGGACTTGGGGAAGCCCTTGTAACCCAGCGTCGACGGGTAGGCGTGGTTGTCGACCAGGAACTCGTGCACCACCCGGTCGATCTCGTCCGTGGTGACACCCGGCTTGCAGTGCTCACCGGCGAGCTGGGTGGCCTGCGCCGCGAGCCGGCCGGCGACCCGCATCTTCTCGATCGTCTCCGGCGTCTGCACGTGCGAGCCGCGCCACTCTTTCGGGCGCTTCTTGCCGACGTACTCGGGGCGGGGGATCTGCGGCGGCACCGCCCGCCATGGCGAGGACTTTCCCGGGGTCAGCGGGGCACGAACGGTCATGTCCCCAGCCTATCGCCGGTGGCCCGGGCGCCTCAGCCGAGCTTGCGTCGATTCTTGCCGCCGGAGGTCGTCCCCTCCCCCCAGGTGCACCGTGTGCTCGACATCTCAGGGCTGACCACCCAGCCCTGGCTCAATCCCGGCTGATCAGCCTGCGCAGCGTCACCGAGGTGCCCGCTTCCGACCGGTCCACCGACAGCTCGGAGAGCGCGCCGATCAGCTCCAGGCCGCGCCCCCGGAAACCCGGCCCGGTCGCCGGTCGCCACCGGCCGGTGTCACGGACCGTCGCGGTGATCGCGGCGTCGTCCAGCGACACCTCCACGCAGATCACCGGCTCGGCCGGGTCGATCGGATGCTCGATGGCGTTGGCCGCCGCCTCCGACACCGCCACCATCACGTCGAAGATGTCGTTCTCCGGCACGTCGTTGCCGGTGAGGAAGTCCTCGAGCCGGCGGCGCAGCACACTGAGCCGGGTCGGGTCGGCGGGCAGGCGCAGCACGAACTCCCGCGGTTCGGTGGCCTGCAGCGCCAGCAGCGCGATGTCGTCGCGGCGGGGCCGCTGGGCGGCCTTGCCGAGCAGGTTGTCCAAGAGATCCTCGACATGGTCGGCGGGCTCGGCGATATCGGTACGGACCTCGGCGAGGCCGGTGTCGATGCCCTGCCGGCGGTCCTCCACCAGGCCATCGGTGTACAGCAGCAGCCGGCGGCCCGGGGTGAGCGTGGTCCGCAGGGTCGGATACTCCGTATTGCCCAGCGCCCCGATCGGCGGCCCGAGCGCGGAGGTGTAGAGGAACTCGCCCTCCTCACCCGGACCGGCGATCACCGGCGGCGGATGACCCGCCGAGGAATAGTGCAGCTCCTGCGTGCGCGGATCGAAACGCACACAGACGACGGTCGCGAACTGCCGCCGGCCCAGGTTGTCGACCAGCCGGTTGAGGCGGCTCAGGGCAGCACCGCAGTCGAAACCCTCCAGGATGTACGCGCGGAGCGCGTTGCGCAGCTGCCCCATGACGGCCGCGGCCTGCACACCCTTGCCCACCACGTCGCCGATGACCAGGAACAGCTGATCACCCGGTACGACGATGACGTCGTACCAGTCGCCGCCGACCTCGGCCTCGCCGCTGCCCGGCAGGTAACGGCTCGCGACGATCGCGCCGGGCACCTTCGGCAGCGACTGCGGCAACATGCTGTGCTGCAACGTGGTCGCGATCCGGTGCTCGGCCTCGTACAGCCGGGCGTTCTCCAGCCGCAGCCCGATCAGCCGGGCCAGCTGGGTCAGCACCACCGGCTCGGGCGGCCCGGACTCGCCGGACCACACGCTCAGCTCGCCCAGCGCCGCCCCGGACGTGTCCGGCAGGGCCAGCACCGCGCCCGGCTTCGCCGCGACCGCCGCGCCACCGTCCACCTCGGCCCGGGCCCCCGGCGCGGTCACCACGACCCGGCCCGCGCCGGTCATCGCCCGGACGTGCCGGGCGGCGACATCGAGCACCTCGGCGGTGGTGCGCACGGTGTTGACCGCCGCGGCCGCGTCGACCAGCCCACGCAACCGGCTGATCACCTGCCGCCGGAGCTGGCCCAGCTCCAGGTTGACCCGGACCCGGGCGGTCAGGTCCCGCGCCGAGAACGGCTTGATCAGGTAGTCATCGGCGCCCGCGTCGAGACCCTCGACCGAGGACTCCTCGCCGGCCCGGGCGGACAGGACCAGGATCGGCAGCTCCCGCAGCCGCTCGTCGGCCCGCAACGCCTTGATCAGGCCGAACCCGTCGAGGCGGGGCATCATGACGTCGGTCAGCACCAGATCGAAATCCTCGGCCCGGGCCCGGTCGAGCGCCTCCTGGCCGTCCACCACGGCCGTGACGTCCCAGTACGGCCGGAGCAGCCGCACCACGTGATCACGCAGATCGGCGTTGTCGTCGGCGACCAGCACCCGTCCCCGGCGCGCGGGCCGCACCCCACCGGACGGCAGCGGGCCGGCGGCATCGGGCTCGCTCTCACCCAGCCACCAGTGCGCTTCCTCCACGAACACCCCGGACTCGACGGGGACCGGGGAGGCGGTCTCCTCGACGATCCGTTCGGCGGCCAGATGCGCCGTACCCATCGGGATGGTGATCTGGAACGTGCTGCCGGCACCGGACTCGCTGGTGGCGGTGGCCGTGCCGGCGTGCAGCTCGGCGAGCTCACGGACCAGGGCGAGGCCGATGCCCGTACCCTCGTGGCTGCGCGACCAGGAACCGGTGACCCGGTGGAAACGATCGAAGAGCAACCCCTGGTCGGCGGCGGTGACGCCGACACCGGTGTCCTCGACCTCGAGCACCGCGCTGCCATGCCGCTCGCCCAGCCGGACGGTGATCGTGCCGGCCGGGGTGAACTTGACCGCGTTGGACAGCAGGTTGAAGACGATCTTCTCCCACATCTCCCGGTCGACGTGCACCGGACCGGACAGCGGCGGACACCGGACCACCAGCGACAACCCGGCCCGCTCGGCGGCCGGCCGGAACGTGCTCGCCAGCCGCGCGGTGTACTCGGCCAGGTCGGTGGCCCGGTAGGCGGCCCGCATCCGCCCGGACTCCAGGCGGGAGAAGTCGAGCACGGTGTTGACCAGCTTCAGCAGGCGCAACCCGTTGCGCTGCATCGGAGCCAGGCGTTCCCGCTGGTCCGCGGTGAGCCCCGCGCTCTCCAGCAGTTCCTCCAGCGGGCCGAGGATCAATGTCAACGGAGTCCGGAACTCGTGGCTGACGTTCGAGAAGAAGTTCGTCTTCGCCGCGTCGAGCGCGGCCAGCTCCGCGGCCCGCTTGCGTTCGTGCTCGTACGCCCGCAGGTGGGTGACCGCCCGGGAGATCTGCGCGGCGGCGAGGATTAGGAAGTCCTGGTACTTCTCGTCCATGGCCAGGAAACGGCTGACGCCCGCCACGAGCGTCCCTTGCCCCACCGGCAGGACCCGGGCGTCCGCCGGCGGCACCGACGGCCAGCTCCCCGACGGTGGCTCGCCATAGGACCCCACAAGCGTGAGGCCGCCGGGATCGTCCAGGTAGAGCGCTGCGAACGGCACATCGGCGGCATTCCCGGCGAGCACCCGCGCCGCCTGGGCGCCGAGCGTGGCCTCGTCGGGAGCGTCGGCCAGCTCGGACGCGAGCCGGCTCACCGTCCGCGCGCGGCGCTCGGCCAGGACCCGCCCGGTGGTGTCACTGACGATGCAGAACACCCCGCCGGCCGTACCGTCCGGACGCCGGATCGGCTGATACGAAAGGTCGAAATACGTCTCTTCGGCAAAGCCGTGACGTTCGAGCCGGAACGGGAAATCGGCGGCGGTGAACGCCTCGTCGTCCTCGACCACACGGTCGAAGAACCCCTGCAGCACATCCCACGCCTCGGTCCACATCTCGCGGCCCGGACGGCCGAGATGATCGGGATGCTTGCTGCCCATCGTCTGGATGTAGGCATCGTTGTAGAGGGTGCAGAATTCCGGCCCCCAGAAGATGACGATCTGCGCCCGGGACGCCAGCATCGTCGCGACCACGTGCACCAGCTCGGCCGGCCAGCCCGCGGGATCACCCAGCGGGGTCGCGGCCCAGTCGAGATCACGCATCCGGCGGCCCATCTCGCCGCCCCGGTCGAAGGCGGTCCGGAGCAGCTGGGGCAGAACGTCATCCATGCGTCCTCCATCCTCGCCGCCCTGATGCGCCCAGCGCTGATGCGCCCCGCCTGATGCGCCCGCCTGATTCGCCCCGTAACCGTAGCTACTCTTGCCGGCGTGACAACCTCGGCCCTCGATCAGGCGCTGACCGAATCGTCCCTACGGCCACTGCCGGAGCTCGCCGCCGAACTCCTGCGATCACTGGACGCACCGGCCCGGCTCGGCGCCCACCTGCGGGCCGTCCACGACGTGGCCTGGTCACTGACCGACCGGCTCGGCCGCGCCCGCCCCGACCTGGACTTCGACACCACGGCGACGCTGTTCGGCGCGGCCACCCACGACATCGGCAAGACCATCCACCCGGAAGAACTCACCCGACCCGGCCGCCGGCACGAGGCCGCGGGGCGAGACCTGCTCATCTCGTACGGGGTCCCGGCCGACCTGGCCCGTTTCGCCGGCGGCCACGGCTCCTGGGACGGGTCCGCAGACCTGGAAGAGTTGCTGGTCAGCCTCGCCGACCAGATCTGGAAGGGCGTCCGGGTACGCGACCTCGAAGATCTCGTGGCCGCCCAGCTCGGCGGCGCCCCGTCTCTCTTGCTGGACGACATCCTGCGAGACCTGGTCACCGACGCCGACCAGCGGCTCGCCTTCCAGTACTCCCACCCCGTCTGACCCGACCGCGCGTTTACGCGGCCAGTTGGGTGCGGTTGAGGCTCAGGCCGGACCGGGTGGCCGCGGCTTGCGCCAGGGCGGCGAAGACCCGCAGGTCGCCGGTGCGCTCCGGGTGCCACTGCACGCCCAGCGCGAACTCCCGGTCCCGGTCCTCGATGATCTCCACGATCCGGTCGTCGGGGCACCAGCCACTGACGGTGAACGTGCCCGGATCATCGATCGCCTGATGATGGAACGAGTTGACCGTCAACCGCTCCCCCAGCAGGAACCGCGCCGCCGACCCCTCCTGCAGCACCACGTCATGCCGCCCGAACGAGGACGCGTCCGCGGCGAGCGGGTCGGTGCCCGGAGCGGCCCGGTGCCGCTCATGGCCGACAAGGTCGGGAAGATGCTGGTGCAACGAGCCACCGGTAGCCACGGCCATGAGCTGCATACCCCGGCACACTCCGAGCACCGGGAGACCGGCGTCGAGCGCGGCCCGCATCAGCATCAGCTCGGAGACATCCCGTACGACGTCCGCCTCCGTGGCCGGGTGCGGCGCGGCCCCCCAGTTGGCCGGGTCGACGTCCCCACCCCCGGCGAACACGATGCCGTCGAGCGACTCGATGACATCGGTGCCAGGATCATCGGGCGTGATCAGCACAGCCCGGCCGCCGGTCGCGTGCACGGCTTTGACATACGACATGGGGAGCATGCCGGCCAGCAGGTCAGTGCCGTTGTACTGGACGTTCTGCTCGTACGAGGTCAGTCCGATCAAGGGCCTGCGCATACGGTGCGATCCTCCTCGGTCTCCAGATCTCCGACATCGGCCACGAATCGCGAACCCTTAGCGCGATCCCGGCTTTCGGTCGCTCTCACCCGGCGTCAAGGCCATCGGCCCCGGCGATAATCCCGGCGGCGACGCCATTCACCCGTTGGTGCCGCTCGTCCCCGCGGCTGCCACCAGAGCGCCGAAGATACGTTTGTCCCGGACCACCTCAGGGTGCCACTGCACGCCAAGGACAAACCTCTTGGCGGGGTCTTCCACCGCCTCGACCAGCCCGTCCCCGGCCCGGCCGCCGACCGCCAGAGACCCGGCATCGGCGACACCCTGATGGTGATAGCACCGAACCTCGCGGTCCGCACCCATGAGGGCGGAGATCCGGCTTCCGGGTACGAACGTGATCTCCTGCCGCCCGTACACAGCGGGTTCCGGTCGATGTGCCTCATGCCCCAGCACGTCGGGAAGATGCTGGTGCAGACTCCCCCCGGCGGCGACGACGAGCAGCTGCATCCCCCGGCACACCCCCAGCACGGGCAGATCCCGGGCCAGCGCACCCCGGGCAAGAAGCATCTCCGCGGCATCCCGCTCAGGCCGGGTGACCGTCAACGGCCCCGGCTCGGCGCCGTAGAGCTCCGGCTCAAGATCAGCGCCGCCCGACAGCAACAGCCCGTCGAGCAGGTCCAGCACATCGGCATCGACATCATCGGGCGGGATCAACAGGGCACGCCCACCCGCTGCGGTCACCGCGGCAACATAGTCCTGCGGAACGAGCGCGGTGGGCAGATCATGCCAAACCCCCCACGTCGCGGGCTCCACATAGGTGGTGATACCGATGACCGGACGCATCATCCCAACCTAACCACTCAGCGCTTCAGATCAAGCCCAACCACTCCCCGGTCCCGGACGCCAAGCAGAGCCCACCCCGAGCAATACACCTGTGCAGGGGCCCTACGCAGGGGGCAAGCACCAGCGATAAAACGCCCATCGCGCCGCAGCCATCCACGGCCGTCGCCGAGGCCGCACCCAAGCCCCCAGAACGCGCTACGCCACAACGCCGATGACCCGGACAACGGCAGGAAAGGATCGCGCGACACCGGAAGGAATGAGCGAGGGCCAGCACGCGGGCGCCGAGCGAACAAAGGCGCGAGGGCCTCGAGGTCGGTTATGTGGTCGATTCCGTATACCGTCGCCAGGGTTTCGCCCGGAGCCGGGTCCAACGCGGGCCCGGGCGCCAGACCGACACGGGCGCCAGACCGACACGGGCGCCAGACCGACACGGGCGCGCGGCGCCGCCCTTTGCAGGGCTGACGCCGCGCCCGGGTCCTTGCTGCCCACCTGCGCAGCGATCGAAGCTTGCGTCGGCGAGGATTCGACCCCTTCGCTCCTTTATGGGGAGCGTTCACTTCGGGTGCCCGCCGCTTGATCGTCCTAAACAAACAATCGAGATTCTTCCCACAGCCGTGTGAAGTCACGGTCAGCGCGGGTCACGGTCAGAGCGGGGTCACGTACGCCCCGGTGATGCCGCCGTCGACGACGAACTGGGAGGCTGTCATGAAGGACGCGTCGTCGCTGGCCAGGAACGCTACGGCCGCCGCGATCTCGGACGGCTCGGCGAAGCGGCCCATCGGCACGTGGACGAGGCGACGGGCGGCTCGTTCGGGGTCTTTGGCGAAGAGGTCCATCAGCAGCGGGGTGGCGACCGGGCCGGGGCAGAGGGCATTGATGCGGATGCCTTCGCGGGCGAACTGGACGCCCAACTCCCTCGTCATGGCCAGCACTCCGCCCTTGCTCGCGGTGTATGCGATCTGGGAGGTCGCCGCGCCGAGCAGGGCCACGAAGGACGCGGTGTTGATGATCGAGCCCTTGCCCTGGCGCTGCATGTGCGGGATCGCGTATTTGCAGCAGAAGAAGACGCTGGTCGTGTTGACCTTGAGCACCCGTTCCCAGGCGTCCAGGCCGGTGACCAGGATCGAGTCGTCGTCGGGTGGGGAGATGCCGGCGTTGTTGAAGGCGATGTCGACCCGGCCGTGGCGTTCGGCGACGCCGTCGAACAGGGCTTTCACCGAGTCTTCGTCGCTGACGTCGCAGACGATGAACTCGCCGCCCACCTCGTCGGCGATCGCTTTGCCGGCATCCTCCGAGATGTCGACGCAGACGACCTTGGCGCCTTCCGCCGCGAACCGGCGGGCGGTGGCCAGCCCGATGCCACTCCCGGCCCCGGTGATGACCGCGACCCGATCCTGCAAACGCTCCACAGCCGGCCCTCTCAGCTTTCGGTTGAGATGAATACGTTCTTGACGTCGGTGAAGCCCAGCACCGCGTCGGGGCCGAGTTCGCGCCCGATCCCGGACTGTTTCATGCCGCCGAACGGGGTCCAGTAGCGCACCGACGAGTGCGAGTTGACGCTGAGGTTGCCGGCGTCGACGCCGCGGGACACCCGCAACGCCCGGCCCAGGTCCCGGGTCCAGAGGGAGCCGGACAGGCCGTACTCGGTGTCGTTGGCCAGGGCGATCGCCTCGGCCTCGTCGCGGAAGGGCAGCACCGACAGCACCGGCCCGAAGACTTCCTCGCGCCAGTGCCGGTCGCTGGTGGATTTCGCGAGCAGCACCGTGGGCGGGAACCACCAGCCGTCGCCGCCGGGGGCCGCGCCGGTGAACGCCACGTCGGCCTCGGTGGTGTACGACGCGACCCTGTCCCGGTGCGCCGCCGAGATCAGCGGACCCATCTCGGCGGTCTCGAGCCCGGGATCCTGCACGCGGAAGGACGTGACGGCGGGCTCCAGCAACGCGAGGAACTTGTCGTACACGGAGTCCTGGACGAGCAACCGGGACCGGGCGCAGCAGTCCTGTCCGGCGTTGTCGAAGACGCCGCCGGGGGCGCTCGCGGCGGCCTTCTCGAGGTCGGCGTCGGCGAAGACGATGTTGGCGTTCTTGCCGCCCAGCTCGAGTGTCACCCGTTTCACCTGGTCGGCGGCGCCCGCCATGATGGATTTACCGACCCGGGTGGAGCCGGTGAAGCACACCTTGCGCACCGCGGGGTGGGTGACGAACCGCTGCCCGACCACGTCGCCGCGGCCGGGCAGGACGGTGAACACGTGCTCCGGCAGCCCGGCCGCCAGGGCCAGCTCGCCGAGCCGGAGCGCGGTGAGCGGCGTCAGCTCGGCCGGTTTGAGCACGACGGTGTTGCCGGCGGCGAGCGCGGGCGCGAATCCCCAGCCGGCGATCGGCATCGGGAAATTCCAGGGGACGATGATGCCGACGACGCCGAGCGGTTCGTGGAACGTCACGTCGAGGCCGCCGGCCACCGGGATCTGCCGGCCGGTCAACCGTTCCGGCGCCGCGGCGTAGTAGTCGAGGACGTCGCGGACATTGCCCGCCTCCCAGCGTGCGTTGCCGATCGTGTGCCCGGCGTTGCGCACCTCCAGCTGGGCGAGCTCCTCGAGGTGGTCGTCGACCACGGCTGCGAAGCGGCGCAGCAACCTCGCCCGGTCCCCCGGGGCGACCTGCCGCCAGGAGAGGAACGCCTGCTGCGCCCGCTCGATCGCGGCGTCGGTCTCGGCCGTCCCGTTCATGGGTACGGCCTGCAGCACCGTCGCGTCCGCGGGATTGATCACGTCAAAGCTGTCCACGATCCACCTCCCCGATGATCATCACACGCCGAGCCGTCACAGCCGTTCGAAGCCGCGACGCAATTCCCAGTCGGTGACCGCGGCGTCGAAGGCGGACAACTCGATCTTCGCCATGTTCGCGTAGTGCGACACCACCTCGGCACCGAACGCCGCCGCGGCGACCGGCCCGACCTCCCACAGGTCATGCGCCTCCCGCAGGGTGGTGGGGACCCGTGGCGCCGATCTGTCGTCATACGCGTTGCCCCGGAACTCCTCCTCCAGCGACAGACCGTTCTCGATCCCGTGCAGCGCCCCCGCGATCAGCGCCGCGATGGCCAGGTAGGGATTCACGTCGCCGCCGGGCACCCGGTTCTCCACCCGCATGCCCTGGCCGTGGCCGGCGATGCGCAGCGAGCAGGTCCGGTTGTCGACCCCCCAGCGCAGCGCGGTCGGCGCGAAGGACCCGTGCTGATAGCGCTTGTAGGAGTTGATGTTCGGGGCGAACAGCAGGCTGAACTCGCGCATCGTGGCGAGCAGCCCGGCAAGCACCTGCTGACCGATCTCCGACAGGTGGGCGGGCCCGTCACCGAGCATCGCCGAACGGCCGTCGGCGTCGCGCAGCGAGAAGTGGATGTGGCACGAATTGCCCTCACGTGCGTTCGGCTTGGCCATGAACGTCAGCGCCATGCCCTCCTGGGCGGCGATCTCCTTGGCGCCGTTCTTGTAGACGACGTGGTTGTCCGCGGCGGTGAGCGCGTCGGCATAGCGGAACGCGATCTCGTGCTGGCCGAGGTTGCACTCGCCCTTGGCGCTCTCGGGCACCAGCCCGGCGCCGGCCATCTCGTTGCGGATGCGGCGCAGCAGCGGCTCGACCCGGGCGGTGCCGAGCAGCGAATAATCCACGTTGTACTGGTTGGCCGGCGTGAGGTCGCGGTAGTTCTTCTCCCACGCCTGCTCGTAGCTGTCCTTGTAGAGGACGAATTCAAGTTCGGTGCCCGCGTACGCGGTGAGCCCGTGCGCGGCGAGGCGATCGAGCTGGCGCCGCAGGATCTGCCGGGGCGAGGCGTAGACCGCCTGACCGTCCGTGGTCTCGAGGTCGGCGAGGACCATGGCCGTGCCGGGTTGCCACGGGACCGGTCGCAGGGTGCTGAAGTCGGGCTTCATGACGAAGTCGCCGTAACCGCTGTTCCACGACGACATCGCGTAGCCGTCGACGGTGTTCATGTCGACGTCGACGGCGAGCAGGTAGTTGCAGCCCTCACTGCCACCGGAGACCACCTCGTCCATGAAGTAGCGGCTGTGCAGGCGTTTGCCCTGCAAGCGGCCCTGCATGTCGGTGAGCGCGAGCAGGACGGTGTCGATGCTGCCGTTGTCGACGGCTACGTCGAGGTCCTCGAGTTCCATGGAGAAGTCCTATCGCAGGGGTCCGACAGATTTCGGGGGCCGGGCGAAACGCCCGGCCCCCGCGACGAAAGATCACTCCGGTGGGGCAGGCAGGGTCTGCTCGCCGTGCGCGGCTTTTTCGATCAGGTTCTGCTTCGGCCCGGTGAACCACTTGCGGGCGCTGACGAACCACCAGACGGTCGCGGCGCCGACGACGACCGCCACGGCCACGATCGTGTAGTTGAACGTGCCCGCGGTGATCGGACTGGCCGTGGGCAGCACGAACAGCACGCAGATGAGCACCACCCAGGCGATCGCGATCCAGCCGATCGGCGCGCTCCACTTCCCGAGGTTCCACGGGCCGGGCTGGAAGTCGGAGCTGAGCCGGCGCAGCAGCACCGGGCCGACGTACGCGATGTAGAGGCCGATGACCGCGATCGACGTCGCCGCGAGGTACGCGGTCGTGTTCCACAGCGACGGCAGGACCAGCAGAGTGCTGATGGTCACACACAGCCAGATCGAGTTGGTGGGCGTACCCGTGCGCGGGTTGACCTGCTTCCACAGCCGCGAGCCGGGCAGCGCACCGTCGCGCGCGAACGCGTACGCCATCCGGGAATTGGCCGTGACCGAGGCCATCCCGCAGAACCACTGGGCGACCATGCAGATGAGCAGCAGAGCCGTCCCGAGGTCGTGCCCGACCGCGTCGATGAAGATCTGGGCCGGCGGCAGGCCGAGCTCGGTGGTCCGCTGGGCGTCGTAGTCCTGGATCGCCCAGGTGATGGAGACCAGCAGCACGAACCCGGCGATGACCGAGACCACGACGGACATCACGATGCCGCGTGGTGCCGCCCGCGCCGCGTCGTGGGTCTCCTCGGCGACGTGCGCGGAGGCGTCGTACCCGGTGTAGGTGTACTGCGCCATCAACAGTCCGATGAGTACGGCGTAAGCGCCCGCACCCGCGAAGGTGAACCCGGTCTCGTTGCGGACCTCGAAGAAGACCTCCGAGATCGGCTTGTGGCTGTCGGGGACGATGGCGAGCACCCCGACGATGACCGCGACCCCGATCAGGTGCCACCACGCGCTCACGTCGGAGAGCATCCGGACCAGGTTCACGCCGAACGTGTTGAGCAGCCCGTGCGCGACGATGATGACCAGGAAGATCAGGAAGGTCCGCCCGGTGGTGACCTCCATGTCGAAGCTCAGGCTGAGGAACGCGGCGGTGGTGATCGCGGCGCCGAAGTCGATGGCGGCGGTGACCGCGACCTCGCCGAGGAAGTTGAACCACCCCACGAACCACGCCCAGGCGGCCTTGTTGCGTTTGGCGAGCGCGGCGGCCCACCAGTAGAGCGCGCCCGCGGTGGGGTATGCGGAGCAGACCTCCGCCATGGCGAGCGCGACAAAAGTGACCATGACACCGACGAACAGCCACCCGAGGGTGATGGCGATCGGTCCGCCGGCGGTCATGGCGATCCCGTACGACGTGATGGCGCCGGCCAGGACGGAGATGATGGAGAAGGAGACCGCGAAGTTCGAGAACCCGGACAGCCGGCGATGTAGTTCCTGCTCATAGCCGAGCTCCGCGAGGCGCTCTTCGTCGGTACTGGGGACAGGGTCAGCACTCATGAAGGCTCCCTAGACCGAGGGTCAGCGGTGACCTTGGCCACTGCCGTGCGATGAGGATCTACCCGCTGTGTTACGGCCGTCAATGCACAGGGTTAATTGCGCTGGAGTGAGTTCCATCGACGAGCCCGAATAGTCCAAAAAATCTACAGCGGCGACTCTAGAAATCGGCCTGTGACCGGCCTAACATCATGGGAGTCGGCGACGCACCGCCGACAGGCAAGCAGTACAGAACCTGTGTTGGTTAAGGAGGACGAGATACCGCAGCAACGCGTCATCGCACCGTCCCCGACCCGACGAGAGGTGATCGCAGCCGATGCCCATCACCCAGGCCATCCGTTAGCGGCACGCAGGCGGAATGACCGAGCCGACGGCGGTCGGCACCAGAATTGAACAGCCAGGGCCCCGGTTACCCGCCGGGGCCCTGGACCATGTCCGCGGACCGGCCGGCGTACACCATGGGCCGGGCGGCGAGCATGATCGGCGTGACGCCCGCGTTCCTGCGCAGCCTGGGCACCGCCGGGCTGATCGAGCCGGAACGCTCCGGCGGCGGTCACCGCCGGTATTCCCGCCACCAGCTCCAGCTGGCCGCCCGGGTCCGCCAGCTGCTCGACGAGGGCACCCTGCTGGCCGCGGCCTGCCGCATCGTCACGCTGGAGGACCGCCTGGCCGCGGCGCACCGGCACATCCTGGAGCTCGGCGGCACCATCACGCCCGAGGACGACGCCGACATCCCGACGACGACCCACCCCTAGGACAGGCCCACCGCGTCGAGACTCGCGTCCCAGAGCCGCCGGGCCCGCTCCGGATCCGTCGACCGTCCGGTCGCGGCGAACGGCCGCCGCCACGCGAAATAGCCGCCCGGCACCAGCGCCGCCGGATCATCGGCGAGCCAGCGGAGCGTCTCGGCCCCCTGCTCCGCGGTGCGGAACACCATCGGCAGGACCCGGCCCAGGGCGAAGAGCGGACTGCTCAGACCGAAACCGCTGCGGATCAGACCCGGGAAGAAACAGGTCGGCACGATCCCGTACGGACTCCAGCGCCGCGCCGCCTCGACGGTGAACAGCAGATTCGCCTGTTTCCCGGCCCCGTAGGCCAGCCACCGGCTGAACTGCCGGCGGCCCGGGCGGGCGACGTCGAGCGTGCCCCAGGCCTCGGCCAGGGAGCCGGTGGTGACGACGCGCGCGGGCTCGTCCGCCGTCGCCGCCGCCCGGAGCCGGTCGGTGAGCATGTTCGCCAGCAGGAACCCGCCCAGGTGGTTGGTCTGCAGGCTCAGGTCGAACCCGTCCACGGTGCGGCGGCCGGCGGGGGCGAGCCGGCCCGCGTTGTTGACCAGCACATGGATCCGCTCGTGCTCGGCGGACACCCGGCGGCCGGCCTCGCGCACCTCGTCCAGCACGGCGAAATCCGCCCGGTACGCGGCCGGGGTGCGCCCGGCGGCCGTGCGCACCTGGTCCACCGCGGCCCGGAGCCGCCCGGGGTCGCGACCGAGCAGGACGACCTCGTCACCGTCGCGCGCCATCGCGACCGCCGCGGCGAGCCCGATGCCGGAGCTCGCTCCCGTGATCACCACTGTCCGGCTCATCCGATCATTCGACCACGGGCCGCCGTCGTAGGTCACGGCGCCGGTTAGCGTGGGGACCATGCCTGAGCCGACCAACGCCCCGGGAACTCGGCGGCTCGCCGCGGTGGCCGCCCTGCTCCTGGTCCCGGCCGGTGCGGTCACGATGCTCGCCGGGCTGGTCGCCGCGCCGGGTTCCTGGCTGGCCGGTTACGTCAGCGAGGCCGGGGTCACCGGGATGCCGCTCGCGAGCCCGTACCGCTGGGGACTGATCGCCCTGGCCTGCGGGGTTGCGCTGCTCGGCGGGGCTCTGCGGCATCTCAGCGGCCGGGTCGCACCGGTGCTGGGAGCGGCCGCGGTGTTCGCGGCGGGTTCCGCGGTGGTGCCCTGCGCCACCACGTGCGCCCTGCCCCCGTTCGAGCCGACCACCGTGGCGGACGTCGTGCACTCCGCCGCCGCCGTCGCCGGCCTGGTCCTGCTCGCCGGTGCGATGGCCCTGATCGCCTGGTCACCGGAATTCCGGCCGGCGCAGCGACGGCTGGCCGCGGCGTCCGCCGCCCTCATCGTCCCGTCCGGGGCCGCGCTGGCCCTGACCATGCTGCTGGTGGGACGCGGAACACTCGGGGCGTACCTGGAACGGGTCGTGCTGGTGATCGCGGTCAGCTGGCTGACCGGTGCGGCGCAGCTGACCGTCCTGTCCCCGGCCGCCGAAGAGGCGCGGCAGGCGGACCGAGACAAAAATCCGGTTCGGAGCCGATAGCGCTGAGGCGTTACAGTTCCGGTGTGCTCTGGTCCGCCGCGTTCTGGCACCTGGTCGGTCTGCTGACCGGGGCGAACTCCGCTGATCTCTTCCTGGGCACCGGGGCTGTCGGTGCGGTGCTGCTCATGGCTGTGCTGGCCGCCGCGACGCTCACCGGGCGACGGACCACCGCCACGGAAGCCGTGGTTCCCGGTGCCGGCCTGCACGCGCGGGCCGCTCGTACCCGGGTTCCCCGCCACCGCGACCCGGATGCCGCGGGCCGCACCCGGCCGAGAGGACCGACAGGCGCCCTCGCGGCCGCCTGAGCACCTCTCCGCTGCACCATCGCTGAGTCCGGCCGCTGATGACCCGTCCCTGTCGTCACGCAGTCCGATCCGCGAAGGAAATCCGCATGAGCTCACTGATGGGGCTTGTCTACTCGGCCATCTCGGCCGTCCTGCTCTTCTGGCACGCCGCCTGGGACCGGCTCCTGGGCGAGGCGACCGCGTTCGGCACCTCCTGGTCCTGGGTGCTGGGCATCATCTTCCTGGTGCTGACCGTCCGGGTGCTGCTGTTCCCGGTCGTGGTCAAGCAGGTCCGTTCGCAGCGCGCCATGCAGGCGCTGCAACCGCGCATGAAGGCGCTGCAGGAGAAGCACCGCGGCGATCCGGCCGCTCTGCAGCGCGAGACGATGGAGCTCTACCGCTCGGAGAACGTCAACCCGATCACCAGCCTGATCCCGATGCTCGTGCAGGTCCCGGTGTTCATCGGCCTGTTCCACGTGCTGCGCCACCTGCGCCCGAGCATCACCAGCGAACACGCCCGGACCCTGTACGGCTGGACGCTGGGTCAGTTCGACAGTGCCGCCCACGCCGAGCTGTTCGGTGCCCCGATCGCGGCGACGTTCCGCTCGGGCGCGGCCCAGTTGCAGGTCCTCGGCGCCCAGGCCGGCACCGTGCGCGCGGTGACGCTGGTGCTGATCGCCGTCATGGTCGTGACGACCTGGCTGACGAGCCGGCAGATGATCCTGCGGACCGGCTGGGCGCAGGACCCGCAGCAGCGCATGATCCAGCGCCTGATGCTGTACGGCATCCCGTTCTCACTGCTGATCTCCGGCCTGATCTTCCCGCTCGGCGTGATCATCTACTGGGTGACGCAGAACCTGTTCGCCCTGGGACAGCAGACCTGGATCCTGCACGCCTATCCGCCGCCGGCCCCGGCCGTCCAGCCCGCGGGCCCGGGCCTGACCTGAGGCAGCCGTCGTGCGATCGTCGAGCCATGCGATCTGTGGACGAGCGGTGGCAGCGCCCCGGGCCCACCCGCCGGCAACAACGCCGGGACGTGGCGCTCGGGGTGGCGGTGGCTGCTTTCGCCGTACTCAATCTGTTCCTCGCCCGCAGTGCCGGCCTCCTGGCCGCGGAAGACCTGCCGGGCCCGGGTGAACAGGTCGTCTGGGTGCTGGCGCTCACCCTGCCGTTGGGCGTGCGCAGACGGTGGCCGGACGCCGTCGCGCTGATCATGGCGGCGCTGTTCATCGGGTCCCAGGTGCGTGGCGTGCAGGAACAGCAGGTCACCGCGTGGGCCATGCTGGCGATGATCTACACGCTGGGTGCGTGGGGGCGGCAGCACCGCCGGTCCCAGCTCATCCGGTTCGTCATCATCGGGGCGATGTTCTCGTGGCTGGGCATCGCCTGGGCGATCTCGCACCACCTGATCGACGATCAGCCCCAGGGCGCCTCGGGTGAGCTGCCGCCGCTGCTCGCCACGCTGATCCACACCCTCGCCGCGAATGTGGTGGTGTTCGGGTTCGCCTACCTGCTCGGTGAGGCCATCTGGCACTCCACCCGCCGTCAGCACCAGCTCGAGGTCCAGGCGGCAGAACTCCTCGCCGCGCAGGAACTGGCCGGGCGGCGGGCGGTCGCCGAGGAACGCCTCCGGATCGCCCGTGACCTGCATGACGTGGTGGCCCACCACGTCTCGGTCATGGGCATCCAGGCGTCGGCCTGCCGTCGGGTGCTGGACCGGGACCCGGACCGGGCCCGCACCGCGTTGTCGGCGGTCGAGGACGGTGCCCGGACCGCCGTGGACGAGCTGCGCCGCATGCTCGGCGCCCTGCGCTCCCCCGACAGCCCGCCGGACGAGAACATCCCGGCGGCCGGCCTGGACCGGATGGCAGGCCTGGCCGACCGGGTCCGCGGCGCCGGCCTCGAAGCCCGGTACGCGGTGTACGGCGACCCCGCCCCGGTGCCCGATTCGGTGTCCCAGGCGGCGTACCGGATCGCGCAGGAAGCGGTGACCAACACCCTGAAGCACGCGTCCGCGACCACCGTCGACATCCGCGTCCGCTACCTCGCCGGGGAACTGGAGGTCGACGTCGCCGACGACGGGACCGGACCGGCCGGCCAGGGCACCGGAACGGGCATGGGGCTGATCGGGATGCGGGAACGGGTCGCCGTGCACGACGGCACGCTGGAGAGCGGCCGGCGCACCGGCGGTGGCTTCCGGGTCCGTGCCCGGCTGCCGATCGCCCGGACCGAGCTCGCGGGGGACGCCCGATGATCCGGGTGCTGCTCGCCGACGACCACCGGATGGTCCGCACCGGTTTCCGGGTCATCCTCGAGATCGAGGACGACATCGAGGTCGTGGGCGAGGCCTCCGACGGGCACCAGGCCGTCGACCTGGCCCGGCGGCTCCAGCCCGACGTCATCCTCATGGACGTCGAGATGCCCGGGATGGACGGTCTGACCGCGACCCGGGCGATCACCGAGCAGAACGGCCCCGCGGTCCTGATCCTCACCACGTTCGACCGCGACGACTACCTGTTCGCCGCACTGCAGGCCGGCGCCAGCGGGTTCCTGCTCAAGAACGGCACGCCCGAGGAGCTGGTCGAGGCCGTACGCGTGGTCGCCGCCGGGGACGCGCTGCTGACGCCCGCGGTCACCCGCCGGGTGATCGCCACGTTCGCCACCTCCGGGTCACCCCGGCACCGCCCGGCCCGCCTCGACGACCTGACCCCGCGTGAGAACGAGGTCTTCGTGCTACTGGCCGGCGGTGCGACGAACGCGGAGATCGCGACGGCGCTGCGACTCGGGGAGACGACCGTGAAGACGCATGTGAGCCGGGTCCTGATGAAGATCGGCGCGCGGGACCGGACCCAGGCGGTCGTGCTCGCGTACGAGCTCGGGGTGGTTCGTCCCGGATTGCCCTGACCGTCGTCCTCCTGGCGGAGGACCAGGCTTGTCCTTCGCGAGCCGGACGCGGCCGACCAAGATCAGCTCTAGCGTTGGGGTATGACCAACGTGCTGAGTGTCGACGCCGTCAGCCGCAGTTTCGGGGACCGCCAGGTGCTCAAGGACGTCTCGTTCGACGTGGGCGCCGGACGGATGACCGGTTTCGTCGGGGCGAACGGCGCCGGCAAGACCACCACCATGCGCATCATGCTCGGCGTGCTGGCCGCGGACACGGGTGAGGTGCGCTGGCAGGGCCGGCCGCTGACCCGCGAGCTGCGACAGCGCTTCGGCTACATGCCCGAGGAACGCGGCCTCTATCCGAAGATGACCGTCACCGACCAGATCGTCTACCTGGGACGGCTGCACGGCATGACCGCCACCGCGGCCGCCACCGGCACCGCCGCGCTGCTGGAACGCCTCGGCCTCACCGAACGGGCCGGCGAACCGGTGGAGAAGCTCTCCCTCGGTAACCAGCAGCGGGTGCAGATCGCCGCCGCCCTCGTGCACGACCCCGAGGTGCTCGTGCTCGACGAGCCGTTCTCCGGCCTGGACCCGCTCGCCGTCGACGTCGTGCTCGGCGTGCTGCGCGACCGGGCCGCGGCCGGGGCGCCGGTGCTGTTCTCCAGCCACCAGCTCGACGTGGTGGAACGGCTCTGCGACGACCTGGTGATCATCGCGGACGGCACGATCCGGGCCGCCGGCAGCCGCCACCAGCTCCGGGCCGACCACGCGATGCCACGGTTCCGCATCGAGGTCGACACCGACGCGGGCTGGCTGCGCGACCAGCCCGGCCTGACGCTCATCGACCTCGACGGCGCCGAGGCGGTCTTCGACCTCGCGCCCGGCACCGACGACCAGGAGGTGTTGCGCGCGGCCCTGGCCCGTGGCCGGGTCCACGCGTTCGGCCCCGTGTCCCCCTCGCTCACCGAGATCTTCCGGGAGGTCAACCAGTGACCACGTTCGCCGCCGCCAGACTGGTCGCCGCCCGCGAGGTACGGGTGAAGCTGCGCGACAAGACATTCATCTTCAGCACCGTGTTCTTCCTGTTCATCGCGATCGCCAGCACCGTGCTGCCGGCCGTGCTCAGCGGCGGCGCCACCACCGTCGCGGCCGCCGACCCGACCGTGGCGGCCGCGCTGCAGCAGGCCGGCTTCGAGGTCACCCCGGCGACCGACGACGCCGGGGCCGAACGCCTCGTCCGTGACGGCGACGTCGACGCGGCCGTGGTGGCCGGGCCCACGGTGCTCGCCCTGGACGAGGAGCCCTCCGACGTGGTCGGGGCGCTCAGCGTCGCACCGCCCGTACAGCTGCTCGACCCGGACGCGATCGACCCGTTCCTCAAGTTCGTCGTGCCGTTCGCGCTGGCGTTCCTCTTCTTCATCACGTCGTTCACCTTCGGCATGCAGATCGCCCAGAGCGTCACCGAGGAGAAACAGACCCGGATCGTCGAGATCCTCGTGTCCAGCATCCCGGTGCGCGCCCTGCTCGCCGGCAAGGTGGCCGCGATGACACTGCTCGCGTTCGGCCAGATCGCGCTGATCGCGCTGGTGGCGTTCGCCGGGATGCAGATCGCCGACGTCGACACCAAGGTGGTGAGCCTCGTGGGCCCGGCGATCGGCTGGTTCCTGCCGTTCTTCGTCCTCGGCTTCGTCATGCTGGCGACACTGTGGGCCGGTGTCGGCGCGCTCGCCGCCCGGCAGGAGGACATCGCCGGAGCGTCCACCCCGCTGCAGATGGCGGTCATGCTGCCGTTCTTCGCGGTGCTGTTCCTCACCGACAACGACCCGGTGATGCGGATCCTGTCCTACGTGCCGTTCTCGTCGCCGATCGCCATGCCGGTCCGGATCTTCAACGGCGACACCGCGGTCTGGGAACCGCTGGTGGCGCTGGTGGTCCTGGCGGCCTCCGCGGCGGTGTTCCTCTGGATCGGCGCCCGGGTGTACGAGGGCTCCCTGCTGCGCACCAACGGGCGTACCTCGTTCGCCACCGCCTGGCGCAGCCGCTCGACGTCGAGCTGACCCGTCCGTGAGCCCGCCGCGTCGCCCCCGGAAAGCCGGGTCAGGCGACGCGGCGGCGGACGATCGCCAGCAGCGACTGCTCGACGTCCTCGATCGGGCGCTCCGGCTGGAAGACCAGCCAGTCGACCGCGACCACCAGACCCACCCCGAACAGCGCGGACGACGCCACCCGCACGTCCAGGTCGTCCGGGAGGTCACCGGACTCGACGCCGGCCCGGACGGTCTCCGCGATCACCCCGATGGCCCGTTCCCGCAGCAGCACCAGGGTCTGCTGCCACTCCCGGTTCGTCCGCCACATCTCCGAGAGCAGCAGCTGCGCGAACGCCTGGTACTTGCGGATGTACTCCAGCTCGGCGCGGACCAGCGCGGCCACCGCCTCCTGAGGCGGCAGACCCTCCACCGCCTCCCGGAACGCCTCGGTGAGCAGGTCGATGCCGTGCTTCAGCAGCCCCTCGAACAGCATCGTCTTGGAGCCGAAGTTGTAGTAGATGGTGCCCTTGGCGACCCGGGCACGCTGGGCGATGTCGTCGACAGAGGTGGCGGAGAAGCCTTTTTCGGCGATCAGTTCCACCGCGGCCTGGTACAGCCGGTTGCGGGTCTCCAGACGTCTCTGCCGTCGGCCGTCCACGGTTGTCAGATCACCAGCTCCGGATGCAGGTCGGACGGGGTCAGGCGACGCTTGCGGTGCGCCATGACGACCGTGAGCGCGAGCGCGCCGAGGCCGTACCCGAGCAGCGCCAGGAAGCCGGTCACCACCGTACCCGCCGGGCCTCCGTCGATCGCGTGGCGGAGCGCCTGCACCACGTACGTCATGGGCAGCAGCGGGTGGATCGCCTGGAAGAAGCCCGGCGTGGTCTGCACCGGATAGGTGCCGCCCGACGAGGTGAGCTGCAGCATCAGCAGGGCCAGCGCGAGGATGCGGCCGGCCGGTCCGAGCGCCGCACCGAGCAGTTGCATGATCGCCGCGAACGCCGTCGCGGTCGCCATCAGCAGAGCCAGCGTGAGCACGGGCTGCACCGGGCTGAGACCGAGCGTGAAGACCACCACCACGAACAACAGCAGGGCCTGCGCGAGACCGACCGCCACCGCCGGCAGCAGACCCGCCAGTGCGACCCGGTACGCGGGCGCACCGGACACGATGTAGCGCCGGTTGAGCGGCCGCAGCACCATGTACGTGATCATCGCGCCCACCCACAGCGCCAGGGCCAGGAAGTACGGCGCGAAGCCCACCCCGTACGTCGCGGCCGGGTGCCGGACCGTGCGATCGAGCTGCACCGGGTTGCTCAGCAGATCCGCCCGGTTCGACGGGTCGTCGCCGTAGGACGGGATCTCGCCGGCGCCGTCACTGAGCCCCGACGCGAGCTTGGCCGCGCCGTTCTGCAGGTCACCGAGCCCACCGGCGAGCTGCCGGCCGCCGCTCTCGAGCGTCCCGAGCCCGTTGTCGAGCTCCCGCGCCCCCGACGCGAGCTGGAAGATCCCGCCCCGCAGGTCCCGCGCGCCGGACGCGGCCTCCGCCGTGCCGTTGTCGAGCTTCTCGGCCCCGGTTGCCAGGTCACCGAGCCCGGACGCCAGCTTGTCCACACTCGCCCGGGCCGCCGCGACGTCGTCGGCGAGGCGAGGCGCGGCGGCGGCGACCTTGCGCGCATCCGCGGAGACAGCCCGGAGACGCTTGCTCAGGGCGGTCAGGTCCGAGCCGTCGATCGTCGACCGCACCCGCTTCGCGTCGACCACAAGCTGCTTCGCGTACGAGCGAGCCGGCGCGATCCCCGGCGTCTCGTCCGGCAGCCCGTCGAGGTACTTCTGCAGCCGGGTCGCGTTGCCGACCGCGGCATCGGCGGCGGCGTCGAGCCGGTTCACGTTGCGGGAGAGCAGCTCCGCGCCGTCGGCGATCTGGTCGGCGGCATCCTGGATGAGTCTCGAGTTCTGGCGCAGCACCGGTTCGACCTTGTCGGCGGCGGCATCTACCGTGGTCGCGAGCTGCCGTCCCCCGGCCGCCGCCTGCCGCGTACCCGTGGCAAGCTGAGCCGCCCCCGCCTGCAGCGACGCGAGCCCGTCGGCGAGATCGTCGGCACCTTTCGCGGCCGTCCCGAGCCCGGACGAGAGCCGCCCGGCGCCGTTCTCCGCGTCCGACAGCCCGTCGGTGAGCTTGCCGGCACCGTTCTCCGCGTCGACCAGCCCGTTGTCGATCTTCTTCGCACCGTCGGCGGCCTGCGCGGTCTGCGACTGCAGATCGGTGAACCCGATGAGCATCTTGTCGAAGTACCCGGACTGGGCGGACTGCGCGGCGGCGGCCCGGACCTCCTCGAACGCGGTCCGCGAGAAGACGCCGGCAAGGTAGTTCGTGGCATCGTCGTTGACGACGACAAGCTGCGCGGGCCGCGGCGTGGCATCCTGATCGGGCCCGCTCGTCAGGTTCCTGGAGAAGTCACCCGGGATCCGCAGCGACAACTGGTACCGCCCGTCGGCCAGCCCCTTCTCCGCGCCGGCCGCATCGGTCACGTGCCAGTCGAAGACCTCCCGCTCGATCAGCTTGTCGGCAAGATCCTTCCCGGCGTGCACCTGCGTGCCGTCGGTCGCCGTGGCGGAGGTGTCCTCGACCACGAGCGCGGCCGGGACATGATCGAGCTTCCCGTACGGATCCCAGAACGCGTACAGATACAGCGCGCCGTAGAGCAGCGGGATCACACAGATGACAACGAGCGCGGCAACCGGCAGCCGGCCGCGGAGGAATCGGCGCAGCTCATAGCCCGCCAAGCGCACACTGGACAATCCCGTCATTTCCTCGCACCCTTCTCCCCGGCCACGCCATCCCTCTCGCCCGGCCCGGCCACGCCATCCCTCTCGCCCGGCCCGGCCACGCCATCCCTCTCGCCCGGCCCGGCCACGCCATCCCTCTCGCCCGGCCCGGCCACCTGGACCGGCTCGGCCACCTGGACCGGCTCGGCCGGCTCGGAGCCGCCGAGTCTGATGACTGTCGAGACCCGGGATTCGTCGAGTTCGCGGGCGGTCAGCAGGACCGCTGCACCGCCGGCCGCCACCTCGGCGATCAGCTCCCAGAGCCGCTCGCGCTCATCGGCGTTCATGCCCTCGTCGGTGACGTCGAGCGCGATGAGCCGCGGATCCCCGACGCGGGCCAGCACCAGACCCAGGACCTGCCGCTGGAATGGGCTCAACTCGAAACCGCGCATCGCCGGATCGAGACCGTGCCAGTCGACCTCTGCGGCGGGGCTGCGGCCGACCAGCAGAAGCCTTTCCCGGAGGTGTTCAGCGACGGTCAACACGGATTCCGGCTCGGAGACATCGGGCACATAGCCCAGCGCGGCGGCACCCGTGAGGTCCACGCGGCCGGCGGAGAGCTTGAATCGCCCGGCGAGCGCCAGCAGGACCGTGGTGCGTCCGCTGCCGGGCGGCCCGACGATCGCGACCACCTCGCCCGGGGATGCCTCGACGTGCACGTCACGGAAGAGCCATCGGCGGCGGTGGCGGACGCCCGCACCGCTCGCGGTCAGAACCGGCATGCTGTTCACCCACTTTAAACTGACTGGTCAGTTCAAAAACTTACTCCTGATGTCCATCGATCGATGGATCGGGTGGCGGACCTCACTTTCCCCGGTGGACCCGGCCTCCGGCAGAGGGCAGGATCGGGGGCATGGTGACGCGATGGGGCATGACCGTTCCGCTGAGTGGGGTTTCGCTGGCCGAGCACGCTTCGGTCTATGCGGCGCTGAGCCAGGCCGGGTTCACCGACCTCTGGTCCAGTGAGGTCAACGGCGCCGACGCCTTCACCCCACTGACCCTCGCCTCGGTCTGGGAGCCCGAGGCTCGGCTCGGCACGGCGATCACCCCGGTCTTCACCCGGGGCCCCGGCCTGCTGGCGATGACCGCGGCCGCGCTGGCCGACGCCGCACCGGGCCGCTTCCAGCTGGGGATCGGCGCCTCGTCCCCGGTCGTCGTCCACGACTGGAACGCGGCGGAGTTCACCCAGCCGTTCGCCCGCAGCCGCGACATGCTCCGCTTCCTGCGGGCGGCGCTGGCCGGCGAGACGGTCGACGAGGCCTACGAGACGTTCCAGGTCCGGCGCTTCCGGCTCGAACGTCCGCCGGCGGTGCCCCCGCAGCTCCTGCTCGCCGCGCTGCGACCGGGGATGCTGCGGCTGGCCGCCGCCGAGGCCGACGGGGTGATCCTCAACTGGCTCGCCGCCACCGACGTCGCCCAGGCCCTCGGCGAGGCCAAGACCGGCAAACCCGACTTCGACATCGTGGCCCGCATCTTCGTCTGCCCCACCGACGACCGCGACTACGCCCGTACGGTCGGCCGGCGCATGATCGCCGCCTACCTCACGGTCCCCGCGTACGCCGAGTTCCATCGCTGGCTCGGCCGGGAACCGGCCCTGGCCCCGATGTGGAAAGCCTGGGCCGCACGCGACCGGCGAGCCGCCCTCGCCGCCATCCCCGACGAGGTGGTCGACGACCTCATCGTCCACGGCACCCCCGCGGAATGCCGGGCCCACGTCACCCGGTACGCCGACGCGGGGGTCACCGTCCCGGTCATGGCCCTGCTCCCCACGCCCGAGCTCGAGGCCGGCGGGGCAACCGCCCTCAAGGAACTGATCGCCACCCTCGGCCGCTGAAACAAAAAAGGCGCACCCCCTGCGGGGTGCGCCTTCTGCCAAGGTGGGTCACTCGCTGTCGGCCAGGATGGCGTAGAGCTTGCGCTTGGTCTCGTTCAGCACCTCGAGCGCCTTCTGGCGCTGCTCCGGGGTGCCGTTGAAACCGACCTGGCGCAGGGCGTCCATGATGCCGACCGCTGCGTCACGGAAGTCCGCGACCTGCGACATCGTGTCATCGCTGAACTGCGCCCAGGGCGGGTTCTCCGCCGCGGTCTGCGCTTCCGCCCGCCCGTCCTCGGTGAGCGTGAAACGCTTGCGGCCGCCGGTGGCCTCCGCCTCGATGAGCCCCTCGTCCTCCAGCAGCTGCAGCGTCGGATAGACCGAGCCGGGGCTGGGGCGCCAGATGCCGCCCGTGCGGCTCTCCAGCTCCTGGATCATCTCGTAGCCGTGCATCGGACGCTCCAGCAGGAGCGCCAGCAGCGCCGGGCGGACGTTGGGCCGGCTGCCGCGGCCTCCGCGGCGGGGACCTCGCGGGCCGCCGGGACCTTCCGGACCCCAGCCACCGAAGCCGCCTCGCCCAGGTCCACCGAACGGGAATCCGGGCGGGAACCCGAAGCCGCGCATCCGACCCTCGTGCAAGTGACGCATGTGTTCGTGCCTCATGATCTTCTCCGATCTGTTGTCGATAGTTAGACGATATATCGGCAACGTGTCGACGACAAGTCTCCCGAGGCAGGTTTTTGGATCCGGCGGGGCGGGTGGGGTGTCAGACGCTCCGCATCTGGCAATCTGTTACCTGTGCTGACTGTGCCCATCCGCCAACTCGGGGAGTCCGAGCGGGCCACGGTCGAGCGGATCCTCGACCAAGACCCGTACGCCGGCGCTCAGATCGCCGAGCGTGTGGCAGCCCATGGGCTCAACTGGTGGCGATCCGACGGCCGCATCTACGGGTACGGATCAGGCCGGCGCGTCGAGTCGCTCTGCTGGTCCGGTGCGCACCTGGTCCCGGTGTGCGCCACTCCCCCGGCCGTCGCGGCCTTCGCTGAGCTGCTCGGCGCCGACCCCCGGATCTGCTCGTCGATCATCGGCCGGTCCGAGGCGGTACTCGACCTGTGGGAACGCCTGGGCGGCCACTGGGGCCCGGCCCGCGACGTACGCCCCAACCAGCCCCTGCTCGTCGCCGACCGGGAATCACCCATCCCACCCGACCCGGAGGTACGGCTCGTCCGGTCGACCGAGGTGGATCAGCTCTTCCCAGCCGCGGTATCCATGTACACCGAGGAAGTGGGAGTCTCACCCCTGCTCGACGACGGCGGCCGCGGCTACCGGCGCCGCATCGCCGAGCTGGTCCGGGGCAAGCGCGCGTACGCCCGATTCGTCGGGGACAGGGTGGTTTTCAAGGCCGAGCTGGCCATCGTGACCAGCCGCACAACCCAGGTCCAGGGCGTCTGGGTGGACCCGGAATACCGCGGCCGAGGCCTGGCCGCCGCAGCGATGGCCGCCGTCGTCCGCGACGCCCTCCGCCGGGTCGCACCAACCGTCAGCCTCTACGTGAACGACTACAACACCCCCGCCCGCCGGGTCTACGCCCGCTGCGGATTCGTCCAGCAGGGCAGCTTCGCCACCGTCCTGTTCTGAGCCCAGCCCACCCCTGAGCCCAGCCCGCTCTGAGCCCCGCCCGCTCTGAGCCGACTCCCCGATGGAAGAGCGGCCTGCTCCACGTCGGCCTCCGCCCTCGGCCCTCCCGCTCTGAGCGTGGTTGGCGTCCGGGATCACCGCGGCCCGGCCCCCGCGCAGGCGAAAGCCGGGCCCCAGCGGAAGCCCTGTGCGCCCGGCGTGTCCCGGGCCTGGAACGCGTTCAGCCCCGCCCGGGGACCGGACGGGGCTGAACGAAACGAGTACGGGTCAGTGCACGGTCACCCGGGGGCCGGGGACGAGGTCCCGCAGTTCCTCGGGCAGGTCCGCGCCCATCTCGTCGGCGAGGCGCAGGGCCTCCTCGACCAGGGTCTCCACGATGATCGACTCGGGGACGGTCTTGATGACCTGGCCCTTGACGAAGATCTGGCCCTTGCCGTTGCCGGACGCCACCCCGAGGTCGGCCTCGCGGGCCTCACCCGGGCCGTTCACGACGCAGCCCATGACCGCGACGCGCAGCGGCACCGGGAAGCCCTCGAGCGCCGCCGTGACCTGCTCGGCGAGGGTGTAGACGTCGACCTGGGCGCGCCCGCAGGACGGGCAGGAGACGATCTCGAGGCCGCGCTCGCGCAGCCCGAGGGACTCGAGGATGCCCTGGCCGACCTTGATCTCCTCGACCGGCGGGGCCGAGAGGGAGACCCGGATGGTGTCGCCGATGCCCTCGGCGAGCAGGGCACCGAACGCCACCGCGCTCTTGATCGTGCCCTGGAACGCCGGACCGGCCTCGGTCACGCCCAGGTGCAGCGGGTAGTCGCACTGCTCGGCGAGCAGACGGTAAGCGCGGATCATCACGACCGGGTCGTTGTGCTTGACCGAGATCTTGATGTCGCGGAAGCCGTGCTCCTCGAACAGCGAGCATTCCCAGAGGGCCGACTCGACGAGCGCCTCAGCGGTCGCCTTGCCGTACTTCTGCAGCAGCCGCTTGTCGAGCGAGCCGGCGTTGACGCCGATCCGGATCGGGGTGCCGGTCGCGGAGGCCGCCTTGGCGATCTCCTTGACCTTGTCGTCGAACTGGCGGATGTTGCCCGGGTTGACCCGGACCGCCGCGCAGCCGGCGTCGATCGCCGCGAAGACGTATTTCGGCTGGAAGTGGATGTCGGCGATCACCGGGATCTGCGACTTGCGGGCGATCGCGGGCAGCGCCTCGACGTCGTCCTGGGAGGGCACCGCGACCCGGACGATCTGGCAGCCGGACGCGGTGAGCTCGGCGATCTGCTGGAGGGTCGCGTTCACGTCCGAGGTCAGCGTCGTGGTCATGGACTGGACACTGACCGGCGCGCCACCTCCGACGAGGACCCCGCCGACGTTGATCTGGCGGCTCTGCCGGCGCTGCGCCAGCGGGGGCGGGGGCACTGCGGGCATGCCGAGACTGATTGCGGTCATTTCACACTCACCTGGAGAAGATCGAGATCGGGTTGACGACGTCGGCGGTGATCGTCAGCACCGTGAACGCGCCACCGATAAGGATGACGGCGTAGGTCAACGGCATCAGCTTGTAGTAGTCGACACGCCCGGGATCGGGCTTCTTCAGCCGGGCGTAGAGCCACGAACGGGCGCGTTCGAACCAGGCGATCGCGATGTGACCGCCGTCCACCGGCAGGATCGGCAGCAGGTTGAAGAGCCCGATGAAGATGTTCAGCGAGATGAAGATCATGAGGAAGACCTCGGGCACACCCCGCTCGATCGCTTCACCGCCGAGCCGGCTGGCGCCGACCACACTGATCGGGGTGTCGGGGTCACGCTCGTCGCCGGTGATGGAGTTCCAGAGCGCGGGGACCTTCTCGGGGATCCGTCCGAGCGCCTCGAACGACCCCTTCACGATGGTCCAGCTGTAGTCCGCGGTGGCTCCGAACGCGCCACCCGGCCCGTACGTGACCAGGGCCGGCTCGTCGGTGTCCGGCCCGATGCCGGCGACGGCGACCTTGGTCACCGGCCCGTCCGGGTCGTCGATCGGGGTGCGCTCGGCGGTGACGAGGTCGACCGTCGCGGTCTGCGGTGCACCGGCACGGGTGTATTCCACCGCGACCGGACCGGCGGGCAGTGCCCGGATCGCGTCGGTCAGCTGACCGTAGTTCTGGATCGTGGCGGTGCCGACGCGGGTGATGACGTCACCGTCCTGCAGCCCGGCCAGGGCCGCCGGCGCCTTGGGATCGGTCGCCTGGCAGCCGGCCTCGTTGATCACCGTCTGCACACAGTCACCGACCGTGACCATCGCGGGCATGGCCCGCTGCTCGGCGGCGGTCGTCGGCAGTGCCGGGTTCGGCAGACCGACGAAGACCGCGGCGAACCAGATGGCGACGACCGCGAGGATGAAGTGGGTGATGGAGCCCGCCGACATCACGATCGTCCGCTTCCACACCGGGAAGCGCCACATCGCACGCGGCTGGTCCTCGGGCAGGATGTCCTCGTCCTGCGGCGTCATCCCCACGATCTTGCAGAAACCACCGAGCGGGATGGCCTTGAGGCCGTACTCCGTCTCACCCCGGTGGAACGAGAAGATCGTCGGGCCGAAGCCGACGAAGTACTGCGTGACCTTCATGTTGAACCGCTTGGCCGTGATCATGTGACCCAGCTCGTGCAGGCTCACCGAGATCAGGATCGCGAGCGCGAACGCCGCCGTTCCCAACCAATACAGCATCAGGCTCCTTCAGCCGCAGTCACGATCATCCGCTGTGCCTGGGCCCGAGCCCACGCCTCCGCGGCGAGCACCTCGTCGACGGTACCCGGTGGGCCGAAATCGGGGGCCGCCGCGAGCACCGCCGCCACTGTGTCGACGATGCTCAGAAAAGGTAGCCGACCGGCGACGAACGCGGCCACACACTCTTCGTTCGCGGCGTTGTAGACCGCGGGCCGGCAGTTGCCCTCGCGCCCGGCGGCCTTGGCCAGCTCGACCGCGGGGAACGCCTCGGCGTCGAGCGGACGCAGCTCCCAATTGTGCGCGAGCGTCCAGTCGACGGCCGCGGCCGCGCCGGGCACCCGGTCGGGCCAGGCCAGCGCCAGGGCGATGGGCAGCCGCATGTCGGGCGGGCTGGCCTGCGCGAGCGTGGAACCGTCGGTGAACTCGACGAGCGAGTGCAGCACCGACTGCGGATGCACCATCACGGCGATGTCGTCGTACGGCACGTCGAACAACTCGTGCGCCTCGATCACCTCGAGCCCCTTGTTCACCATGGTGGCGGAGTTGATCGTGACAACCGGGCCCATGTCCCAGGTCGGGTGCTTGAGCGCCTCCTCCGGCGTGACGTTCGTCAACTCGCTGCGCCGCCGGTCACGGAAAGCGCCCCCGCTGGCGGTGAGCACCAGGCGGCGCACCTCCCGATCGCTGCCCCCGCGCAGGCACTGGGCCAGCGCCGAGTGCTCCGAGTCGACCGGCACGATCTGCCCGGGCCGGGTCATCGCGGCCTTGACCAGCGGGCCGCCGGCCACGAGCGATTCCTTGTTCGCGAGGGCCAGGGTCCGCCCGGCGCGCAGGGCCGCCAGCGTGGGAGCCAGCCCGAGGCTCCCCACCACCCCGTTGAGCACGACGTCGCAGGGCCACTGGGCGAGCTCGGTCATCGCGTCCGGCCCCGCGACGATCTTGGGCAGCTTGAAGTCCCCGGTGGCCCAGCCCCGCTTCTGCGCCTCCGCGTAGAAGGCCAGCTGCAGATCCTGGACGGCACTCGACCGGGCCACGCCGACGACGTCGACACCCAGCTCGAGCGCCTGGGCGGCGAGCAGCTCGATGCTGCCCCCGCCGGCGCCGACCGCAACGACCCGGAACTGGTCGGGGTTGCGCCGGACGATGTCGATGGCCTGGGTGCCGATGGACCCGGTGGAACCTAGAAGGACTAGCTCACGCATGGCTGCCATCTTCCCGGACGCCCGCACGCCGCCGGAGCCGAGGCTGTGGACAACGGCGGATTGTGGATGACCCGGCATGGGGTATGTGAGGCGCATGCGTAATCTGCGCCGGACCCTGGCCTTGCCGTTTCGCCCACTGCGGGGGCGTGACCTGGCGCTGCACGCCGCCGCTGTGACGTTCTACTCCGGGATCGCGGTGGTCCCGGTGGCGTTGCTCGCCATCTGGATCACCGGGCTGATCGCCGGGCCGGACCGGGTACGCCGGCTCACCGGGCGCACGATCGACGCCCTGCCGGATGCCATCGGGGCGCCGCAGGCCCTGGCGCGGCTCATCGACGCGGGGTTGCACCTGACCCCGATGCTGGCCCTGGCGAGCCTGCTGCCGGCCACTCTCTACGGCGAGGGTCTGCGCCGGGCCTTCGTCTCGCTGCGGGAACCCGGTGAGTCCCTGGTCGGCTGGCGCGGCCGGGTGCTCTGGCTGCCCCTGCTGGCGGCCGCCCCGGCACTGCTGCTCAGCCTGTTCATGGCGCTGCCGGTGACCAGCGGCCTCTGGGTACGCGGTGGGTGGTACGCCGTGGCCGGGGTGGTCCTGTCGTTCCTGGCCGCCTGGCTGGTGCTGACCCCCGTGGTGATCTGGGTGTACCGCGGCGTCGCGCCCGGCCGGCCCGAGTGGCTGTCGACCGTGCTGGTCGGCTCGTTCACCGCCGCGAACCTCTCCGGGTTCCTGCACGGCTTTGTGCTCTTCTGCTCGCTGCCGCTCGATCTCGGGGTGCCGTTCGGCGGTTTCACCGAGATCGGTGGCACGGTCGCGGTCGGGCTCTGGCTGTATCTCTTCCACGTGATCGTGCTCGCCGGGTACGCGGCCACGCAGAGCGCCAGCGCCTATCAGAGGGCTAGACGCGCACGAGATCGGACTCCTGGTCCTCACGGATCCCGTAGCGGGAATACAACCGGCCCAGAGGCCCCGGGGCCCACCAGTTCCACCGGCCCAGCAGCCGCATCGTCGCCGGCACCAGCAGCGCCCTGACCAGGGTGGCGTCCACGACGATGGCCACGATCATGCCGACGCCGATGGTCTTGATGACGGTCACCCCGCCGGTGGCGAAGCCCGCGACCACGGTGATGAGCAGCAGCGCGGCGGCCGTGATGATGCCGCCGGTGTGCTGCAGGCCGCTCGCCACCGCGGCGGTGTTGTCCCCGGTGCGATCCCATTCCTCGCGGACGCGGGAGAGCAGGAACACCTCGTAGTCGGTGGCCAGCCCGAACAGCACCGCCAGCACCAGGATCATGTTGCTGGGCTCGATGAAGCCGGTCGACTCGAAGCGCAGCAGCCCCTCGAGGTGCCCGTCCTGGAAGATCCACACGACCACGCCGAACGAGGCCCCGATCGAGACCGCGTTCATCAGCACCGCTTTGATCGGCAGCAGCACCGAGCCGAAAGCGAGGAAGAGCAGCGCCATGGTGGCGACCGCCATGATCAGGGCCATCCACGGCAGCCGGGCCGAGAGGCTGTCCAGCAGATCGAGATCGACCGCCGGGCGCCCACCGACCAAGGCCTCCGGGTTGAGGTGCCGGATCCCGGAGACGATCTCGCGCGCCTCCGCGCCCGGGAGTGTGCCCGGGTACGTGACCGTGATCAGCGAGGCCGCTCCTTGCTGCGCGGTGACGGTCGCGCCCGTGACGTCCGGCAGGGCGGCGATCCGCTCCGCCAGACCGTCGGCCGGCGCCTGGAGGAAGACGCTGATCGGGTTCTCGCCGCCACCGGGGAACTCCGCGGCGATCCGCTCCCCCACGACCCGGGCCGGGCTGCCGGCGGGCAGGACGCGCTCGTCGAAACCACCGAACTCGACCTTGAGGAAGGGCGCCGCGAACGCCGCGAGGACGACGAGCACGCTCACCGCGTACAGGATGGGTCGTTTCATGACGCTGCGCGCGACCCGCGCCCACGCGCCGGAACCCTCCGGGTGCTCGCGCCGGGGCAGGGGGATGCGCAGCTTGTCGATCCGGTGCCCGAGCAGGGACAGCCCGGCCGGCAGGACGGTGAGGGCGGCCAGCATCGCGACGAGCACGGCGGCCATGCCACCGATCGCCATGCCGCCCAGGAACGGCTGCGGGAAGATCAACAGGCTGGAGAGAGCCAGGACGATCGTGAGACCCGACACCATGACCGTACGACCGGCCGTCGCGACCGTGACCCGGATGGCGGCCGGCACATCCCGCCCCCGGGCCAGCTCCTCGCGGAATCGACTGACCACGAACAGCGAATAGTCGACCGCCATGCCGAGCCCGAGCAGGGTGATCACGTTGATCGCGAAGACGCTGATGTCGGTGACATAGGTCAGCGCCCGCACGGCGACGAACGCCCCGAGGATCGCGATCCCGCCGATGAGCAGCGGCGACAGCGCCGCGACCAGCCCCCGGAAGATCAGCACGAGCAGGACGAACAGCACCGGCAACGAGAAGATCTCCGCCCGGGTGATGTCCTTCTCGGTCTGCGTGTTGGCCTCGTCCGTGAACGCCACCAGGCCGCCGACCTCGGTGGTCAGCCCGCTCGCGGCCAGCTCCGGCTCGATGCGGTGATAGGCGGCGACCTTGTCGTCCTCGTCGTCCGCCCGCAGCTGAACACCGGCGAAGGTGGCACGCCGATCGGTGCTCACCATGGGCTCGACGACCTGCCCCACCTCGGGGAGAGCCCCGATCCTGGCGATCGCGGCATCGACGGCGCTCCGGAATGTCGGATCGTCGACCGTCTCCGCGTCGCTGGACCACAGCACGATGAGATCCGGGTCACTACGACCGAACTCCCGCGCGATGGCCGCCGCGGCCCGATTCGACTCACTGCCGGGGTCGTCGTAACCCCCGCCGGTGAGCGCGCCGAAAACGCCCGCGCCCCAGGTCGCACCGGCGACCACAAGAACGCAGGCAGCACCGAGGACCCACCGACGGGCCCGGACGACCGCTCTGCCCCACCAACCGAACACGTGTCTGTCTTACACGGTCGGAAGCCTGGCACGCGAGTCGGTCTCATAAGTCCTTTTAGCCGGGAACGCGTGGCCCAGGAGCGCGCTAAAGTCGGCCCTCATGAACGCTCTGCCGTCGCGTGCTGACGTTGTGATCATCGGCTCGGGCCACAACGGCCTGGTCTCCGCGGTGCTGCTCGCCCGCGCCGGCCTCTCCGTCGTGGTCCTCGAGGCCGCCGCCATGCTCGGCGGCGCCACCCGCACGGAACACCCGTTCACCAAAGTCCCCGGGCTGGGCCAGTCCACCGGTTCCTACCTCCTCGGCCTCATGCCGCCCGAACTGCTGCGAACGCTCGACGTCGACATCCCGGTGCTGCGCCGCGACCCGCACTACTTCCTGCCGACACCCGGCGGCCCCGGCTCGCCCTATCTGCTGTTCGGGACGGACCGCGACGCGACCCGCGCCCAGATGAAGAAATTCTTCTCACCCCGCGACATCACGGCCCACGAAGCGCTCCAGGTCGAGATCGCCGCACTGCGCGCCGACCTCGCGCCCGCCTGGCTGCGCGAGCCCGGCTCCGTCGAGGAGACCGCCGACCGCTACATCCGGCCGCAGCTCCAGAGCACCTTCATCGATCTCGTACGCGGTTCGGTCGCCGACTACCTGGCCCGGTTCGGCTTCAAGAGCGAACTGCTGATGAGCATGTACGCCGTGACCGACGGCCTCTCCGGCCTCAACGCCGGCCCCGACGACCCGGGCACCGGTCACAACTTCCTCGTCCACAACATGTGCCGCCTGCCCGGCGCGGACGGCACCTGGATGATCGCCCAGGGCGGCATGGGCACGGTCTCTCAGACCTTCGCCACGGCCGCCCGGGCCGCCGGAGCCCAGATCTTCACCGGTACGCCGGTCAGCGCGGTCACCGTGGACCAGGGAGCCGCCAGCGGTGTGGTGCTCGCCGACGGCCGCTCGGTCTCGGCGCGGGTCGTGCTGGGAGCCTGCGATCCGTACCAACTGATGTCGCTGGTGCCCTCAGGAGTTCTCCCCGCCCAGCTGACCGATCGGATGGAGTCCGTCCGCCGCCCGGGCACCACGCTCAAGCTCAACATGGCCCTGTCCGGCCTGCCGTCCTTCTCCTGCCTGCCGCCGGGCTCGCCGTCCCCGTTCGGATCGACCATCCACCTGCTGCCCGGCTCGGCGGGGCTCGCGGGCCTGGCCGAGACCGACTCCCCCATGGCGGCCCTGCGAGCCATGTGGGCGGACGTCCAGGCGGGCCGCCTCCCCGACGAGCCCACCATCGAGTGGTATCTGCACACCACCATCGACCCGTCCCTGCAGGACGACGACGGCCACCACTCGTCGGCGTTGTTCGTCCAGTCGGTGCCGTACACCCTCGACGGCACCACCTGGGACGAGGCGTTGCCGGGTTACGTCGCCCGGCTCCTGGACCTCGTCGACCGTTACGCCCCCGGCACATCCGCGCTGGTGGCGGACATCATGCCGCTGACCCCGCCAGGGATCGAGAAACACTTCGGCATCACCGGCGGCCACATCCACCACGTCGACAACACGGTGGCCTTCAACGACCGCATGCCGTACGCCACCGGCCTCGACGGCCTCTACGCGGGCTCGGCCGGGGCCCACCCCGCCGGCAGCGTCATCGGAGCGGCCGGCCACAACGCGGCCCAGCGCATCCTGGCCGACCTCGGCCGCTGACACCGAGCTTCAGAACCGCCCAGCCAGCTGACCGCAGCGCCCACCCGAACAGCCGGACCACCAGCCCGGTCCGCGGCCGGAATCCCGCGGCGGCCAGGCAGCAAGCGTCGAGTGCCCGGACCCGGCAGACCAACAGCGGACTGCTGCGCTCCCAGCAGATCCGCCAGCCACCGAGCCCCAACGCACGCGCGGGCCGCCAAGCCCAACCCGACCGCAGGCCGCAAAGCCTCCAGCCCCCGCGTGGGCTGCCTGCGCAAGCCTGGGCTGCCACCGCCACCGCGGGGCCGCCACGCAAGCGCGGGCGGGCGCGGGCGGGCGGGCGGGCGAGCGGGCGAGGGCGGGCGGCCACCGCGGGCGTCGGCCCGGCTGCGCGCCGTCCAGACCGCCGGCCTCCCGCTCGGCCGGCATGGCATGGGCAAGCGCTCAGGCCGCACCTCGCGCTCGCATGAGGCTGTGCGACGTCGAACGGGCTGAGGCGGATGTCGTCTGTCGCTGGGTGCGACGCTCAACCCGTTACGCCGTACGCGTCAGGATTCGGTCTTCTCGGCTCGGATCTTGTGGCCGACGCTGGTCAGGCAGCGGCCGCTGGGCAGGTCGAACTTCCAGCCGTGGAGCTGGCAGGTCAGGACGTTGCCGTCCACGATGCCGAAGCGGCTCAGGTCGGCCTTGAGGTGGGGGCAGCGGCGCTGGACGGTCCAGTCGCCGAACTGGGTGTCCTCGGCCTCGACCTCCTTCTCGTGCTCGTCGTACCAGCCCTCGGCGTACTGGAGGCGTTCCTCGCTGAGGCACTTGAAGAAGGCGTAGACGAACTCGTTGTACTGACCGATGCGGGCCGCGGAGAAACGGCAGGAGAGGAACAGAGAGTTCACCCAGTCGCCCTCGTCGATGAAGATGAGGTGCTCGATCAGCTCGCGCTGGGTGCGGAAGCGGTAGCGGACCTTCTCGTCGGCGTAGGGGCGGACCTGCTTGCCGGGGAAGTCGACGACGATCGACTCGACCGAGGCGCCGTCGTAGCTGACCAGGTCGAAGCGGACCGGGCCGCCGACGCCCTTGGCCATGTAGATGGATTCCTCAAGCAGCGGCTCGATCCGCTTCTTGAGCGCGCCGAGGACGTCGATCTCGGGGTGCCGCCACGAGGCCTTCTCGGCTGCGATGATCGGGGCCTTGCGCTCGCGCATCTCCTCGAGGTGGGCCGTCTTGTTGGCGAAGAACTCGTCGACGTCGGTCGGGTGCGTGGTCTCGATGCTCCCGGTGGTGAGCTCGGACACGCTGCCCGGCAGCAGGACGACGCCGTTGGTGCCGCCGACCTTGGCGTACTCGCTCATGAAGACCGACTGGTCGGGGAAGATGTTGCCCTCGTCGCCGTGGATGTCGTTGAACTGCCACAGGTCGTCGTCGAGGAAGCACGGCGGGCCGGCGATCGGGAAGACGTGGTCGGCCTTCAGGTCGTCGATGTAGCGCCAGGTGCGGTCGAACTGACGGTCCCGCTTCTGCTTGCCGAACGCGGTCTTGGCGGCGTTGGGCAGCTCGTAGACCATCGGATACCAGATGGCGCCGGAGAACTGCAGCATGTGGGCGTGGACGTGGCCCAGCTCCGCGAAGACGGACAGGTCGGACGGGCGGGCGTCGTTCTGGTTGAGCACCCGGATGCCGTCGTGCTCGACCCAGAGCGAGGAGTCACCGATCGGGCCGTCGGTCGGACTGATCAGGGCCTGGATCATGACCTTGAGGCCGCCGTCGAGCTCGTGCACCTGGTTGGTCTTGGTGCGCAGGAAGCTCGTGAAGCCCAGGGCACGCAGCTCGTCCTCGAGCTGGCTGGTCGGATACTCCGGCAGGAGCACCGTCGCCTTCTTGTTGACGAACTGCGTGAGGTGCGCCGCGTCGAAGTGGTCCCGGTGCAGGTGGGAGACGTAGAGGTAGTCGACGTCACCCAGCGTCTCCCAGTCGAGCAGGGAGTTGTCGGGGAAGGGGAACCACGACGCGAAGAACGCCGGGTTGACCCACGGATCGCACAGGATGCTGCCCGCGCCCGTGTCGATTCGCATGCTGGCGTGGCCCGTGCCCGTGATCCGCACCGTTTTACTCCCTCGGCTGTCCAAATCCGACGGCTTCGAAGGTACCGGGTCCGGCTGAGGACGGCGCGCGCGGTGGCCCATCCCTGTGGATAACCGGGCCTTGCCGATCCGGCGTGCGGGCCTCGTGCGAGACTGGAGGCGCTCAGAGTGATCGTTTCCTCAGGAGGACCGAGTCGTGGCAGAAGAGCCGGTGTACGCACCTGACCAGCTCAAGCCGGGCAACCGCAGGCAGGCCCGGACCGGTGCCCTGGTCACCGCCGGCATCTTGCTCCTGATGCTGTGGGGTAACCACGAGGGCAACACGGAGAACGTGTACCTCATCGGTTCCGCGGCGGCGCTGATCCTGGTCGTCCTCGTCGACGTCGTGCTGCGCCGCAACGGCCTCAAGCCCGAAGACCATTAAGACCGGCGTCACCCCAGCACAAAGGCCCGCCCTCTCCGTGAGAGGGCGGGCCTTGCTGCTTCTGTACGCGCTCAGCGGCGGCGCAGCAGGATGTCTTTGACCTCGCGCAGCGCGGCGTCGACCTCGGCCTCGAAGTAGCCACCCGGAACCAGCCCGAACTGCAGCGTGTCGAGCTCGTTCTCGGGAACCGGCATCGGGCCGCGTCCCGTCATGGCCTGCAGGATGCCGGCGAACAGCCCATCGACCTGTGCGGGGTCGTAGCCGCTGCCGAACCGGCGCGGCTGGAACGTGCGGCGCAACTGGTCGACCCGCTGGAGTTCGGGGCTGCCGCCGGGGCCGGGGCCACCACCCATGCCGGGGCCACCACCCATGCCGGGACCGCCACCCATCGGCGGGCCGCTGACCTGCTGGCCACCCATGCCCGGGCCGCCACTCATCGGCGGGCCACTCATCGGCGGGCCACCGAAACCGCCGCGCTCGGGCAGGCGCATCTCGCTGGTCATCTCGGACTTGCCGTGCCGGCCGGGCTCGAACTGGTCGTAGCCGCCCGTGTCGTACGCCTGCGGGGCCTGCGGCTGCTGACGCTGCGGCATCTGCTGGCCGTAGCCGGGCTCCTCGTAGCGACCGTAGGAGTCGGGCGCGGGCATGGGCGGACGCTGCTGCATCTGCTGCGGCTGCATGCGCTCTTCCTGCGTGTACGGGTCCCGCCCGTACTGATCCTGCGGTGCGTACTGGTCCTGCGGTGCGTACTGGTCCTGGGGCGCGTACTGGTCCTCGCGGCCGTACTGGTCCTGGGGCGCGTACTGATCGTGCTGGGCGTACTGGTCCTGTTGCGCGAACTGGCGGTCGTCCCCGCGCACCGGCGCCTGCAGGCGCTCGGTGGGCGGCGCGACGTTGCGGCCCATCGCCTGGCTCATGCGGTCGGGGTTCATCCGCTCGGCGACGCCGCCACGCATCGGCTCGGGACCGCCACGCATGGGGTCAGGACCGCCACGCATCGGCTCGGGTCCACCGCGCATCGGGTCGGGGCCACCGCGCAGGGAGTCGGGCTGCATGCGGGCCTCGGCGGGCCGGCCGCCGCGGTCCTCGAACTCGGCGAGCTGCCGCTCGACGCGGTCGAGGTGCAGGTCGACCTGCCACTCGTCGTAGCCGCCGAAGCGCACGCGGAAGACGACGTCGTGCACCTCCTGGGCACCGACGGGCGCGCCGGACTGCTCACCGGCGAGGGTGGCTTCGACCCGGTCGAGGAAGGCGTCGACCTCGTCCACCTTGTAGCCGCGGCGCAGTGCGCGACGGCGGAAACGCTGCCCCTGACTCGTCACAACGTCTCCCAAATTCGCGTCCGCTGGGTCCTGAGCCCAGTCATCGTGCCACCTCCGCGTCGGCGGTGGAGCCGCCTGCGTCCACCGCCGTGAGCTCACTCGCGGCCAGCTGGCCGCACGCACCGTCGATCTCCTGGCCCCGGGTGTCGCGGACCGTGGTCGACACGCCGGCCTCGCGCAGCCGGCGGACGAACTCCCGCTCGACCGGCTTCGGGCTGGCGTCCCACTTGCTGCCCGGCGTCGGGTTCAGCGGGATCAGGTTCACATGCGCCAGCTTGCCCCGAAGCAGCTTGCCAAGCAGGTCGGCACGCCAGGGTTGATCGTTCACGTCCCTGATCATGGCGTATTCGATGGAGATCCGACGCCCGGTCCGCGCCGCGTACTCGAACGCGGCATCGAGCACCTCGGCCACCTTCCAACGCTGGTTGACGGGCACCAGCTCGTCGCGCAGATCATCATCGGGGGCATGCAGGGACAGCGCAAGGGTCACCTGAAGCTCTTCGGCGATCAACCGGCGCATAGCGGGCACGAGCCCCACGGTGGAGACGGTGATGTGCCGTTGTGAGAGCCCCAGCCCCTCCGGAGCGGGTGTGGTGAGGCGGCGGACCGCCTCGATCACCCGGGGGTAGTTGGCCAGCGGCTCGCCCATGCCCATGAACACGACCCGCGACAACCGCGGCGGGGAACCGGTGACCGCGCCGGAGGCGGCCACCCCGGCGAGATACACGACCTGGTCGACGATCTCGGCGACCGAGAGGTTGCGGGTGAGGCCGGCCTGGCCGGTGGCGCAGAAGGGGCACGCCATCCCGCAGCCCGCCTGGCTGGAGACACAGGCGGTGATCCGGTCGGGGTAGCCCATCAGCACGCTCTCGACCATGGCGTTGTCGTGCAGCCGCCACAGTGTCTTGCGGGTCGCGCCGTCGTCACAGGCCATCTCGCGCTGAGGGGTCAGCAGCGGGGGGAAGAGGTCACCGGCGAGCCGCTCACGAGCGGCGGCCGGAAGGTCGGTCATCGCCTCGGGATCGCGCACGAGGCGGCCGTAATACTGCGTGGAGAGCTGCTTGGCACGGAACGCGGGCAGCCCGAGCTCGGTCACAGCGGCCTTGCGCCCGGCCAGGTCCAGGTCGGCGAAGTGGCGCGGAGGCATGGTGGGACGGCGGCGCGTCTTGACCGCGTCAGGGGTGTCGGGGCTGGTCGGGATGACCGGAAGAATCGTCATGGCCTGTCAAGTCTCCCACGTCCGGTACACATGCCTACCCCGGCGGCGCGATGATCGAGAGCAGCAGGTATGCCGCGGGGACGGCGAACAAGATCGAATCGAGCCGGTCCATCAGGCCACCGTGCCCGGGAAGCAGGTTGCTCATGTCCTTGATCTTGATGTCGCGCTTGAGCATCGACTCGGCGAGATCGCCGATCACAGCGGCGACGGAGATCACCGCACCGAACAGCGCACCCCAGTAGAACGGGACATCGAGCAGGAAATAGAGCAGCAGTGAGCTGCCGGCCGACGCGGCGAGGACCGACCCGCCGAAGCCTTCCCACGACTTCTTGGGGCTGATCGCCGGGGCCATCGGGTGCTTGCCGAAGAACACCCCGGCGGCATAGCCACCAGTGTCGGAAAGCACAACCGCGAGCAACGTGCACAGTACGCGAGAAGCCCCGTCGTCCGGCTTGACGAGCAACAGACCAAATCCGAGCAGCAGCGGTACGTACACCGTGATGAGCGCCGCGATGCCCATGTCCCGCAGGAATCCGGCCTTGTGCTCACTGAAGCGCCACACGAGCGTCGCCAGCAATGTGGCGATCAGTCCCAGTTGAAGCGCATCAGGGCCCTCGAACCAGGCCAGTCCGGCCATCAGCAGGCCACCGGCGAGCAACGGGATCAGGGGTGGGTTCGCCCCGGCCGCCTTGAGCGCCCGGACCATCTCCCAGATGCCGACGCCGACCGCGACCCCGATCACGCCGAGGAACGCGGGCGGCCAGACGAACAGGGACACGAACACGACCAGGACCATGCCGGTGCCGACCGCGATCGCGGCGGGCAGGTTGCGGCCCGCGCGACCGTTCGGCTTGGCCGGTTTGCCGTCGCGCCCCGCCCGGCGCTTGCCCGGCCCCCGACGAACGGCCTCGGCGGCGGCCTCCGCGGTGGTCAACTCCCACTCCGCCTGCGATGTCGAGGTGGCCGCCGCGGGTGCCGCCCAAGCGGGCTCCGGCACGGCGGGACCCGGTGCCGCTGCGGGCGTACCCCAGGAGAGATCTTCCGGTCGCGGAGCTTGCGCGCCGCGACCGGGCTGGTCCACGATCCGCTCGGTGGGCGGGTTGTATCCGGCGTAGGGGTGCGGGGCGTCGGAGGGTCCGGACGCACTCCCACCGGTCGAGGGATGCCCACCGCGGGGCTCGAGGTACGACATCAGACCTCGAGCAGCTCGGCTTCCTTGTGCTTGACCAGCTCATCGACCACGGCGACGTACCGCTGCGTGGTGTCGTCCAGCTCCTTCTCGGCGCGGCGGCCCTCGTCCTCGCCGGTCTCGCCGTCCTTGACCAGGCGGTCGAGCTGCTCCTTGGCCTTGCGCCGCACGTTGCGGATCGCGACGCGGCCCTCCTCGGACTTGCCGCGCGCGATCTTGATCATGTCGCGGCGCCGCTCCTCCGTCATCTGCGGGAGGTGGATACGCAGCTGCGTGCCCTCGTTGTTGGGGTTGACACCCAGGTCGGAGTCACGGATAGCGCGCTCGATCGGGCCGATCTGGGAGGCGTCGTAAGGCTTGACGATCACCATGCGCGGCTCGGGCACACCGATGGAGGCCATCTGCGGCACCGGGGTCGGCGCACCGTAGTAGTCGACGACGATCTTGGCGAACATCGCCGCGTTGGCACGGCCCGTGCGAATCGCCGCGAACTCCTCCTTGGCGTGCTCGACCGCGCTCTCCATCTTCTCTTCGGCCTCGAAGAGGATCTCGTCGATCACCGCTCCGTCGCCTCCTTGTTCCTAGAAAACTCAACCGGTGGTGGATGTGGCGCGGATCAGGCGGTGATCAAGGTACCGATCTTGTCGCCGCTGACGGCACGAACGATAGTGTCGTCGCCCTGGGCCCCGAAGACGAGCATCGGCAGGTTGTTCTCTTCGCAGAGACTGAAAGCGGCCTGGTCGGCGACCCGCAGACCCTTCTGGAGAACACCCGCGAACGTGATGTGCTCGATCTTGCGGGCGTCGGGGTCGGTCCGCGGGTCCGCGGTGTAGACACCGTCGACACCGTTCTTGCTCATCAGCACGAGATCCGCGTGGATCTCCAGCGCCCGCTGAGCGGTGACCGTGTCGGTCGAGAAATACGGCATGCCGGCACCGGCGCCGAAGATCACGACCCGGCCCTTCTCGAGGTGACGGATGGCGCGCAGCGGGATGTACGGCTCCGCGACCTGGGCCATCGTGATCGCGGTCTGGACCCGCGTCTCGATGCCTTCCTTCTCGAGGAAATCCTGCAGGGCGAGACAGTTCATCACGGTGCCGAGCATGCCCATGTAGTCGGCACGGTTGCGGTCCATGCCGCGCTTCTGCAGCTCCGCGCCACGGAAGAAGTTGCCCCCGCCGACCACCACGGCGACCTGCACGCCGCGCCTGGTGACGGTGGCGATCTGCCGGGCGATGCCTTGCACGACGTCGGGGTCGACGCCTACCGCTCCGCCGCCGAAGACCTCGCCGGAGAGCTTGAGGACGACCCGCTTGGGCCGTTCGGGCCGCGGTGAGGGAACCTCGCCCACCGTGGCAGTCTGTTCGGTCACCATAGTCATGCCGACCCCGCCCTTCCTTCGCTAACAAGAGACCTTATGTGACGGGGAGGCCGGGCGCTTGACTCGCGTCCCGACCTCCCGCGCAGTGCGCTGTGGCTGGATTACTCCTGGCCGACCTCGAACCGGACGAAGCGCGTGACCTCGATGCCGGCTGCGGTGGCGACCTGCTTGACCGTCTTCTTGTTGTCGGTGACCGACGGCTGCTCCAGCAGCACGAAGTCCTTGAAGAAGGAGTTCACCCGGCCCTCGACGATCTTGGACAGCGCCTGCTCGGGCTTGCCCTCTTCGCGAGCGGTCTGCTCGGCGATGCTGCGCTCGGACTCGACGGTCTCCGCGGGCACCTCCTCGCGGGTGAGGAACTTCGGCCGCATCGCGGCGATCTGCATGCCGACCGCGCGGGCGTCGTCGTCGCCGGCCTCGTCGGTCTTGCCGGTGTACTGCACGAGGACACCGACCTGCGGCGGCAGGTCCTGCGCCTTGCGGTGCAGGTACACCGCGACGGTGCCGTCGAGCTCGACGAAGCGGTTGACCACGATCTTCTCGCCGATCTTGGCGGAGAAGTCCTGGATCAGGTCGGCGACGGACTTGCCGTCGTCCAGCGTCGAGGCGAGCAGCGCGGCGGCGTCGGCGAGCTTGTTCTGCACGCCGTGCTCGACCAGCTGCGCGCCGAGCGCGACGAAGTCGGGGGTCTTGGCGACGAAGTCGGTCTCGCAGTTGAGCTCGAGCAGCGCGTTGCCGAAGTGGCTGACGATGCCGTTGGCGGCCGTCCGGCCGGCACGCTTGCCGACGTCCTTCGCACCCTTGATGCGCAGGAACTCGACAGCCTTCTCGAAGTCACCGTCCGACTCGTCGAGCGCCTTCTTGCAGTCCATCATGCCGGCGCCGGTGAGGTCGCGGATCTTCTTCACGTCCGCGGCGGTGTAGTTGGCCATGACTCTCTCTGATCCTCTGAAGTCTCGATCTGGCGGGGCCGGCCGCCGTGAGGCGGCCGGCTTCCTTCAGGACCTACTGCGCGGCGGGTCTTACTCCGCGGCGGTGGCGACGGGCTCGGCGGCCTTGGCGGGCTCGGCAGCGGCGGGCTCGGCAGCAGCCGGCTCGGCAGCGGCGGCGGGCTCAGCGGCAGCCGGCTCGGCAGCGGCGGCGACGGGCTCGGTGTCCGTGGCCTTCTTCTCGGCACCCTCGTAGAGGTCGCGCTCCCACTCGGGCAGCGGCTCGCCGGCGGCGACAGTCGCCTCGGGCTTCGCGTCCGCGTCGCCACGGTTGCGGCCGGAGCGCGAGATCAGGCCATCGGCGACGGCGGCGGCGATGACCTTGGTCAGCAGCTCGGCCGACCGGATCGCGTCGTCGTTGCCCGGGATCGGGAAGTCGACCTCGTCGGGGTCACAGTTGGTGTCGAGCACCGCGATGACCGGGATGCCCAGCTTGCGGGCCTCATCGACGGCGATGTGCTCCTTCTTGGTGTCGACGACCCAGATCGCCGACGGGATCCGGGTCATGTCCCGCAGGCCACCCAGGGTCTTCGTCAGCTTGATCTTCTCGCGGTTGAGCTGGAGGGTCTCCTTCTTGGTGTAACCGGCGGCCGTGCCGGTCAGGTCACCCAGAGCCTCAAGCTCCTTCATGCGCTGCAGACGCTTGTACACCGTCTGGAAGTTGGTGAGCATGCCACCGAGCCAGCGGTGGTTGACGTACGGCTGGCCGACGCGGGTCGCCTGCTCGGCGATCGCCTCCTGCGCCTGCTTCTTGGTGCCGACGAAGAGGATGTGGCCACCCTCGGCGACGGTGTCACGCACGTACGCGTAGGCCTTCTCGATGTACTCGAGGGTCTGGCGCAGGTCGATGATGTAGATACCGTTGCGCTCGGTGAAGATGAAGCGCTTCATCTTCGGGTTCCAGCGCCGGGTCTGGTGCCCGAAGTGGACACCGCTTTCCAGCAGCTGACGCATGGTCACGACGGCCATGGTGAATTGCTCCTTGTTTTCCCTGGTTGTCACGCCCACCGGCGGTAGGCATCCTGGCGCCCGGTCGCCGACCCAGGGCGGACCCGATGAATATCGGGACCAGGGAGGGCCGTCGCTGCCGGCCGATCGAACACCGCGAAGACTGCGGCTATCGGTCACGGCACGTGCAGAGGGCGCGCGAGGTCGACCGCGCGGGGCGGTCGCCGGTGACAAGCATACGCCGTGGGCGTGGGGGCCTGCTTCCGGGCGGCTGTGCCGCTGCTCTCAGCCCACACCCAGGCCCGCGGCGAGCAGAAGGAGGAGGCCGACCGGCAGGTACGCCAACGGCGGGCGCAGCCAGGCTTCCCTCGTATTGGCACGACCGCCCGCGGCAAGGGAGTAGAGCCCGGTGCCGGTGAGCGGCAGCCCCAGGGTCAGCAGCACCGCGGGAACGACCCCGGCTGCGGACGGGTCGTCCACGAATGTCGCTTGGACCAGAAGAAGGACAGCCGGAACAAGAAGGATGACCGTGACGACAGCGAACACAACCGCTGAAACCGGTCGGCTCGCGTTGTACACGCTCTCCGGCGCGGACGGCGGTCGTACGCCGGCGGTCAGCGGCACCATGCTGGTCGGCTCGTTGAAGCTCTCCGAGACCGGCGGCGCGCCGGGAGTGCCCGCGGGGCGTACGGGCGGGTACTCAGGGCCACGGACCGGGATGCGGATCTGCCCCGACTCGGACGGGCTCTCCGGCACCGGATAACCGGGCGGCGTCACGTAAGGGTCGGCGGGGCGCTGGTCCGGGATGCGGAAGGCACCGCTGGGACGCTCGCTCACCCCCGAGTCGTAGGCGCTCGGGTTCGAGGCTGTCTCGGATGCCCGCTGGCCTGCGTACCAGCTCGGCTCCGGGTCTTCGGCGTACCGGCGATGTCCGTCCACGATTGTGCACCGTAGGTGACCCGGACGCGTCGTGCCACTGGTGGGGCCTTATCAGGTGCCGACATTGACCCTGTGGTTATCCACAGTTGCGCTCTGTCCACAGGCAGTCTCACGCCGGACCTGGAAATAGGTCAGGGTCGCGGCCATGACGAACGAGAGACAGGCGGTCGGCGCCTTCGGGGAGCGGGTCGCCGAGCGCCACCTCCAAGAGCAGGGCCTGGTCGTGCTGGCCCGCAACTGGCGCTGCGACCGGGGCGAGATCGACCTGATCCTGCGGGACGGCGACATCATCGTCTTCTGCGAGGTGAAGACGCGGCGCGGGGACGCCTACGGAAGTCCCGCCGAGGCGATCAACATCGTGAAGGTCCAGCGTCTGCGCCGCCTCGCGGCCCGTTGGCTGACGCATTCATCGGTACGCACCGCCGTGGTGCGTTTCGACGTCGTGTCAGTCCTCCCCCAGCCCAAGGGGCCCGCGAAGGTCGACCATCTGCGCGCGGCGTTCTGAGATGAGCTACGCGAAAGTGCTGTGCGTCGGCCTGGTCGGCATGACGGGGCATCTGGTCGAGGTCGAGGCGGACCTGTCCGCCGGGCTGCCCGCCGTCGCGCTGACCGGGCTGCCCGACACCGCCCTGCACGAAGCGCGGGACCGGGTCCGGGCCGCCCTGGTCAACTCCGGTCAGGTCTGGCCCAACCGGCGCATCACGGTCAACCTCCGGCCCGCCATGCTGCCCAAACACGGGAGCGGGTTCGATCTGTCTGTGTTGCATGCTTGCCAGGCATAAACGATCGGGCTTGCCGGTGTTACCAGCTCCGGCCTGCTTCTTCCCTGCTAGGAAGGGGTCTATCCGTGATCAACACGGCAACCATCACCGCGCCCAGCGCCCTGGACCTCCGCGTCCAGCGTCCCGCCGGCGCCAGCACGTTCAACCTCACCGCCTACCGCGGTGGCGACCAGGTCGCCGAGCTCACCCGCACCGTGAACACCCCCGGCGAGGCCTTCGCCACCGCACAGCAGTTCACCGACGCCGCGGCGATCGCCGCCGGCCCGTGCCCCGCCTGGTGCGTCACCGGCCCCCACGAGGCCTACCCCACCGACCACCTTGACGACGGGTCCCGGCAGCACTCCGGCAACGAGGTCCGCCTCACCGTCCCCGGCTCCATGACCACGCAGCCCGTCAGCCTCGACATCCAGCCCACCTGGATCCAGGGCGGCGCCGAGCCGGCGCTGGTCTACACCACCATCTCCGAGGCCGGCCAGACCGTCGCCGAGCTGCTGATGGACGCGGACCAGGCCGAGGCCCTTGCGGCCCAGCTTGTCGCGACCGCCGCCCAGCTCCGCGCCAGCGTCGTCACCGCGGCGGCTGCCCGATGAGCGCCTACCCGCTCGACCGCCCCAGCGGCGACCCGCGCTTCACCATGGGCCTGCTCTTCAACGTCATCGCCGTCCTCACCGGGGCCGGCTACCCGCCCATCACCAGCGGCCCCGACCTGGTCCGCCTCCAGGAGGCCCTGTTCGGCTTCCTCTACACGACACCGGCGACCGTGCTCAACGATCATCCGGGGTGGTGCCGGCGCCAGGGCTGCGACGCCCTCGGCCACATGTCGGAGCCGGTCCATGCCGGCCACGTCGACGAACCCGTCGGTGTCGACGTCGCCCTGGTCCAGCTCGACCTGCCCACCGGCACCACCGTCACCCTGCTCGAGCTCGGCGTCACCGGCCCTGATCCGGGAGACCGGCACTCCCGCCTGATCAGCCTCGACCAGGGCGACGAGCTCGCCGTTGCCCTGCGCATGCTGCAGCGACGGGCGGCCGGCTGATGACCACCGCGCTGTCCTGGATCCTGAAGGAACGTGCTCTGACCGCGGCCGCCGGCTTCCTCCTCCTGCTGCTGGGAATCGCCGCCGTACGGGGTATCCGAAAGGTGGTTCGTTCACCGCGGCCCGACAAACTGATGTCCCGCGCGTTGACCATGATCACCCTGCTGTGGTCCGGTGAAGCCACCTGGGAACTGGGCACCCAGGTCCTGCATCTGCCGTGGTGGGTCGTCCTGCCCCTGCTCCTCGTCCTCGAGGTCAACCTGGCGATCGCGATGGTCCGCGCCGAGCTCCACCTACGCGAGCACGGCCATCCCGGGCATTACGTCCGGACCGCGTGGATCGTCGCCGTGGTGATGGGCGCTGTCGGAGCGGGAATCTCCGGCAGCCTCACCGAAGCGTTGCTTCGGCTGGCCGTGCCGCTGCTGGCGGTGAACACCTGGGCAGACGGGGTCCGCCCCGCCCCTGGCGTCCGCACCATGTCGGGGTCGGTGACCTGGCGGTGGACCCCTCGTCGGTTCCTTCTCGCCCTCGGCGTGATCGAGCCGGGCGAGCGGGACGTCAACACTGTGCACCGGGAAAGGTTGACGCAGCAGATGACCCGCCTGCACTACCTGACCGAGCACGGAATGGCCGTGCTGCATGCTCGGCGATGTGGCCGGCTGGCCCGGCTCACCCTGGCTGCCGATGACGCGATGGTGGCCGATGTACGGGCACGAGTAGCACGCACGCGGTGGGTGACCGATCCGGGTCAGCCAGGCATTGCCTCTGAACCGTTCGTGATCCGCTTCGACCATGAGCGGCCTATCGGCCCGGATCGAGGTCCTGAACCGGTGCGTGAACCGGTCCGCGCAAGCTTCGATTACGCCCGGCCGATCGGCCCGATGCCCGCGAAGAGGGCTCAGGCCAAGCGGGTCAAGCCGAGGTCGCTGACCGCTCAGGAGCGGGTCCTCGCGGCGCACAAGGCGACGCCGAAGGCCACGCACGAGCAGCTTGCCGAGCAGCTCGGGGTGAGCGTCTCCACCGTGAAGCGGCACCGGCCGAGCGGTTCATCATCTGGATCTTCACCTGCGAGAACGCGCCGTAGCGCTCGCACACCTGAGCTGGTCGACGCGTCTGTGTGACGGCTCCCGTGGCTGCCCTCGTTCCGCCAGCCGGGGGCGGTCGCGGAAGCCGTCACCACAGGCGGCCCAGTAGGGAGACAAGATGCCCGACCCGCAGATCGACGTCGCGAAGCTGGCTGAGCTCCGAGCCCGGAGCGACATGCGCATGACCGACCGCTACGGCCCCAACTGGCGCGACCTCCCGGTCAACCGCGAAGCCCTCGACCAGCGCGAAGCCCAAGAACGAGGAGAAACCCGATGAACATCGGCACGATTTTCGCGGCCCTGTACGCCGCGCACCAGGTCGCGGACCACCACGTCCAGACCGACTGCCAGGCCCGCGACAAGGGCAAGCCCGGTCGCGATGGTCAGCTCGCCTGTCTCCGCCACGTCGCCAGCTACACCGCCACCGCCGTTGTCGCCTTGGCCGCCACCGCCGCGGTCACCGGCGCTCGGCCGCAGCTCGGCCGCGTCGCCGCCGGCCTGGCGCTCTCCGCGGTCACCCACTATGTCATCGACCGCCGCAAGCCTCTGCGGCGCTTCGCGGAGCTCACCGGCCACGCCGGCTTCTACCAGCTCGGCGCCCCGCGCCCGGAGCACGACGACAACCCGTCGCTCGGCACCGGCGCCTACGCGCTCGACCAGTCCGCCCATGTCGGATTCCTCTTCGCCGCGGCACTGATCATCGGCGGAGGTAGGACCAGATGAGCTGGTGGAACAAGGACCAGCCGGCGTCGGTCCGGGCGGACGCCGTCCGCGACCTGATCAAGCTCGGCATGCGCGAGACCGACGCCGCTGACCGCGACATCCACAGCAAGGAGTTCGACGCGGCGAAGAACGCTTACGACCTGCGGACCCGCACCGCGACCAAGGCTGAGCTGACCGCCGCGCACGAGGCGCTCCGGCGGCACGGCTACTGATCCTGCGCGCCGCCCGCCCTCACGGCCTGGAAACCCGGGCGGGCGGCGCCCCTCTGCGAGGAGAGACCAGCATGGCAGAACCGATTGAGGCGTACGACGCGGAGACCGTCGATGCCACCCCGGGCGCCCTCGGCGCCCCGGTCGACCCGCCGGCCCGGCCGCCGACGTTCGCGGACGTCGTCACTCGCGCCGACGAGCGCCGGCCGATCGTTCCCGCGAGCCTGCGCAGCAGGGCCGGCCGTCACGCCCTGGTCGTGTGGCTGATCGCGGCCGCGACCCACGGCCTGCTCTTCCACCTGACCCGGTCCCCGAAGTACGCCGGGAAGATCGTCCTGTGGGCGCCGGTCGGGCTGTGGCTCGCGATCTGGCGCCCGCTGCGCTGGGCCACCGCCGAAGACGGCAACCGGCACCTGCGCAAGGAAGCGGAGAACCGCGGTGACATCGCCGCCTGGCTCCAACTCGACGCACGGCGCATGCAGCAGGCACCCACCCGCTTCAAGATCCTGGGCGTGGTCCTGGTGCTCCTGAGCGCCGCTTGTCTGGCCGGCCGCTTCCTGGCACCCACCTGGGCCCAGGCCATGACCATCACCGTGGGCGTCATGGTCATGGCCCGGGTCGGCCGGCCGGCGGACCGGCCCATCCTGGACCGGGTGTTCAACGCCAGCCGCTTCGTGCGCCTCACGGCGGAACTCACCCGCGCCGCCCTGGTCGCCGCCGGCGCCGGGATCAAGGACCCAGCCGGTGTGCGGTTCGACAAGGAGATCTACCGCGACGGCCCCGGCTACACCGCCCAGGTCACCCTGCCCGTCGGGATCATCGCCTCCGACGTGATCGAACGCCGCGACTACCTCGCCGCCGGCTTCCAGCTGCCGATCGCCCAGGTGTGGCCCGAACCGGTCGAGGGCGCCCACCCTGGGGTGCTCGGGATTTGGGTCGCTGACCGGCCCGTGGACCGGATGAAGCAGCCCGTGAGCCCGCTGATCGAGTCCGGGTCGCTCGACTTCTGGGGTCCGCTGCCGTACGGCACCGACAACCGGATGCGGCCCCTGTTCTGGCGCCTCGACGAACGCAACAGCCTGTTCGGGGGCATGCCCGGCTCCGGCAAGACCCTCGCCGCCCGCAACGTCGCCCTGGGCGCCGCCCTCGACCCCCTGGTCCAGTTCGCGATCTCCGAGCTCAAGGGCTCCGGCGACTTCGACGCCTTCGAGCCGCTGTGCGGAGAGGGCATGTACGCCTCCGGCGCCGACGACGCCACCAAGCAGCGCACCATGGCGATCCTGCGCTGGCTCGACCGCGAGTGCGAACGCCGCGGCCCCCTGATCCGCAAATGGGCGGCCCAGGGCCTCAACCGCGACAACAAGCTCAACCGGGCCATCGCCCTGGCCGACCCGTCCCTACGGCCGATCCTGGCGGTCTTCGACGAGATCCAGGAACTGTTCACCGACCCGGACCTCGGGAAAGACGCCAAGGCCCTCGGGATCTCCGTGGTCAAACGAGGCCGCTCGCTGGGCATCCACCTGATCTTCGCCAGCCAGCGCATCGACACCCAGTCGGTACCCAAGGGTGTCAGCTCCAACGTCTCCAACCGGCTGTGCCTCGCGGTCCCGTCGCACGTGGAGGTGGAGCTCGTGCTCGGCACCGGTTCCTACAAGGCCGGCTCCCGGCCGACCACGTTCATCCCGCCGGCGCACGGCGTGAACACCTGGGCTGGGTGGGGTTACCTCGCTGGGCTGCAGCGCCCGGTCCGGGCCGCGTACATCGACAACGAGACCGCGGAGCAGATCGTGGCCCGGGCCCGGGCGCTGCGCGGCGACCTGGTCCCGGTCGACCTTGAGCAGGAATCCGACCGGGACGTGCTGGCTGACGTCATCCGGGTCTTCGCTCACCTCAACCGGCCGGGTCTTCAGTGGCAGCAGCTGGCCGAGCTCCTTGCGGAGCAAATGCCCGGCCTGTACGCGGGCATCACCGCCGAGGCGGTCAGCGCGGAGGTCCGCGCCCAGGGCGTGCCGTCCGTCGACGTGAAGGCCGGCGGGCAGGTCGCGAAAGGCTGCCGCCGCGATGCCCTCGACGAGGCGTTGACGCGGCGAGAGCTCGGCTCCTGACCGGGTAGCGGTAGCGGCCCACGGATGTCTCCGGAACGTCCCTGGACGGCTTCTGGGCTGCCCGGAGGGTATTCGGGGGCCACCCGCTACCTTTCCATGTTTCCGCAGCTCAGGCAGGTAGCGGCTGGCGCTACCCGGGCCGCTACCCGCTACCTCCGCCGCTTACGGGTGAGGTAGCGGCGCCGCTACCTCAAGCCAGCTGCGCTACCTCATCCGGTACCGATCCATCAGAATCCCCAACCCTGCCAGAAAGCCAAAGGTAAAGATCGTTCATGACCGCCATCAGCACCCGCCGCCGGTACCCGAAGATCAGCCTCGGCAAGGACGGCACCTGGCACGCCTGGGTCACCGTCGGCACCAAACCCAACGGCCGGCCCGACCAGCGCCACGTCAACCGCCGCACCGAGGCAGAGGCCGAGCAGCGCGTCGACGAGCTGCTCGAGCAGACCAGGTCCAACGCGGTGGTGGTCCCGGGCCGTGCCATGACCGTGGCCAGCTGGCTCGACCTGTACCTCGACACCGTCGCGCCGCGGCGCTGCGACCCGAGCACCGTCACGGACTACCGGTCGAAGTGCACGCACTGGGTCGTCCCGGTCATCGGCCGGACCCGGCTCGACCAGCTACGGCCCGAGCAGCTCGACGACGTCTACCTGAAGATGCAGCGCGCGGGGAAGGCGGACGGCTCGATCCTCAAGACGCACCGGATCCTGTCGCGGGCCCTGGAGGTCGCGTACCGGCGCAGCCTGGTGTCCCGCAACGTCGCGAAGCTGATCGACTCCCCGACCGCCCGGCCCGTGGAGCAGAGCCCACTCACCCAGGCCGAGGCGACCGCGGTGCTGCACGCGGCGGCCGGTCGCCGCGGCGCCGCGCGCTGGTCAGTCGCGCTCGCGATGGGCCTACGCCAGGGTGAGGCGCTGGGCATGCGCTGGTCGTACGTCGACTTCGACCGTGGAGAGCTGAAGGTGTGGTGGCAGCTGCGCCGGCGGGCGTTCGTGCACGGCTGCGGCGGCGCGTGCGGGCGGCAGCGGGGCGGGAACTGTCCCCAACGGCACCTGCCGCTCAGATCCGGTGAGCACGTCCTGGTCGACGGCTACCTACTGAAGGAGCCCAAGGGCAAGGGCCGGCGCATGATCCCGCTACCAACGGAGCTCGTCGAGCAGCTGCGCGCCCACAGGGCCGGCCAGCAGATCGACCGGGTCCTCGCCGACTCGCTGTGGACCGAGCACGATCTGGTCTTCTCGACCGACCGGGGTGCACCGATCGACCCGAGCGACGACTACCGGATGTGGAAGGCGCTGCTCGCCGCGGCGGGTGTACGGGACGCCCGCGTCCACGACGCCCGGCACACCGCGGCGACCCTACTGCTCGCCCAGGGCGTCGACATCCGCACGGTGCAGGAGATCCTCGGGCATTCTGACGTGCGCGTCACCCAGGGCTACGCGCACGTCAGCTCCGACATGGCTCGCGCCGCGATGCAGGGCATGGGCGCGAGCCTCCTCGGGTAGCGCGCGGGCCGTCAGCTGGAGCGGAGGGCCTTGCGCTGTTCCCGCTCCAGCCGGCGGTCCCGGTTGGCTCGCATGGCCGCCAGGCTGTCCTCCCGGACGGTCCGGACCGTGTGATCCGCGAGCAGCTTCTGCACCTGGACTCCGGTCATGCCGATCGTGCGGCCGAACTGGACGTGCTCAATCTGGCGTTTCCGGCAGCCGGCCCGTAGAGAGCGGTAGCCGAAGTCGTACTTCTCGGCGACCTGGGTGAGCGTGAAGAACGGCGGCAAGGTGTCATCCATGACCCGAGACGACCATTGACTACCAGCAGGTCGCAGACGTTCGAGCCCTGATCACCCGGCGGCGTGAGCGACCTGCATCACCATGATCCATATGTCGCACAGATTGTCCGTTGACCTTTGCGGATTGAGGTCAACGTCGGTATATGACACCGAATCAGACAGGTGAACGAGGCAGGAGCGGCCAGTGAGTGAAGAGACAGCCCAGCGGCTTCGGGAAGCCAATGCCAAGGAGGACCGGCTGCGCGCCGAGGCCGAACGGCTCAAGCAGCAGGTCCTCAACGACGTCGCGGCCGGGATCCCGGCCCGGGTGCAGGAGATCGCCAAGCGCACCGCGCACCACCAACCCGAGGTCACCAAGAAGCTCGGCACCGACGGCATCAAGATCCTGCGCAGCGAACTCGCGGATGCGGCGGCGAAGTTGGCGACGCAGGTCGAGACCGCCATGGACGCGATCAAGTGGCCTGAGAAGCAGGGGCAGTACTCGCAGGTCGGGCCGCGCGGTATCCATACGGCGCTCTTTAATTTCATGTACGGGGCGCCGGTCAACGCCGTCGCGGCTGCTTTCAAACGTCATGGCTACGACGTCCACGACGACAATGCGCAGCGAGGCCAGGGTCTGATCTCCCCACAGAGCCTGTATAACGAGGACGAGTTCGCCGAGCTCGCTTCCGCCTTGAACGCTCTCGGAGAGGCCCAGCAGACCGTATCCACGGCGAAAGCTGAGGATGACCGGGACGTCGTCGAATCGCTCTGGCAGGACTAGCCGCGTTGAAGGCTGAGACTTCCTCCTTGCTGGCTGTCGTCGTCTCGATGGCCGCGCTTCTTGTCTCCCTGGTCGCGGCCGGGTACGCCAGGCGCAGCGCGATCGCCGCAGAGCGCCAGGCACGAGCGGCGGAGGCGGTCATCCCGCCCCGCCCGCCAGCCGTCGACTGGAAGATCGAGCCGGGACACGATGGGGCCTACCGACTCCGGAACATCGGAACGTCGACGGCCACCGGAGTCCGGATCGACCTTCCGGAGTCCTTCGCCGGCCAGGTCCACGCCGACCTCGGGAACGGCTCCATTAGCCCGGGCAAGTCTGTCGACGTCCGCTGGTACCAGGCCTGGATGGATCCGAACCTCAACGAGCTACCTGTGGTCTGGGACGGGCGAGAGACTCCTCAGCTGGTGCCGATCCCGCCACGGCCGCCGAAGTCCTCTTGAGGCTCAGGGGCCCCGCGTCCGGGAGTCGGCGTCCCGATCCGCTGTCCCGCCGCCACGAGCTTGAGAGTCATCAGGCAGGTCCAATCACGGTCACCGTGCCGCCGGAACCCTTGTACTTCAGGGCGCCCGCCTCGACGTACATCACGCCACCAGACGCTGGAGTCCCTGGGGCCACGGCCGCGTTACCGAGGTTCATCTGGGCGTCCAAGACGATGCCGGCGGCGAAATGGACCCGAGACCCATGCATGGTTCCTGTGGAGGCCGGCTGACCCGGGTAGACGGTTCCGTCCGGGGGGACGTTGATGATGTCGTGTTGGCCGGCTGCGATGTCGGCATTGATCCTCAGCCCTGAAGTGGGTTCGCTGCTGTGGTTCGCACCGATGACGGCGCATCGGAAGGCCTGACCGGGGACCAGGTTGATGTCGTACACACCCGCGTCGAGGGCTCCGCCTCGTCGGCCGCAGTTGACGATCGTCACCTTCCGCGAGCGGAACGCCGGCGCGGCAGCGGACTGACCGATCTTGATGAGGTCGCCTGTGTAGTTCCCGACCGCGTCCCAGTCCACGACGTTGCGGATGTAGCCGCCGAGGTTGTTGTACAGGTGGATAACGCCGCCGCGGTTCTGCTCGCCAATGATTTCTTCGAATGTGTTGTCGTAGGCGTAGCTACTGGGTGAAGTGCTTTCGACATAGAAAAACGGCGCGAGGGTGTTGTTGTACGACTGAACCCACAAGTTTTTCCAGATGTTGCTGTTTGCGGCACCGATTGAGTTTCGGACATACCAGCCGGGACGTGTTGATCCAGCCACACGGTCGAGGCGACTATGTGTAATTGAAATCTTAATGTAGTCCCATGCTGAGTCGTGATGAAAAATCGAGGAGGCGGTGTCGGTGCAGACCAGCCAGACACCCTCAAGCTCACCTTGTGAGATTGAGTAGTCACCGCCCTTGGTCGTCATTAGATGACCATTTGTTGAATCCGCTCGAAGGTTCTTAATGGACCATTGGCTCAGATGGGATGACCAGCCGAAGACCCCTTCGACGGATCCGGTGATCTTAGTTGCGTACCGGCCAGCTCCCTCGATCTCGACGCCATCTTTGAGGATGATGCGCTGGCTGGTGGTCCAGTTCCCGCCCGGGATCATCAGCCGGCCGCCCGTCGCGGGCATGGCGGCGATCGCGGCGTTCGCAGCCGGGCCAATGTCTGAACCGGTCCCGGAGCCCCACTGCGGGTCGGTCACCACAGAGACACCCAGCCCGAACTGCTTGGTTGTTACGGTCGCCTGGAGCGCCGCTACCTGAGCGACCGGGGCCGGGTAGGTGGTCGCGTCGGTGGTGTAGACCGGCGAGACCGCGAGGGTGTTCTGCAGGGCGGTCGCGGCGGCGGTATCGGTCTGCTGCCAGGACACCCGCACCGCGACCGGGTTGATGCTGGTGTTTCGGTGCGAAATCGAGAACTTCCAACGACCGTTGGCGGCATCCCAGGTAATCGGCGTGAGAGCGAAACTCGACGGGAGGCTTCCCTGCGCCACCGTGCACGTCATCGTGTTCTCGAAAATCGTGCCGGTGCCGTTTCCGCTGAATGAGTAGACAACGTTGATCGTGCCCATGCTGTTGATCGTGGCGTATTGCCCCGTCATGGCCACTTGGATCACACCGTTGGTGCTGCCAGTGAAGTACAGATCCGCCTTTTCGTTGGCGGCGGATCCGAACGAAATGGCGAAAACTTTCTCGCCGAGACGGTCAATCTTGTCAACTTTGTTCCCCAGCGCGGCGGCTGCGACGGTCGAAAGCGGTTTGTTGGCGTCGGAGGTGTTGTCGACCTGGGCCAGGCCGACGTCGCCCTTGACGAGGGTGACCGCGCCGGCTTTCCCGGCCACAGATGACACCGCGCCCCTGCCGCCGCCGACAGTGCCGGGCTCCGGCAGCGTCCCATACGACGGACCAGTCATCAGCAGGCCCCGTTCTGCCGCAGAGCCCTGCGCAGCACCCTCAGCGCCTCGATGAGGGTCTTAGGCCGCGGTACTGGTGGAATGGTCTGGCTGGTCGACGGTGGGATCAGGTCCTGATCGTCGCCGTGCTCTGCGGCGAGAATTAGCAGGGAGTGGCGCTGGCGCCCCACGACCGGGGTCAAGTCGCAGTGGCCTTCCAGGTCCTCGACAAGGGCGGCGAGGGCGGCGGTCAGGTCCTCGACTCGGCTGGTCAGAGTCGTCGCCTGGGTGGCAAGAGCGTCGGTCAGGGTGTCGATCTTGGCGGCGGCGATCGGATACATCTCACGCCGGCGGACAGCTCGGGCCTCCAACGCGGCACCTTCGGCGAGCCGGCGTTCCTCGACCAGCTGGTTCACCAGGTCGTGGGCGTGCTGGATCTCGCCGGGCTGCCGGCCCCAGTCAGGACGGTTCTGCAGGGCGTCCAGGACGGCGGAGGCGTCGACGAGGTCGCGGTGTACGGCGTCGACCTTCTGCTGCTCGGGGACGAACTGCCAGCTACGGATGAGGTTGGAGACCTCGGCGGTGGTCACGATGCCTCCGCAACGTGGAGGGGCTGACCGGCCGCGTCAACCTCGGCCACACGCCAGCCTCTGAGGTATTGACGGCGAGCGAAGATGACCAAGGCGCGGCCGGCCTGGATCTGGTTCTCCCCCACGGTGACTCCCGGGCTGAACTCGGAATCGGACGCGTCGTCGAACGAGACGAGGGCTTGCCCGTCCGCGAACTGGATCCCACTGAGCTCGCCGCGGAAGTCAGCGCGGGGCGCCTGAACGTTGAAGTGGCGGATGGTCATGGCGCCTCCCGGTTGCCGTGGCGCCAGGCGTCGAGGGATGCCTGGTCGATGAGCCAGGCTCTGCCGACCCGGCGCGCGCTCACTCGGCCGGTCCGGCAGAGCCGGCGCACGTAACCGCTGCTGGCCCCCAGGAGTCGGGCTACCTCGGTCGTGCTGAGCTCCAGAGTGCAGGGTGGCGGCGGTGGGGTTCCGATAGCGGAACCTGGCCGTGTCGCGGGCCGGTTCTCGGCGTCGCGCAGAGCCCAGTACAGGGCGCGTACGGCCGGGGTGGGGGCGCCGCCGGCACCATCGCGGGCGCACCCAGCCAGGTATCTGCCCAGAACGGCACATAGCGGGCTGATAAGGGCAGGGGGCACCCTCACGGACCCGTCAGGGCTGATCAGCCCGTCAGTGGGGCCGTGAGGGTGCATTGTGGGCATGGTCAGACCGCGTCCGGCTCGGCGGTATCGCCGAGCTCCTGCATGGTGCGCTCCGCCGTTCGCAGGGCCGTCGTCGCCGCGAACGCTGCAGGCAGATTCCCGCGACCCTTCTGCCCAAGCTCGACCTGGCCGGCCGCGACAGCGTGTTGCGTGGTGGCGGTCAGCCGCAGCCGGGCGGCCGTGCCGACCCCGTCGTCGTCACCGAGCGCTTTCGCAAGCCCGAGGTCCAGGGCGTGACGGAGCTGGCCGAGCTCCAACGGCTCGATCATCCGGTTGGCGATCCCGCCGGGGCGCTTCTGCTGCGACTCGAGGAAGGAGGGCAACTCCGCCCGCATGGCCAGGATCATGTCCCGGTCGCCCCGGGTCACGGCCTCGGCGAAGATTTCGTGATGGCCGCGGCCGGCGTCGAGCTGGGCACGGACCCGGTTCCAGGCCTTGCCCTGCCGGGTCTCGGCGAGCAGCTGCGCGGCGGCGTCGCCCTGGGGCAGGTCGAGCTTGCCAGCCTCGGCGAGGAGCCGGTCCCGGTCACCGTCGGCCTCGGCCCGGATCTCGTCCAGGCGCTGGGTGAGGTCTTCGCGGAGCTGTTGGATCTGGTCGTCGCGGTAGCGGTCGGAGATCTTCTCGTCGGCGCGCAGGGCCTCGATCTTCTCGGCGGTCTCGTGGGTGGCGATTCGTGCTTCGTCGCCGAGGCCGGCGAGGTTCCGCGCGATGGTGGCCCTGAGGTGCTTAATCATGAGGTTCCTTCAGTTCGTGGTGCCGACCGCGAACGCGACCGGGGTGGTGCTTCACCGACCCGCGAGGGGTCGGAAATCTTGGTCAGATAGTCTTGTGACTACTTGCTTCATGGGAATATCCATAATGACCATTATTGTGTGCCCTAGGACACGTGTTCTAACTCTTGGTCGGCCGGAGCTGCTGTCTCGCCTGCGCGATCCGAGCGCCCAGGCCGGGGAGCGCCTCGGTAATCCGCTGAGCCGCTGACGTCGCCGCCTCCGCACGGGACGTCAGCTCCAGCAGCACCCGGGTGGCTTCCTCGGCCAGGTCCACGCCCGCGCACCGGGCAGCCGGGTCCGGGTCGCGGGCGAGGTCGGTCAGCGCGGCCCCGAGGCGCTGCTTCGCGAAGCCGAGCTCCTGCCGACCCTCGTAGCCGCAGCCGTGCCCCGACCGCCGCGGCGGCACCTGCTCGCCCGCGCTCACCGGGACCGCCCCGCCCGGGCCGCGGCCTTCCGGGCCGCCCGCCGGGCATCCCGCATCCGCCGCCGACGTCGCCGAGCACCACCCGGTGTGGACTCCCGCAGCGACTCCCCCGCCTCCCGGCTCAGGGCAGCCGCGACCTGCGCCACCCGCACCCGATCCGCCCTCACCCCAGCCGGGGCCACCAGCGCGGTCGCCAAGGCCTCCAACAGCGCCGTGGTCGGCCGCATCACCCCGGCCTCCAACCGCTGCACGCTCCGCAGGTGACAGCCCGCCAGCAGCGCCAGAGAGGCCTGTGTCATCCGGCGGCGGGCCCGTGCACGGCGAAGAGCAGCACCGAGGGAAGCGCGGAGCCGCTGCCGCTCGGCATCCCCCGTCACGCCCTGGCGGTGGCCGGCCCCAACGACCACCCGGTCGGACCCGGGCGGCGCAACGGGCGCGGCTGCATGGGGAGCCACCAAGCGACCGAGCCCCGCGCTTTCGCCGGTGGTGCTTGACATGGTGGTCATCTGGTCTCCTGGTTTGTTCGGCGTCGACACATGGGGCATGCGGCGACGCCGGTGATTGGGTCGGTGATGTTGCCGCCGGGTTTTTCGTCGGGGCATGTGGGCTGTTTGTCGCGCCAGCGTTTCCATTGCTGGTAGGTGTTCTCCCAGCTGACGAGGGCGGCTTGGTTTCGTGCCTGGGTGGCTTCGGCGGCACGGCGTGCTTCGCCGCAGGCTCGGCATGGCTCGTCGCTGATGGAGTTCCGGTGGCGAGGGCATCGCATCGAGACGTTCAGGTCCGGCTTGGGCGGTACGTGTGGCCCGTTCGATTGCCTGTCCTTCAGGGCTTCGGGTTGGGGCTCGTTCTGCTCTGCTGGTGTGCCGGCAGCGGACCCGGGCGCTGTTGCGCGCGCTTCCTCCTCTTGTTGCTCCTCAAGGTCAAGTACTCCTAGCAGGGGTCTCAGACCCCCCTGCTGGGATGCGTTGCGGGGGTCTGAGACCCCTGTACTTGCGGGGTCTGAGACCCCTGTGCTTGCGGCAGTAGTAGGGGGGTCTGAGACCCCGCTGCTTGCCTCGACAGCACAGGGGTCTGAGACCCCTGTGATGTCGGCTTCCCACTGTTTCCGTGCGAGGTCAGCAGCGTCGTGGATGTTCAGCCGGTAGCGGGCGGAGCGATCCCTGGCGTTCTTGCGCAGGGACGACGCCTCTCGGTCCTTGGTGATCACCTGGTCGTCCACCATGCCGCGCACGAGCCGGCGAACGTCGCGGAGCTGGGTGGCTGATGGATCGGGCGTCTTGAAGAGCACGGCGGTGAGGTGGTCCAGGCCGGCTGAGTAGTACGGCCAGGGGTCTGCATCGAGCGAGGTGTTGGCCATGAATACCAACGCGGCGAACGGCCGCCATGGCAGCTGGGTGGCATACCGATCGAAGACGGCCTTGACGTTTCCGGCGCCCATCAGGTCTTGGCCTCGTCGGTAGCCGCCACTGACTCGGAAGGCTTCTCTCGCTCGGCAACGGCCTTGAGTACTTCGATCAGGGCCCGGCGTTGCGGGGACTTGTTGATCTCGCCGTATTCGCCGTACGTCCGCGTCGATGGCACGTAGCCGTTCCACTGATCGAGCCGCTCGTACCCGAGCGCGTGGCAGAGGTGCTCCGCGAGGTCCGGGTGCGCCCAGAGCCTGGCAATCCGCCGTTGAGCTTGCTCGCGGCGCATCTGGACGGCTTGTGCGACAGCACGGCGCTGGTCTGGGGTGCCGGCGGCCCACCAGGGTTGCGATCCGAGTACCGAGGTGATGCGCCCCGGGGCAGGTATGGTTCTGCTCATCGGAGTATGGCTCCGTTCGATGGTGGCGTCGGCCCGGCTGGTCCCCGGGCCTCGCTCACGTCTGAAGGCTTGGACTTCCGCTGCTCAGGCGGCAGAGAGCGCCATGGCTGGCTGTTTGACCGGATACGGCGTGGCAGTAGAGCGCAGGAGCGCTGCGAGTCTGGTGCGCTGTCCGTCGGTGAGAGGCGGCGCCTCGTCGACCAAGCGCCGGATGTGCTCGCGATAGACGTCATCACGCTGCACCGCTGGCCACCGCCTCGCGGGCAAAGAGATCATCGATGGAGCAGCCGAGCTGGTCAGCAAGGGCACCGAGTACTGGAACGGACGGGTGAGCCGTCCCGCGCTCGTACTGGTGGACGCTGAAGACGCTGCGGTCGATGCGAAGAGCCAGCTGCTCGGGTCGCAGGCCGGCGGCGACCCGCCGTGCCCGGAGCTGGGGACCAGAGAAGGTGCGGGCCACTCGGAAACTCCCTCGGGATAGCACGAACCCCAAGCACGAAGACAGATCCGTCTGTGGATCGTCTTCCGCTCGGGGCTTCCCTTGGTCGTCCCTGCCCGCACCTTCGGCCTTGCCGAAAGTGATACGCGGCGCAGTGCGCAGCGCGTATAGGCCACTGCCGTTCACGACCTTGCCGTGAACGGAGCTTGCAACTTGGTGTTCAGTTGGTGATGCAACGCTACCGCTGCAATTAGATTGGACGTGCGTCGACACGCTGCCGACACACGAGCCGGTAAGCTCGCGCATGGGTCTTTCGCCCTCCTAGCAAGGGTGATCGATCAATGGGCCGCCGCTGGTGCTGGTAACACCGCGGCGGTCCGCCTATTTAGTTGCCGGTCTTCCAGGCGATTTCGATCGTCCGGGAGTCAAAGTAGGACTGGCCGGGCCTCCAGCCGGGAGGCCGGCCCTTCTTGGTCCTGTGAATCGTGATGGCCATCAACGCATCGACGATGGATGTTCTCCGGTCGACGTCATCGATCGCCTCCCACGCCGCGGCGACGTCGTCTGCATCCACGACGCCAGCCAGCACCGAACGACGTCCCGCCTCTGCGATCGTCTCGTCGATCAGCTGACTTCGAATCTGGATTCGGGTGGTGCCTTCACGCAGTTGGCGTGCATCAATGCTGCCTTCGGCGTAGAGCCCTGCCAGATCATCCAGGCGCTGGCGGAGTGCATTGCCTTCCGCCCGGAGGGCACCGAGATCGGGCCCGCTCTCGGTCTGGAGCAGGCCAGCGGCGTCTGGCCTGCTGAGCCGCTCGACCACGAGCGCGGCCACGAACTGGTCGACCTCCTTGGCGTTCCGTAGGACGCATTTGTTGGCGCGACATGTGTAGGACGGTGTCGATCGCCGGGAGCTGTGCAGGACATCCCCACGTACCGGGGCACCACAGACACCGCATCGGGCGACGCCAGAGAGCATCCACTTGCGGTTTGTGGCCCAGGATGTTCGACGGGCCGGATCGGTAAGGATGCTGGAGACGGCGCGCCAATGCTCCTCGGCAACGATGGCCGGCCATTGGGCCTCTCCGACGATCTTTTTCTGATGCTCTCGGAGCCCGGCGTTGCGAGGCCGGACCAGCACCCGGCGGAGCTCTGTTGGCGTCCAGGTACGTCCGGTAGAGGTCGTAACTCCTCGGCGGTTGAGATCGGCCGCTTGAGCCCGCAGGCTGGCACCAAGCAGGATCGCTTCGGTGACTGACGCGACCACCTCAGCTTCAGCGGCACGAATGGTGACACCGTCTGGCTCGTACCCGAATGGGCGCTGACCGCCGGCCCATTTGCCGGCGGTCGCCGCCTGGAATTTGGCTCGCTTGGCCCGCTCAATCTGGTGCTCGACCTCGTATCGGGCGACCGCGCCGAGCTGACGAGCGACCATCCTGCCACTGGGAGTGCTCAGATCCAGCGGCCCTGCCTTGACGGTCAGCGTTGGTAGACCGCGGACCTCGCACGCGCTGATGTAGTCCTCGAGCTCAACTGGCGAGCGGTGAAGCCGGTCGGTGTGCCAGGCGATCACTACGTCGACCAGACCAGCACGGATGTCGCCGAGCAGCCGCAGATACTCCGGACGCGGCTTACCGCTGTATGCCGAGAGATCGTTGTCGGCATACAGCCCAACGACCTCATGGCCCTCGGTGGCCGCCAGGTCTCGGCAGTCGCTCTCCTGGCGTTGCACGCCCAGGCCAGCACCTGCCCGGTCTCGGGAGATGCGGACGTAGATCGCTGCTCGTGACATGGCTCTCACTCTGCATCACCAAAATAGAAATAGCAAACGTTGACACCAGCCCTGGCGATCGCGTGCGCGCTTCTGGCCAGCGCGGGTGAGCTGCCGCTGGCCGAGATGGAGGGCGTGGTGGTGGTCGGCGAGCTCGGCCTCGACGGGTCCGTCCGCCCGGTACGCGGCGTGCTGCCCATGGTCGTGGCCGCCGCCCGAGCCGGGACCACCCGGGTGATCGTGCCCTGGGCGAACGCCGCCGAGGCGGCGGTCGTCCCCGGCGTGACGGTCGGCGCGGTCGACTCCCTGCACCGGCTGATCTCCTACATCCGCGGCGAGTGCGCCCTGCTCGACCCACCACCGGGTCAGCCGTCCGCCGCGGAACCCGGTCCGGACCTGGCCGACGTCGCGGGCCAGGAATTCGGCCGGTACGCGATCGAGGTCGCCGCCGCCGGGGGCCACCATGTCTCGCTCATCGGCCCGCCCGGAGCCGGCAAGACGATGCTGGCGGAGCGCCTGCCCTCGATCCTGCCCGCCCTCGACGACAAGGCAGCGCTCGAAGTGACGGCACTGCAGTCGATCGCCGGTGTCCTGCCCCCGGACGGCCGGCTCGTCCGCCGGCCACCGTTCCAGGCACCCCACCACAGCGCCAGCACGGCCGCCCTCATCGGCGGTGGCAGCGGCCTGGCCCGTCCGGGAGCACTGTCGCTCGCCCACCGCGGCGTCCTGTTCCTCGACGAGGCCCCGGAGTTCACCCCGGCCACTCTCCAGGCCCTGCGGCAACCCCTGGAGAGTGGCCGAGTGCTGCTGGCCAGGGCCCGGGGCACCACCGAGTACCCGTCGCGGGTGCAGCTGGTCCTCGCGGCCAACCCGTGCCATTGCGCCAACCCGGCCGGTGACCAGCATTGCCAGTGCACGTCCGTCGAACGCCGTCGCTACCTCGGCCGGCTGTCCGGGCCGCTGATGGACCGCATCGACATCCGGGTCAGGCTCGAGGCGCTGGGCTCGGCCCACCTGCTCAGTCCGGGAAGTCCGGCGGAGTCGTCCGCCGAGGTGGCCACCCGGGTGGCCGCGGCCCGCGGCGTGGCGACAGCCAGGTGGTCGTCCCGGGGCTGGCGGGTCAACGCCGAGGTCCCGGGCCCCGAGCTGCGCCGGCCCCCATGGCGGCTCGCACCGAGGGAGACCGCCGCCCTGCGCGCGGGGCTGGAACGCGGATCACTGTCGGCACGCGGCTTCGACCGGATCCTGCGGCTCGCCTGGACCATCGCGGATCTGGACGGGCGGACCAGACCCGGCGGCCCCGACGTGGACGAGGCCGCTCAACTCAGAATGGGAGAAGCGAATGAACAACTTGCCCGGCGCTGAGACGACGGAAGGGCCTTTCCGCGCTCACCACATCTGCGCCCTCGCCAGGATGGCGGCACACGGCGTGGGCATCATGCGGGAACCGCGCCCACCGGATCCGCCCGATTCGCCGCCGGCGCCGGGCGACGACCGTGAGGCCGCGGCATGAGCGGCACCGAGGACGACGACCGGCTCGCGAGAGTCGCGCTGACCTGGCTCGCGGAGCCCGGCAACCGGGCCGTCTGGGACCTCGTGCAGGCCCGGGGCGCCGTGGCGACGCTCGAGCAGCTCATCGGCGGGGACGTTCCGGAGGACTCACTGCGTACGGCTGTCCTGGCCCGGGCCCGCACGGACGATCCCCGGCACCACGCCGAGGTCGCCCTGCGCCGGGGCCGGCGGGTCGGCGCCCGGGTCGTCATCCCCTCCGACGAGGAGTGGCCGTCCCGCGTCGAGTCGCTGGCCACGCTGGAACTCGAGATCCCGGGGCAGATCAACCACGACGTACGCCCGCCGCTCTGCCTCTGGGTGCGCGGCGGGCGCTCCGTCGGGGAGGCCTTCGAGCGATCGGTCGCGATCGTCGGGGCCCGGGCCGCGACACGGTACGGCGAGAACGTCACCATGGATCTCGGGTACGGCCTCGCCGAGCAGGACTGGACGATCGTCTCCGGCGGAGCGTTCGGGATCGACACGTTCGCCCATCGCTCGGCACTGGCGGCCGGAGGCACCACGGTCGCGGTGCTGGCGTGCGGCGTCGATCGGCCGTACCCGCTCGGCAACACGCCCATCTTCCAGCAGATAGCGGACAGCGGCCTGTTGATGAGCGAGTGGCCGCCCGGCTCCGAGCCGCTGCGCCACCGCTTCCTGATCCGCAACCGGGTGATCGCGGCAGCCACGGCCGGCACGGTGATGGTGGAGGCGGCGGCCCGCAGCGGGGCGGCACAGACGATGAGCCGGGTGGTGGCGCTCAACCGGCCCGCGATGGTCGTGCCCGGCCCGGTGACCTCGGCGATGTCGGTGGGGTGCCACGAACTCCTGCGGCGCTGCCCTCAGGCGCGGGTGGTCACGACCGTGGCGCACGTGCTCGACGAGGTCGGGCAGATCGGCGAGTATCTGGCCGAACCGGCTCGGGCCGTCAGCCATCCCCGCGACGATCTCGACGAGGAGAGCGCCCTGGTGCTGGAGGCGGTGCCCCGCCGCGGCACGGCCGGACCGGGACAGCTCGCGTCCAGGGCCGGCCTGAGTCTACGCACGGTGCTGAGGCGCCTGTCGCTCCTCGAGATCCGAGGCCTGGTGGTGCGCAGGGGCGACGGCGTCGCGCTGACGGAATTCGCCCGCGCGGCAACCGAACGCACCGGGATGCCCCCGAGGGCACCACTGACCGCGGCCCCGCCCTCAAGCGGTTAGCCGCGAATCCTCCGTCCGCCTCGGTCCGGGCAGCCACCCGGGCCGGGGCGGGACAAAGTCACTCCCCTGGTTCGTCGACGTCCCGGCGATGGATCTTCATCCATGCCTCGACGTCCTCGGTCAGCCACACTTTGCCCTGCGCGAGATCCGCCACCGGAGTGGGGAAGTCAGCCCTGCTGGTGATCTGGTAAGCCCGCTGCCGGCTCACCCAGCCCAGCCGGACCCGGATCTCGTGCGCACCCATGAGTCGGATTGCCTTAGCCACATGATCGACCGTAGGCGTATGACTATTAGTCCTGAGTCAAGTTGGTGAAAGACAGCTAGTCTCAGGTTAAGTATCGCGAACGGACGACCGCCCCACGCAGCCCTCACCCTCCAGCCGCCCACACCGAGAAATGAGACCTTCGCCCGCAGTCCCGGCCCACCGCGCCAACCCCACCGCGCCCAACCGCGCCGCGCCTTGCCGCGCCGCGCCTTGCCGCGCCCGACCCCATCCCGCCGCGCCCGACTCAGCCACGCCCGACTCAGCCGCGCCCGACTCAGCCACGCCCGGCCGGTCCGACCACATCGCTTCCCGCACAGACCGCACGCCGCCGACGCCCGATGCTCCCCGCCGCGTGTCGCCAAGAAGTGACGGCGCTTTCGCGGCAGGGCGAGAGGCTGCGCATCGATGCAAGAATACGAGAATTGCCGCGCACAGAAACTGCCCGGCACCCACATCCATCGTCGGCGGGAGAAAACCGGAGCCACCCATGGTCAACCGTTCCTCCGAGAGCCACCACAGCAGATCAAATATCTGGACCGCCAGGCCTGCGGGAGCGACGGGGTTCCTCAGTGGAGCGGTAGCCTGGCATCCCACCGCAGCATGAGCGCCGTCCGCACAGCGGCGACCGGGAGCACGGGGCCGCCCGGCCGCCGCCGCTTGTCATGCGATCGAGCTCGGCCTTCTCAGCGTGACAAATAACCGTAGCGACATTCTTTAGTACGTACAATGTTATGGAGCATCGTGATCACGTACGGTGTTAATTATGATCGATCCCTCGGCAGACCGCGCGGTGTTCCGCCAGCTCGCTGATCTGTTGCGCAATCAGATCGAATCCGGTGAACTCGCACCGGGTGAGCCGCTGCCGAGTGAGCTGCGTCTGGCGCAGGAGTACGGCATCAGTCGCACCACCGTCCGCCAGGCCATCGGGCAGTTGCGCACGGAAGGCCTGGTCACCGTCGACCGTCCACGGGGGACGTTCGTGCGCGTGCCCGAGCCGGTGGAGGTCATCGCGCTGGGTCGTGGCGAGCGTGCCGCTGCCCGTATGCCGACCGACGCGGAGCGCCGCGCCCACCGCCTCGGCGAGGGCGTCCCGGTCATCGTGATCACCGCTACCGACGGCACCACCTCCGTGCACCCCGCCGACCGGGTGGAGATCACCCGCCCCTGAGCAGCCGCACCCAGCACCCTCCACCGGCGCCAAAAAACTCGCAAGGGTCGCCCGCCGCCACACCGCAGACTCCCAGGTGCATGAGAGCCGCGGCCCTCAGATGGGCAAGAAACCGCGGACCCCAAAGTGCGCGAGAGCCGCCCCCAGGTGGGCAAGAAACCGCGGACCCCAAGGTACGCGAGAGCCCGCGGCCCAGGTGGGCAAGAAACCGCGGACCCCAAGGTGCGCGAGAGCCCGCGGCCCCCGAGGTTGCAAGAGGCCGCGAACCCCAGATGCATGAAAGCCGCTGCCCCCCCCCCCGGTGGGCAAGAAGCCGCAGACCCCCAGGTGGGCAAGAAGCCGCAGACCCCCAGGTGCGCGAGAGACCGCGAACCCTCAGGTGCGCGAAAGACCGCGAACCCTCAGGTGCGCGGGCGTCAGCGCCCCACACGAAGGGTCCCCCGGTAAAAGCGCGCCCGCAGCCGAGTCGGCCTCAGTTTTGCCGGCCTCAGTTTTGCCGGCGTTGGTGGGGCGGCGGCTATGAGCGGGTTCGGCGGCGGTAGCCGTGGGCCGGGTCCCAGGATTCGATGACCAGGTGGTCGGCCGGGTTGCCGACGTAGGTCAAGGAGACCTCGTTGATGTCGATGCGGAAGAAGCCCGCTCCCTCGACCGGGCTGTCGGGCGGCGCCGGGATCTCGGTGGCCACGCCGGAGAGTTTCGCGTCGCCGGGCCATTGGCCGGGGTCGTCCGGTGGGGGTTCGAGGGTGGGGCTGTGGACGGCGACTCTCGGATCCCGGCGGATGTCGCGGAGCTTCATCGAGCCTGGCATCGAGCCCATGGTGACGTCGCGGTCGTCGAATGTCAGTTCGGTGCCGCTGATCCGGGGGGAGCCGTCGCGGCGGAGGGTGGCGATGGTCTTGTTCGTGCCCGCGTCGAAGCGGGACCTCACCCGGGCCGCGAATTCCGGGTTCTCGTTCTCGATCTCCTGCCAACTCGTCATGCTCGCGACTCTAGGACGAGGGTCTGACAGGGTGATGATGGAACCATGAGCACGCGCGACACCCATGAGGCGCTCCCTCCGGCCATGCGGCAGGCCGTCGACGACTTCGGGCTGCATCTGTCCCGGGTCGAGAACCGGTCCGAGCACACCGTGCGTGCGTATCTGGGGGATGTCGTCTCCCTGCTCGCTCATGCCGCCGGGGCCGGGTGTGCGGGGCCCGCTGATCTGGACATCGCCGTCCTGCGGGGGTGGCTGGCCCGGCGGATGACCGCGGGTGCCGCTCGCACGTCGCAGGCCCGGCGGGCGGCCGCGGCCCGGGCGTTCACCGCGTGGGCCCATCAGGCCGGGCTCTGCGCCTCCGATGTGGGGGCTCAGCTGGCCAGCCCGCGCGCCCATCGCGATCTGCCGTCGGTGTTGCGGGCCGATCAGGCGGCGGAGCTGGTCGTGACCACGTCCGACCCCCATGGGGTACGCGACGCCGCGGTGCTCGAACTTCTTTACGCGACCGGGGTGCGCGTGAGCGAGCTGTGCGGCCTGGACCTCCCGGACGTGGACGGCTCCCGGCGGGTGGTCCGGGTCTTCGGCAAGGGCGCGAAGGAGCGGTCGGTGCCCTACGGGATACCGGCCCAGCGTGCGCTCGACGACTGGTTGCGCCGCGGCCGACCGGCGCTGGAGGGGGCCGGCAGCGGGGAGGCCCTGTTCCTGGGGGCCCGTGGCGGTCGGCTGCAGCAGACCGTGGTCCGCCGGATCGTGGCCCGGGCGGCCCAGGCGGCCGGCCTGCCGCACACCAGCCCGCACGACCTGCGGCACTCGGCGGCCACGCATCTGCTCGACGGGGGTGCCGATCTGCGCGCGGTACAGGAGCTGCTGGGCCACTCGTCGCTGTCGAGCACCCAGATCTACACCCATGTCTCGACGGAGCGGCTCCGGGCGGCGTTCGAGCAGGCTCACCCGAGAGCTTGACGAATCGTTCAACCCGTGACGCCGGGTGCCGTACGATCGCAGCGTGAGCGCCGGAGATCCACCCCCGCCCATCCCCGGAGCCCGGCTCCTCTTCTCCCTCGATCCCGGCGTGGCCTATCTCAACCATGGCTCGTTCGGCGCGGTGCCGATCGGGGTGCAGCGGGCCCAGCAACGGTTGCGGGACGAGACCGAGCGCAACCCGATGACGTTCCTCGGGACGGACGCGCTCATGGACCGGATCGTCCACACCCGACGTCATATCGCGCAGTTCCTCGGCGCCGACCCGGACGGCAGCGCGCTGGTGCCGAACGCCACCGCCGGGGTCTCGATCGCGCTGCAGACGGTGCGGCTGCAGCCCGGTGACGAGGTGCTGCTCACCGACCATGGGTACGGCGCGAACGAGCTCGCCGCCAAGCGCCAGTGCCGCCGGGACGGGGCGTCCACGCGCACCGTGCCGCTGCCGCTGCACGCGTCCGGCACCGAGGTGGTGTCGCGGCTGCGCGACGCGCTGCGGCCGGGCAAGACGAAGCTGGTCATCGTCGACCAGATCACCTCGCCGACCGCCAAGGTGCTGCCGGTACGGGAGATCGTCGCCGCAGCCCATGAGCACGAGATCCCGGTGCTGGTCGACGCCGCGCACGTGCCGGGCATGCTGCCGGTCGAGGTCGACCGGATCGGGGCTGATTTCTGGGTGGGCAACCTGCACAAGTGGGCGTTCGCCCCGCGCAGCACGGCCCTGCTCAGCGTCTCCGCTCCCTGGCGCCATCGGGTGGAGCCGCCCGTGGTCTCCTGGGAGCAGGACGCGGGTTTCCCGGCCTGCGTCGAGTTCCAGGGCACCCTCGATTACACCCCGTGGCTCGCTGCGCCGGCCGGCCTGTTCACCCTGCGCACCCTCGGATGGGACACGGTCCGTAGGCACAATGCCGAGCTGGCGTCGTACGGTCAGCGGGTTGCCGGTGCCGCCCTCGGCCTCGCGCCGGCCGAGCTGCCCGACCCCGGTGACGGGGACGCCGCCATGCGGATCGTGCCGCTGCCGGCGGGCGTCGCGGCCACCCGGGCCGACGCCTATGCCCTTCGTCTGCGCATCGCCGACAAGCTCTCGGCGGAGGTCGGGCTGAACGCCTGGGGCGGGCGCGGCTGGCTGCGGCTGAGCGCCCAGGTCTACAACCGCGCGGAGGAATACGATCGCCTGGCCGAGCACCTGCCGCAGCTGCTGAACGCCGCTCACTGAGCGACCACCGGCAGCAGCCGGACCCGGCCGGCCCCGAGCAGTGCCAGCGGATCCAGGTAGTCGCGTCCCCGGCGGAGTCCCCAGTGCAGGCAGGCCGGGCCTGGGCAGCCGGCGTGCCCGGGAGTCAACGTCCCGATCCGCTGTCCGGCCGCCACGGTCTCGCCGACGCGCACCGAGCCGAGCGTCAGCGGCTCATAGGTGGTGCGCAGCCCACCGGCGTGCGCGACGCTCACCACGCCCCGGCCGGCGATCGTCCCGGCGAACACCACCGTGCCGGCCCCGGCGGCCCGGATCGGCACCGACGCCGGCGCGGCCAGGTCGACACCGCGGTGACCGGGCAGCCAGCGGTGGGCGGGCGGATCGAAGCGCCGGGTCACCGCCGGTGGCTCGACCGGCGCGACGAACCCACCGGGCCCAGGAAGCAGCACGAGCGAGAGCAGCAGATTCATGTCCGGCATCGTGCCGGGAATCGCGATCGGGCACCGGGCGGCCTGTGGACAGAGCCGCGTTGTGGACGACCCCGGGAACGGCAACGGGGCCGTGGTAGCAAACCACGGCCCCGTTGAACAGGAAGAACTCAGCCCCCGAAACCGGGCTCATCCGGCAACGAGATGTCCGGCTTCTCCAGCTCCTCGACGTTCACGTCCTTGAACGTCATAACGCGAACATTTTTCACGAATCGCGCGGGGCGGTACATGTCCCAGACCCACGCGTCATGCATCTCGACCTCGAAGTACACCTCGCCGTCGGAGTTGCGGACGTGCAGATCCACCTGGTTGGCCAGGTAGAAGCGGCGCTCCGTCTCCACCACGTACGAGAACTGGCGGACGATGTCGCGGTACTCCCGGTAGAGCTGCAGCTCCATCTCGGTCTCGTACTTCTCGAGATCCTCTGCGCTCATCGCTTCTCGCCCTCCATGGCCTCATCTTCCCCCACCGGCACCGGCGGCCGAGGCTGCTCGCCTGACGCCACGCCGACGGTACCCTCACTCACCGGCCACAGCATCAGCGGCACGGCGACAGAATCGGGCCGGGCCTCGGCGACCGGGCGCCGGGCCCGTGGCGGCCGGTTGCCCCGCCCGGAGGCGGCGGCCACGTTCACGTACGAGAACCGGTGTTCCGCGCACGGCCCATGCGTGGTCAATGCCGTGCTGTGCTCCTCGGTGATGTACCCCTTGTGCACCGCGAAACCATAATCCGGGAACTTGCCGTCCAGCTCCACCATCAGGCGGTCCCGGGTGACCTTGGCGAGCACGCTGGCGGCCGCGACGCACGCCGCGACCCGGTCACCCTTCCACACCGCGAGGCCCGGACCGCCCAGCCCGTCGACCGGGAAGCCGTCGGTGAGCACGTAATCCGGCCGGGTGGTGAGCGAGGCGAGCGCCCGGCGCATCGCCGCGAGATTGCAGACGTGCAGGCCGCGGGCGTCCACCTCGGCGGCCGGGACGATCACCACCGACCAGGCCAGGGCACGCTTGACCACCTGGGCGTAGACCCGCTCCCGGGCCGCGGCGGTGAGCAGCTTGGAGTCGGCCAGCTCCTCGATCTCGCCACGCTTGCCCTCGGGCAGGATGGCGGCGCCGGCCACGAGGGGTCCGGCGCAGGCTCCCCGGCCGGCCTCGTCGGCGCCGGCGACGTGCTGAAAGCCGCGGCGCTGCAACGCGCGCTCGAGGGCATACAGGCCGCCTTCCCGGCGGACGACGGTGCGCGGCGGTGCCAACATCAGCGACCATCCGACGGTACGCCGTGAGCCCGGCCGACATCGGCCAGGTCCCCGGGAGCCACGCCGCCCCGGGGCGGCGTGGGATCGCCGACCGGCCGGAGGGCACCGGCGGACGAGGCCGCGGTGAGACGACGGACGAGGGCGGCCAGCTCCAGCGGGAAGATCTGTTCGGTGGAGGCCTCGATGTCGGGTGCGCTCCACCAGCGGTGCTCGGTGATGGTCTGCTGCTCGTCGGCGTCGAAGCCGGCGGTGGAGACCTCCCACGCGGGGACCCGGAGGGTGAAGAAGTGCTGGTCCTGGCGGTAGTCGCGGTGGCGGTAGCTGAACTCGGTCACCTCGTGGTGGACCGGGTCGCCGAGCTCGGCCGGGGTGACCCGCAGGCCGGTCTCCTCGAACAGCTCGCGGGCCGCGGCCTCGGCCGGGCTCTCGGCGGCGTCGAGGCCGCCGCCGGGCGTGAACCACCAGCGCTCGCCGGGCCGGGCCGGATCACCGCCGTGCATCAGCAGGACCCGGTCGGCCGCGTCGAGAAGGATCACCCGCGCTGCCCGTCGGTCGATGTGCGTCACGCACCCAGCCTATTGCGCCGGACATCGATCTTGAGCTCGGGTGTCACTTGGTGGCGGCGGGGTCCGGGATGTCGTCGAACGGCGCGGGGACCGACAGCCAGGTGGCCCGGCCGACCGGCCAGAAGATGGTGAAGGCGCGGCCGACGATCGAGTCCGCCTTGATCGTGGCTTCCTGGATGTCCTCGGTCTGTTCCCAGTGCTCGAGGGAGTCGCCGGAGGCGGAGCGGTGGTCACCCATGACCCAGAGCCGGCCGGCCGGGACGGTGATGTCGAACGGCTCGTCGGCGGCCGGGTCCTGGTTGCCGTCGTCGTCCTTGTAGATGTACGGCTCGGAGAGCGCGTGGCCGTTGATCATCAGGCGCTGCTGGGCGTCACAGCACATCACGTGGTCGCCACTGATGCCGATGATGCGCTTGATGAAGTCTTCGCCCTCGGTGCCGCTCTGCCAGTCGCTCGGGGCCTTGAAGACCACGATCTCGCCGCGGCGGGGCTCACGGAAGTCGTAGACGAGCTTGTTGACGAGCACCCGGTCCCAGATGTTGAGGGTGTGCTCCATCGACGGCGACGGGATGTAGAACGTCTGCAGGACGAAGGCCCGCACCAGGACGGCGACCAGGATCGCCACGCCCACCAGGATGGGGAGCTCGCGCCAGAAGGATCCCTTGTGCTGCTCGCCGGTCTGCTCGTCAATCACGGTCGGAGCCTACGTCGCCGAGGCGTCAAGCACAGTCCGGAACGCGCGGATACACCGACACTTAAGAGGAACGGCAGCATCACCGCCGTGGTGGCCGGATCGGGCCCGGGCTCCGGGGGCGCGCCCAGCGGGGCCGAGCCGACCGGGTGCGCGGCCGCGTAGGACTTCCAGTTGTCGGGCACGGAGAGGCTGGTGAAGTGCTTAGTGGGCCACACCACGACGAAGGCCCGGCCGATCACGTTGTCGATCGGAACCGGACCCTGACAGCGCGCGTCCTGGGAGACCAGGCGGTGGTCGCCCATGACGAACATCTCACCGTCGGGAACAGTCACCTCGGCGAATCTCCGGCTGCTGCACTGGCGTGGGTTCGGCGGCTGGTCCAGCGGGGAATTCTCGAAGATGTACGGCTCGTCGACCGGCTCGCCGTTGACCGTGATCCGGCCCTTGTCGTCGCAGCAGGCGACCTTGTCACCGGGGAGCCCGATGACCCGCTTGATGAAGTCGCGCTCGCCCGGGCGGCTCACCCCGACGAGGTCACCGATGGTCCGGCCGAGCTTGGCGCCGAACGTGTTGCTGACCGGGGTGGCGGGCTGCTCGGGCGCCCAGTTCTCGGTGCCGCGGAAGACGACGATCTCGCCCCGGAGCGGGTCGCGGATGTCGTAGACGACCTTGTTGACCAGGACCCGGTCCTGGATCGCGAGGGTGTTCTGCATGGAACCGGACGGGATGAAGAAGGCCTGGACGAGGAACGTGCGGATCAGCACGGCCAGGCAGAACGCCACCACCAGCAGCAGCGGGAGCTCTTGCCAGAGCGGCATCTCCTTGCGCCGGATCACCCGCCCGCGACGCCGTCCGCCGGAGGAGGCGCCTCGATACCCCTGCATCGGTTCCACGCTACGTCTCTCCCGCCGCCGTCCGGGCGAATCCGACCCGGATACAGCACTACCGCCCGCAGCTCCCTAACGAGAACAGGTCGGGCGGTAGTGCGAATGGCCCACCAGCGCGGCGAACGCCGCATTGGCACTGATTCCCATCCGTCACATGCGTAAGCCTAGTGCGCTCGCGCAGGAAACGTCAGTCCGAGTGAACTTACGTCCCGGACCCGTCAGGGGTTCAGTTGGCGGTCTGCTTCTCGCGCAGCTCCTTGATCTTGGCCTTCTTGCCACGGAGCTCACGCAGGTAGTAGAGCTTCGCGCGACGCACGTCACCACGGGTCACGACCTCGATGCGGTCGATCTGCGGGCTGTTGATCGGGTAGGTCCGCTCGACACCGACGCCGAAGCTGATCTTCCGGACCTTGAAGGTCTCCCGCAGGCCACCGTTCTGGCGGCTGATGACGACGCCCTGGAAGACCTGGACACGGGAACGGTTACCCTCGACGACCCGAGCGTGCACGCGCAGCGTGTCGCCGGCGCGGAAGTCGGGAATGTCGGTGCGCTGCGACTGGAGGTCGAGCTCGTCCAGCAGGTTCATCGCTGCATCCTCGTACTGCTCAAAGCGCACCGGGAATTCGATGCGCGATTGGGGTAATGCTGAGCTTGTGACAAGCTCCTCGCCTGCCGCCCACGGCGTGAGAGGCAAACGGCAACCTCACTACTTTGCCACACCCGACCCCGGGACCCGAAATCCGGCCCCTTCGATCGCCGCGCGGTCCTTCTTGTCGATCTTGTCGGCCGGGTACGCCTCGAACAGGTCCGGACGCCGGGCCGCGGTGCGCAGCAGCGACTGTTCACGGCGCCAGCGGGCAATCTTGCCGTGGTCACCGGAGCGCAGCACCTCGGGCACGTCCAGGCCCTGCCAGGACGCCGGCTTGGTGTACACCGGGGCCTCCAGCAGCCCGTCCGAGTGGGACTCCTCGGTGAGCGACTCGGCGTTGCCCAGCACCCCGGGCAGCAGCCGGGTGATCGCTTCCATGATCACGATGACCGCGACCTCGCCGCCGAACAGGACGTAGTCGCCGAGCGAGACCTCGCGTACCGGCATCGGCGCGGCGTCGAGCACCCGCTGGTCGATCCCCTCGTACCGCCCGCAGGCGAAGACGAGGTGCTCCTGGGCGGCCAGCTCGGCCGCGTCCGCCTGGGTGAACGGCTTACCGACCGGCGAGGGCACCACGAGCAGCGACGAAGGGGACGCCACGGCCGAGAACGCCGCCGCCCACGGCTCCGGGCGCATCACCATGCCGGGACCGCCACCGTACGGACTGTCGTCGACCGTCCGGTGCACGTCGGAGGTCCAGGTGCGCAGGTCATGCACGGAGAGGTCGAGGGTCCCGGCGCCGCGGGCCTTGCCGATCAGCGACAGGTCCAGCGGCGAGAAGTAGTCCGGGAAGATCGAGATGATGTCGACGCGCACGTGGGGCAACCCTCAGGGTCTGTTTTGGAAGTGGGGCCGAGGCGAGGCGCGGTCCAGGTGTCGTCTGGGTGTGCGCCGGAATTGTACGGATACCGGTGTTGTATCCGAGCGATTCCGGCGTGCGGCCAGACGGCGGCTGGGCCTCGCCGCAGCCCGGCTCCACTTCCACAACAGACCCTAGAGGTCGAGGAGGCCCTCGGGGAGGTCGACGACGATCCGGCCGCCGGTGACGTCGACGGAGAGGACCATCGCGCTGACGAACGGGATGAGCGCGGTGCCGCCCGTGGCCTTCTTGAGGACGATGAGGTCGGACGAGGGGGCGTGGTCGATGCGGTCGACCTTGCCCAGCTCGGTGCCGTCCTGGTCGACCACCGACAGCCCGACCAACTGGTGGTCGTGGAACTCGTCGGGGTCGTCCGGCGGGGCCACGCCGGCACTGTCGACCTGCAGGAACACCCCACGCAGCGCCTCGGCGACGTTGCGGTCGTGCACACCCTCGAACTGGGCGATGATCTTGCCCTGGTGCCAGCGCAGCGACTCGAGGGTCAGCTCGCCGGGCACCTGGTAGGCCGCCCCCGCCGTGGGGGCGGTGGCCGGACCGGCGCTCACCCGGCGGTCCCGGGGGACCTCCGTGGTGAACGCCGACCCGGCGACAAATCTCGCCTCTGGCTCGTCGGTCCGGACGGTGACGAGGACTTCCCCACGGATACCGTGAGGCTTACCGATCTGACCGACTACCAGCAGCATCGTCATGACTGTCGATCAGTACGCGTCGACGATGTCGACGCGGATACCGCGCCCACCGATCGACCCGATGACCTGACGCAGCGCCTTGGCCGTGCGCCCGCCACGCCCGATGACCGTTCCCAGGTCCTCGGGGTGCACGCGCACCTCGAGCCGCTTGCCGCGGCGCGAGTCGACCAGCCGCACCCGGACGTCGTCCGGGTTGTCGACGATGCCCTTGACGAGGTGCTCCAGCGCGGGCCGGAGCGCCCCGTCAGCTCGCGTCGGCGCCGGCACCGGCCGGGTCCTTCGCGTCAGCGGCGACAGCCTCGCGGTTCGGCTCGGCCGGGTCGACAGCCTTGGTGTCGCTCGGGCGACCCTCGGCAACCTCGGGCGCGGCCGGAGCCTTGGCCTCGGCGGCCGGCTTCTCAGCCTTGGCCTTCTTCGGGGTGGCAGCCTTCGCCGGAGCCTCGACGCCGGCGGCAGCCTTCGCCTCGGCCTCGTACGCGGCCTGACGGTTGGCCTTCTCGGGCGCCACGAGCAGCGGCGGCGGGGCCGGGAGGCCCTTGAACTGCTGCCAGTCGCCGGTCTTCTCGAGGATGCGCTGCACGGCCTCGCTCGGCTGCGCGCCGACCGAGAGCCAGTACTGCACGCGCTCGCTCTTGACCTCGATCAGCGAGGGGTCGTGCTTGGGCTGGTAGATGCCCACGTACTCGATGGCGCGGCCGTCGCGCTTGGTGCGCGAGTCGGCGACGACGATGCGGTACTGCGGGTTGCGGATCTTGCCCATCCGCAGGAGCCGGATCTTTACGGCCACGGTTTTATCGCTCCAAGTAATGACGTGGGTGAAACGGCGGAACCCACGTGGGGATGCGGGACCGATGTCTCGTGGACTGGCGAAGCAAGAGGGGTTAGAGGGCGCCTCTCGCATGCCGGATACCAGCTAGTCATTGTGCCAGATGGGTACCGTCGCTTGACAGTGGGGGCACATGTCAGTCCCGTGGGACCGCCGGGCGGTCCCAGCCCGCGGGGAGAGCGGCCGGGACGTCCCACGCCGGATCCGGGCGGAAGTCGGTCCAGGTGCCGTCGAACGGGAAGACACCCGCCTCGGCCTGCTTGATCACGCGACGGCCCTCGTCCCGGACCGCGGCCTCGTCCGGGACCCAGTAGTGCTCCGGGATCGCGAGCCGCTCGGCGAACTCGTCCTCGTCCTTCCACCGCCAGGTCAGGTCCGGGTCCACCTCGACGTCGAGGTCCTGGTCGATCACGTCCACGCCGGCGACGGCACCGTCGTCCCAGCGCAGCGCGCGCTCCTCCAGGTTGACGTACCAGCCCTTGAACGCGCCCGTGTCGGTGAAGAACCACCACACCGAGTGGTCCGCGCCCGGCGGGAAGAACAGCAGGATGCCCGGGCCCTGCCAGGAGCCGGGTACGAGCTGGTAGCCGGAGGTGACCCACTCGGTGAACGGCATGGCCCGCGAGCCGCGCCCGTCCGTGGTGACCTCGTTGACGGCCGGGGCACCGCGCTCCAGCCAGAGCAGCAGCCCCCGGTCGTCGTCGGAGATCACCCGGACCGGCCGCACGAACGCGAGCCGGCCCCGGCGGGTGTTGCGGTGCAGGATGATCTGCCCCGGCGTGAACGTGACCATCAGTAGGCGCGGGCCAGGATCGCGATCAGATCCGCCTCGTCGTCCGAGTCCGGCATGGTGCCGTCCGGGCGGGTGAGGCAGCGTACGGTCACCGCCTTGCCGTTGGCGGTCTTCTCGCCGTCCGGGCCGACCGCGGCCCACGGCACCCGGGCCCAACCGGTCTGCGCGGCCTCGATCGCCTCGTCGAGCGTCTTGACCTCGACCGTGTTGGCCTCGCGGAAGCTCAGCGCGTCGTCGTACAGCCGCTGCTGGTCGGCCTTGAGCGCGCTGACCACCCCGGCCACGACCTCGGCGAGCGCGACCGGCGACTTGGTGCCGTCGATCCGGCGGGCCACCACCGCGTTGCCGTTCGCCAGGTCCCGCGGGCCGACCTCGACCCGGATCGGGATGCCCTGCAGCTCGGCGTCGACCGCACGACGGCCGAACGGGACATCGGCACGGTCGTCGAGCTTCACCCGTACACCCGCCGCTTTGAGCTCGTCGCGCAGCTTGACCGCCGCCTCGGTGACGCCCTCGCCGGCCTTGACCACCATGATCTGAACCTGGACCGGCGCGATGTTCGGCGGGAGCCGCAGGCCGTTGTCATCGCCGTGCACCATGATCAGGCCACCCATCATCCGGGTGGACGTGCCCCACGACGTGGTCCAGGCGTGCTCGACGGCGCCGGCCTGCGACGTGTACGTGATGTCGAACGCCTTGGCGAAGTTCTGCCCGAGCTCGTGCGAGGTGCCCATCTGCAGGGCCTTCGTGTCACCCATCATGGCCTCGACGGTCATGGTGTTGGTCGCGCCGGCGAACCGCTCGCCCTTGGTCTTGCGGCCCGGGACGACCGGGATGGCCAGCATCTCGACCATGAACTCCTCGTAGACCGTCTTGTGGATCAGACGGGCGTACTCCTTGGCGTTCTCCTCGCTGATGTGGGCCGTGTGACCCTCCTGCCAGAGGAACTCGGTGGTCCGCAGGAACGTACGCGGGCGCAGCTCCCAGCGCACGATGTTGGCCCACTGGTTCAGCAGCAGCGGCAGGTCACGGTAGGAGTCGACCCACTTGGCCATGAACTCGCCGATGACCGTCTCGCTGGTCGGGCGGACCACCAGCGGCTCGGCGAGCTGCTTGCCACCGGCGTGGGTGACCACGGCGAGCTCCGGGGAGAAGCCCTCCACGTGCTCGGCCTCCCGGCGCAGGTAGCTCTCCGGGATGAACAGCGGGAAGTACGCGTTCTCGGCGCCCGCCTCCTTGATGCGGGCGTCCATGTCCGCCTGCATGTGTTCCCAGATGGCATAGCCCGCCGGCCGGATCACCATCGTGCCGCGCACCGGTCCGTTGTCGGCCAGCCGGGCCTTGTTGATGAGGTCCTGATACCAGCGGGGGAAGTCTTCCGCACGGGGAGTGAGCACGCGAGCCATGGGGAGAATCCTACGGGTGCCCGCTCAGCGGATGACCCGGCCCTTCAGCACGATGCGCCGGGGCGCGCGGACCACGGTGAGGTCGCGGCGCGGGTCCTCCGGGTAGACGACCAGGTCGGCCAGTCCGCCCTCGACCAGGCCGGGGAAGCCCAGCCATTCGCGCGCCCGCCAGGACGCCGCGGCCAGCACCGCCTCCGCGGGCAGGCCGGCCTTGTGCAGGAGCAGCATCTCCTCCGCGGCCTGCCCGTGGCGGACGCCGCCACCGGCGTCGGTGCCGACGAAGATGGGTACGCCCGCCTCGTGCGCCGCCGCGACCACGGCCGGGAACCCGTCACGAAGCGCGAGCATGTGGTCCGCGTACCCGGGGAACTTGGGTCTGGCCTGGTCGGCGATCTTCCCGAACGTCAGAATGTTGATCATCGTGGGCACCAGCGCGGTCCCCCGCCGGGCCATCTCGTCGACCAGGTCGAGCGTCAGCCCGGTGCCGTGCTCGACCGAGTCGACGCCGGCCCGCACCATCATGGCGACGCCCTCCTCGGAGAACGTGTGGGTCGCGGCCCGGGCCCCGGCGGCGTGCGCGGCCTCGACGGCGGCGACCATGGTGGCGGCGTCCCAGGACGGCGCGAGATCCCCGACGGACCGGTCGATCCAGTCCCCTACGATCTTGACCCACCCGGTGCCGGCCTTCGCCTGCGCGGTGACGGTCTCGGCGACCCGCGCGGCTTCGACCTCGATCCCGATGTCCCGCAGATACCGCCGCTGCGGGGCGACGTGCCGGCCGGCACGGACCAGACGGGGGATCTCCGGTTCGTCGTCCAGTTCCGGATACGGGTACGGCGACCCGGCGTCCCGCAACGCCAGCACGCCGGTGTCCCGGTCCTGGGCGGCCAGCTCCCGGGCCTCGTCCACGCTCTCGATCGGCGACGCGCCGTACCGGATCCCGAGATGACAGTGGGCGTCGACCAGCCCGGGAACGACGAACCCACCGTCACTGATGGTCTCGGCGTCCCGTACGGGCTCGAACGTCACCCGGTCGCCGACCAGCCACAGATCCCGGACCTCACCATCGGGCAGCACCGTCCCACGCACATGCAGAGCCATGGGTAAGTCCTACCGCATGCCGACGAGGGACGGCCGTCAGCGTGCTCGGCGCGACCTCTCCCGGCGCGCTTGCCACGCGTCGAGGTCAAGTGTCACCGGCCAGGGTCGATCCAGTCTGATGCGGCCACCCCGGGCGAGGCCGAGGTGGTATTCACCGTCGTGGCCGAGGATGTGCTCCTTGAAGACGATCTCGTCGCCGAGCGGATCGATCACCCAATACACCGGGATGCCGGCATAGGCGTAAAGCTTGACCTTGGTGCGACGGTCGCGAATCGTCGAGTCCGGCGACACCACCTCGACCGCCAGCAAGACGTCTCCGGCTGAGGGCGGAAACGACTCGTCCTCGTTGTCCGGCACCACCACGACGTCAGGACGTGGCCGGTTACGGCCGTCCACCGCGATGGACAGGTCCTGAACTACGTAAACGTCTTCCGGTTCGTTCACCTCGAGGGCACTGGCAACCTTGTGGGCCACCCACTGATGGAACGTTTTCGGGCTGGACAAGACGAGCCTTCCATGGAGGAGCTCATAGCGGAGATCCTTCGGAAGGCTTGCCAGGTCGTCGACGGTCCAGTCCTGCTTGTCGGCCAGGCCGAGGTCGTCGAGGGACGACAGAGCGGCAGTCATCGATTCCTCCCCATAAGGATGCGGACTGCCGCTCATGCTACCTGTCATGGGACTACCTGTCACGCGTCACCTTAACGCTTGTCGTCGTCGCGCTTCGGGTTACTGAGCTTGTTGAAGTCGAGCTTGGGGAGCTTGAAGCCGGGCGGGAGGCCCGGGGCCCCGCCGAGGGCGCTCGGGTCGAGGCCCGGGGGCAGCTGCGGCATGCCACCGGGGAAACCGGCCGGCATCCCGGCGCCGCCCATGCGGGGACGGTTGCCGCCCTTGGTGCCCTTGCGCTTGTTCTTGGGGCTCTTGGTGGCCTTACGGCGGTTGCCGCCGGGCAGGCCCATCATGCCGCCCATCTGCTTCATCATCTTCTGCGCTTCGACGAAGCGGTTGAGCAGCTGGTTGACGTCCATGACCGTGACGCCGGAACCGCGGGCGATGCGAGCCCGGCGGGAGCCGTTGATGATCTTCGGCGTGGTGCGCTCGGCCGGGGTCATCGAGCGGATGATCGCGGTGACCCGGTCGAAGTGACTGTCGTCGAGCTCGGCCAGCTGGTCCTTCATCTGGCCCATGCCCGGCATCATGCCGAGGATGTTGGCGATCGGGCCCATCCGGCGGACCGCGATGAGCTGGTCGAGGAAGTCCTCCAGGGTGAACTGCTCGCCACCGAGCAGCTTGGAGGTCATCTTCTCTTTCTGATCCTCGTCGAAGGCCTGCTCGGCCTGTTCGATGAGGGTCAGCACGTCGCCCATGCCGAGGATGCGGCTGGCCATCCGGTCGGGGTGGAAGACGTCGAAGTCCTCGAGCTTCTCGCCGGTGGACGCGAAGAGGATGGGCTGGCCGGTGACGTGGCGGACCGAGAGGGCCGCACCGCCGCGGGCGTCGCCGTCGAGCTTGGAGAGGACCACGCCGGTGATGCCGACGCCGTCGCGGAACGCCTCGGCGGTGCTGACCGCGTCCTGGCCGACCATCGCGTCGATGACGAAGATGACCTCGTCGGGGTCGACCGCGTCGCGGATGTCGCGGGCCTGGGCCATCATCTCCGCGTCGATGCCGAGACGACCGGCGGTGTCGACGATGACGATGTCCTTGGCGGTGCGCTTGGCGTGCTCGATCGAGTCCTTCGCCACCTGCACCGGGTCGCCCACGCCGTTGCCCGGCGACGGCGCGTAGACGTCGACACCGGCCCGGCCCGCGAGGACCTGGAGCTGGTTGACGGCGTTGGGGCGCTGGAGGTCGGCGGCGACGAGCAGCGGCTGGTGGCCCTGGTTCTTGAGCCAGCGCGAGAGCTTGCCGGCGAGCGTGGTCTTACCGGAGCCCTGCAGGCCGGCCAGCATGATCACCGTCGGGGGCTGCTTGGCGAACGTCAGCCGGCGACCCTCGCCACCGAGGATCGCGATGAGCTCCTCGTGGACGATCTTGATGATCTGCTGGGCCGGGTTGAGCGCCCCGGAGACCTCGGAACCGCGGGCGCGTTCCTTGAGGTTCGCGATGAACTGCTTGACCACGGGCAGCGCGACGTCAGCCTCGAGCAGCGCGAGGCGGATCTCGCGGGCGGTGGCGTCGATGTCGGCGTCGGTGAGCCGGCCTTTGCCCCGGAGCTTGGTGAAGATGCCGGAGAGGCGGTCACTCAAGTTGTCAAACACGGCACAACTTCCCGTTGGTCGAAAGGGAGGAGATGCCCAAGCCTAGCCGCCCACGGTCGGGCTCACCGGTTGCGCATCCGGTACGTCTTCTTCGCCGCCTCGATCCGGTACCCGGTGCGGGTGCCGGGCGCGATGCCCTTCTTGGCCTTTCCGTACAGGTAGATGCCACCGCCGACCACGAGAGCGCCCACGATCAGGTACGCGAAAGCGCCGACGAGCCAGTTGAGCACCGAGATGGCGACCCAGCCCACCACGATCACGCCGGCCACCGTCGCCACGAGATACGCCACTGCCTTGCCCATGTCGTCTCCTCTCAAGCCGAGGCCTCCACCATGCCTCGCCCGCGCAACCCCGCGCATCAGGGAGCGACCCGTAGGGGTGGCCGGACCGGGGTTTCCCGCTCGCCACGTCAGTAGATCGCGTATACCGCAGATAACAGGCGTATCAGGTCATTGACCGCAACCATCCGGGAGACCGGGCCGTTGAGGCACCGGAACCCTGGAGCGGAAGGACGAGATCGTGCCCCTGCGGCGGATCCTGCGGCTCGCGCCCTGGCAAGTGCGTTCGCGCATCATGAGGAGCGTTCAGCGCCGAGTGCTGCCCCGGGTCGCCGAGGAAGCACGGCTCGGTGTCGCCCGGCGGTTGGTGTCGTTGTCGCACCCGCCCCGGCTGCCCCTCATGCGTACGCCCCCCGACGCCCCCACCATGCTCGTGTACACCGGCCGGGGCTGGATCACGGCCCGGCGGGACCCGGCGGCCAGCCCCGCGTCGGTTCGCCGGCAGAACCTGGAGAACGTCACCGCCGCGCTCGACCGGGCGGGCATCGACTGGTTCCGCGTCCCCACGAAGTCGCTGCGCGCCACGGCGGTGGCCGTCCGGGTCAGCGACCGGGCCGCGACCGTACGCCTGCTCGAGGGTCTGACCGGGCTGATCTCCATCGTGAAGCCCCGGCGGGTGAAGAAGCGCGCGTCGGCCGACGTGCTGCGGGTGTGCTGGCCGGTCACCGACCCGGACGGCAGCATGCTGCTCGGTTTCGACGTCGGGTGCGACGTCGAGTTCTGGGCCGAGCGCGACGGGATGCTGAGCGGCCCGCGCCTGAATCCGATCGCCGACGTGATCCCGGTCGGCGAACCGGTGGTGAGCGCCCCCGAGCGGGCGTTCGGCCCGTTCAGCTCGCCGCACGACACCACCGCGTACCGGACCCGGGAGATCTTCACCATGCCGGCGCCGGACCGGATCGGCTTCCCGATCGACGTGGTCTACACCTGGGTCGACGGCGCCGACCCGGCGTGGCAGGCGCGCAAGGCCGCCGCCCAGGGCCAGAACGACTGGCTGGGCGAGGCGAGCCGGCTGGCGCACAACGACGCGCGGTTCGCCTCCCGAGACGAGTTGCGGTACTCGCTGCGCTCGCTGCACTGCTTCGCGCCCTGGGTGAACCACATCTACCTGGTCACCGACGATCAGGTGCCGGAGTGGCTGGACCCGGCGCAGCCCGGTCTGACCGTGGTGAGCCACCGGGAGATCTTCGGGGACACCGGGCGGCTGCCGACGTTCAACTCGCAGGCGATCGAGTCCCGGCTGCACCGCATCCCGGGCCTGAGCGAGCACTTCCTGTACCTCAACGACGACGTGTTCCTGGGCCGGCCGGTCAGCCCGGAGCTGTTCTTCACCCCGGGCGGGCTGACCCGGTTCTTCCCGTCGAACGCCCAGGTCGACTCCGCCCCACGACGGCCCGACGACCCGCCCGCCGACTCGGCCGGCAAGAACAACCGCGAGCTGATCCGTACGGCGTTCGGCCGCGTCCTGACCCGCAAGATGATGCACACCCCGCACCCGTCGCGGCTCAGCGTGATCCACGAGATCGAGGAACGCTTCGCCGACTACGTGACCTCGACCGCCGGCCACCAGTTCCGGCACCCGGACGACATCGCGTTGCTGTCCTCGCTGCAGCAGTACTACGCGTACCTGACCGGGCGGGCCGCGCCGGGAACGATCGGTTACACGTACGCGAACCTGGCCGATCCCCGCACCCCGTTCAAGCTCGCCCGGCTGCTCCGGCACCGCGACCTGGACACGTTCTGCCTCAACGACACCGACTCCGACGACGCCGTGGCCGCCGTGCAGGCCGCGCTGCTCGCCGAGTTCCTGCCCGCGTACCTGCCGTTCGCCTCCCCGTTCGAGCGCACCGGGACCGACGTGATCGCCCAGATCGACCGGGGGCCCGCACTGACCGCGGAGCTCCCCACCCAAACAGCAAGGAGCACTCGCTCGTGAGCTTCGATGTCGTCATCCTCGGTCTCGGGTACGTGGGGCTGCCGCTGGCCCAGCAGGCCACCCGGGCCGGCCTGTCCGTGCTCGGGTACGACGTCGACGCGGGGGTGGTCGGCGCGCTGAACGCCGGCCGCTCGCACGTCGACGACCTGTCCGGCGCCGACGTGGCCGAGATGCTCGCCGGTGGTTTCCAGGCGACCACCGACGAGTCCCGCATCGCCACCGCGGCCACGGCGGTGATCTGCGTGCCGACGCCGCTGTCCGAGGGCGACGGCCCGGACCTGCGCGCGGTCGAGGGCGCCGCCGCCGCGATCGGCCGTAACCTGCGTCCCGGCATGCTGGTCGTGCTGGAGTCGACGACCTACCCCGGCACCACCGACGACGTCGTGGGGCCGCTGCTGGAGAACCTGTCCGGGCTGAAGGCCGGCGTCGACTTCCACCTGGCGTTCTCGCCCGAGCGCATCGACCCGGGCAACGAGAAGTTCGGCCCGCACAACACCCCGAAGGTGGTCGGGGGGTTCACGCCGGAGTGCACCGAGCGGGTGGCCGCTTTCTACGGGCGGTTCATCACGACGGTCGTCCGGACCCGCGGCACCCGGGAGGCGGAGACCGCGAAGCTGCTGGAGAACACGTACCGGCACGTCAACATCGCGCTGGTCAACGAGATGGCCCGGTTCTGCCACGAGCTCGGCATCGACCTGTGGGACGTCATCAACGCCGCGTCCACCAAGCCGTTCGGCTTCCAGGCGTTCTACCCGGGACCGGGCGTGGGCGGGCACTGCATCCCGATCGACCCCAATTACCTGAGCCACAACGTCCGCAGCAAGCTCGGTTACCCGTTCCGGTTCGTCGAGCTGGCCCAGGAGATCAACGCCACCATGCCGGCGTACGTCGCCAGGCGCGCGCAGAACCTGCTCAACGCCGACGGCCAGGCCCTGCACGGGGCGAAGGTGCTGCTGCTCGGTGTCACGTACAAGCCGAACATCGCCGACCAGCGGGAGTCGCCGGCCACCCCGCTGGCGCGTCACCTGGCGTCGCTGGGCGCGGTGCTGACGTACCACGACCCGTACGTGAAGGAGTGGAGCGTGCCGCGCACCGACGACCTGGAGGGCGCAGCCGCGGCCGCCGACCTGGTCATCCTCGTGCAGCAGCACCGCGACTACGACGCGGACCACCTGGCCGGCATCGCGAAGCGCTTCTTCGACACCAGGGGCGTGACCACCGGCCGGGAGGCGCACCGGCTGTGACCCAGACGATCACCGCGGCCCGTCCGGCCGTGCCCCGGCCGGGCGCCCGCCAGCAGGCGCACCGGCGCGACATCGAGGGGCTGCGCGCGGTCGCGGTGCTGCTCGTCGTCGCGTACCACTGCGGTCTGCCGTTGATCTCCGGTGGTTATGTCGGCGTCGACGTCTTCTTCGTCATCTCCGGCTTCCTCATCACCGGGCTGCTGCTGCGCGAGGCGCGCGGCAGCGGCACGATCTCGATCCCGCGCTTCTATGCCCGGCGCGCGCTGCGGCTGCTGCCCGCTTCGACGGTGGTGGTGCTGGCCACGGTGGTCGCCTCGGCGCTGTGGCTGCCGCCGCTGCGGCTCGGCGCGATCCTGTCGGACGCGCTGCACACGACGGTCTACGCGATGAACTACCGGCTCGCCGCGATCGGTACGGACTACCTGAACGCGGAGGCCGACCCGTCGCCGCTGCAGCACTTCTGGTCGCTCGCGGTCGAGGAACAGTTCTACCTTGTCTGGCCGCTACTGATCATCGCGTTCCGCAAGCGCCGGGGCCTCGGGGTCGCACTCTCGGCGCTGACCGCCGGTTCGCTGGCACTGGCGGTGTGGCAGACCCGGGAGAACGCCGGCTGGGCCTACTTCGGAGCGCACACCCGCGCGTGGGAGCTGGGCGTGGGTGCGCTGCTGGCGCTCGGCGCGTTCCGTCTGCCCAGGTGGTGTGTCCCGGCTGGACTGATCGCGATCGCCGCGTCGGCCGTCCTCTTCACCGCACGGACACCCTTCCCCGGGTACGCCGCACTGCTCCCCGTCCTCGGCACAGCGGCCGTGATCGCGGGTGGCACCGGGCGCCGGGCCGGACTGCTGGGGCTGCCGGTGCTACAGGGCGTCGGCCGCCTCTCGTACTCGTGGTATCTCTGGCACTGGCCGATGTTGCTCATCGCGCCGGCGGCGTTCGGGCGCCCGCTAGCGGTGTGGGAGAACGTCCTGGTCGGGTGCGGCGCACTGATCCTGGCCTCGCTCACCTACGCCCTGGTCGAGAATCCCGTCCGGCACCTGCGCACGCTCCGGGACCGTCCTTGGCGCGGCATCGGCGCCGGCCTGGGCATCTCCCTGCTCTGCGCCGGCCTGTGCGTCGGCGTGGCTCAGGTCGCCTCGTCGGCGCGCGGCGGCAGCGACTACCGGGCCACCGCGCTGGATCCGGCCACGTTCGACCCCACCTCGCTGCCCGCGCTGATCGCCGCGAGCGCCGATGCCCCGGCCGTACCCGGGAATCTGACGCCGGCCCTGGACCGGGCGGCCAAGGACAAGCCACGGATCTACGACGAGGGCTGCTCCGGCAGCTTCGTCGACGCCACGGTCAAGAAGCCCTGCGAGTACGGCGACCTCAGCTCGCCGACCACAGTCGTACTCCTCGGCGACTCGCATGCCGGGCACTGGTTCCCCGCGCTGGAGGCCGCGGCGACGCTGAACCACTGGAAGCTGGTGATGGTCACCAAGAGCGCGTGCACGGTCGCGGACAGCGTGATCTTCCTGCCCGAGCTCAAACGCGACTTCACCGAGTGCGTGCAGTGGCGCCGGGACGCGCTGGATTACGTCCGGTCGCTGCACCCGGCGAAGATCGTCATGGCCTCGACGTACCCGACGAGCGAGCTGCTGCACGTGCCGGGGACGCAGGACGAGGCCTGGGTGGCCGGCTGGAGCGCGTCGATCGCGGCGGTGTCCGCGCCGGGCACCGAGGTGTATTTCATGAACGACACGCCCTGGCAGGCGGGCGCGGTCCCGGACTGCCTGTCGGCGCACATGGACGAGCCCTCGGCCTGCGCCCACCCGCGGGCCAAGGCGATCGGCAAGGCCGCGCGGCGGGAGCTGGTCATGGCCGCGGCCCGGACCGCCGGCGCGACGGTCATCGACCCGACGCCGTGGTTCTGCACCGCGACGACGTGCCCGGTCATCGTGGGCAACCTGCTGGTGTACCGGGACCAGCACCACATCACTACCGCCTATAGCCGGCTTCTCGGTCCGCTTGTCTCTGAGGTATTGACTCAGAGATAAAGGTCCACCTCGAGTTCAACGCGAAGTTGAAGACTGGGATGAGGAACAGCGCGGCGACCTGCACGTGCCGATAGGGTGCGTGCAGGATCGCCGTGCCGGCCCAGACCACCACGGTGTTGACCGTCCAGGCGACCGCGGTGACGGCGAGGAACTTCGCCCCGCCCGTGACATGCGTGGTCCGCGAGCGGAAGACCCAGTTCCGCTGCAACACGTACGACACCACGATGCTCGCCACGAACCCGATGCCGGAGGCGAGCACGGGGGTGAACCCGGCCCCCTCGTGCAACGCCAGCGCCAGCCCGAGATGGGTGACCGCGCTGGCCGAACCACTGAGCCCGTAACGCACCAGCCGGCCGGCGTCAGCTCTCCACATGCTCGCTCCGCTGGCCGACGACGACCGGCCGGACCCGCTCGCCGGTCCGTTCCTGGACGAGGAAACGCGGGCGGGCGCGGACCTCCTCGTGGATGCGGGCCAGGTATTCGCCGATGACGCCGAGGCCGAGCAGGATGCACGACCCCATCACCAGCAGGACCAGGATGACCGTGGTGAAGCCGGCCACCGACCCGCCGCGCGTCCAGCGGATCAGCGTCTGCACGCCGAGCACCACCGAGAACCCGGCGAAGCCGACGCCGACGACCGTGACCAGGTGCAACGGCGCCGAGGTGAACGACGTGAGCCCGTTGACCGCGAGCCGGCACAGCGCCCGGAACGTCCAGCGGGAGACGCCGCCCGCGCGGTCGTCGATGTCGATCTCGACGGTGGTCCGCCGGAAACCGATCCAGTGGCTGGTGCCCCGGAAGAACGACGAGTGCTCCGGCAGTGCCAGCAGCGCGTCCAGGGCGCGGCGGCTCAACAGCCGGAAGTCGGTGGCATCGACGAGCTCGACCGCGGTCAGCCTGGTGAACATCGTGTTGAACGCGCGAGCGGCCATCCGTCCACCGGCCCCCTGCCCGGCGCGGTTGCGTTTGACCGCCTCGACGACGTCGGCGCCGTCGCGCCAGCACTGCAGCATCGCCGGGATCGCGGCCGGCGGATGCTGCAGGTCGGCGTCGATGACCACGACCGCGTCGCCCCCGGCGTGCGCCAGCCCGGCCAGCAGCGCCGCCTCCTTGCCGAAATTGCGCGACAGCCGTATGCCCCGGACCCGCTCGTCGGCGCCGGCCGCCACCACCAGCCGCTGCCAGGAGTCGTCGGACGAACCGTCGTCGACCAGCACCAGCTCGTAGCGCGACCCGGCGAGCACCTCGCCGAGCCGGGCCACGAACCGCTCGACCCCGGCGCCCTCGTTGTAGACGGGCGCCACCACGGACACCAGCTCGGTCATGAGTCGCTCCCCCGGCAGAACGGGCGCCCGTACATCTGTCCGGTCGCCATCCCGGCCGTCACCTCGAGCCGCTCGGCCGGGCTCGTGGTGCCCGGCACCTCGGCCCGGGCGAACCGGGAGTAGGGAATGTCCGGGTACAACGCCCGGAACTCGTCGCGCAACCCGCACCGGCGCGCGTCACCGGCCGCGGACCGGTCGAAGTCGGCGATCTCGCGGGCGATCGCGTTGTTGGTCAGCGCGGTCGCCCGGCCACCGGTGTCGTCGCGGTACCGCGCGTTGGCCGCCGCGGACCCGGCCCCGGCGACAACCAGCACAGCAAGCAGACCCACCGCCGCGACCCCACCGGCACCCGACGGCCGCCGGGGCAGGGCGGCGCCGAGCGCGGTCAGCAGGCTCAGCAGGGTGAGCGGGCCGGCGACGGTGGCCAGAGCGCCGTCGCGCCAGCCGAGACCCCAGCGGCCGGCCGCCGCCGCTTGCTGCATGTCGCCGGAGCCCGCGGCCATGGCCGCGCCGAGGATGAGCGCCGCGCCCGCCACCGCGGCCACCGCCAGCGCCGGACGCCGCCCGGCACCCGGCAGTGCGCGCAGTTCCCGGGCGGTGCCGAGGGCGAGGAGACCGAGCAGCACGAGCGCGAGCAGGCCGACGAGGTAGCCGGGCGTCCGCCCGCGAGTCGCCTCCGCCCACTGCGCCGGCGGCAGCCACGCCACCATGCGGTTGACCCAGGCGAGCCCGAGACCGTCACCGAGGACCAGGTCGGAGCCGCTGTAACAGTCACCGGTGGCGCAGGCACGGGCGATCAGGACCCGTACCGGAAGGAAGACCGGCAGGAAGCCGAGCCACAGCAGACCGGTCAGCCGCGCGGGCCGGCTCCGGAGCACCTCCCGCACGCTCAGGCCGAGCACGAGCCGCCCCCGCGCGACCACCGCCACCACGGCGAGCGGCAGCGCCAGATACGCGATCTCGTTGAACGCGGCCAGGCCGGCACCGGCCAGCAGCGCGAGCACGGCCGGGCCCCGCCCCCGGCACATCCACGCCGCCACGGCCAGGACCAGCGCCCCGGACAGGTAGTACAGGCCGCCGAACAGGACCGCGGTGCTGGTACCCCCGGCGGCGACGAAACCCGGTGCGACCGCGAACGGCACCAGGGCGGTGAGCCGGGACGTCTCCCCGGTGACCGCACGGGCCAGCAGGACGGCCGCCGCGGTGAGCACGATCGCCGCGAGGAACGAGACCAGGCGCAACGCGATGTTCGCCGGCAGGTGCAGCACCTCCACGAACGCGTACGCGGCCACGTCCACCCCACGTTCCACCAACCGGCCGAGCGGGCGGAAGTTCCCGAAGTCGAGATACAGCGGGACCGTGCGGAACGGCTCGGTGAGCTGGCGCAGCGGGTGCGCGCGGAAGTCACCGCCGTGCCAGTACACGTTGAAGCGGTGGTCCGCGGTCGGCGCGAGTGTCGCCAGGGGCGCCAGCACCGCCGCGGGGGCCGTCAACCGGGCCTTCGTCGAGACGCTCACGCTGGTAAAACGAGGTTCGCACCCGTTCCGCAACCGGCCCGCGACCAGCCACGCAACCCGGGTGCGGCAGGCACCCGGCCGGCAACTCAGCACTCACGCCAAGGCACCTGTCCGGGCATCAGCGATGCCTCGGATCCGCCCGAAGGGATATGCGTACCTGGCGAACAAGCGCCGGTGCGGAGTTCCCCGAAAGGTCGTGTCCCGTGCAGAAGAACCAGTCGCTGGTCCGTCGCCTCGCCGCCCTCGCGCTGATCCCCGCCGCCGCTTTCATCGTCCTGGCGTTCGCCGCGCCGGCCGAGGCCGCGGTCGTCTCCACCTCGACGCTGCAGACGCAGATCGTGAGCCTGTCGAACCAGCAGCGCGTCGCCCACGGCTGCAAGGCGCTGCGGGTCAACGCGGACCTGCTCTGGGCCGCCCGTGGGCACAGCAAGTTCATGGCCACGACCGGTGTCTTCAGCCACGTCGGCGCTCGCAAGTCGACGTTCGTCACCCGGGCCCGCGCCGCCGGTTACACCGCCGCGCGCAGCGAGAACATCGCGTACGGCTACCGCAGCGCCCGTGAGGTCGTCAACGCGTGGATGAAGTCGCCGGGTCACCGTGCCAACCTGCTCGACTGTGGTGCCAAGACGTTCGCCGTCGGCGTCGTCTACGCGTCGAACGGCAACCCGTACTACACCCAGGAGTTCGGTAGCCGCTGACTTTCCCCTCCCCCTGGACCGGCCGGCATGCCCCCGCATGCCGGCCGGTTCTTTTTACGCGTGCACGGAGTGCCGTGAGTAGGAGAGGACCGCGTGCCGCCCGATCAGCTGCGGGTCGGCTTTCAGCCCGGCGATGCTCTCGGTCCACCGGCGGACGGCGTCCTGCTCGTCGGGGCGGTTCACGTCGTCGAGCACGACGGTGGCGACCGGGGCCAGTTTGTTCTCCAGCACGTGCAGCGCCGGATACCGCGCGTCCGGTCCGGTCGCCGCCGGGGGCCCGTCGATCAGCAGCAGGTCGATCCCGCGCAGGTCGGCGAGCTGCTCCACGTCGTACCAGGGATAGGTCCGGCCGTCGGCGGTCAGGTCGGCCAGCGGTGCCACCCGTACCTCCGCCACCGCGGTGAGGCCGTGCGCCTCGAGCAGTTCGCGCGTACGCCGGGCGTAGTCCTCGTCGTGGTCGAGCGAGACGAGCCGGCCGCCGTTCTTCTCCAGCGCGTACCCGAGCCACACCGTCGACGTGCCGCTGCCCAGCTCGACCACGAGCGCGGGCCGGCGGACCCGGATGATGTGCAGCAGGTCGAGCAGGTCCGTCGGGTTGAGCGCGAAGTCGCCGGACGACGGCATCGGCGCCCGCGGGGTGAATTCCTGGAACAGCTGGAACATCGCCTCGAACTCGCGGCTCTGCGCACGCAGCAGCAGGTCGTGACCGTGCCCGTTCTGCCGCAGCCCCCGGGTGACGGTCCGGGTCAGCTCCTGGTGGCGGTCCCCGGCGGTGAGCCGTTCCTTCTCCACCGTCGCGACGACCCGGCGCTGCATCTGCTCCACGACCATCCGCAGGTCCCGGCTGGCGGCCTGGTTGGCCCGGTGCAGACCGCCCATCCAGCGCGACAGGTGCAGGATGCCGAGCAGCACGCCGAGCAGCAGCACCGCTGTCAGCGACGTGGCGAGGCCGAGGTGCCCGCTCCCGGCCGCCGTCCAGATGCCGGCCACCAGCGCCAGCATCAGCATGAGGACGATCGCCTGCGGGCGGGTCAGGCTCTGCAGCCGCCCCGCGAGCCGACCGCCGAACCGGGTCAGGCTGCTCATCGAGTTTCCTCCGTAGTACGCCGTATCGACACGACTGCTAACGGCCGCACCGGGCCGCCCGTTACGCCAGCGAGGGCTCGGGTGTGCGCTGCAGCGGCGGGTTGCCGCGCGGGGCGTGCACGAGTCCCGCGATCCGGTCGACGTACAGCTGCGGGTGGTGTGCCTTGGTGATCACCGACCGGGCGCGCCGGCTCTGCTCGGCGAACAGCACCCGGTCGTCGGTGTAACGCCGGATCAGGCCGTCCACCTCGTTCGGCGCACAGTAGACAGCGGCGTCGCCGAACACCGCGGCGTGCCGTTCCGGGGTGATCACCACGCAGCCCTGCCCGGCCGCCTCCAGCGCCGGCCGGGAGTACGTCTCGATCGCCTCCGGGTGCGGGAAATGCAGGTAGAAGTCCAGCTGGTGCAGGAAGGTGCGCAGGTCCAGATCGGTCGCCTCGAAGATCAGGTGCGAGCGCGGACCACCCAGGACGACATCGGTACGCGGCCAGTCCGGCAGCCGCAGCCGCACGTCCGCCCGGCCGACCTCGTCGTACACGTGCAGCGCCGCACGCATGTCGCGCGGCCAGACGCCCTGGTCACACAGGTCGGTGCCGACCACGGGCAGCTCCGGCGTGGCCCCCGCGCGGGTCGCGGCCCACCGCTCGGTGCCGATGACCGTCGGCAGGTCGTACGGCGTCAGCTCGACGGCCGGCTTGTACGCGCGCAGCACCCGGCGGATCTCCGGGTCCTGCGGGCACCACACCGGTTGCACGCCGAACAGCCGGTCCGCGATCCGGGTGCAGTCCGCCACGTCGTAACGGTTGTCGAGGCCGTCGCGGCGGGCCGGGGCCTGGTCGGCGACGACCAGCATCTGCCGGGGGCGCAGCAGGTACTCCTCACCCTCGGCGAACTGCAGCACCGCGGCCTGCCGCACGATCAGCAACGCCGTGGTGAGGTCGTCGCCGGGCAGCACCTGGTCGATCCGCCCGTCGTTGACCATCGTCTGCACCGGCGGGCACAGCGCGTACCGGCGCCGGGCCATCGGTCGCAGCGACTCGATGTGCAGCACGGCGACGCGCAGGCCACGGTCGGCGAGCGCCTGCATCTCCTCGATCGCCGCGAACTGCGGTCCCTGCAGGAAGCGCCAGTCGCCGGCCAGCACGACGTCGTACTCGGGACGGGTCCGGGCGGTGCCGGCGGCGTACCGGAGATGGTCGGGTGCGGCGAACGGCCGGTCGCCGCCGTCCCGGGGCCGGTACGGTTTCGCGGCCCGGGCCGCGACGCGCCCGTGCCAGTGCTGATAGGCCGACGAGTACGCGACCCGGGCCGGATGCATCCAGTACGCCCGGATCTCCGAGCGCGACAGCGATCCCTGGGACAGCCGGATCAGCGCGAGCGGCTCGGACTCGACGTGGCGCACCGCGCGTTCGCCGTACACCGCGCGCATCCGTCCGATGTACTCGGAGTCGGCGGCCTTGCGCACCGGGTCGAAGTAGCCGATCCGGTCCATCACCGCCGAGCGCCGGAACATCAGCGACGACGGGTTGAAACGGCCGGTGCGCACCGCCGGGCGGGTCAGCACCAGGTCCTCGGTGACCCCGATCCCGTCGCTGGTGGTGGCGACCACGCGGGTGCTGTCCAGCATCGGGCGGACCTGCAGCTCGATCCGGCGCGGGTGGGACCAGTCGTCGGAGTCCTGGAACGCGACGAACTCGCCCTCGGCGGCGTCCAGCCCGGCGTTGCGGGCCGCGTACGTGCCCTGGTTGACCGGCTGCTTGACGAGCCGGATGCGCGGGCCCAGCGCGAGCGCCCGCTGCAGCACCTCGTCGAATTCCGGCGGTGAGGCGTCGTCCACGATGACGATCTCGACGTTGCGCCAGGACTGGGCGAGCATCGAGCGGACGGCGGTGAGCAGGCCCTCGCCGGGGTGGAACGCGGTGACGACGACCGAGACCCGCTGCGGTTCCTCGATCGGGGCGGCCGGGGCGGCGGCGGTGAGCCGGTCGAACGGCGGCCGGCCCTCGGCGGGTTCCAGCGCCGGGTACGGCTTGGGCAGGAGCCGCTGGAACGCGGCCAGCCACGGCGCGACGGCGCCGCCCGACGGGGTCAGGAACGGATTGACCACGTCGATCTCGAGGTCGGCGCGCACCGCCGGGTTCATCGACCGGTACGTGTCCAGCAGCTCACGGGCCGCCGCCGCTCCCTGCCACGTGAACGTCAGCTGGGCGTGCAGACCCTGGTGCGATCCGGGTACGCCGTCCGGCCCGAGCCCGGCGCGCAGGAGTTCGTACAGGCCGAGGGCGTCGGTGCGGTCCGTGGCCAGCATGTCCTGCAACGCGATGGCCTGGGCGAGCCCGGCGACCACGGACGGGCGTACCCCGTCCCGGATCGCCCGGAGCCAGTGCACGTCCCGGCTGCGCGCGGCGGCGAGCAGCTGTTCGTACGTCGTCCCGGTGCCGCGCAGCGCCGTGTACGCGATCAGCCCACGCATCTCCAGTGACCGCAGCCGCACAGCCATCGCGGGCATGGCCCGTTGGACGTGGTACCGGGCGATCTTCAGGTAGTCGTCGAGCAGACCGGCTGGTTCCCCCATGCGACAACAAACCTTCTTCGCTACGCCATCAATGTCACTACAGGCAACGCCGCCGCTCGCGGGGAAGTGACGGCCTCCTCATGGAAGCGCTCCCATTGCGCATCGACAGACGTCGCTCTAACGTGTTACCACCGCGTTACAGAAGGAGTGGGCATGAAGAGACGCCTAGCAATATTCGCCGCAGCGGCACTCAGCGCCGTCGCTTCTGTCCTGTTCTTCATCAATCCGGCCTACGCCGCCGCCGGCCTGCACGTGAGCGGCACGACCATCGTCGAGGCCAACGGTCAGCCGTTCATCATGCGGGGCATCAACCACGAGCACACCTGGTTCACGAACCAGACCTCGTCGTTCGCGAACATCAAGGCCACCGGCGCCAACACCGTCCGGGTCGTGCTCAGCGGCGGCCGGTGGACCGCCAACAGCGCGGCGGACGTGGCGAACGTCATCGCGCTCTGCAAGCAGAACAAGCTCATCTGCGTCCTCGAGGACCACGACACCACCGGGTACGGCGAGGACAGCGCGGCGTACACGCTCGACCAGGCCGTGAACTACTGGATCGGCCTCAAGAGCGTGCTGGTCGGCCAGGAGGACTACGTCGTCATCAACATCGGCAACGAGCCGATCGGCAACACCAACCCGGCGCAGTGGACCACGGCGACCGCGGCGGCGATCCAGAAGATGCGTACCAACGGGTTCCAGCACCTGCTCATGGTCGACGCCCCCAACTGGGGCCAGGACTGGACCAACACCATGCGCGACACCGGCCAGACCGTCCTGGACGCCGACACTCAGCACAACACGGTGCTGTCGATCCACATGTACGCGGTGTACAACACGGCCGCCTCGATCATCTCCTACCTGGACGCGTTCAAGGCCAAGGGCTGGCCGCTGGTCATCGGCGAGTTCGGCTGGCAGTTCGCGTCCGGCGAGGTCGACGACCAGACGCTGATGGCCGAGGCGGACGCCCGGGGCCTCGGTTACCTCGGCTGGTCCTGGGCCGGCAACACCGACCCGATCCTCGACATGACGGTCAACTTCGACCCGGCCCAGCTGACCACATGGGGCCAGCGGATCGTCAACGGCGCGCACGGCATCAAGGCCACCGCCAGACAGGCCACCATCTTCGGTACGACGCCGACGACACCCCCGACCACCCCGCCCCCGACCACCCCGCCCCCGACCGGCCTCGGCTGCACGCCGGCCTACTCGGTGACCGGGCAGTGGCAGGGCGGCTTCCAGGGTGAGGTGAAGGTGACCGCCGGCAGCGCGGCCATCAAGAGCTGGACCGTCACGATGACGTTCGCCAACGGCCAGACCGTGAGCCAGGCCTGGAACGCGACCGCGACCAGCAGCGGTTCGACGGTGACCGCCCGCAACGTCAGCTACAACGGCGCCCTGCCGGCCGGCGGCATCACGACGTTCGGCTTCCTCGGCTCCTGGACCGGCACCAACAGCACCCCGGCCCTGACCTGCACAGCGGCCTGACCCGGTTTCGCGGTGCTCGCCGACGTCCGGCCTGGCGGGGTCAGACGGCGGCGAGCACCGCGGCTTCGACCCGGTCCCGGGCGGCCTGCTCGGCCCACGCCCCGACCAGGTAGAAAGCGTCCACCACGTCACCGCCGAGGGTGGAGATGCGCGCGGCGCGGACCTCGGCGCCGGCCTCGTCCAGGGCCGCCGCGACCCGGTACAGCAAGCCGGAGGAGTCCGGTGCGCGCAGCTCCAGCACCACCGCGTCGGTGGCCACCTCGCGCAGCCAGATCACTCGCGGCGCGGCGCCCGTACGCGTGTTGCCGGCCCGGGCCCGCAACCGCTGGGTGACCGAGACGTCCCCGGTCGCCACCCGGCGCAGGTCCGCGGTGAGCGCGACCGGCTCGGCCGGGGAGCCGTACCGGGGCTGGGTCAGGAACTCGACGATGGCGCGGCCGTCCACCGTGGAAGCGTCCGCGGCCAGCACGTCCAGGCGGTGCAGGGCGAGCACCGCGGCCACCGAGCCGAGCAGCCCGCGCCGGTCGGCGGCGGCCACCGCCACGCGGTCCCCGTCGAGGTGCACCGCGGGCAGGTCGCCGTCGAGCAGCTCCGGGTCGGGGTCGGGCGGGGCGGGCAGCGCGCCGGTGTCCAGCGCGGTGTGCACCCGGCTGACCAGCTCGGCGATCAGCCGGCCCTTCCAGTCCGACCAGGCCGCCGGGCCGGTGGCGTGCGAGTCGGCGCGGGCCAGCGCGTGCAGCAGGTCCAAGGTGGCGGTGTCGCCGACCGCCTCGGCGACCGTGGAGATGGTCACCGGGTCGCTGAGGTCGCGGCGGGTCGCCACATCCGGCAGCAGCAGGTGCAGGCGGACGAGTTTCCCGATCGTGGCGACGTCCGCGGGCGGCAGGCCGATGCGGGTCGCGATGTCGGCGGCGATCGGGGCGCCGACGGTGCTGTGGTCGCCGGGCAGGCCCTTGCCCACGTCGTGCAGGAACGCCGCGATCAGCAACAGGTCGGGCCGGTCGACCTCGCGGGTGAACGCGGTCGCCTCGTACGCCGCCTGGACCAGGTGCCGGTCTAGCGTGAACCGGTGCACCGGGTGGTGCTGCGGCAGGCTGCGCAACCGGGCCCACTCCGGCAGCCAGGCGTCGATGAGGCCGTACCGGTCGCAGGCTTCCCAGGTGGGCAGCAGTCCCTGGCCGGAGCCGAGCAGCGACACCAGCGCGGCGCGGGCCGCGGGCGGCCACGGGGTCGGCAGCGGCGGGCAGAACGCGGCGAGCCATTCGCAGGTCGCGCGCGCGATGGGCAGTTTCACGGTGGCCGCGGCCGCGGCCACCCGCAGGGAGAGTGTGGGGTCCGGCACCGGGCCGATGGCGGTACGGGCCAGCACCAGCTCGCCGTCGTGTTCGACGACGTCGCGGGCGACCGGGCGGCGGCTCGGGGTGCCGGGCGCGGAACCCCGGCGGCGGCCGTTACGCAGCCGGTCGGCGGCGCGCCAGGCGTCGTCCAGCGCGTGGGCGATGGTCCGGGCGTCCCCGGCGACCCGGCGCAGCAGGGTGTCGCCGTCGTCGAGGCCGAGCAGCTCGGCGACCGTGCCGCGTTCCTGCGCGACGAGGCGGTCGACACGACGGCCGACCGCGAGATGCAGGGCGTCGCGGATGTCGAGCAGGCGCAGGTTGGCGGCGCGGACCGCGGGGCGCATCGTGTCGGCGATCCCGGCCCGGCCGAGGCCACGCAGGATGGTCAGGTCGCGCAGGCCACCGGCGGCTTCCTTGAGGTCGCCCTCGAGAAGGAACGCCAGCTCACCGTGGGTGGCCCAGCGGGTGTTGGTGATCTCCCGGAGCTGGGGCAGCAGCCGCACGGCGGTGCGTCGCCACTGATCGCCGGTCGCGGCGACGAGCTCCGCGGACAGGGCCGCGTCGCCGGCCACGTGCCGCGCGTCGAGCAGGCCCAGCGAGACCTTCACATCGTCAACGGCCACCGACAAAGCCTCGGGAAGCGTACGGACGGAGTGGTCCAGCCCCAGCCGCGCGTCCCAGATCGGGTACCACAGCCCGGAGGCGATCCGGTCGATGCCGGCCGTGCCGTTGTGCAGGAGCACGAGGTCGAGATCGCTGTAGGGCGCGCAGTCGCGGCGCCCGAGCCCGCCGACCGCCACCAGGCTGACGCCGGGCAGGTGGCCGGGGAACATCCCGGCCAGCCAAGCATCGAGCGCCGCGGCCCGATCGTTGCGGGCGGCGGCGCCGATGTGATTCCGGAGGATGTCCAGCGAGCCGCCGACCGGCACCCGGGGTGGGGCCGACGGCTCACTGACCATGTAGTTCATGCGTCTATTACAGCGCGTCGAGTCCGCGCTCACCGGTGCGTACCCGGATCACGTCGTCCACGCCCGTGACCCAGACCTTGCCGTCGCCGATCTTGCCGGTCTTCGCCGCGGTGACCACCGCGTCGACGACCTTCTCGACGTCGATCTCGTCGGTCAGCACCTCAACCTTGATCTTCGGCAGGAACTCCACCGTGTACTCGGCTCCCCGGTACACCTCGGTGTGGCCCTTCTGGCGTCCGTACCCCTGCACCTCGCTCACGGTGAGGCCGGCGACGCCCAGGGCGTGCAGCGCCTCCTTCACCGCGTCGAGCTGGTACGGCTTGATGACCGCGGTCACCAGCTTCATGCTCAGTCCCTCCATAGGAGCAGTCATCAGGAAAACTTAACCGGCGACTTTTTGGCTGGTGTCGGCCTTGCCGTCGGCGTCCACCGACTGCTTGCCGAGACCCGCGATGGCGAACCCGCCACCGCCACCACCGGAGGGCGTGAAGTCGTACGCCGTCTCGCCGTGGTCCGCGATGTCGATACCGCTGACCTCGGCCTCCTCGCTGACCCGCAGGACCTTGACGGCCTTGAGGATGATCGCGAGGACGGCGGCGATCACGAACGAGTACACCGTGACCGCGGCGCTGCCGACGAACTGCTTGCCGAGCTGGGTGAAGCCGCCACCGTAGAAGAGGCTCTCGTTGGAGGCGAGCGCGTTCACCTGGGTGGTGGCGAAGAAGCCGATGCCCAGGGAGCCGATCCAGCCACCGACGAAGTGCACGCCGACGACGTCGAGCGAGTCGTCGTAGCCCAGCTTGTACTTCAGGCCGACCGCCAGGGCGCAGACCGCACCGGCGATGATGCCGAGCACAGCGGCGGGCAGCGGGGCGATGAAGCCACAGGCGGGGGTGATGGCGACGAGGCCGGCGATCGCACCGGACGAGGCACCGACCAGGGTCGGCTTACCGTCGCGCAGCCACTCGACGATGATCCAGCCCAGCAGGGCCGCGGCGGTGGCGACCTGGGTGTTGACGAACGCGACCGCGGTGACGCTGTCGACGGTCAGCTCGGAACCGGCGTTGAAGCCGAACCAGCCGAACCAGAGCAGGCCGGCGCCGAGGGCGACGAACGGCACGTTGTGCGGGCGCATGTTCTCCCGCGGCCAGCCGATGCGCTTGCCGAGCACGACAGCCACACCGAGCGCGGCGGCACCGGCGTTGATGTGCACGGCCGTACCACCGGCGAAGTCGAGCGCGCCGAGCTTGGCGCCGATCCAGCCACCGCCCCAGACCCAGTGCGCGACCGGCACGTAGACCAGGGTGAACCAGCCGAGCGAGAAGAGCACCCAGCCGCCGAACTTGAGGCGGTCCGAGAGCGAGCCGCTGATCAGGGCGACGGTGATGATGGCGAACATCATCTGGAAGACCATGAACGCGTACGTCGGGATGCCGGTGTTGGCTCCCGCGAGCATCCACTCCTCGCCGATCCAGCTCGTTCCGGTACCGAGGTACTGGCTGGGGCTGCCGAGGAAGTTGTTGAGCCCGGCACTGTCATTGGTGCCGAACGCGAAGGTGAATCCGTAAATGACCCAAAGAACGGAGATGAGCCCGATGGACGAGAAGCTCATCATCATCATGTTCAGTGCGCCCTTGGACCGGTTGAGGCCACCGTAGAACAGCGCCAGACCCGGGGTCATGAGCAATACGAGTGCAGACGACAGGAGCAACCAGGCGGTATTGCCGGTATCGATCTCCACGCTGCCTCCTCTCGGTTAAGTGTCCTCCCATACGACCCACAGGGCAGCATCGCTCCGGTCGGCCGGTGTAGGGCGGAAGCCTTCCGGGCTGCTGTTTCGGGTTTGGTCTGCGCGCGATTTCCAACACGTGACCGGTTGTTTCGTACGTGTGAAGAAACTCTCACAGCCGACGTATTAAATGCGGGTGAACTACCGCATTCTGCCCAACTGGGCACGACGGATACGTCAGCCCAGAGTTGGTCAACCGTTACCGAAGTGCGTACTCGAGGGTGTGCCGCTCGTAATCCAGCAGCCGCAGGTCACGCATGGGACGCCGCAGATGCCCCTTGTGCACGATCCGCACAAAAGCCGGATCACCCGCGGCGGCCATCCGCCGGATGCCCTCCACGTGGTCCACGATCCGCTTGCGGATGGTCCGGACCAGGCGGTGCCGGTCGCGCGGGATGAGGCCGTACGCGTCGGCGAACAGCCGCAGCCGGCGCGGCCGGTTCGGGCGCTTCCAACCCAGGGTGTACGAATCCCGGTCACTGAACAGCGGCACCCAGGTCCAGGCCGCGTACGCGACGTCGTAGATCCGCGCCCCCGGGGAGGCCAGATCGAAGTCGATGAGCGCGAGCGTGCCGTCCGGGCGCCAGACCACGTTGTGCGGGGCCGCGTCGTGGTGACAGATCACCTCGGTGTCCGGCGGCGGCGGGCCGAAACTGCGCCAGACCGCGTTCGGCGGCGGCTGGAAACCGTACTGCGCGTCGTGGAACATGCGCAGCATCGTCGCGACCGTGACCAGCGCCTCCTCGGTCGTCCAGTGCGGGGCGAGCGGATACTCCCCGCACTCCCCGTCGAGGTACGACAGCACCTCACGACCCCGGTCGTCCATCCCCAGGGCGTGCGGCGACCCGGTGAACCCCACCCGTTGCAGGTGGTTGAGCAGCGAATGGACGGCGGGGGTCCAGGGACCGGCGTTGCGGCGTACGGTGTCGCCGGCCTTGGAGACCGTGCTGACGTTGCCGCCGTGCAGAGGGATCTCGTGCACGGGTTCCTGCGTCACCCACGACCTCCCCAGTTCTCGTCACACCACGGCATGTCTGCCCCGAGCCTAAGCTTCGCTGCCAAGCAGGGCCTCGACAAAGGCCGCGGGCTCGAACGGGGCCAGGTCGTCCGGCCCCTCGCCCAGCCCGACCAGCTTGACCGGGATCCCCAGCTTGCGCTGCACCGCGATGACGATGCCACCCTTGGCCGTGCCGTCGAGCTTGGTCAGCACCACCCCGGTCACCTCCACCGCCTCGGTGAAGACCCGCGCCTGCTCCAGGCCGTTCTGCCCGGTGGTCGCGTCGAGGATCAGCAGGGTCTCGTCGACCGTGCCGTGCTTCTCCACCACCCGCTTGACCTTGCCCAGCTCGTCCATCAGGCCGACCTTGTTCTGCAGCCGGCCGGCGGTGTCGATCAGCACCGTGTCCACACCCACGTCGATACCCCGCTTGACCGCGTCGAAAGCCACGCTCGCCGGGTCACCACCCTCCGGACCGCGTACGGTCTCGGCACCGACCCGCTGACCCCAGGTCGCCAGCTGCTCGGCGGCGGCGGCCCGGAACGTGTCGGCGGCACCCAGCACCACGCTGTGCCCGTCGGCCACCAGCACCCGGGCGATCTTTCCGCAGGTGGTGGTCTTGCCGGCACCGTTGACCCCGACGACGAGCACCACGGCGGGGCGCCCGTCCTCGTGCTTCGCGGTGCGCAGGCTCCGGTCCATGTCCGGCTCGAGCGCGGCGGTGAGCTCCTCGGCCAGCTGTGCGCGGACCTCGGAGACGGTTCGTGAACCCAGCACCCGGACCCGCTCACGCAGCCGGGCCACCAGCACCTGGGTGGCCTCGACCCCGACGTCCGCGGTGATCAGGCTGTCCTCGATCTCCTCCCACGCGTCCTCGTCGAGGTGGTCGCGGGAGAGCACGCTGAGCAGGCCCCGGCCCAGGGCGTTCTGCGAGCGGCTGAGCCGGGCCCGCAGCCGCACCAGGCGACCGGCGGTCGGCTCCGGCGTCTCGATCTCCGGCCGGGCCGGCGCCGCCTCCTCGATCGGTTCCTCGACGACCGGCGGCTTCTCGATCAGCGGCGGCAGCGTTTCGGTGTCCGGGATCACCGGAGGGCGCTCGAGCGTCGTCGTGCCCGCGCTCGACCCCGCCTCGGGCGGCAGTTCGCGCCGGCGCCGGCGCGGGACGACGAGGCCGACGGCCCCGACGATCAGCACCGCCAGCAGGATCAGAGAGGCGACGACGTATTCCATGTACGAAATCCTGACAGATGTCGCTGAGGCGCGTGGGGCCACCCGGGGTGTCGGACGCCACGCCCGGTGATCCCTTGATTCCGGAAACCGCCCTGGCGGAATCCCGACGTGGTGGGGACGATGGAATAATGAGTCTCGCCGTGGTGACCCGTTGACCGCTTATCTGTTGATCGGCCCGGTCCTGCGCCGGGTCGTGGGGGACAAAGCGACCATCTGGGTCGAGACCACCGAGCCGGCCACGGTCCGGGTCGAGGTCAGGGACGGCGGCGCCGGCACGGCACAGACCTTCTGCGCGTACGGCCACCACTACGCGATCGTCGTGGTCGAAGGCCTGCCCCGGGGTGCCGCGAGTGAGTACACCGTGTGGCTGGACGAGAAGCAGGTCTGGCCACTCGGTGACTCGCCGTACCCGCCGAGCCTGATCGTGACCCGCCCCGAGGCCGACAGCGAGCAGCCGGTCAGCTTCATCTTCGGCTCCTGCCGCGAGGCCACCCCGCAGTCCACCGCGCGCAAGCTGCCACCGGACGCGCTGGACGCGTACGCCAGAAGGTTGATGACCGACCCGCACAACCCGGACCTGCGCCCGGACCTCGTCGTCCTGCTCGGCGACCAGGTGTACGCCGACAACACCTCGGACAAGGTCAAGCGCTTCCTGCGCCGCCGCCGCGCGGCGGGCCATCACGGCCCGGCCGACGAGGTCGTCTCGTTCGACGAGTACACCAAGCTCTACCTCGAGTCCTGGCGCGACCCGGAGGTCCGCTGGCTGCTCGCCACCGTCCCCAGCGTCATGATCTTCGACGACCACGAGATCATCGACGACTGGAACACCTCGGCCTCCTGGCGCCGCGACATGTCCGCCCAGCCCTGGTGGAAGGACCGCATCTCCAGCGGCCTGGCCAGCTACTGGGTCTACCAGCACCTGGGCAACATGAGCCCGGACCAGCTCGCCGCCGACCCGCTGCTGGCCGGCCTGCTCGCGGCCGAGGACGGCACGGATCTCCTGCACGACTTCGGCCTGTCCGTCGACGAACCGGAGTCGGCGGAGAACACCGACCAGCCGTACCAATGGAGTTTCGCCCTCGACGTCGGCCGTACCCGCCTCGTCATGCTCGACAACCGCTGCAACCGCGTCCTGACCCCCGGCCGCCGCGAGATGCTCCCCGCGGCCGAGTGGCAGTGGTTCATCGACCAGGCCCACGGCGACTACGACCACCTCGTCGTCGGTTCGTCCCTGCCCTGGCTGATGCCCCCGGCGATCCACCACGTCGAATCCTGGAACGAAAAGCTCGCGGACTCCCCCGGCGAACGCCGCGCGGCCCTCGCGGAGAAGATCCGCCGGGCGTTCGACCTCGAACACTGGGCAGCGTTCAACCGCTCCTTCGAGGCCCTCACCGAACTCTTCCGCCGCCTCGGCGAGGGCGGCCCGAACGCCCCGGCCCACCGGGTCGGGGCATCAGGCGCCTACGCGGCCCCGGCCACCATCAGCGTGCTCTCCGGCGACGTCCACCACTCGTACGTCGCGGCAGCCGACCTCGGCCCGGCGGTGACCACCCCGGTCCACCAGCTCACCTGCTCCCCGATCCACAACCAGGTCCCGGTCTTCATGCGCCCGCTGATGCGCTTCAGCTGGTCCCGGGCGGCGGCCAAGGGCATGCGGGCCCTGGCCCGGGCGGCCGGGGTCCCACGCCCGTCGGTCCGCTGGGGCCGCCTGGCCGGCCCCTACTTCGGCAACGCGGTGAGCACCCTGCGCCACGACGGCTTGCACGCCGAGGTCAGGGTCGAGGGCACGCGCAAGGACGGCGACCTCTTCACCGTGGCAGCCCTCCCCCTCCACAAATAACCGCCCCCACCCAGGCTTGCCCTGCCATCGGCGCGCGCGCATACTTGCTCCACGCCTAGATGTCATGGAGCCAATGTTGACCAGACAAATCACCATGAACCTTCCCGACGACGTGGCCGAGTACATAATCACCCACGAGAACAGCTCGGTCCTCGTCACCACCGCCGTCCGCGCCCAGATCGATCACGGCGCCACCACGCGGGCCATGCTCAAAGCCGCCGGCTTCACCATCACCGACGAGGGTTGCGCCAAGTGGCGCGACAAGCTCCGCCCCCTGACCGCCGAGCAGATCGCCGAGAACGCCAGCTGGATCGCGGCAATCCGGGCCGGCCATCGACCGGCCGACGAGGCGCCGGAATGACCGAGCCGACCAGGCAGATTCGAGTTGTTCTCGACCGTTCCGCCATCGAGTCTTACGCGTTGGGTCACGCGCACGTCAGGGACGTGTTAGTAGCGATCGGCGACGAGAAGGCGGCCAACGTCGGTATCCCGGCCGCCGCCCTCGCGGAGGCCTACGGCAGGGCACCGGACGAGGTCACGGTCGCCCGGCTGGGCATCCTGACCAGCCTCCCCGGCGTCGCGGTGGTCGACCTCGACGGCGAGAACGCCGCGGATGTCGGCAACGTCGCCACGCTCATCCACGTCGATCTGCCGCAGGCACACGCCGTATGGACGGCATTCCAGCACTGCGCGTTCTTCCTCACCGCCGAACCCGAGATGTCCGTCCGGATGGTGCCCATCGGCCGGATCATCGAGATCCCGGCCGAGGACGCTTAATCGGAGAAATTGTCGTAGGGGTGGTCCAGGATGGCGTCGTGACTTCTTCTTGGACCGCCCCGGCGGCGCAGCGTGTCAGTGAGCCGCAGACCGGGGACGAGCGCGCCATGCTCCAGGGCTGGCTCGAGTGGCACCGGCAGACCCTGCTCACGAAATGCGCCGGTCTCACCGCCGAGCAGCTCAAACAGGCCACCGTCGAGCCCTCCAACCTGACCCTGCTCGGCCTGCTGCGGCACATGGCCGCGGTGGAGCGCAGCTGGTTCCGCAAGCGGGCCGCCGGGCTCGACGTGCCCGACCTGTATTACGACGACACCAACATCGACGGCGATTTCGACGACGTGGCCGGTGCCGACGCCGAGGCCGACCACGCGACGTTCCTCGCCGAGCTGGTCCTGGCCGACGCGGCGGTCGCCAAGCTCCCCCTCGAGCACGAGTTCACCCTGCCGAAGCGCCCGACGATCAGCCTCCGCTGGGTCTACCTGCACATGATCGAGGAGTATGCCCGCCACAACGGCCACGCCGATCTGCTGCGCGAGCGCCTCGACGGCGTCACCGGCGACTGACCAGGACAGCAACCGTCAGCCATGCCGGCAGGGGCAGGGCGGTCGCCGCCACCGGCACCGCGACGGACCGGCCGGCGCTGCGGCATACCAGCCGGCGCGAGTGCCGATCCGCGGCACGGAGCGTTCCGACAGGTCGTCGCGTTCGGCTTTGCGCTCATGCAGCCTGCCAGGATGAGCAGGGGTGCCGCGCCGAGCGCGCCCGCGGCGGCCACCAGGAGGCCGGCCTTCGCGGCCGCACCGCCCTGGACCAGCGAGCCGATCAGCAGCGGAGCGATCATGATTGCGTTCTGCCGAGCGCGGCGCGCCCGGCTGCACAGCTCCTGCCGGTGCATCTCGCGGGAGTCGAACGGGTCCGTGCCCGTACCCCCGAAAGTCGCGAGCCGGTTCAGCGCGACCGCTCGGTACGCGGCGAGCCAGGCCCGCTCGCGACGGGTCCGCGCGGTGTGTGCCGGCCAGCCCCGTTCGACGATGGTGACCGGCTGACCGTCGCTCGTCGTCAGGGCCAGGTCGGCCCGGCGGGCGTGCCGGCTCCGGACGGCCCCCACCTGGGCGGGCGTGAACGTGACGGGTGCGCGCCCACCGGCGCGCACGTCGGCCAGGCGACCGGCCAGCCGTTCGTTGGCGGTCTCCCGGAACTTGAGGGCATCGGTCGGCCAGAGGTGGAGCCGGTCGTCGTGGACGACCAGGTCGTGCGAAGCGCCGTTCCAGCGCACGAACATCTCACCGGCGACCTCCCCCGCCAGGGCGCCCGGCGCAATGGCAGGGGAAACTCCAGATCAGGTGTCTCCGCGGCCGGCCGCACCCCCGTGGCCCAGTCGTGCCACCACAGCCGTCCGGGTGTCGCGGTGCGAGTGATGGCCGTCGCTTCCTCGGCGCCGAGGAAACCGTCGTCACGGGTGCCGGACGCGGGTCTCGGTGAGGGCTCCACCGGGTGCGATGTAGTGCGTCCGCTCAAGGCAGGGCGAGGGCCTTCCGGAGGTACGGCAGGTCCTGCGTACCCGTCCAGCGGAAGGCCAGCAGCTTGGCCGCGCGGGCTCCCCGGATGACCCGGTCGTCGTCGTCCACGAAGAGCACCCACGGGGCCTGCAGGCCGAGCGCCGCGCAAGCCTGGGCGAAGAACTCCGGGGCCGGTTTGTGGATCTTCAGCTCGGCGGAGCTGACGATCAGGTCGAACTCGTCGGTCAGCCCCAGCGTGTCCAGGTCGCCGCGGAGCAGGTCGGTGGCGTTGGTCGCCAGGCCTACCGGACGCCCGGCCGCACGCACCTCCCGGACGAACGCCAGGACCTCCTGGTCGACCTCGCCACGGTGTTCCTGCCAGGTCGTCACCGCGGCCCGGGCCCGGTCCTTGTCGAGCGGGAGCCGGTCGGCGATCAGGCCCATCCACTCGGCGTCGGTGATCTCGCCGGACACCGCGTGGCGCAGCAGCTCCCAGTCGAACGCCGTCCGCATCAGGATCCCCGGCTCGAGGGCGTACTCCGTCTCGACGCCGACGGCGACGGACGGGTCCCAGCGACGGACCACGCCGTCCAGGTCGATCAGCAGGGCCTGGGCGGGTTGACGCAACATGCGGGCCAGCGTACGGGGGTCAGTCCTGGTCCTCGCGGTTGAGTCGTTGACTGATCACCTGGGTCACGCCGGAGCGCATCGTGACGCCGTACAGCGCGTCCGCCACCTCCATCGTGCGCTTCTGGTGGGTGATGATCAGGAGCTGGCTCTTCTCGCGGAGCTGCTGGAAGAGCGTGATCAGCCGGCCGAGGTTGACGTCGTCGAGCGCCGCCTCGACCTCGTCCATGATGTAGAAGGGGCTGGGGCGGGCCCGGAAGATGGCGCAGAGCATCGCGACCGCGGTCAGCGAGCGCTCGCCACCCGAGAGCAGCGAGAGGCGCTTGATCTTCTTGCCGGGCGGGCGGGCCTCGACCTCGACACCGGTGGTGAGCATGTCGTCGGGGTCGGTCAGGATCAGCCGGCCCTCGCCGCCCGGGAACAGGACCTGGAACACCGACTGGAACTCGCGGGCGGTGTCCTCGAACGCCGAGGCGAACACCTCGAGGATCCGCTCGTCGACGTCCTTGACCACGGTGAGCAGGTCCTTGCGGGTGGCCTTGAGGTCCTCGAGCTGGTCGGAGAGGAACTTGAAACGCTCCTCCAGCGCCGCGAACTCCTCGAGCGCCAGCGGGTTGACCTTGCCGAGCAGGGCCAGGTCCCGTTCCGCCTTGTTGGACCGCTTCTCCTGCGTCGGACGATGGAACGGGTACGGCTCCGGGGGCTCCTTACCGTCCTTCTCCGCCGCCGACACCTCGGCCTGGGTCGGAGGCACGAGCTGGTCGGGACCGTACTCGGCGACGAGCGTGTCCACGTCGAGCGAGAAGTCCTCGGCCGCTTTCGCCTCGAGCTGCTCGATGCGCATCCGCTGCTCGGCCCGCGCCACCTCGTCGCGGTGCACCTCGCTGGTCAGTCGTTCCAGTTCCGAGACCAGGCGCTTCGCGGTCGCGCGTACCTCCGAGAGCTCTGCCTCCCGGGCCGACCGGGCCCGGGCGAGCTCGTCGCGGACCTCGACCGCCGCACCCAGCGAGACCCCGACGCGGGTGAGCGCGGCCGCGGCACCCAGGGCGACGGCTTTGGCGATCTCGGCGCCGCGGGCCCGGGCGGCGCGGCGGGCCGCGGCCCGCTCCCGGGCCTGGCGTTCGGCGTTGGCCTGCCGCAGCAGTGAGTCGGCGCGGCCGGCGATGGAGGAGACCCGCTCTTCCGCCGTACGGACGGCGAGGCGCACTTCCATCTCGTTCTGCCGGGCCTGCGGCACGAGGGCGGACAGCGTGTCGCGTTCCTCGGTGGACGGCTCCTCGTCGATCGGGGTGGACTCGGCGAGGTGCAGCCGTTCCTCCAGCTCGGTGAGCCCGGCGAGGTCCCGGTCGCGGTTGCCCTCGGCCTTCTGGCGCGCCGAACCGAGCCGCTCCGACTCGGCCTTCGCGGAACGGGCGGCCGCACCGAGCTCCGCGAGGCGACGGGCGGCGGCGTTGCGCTCCCCCTCGGCGGCGCGCTTCTCGGCGGCCGCGACGTTGACGGCTTCCTTGCGCTCGGCGACCTCGGCCCGGGCGTCGGTCAGCTGGATCTTCAGCTCACCGATGGCCAGCTCGGCGGCCTCCCGCTTGCCCCGGGCCTCGTCGACCGCGGCCTGCACCTCGATGTAGCTGGTCGCCTTGCCGGAACCACCGGCCGCGGAGTGCGCGCCCAGCACGTCACCGTCGGGAGTGACCGCCCGCAGCTCGGCGTTCTCCGCGACGAGACTCACGGCGGCGGCCAGGTCCGGCACCAGGACGACATCACGCAGTACGCGGTTGAGCGCCGGCCGGATCGTGTCCGGGCAGCCGATCACGTCGGGAGCCCAGGTCGCGCCCTCCGGCAAGCGCGGGCGCAACGTGTCGAGCGGGCCCTGCGACCCCGGTGCGGCCGGACTCGCGATCACCAGGGCAGCGCGGCCGGCGTCGGTGATCTTGAGCGTACGCATGGCCTCGACGGCCTCGTCGATCCCGCTCAGCGCGACCGAGTCGGCCAGCCCACCCAGCGCGGCCGCCAGTGCGGCCTCGTGCCCCGGGCGTACGGTCAGCATCGAGGCCAGGCTGCCCAGCAGACCGGGGATCTGATCCGCGCGGCCCAGCAGCGCGCCGGCCCCGTCCTTGCGCTTGAGGCCCAGAGCCAGGGCCTCCTCGCGGGCCTTCCAGCTCGCGGCGTCCTTCTCGGCGGTGCGCTCGGCGTCGGACAGCTCCCGGACCACCGCGGCGGCCCGGTCGTGCGCGGCGACCGTCTCGGCGTGCCGCGCGTCGAGCTCCACATTGTCGCGGTCGGCCTCGCTGGACTCCGCGGAGACCGCGTCGACCTCGGCCTGCGCGGCCTCGGCCCGCATCAGGGCGTCGGTGTGCGCGGCGGCGAGTCGCTCGATCTCCTCGGCGGCACTGCCGGTCCGGGCCCGGGCCGCGTTCACCTGCCCGGTCAGCTTGGCAAGGCCCTCACGCCGGTCGGCGATGGCTTTCGCAGCCGTACGGAGTGCGCCCTCAGCCTGCAACAACTGCCGCTCGAGCTCCTGGCGGTGCTCCACCGCCTCGGCCAAGCGCATCTGGTCGTCGGTCAGCGCCTCACGCAGCTCTTCTTCCTGCTCCCGGACCCGCTCCGCCTCGGCGGCCAACTGATCGGGATCCCGCCCGGGCCGCTCGTCGTCCGGGGCCGCGGACAGGAACCGCAGCCGCTCGGAGGCCAGCTGCTCGGTCGAGCGGAAACGCTCCTGAAGAGCGGAAAGTTTGTACCAGGTGTCCTGCGCGGCCTGCAGCAGCGGAGCATCCTCGGCGTGCGACGCCTCCAGGTCGGCGAGCATCCGCTGGACCTCGCGGTTCTCCCCCTCGACCTGCCCGCGCCGGTCCCGCATCGCCGACTCGTCAGCGATCTCCTTGTCCAACGTGGTCCGCAGCGTGTGCAGGTCGTCGGCCAGCAACCGCAGCCGCGAATCCCGCAGATCGGCCTGGATCCCGGCGGCCCGCCGGGCGACCTCGGCCTGCTTGCCGAGCGGCTTGAGCTGACGTCGCAACTCGGCGGTCAGGTCGTTGAGCCGGTTCAGGTTCGTCTGCATCGCGTCGAGCTTGCGAATAGCTTTTTCTTTACGCTTACGATGCTTCAGGACCCCGGCGGCCTCCTCGATGAAGGCACGACGATCCTCGGGCTTCGCGTGCAGCATCGCGTCGAGCCGGCCCTGCCCGACGATGATGTGCATCTCCCGGCCGATACCGGAGTCGCTCAACAGCTCCTGGATGTCCAGCAGCCGGCACTGGTTACCGTTGATCTCGTACTCGCTGGCACCGTCCCGGAACATCCGGCGAGTGATCGACACCTCGGTGTAATCGATGGGCAGAGCCCCGTCACCGTTGTCGATCGTGAGCGTCACCTCGGCCCGGCCCAGCGGCGCCCGGCCCGCCGTGCCGGCGAAAATGACATCCTCCATCTTGCCGCCACGCAGCGCCTTCGCCCCCTGCTCACCGAGCACCCAGGCGATAGCGTCGACAACGTTGGACTTGCCGGAGCCGTTCGGGCCCACCACACAGGTGATACCCGGCTCCAGCCGCAACGTCGTGGCGGAGGCGAAGGACTTGAAACCCTTCACCGTCAGGCTCTTGAGGTGCACGAATCTCCGAGGGTCGGCGGTTTGCTCTGGCCAGCAGGTTACCCGCAGGCAGCCGCCATGTCCGCGCACGGCGCGCGTCCCAGCCGGTGGTGGTCCGACCCCCGGTGGGCTGTTTGTCGTTTTTCCAGGCCGCCATCACCCGCCGGGGGCCGCCGTCCCCCGCCGGAGCGCAACAGCCCGGGTGCGGACAGCGAACAAGATCGGCCCGCACTCCCGGAAGAATTGGCACAGTCAACCTGCAAAAACCGGCATTCCGGATGATCACCAGGCCAGACGCCACCCTGCCGCAGTCGTGAACAGGCGCTCCCGGAAACCGAATATCCCGCCCACCCCAGCACCGCGCCCGCCCGCGGCCGGCAACACCATCGCCATCAGCCGCACGACCTGGACCCCAAGGCTGCTCGGGCGTACCGCAAACCACCCTGAGGACTACGGAACCGATCGCCGGCGCGTTGCGGTCCGGGAGGGGGACCACCTGGTCGATCCCGCCGGGAGCCGGGAAACGGGATCCGGATGCCGCGAGCCAGGGCCCGGGCCAGGTACGCAGGCGGGTGCCGAGGGAGGCAGACGGGCGCCGGGCAACGGGCGCCAGGCGACGGGCGATGGGTGCCGAGCGACGGGCGATGGGTGCCGAGCGGCGGGTACCGGGCGGCGGGTGCCGGGCGGCGGGCGGCGGGTACCGAGGGCGGCAGACGGGTGCCGGGTGCCGGGCGGCGGGTGCCGGGCGGCGGGCGGCGGGTGCCGGGCGGCGGGCGGCGGGTGCCGGGCGGCGGGCGGCGGGCGGCGGGCGGCGGGTACCGAGGGCGGCAGACGGGTGCCGGGTGCCGGGCGGCGGGTGCCGGGCGGCGGGCGGCGGGTACCGAGGGCGGCAGACGGGTGCCGGGCGGCGGGCGGCGGGCGGCGGGTACCGAAGGCGGCAGACGGTGGTTCGGGACGGTGCCGGCCGCCGGGTTCGACGCGGTGGTCAGAGGCGGCTGCGGGCGGCAATGGCGGGCGGGACGCCCGGCGCCGGGCGGCAAGGGCGGGCCAATTCCCACCATCCGCAACTCCGACGGCACAAAGGCGCGCGGGCGGGTGGCGGTGAGCGCGAACGATTAGGTGGCGCAGAAGCCGATCTACGAGCAGCTGCCGGAAACTACCTGCGCGAACTCCGGCAAGACTGCCCAACGGTCGGCCCGGCAGGGCCAGACCGCAAGGTGGGCTCGGGCAGTGCCGGTAAAACTGCGTGAGCCTGGAAAAAGATGCGCGCCACCACTGTGCGTGGAGGCGCGCTTTCTGAATTTTTGCGTCAGATGCGAGGGGATCGCGAGCGCCTGGGGTGGACGCTCGGGGGAGCTCAGGTCAGCGCCGGCTCGCTCAGACGGAGGAGTTCGTCGGCTTCCGACGCAGCGGCAGCCAGACGGTCGTTCTCCGCGCGGAGGCGGGTGATCTCGAACTCCAGGGACTGCACCCTGGAACGCAGACGGGTGACCTCGTCGAGCAGCCGCCGATCGGGCGCCGCACCTACGTGGCCATAGAGGGCCTTCGCCATGACTTCTCCTTGTGAGACAAAAGGTCTCGTCTTTTAGCGCTGTCGGCATTACGCCGGCCAAACGCGCGCACAGTGGTAGGCACACCTGCACCCACGGACACGCGTAGGCACAAAGATCCGATCTCGGGTGGTGCATGAGATGCAGATTTACCCGGCTCAGAACTCGGACTGAGCACAGATGGGCGCGACTGGCGACACTTCTATGGTGCGCCGATGTCCAGGCTCCGTCAAGCCGTGGGACACCGCGCCGACCCTCGTCAACCAGTGAATCACGCCACCCTGGCACGTCCGTCAATTTGGATCAAGGGGTTTTACCCATCCGGATGACGGCAGACCCGGCCGGCCGACACTTCGTGCCAGCTCACGGTCACAGCAGGCAACCAGATGGCGACTGCCGCGACCGGGACGCCGGTAGTCGAGCCGACCAAGGCATGCATGAGGCGGCGATCCACACGGTTGGGCCGATCCGGACCGCAAGGTTACGAGTCGTCTGAAGGCAGCCTTAACACTTGCTTAGCGAGATTGCTCCGTATTCGTGCGACTGCTTACCGTCACGCACGTCGAAACCGCTCGATACGCGGGGACGACCGGCGCCGGGTGCCAGTGGCGGGGCACCCGGCGCGGGCACAACCGGACGCGAGGCAGACTCGAGCCCAGGCCCGATCCGGACGCACCATCAGCCCGGAGCAGCAGCCGGCCGGCACGGAAGCAGTGCCGGACCGGACACGGAGCCGGACACTCAACCCGGGCGCGGAGCCGATCGCGACACGGGCCGAGCCGGGGTGGGGGTTGTCCCGGGACGGTGACAAAGGGTGCCAAAAGGCCCGGCAAAGCAGACAAATAGCGCTAGGAAGTGTCGCCTAGGTGACAGGTTCCCGCTACTCTTCGCTGCTGCGTCGTTGCAGCCATCGTGATATCACCCCCGTCGTGCCCGCGGTGCTGAGGCCATGCGCGTCTGTCTGCTCACCGGAGGTGGGTACCCGTTCCGCCGGGACGCCCTGGCCGGATGGTGCCGTGCGCTCGTCGACGGCCTCGATGATCATCGTTTTGCCCTGGTCACCGTCTGCGATCGGGAACCACCGGGCGGGTACGCCTATCCGCTCCCGGGCCACGTGGAGTCGGCGCGTGCCGTCGCGCTGCCCCGGGATGTCCCGCGGCGGGAGGGTACCGATCAGCAGGCGACCGAGGCGGGGGCCCTGCTCTGCCGGGGACTGGTCGAGGAGAACGACGGGGACTTCGTCGCGGGGCTGAGCGCGATCGCCGCGGCGCAGACCCGGTCGCCGCTGAACGCCGTTTCGCTCGCCGATGTGCTGCTCGACGCCTGGCGCTCCGGCCGATCGTCCAACGTCAGAGGTGAGTCCAGCGTCAGAGGTGAGTCCAGCGTCAGAGGTGAGTCCAGCGTCAAAGGTGAGTCCAGCGTCAGAGGTGAGGAGGGCGGCGGGGCGAAGAACGGCGTCAGAGGGCTCAGACGGCTGAAGAACGCCAGCTCCGAGGCCGGAAGGGCGGAAGCGGACAGCGGGCCAGGACCCGGCAGCGGGCCGAGGTGGGGGTGGGGACGAGCCGGGGATGAGGGGCGGCTGCCGCGGCTCGGGGTTCGGGATGCACGGACGGCGGCGATGCTGGTTCGGCATGCGGTTCGGGCGCTGGCCGTGCCGATGCCTGAGGTTGATCTTGTGCATTGTGTGGGTGGCACGTTGCCTCTGCTCGCGGGCCTGGCGGCTCGATGGCGGACCGGTGTCCCACTGTTGCTGACCGAGGCCCGCGCTCCGGTGGCCCGGCCCCGGGCGGGTGAGGAGCGTCTCTCCCCGGCCGTGCGGACCGTGCTGCGGCGGTTCCGGCGGGCGGTGGCCCGGGCCGGGTACGCCGAGGCCGGGCTGATCGCGCCGCTGTCGGAATACCATCGTGCGTGGGCGCTGCGGAACGGTGCCTCGCCCGGGCGGCTGGTGTCCGTTCCCGCCGGGGTCGATCCGGGCGACTTCCCGGCGTCACCGGAGACCCGTACCCCGCCGTCGATCGTCTGGGCCGGCAACGGCGGTCCCGGCAGCGGTCTGCGGGCCGTGCTGGACGCTTTCGCCCGGATCACCACCGCTGTGCCCGGCACCGTGCTGCATCTGACCGGGGTCACCGCCGCCCATCAGGGTCATGCGGTCGAGGAGGTCCACCGGGCCGGGCTGGGCCGGGCGGTGCGGCTGCGCGTGGATGCCGGCCCCCGGTATGCGGACGGCCACCTCGTCGTGCACGTTCCAGGCCCGTCCGATCCGCCCTACCGGCTGATCGAGGCGATGATGTCCGGTCGCGCGGTGGTCGGCGCCGATGTGGGACCGGTCGCGGAGACGCTGGGTGACGCCGGGGTCCTCGTACCCGGCGATGATCCGGTGGCACTGGCCGCGGCCTGCATATCTCTGCTCAGCGCCCCCGCGCGCCGGCGTGCCCTGGGCGACGCGGCGCGGCGCCGGGCGCTCTCCCGGTTCACCGCCGACCGGGTCGTACGGGCCTACGGCGCGCTCTACAGCGACCTGACCGCGCCCGCACCCGCACCTTCCTACGAGCTCGCACTGGCCGTTCCCGCACCTCGCGAACCGCGGCCGGCCACGGTGCGCTGGCTCGGGGAGCACCAGTGACCATCGTCAGCCCCGCCGATCCCCGGAGGACGCCGTGAGGACCCTGTTCCCGATCTACGCCCACCCATCGCCCGAGCTCCCCGCCGACCAGGACACCTGGGTCGTGCAGGAGCGCCCCGGCCGGCGCCGTTCCCGGCACCGGATCCTGGGCAAGGTGGACCTGGACTGGGGCGGGCGGTCGCTGGCGGACGTGCTCGCCGACGTGGACACGTGGCGCGAGGACGGGGCCGAGGGGCTGTTCCTGGACCGGGCGCCGGCCGGGTCGGGCGGGGTCGGGCCGGTGGCGCTGACCGTACGGCTGGCAGCCCGTCGTGGTCTGCACCGGGTCGTGCTGAACCCGGGGGTGCCGACGCATCCGCTGTACCGCGATCTGGGCGTGAAGATCTGTACGTTCGACGGGCCGTGGTCGGCGTACCAGGGGTGGGCCGGGGACGGGGTGAGCCCCGGCGACGGGCATCTCGTGCACGGGGTGCCACCGGAGCTGCTGACCGCCGCGCGCCGGCTGATGGGCCGGCGCGGGGCGGGGTTCGGGCTGGCCACCGACGCCAGCCCGCACACGCTCAGCGCAGCGGCACCCGCGGGCGGGGCTGACAGTGCGGACAGCTGTACGACGAGCGGTTCATGAACTGTTCCCGCCGCATCGCCGCGCCGCAGCGGTGGCACGGCAGCCCCTCCCGGCCGTACGCGTCGAGTGACCGGTCGAAGTAGCCGCTCTCCCCGTTCACGTTGACGTACAGCGCGTCGAAACTGGTGCCACCGGCCACGATGGCTTCGCCCAGCACCGCGCGCACGTCGGCGAGCAGCCGCCGGACCGCCGGCTTGGTCAGCGCGTCCGTGGGCCGGGTGCCGTGCAGCTTCGAGCGCCACAGCGCCTCGTCGGCGTAGATGTTGCCGATGCCCGAGATGAGCGTCTGGTCGAGCAGTGCCCGTTTGACCTCGGTGCGTTTGCGGCGGATCGCGGCGACGAACGCCTCGTCGTCGAAGAGCGGGTCCATCGGGTCGCGGGCGATGTGCGCGATCTCGTCCGGCAGCTCGGCGCCGCCCTCCGAGACCGACAGGCCGCCGAACGTTCGCTGGTCGACGAAGCGCAGCTCGGGGCCGTCGTCGGCGAACGCGAACCGGACCCGCAGGTGGGTCTCGTCGGGCGCCTCGGCGGGCTGCATCAGCAGCTGGCCGCTCATCCCCAGGTGCGCGATGATCGCGTCCCCGGAGTCGAGCGGCAGCCACAGATATTTGCCGCGCCGGGAGACACCGGTCACGGTCCGGCCGGCCAGCACGGCGGCGAAGTGCACGTCACCGGGCACGTGGCGGCGGATCGCGCGGGGATGGCGCACCTCGACCGTGTCGACGCGGCGGCCGGCGACCCATGTCGCCAGACCCTGGCGGACGGTCTCTACCTCGGGAAGCTCGGGCATCAGTCTCTCTAGATGGTGTACGGCCAGACGGCGACCAGGTACGCGCCGTACCAGAGTCCGAACGCGGCCCAGGCGGAGATCGCCAGGATCGCGACGCGGGGACGGGCCCGTGCGGCGGCTGCGGCCGCGGGCAACAACGTCAACAGTACGGGGAGCAGCAGCCGCGGTTTGGAGTGGTAATAGCCCGCTTGTCCGTACACGAGGATCATGGCGACGATGCCGTAGACCGCCAGGGGCAGCCACGGCCGGCCGGCCAGTGCCACACCCGCCGCGGCCAGGGCGACGAGCAGGATCAGGGCGACACTCATCGGCACCCAGCCGTCCGCGAGCGTCAGGGTGTCGGACAGGAAGCCGATCGTGCTGTCACCGAAGTCGAACGAGGTTCCCCAGCCCGCGGTCTGGATCTTGAACCAGGCGTCCACCTCACCGACCCGCCACCCCACCCAACCCAGATACGCGGGTACGCCGGCGAGTGCGACCGCCGCGGCGACCAGCGGCGGCCACTTCTTCTCGTCCCGGTGCTCCCGGATCGCGACCAGCGCGGCGACGGCCAGGGCCACCGCGGCGGCCGCCCCGGTCGGACGGGTCAGCGCGCAGCCCAGCCCCAGCAGGCCGGCCGCCCACCAGACCCGCCGGTGCGCGGCCACCAGCATCCCGGCGACCAGTGCGAGGAACAGGCTCTCCGAGTACGCCATGGACAGCACCACCGACATCGGGGCGCCGCAGCAGATCCCGACCAGCGCCCAGCCGGCCCGGCGGCTCTTGAACAGGCTGGTGCCGAGCAGGTGCAGGGCCACGGCCGCGCCGAGGGACGCGAGCCAGCTCACGGCCAGCGCGGCACTTCCCGGGTCGAAGCCGATCGCGGACAGGGCCCGGATCAGCATCGGGTACAGCGGGAAGAACGCCAGCTCGTTGCCTTCGAGCGCGCCGTTCTGGGCGTACGTGTATCCCTGCGGGTAGCCGGCGGCGACCCGCTGGAACCAGCCACCGTCCCAGATCAGCAGGTTGCTGCGCAGGCCGGCCGGGTCGGGGATGGCCCGGTCGAGGCCGACGAGCAGCAGGATCTGTACGACCCGGGTCAGCACGAGGATCCCGGCCGCCACCGCGACGCCGTGCCAGCGGCCGGCCAGGTCCCAGAGACGCTCGGCAGGGGCGGCGGTCCTCGTCTCCTCCTCCGCCGTCATGCTCACGAGCCGTCGAGGCTCTCGTCGGGCTTCTCCTCAGGTGTCTCGTCCACGTGACCGCCGCCGGCCACCGCGGGCGGCGGGGTCTCGGCCTCGGCCCGGTCGGTGAGCACCCGCCAGGCGGCCGCCGCGGCCCGCTGCTCCGCCTGCTTCTTGCTACGCCCGTCCGAACCGCCGTAGCGCTCGCCGGCCACCACCACCCAGGCGGTGAACGTCTTGGCGTGGTCCGGCCCGGCGTCGTCGATCACGTAGTCGGGCACGCCCAGGCCCAGCGCGGCGGTCAGCTCCTGCAGGCTGGTCTTCCAGTCGAGCGCGGCACCCCGCCCGGCCGACTCGGCCATCAGCGGGTCGAACAGCCGGTGGATGACCTCCCCGGCGATGTCCAGACCGTGCTCCAGGTAGATCGCGCCGAGCAGCGCCTCCAGCGTGTCGGCCAGGATGCTGGCCTTGTCCCGGCCCCCGGTCGTCTCCTCGCCCTTGCCGAGCAGCAGGTGCGGACCCAGACCGGCGGGACCGAGGGTACGGGCGACGTCGGCCAGCGCGTGCATGTTCACCACGCTCGCGCGCAGCTTGGCGAGCTGCCCCTCGGGCAGGTCGGGGTGGTTGTGGAACAGCGCCGAGGTGATCACCACGCCGAGCACCGAGTCACCCAGGAACTCCAGGCGCTCGTTGGTGGGAAGACCACCGTTCTCGTACGCGTACGAGCGGTGGGTCAGGGCCCGTTCGAGCAGTCCCGGCTCGAACGGGACGCCGAACGCCTCTTCGAGCGGCTCGGTGGAGGGCCGTACCCGCCTGTTGCTGTTGCTCATGAACCACCTCTGGTTACTTCGGGGGAACTCTGGGTCAGCTCATTGATGAGCGATACGGCACCACTGCGGCGCAGAGAGGCGGCGAGGCCGATCCCGGCGGCGACATCATGACTGGAGGCGGCACCGTGGCAGACGACCACGGTGCCGGCGACACCGAGCAGCACGGCGGCCCGCGGTGGCGGGGCGGTGCCGGGGTTGGGGGTGCCGAGGGCGGCGTACGCGGCTTCCAGGCCCTTGAGCAGGACATTTCCGCTGAAACCGTCGGTCACCACCACATCGGCGGGGGCGCCGCTCACTACATCGTTGCCCTCGACGAGCCCGACGTAGCGGGCGCCGCCGGGCAGCTCGAGGTCCTCGAACAGGCCGGGGGCGGCGCGGCGCAGACGGTCGCCCTTGCCGTGCTCGGTGCCGATGGTGAGCAAGCCCACCCGGGGCGCGGCGATGCCGTGCACCGCGGACGCGTACGCGGCGCCGAGGCGGGCGTGCATGGCGAGGGTGTGCTCGTCCGGGTCGACGGAGGAACCCACGTCGAGCAGGATGATGCGGCCGGCGGCGCTGGGCAGCACGGCGGCGAGAGGGGGACGGCGCACGCCGGGCCGGCGGCCCATGGCGAGCGCGGCCGAGGTGACGATGGCGCCGGTGTCGCCGGCGGAGACAACCGCGTCGGCGAGACCTTCGGCGACCGCGCGCACCGCGGTGCGCGCCCCGGACTCGGACATCAAGCCGCGTTCGGCTCGCGCGCCGCGGCCAGGCTGGTCGGCGGTCCCGGCGCGATCGGGCTGGCCGACGCGATCGGGCTGGCCGACGCGATCGGGCTGGCCGACGCGATCGGGGCGACCGGCGGTCCCGGCGCGATCGGGCTGGCCGACGCGACCGGGGCGACCGGCGGCTCCGGCTTGATCGCGGCCGGCGGGTTCGAAGGCGAGTGCGCGGACGCGGTCGTGGTGGTCCGGCGGGAGGGCGGCCAGGACCGTCTCGGCGGCCTCGACCGGGCCGACAAGCAGCAGCGTAAGGGCCGGATCGGCCTGGCAAGCGCGCAGAGCGCCGTCAACCACGACGGCGGGAGCTTCGTCCCCGCCGAGGAGGTCAACGGCGATCCGCACGGTGCCCCGTTCCGCAGCGGTGGCGGCCTGCTGGCCGCTCCGCGCCGGAGCCGGGGCACCGGACGTTCGTCGTTGCCCGGACTCGACCCGCCCGATGATCGGGCGCGTCACTCCTCGAGGTCAGACCTCGATGACCTGACGGCCGTTGTAGGTGCCGCAGACCCCGCACGCAGTGTGCGGCAGGTGCGGCGACTTGCACTGGGGGCACTCCACGGTCTGCACCACGGTCGCCTTCCAGTTCGCCCGGCGGGACCGGGTGTTGCTGCGCGACATCTTGCGCTTGGGGACGGCCACGGTACCTACTCCTCAGTGTTCGAAAGATTGCGCAAAGCGGCCCAGCGAGGATCGACGTCCTCGTGGCTGTGGTCAGCCGGAAGATCGTCGAGATGCACCCCGCACTCGGGGCACAACCCTGGGCAGTCCGGCCGGCAGACCGGGTTGGTCGGCAGTGTGAGCACCACCGCGTCCCGCAATGCCGGCTCCAGGTCGAGCAGGTCGCCCTGCATCCGGCCCACCTCGTCCTCGTCCGTCGTCTCTTCCGTGGTGCTGTCCGCATACGCGTACAGCTCCCCGATCGTGACGGCGAACGACTGGGAGATCTCGTCGAGACAGCGCCCGCACTCACCCTGCAGTGAGCCGCGGACGGTGCCGCTGACGTACACACCCTCGGAGACCGACGTCATGCTCAGATCGAGCTCGAGGTCGGAACCCGTGGGCACCGAGATCAATTCAAGACCGAGGTCCTTGGGAGCCGGTACGACCCGCTTGAGGGCACGCGTCGCCCCGGGCTGGCGCGGGAGTTTCGTCGTGTCGACGACCAGCGGCTGCCTGGGATCGAGGTGTTTCAGCGAAGTCTTGGGCATCATGAACTCTCAGCCATGGGTAGGCCGACAGAAAAGGTTACCTGAGCAGCGGGCGCACCGTCGAATCGGCCCCTGATCGGGACACCCAACTCTATCGCGTGCCCCGAGGCAGCTCAGAACGGCAGGGGCCGCTCGCTGTCCTCGCCCTGGAACGTGCCGATCTCGCGCAGCGCGTGCATCTTGTCGCGGCCACGCTCTATCGACGACAACGCCCTGGTGAGGAACTGCTCGAAGTTGGCCAGCGCGGTGTCGACGTAGTCGTCGACCTCCTCGCGCAGGCGCTGGGCCTCGGCCCGGGCCTCGGCGACGATCCGGGCCCCCTCGTGCTCGGCCGAGACGGTGATCTCGTTGACCGAGACCAGCCGGCCGTGTTCGGCCTCACCCTCGCTGATGATCCGGTCCGCCTCGCGCTTGCCGGCGTCGATGATCTTGTCGCGCTCCTCCAGGAGCGCGACCGCCCGGCGCAGGTCGCCCGGCAACTCCGAACGCAGCTCGTCGAGGAGCGCGATCATCTCGCCGCGGTCGAACATGTAGTTGGTCCGGGACATCGGGACCGAACGAGACTGCTCCACCATGGAGATGATCTCGTCGATGCGGTCGAGCGGATCCACCGGCGCCTCACTCCTGTCAGCTCGCACTCACGCTGAGTGGTGCGATCACGTTACTGCCGAACCCGGCGGCACAGCCTTGTAGGCCACGCCGTCAGTTTTGCCGCAACCTGGTCACGAGTCGCTCGCGGACGAAATCCGGGACATAGGACGACGCGTCCCCGCCCCACTTGACGACGTCCTTGACCAGGCTCGACGAAAGGAACGAATAGGTCGGGTTGGTGGGCATGAACAGGGTCTCCACGCCGGAGAGCCCGATGTTCATCTGCGCCATCTGCAACTCGTAGTCGAAGTCGCTGACCGCGCGCAGGCCCTTGATCACCACCGCGGCACCCTGCGCCCGGCAGAAGTCCACGAGCAGGCCGTGGAAGGACTCGACGCGTACGTTGCCGTACGCGCTGGTCGCCTCCCCCAGCATCTCGATGCGTTCCTCGATGGTGAAAAGGCCGGATTTCGTCTGATTGATCAGCACGCCGACGATCACCTCGTCGAACAGCCGGCTGGCTCGCCCGACGATGTCGAGATGACCGTTGGTGACCGGATCAAAGGAACCGGGACAGACCGCACGCCTCATGAGCGGCGACCGTACCAAAGAGTGGTCTCGCCGTAACGCCGGCTACGGTCCGCGGCGATCCCGTCGACCCAGCTCAGCGGTTCGCCCCGGACCGCCGTACGAGATGATCGCTCGAACGTCACCACCGCGTCGTCGCTCAGCCATCCGTTGGTCACCAGCAGCCGCTGGACCTCGTCGACCTCGTCGTCGGTGACCGCGTAGGGCGGGTCCGCGAAGACCACGTCGTACGGTCCGCCCTCCGGGGTCGCGGCGAGCAGCTGGGTCACCTTGCCGGTGACCAGCCGCGCGGCGTTGCCGACACGCAGGGTCACAATGTTGTCGCGGATCGCCCGGGCCGCCCTGGCGTCGGCCTCCACGAGCAACGAGTAGGCGGCGCCGCGGGACAACGCCTCCAACCCGATCGCTCCGGAACCCGCATAAAGGTCGGCGAAACGGGCACCGTCCAGATCGGTCATGGTGTCGAGCGCGCTGAAGTACGCCTCACGCACCCGGTCCGAGGTGGGCCGGGTCTTGTCACCCGGCGGAGCGGCCAGCCGCCGCCCGCCGTGCGCCCCGGCGATGATCCGCGTCACGCGCCCGGGCCCGGCAGCTCACGGGGCTCGCCCGCAGGTTCGAGTAGCACGACATGACGCTACGCCACCACCTCCGACCGACCACTCCGGAGTGAACTTTCCCCTCGCCCATTCCCGGAAATGACCACTCAGAGCACATCCGCGAAAGCTCTGCGCTCAACGAAGATCTCAAATCCGCATCAACGGGCTTAGCGCGACCTGAGATGTTTTTCAGATAGGCATCAGTCGCTATGGTCGGTCAGCCGCCGATGAAACGCTGTCGGCTCGACGATGCGGGGAGGTATCGTCGCTGGCCCTCGCGGAACCCCCATGTCCACACGCGATGGTCGCCGAATTCCCCGTGCCGTGCCCCTCGGTCCTCACCACAGGAGTATTGGCGTGAACCTGTTCAAGTCCCCGCTACGGCGTACGACGGCCCTCGCGGCCGGCGCGTTCATCGGCCTGGCCGGCGCTTTCGCCGTGACCGGCCCGGCCAGCGCGCACGCGCCTGAGGTCAAGGGCTCCACCAGCTGCATCGCTGACGGCAAGTGGACCGTCAACTGGGCCGCCGGCAACGACTGGCGCACCGAGGGCACGATCGACGCCGTCGACGTCTCCACCTCGGCCGGCGTCGACAAGACCGCCCAGGACAAGAACAAGTACAACGGCGGCTGGAACAAGCCCGGCAAGGGCGGCAACAACGGCGGTGACGGAAACGTCGTCTGGACGCCGACCACCGCCGGCGAGATCGCCCCCGGCGCCAAGGTCGACCCGAACTACGCGAACCCCAAGAAGGGCTCGACCGAGTTCGCCGCCACCGACACGGTCGCCGCGCTGCGCGTGCACATGACCTGGACCGATGGCGCTTCTGCCAGCCGGATCGCGGTCGTCTCCAAGCCGGCCGAGTGCGTCGTCGTCCCGCCGTCGCCGTCGTCGCCGAGCCCGTCCCCGTCGACCTCCACCGAGGCCTCGCCGACCCCGTCCGCGTCGACCTCGACCAGCGCGTCGCCGACCCCGTCGGCGTCCGCCTCCACCAGCCCGACGCCGACCCCGTCGGAGACCACCCCGGTCATCGGCGACGCGACCCCGATCTTCGAGATCAACTGTGACTCGGTCACGCTGGGCCTCGACAACCCCGCCGACGGCGTCGAGATCCCGCTGGTGCTCGAGCCGAGCAAGGGTGACAAGCAGACCCTCGTCGTCAAGCCGGGCGAGAAGAAGTCCGCGACGTTCGAGGCCTCCGAGGGCTTCACCGTCAAGATCTACGTCGAGGGCTTCGAGGACGACTCGGAGACCGTGGCGTGGGAGGCCCCCGAGGGCTGTGACACCGCCGGCTCGGGTGGTGGCGAGGACGAGGGTGACTCCCTGCCGCTGACCGGTGCGGCTGCCGGCAGCATCGCCGCCGGTGCGGGTGTTCTGCTCGCCGGTGGTCTGGCTCTGTTCTTCGTCGCTCGTCGCCGCAAGGTCAAGTTCACCGCCTGACCTGGCCGCGCCTAGCGCGTAACGCCTGAAACGAAGGGCGCGCCGACCATCACGGTCGACGCGCCCTTCGTCGTTTCCGGCACTCTCCATTGTCGACGTGGTCGCGCTCGGTATAGCGATGGTCTCGGATGTGCAACAACCGTCTTAGCGGCTCCTGAGGCATTCCACAGATTCGGCGGAGTCGATAGGGTCATCGCGCCGACGACACGCTATCGGCTCGACGTCGTGACCTCCCTCGTCTTTCAGTCCCGTAAGGCGGCTCTGTTGAAAACCCTGTTCCATCGTGTCGCGGCGATCGCCGCCGGCTCCCTTGTCGGCCTCACCGGGCTGATGGCCATCGCCTCGCCCGCCAGCGCCGCCGGAACCACCACGGTCACCGGTTCCGCCGAGTGCGTCACCGCGAAGAGCGAGTGGGTCATCTCCTGGACGGTCGGTAACGGCGACCCCAACTACGCGGCGGTCAGCAACCTGACCGCCACCCCGGCGACCCTTCCCGTCCCGGTGTCGGCCGACGGCAACCAGCTCAAGAACGGTTACTCCCTGTTCCCCGCGCAGCGGAAAGAGGGCAACCCGCCCAGCCGGGAGACGTTCACGACGACGGCACCCGGTGGCACCGCGTCGGCGTCGATCTCGTTCGTGACCCTGGCCGGCAAGAACAAGGACACCGACAACACGGCCTCCGTGCAGCTCGGTGACTGCAAGCCGGCCCAGGAGCCCTGCAAGACCGCCGACGAGCTGCGCTTCAAGCACACGTTCGCGGTGGCTGACGGCAAGGCGACCGCGACGGTGGCCCTGAAGGACGGGCAGACGCTGTGTGAGGGTGCGAGCGAGCCCGTCTCGCTGGTCACGTACTTCGCGCCGAAGCCGCAGTTCTCCGTGCCGCAGTACCTGTTCGACAGCGCGACCGCGACGATCACCAACGAGAACCGCTCGGTGGAGCTCAGCGCCGACCTGCCCGCCTGCAACGTCCAGGCCGACCTGTTCTTCGGTGGCGAGGGCGACATCATCCCCGAGATCACCGAGGGTGGTAAGCGCTACAACGACACCAAGCTGGGCAGCAACGCGGGTACGGGTGGCCGCTCGGAGGGTCCCGACGGCTGGTTCAACGGCGGCAGCAAGGCCTGCCAGAGCCCGGCGGTCGAGCCGCTGTCCAGCTGCGACGGCTCGATCACGGTCAACCTGAGCAACACCGGTGAGCTCAGCAGGTACCCGGTCGACTTCACGGTCAAGGCCGGCGAGTTCAGCAGGACCGTCACGGTCGCGCCCGGCAAGGGTGACACCGTCGAGGTCCCGGCCGGTTCCGGCACCGTCACGGTGACCGCCGACGGCCTGGACACCGTCACGTACGACTGGGAGCGGCCGGCGGACTGCCCGCAGCCGTCCCTGACGGTCGAGAACGACTGCAAGACGGTGACCGTCACGGTGACCAACCCGGAGGGTGTCACGCCGGCGACCGCCACGGTGACCTACGGTGGCGAGTCCAAGTCGCTGACCGTGGCTCCGGGCGAGTCCGGCAACGTCACCTTCCCGGCCGGTGAGGCCACCGAGGCGACCGTCGTGTTCGAGGGCCAGAAGCCGGCCACGATCGCGGTCGAGGCCAAGGAGTGCGGCGAGAACGGCGGAGGCACCCCCAGCCCCAGCCCGAGTGCCAGCGCCAGCGCCAGCGCCACTGCCAGCCCGAGCCCGAGCACCACTCCCAGCGGCGACGGTTCGACCGGCGGCAACGCCGGTGGTGACGACACCGAGGGCGGGCTCCCGGTGACCGGTGCCGCCGCCGGTGGCATCGCGGCCGGCGCGGTGGCGCTGCTCGTGGCCGGCGGGGTGCTCTTCTTCCTGGCCCGGCGCCGCAAGGTGAAGTTCACCGCGTAGCAAGCACATGGAAATGGGCCCGCCGATCATTCGGCGGGCCCATTTTTTACAGCTGGGGAGTGCGGAAACTGCCGTCCGGCTCCGGCTGCCAGTCGTGCACGGCCGTCACGGCGGTCACCGGGATCGGCGCGTACAGGTGGGGGAACTGCATGCCGCCCGGGTCCGGCGGGTCGCCGTCCTCCCAGACCATGGGCAGCGTGTCGTCGAGCACGAGGAGCACCAGGTCGGTGCGTCCCCGGGCCAGCATCGTCGCCGGGATGGGGGCCTGCTCCGGGGTCGAGCAGTGGATGAAGCCCTGGGTCGCCAGGGACTCCGCGCGATAGGTGCCCGTCTCGAGCGCCGCTTCCCAGTCGGCGCGCGGGCAGAAGTGAACGATCAACCCTTCTCCAGATACTCGGCTCGTTCCTCGTCGACCAGGGCGGCCACCGAGGCGGCGAGCGCCGGGAACCGGGCCAGCGACGGATCGTCGCCGACCAGGTCGTTCGCCTCGGCTCGGGCGTCGGTGATCAGTTTGGCGTCCCGCAGCAGCGAGAGCAGCCGCAGGTGGCTGTGCTTGCCGGACTGCGACGCGCCGAGCACGTCGCCCTCGCGGCGCTGTTCGAGGTCGAGCTCGGCCAGCTTGAACCCGTCGGTGGTGGAGGCCACGGCGTCGAGCCGGTCCCGTGCGGGTGTGCCCTCCATGGCCTCGGTGACCAGCAGGCAGATGCCCGGTGCCGAGCCCCGCCCGACCCGCCCGCGCAGCTGGTGCAGCTGCGAGACACCGAACCGGTCCGCGTCCATGATGATCATGACGGTGGAGTTCGGCACGTCCACGCCGACCTCGATGACCGTGGTCGCTACCAGCACGTCCAGGTCCCCGGCGGCGAAGCTGCGCATCACCGCGTCCTTCTCGTCGGCGGGCAACCGGCCGTGCAGGATCCCGATCCGCAGGCCCCGCAGCGGGCCCTCCTCGAGCAGCGGCGCCACGTCCAGCACGGCCAGCGGCGGGCGGCGGGCCGGTTCGTTGTCGCCCGGCGGCTCGCCGTCCTCCTCGGAGCCGGCGACGTCGCCGATCCGCGGGCACACGACATACGCCTGGTGGCCGGCCTTGACCTCCTCGCGCAGCCTCCGCCAGGCCCGGTCCAGGAACGCGGGGCGTTCCGGCGGCACCACGTGCGACGCGATCGGCGAACGGCCCCGGGGCAGCTGGGACAGCACCGAGGTCTCCAGATCGCCGTACACGGTCATCGCGACCGTCCGCGGGATCGGCGTCGCGGTCATCACCAGCACGTGCGGCGGCTGGGCGGCCTTCGCGCGCAGGGCGTCGCGCTGCTCGACCCCGAAGCGGTGTTGCTCGTCCACCACCACGAGGCCGAGGTCCTTGAAGTCGACACCCTCGTAGAGCAGGGCGTGCGTACCGATGACGATCCCGGCGGTGCCGTCCGCGACCTTGGCCAGCGCGGCCCGGCGGGCCGCCGCCCCCAGCGAACCCGTGACGAGGGTGAGCTGGGTGCCGTTCGGGTCGCCGTCGATCTCCCCGGCCCGGCCGAGCGCGCCGAGCTGCGCGCCGATGCTGCGGTGGTGCTGGGTGGCGAGCACCTCGGTCGGCGCCAGCAGCGCGGCCTGTCCCCCGGCGTCGACCACCTGCAGCATCGCCCGGACCGCGACGAGCGTCTTGCCGGAACCGACCTCGCCCTGCAGCAACCGGTGCATGGGATGCGACCGCGCCAGGTCGGCGGCGATCTCCTCGCCCACCCGGGCCTGCCCCTCGGTCAGCTCGTAGGGCAGGCTCGCGTCGAACGCCGACAGCATCCCGGCCTCGCTGCGGGGCCGGGACCGTCCGGGGTCCTGCGCGGCGCGGGCCTTGCGCTGCACCAGAGTCAGCTGTACGGCGAAAGCCTCGTCCCACTTCAGCCGGTATTTCGCTTTGTACAGGTCTTCCTGGGAGCTGGGACGGTGGATCTCGTGCAGGGCCTTGCCGATGCCGATCAGGTTCCGGGTGGCCCGCACGGTGCCCGGCAGCGGATCCTCCGGGGCCTGGAACGTGTCGAGGACGGTCCGCACACACTTGGCGATCGTCCACGTCGGCACGGCCGCCGCGGCGGGATAGACCGGGATGAACGCACCGGCGAACTCCTCGATCTCCTCGGCCGCCTCGTCCTCGGTGGCGTCGGCCTTGAGCAGTTGATAGGCGGGCCCGTTGAGCTGCCGCTTGCCCCGGAAGTCGGTGACCTTGCCGGCGAACAGCCCCCACCGGCCGGTCCGCAACTCCCGCTCGCGCCACGCCTGGTTGAAGAACGTGCAGGTCAGCGTCGCCCCGGAACCGTCCCCGATGGTGATCTCCAGCATCGTGCCACGGCGCTGGCGCATCGGGCGTACCGAAGTGTTCTTCACCTGGGCCAGCAGGGTGACCTGCTCGCCCACCTCGAGCTGACGCAGGTCGGTGTGCTCGCCGCGCTCGTCGTAACGGCGCGGGAAGTGGTAGATCAGATCCCCGGCCGTGTGCAGATCGAGGTGATCGGCCAGCGCCTTCGCGGTCTTGTCCCCGAGCACCTTCTTCAAAGGGGTTCCGGTGGTGGTCGGAACGGTCTCGGTGGTCGTCTCGGTCATTCCACTCCAACCAACAGGTGGTAACGGGGCTGCCCGCCCGCATAGCACTGCAGTTCCACGAACGGCCACGTCTGGGCGAGGTGCCCGCGCAGCGCGTCCTCCAGCTCACCCGGCGCGTCGGCCCCGAGCACCAGCGTGACCAACTCCCCGCCGCCGCCGAGCATCCGGTCGAGCAGCCGCCGGCAGACCTCGTCGAGCCCACCGCCGATGACGTTGACCTCGCCATCCACCAGCCCGATCAGCTCACCGGGCCGGCACCGGCCGGCCACGGTGAGCGCTTCCCGGGCCGCGGTCGTGACCTCGCCGTACCGGCAGGCGCCGGCGGCCTCGGCCATCGCGATGACGTCGTCGTCGAAACGCCGCCGCTGATCGCGGACCGCCAGCGCGGCCAGCGCCTGCACCGGCGACCGGGTGGGCACCACGCTGACGCGTACGCCCTCGGCGGCGGCCTCCCGGGCGGCGGCATCGGCCACGGCGTGGGTGTTGGCGTCGTTGGGCAGCAGCACGACCTGCTCGGCCCGGGTGCCGACGATGGCGGCGAGCATCTCGGCGATGGACGGATTGCGCCCGACGACCACGGCCCCCTCGGCGGCGAACAGCTCGGCGAGCCCATCCCCGGCGGCAACCACGACGGCACACCGCTCCGGCCCAGCCCGGCGGTCGGTCTCGGCCCGGCGGTCGGTCTCGGCCCGGCGGTCAGAATCGGTTCCCAGATCAGGGCCGGTTCCCAGATCAGGGCCGGTTCCCAGGTCAGAATCGGTTCCCAGGTCAGGGCCGGTTCGCGGGTCGGGCACGGTTCGCGGGTCGGGCACGGGACCGGGATCCGGCGGGGTGCCGGGCGCCGGGACGACGGCTCCGGGCGAGTGCGGGCGTTCGGCCAGCCGGGTCACCGTGATCCGGTACGGGCGGCCCGCCTCGACACCGGCCTCGACGGCCGCACCGATGTCGTCGACGTGGACGTGGACGTTCCAGGTCGGCGGCTCGCCCTCCCCCGTGCCCACGATCACGAGCGAATCCCCCAGCCGGTCGAGGATCGCCTTCAGCCCCTCGACCGCGGCGGGCTCGGCATCGAGCAGATACTGCACCTCGTAACCGAACCCACCGCCGGCCGCGACCGACTCGGGCGACGAGGCGACGGCGAGCGGCCGCGGTGCGGGGGTGAGGGCGTCGGGAGCGTTCGGGGTGAGGGCGTCGACGAGCGCGTCGAGCAGGACGACCAGGCCGCGGCCGCCCGCGTCGACCACTCCGGCGCGGGCCAGGACGGGCAGTTGCTGGGGGGTACGGGCCAGCGCCTCCGCCGCGGACCGGGCCGCCGCGCGGGCGACGGCCAGCAGGTCGTCGGACTTGATCCGGCCGGCTCCCTCGGCCGCCGCGGCGACCACGGAGAGCACCGTGCCCTCGACCGGACGGGCGACCGCGGCATACGCGGCCTCGCTGGCGGTCTTGAGGGCCCGGGCCAGGTCGTGGCCGCGCACGGTGACCGTGGTGGCGAACGTGTCGGCCATGCCCCGCAGGATCTGCGAGACGATCACGCCGGAGTTGCCCCGGGCGCCGAGCAGGGCGCCGCGGGCCATCCGGCGCATCACCCGCCCCAACCGGGTCTCCCGGCCGGGCGTGGCATCGCGGGAGTCGGTCTCGTCGGCGTCCAGGGCCTCCTGGGCCGAGGTGAGGGTCAGCACGAGGTTGGTGCCGGTGTCGCCGTCCGGGACCGGATACACGTTGAGTTCGTCGATCTCGTGCTGGTGGACCCGCAGCGCGGCCAGCCCAGCGCCGCACCAGCGGCGTACGGCGGCGGCGTCCAGGGTTTCCAGCACACGAAAAGCCTACTGACCACGTGTGACAATTGCCGGGCCGCGCTCCCGCCAGGGGCGATTCGCTGTACCGCCGGGGCATCGGGTAACCTGGCTGGGTTGCCCGGGTGCAATCCGTCCCGGCAACCCTCAGTTCGCAGCTGGTGTGAAGTTCCGACGCCGGCGTATCAATCCTTGGAGTACCCCGTGGCTAGCGTGTGCGACGTCTGTGGCAAGGGACCGGGCTTCGGCCACAACGTGTCCCACTCGCACCGGCGGACCAACCGCCGCTGGAACCCGAACATCCAGTCGGTGCGCACCCCTGCCGGTGGTGGCAACACCAAGAAGCTCAAGGTCTGCACCTCGTGCATCAAGGCCGGCAAGGTTGTGCGCGCCTGACGCGCACGCCTGCACCAGTACGGCTGACCGCCGGGCCCGCTAGGACCCGGCGGTTATCTGTGTCCTACAGAGCCTTGGCGTACGACAGCACGCCCTCTTCACCCTTGTAGTACCCGAAGTCCTCGATGCGTTCGTAGCCACACTTCTCGTACAGTGCGATCGCTTCGGGTTGTTTGTCGCCGGTCTCGAGGATCACCCGCTCACGGCCGCGGGCCCGGGCCGACTCCTCCAGCGCGGTGAGCACCTGCCGGGCCACTCCCCGGCCCCGGGCCGCTTCGACCGTGAACATGCGCTTGAGCTCGGCGTCCGGGCCGTGCGCCCGCCAGCCCGCGCAGCCGATCAGGGCCCCCGAGGCATCGGACGCGACGAGGAAAGCCCCGGCCGGAGGCGCGAAATCGGCCGCCGCCACCGGGGTGTCGTCGCCGCTGCCTCCGTACCGTCGGCTCAGTTCTGCCATCGCCAGCGCGATGAGTGCCTGCACCGCCGGCTCGTCGAAACGAGCCTCGCGGATGTTGATGGTTTCCACGACGGGCCAGGCTAACGGAAGTGATCCCAGCCCATGCCGCCCTGCCAGGGCTTTCGGTCGACCGTCACACCGGTGCCCTCGTGCACGGCCCCGATGACCCGCCACGGCTCGGGCAGCTCCACCCCCGGCGGGAACGTCGCGGCGAGGGCGTGGTCGTCGCCACCGGCCAGGAGCCAGACGTACGGGTCGACGCCCAGCGCCGAGGCCGCGTCGCGCATCTGATCGGGGACCTCGAACGCGTCGCGGTGCAGGTCGATGCCGACGACACTGGCGGTCGCGACGTGCGCGAGGTCCTGCAGCAGGCCGTCCGAGATGTCGATCATCGAGGTGGCGCCGAGGGCGGCCGCCGCCGGTCCCGCGTCGTAGGGCACGGCCGGGCGGCGATAGGCCTCGACGAGCACCTTGGGCGTGCGGAAGCCCCGGGACAGGACCGTGTAGCCGGCCGCGCCGTACCCCGTACGCCCGGCGAGGGCCACCACGTCTCCCGGCTGGGCGCCGCTGCGCAGCACCGGAGCCCGGCCACCGAGGTCTCCGAGCGCCGTCACGGCGATCGTCAGCGTCGGGCTGGACGACATGTCCCCACCGACCACGCTCGCGCCCACCAGCGCGGCCTCGGCCGACAAGCCGCCAGCAAGGTCCTCGGCCCAGGTCACATCGAGATCCTTGGGGACGCAGAGCGCCACCAGCAGGGCGGTCGGCCGGGCACCCATCGCCGCGATGTCGGCGAGGTTGGCGGCCGCGGCACGATGGCCGACGTCGGTGGCACTGCACCAGTCACGGCGGAAGTGCCGGCCCTCGACCAGGACGTCCGTGGACGCGACGGTCCGGCCGTCCGGACTGGCGACCACCGCGGCGTCGTCCCCGGGGCCGAGCAGGCTTGACGGGCTGGACCCGAGTCGCGCCGTTATCCGGGAGATGAGCCCGAATTCTCCGGCCTCCGCGATGCTCACTGTCCACCGTTCCTTCCCAGAGAAGCGCCCAACCAGGCGCTACCAGCGATGCGCGCAGCAAGGACCGCGCTGCGTACTGTAGTTTCACGTTCTAGTCGCCCTCGGCGGCGGATAGGAGTCGATCGTGGTTCAGGCATACATCCTCATCCAGACGGAGGTCGGAAAGGCCCGTGACGTGGCCGCCGCGATCGACAAAATTCAGGGCGTCGTCCGGGTGGACGCGGTGACCGGGCCCTACGACGTGGTCGTGCTGGCCGAAGGGCATACCGTCGATGAACTCGGTCGGATGATTGTGAGCAAAATCCAGTTCGTCCCGGGTATCACCCGTACCGTCACGTGCTCCGTGGTAAACCTCTGACCCATGGTCGACCAGGCAGTTGAGGACAAGACAACCCGACGGGCCGCACTCTGGGCAACCGTGGTGGCCGTACCCGTGGCCCTGTTGGTCGCTCTGGGGATTTTCTTCCTGGTCATCCCGGACTCGTCGGAGCCGGCCGCGGACCCGGTGGTGACGCAGCCCTCGGCGCTGCCGAGCACCCCGGTGGAGATGGCCGCGCCCGCGCTCAGCGCCCGCCAGGCCGAGGTCTGCCTGGCGGTGACCTCGCAGCTGCCGGCCAAGGTGCGTGACCTGGCCGCCCGCAAGGTGAGTGCCGGGCCGGAGCAGAACGCCGCGTACGGCGAACCCGCGCTCACCGTGTCGTGCGGGGGTGTGCAGCCCACGACGTGCAAGACGATGGATCAGGCCGGGTCGGGGTGCGTGCCGATGGACTCCGAGCTGATGAACATGAACCGGGTCTGCTGGTATGCCGACGCGAAAGCCGAGGCGACCGCTTTCACCACGATGGACCGCGAGGTCCCGGTGACGGTGACCGTGCCGAGGCAGTACGACCAGCCGGCCCAGTGGGCGAACGAGTTCTCCGACATCGTCGTGGAGACGGACAAGTCGCTCGCCCAGGGCGTTCCGTACGGCTGCGTCTGAGCGTCAGTGCAGGCCGGTGCCGCGGCGCAGCGCGGTGCGGATCAGCCGGTCCACGACCTTGGGGTATTCCAGGCCGGTCGCGGCCCACATCAGCGGGAACATCGACGTGGCGGTGAAGCCGGGCATCGTGTTGATCTCGTTGAGATAGATCTCGTCGTCGGCGGTGACGAAGAAGTCGACCCGGCCCAGACCTGCGCAGTCGAGCGCGGTGAACGTCCGGCAGGCGTACTCGCGCACCTTCTCGGCCACGTCCGGCTTGAGGTCCGCGGGAAGTTGGTACGGCGTGCCCTCGCCGAGGTACTTCGCCTCGAAGTCGTAGAAGTCGTCGCCGGACGCGTTCACCAGGATCTCGGCGAGCAGCGACGCCTCGGGCGCGCCGCCGGCCTCGCCCTCCAGCACGCCGCACTCGATCTCCCGGCCCACGATCGCGGCCTCGACCAGCACCTTGGGGTCGATCTGCCGGGCCTCGGCGATCGCCACGTCCAGGTCGGCCCAATCGGAGACCTTGGTGATCCCGTACGACGACCCGGCGCGCGACGGCTTCACGAAGACCGGGAGTCCGAGCCGCTCCTTGTCCTGCTCGGACAGCGACGCCCCGGCCCGCAGCACCGCGTACGGCCCGACCGGGATGCCCTCGGCGGCGGCGAGCTTCTTGGTGAATTCCTTGTCCATGCCGGCCGCCGACGCGAAGACGTTCGCCCCCACGTACGGGATGCCGGCCATCTCGAGCATGCCCTGGATCGTGCCGTCCTCGCCGTAGGCGCCGTGCAGCGCCGGGAAGACCACGTCCACGCCGGCCAGCGCGGCCACGCCCCCGGCGGGCTCGAGGACCATCAGGCCGTCGGCGGTGGGGTCGGCCGGCAGCACCAGCGCCTTGCCCGACGCCGTGGTGATCTCCGGCAGGTGCCCGCCCTCGATGGCGAGCGACTGCGGGTCGTCGGCGGCCAGGACCCACGCACCGTCACGGGTGATACCGACCGGCACCACCTCGTACTCGTCGGGGTCGAGCGCGGCCATGATGCTGCCGGCGCTGACCGCCGAGATGGCGTGCTCGGTGCTGCGGCCGCCGAAAACGATCGCTACCCGGGTTTTGCGAGGGGTCGCCATGGAAAAGGCCTCTCGTTGCCGCTCGATAGCCGCACGGGGCGGCCGGGGTCACATCGGGGGTGACCCTACTCTCCGTAGACAACTTTGCGATGACGGCGGGCTCAGACGCGCCTCACATGGACAGCGAGTCCATGCGACCAACACTCTCTGTGTTTTATCCGAGCGCTGAGCGCCGGATCGCGACCTCGTGCAGCTCCTGACGGGTGAGCCGGCCGACCAGCGCGGTCACGGCCAGAGACACCAGGATCGCCACCGGGTACGGGATGAAGCGCACCATGAGCTGGCCGTCCCCGTCGAGCGTGAAGAGGATCTCGGCGACCGCCGCCGGCAGCAGCGCGGGGATGAGGAAGATCAGGCCACCCCTGGTCCCGTACCGGTAGAAGCCGCTCGTGGCCGCGGCCCCCGTCACGAACGCCGCCATGCAGGAGATCAGGGTCAGCGCGAATTCCCGCAGCGCGATCGACGCGGAGAAGCCGGTGCCGCCGTGCAGGGCGTACTCGATGCCGTGCCCGAGCGGCACGACCACCGCGTAGAACACCGCCCCCATGACCCCGATCAGCGCCGCCCCGGCCAGGAAGTCCCGCCGGGTGATGCCACTTGCGACGAACTGCCGCAGGTGCACGGCGACCGTCACGCACCCCACGATGCCGAGCCAGTAGCGGAACGCGGTGGTGAAGAACATCCACATGCCGGGCGCGGGATCGGTCACCCGCGAGGCGATGATGTCACCGACGATCACACCGGTGATCAGGACGGCCATGAACCCGGTCAGCACCGGCCGGTAGTTGCGCCAGAGACCGGCGAGGACAAGACGTCGCGGATTCATCGTGCTGCCTCCATGGTGCGCTCGGACCCGGTGAGATGGACGAAGAGATCCTGGATGCCGACCTGGGCCAGGCTCAGCCCGGCCCGCTCGGCCTGCTGCCGTTCCCCGGCCCCGAGTTCGCCGTAGAGCGTGACCTGCCGGCTGCCGCCGAGCCGCTGCTCGCTGAGCACGGTGCGTCCCGCCGCGAAGAGGTCCACCGCCTCGGCCGGCCCGGTCACCGCGACACCCCGGGACCGGAACGTGTCGGTGTCCTCGTGCACCAGCACCCGCCCCCGGTCCATGACGACGACTTCTTCGAACAGGTCGGCGACCTCGTCGATCAGGTGTGTGGAGACGATGAAGGTGCGCGGCCGTTCGAGATAATCGGCGAGCAACTCACGGTAGAAGAGCGCCCGGACAGCGGCGTCCATGCCGAGGTAGGCCTCGTCGAGAATGGTGAGCGACGTCCGCGACGCCAGCCCCACGACAACGCCCAGGCTGGAACGCTGACCACGGGAGAGGCCCCCGACCCGCTTCCGTGGGTCCAGCTCGAACAGGTCGGTCAGTTTCGCGGCGTAGTCGGCGTCCCAGCTCGGCCGCAGGCAGGCGTGCAGCTTCAACAGGCTGCCGACCCGGTCGCCCTCGTTCGCGTCCAGGGCGTCCCGGACAAAGACGGTGTCCCGCATGAAGGCGGCATTCTCGAACAGTTCCGCGCCGTCGACGGTGATGCTTCCGGAATTCGCCTTCCGGTACGCAGCGAGCACGCTCAACAGGCTCGTCTTGCCGGAGCCGTTGCGGCCCAGCAACCCGTAGATCTTCCCCGGGGCCAGATCCATCGTGACGGCATCGACGGCAACCGTGTCGCCGTACCGGACAGTCAGGTCGCGTATCGAGATCATCAGGTGCTCCCGTCGATGTACTTCTTGATTTCCTCCATCGAGACCCCGACCATCCGGGCCTCGTTCAGCATCGGGTCCACGACGTCGGCGAAGAATCGTTCGCGTCGCTGGTCCCGTAACTTCGTGCGGGCATCCGGGCTGACGAACATCCCGATGCCCCGCTTGCGATAGATCAGCCCCTCCTCGACCAGCCGGGCGAACGCCTTGGCAGCGGTCGCCGGATTGATCTGGAAATAGGCCGCATATTGATTGGTGGACATGATTTGCTCGTCCCCCTCGAGCGATCCGCGAAGGACGTCTTCCTTGATGGTGTCCGCGATCTGCAGGTAGATCGGGCTGCGGTCATCAAGCACCTGATCCCCCTCCTACGCCCCGGTCCACTGCGGCAGCTCGCCACTGCACCGCCGTGCCGGTTCACCGCTGCAGTGGTTCATCGGTTCTGTGGTTCATTACTCATGTAACGAACCATAGAACCAACGAATCCGTGGGCGCAAGCGGGAGTTCGGCGGCGCGTGCTCGCGGGCCGGCGACCGGCCGGCGACCGGCCGGGGCCGGGGCCAGCCGGGACCGGGGCCAGCCGGGACCGGGGCCAGCCGGGACCGGGGCCAGCCGGGACCGGGGCCAGCCGGGACCGGGGCCAGCCGGGACCGGGGCCAGCCGGGA
>NZ_JBITDZ010000001.1:920029-1079136 GCF_044454705.1 Actinoplanes sp. NPDC051494
ACCGGCCGGTCGCCGGGATCCGGCTCGCGACAAGGCGCCTCTGGGCCAGGGTGGCCGCTGGCGACAAAGGCCAGCTCAGCGACCTGGCGCCGCCGTGGCTTCCTGGGCCAGGCAGCTGGGTGCCTCCCCGGTCCACAGTGGCCCGGCAGTACTGGCCGCCACGTGCTCGGCGTACAGGCTCGCCCTGGCCGAGATGACGGTGAGGCTCTCGTTCAGCCTGGCCATCTCGGCGCGGAAGCGGATCTCGTACGCGCTCAACAGCTCGAGCCGCTCCAGCTCGTTGCCCGGCCCGGCGGCGACCGGTTCGGCGTACCGGGTGCACAGCAGGATCCAGTCGACGTCGAAGGCCGAGTAGCGGCGCCGCCCGCCGGCAGTCCCTCGCGCTCGTAGAACCGAAGCGCGTGGACGCTGTCGGTGGTGGGCGGGTAGTCCGTCAGGCCGCGGCGAAGGACTGGGGCAGGGCGCCGGTTTCCCAGAGGTGGTCGAGGTGGGCGAGGAAGCCCACCAGACTGCGTTCGAGGTCCCGGCGCTCGACCGCGTTCAGGGTGGCCAGCGGGTCGGAGAAGACCAGGCCTTCGGGGTGCTTGGCCCGGGTGCCGACGAACTTGTGGCACGAGGTGCACCAGACGTAGCTGACCAGCGTGGGGCGGCGGGCGTTCTCCGGGGCCGTCACGTAGGCGCGGACGCCGCGGTCGCCGCACGCCGGGCACTCCCGCTCGCCGGGGGCGAGGAAGAAGCTCTCACCCTGGGCCAGGGCGGTGACCTCGGTGCCGGTGAAACTGCTCCACTCCATCAGGCCGCGTCCAGGGCCGTGGTGAGGTCGGCCAGCAGGTCGGCGGTGTCCTCGATGCCGCAGGACAGGCGCAGGAAGCCGGGCGGGGTGCTGTCGCCCCACTGGGCGCGGCGGTCGGCCGTGGTGTGCAGGCCGCCGAACGACGTGGCCGCGAAGACCAGCTCGGAGGCTTGCAGGAAGCGGGCGACGCGCTCCGCGCTGCCCAGGTCGAAGGAGACGATGCCGGGGATGCGGCGCATCTGGACGGACGCGATCGGGTACGCGGCGTCGGTCGCCGATCCGGGCCAGCGCAGACCGGTGACGTCGGCGCGGGCGGCCAGCAGTTCGGTCACCGCCGCCGCGTTGGCGCTCTGCCGGGCGAGGCGGAGATCGAGGGTGGCCAGGGACCGGTGGGCGAGCCAGCAGTCGAAGGCTCCCGGGACGCCGCCGGTCTGGGAGCGCCAGGTGGTGATCCGGGTCAGCAGGTCGGCGTCGGTGGTGGCGACGTAGCCGAGCAGGACGTCGGAGTGGCCGGTCAGGGCCTTGGTCCCGGAGGCCACCACGATGTCGGCGCCGAGGCTCAGCGGCCGCTGGCCGAGCGGGGTGGCGGTGGTGTTGTCGACCGCCACGAGCGCTCCGGCGGCGTGCGCGGCGGCGGCGACCGCGGGCAGGTCGCAGACGTCCAGGCCGGGGTTGGCCGGGGTTTCGAGCAGGACCAGGCGGACCCCTTCGAACGACGGGTACGGACCAGCGGTCGGCACGAGCACCGTCTGCACCCCGAGGCCGGCCAGGGTGCCCTCGGCGAACTGGCGGACGGTGAAGTAGCCGTCGGACGGCAGCGCCACGGTGTCACCGCTGCGCAGGACCGACAGCAGCAGGGCGGTGATGGCGGCCTGCCCGGTCGCGAACGCGCGGACGGTGCCGCCTTCCAGTTCGCCGATCGCCGCTTCGAGGGCCCGGCGGGTGGGGTTGTCGGGGCGGCCGTAACCGTTCTCGGTGGGCCCGGTGACCGGGTCGAGGTGGTACGGGGCGGCCAGCACCGGGCCGGGCAGGAACGGTTGTCCCGGCACCGGCTCGGGCAGTCCGGCGTGCACGACCAGCGTGCCGTCTCCCTTGTCGCTCATTCTGGCTTCATCTCCCGGCCCATCAGCAGTTTGACCGCGACCCGGGGGTCGACGCCCTCGTGGCACACCCGCTCGACCTGTTCGGTGATCGGCATCTCGACGCCGTTCGCACGGGCCAGGTCGCGGATCGCGAGGCAGCTCTTGACGCCCTCGGCGGTCTGGCGGGTGGCGCGCTGGGCCTCCTCGAGCGATTCGCCGCGGCCGAGGTGCTCGCCGAACTTGTGGTTGCGCGACAGCGGTGACGAACAGGTCGCCACCAGGTCGCCCAGACCGGCGAGACCGGCGAACGTCATCGGATCGGCACCCAGTGCCGCCCCGAGGCGGGTCGTCTCGGCCAGGCCGCGGGTGATCAGCGACGCTTTCGTGTTGTCCCCCATGCCCATCGCCGAGGCCATGCCGTACGCGAGCGCGATGACGTTCTTGACGGCGCCGCCGATCTCGCAGCCGATGACGTCGTCGCTGGTGTACGGGCGCAGGTAGGGCAGGGCGACAGCCTGTTGCACCTGCTGGGCGCGGGCCGGGTCGGTGCCGGCGATCACGGTCGCGGCGGGCTGCTCGGCGGCGATCTCGGGGGCCAGGTTGGGGCCGGAGACGACGACGACCCGGTCCGCGGCGACGCCGGCGGTCTCCACGATGACCTGGCTCATCCGCTTGGTGGTGCCGAGCTCGATGCCTTTCATCAGCGAGATGAGGGTGGCGTCGGCGGGCAGGTGCGGGGCCCAGTCGGCGAGGTTGCCGCGCAGGGTCTGCGACGGCACGGCGAGGAAGACCATGTCGGCGCCGGCGACGGCCTCGGCGAGGTCGCTGGTGGCGGTGACCCGGTCGGGCAGTTTCACGCCGGGCAGGGAGCTCTCGTTGACGTGCTGCGCGCGGATGGCGGCGGCCACCGGCTCGCGGCGTGCCCACATGGTCACGTCGGACCCGGCCTCGGCCAGGATCTTGGCGAAAGCCGTCCCCCAGGCCCCGGACCCGATCATCGCCGCACGCGTCATGCTGAATCTCCCATTGGCATGCCCTTCTGGCCCTCACGGTCACGGCCGTCGACCGCCCGCAGTGAGAAAAGTTCGGTGCAGGCGGTCATGCCGAATCCCCCATTGGCATGCCCTTCTGGCCCTCACGGTCACGGCCGTCGACCGCCCGCGGTGAGAAAAGTTCGGTGCAGGCGGTCATGCCGGCTGCTCCGTTTCTGAAGTGGTGCCGCTGGCGCCGTCGGCGCGGCGGGTGGGCAGGGAGTAGAACGCGGCGGGGGCCGGTTCGTCGCGCAGGTCGGCGAGGAGGTCGCGGCCGGCCAGCTGGATGGCCTCGGTCATCTGGGCGAGGACGGTGCGGCTCGGGGCGTGGCCGAGCCAGCGGCTCAGGTCGACCGGTTTGCCGGCGGCCACGCTGATCGGGCGGCGGGGGCGCAGCGAGACCTTGTTGGTACGGACGTCGTGGATGCCCTGGGTGCCCCAGGTCGCCATCGGGATGACCGGGGCGCCGGTGACCAGGGCGAGCCGGGCGGCCCCGGTCTTGCCGGTCATCGGCCAGAGGTCGGGGTCGCGGGTGGTGGTGCCCTCGGGATAGATGATCACGGCGGCGCCCTGGTGGATCGCGTCGACGAGGGTGTCCAGCGACCGGGCGGCCTCCACGCTGCCGCGGACGACCGGGATCTGCCAGGTCCGGGTGAGCAGGAAGCCGATCACCGGGATCTTCCAGATGCTGGCCTTGGCGAGGAACCGGGGCCAGCGCCCGGCCCGGTAGACGTAGTAGGCGACCGGGAGGGGGTCGAACTGGGACATGTGGTTGGGCGTGATGATGACGCCGCCGCCGGCGGGCACGTTCTCGATGCCGCGCCAGGTGCGCCTGGTCAAGATCCACAGCGTCGGCACGACCAGCCAGACCGACAATCGGCGCCAGAATCCGAGCTTGCGTCGCCCCACAGCTACTCCCTCTTCCCCCACACCTGCGACGAAATCATGCCTGGTCCCGATCGCGCCAACCAGGGTAGGCCCACCGGCGCGGCCCGGGGAGGGACCGGCCGGGCGGCGATGCCCGGGCGCCGGCGAGGGGCGGGTGCCGCCGGACCGGTGGCAGGATTGGCGGCGTGTCAGCATCGGACTGGACGGTGGCCGTACCCGTCAAGCGTCTCAGTGCGGCCAAGAGCCGCCTGCGGGGAGCCGTGTCCGATGCCGTTCACGAGGAGCTGGTGCTCGCGATGGTGCGTGACACCGTCACCGCCATCGGTTCCTGTGAGCAGGTCGGCGAGGTGATGGTGGTCACCGATGACTCCCGGGTCGCCGCCGCGGTGGACGCGCTGGGTGCCCGGGTGGTGCCCGATCCGGGCGGTGGCCTGAACGCGGCCATGCGGTTCGGCGCCGACACCGTCGCCGGTCCGGGCCGGCCGCGGGCGGTGCTCACCGGTGACCTCCCGGCGCTGCGGCCGGCCGAGCTCGGCGCGGCGCTGCTGGCCACCGGGCCGGGCCGCGGTTTCGTCGCGGACGCCGCCGGCACCGGGACGGTCCTGCTCGCCGCCGGCACCTCCTGCGCGCTCGACCCGCACTTCGGGCCGGGGTCCGCGGCGGCGCATGCCGCGTCGGGCGCCCTGGCCCTGATCGGCGACTGGCCGGGCCTGCGGCACGACGTGGACACCGCGGCCGACCTGCGGGCGGTGCTGGCGATCGGCGCCGGGGAGCACACCTGCGGATTGCTGCGTGATATCGGACTCATCGCGCAGTGTGACGCCAGCCGGGTGAGCACGGCCCGGCCCCGGTAGCGTCTGGGGTATGCAGGGCACGATCGCCACATTCGATCCCCAGACCCATTCGGGCACGTTGCTGCTCGACGACGGCACCCTGATGATCTTTCCGGCCGAGGCGTTCCGGGATTCCGGGCTCCGGCTGCTGCGGCTCGGTCAGCGGGTCGACGTCGCCACCACGACGGACGGTCATGTGACCAAGGTCCAACTTCCCGGAATCTCATGAGCCGTGTTCATTTCCCGTTCACCCCGGACGGGCAATGATGGTGGAATGACCACCCCGCCCCCGCTCCCCGCCTCTCGTCGACGTGGCCCCAACGGGAGATTCCTCCCGCGGGGGGAGCAATCCGGCATGGTGGAGCAAAGGCCCGATCCCGTTACCGAGCTCCCGGATCTCCCGGAGCACCAGGAGGACGCACGCGTGGAGCTGCCCGACGATCGCTTCCTCAACCGGGAGCTTTCCTGGCTCGACTTCAACGCCCGGGTGCTCGCCCTGGCCGAGGACCCGGGCACCCATCTGCTGGAGCGGGCCAAGTTCCTCGCCATCTTCGCGAGCAACCTGGACGAGTTCTACATGGTGCGGGTCGCCGGGCTGAAGCGCCGCCTCAAGGCCGGCCTGCCGATGCGCGGCGGCGACCGGGTCTCGCTGCGCGCCCAGATCGAGATGATCACCGAACGGGCGGCCGACCTGGTCACCCGGCACTCCGCGTGCTTCGGCGAGGAGGTCCGGCCCAAGCTGGTCGCCGAGGGCATCGAGCTGGTCGGCTGGACGGATCTGAACGCCCCCGAGATGGAACGGCTGCGCACGTACTTCCGGGAGAAGGTCTTCCCGGTGCTGACGCCGCTGGCCGTGGACCCGGCGCACCCGTTCCCGTACATCTCGAACCGGTCGCTGAACCTGGCCGTGGTGCTTCGGGACCCGGCCGACAGCAGCGGGGAGCTGTTCGCCCGCATCAAGGTGCCGAACAACGTGCCGCGGTTCGTGACGGTGCAGAACGACAGCCGTGGCGTGCGCTTCCTGCCGGTCGAGGAGCTCATCGCCGTACACCTCGATCAGCTCTTCTCGGGCATGAAGATCCTGGAGTGGCACCTGTTCCGGGTGACCCGCAACGCCGAGCTGGAGGTCGACGAGGACCGCGACGAGGACCTGCTGCAGGCGCTGGAACGCGAGCTGGCGCAGCGGCGCTTCGGCCCGCCGGTGCGCCTGGAGGTCGCCGCGTCGATCAGCGACCACGTCCTCGACCTGCTCGCCCGTGAGCTCGACATGAACGACGAGGACGTGCTGCGCGTCCCGGGTCTGCTCGACCTGTCGGCGCTGTGGCAGGTCTACGGCGAGTGCGACCGCGACGATCTCAAGGAACGCCCGTTCGTCCCGGCGACCCACCCGCAGCTGGCCGACGGCGAGGTGCCGCGCAGCGTCTTCAACCGGCTCCGTGAGGCCGACATCCTGGTGCACCATCCCTACCACTCGTTCTCGACGAGCGTGCAGCGCTTCATCGAGCAGGCCGCCGCCGACCCGAACGTGCTGGCCATCAAGCAGACGCTGTACCGCACCAGCGGTGATTCCCCGATCGTCGACGCGCTGGTCGACGCCGCCGCCGCCGGCAAGCAGGTGGTGGTGCTGGTGGAGGTCAAGGCCCGCTTCGACGAGGTCGCCAACATCGGCTGGGCGCGCACCCTGGAACGGGCCGGCTGCCACGTCGTCTACGGCCTGGTCGGCCTGAAGACGCACTGCAAGACCGCCCTGGTGGTACGCCAGGAGGGCAACCAGATCCGGCGTTACTGCCACATCGGCACGGGCAACTACCACCCCAAGACCGCCCGGCTGTACGAGGACTTCGGCATGCTCACCGCCGATCCTGAGGTCGGTGCCGACGTCACGGACCTGTTCAACGTGCTCACCGGGTACAGCCGGCAGACCGCGTTCCGCCGCCTGCTGGTCGCGCCGCACGGCGTCCGCAAGGGGCTGATCGAGCGTATCGAGGAGCAGGCCCGCATCGCCCGCGACGGCGGCGACGGCCTGGTGCAGTTCAAGGTGAACTCCCTGGTCGACGAGGAGACCATCGACGCGCTCTACCGGGCCTCGCAGGACGGCGTCCGGATCGACCTGGTGATCCGGGGCATGTGCGCGCTGCGGCCGGGTGTGCCCGGGCTCTCCGAGAACATCCGGGTCCGCTCGATCGTCGGCCGGTTCCTGGAGCACTCCCGGGTCTTCCGGTTCGGTGCCGGCGACGACGGCGAGTACTGGATCGGCTCCGCCGACCTCATGCACCGCAACCTGGACCGCCGGGTCGAGGCGCTGGTCCGGGTCACCCTGCCGTCCGCTCAGGACGACCTGCGCAATGTGCTGGACCTGTCGATGAACGACGACAGCGAGGGCTGGGACCTGGCCGGCGACGGCACCTGGCACCGGCGCAGCTCCACCCCGGCCGACCCGCACGTGCACCTGCAGGAGGCCCTGCTGCGCCGGACCATCGGCAAGGCCGTGATCCGGTGACCCAGCCTGTTCGCGCGGCCGGTGGCGTGGTCTGGCGGCCGGCGGGTGACGGTGTCGAGATCTGCGTCGTGCACCGGCCGTACCTCTCGGACTGGAGCCTGCCCAAGGGCAAGCTCGACGGGGCCGAGCACACGCTCGCCGCCGCCGTCCGGGAGGTCCTCGAGGAGACCGGGGTCCGGGCCGAGCCGCAGATGCGGTTGCCCGGCCTCGCCTACCGGATGCCCAGCGGCGTACCCAAGACCGTTGACTTCTGGTTGATGCGGGCCGGCGACGGGCCGCACGGCGCACCGCAGGACCCCTCGGAGGTCGACGAGGTGCTCTGGCTGTCGCCGGCCGACGCGGTGGACCGCCTGTCGTACCCGGACGACAGGAACCTCGTCGAGCACGTGGCGACCCTGCCGCCGGTGACCGGGGTGACCCTGCTGATCCGGCACGCCCACGCCGGCAAACGCAAGGATTTCACGGGCGACGACGCGCTGCGGCCGGTCGACAAGCGCGGCCGGGCCCAGGCCGCGACCGTCGCCACCGTCGCCACGGCGTTCGCCCCCTTGCAGCTGGTCGCGGCCACGCCGCTGCGGTGCCGGCAGACCCTCGAACCGCTCGCGGCCCGGCTGGGCGACGCGTCGATCGTGGCGGATTCCGCGTTCTCCGAACCAGCCGAGGGTGAGGAGACCCCCGAACGCGTCAAGGTGGCCGTCGACCGGCTCCTCGAGCTACGCTCCGGCCCGCGGACGGCGATCTGCAGCCAGGGCAAGGTGATCCCGGGGATCCTGGCGCTGCTCGACGGTGCCGACGACCCCACGCCGTACAAGACGGCCAAGGGTGACGGATGGGTCCTGTCCTGGTCGGGCGAGCAGCTCGCGGCGCTCAGCCGGATCTGAGCCCGTTCACCGCCCGCCGCCGGTCCGCTGGCGGGCGGGCGGCCGGGGCGACGGGGCCGGCAGCGGGTCCACCCGCCAGAAACCGATCAGGTCACCGGTGAGCCAGCGGGCCCGCCACATCTCGTCGTCGCGGGGTTCCCAGTCCCGCAACGGGAACAACGCCACCCGCCACGCCAGCACGCTGGTCAGGTACCAGCCGTAGAACGGCACCAGGCCCAGCACGGCGTCCCGGCGGCGGTACGACCCGTACGGCGCCAGCACCAGCACCGCCAGGCCGGACAGTGAGCACGTGACCAGCCAGTCCAGCAGCGGCTGCCCGGTCCAGCGTTCGACCGCGTCGCCGAGCGTCCAGGCCGGTATCACCGCGACGGCGAAGACCAGGACCGCGATCAGCGCGCGGGCGACCAGCCCGCGGGCCCGTTCGGTGGGGATTCTGCGCTCCATGCTGCGGACCGTAGGCTCAGCGGCCCGTACAGCGCCGGAACACGCGAAAGGCGTCCACCCTTAGGGTGGACGCCTTTCGTCGCTCATAAGGCCGCCTCGGCGGCCCTACAGGCCACTGGTGCCGTGGCCTCGGCGGTTCAGCGGACCGCTCCGGCCGTACGGGTCAGCGGGTCTTGCGGGCCGCGGTCGTGCGCGCGGTCGTGGACTTCTTGGCCGGAGCCGCCTCGGCGGCCGCCGTGGTCTTACGGGCGGTGGCCTTCTTGGCCGGAGCCGCCTTCGTGGCCGCCGACTTGGTGGCGGTGGCCTTCTTGGCAGGCGCGGACTTGGTCGCCGCGGCCTTGGTGGCGGTGGCCTTCGTAGCGGTCGCCTTGGTGGCCGTCTTGGCCGGCGCGCTCTTGGCGGCCGTGCTCTTGGTGGCCGGGGCGGCCTTGGTCGCCGTCGCCTTGGTCGCCGCGGTCTTCTTGGCCGCGGTGGCCTTGGTGGCGGTGGCCTTGGTCGCCGCCGGGGCGGCCTTGGTGGCGGTCGCCTTGGTGGCCGCGGCCTTCGTGGCGGTCGCCTTGGTCGCGGTCGCCTTCGTGGCAGCCGTCTTCGTGGCGGTGGCCTTGGTGGCGGTCGCCTTCGTGGCAGCCGTCTTGGTGGCGGTCGCCTTGGCCGGGGTGGCCTTGGCGCCGGCGAGCTTCTTGGCGGCCGCCGTCTTGGTCGCCGCCGGAGTCGCGGTGCCGGCGGTGGCCTTCGCCGCCGCCGTCTTGGTCGCCGTCGCCTTGGCCGGAGCGGCCTTGGTCGCGGTGGTGGTCTTCGCCGCCGTGGTGGTCTTCTTCGCGGCGGGGGCCTTGGCCACCTTGCCGCTGGCGACCATCTCCCGGAAACCCGTACCGGGCTTGAAAGCGGGGACGGACGTCTTCTTCACCTTGACTGGTTCACCGGTGCGTGGATTCCTCGCGGTACGCGCATTGCGCGCCCGCTTCTCGAACACACCGAAACCGGTAATGGCAACACGGTCGCCCTTGGTGACGGCGGTCTGCACCTCACTGATGACCGCATCCAGCGCCGCTGTCGCCGTCTTCCGGTCCCCCAGTCGGGCGGCGAGCGCCTCAATGAGCTCGGCCTTGTTCACGGTATTCCTCCCGAACGTGAGAACTGGCCCAATGCGAGCCATTCTGCGCGCACCGTATGCCCCCTGACCAGCAGACACAAACATTCGCTCGAAAAAATTCGTTGTGTCGCAACGGATTTCGCCCCCACCGGCGAACCGGTAGGGGCGAGAATCCCTTTGCTGGAACGGTTTTGCGCTCAGACGACGACCGGCTTGTAAGCCGGGCGACTCTTCTCGTACGTGGTGATCGTCTCTTCGTGGCGCAGGGTCAGTCCGATGTCGTCGAGGCCCTCCATCAGGCGCCAGCGACTGAAATCGTCGATCGGAAAGGACCACCCGGCGTCGTCCACGCGCACCTGACGATCGGCGAGATCCACCGTGATCCGCTTCTCCGGTTCGCTGTCGCCCAGATCCCAGAGCGCCTCGACGGCCTTCTGGTCGAGCTGGACCGGCAGCAGACCCTCCTTGAGGGCGTTGCCGCGGAAGATGTCGCCGAACCGGGCGGCGATGACCACCTTGAAACCCCAGTCCCGCAGCGCCCAGACGGCGTGCTGCCGCGAGGAGCCGGTGCCGAAGTTGGGACCGGCGACCAGGATGGTGGCCCCGGTGTGCGCGGGGTTGTTGAGCACGAACGAGGGGTCGTCGCGCCACGCGCTGAAGAGCCCGTCCTCGAATCCGGTGCGGGTGACCCGCTTCAGATAGACGGCCGGGATGATCTGGTCGGTGTCCACATCGGAACGGCGCAGCGGCATGACCGTACCGCTGTGGGTGGTGAACTTGTCCATGGCTGTTTCTCCGTGTCAGAGGTCGGCGGGGGCGGCCAGCTTGCCCACCACGGCGGTGGCGGCGGCGACCTCGGGCGAGACCAGATGGGTACGCCCACCGCGGCCCTGCCGGCCCTCGAAGTTGCGGTTGGACGTGGAAGCGGCGCGCTGGCCGGGGCTCAGCGTGTCCGGGTTCATGCCCAGGCACATCGAGCAGCCGGCGAAGCGCCACTCGGCGCCCGCGTCGAGGAAGACCTTGTCCAGGCCTTCCTGCTCGGCGGCCTCGCGCACCTGGTAGGACCCCGGCACGATCATCATCCGGACCCCCTCGTGCACCCGGTGACCCCGGATCACCTCGGCGGCGGCCCGCAGGTCCTCGAGCCGCCCGTTGGTGCAGGAGCCCACGAACACCACGTCGACCGCGACGTCCTTGAGCGGGGTACCGGCCTCGAGACCCATGTAGTCCAGCGCGCGGCGGGCGGCGTTGCGCTCGCTCTCGTCGACGAACTCCTCCGGATCCGGCACGGCGGCGTCCAGCGCGGCACCCTGCCCCGGGTTCGTGCCCCAGGTGACGAACGGGCTGATCGCCGACGCGTCCAGGATCACCTCGGTGTCGTACTCCGCGTCCTCGTCGGTCACCAGCGAACGCCAGTAGTCGACCGCGGCGTCCCACTCCGCGCCCTTCGGCGCGTGCTCACGGCCTTTCAGGTACGCGAAAGTGGTCTCGTCCGGCGCGATCATGCCGGCCTTCGCACCCCACTCGATGGACATGTTGCAGATCGTCATCCGGCCCTCCATGGAGAGCTTGCGGATGGCCTCGCCGCGGTACTCCACGATGTGACCGTTGCCGCCGCCGGTGCCGACCTGCGTGATGAGCGCGAGGATGAGGTCCTTGGCGCTGACCCCGGGGCGCAGCTCACCGACCACCGTGACCGCCATCGTCCTCGGCTTGGACTGCGGCAGCGTCTGGGTGGCGAGCACGTGCTCGACCTCACTGGTGCCGATGCCGAACGCCAGCGCGCCGAACGCGCCGTGGGTCGCGGTGTGCGAGTCGCCGCAGACGATCGTCATACCGGGCTGGGTGACGCCGAGCTGCGGCCCGATCACGTGCACGATGCCCTGCTGCGCGTCGCCGAGCGAGCGGATCTGCACACCGAACTCGGCGCAGTTCTTGCGCAACGTCTCGATCTGGGTACGGGAGACCGTGTCCGCGATCGTCATGAGGTCGCCGCGGCGGGTGTTGAACGCCGGGTCCGCGTAACCGGTAGGGGTGTTGTGGTCCTCGGTCGCGAGCGTCAGATCAACTCGACGCACCGGCCGCCCCGCCAGGCGCAGCCCGTCGAAGGCCTGCGGGCTGGTGACTTCGTGAAGCAGGTGCAGGTCGATGTAGAGCAGATCCGGCTCACCCTCAGCACTCCGCACCACATGGTCGTCCCAAACCTTTTGGGCCAGGGTCCTCGGATTCTGAGTGACTCCCACCATCTGGACATCCTAAATTCTGGGAGGTATGTTTCGGCTTGTGGGACACAGTATGAGCGGAGTCGGCGTTCTCGACAAGGCGGTGGTCATCCTGGCCGCCTGCGTCGACGGCGCCAGCCTGGCCGAATTGGTCGACCGGACGAAACTCCCCCGGGCAACAGCACATCGCCTGGCCCAGGCCCTGGAGATCCATCGGATGCTGGTCCGGGACACCCAGGGACGCTGGCGTCCGGGCCCCCGTCTGGGCGAGCTCGCGAACGCCGCACCGGACGTTCTGCTGACCGCGGCGGAGCCCCTGTTGTCCGCACTGCGGGACGCGACCGGGGAAAGCGCGCAGCTCTACTTGCGCCGTGCCGACGAACGCATCTGTGTTGCGGCCGCGGAACGAGCGAGCGGCCTGCGTGACACCGTGCCGGTGGGTTCGGTCCTGCCGATGGTGGCCGGCTCGGCGGCCCAGATCCTGCTCGCCTGGGAGCCCCCGGAAGCGGTCATGCCGCTGCTGCCCCGCTGCAAGTTCACCGGCCGCACGCTCGCCGAGGTCCGCCGCCGCGGCTGGGCCCAGAGCGTCGCGGAACGCGAGCCGGGTGTGGCCAGTGTCTCCGCCCCCATCCGGGACCGGACGGGCCGGGTCATCGCGTCGATTTCAATAAGCGGTCCGATCGAACGCCTCGGACGCCGCCCCGGCGAACGCCACGCGATGGCCGTGGTCCGCGCCGGCCAGCGCCTCAGCGGCCTCTGAGCCCAGCCTTCCCTTCTCGGCCCGCGGCCTTGCCGTGCTCTCACCCCGCGGCCCCCAGGGCAGGCCTGACCGGGTGAGGGGGCGGCTCTCTCAGGGCTCCCAGACGGCGTTGTCGTGGGCGAACACGACCCGGGCCGGGTCGAACTCGAGCAGGCGGGGGATCCAGGCCGGGGCGAACGGTAACGGCCGCGCCGCCCCGTCGGCCGCCGCCCGGCGGGCGAGGACGTCCCCGGTGAACGCTGTCGCCTGGTCGTGACTCTGGCCGGCCACGATCACCGTGCCGTCCGGGTGGCGGACTACCACCGACTGATGGCCCGCGGTGTGGCCGGGTGTGGGGACGATCACGACACCGGGCAGGATCTCCGCCTCACCGTCGAGTTCCTCGTACGTGACCCCGGGCACGTCGACGAATTCCGGCAGGTAGTGCTCGTGGGTGCGGGCCAGATCGAGTTCCGCGCGCTGGGCGAAGATCGGGCGGCCGGGCAGGTCCGCGTTGCCACCGCAGTGGTCGAAGTGGAGGTGGCAGTTGGCCACGTACCGGATGTCGTCCGGCCGGGTTCCCACCGCCGCGAGCGCCTCGGTCAAGCCGCGCCGGTGCGGGCGGTAGTGCGCATCCACCCCGTCGTGGACGCCCATGCCGGTGTCGACCAGCACGAGGCCGCCGGGATGGCCGATGAGGTAACCGAAGCAGGGTTCGACCCGGGGTGAGCCGGTGCCGGTCTCCGAGGCGGGGCGGATGAAATATCCGAAGTCGACACGGCGTACGAAGTGATCCGTCACACTGTCAGTGTCGGCCCGACCGGCAGGCAAAAACAAACGGCCCGTGTCATCAGACACGAGCCGTTTGGTGCTGGTAGTCCCGGAGGGATTCGAACCCTCGCTACCGCCGTGAGAGGGCGGCGTCCTAGGCCGCTAGACGACGGGACCAGGTAAAGCCTTACTGCTAACTCTGTGTTACTTTTTGCTCTGATCGGAAGTCTATCAGAGCTCCAGCATCTGCGATCTCCGGGGAGATCGTAGCGCTGGGGTACCAGGACTCGAACCTAGACTAACTGGACCAGAACCAGTCGGGCTGCCAATTACCCCATACCCCAAGGTGAAGCTATAAAGCGGTGTTGCTGGCTTGACTCGCTCGCGCTTGCCTCGCCGAGAAGAAACTCTACCTGAGCCCATGGTGCCCACCAAATCGGGTTACCACCCAGCGTTTCTGTAACCCCGCGACTACGCAGAGGCCCGCAAAGCTGCGACGTTCTCGCGGGCCCACGCGGCGAACGTCTTCCCTGGCCGGCCCGTGGGCAGCAGTGGGCAGCCACCGCGGCGATGTCCGAGTGGGCGATCGGGGTGCCGGACGACTCCCCCAGGCCGTCGCGGACCACGTCACCGGCTTGGATCTGCGGCGCCCACATCGTGGCGTCGGCCCTGAATTCACCGGGCTCCAGGTGCACCCAGGGCACGCCGCTCGCCTCGACCGCGTCCTCGATGGGCTGCCAGTGGCCGCCTTTCTCGCCGGCGAGGTCGCCGATGCCGGCCGCGGCGGCCAGGCGGCAGGTCTCGGCGGCGGTCGGCACCAGTGGTGCGAGATACATCCGGTCGACGCCGTCGAACGCGGCGGGAAGCGTCCCAGGACGGCCCAGGTAGCCCCGGACGACCTCGACCCCGGCTCTGGCGTGCGAAGAGCCCGCCCGAGCCCGCGCGGACGGGCCGGCGACCGGGGTCGAGCATCGACGCGGCGATCGGGGCGGGTCTCGCGATCGCGGATGAGGACGGACTGGCCGCGGCGTCGATGGCCCGGGTCGCGGCTCGGCTCGGCGTGGGGACGATGACGCTGTACACGTACGTTCCGTTACGGACCGCTCTGGTCGATCTGATGGTCGATCAGGTTCTGCGGAGCAGGGATCTGCCGGCCGAGGGGCCATGGCAGGACCGGATCCGTCGGTACGCGGAGAGCACCGTCGTGATGTACCGCACCCACCCGTGGCTCAGTCAGGTCCCGGTGGTCCGGCCGCCGCTGGGCCCGGGCACGTTCCGGGAGCGGGCCGACGGCTACGGCGGGGGCACCGAGGCGCAGGCCGCGGCGGCGTTCGCGTGCGGCCTGCGCTTGCTGCTGGACGGTATCGCTCAGTCCTGCGAGACCACCGGGTTGCGCAGCTCGCCGATGCCCTGAACGCTCACCGACACCGTGTCGCCGGAGACGATCCGGCTCACGCCCGCCGGGGTGCCGGTGAGAATCACGTCACCGGGCAGCAGGGTCATGACGTGCGACACGTACGAGACGAGGGTCGGCACGTCGAAGACCATGTCCTTGGTGCGCCCGAGCTGGCGCACCTCCATCTCCTCGGGGTTGCGGCCCACCTCGCACCGCACCTCCAGGTCGCTGACGTCGAGGTCGGTCTCGATCCACGGGCCGAGCGGGCAGAACGAGTCGAAACCCTTGGCGCGGGTCCACTGGGCGTCGCTGCGCTGCAGGTCACGGGCGGTCACGTCGTTGCCGACGGTGTAGCCGAAGATGGCCTTCTGCGCGCCGGCGCGGTCGACCCGGCGGGCACCGCTGGCGCCGATCACGACGGCCAGCTCGGCCTCGTGCTCGACCTGGGTGGAGACCGACGGGATCCGGATGGCGTCGTTCGGGCCGATCACCGTGGTGGACGGCTTGATGAACAGCAGCGGCTCCTTGGGCACCTCGTTGCCGAGCTCGGCCGCGTGGTCGGCGTAGTTGCGGCCGACCCCGATGACCTTGCTGGAGAAGATCGGGGCGAGCAGCCGGATGTCGGCCAGGGCCCACCGGTTGCCGGTGAGCTTGACGTTCTGGAACGGGATGCTGTCGATCTCGGCGATCGTCAGGCCGGCCGTCCCCGACTGCGCCTCTCCCTCGACGATCCCGAAGGAGACTCCACCGGCATGAACAAAACGAGCGAAACGCACGGGTATCCCCATCCCTGAGATTGCTACTACGCAGGGACGAGGCTACGCGCTGCGCGGCACCGGCTCGGTGCCGAGCCGTGGGAACGGCTCGAGCGCGAAGACGACCTCGGCCGGCACCTCGAAATAGGCGCAGATCCGCAGCGCGAGGTGCAGCGACGGACTGAACTCGCCCCGTTCCAGGTAACCGACCGTCTGGTAGTGCACACCCAGGGCGTCGGCCAGCTGCCGCCGGGAGATGCCCCGCTCGGCCCGGAGCATGGCGATGCGGTTGTACGTGATCTCGGCACTCATGCGGCGGCTCTCACCGGACCTGCAGCATGGCCTTCTCGCGGCGAGCGGCGACCGCGCTCCCCGACTCGCGGCGGGCCATCCGGCGCAGGATGACCGGCGCGACGACCAGGCCGGCGGCCGCCCACAGGCCCAGCACGCCGAACGTCTCGAGGTGCCGCCAGGAGTGCCCCAGCTCGGACACCGTGAGGGCGTCGGGCAGGAAGGCGGAACGCATGCCCAAGCCTAACCAGTAGACCGGGAAGACCTGGGCGACACCCTGGACCCACCCCGGCAGCACGGTGATCGGGTAGAAGACGCCGGAGATCGCGATCAGCCCGACCAGCGGCAGCATGATCAGGCCCATGCTGCGCGGCGACTTGAACAGCGATCCGAGGACGGCCCCGAGCGGCATGGTGGCGACGAACCCGAGCAGGAGCACCCAGACCAGGGTGAACACGCCGTACGCGTCGAGGTGCAGGCCGTCCACCAGGAACAGGCCCGGGATGAGCTGAAGCACCAGGGCGATCGCCGACATCCCGCCGACCAGCACGACCTTGCCGACCAGGTAGCCGGACATGCCGTTCGGGGTGGCCTTGGCCCGCAGCAGGGTGCCGTCCTCGCGGTCGGTCACGAGCAGCATCGCCACGGTGACCAGTCCGGAGAACGCCACACCCATGCCCAGCGCGCTCGGCAGGGTGCGGGCGCCGAGCGCGATGTCGGTGCCGGGCACGGTCGAGCCGCGCATGAAGAAGACCGTGGCGAACAGCGCGACCGCCGGGAAGATGTACTGCCAGAGATCGGCGAGGTTGGTGAACGTCTGGCGGATCTCGATGCCGCCGCGCGCGAAGCCCGTCCGCGCGGCCGTGGAGAAGTCGCTCACAATGCCCCCTCGAAGGTGCTGGCGGCCTCGGCGCGTCGGCCGGCCTCGGATTCACGTACCAATGTCATGTAGGTCTCCTCCAAGCTGGCGCGGCGCACTTCCAGGTCGGCGATCGTGTCGCCGTACTGCCGGAAGAGGTCGCGGACGAAGCCGGTGGCGTCGCCGGCCGAGTGCACGAACCGGGAGCCGTCGCGGGTCCAGCGGATCTCGGACTCCCCGGCGACCCGCAGCGAGAGCCGGTCGGCCGAGTCGTCGGCGATGATCCGGCCGCCGGCCAGGATGAGGATCCGGTCGGCGAGCTTCTCGGCCTCGTCGAGGTCGTGGGTGGTGAGCAGGATCGTGGTCTCGTCCACATCGGCGAGCCGGTGCACGAGGTCGTGGAACTCCCGGCGGGCGCCGGGGTCGAAGCCGACCGTGGGTTCGTCGAGGAAGAGCAGCTCGGGGCGGCCGACGATGCCGATCGCGACGTCGAGCCGGCGGCGCTGACCCCCGGAGAGCCGCCCGACCCGCTGTTTGGCCTGCGCGGTCAGGCCGACCGCCGCGATGAGCTCGTCGACCGGCCACGGCCGGGTGATCTGCGGCGTCGAGTAATCGGCGTAGTAGGTGCCCAGGTGGTGCAGCAGCTCCCGGACCCGCCACTTGCCATGGTCACGCCAGGACTGCAGCACCACGCCGAGCCGCGCCCGCCACGCCTCGCCCGCGGTGGCCGGGTCGGCGCCGAGCACCCGGACCTCGCCGGCCGAGCGCATCCGGAACCCCTCGAGGATCTCGATCGTGGTGGTCTTGCCGGCGCCGTTCGGCCCGAGCAGGGCGATCACCTCGCCGCGCCGGGCGGAGAACGACACCCCGTCGAGCACGTCCGTAGCGCCGTAACGCATCCGCAGGTCGCGGACCTCCAGCACCGGCTCGTCGACCGGCATCCCCACCTCGGCCACGAGCGCCCCCGTCACTGTCGTCATGACGAGCACCTTATCAACTATGTAGTAGGTGTACTACATTTACAGGCATGCCAACTATCAGCAGCGGCTCGGGGCCCGGCCTGGTCCTCATCCCCGGCGGCCTGCGCCGGGCCCACCACTACGCGGCGTTCGCGGCCCGGCTCGCCGGGATCCGCACAGTGCATGTGATGGACCGGCCGCCCGGGGTCCCGTACACGATGGAACGTGAGCTCGAGGAGACCGCGGCCGTGCTCGACGCGACCGGCGCGCGGGAAGTCTTCGGTCACAGCCTCGGCGGCCTGGTCGCCCTCAACCTCGCGCGGACCCGCCGGCTGGACAAACTGGTCCTGTACGAGGCCGCGGTGAACCTCGGCGGCGCCATCCCCACCGATTTCCTGCCCGACCTCGAACGTCAGGTGGCCGCCGGGCGCGACGCGACCGCCATGGCGACGTTCCTCGCCGGGACCGGCCTCGCCCCGATCGGCCCGCTGCCCATGCCGCTATGGACCGCTTTCGCCTGGATCATGCTGCACACGCCCGGAGGCCGGGAAACCCGCGCAATGCTGGCCGCCCTCCCCGCCGAGTTGCGCGCCGCGGCCGGATCAGAATCGGACACCGACGGGTACGCCGCGATCACCGCCCCGACGCTGATCCTTTCGGGAACACGCAGCCCCGAGTGGCTGCTCCGGATCCAGGTGGCCCTCACGGAGCTGATCCCCGGGGCCGCGTACACGTGCTCCCCCGGCCTAGACCACAACGCTCCGGACATGAACGCACCCGGCACGGTGGCAGACCTCGTTCGGGCGTTCCTCACAACTGGCGGCGCCAGGGCTCGATAGGACTGGACTTGCTGGATACGCTGGTGCGATGGGGATCAGCGAGAGGCAGGCACTGGTGACAGTGCTGCCCAGTGTCAGCTGGATCCCGCTGGCCCGGGCCCACGCCGAGCGCGCCGACGAGATGACCGCGGACCACCGCGCCCGCAAGGCGATCGGCGAGAAGCACGCCATAGAGGATTTCCTGTACGACTACTACGGCACCCGGCCGGCCCAACTGCGCCGCTGGCACCCCGGAGTCGGCACCGGCCTCGGCGCCGCCCCGGACGGAGCCCTCGCCGAACAGTCCGGCTGGAAGTTCTACACCACCCAGACCGACGGAATAGTGACTCTCGACGTCGGCGCCTTCATGCACGCCCGGGGCGAGAGCGTCCGCTACATCCACGGCCTGCTCAGCGCCACCGCGTCCCGCCCCGCGTTCGCCGGCTGCTTCGGCCTGCACGAATGGGCCATGGTCTACCGCCAGCCCCAGCAGCGCCGCCACCAGCTCCCCCTGCGCCTCGGCCAGGAGGAGACGGACAAGGTCGTCGAGCAGCACCCGATCCGCTGCACCCACTTCGACGCGTTCCGCTTCTTCACCCCGGAAGCGGTCGGCCTCAACCGCCTGCAGCCCACCCGGGCCACCCAGGTCGACCTCGACCAGCCCGGCTGCCTGCACGCCGCGATGGACTGCCACAAGTGGGCGACCAAGCTCGGCCCGGCCGTCCCCGGAGCCCTCGCCCTCGACTGCTTCGCGCTCGCGGGTGACATCCGGCTGCTCGACATGCAGGCCAGCCCGTACGACCTCTCGTCGTACGGCCACCCGGCGGTCAAGATCGAGACGCCGGAGGGGAAGCAGGAGTACGTCGCCCGGCAGCGGGAGTTCGCCCGGCGGGCGTCGGCTCTGCGGGCTCGGTTGATCCGGGTCTGCGAGGAACTGCTCGGGCCGGCTCTTGCTCAGGAGAACCGTGAGGCTGTGGCTCCCAACAACTACTGACGCCTTCGCACGTCAGTCTTCGTCGCTGCGGCGCTCGACTGAGCCACGAGTGGGTTTGGTGGCGCGGCGCCGGCGGGGCGGGGCAGCGATGGCCTCGCCGACCCGCTCGTTACGTTTGCAAGGGCAAAGGCTGTCCCTCGCCCATGGCCGTCAGCATGGCGCGCCTGGAGGAGTACGTGTCAGGGACTTCGTTGACACGTACGGGCATCTCAATGTGATCGAGCGTGTGATTGAACAAGCCGGGGTTGATCCAACGGCGCAAGGCGCTCCGTGAACGGCTTGCGGCGCTCCACCGGGCCTGCGAGAGTTAAACCGTACGATCACCTTTGCATCGATGATCCGACCACTGGCCGGTCCAGTCCGCGAGATCACGCATCCAGGCCGGCGAGTTCGGCTGTGCCTTGGATGCCCACTTCGCGGCGTTCTTCGCCGCGAAGTCGTCGAGGACGTCAGGGCCGACCTCGCGCCATGCGGGATACCGCGCCAACCATTGTTCAGCCTGCGCGGGTGTGTGGCCGCTGCCGATCAGCCACTGGGCGAGGATGGCAAGTTCGACCCACGGTGCGGCCTTGGTTGCCATCGCCCAGTCGACGATCCGCAGGCCGTCCGGGGTGACGATGAGGTTGGCGGGGCCGAGGTCGGTGTGGACGAGGGTCTCGCCTTCCATTGCCGGGTGCTCGAACCCGAGCCGCCCTTTCGGGCTGAACAGCCCCACGTCCGGTGCCTGCGTCCTGCCTAGCGCCGCCAAGGCTTTGCCGAGAAGGTCCAGGTCGGGGCTCCCAGGAGACAGGTCGGCGTGCGGGCCTTCGCAGTGCTCGAAGCCCACGACCAGCCAGCCGGCCTTCTCGAAGTGCCACCTGACCGCGGGCGAGTGAGACCCGCTTATGGCCTCACTCGCCCGGAGCTCGAAGCGCAACGACCGAACCCCGAGGTCAGAATGAGCCGCCTTGAGGAACACCTTCCCGGCCGCCCCGGTGACGGTTGCGGCGATCTCCGCGTGATCACCGGTCGCGGCGGGCAAGATGTAGGAACCGCCGACTCGGTCGGCAACTTCCTTCGTGACGGCCTCGGGCAACGTGGCCCAGTCAGTGCGCATCGATCAGTTGCCCTTTCAGATGCCCGGGTTCGGCGGGCAGCAGGACTTCGCCTCGCCGTCCCCGAACTCGGGGTCGATGTAGTAGCCGGTCGCCTTGAGACGCAACCTCCGTCACTCCGTCACACCTGCTAAGCCAAACTTCGCCGCTCTCCGCATGAACGCCTTGGCGCTATCGGCCCACTTGCTACTCGGGCGCACCGCCCGCGCCGCCCACCTCCGCCACAACCACGACCGCTCCCGCCACCGAAGCGGCATAGCTCCCCTGACCGCGTACGGGCGTATGGGTCGCACATGCGAGATCGCTTTAGTCCTCGTCGCTGCGGCGGTGCCGTTTGATCTGGGCCCGGCGCTTCTTCTCGCCGATGCGGCGCTCGACCGAGCCACGAGTGGGTTTGGTCGCCCGGCGCTGGCGGGGCGGGGCAGCTATGGCCTCACCGACCCGCATGGCGAGGCGGGCTTCGGCGGCCTCGCGGTTACGGAGCTGGGAGCGGTGCTCGGACGCCGTGATGGTGATGACGCCGTCGATCAGCCGGCTGCCGAGCCGCTCGACCGCCCGTTCCTTCAATGCGGGTGGGAGCAGGCTGGAGGCGAGCAGGTTCCACGACAACTCGACTCGCGAGTCGATCGTATTCACGCCCTGGCCACCTGGGCCGCTGGAACGGGAGAATCGCCAGTTCAGCTCCGCCTCGGGGATCGCCAGGCCGGGCCGGATCAGCACGTCGGCCATGGGGTTCCCCTTCCGGAAAGCGGCGAAGTGTCGGCCACAGCATTCCATTGGCCCGCTCGTACCGCCACGCAGTTGTGATCCACCCGGCAGGGGCGTCACCGCACCGGCTCGGCCACCCCGGGCCGGGTACCCGATGGGCGATGCCGATCGAGGGCAGCGGCGGCCTTGCCGCGGCCCGGGACAGAAACCGACGTGGGCCGGGAGGCGGGCTCGGGCGCCGGGGCGGACTCGGGGCGGGCGGCGGCTCGGGTCGCGGAGATGGTGGAGCCGATGGTGGCGGCGATGACCACGGTGATGGCGAGCGCTACCGGCCAGGACAGGGGCTGGGCGAGCAGGAGCCAGCCGGCCAGGGCCGCGACGGCTGGTTCGAGGCTGAGCAGGATGCCGAACACCGGCCGGGGCAGACGCCGCAAGGCTGCCATCTCCAGGGTGTACGGGATGACCGACGCCAGGATCGCGGTGCCGACCGCGATCAGCAGCAGCGGCGGGGCGCTCACCGCGCGGACCGCACCGCCGAGGCCGAGGGGCAGGACGGCCAGCGTGGCCACGGACAGGCCGATCGCGAGGCCGCCGTTGCCGGGGATGACGGTGCCCGCCCGGCTGCCGGCCAGGATGTAGAGGGCCCAGAAGACGGCCGCCACCAGGACGTACGCGACGCCGAGCGGGTCCAGGGGTGCCGCACCGTCGGCGAAGCCCATGATGGCCACGCCGGCTCCGGCGAGCAGGACCCAGGCCAGGTCGCGGGGGCGGCGGGAGAGCACGGCGGCCAGGACGAGCGGGCCGAGGAATTCGATGGTGACCGCGGGGCCGAGCGGGATGCGTTCGATGGCGGCGTAGAAGAAGCCGTTCATGCCGGCCATCGCGATGCCGAGCAGGATCGCCGCGCGCCACTGGTGGCGTTGCCAGCCGCGGACGGCGGGGCGGGCGAGCGTGAGCAGGATGACCGCCGCCAGGCCGAGGCGGAGCACGGTTGCCCCGGAGCTGCCCGCGACCGGGAAGAGGTTGGCGGCGAGGGCGGCTCCGACCTGCAGGGACGCGCAGGAGCCGAGCACCATGAGGACAGCGGGGCGGGTCATGCCTCGACTGTCACGCACCGATGATCGGTTCGTCCAGCGAACGTTTCTGCGCAATAATCATTAGCAATGTTGGACATTTATCGTCTGCGGCTCCTGCGCGAGCTCGATCGGCTCGGCACGCTGGCCGCGGTCGCCAAGGCCCTCAACTACAGCCCGTCGGCCATATCGCAGCAGCTCAGCCTGCTCGAGTCGGAGACCGGGGCGGTGCTGCTGGAGCGCGTCGGACGCGGCGTGCGCCTCACCGCCCAGGCCCGGATCCTGGTCCGGCACGCCGACGCGGTGCTCGAACGGCTGGAGCTCGCGGAGGCCGAACTGGCCACCAGCATGACCGAGGTCACCGGCACGCTGCGGGTCGCCTCGTTCCAATCGGTGCTGCTCGCGCTGATCCCGGGCGCGCTGTCCGGCCTCGCCACGGCACATCCGGGCCTGCGGGTGGAGATCACCCAGCTGGAGGCCGACCCCGCGTTCGAGGGCCTGCTGGCCCACAACGTCGACGTCGTGCTCGGCGAGGATTACCCGGGCCTCGCCCAGCCTCTCAAACGCGGCATCGACGAAGAGGACCTGATCCACGACGAGATGCTGATGGCTGTCCCGGCCAGTGGCCCGTGGCATCGCCGCGACCTGGCCGATCTGGCCGGGGCACCATTCGTGTTCGACCCGGGCGACATCGTGCCCGGCCGGTGGGCCCGCTCACTGTGCCGGGCCGCGGGCTTCGAGCCGGACGTCCGCATCGTCAGCGGCGACCTGCTGCTGCAGGTCCGGCTCGTGGAGACCGGCCACGCGGTGGCCTTCCTGCCCGATCTGCTCTGGACGGACCGCACCCACGGCCCGCTGGAACTGCACCCCCTGCCCGGACGCCCCCGCCGCCGCCTGTTCACCGGCGTCCGCACCGGCTCCGCCGAGCAACCCGCCATCCGGGCCTTCCGCAAAGCCCTCCAGGTCCAGGTCGGCCCTAAGCGAGCGGGCTGAGGGCCGGGGGTGGGGTGTCGTCGGAGCGGGTGGCGGCGGGGAGCCAGAGCACGAAGACGCTGCCCTGGCCGGGGGTGGAGAACGCCGCCACCTGACCGCCGTGGGATTCGGTGATCTGACGGACGATGGCCAGGCCCAGGCCGGTGCGGCGGTCCTTGGTGGCGGCGGGTTGGGGGCCCCGCCAGAAACGGTCGAAGACCTTGGGGAGATCCTCGGCGGGGATGCCCGGGCCCTCGTCGGCCACCGCGAGCCAGAGCCAGGAACCGGTACGACCGGTCGCGACGGTCACGGTGGAATCGGTGGGGGCGAGGCGTACCGCGTTGGAGAGCAGGTTTCCCGCGGCCCGGCGCAGCGCGTCCACGTCCCCGATCAGCGGCAACGACGGGGTCAGCGTGTAGCGCAGGTGCAGCGGGCGGTCCGGGAGGAAGGACTCCTCGCCGGCCTCGCGGGCGATGGTGGACAGGTCGGTGTCGGTGTCGGTGAGGCCGCCGGCGTCCCGGCGGGCGGTGGCGAGGAGGTCCTCGACGAGACGGGACATGCGGGTGGTGGCCCGGTCCACGATCGCCACCGCCCGGTCGCGTTCGTCCGGGGAGGCCTCCGGGGCGTTGAGGGACGCGTCGAGGTGGGTGCGGATGATGGCCAGCGGGCTGCGCAGCTCGTGCGACGCGTCGTCGATGAGCTGGCGCTGGGCCCGGAACGCGTCGTCGAGACGGTCGAGCATCGAGTCGATGGTGTCCGCGAGGTCGCGCAGCTCGTCGCGGGGGCCCTCGAGGTGGATCCGCCGGGTGAGATCGGTGGCCTGGATCTCGCGGGTGGTCCGGGCGATCGCGCCGACCGGGCGCAGGGCGCGGCCGGAGAGCACCCAGCCGATGCCGAGGCTGGCGAGGAACAGGCCGCCCAGGGCGATCAGCGAGTAGTTCCGCAGGTACTGCAGGGTGTCGTAGTTGACCGCCGCCTCGATCTGGCCGATGTCGGCGTAACTGACCCGGGACACGAACTCGCGGCCCTCGTACAGCTTGGCCTCGCGGGTGGTGAGCGGTGCCGCCTCGGTCGTCTGGGCCACCGCGACGTACGTGATGGCCAGCGTCGCCCCGGTCAGCGCGAACAGCAGCGTCGAGTACAGCACGGTGAGCCGGAAGCGGATCGACCGGAAGACCCGGGGGCGCCTCACGGCGTCACGAGCCGGTAGCCGCGGCTGACCACGGTGTCGATGGAACCCTCGCCCAGTTTGCGGCGCAGGGTGCCGACGGTCACCCGTACCGTCTGGGTGAAGGGGTCGGCGTTGGCGTCCCAGACGTGTTCCAGCAGTTCCTCGCTCGAAACGACGTGGCCCGGGCGCAGCATCAGGTATTCGAGGACGCCGAATTCCTTCGGGGTGAGCGACAGCGGCGCGGCCCGCAGCGTCACCGTGTGCCGGGCGGTGTCGAGGACGAGGTCGCCGATGCGCAGCACCGCCGAGGAACCGCTGGTGTCGCGGCGCAGCAGGGCCCGGATCCGGGCCAGCAGCTCGGCCAGCGCGAACGGTTTGACCAGGTAGTCGTCGGCGCCCTCGTCGAGGCCGCGGACCCGGTCGTCGACCCGGCCGCGCGCGGTCAGCATCAGGACGCGTACCTCCGTGTCGCCCGGTGTCCGCAGCGTGCCGGTCCGCAGGGCCCGGCAGAGCTCGAAGCCGTCGCCGTCGGGCAGGTTGAGGTCGAGCAGCATCAGGTCGTAGTCGTTCACGCTCAGGCGGCCGGACGCCTCCGCCGACGTGCCGGCGACGTCCACGGCGTAGCCGGCCCGGGTCAGCCCCACCCGCAGGCCCTCGGCCAGATCGTCCTCGTCCTCCACCACCAGTAACCGCATCGTTCGACTATCCACGGCAGGCCCCTTCGTCACGAGTCATGACATCAACCCGCACCGAAAACGGGCCGAAGGGCCGGATCCCTGGATACTGGGATCCGATAAGGGAGGTTGCGTGTCCGCTCAGCCCGCTCCGGTCGCCGAGACCGGTTTTCCGTGGCCCATCGAATCCGCGCGCCTGGACAACGGGTTGCGCATCGTCGTCAGCGCCGACCACACCGCTCCGGTGGTCTGCGTGAATCTCTGGTACGACGTCGGTTCCCGGCATGAACCCGCCGGTCAGACCGGCTTCGCGCACCTGTTCGAGCACCTGATGTTCGAGGGCTCGCAGCACGTCGCCAAGACCGAGCACATGCGGTACGTGCAGGGGGCGGGCGGTTCGCTGAACGCGACCACCAACCCGGACCGCACGAACTACTTCGAGACGCTCCCGTCCGAGCACCTCGAGCTCGCGCTCTGGCTCGAGGCGGACCGGATGGGCGGTCTGGTGCCCGCGCTGACCCAGGAGACGCTGGACAACCAGCGCGAGGTGGTCAAGAACGAGCGGCGCCAGCGGTACGACAACGTGCCGTACGGCGACGCGTGGTTGCGGCTGCTCGCCCTGCTCTATCCGCAGGGGCATCCGTACCACCACGCGACGATCGGGTCGATGGAGGACCTGAACGCCGCGTCGCTGGAGACGTTCCAGGCGTTCCACGCGAAGTACTACGCCCCCAACAACGCGGTGCTGACCGTCGCCGGGGATGTCACGCCGGCCGACGTGTTCACGCTGGCCGAGAAGTATTTCGGTGCGATCGAGCCGGTCTCCTCGATCCCACCCGCCCCGTCGAGCCACCTCACCGGGCCGGCGACCAGCCCGCTCAGCGAGACGGTGACCGGCAACGTCCCGGCGCCGCGGGTCTATCTGGCGCACCGCACCCACCCGTTCGGCACCGGCGGGTACGACGCGGTCACGGTGCTGGCCACCGTGCTCGGCAACGGCCGTGGCAGCCGGCTCTACCAGCGGCTCGCCGACGGCGCCCGGATCGCCCAGCCGGACTACATCGGTTCGTACGGCGTCGACCTCGCGCACGCGCCGGCACCGCTGATCATCACGGCCACCGCGAAGGACGGCGTGGACATCGCCGACCTGACCGACGGGGTCGCCGAGGTGGTGGCGAGCATGGCCACCGAGCCGGTCACCGACGCCGAGCTGGAACGGGCCAAGGCGCTGCTGACCACGTCGTGGTGGCGGCAGATGGCCACGGTCGGCGGTCGCGCCGACACGCTCGGCCGGTATGCCACCCAGTTCGGCGACGCGACCTCCGCCGCGTACCGGTTGCCGCAGTGGCAGTCGGTCACCGCCGAGGACGTCGCCAACGCCGCCCGCACGCTGAACCCGGAATCCCGGGTCACCCTCACCTACCTGCCCGAGTCTGAAGGGACCGAAGCATGACCGACTGCACCGAACTACGCCTACCGCCGGCCTGCAACGGCCCTGACGGTGAGGGCCACGAGGGCATGCGAAAGGAAGGCTCAGCATGAGCCTCGTCGCTATGCGGCCCGACCCGGGCGAGGCCCGGCCGTACGTGTTCCCCGAGCTGCGCCGCGCGTCGGTGGCCGGCGGTGAGGTCGTCGCCGCCCACATGCCCGGTCAGCTGCTCGCCTCCGCGACGCTGCTGCTCGACGCCGGCGCCGCCCGGGAGACCGCGGGCCGTGAGGGTACGGCCAGTGTCCTCGCCAAATGCCTGGAAGAGGGCACGACCACGCGCGACTCGGCCGCGTACGCGCTGGCCCTGGAAGGTCTGGGCGCCGAGCTGAGCACCTCGGTCGACTGGGACTCGTTCCGGGTCGGGGTCTCGGTGCCGGTCGGGCTGCTGTCGCGGGCCACCGGGCTGCTCGCCGAGGCGGCCCGGACCCCGCGGCTGGACCCGGCGGACGTCGCCCGGGTCCGCGACGACGAGGCGACCGCGCTGCGGATGGACTGGGCCCAGCCCGGTCCGCGGGCCGACGCCGTGCTGCGGGCCGACCTGTTCGGGGCCGGCGAGCGGTACGGCCGGCCGCTGAACGGCGATCCGCAGTCCACCGCGGCGGTGACGGTCGAGGACGTGGCGGAGTTCCACGCGGCCTGGCTCAAGCGCCCGGGGGTGCTGCTCGTCGCCGGTGACCTCGACCAGCTGGACCTCGAGGAACTCGGGGCGGCCGCGTTCGCGAACTCCGCCGGCGAGAAGCTGCCGGTCGAGGGCCCGCTGGCGGTGCCGGCCGGCGGGAGCCGCCGGGTGCTGCTGGTGGACCGGCCCGGTTCGGTGCAGTCGACGTTGCGGCTGGGGCACCGGGCCCCGGAGCGCGCGCACCCCGACTACGTGCCGATCACGCTGGCCGCGACGGTGCTGGGCGGGGCGTTCACGTCCCGGCTCAACCACCTGATCCGCGAGGTGAAGGGGTACACGTACGGCATCCGCGCGGACTTCGCGATGACCCGCCGGTTCGGCCGGTTCGGGGTGAGCTCGTCGGTGCAGACCGCGGTGACCGCGCCCGCGCTGACGGACACGGTCGGTGAGATCACCCGGACCCAGCTCGACGGCGTGACCGAGGACGAGCTCGCCACCGCCCGTACCTGGCGGGCCGGGTCGTTGTCGGTCGACATGCAGACCCCCGGTTCGATCTCCGGCGCGCTGGCCACGCTGGTGATCCACGGGCTGCCGGACGACTACTACCCGACGCTGCGCCGCAAGCTGCTGGAGACCACGGCCGAGGAGGTGTCGGCGGCCGCCGCGGAGCACCTGCACCCGGACACGCTGACGCTGGTGGTCGAGGGCGACGCCGCGGTGATCCGCGACGAGCTGGTGGCGAGCAAGATCGGTGAGGTCGTCGACGCCCGGACCTGATCGCTGACGTGTGAGTAGAGTGCCAGGTCACCGTCGCACCGGCGGTGACCTGGCAGTCAAGGGGGCCATATGCCCACGAACCTCACCGTGTCCGCGGCCACGTTCACCGGTCACATCGCACCGGTTCCCCGTGCGGCGGGAGCGCCCCGGCTCGCCCCTGAGACCAGCGCCTCCTCGCCGCGCGATGTCGTCGACGCCGGGCTGAGCGCGCCGGTCGAGCGGGCCTACCACTACCTCGACGTCGTGCAGGACGCGTACGTGCAGGGTGGCGAGCCCCGGCTGCTGCAGAGTTACAACAACGAGTCCGAGCTGATGACCACCGCGTTCGTCTACGACAACGCGCTCGCGACCCTCGCCTATCTGGCGAATCCGACGGTCGCCAACGTGCGCCGCGCCCGGCTGATCGGCGACGCCCTGCTCTGGGCCCAGAACCATGACGCCGCGCACACGGACGGGCGGCTGCGGCAGGCGTACGCGTCCGGTCCCATGCGTTTCTACGGTCAAGGTCCTTACTTCCCGGGCCTGAAGGGTACGGACGGCAGAGCCGCGCATCTCTGGCCGTTCGGTTTCGGCGGCTCGTCCACCGGCGATCTGGCCTGGGCCGGGCTCGCGCTCGCCCAGCTGTACACCGACACCCGGATCGGCAAGTACCTCGCCGGCGCGGTCGCGCTCGGCACCTGGATCGCCGACCGGCGCTCGCCCTACCACTACGGCGGTTACCACGGCGGGCTGCAGGCCGACGGCGAGACGCCGCAACGGTGGGCCTCGACCGAACACAACATCGATGTGTACGCGCTGTTCGACCTGCTCGCCAAGCTCACCCGCGACCGTGGCTGGAACCGCCGGGCCGAGGTCGCCGCGGACTTCGTCCGGGCCATGTGGCACCGCGGCGGCGGGCACTTCTGGACCGGCACGCTCGGCGGGCTCGACGGGGAGGACCCGAACGCGCTGAACGTCGGCAACGTGCCGGAGGACGCGCAGACGTGGGAGCTGCTCGGGTTCGGCGACCCGCGCTACGACGCGGCCGTCGACTGGGCGACCCGCAACCTGTGGAACACCGACGGCAGCGTGTCCGGGGTGACGTACAGCAGCCACGCCCGCGGCACCGGGGACGCGGTCTGGCTGGAGGGCAACTCGCACGTCGCGCTGGCCCTGCTGCAACGCGACGCCCCCGGCGACGCCGCGCGGGCCCGGGAGCTGCTGCACGAGACCGTACGCGCGCAGGAGTCGCTCGGCGCCGGCCAGACGGTCGGGCGGACCAGCGACGGCTTCCTGTCCGCGCCGGGCGAGGGCGGGACCTGGACCGGGACCCCGCTGCCGGCCGGCGGCGGCATCGTGGCGGCCACCAGCTCGTTCGACAGCGGGTTCGAGTTCGGCTATTTCGCCCGGCAGCACGTGGGCACCACGGCGTGGTTCCTGATGGCGGCGCAGAACTTCAACCCGTACCGGTGATGTGACGTACGACGGGATACCTCGGTGCGGGTAGCCCCGGCCGGATACCGTTCCCGCCATGACGATCACCAGCTCGGAGCCGCTCGCCAGACCGGCGCGGGTCCGCCGGACCGTCTGGCACGTGTTCCTGTGGCTGCTGATCCTGCCCGCGGTCGCCTGGGTGCTGATCCGGATCACCGGCGCGGAGCGGGGGCTGTTGGTGCAGCTGTTCGCGTTCACGCCGTACATCGCGGCCGCCTCGGTGGTGCCCTTGATCCTGGCTCTGGCGACGCGGCGCTGGCTGGCCGCCTCGGTGGCGGCGGTGACGGTGGCGCTGTTCGCGCTCACCGTGCTCCCCCGCGCGTTCACCGACGGTGACCGGGGCCCGCAGACCGGGGTGACCGTCACCGTCATGACGCAGAACATGCTGTTCGGCAACGCGGACGCCGAGCAGATCGTCGGCTACGTGCGCGACAACGACGTGGCGGTGCTGGCCCTGCAGGAGTTCAGCCCGAACGCGGCGACCCGGCTCGAGCAGGCCGGTCTCGGCACCCTGCTGCCCTACTCCACGCTGGGCGCGGAGCCCGGTGCGAGCGGTTCGGGTTTCTACTCGCGCTTTCCCATCACCGACCCTGGGGTACGCCGTAACGGCGCCGGCCTGTTCAACCAGGCGTACGGCACCGTGCAGCCGCCCGGGGCCGGAGCGATCGTGATCGAGTCGGCGCACCCGGCGGCCCCGTACGCGGTCTCCGCGCTGGACGACTGGAAGTCCGACCTGGCCGCCGAACCGCGCGCGGACAAGAACGGCCCGCCCCGGATCCTGCTCGGCGACTTCAACTCGACGCTGGACCACAAGCCGCTGCGCGACCTGATCAACGGCGGTTACCGGGACGCGGCCGACGCCACCGGGCAGGGCCTGATCGGCACCTGGGGGCCGTACGACGGCGCCCCGATCCCGCCGGTCACCATCGACCACGTGCTGGTCGACAAGCGCCTGGGCGTCGGAGCGGTCTCGGTGCACACCACCCGCGACAGCGACCACCGCGCGGTCATCGCGTCGGTCGTCATTCCGGCGGCGTAGCCCGGAGCACCGCCTCGATCCCCCGGGTGTAGAACTCGGGCGGCACCGCCTCGGGGTCGATGAAGCTCTGCAGCCCGATGCCGACATCCAAGGCGAGCAGCAGGGCGGCGGTCCGCTGCGGATCGTGCACCCCCAGCGCCTCGGCGTCGCGCGCGTGGAGTTCCCGCACCCGGCGCAGCCACTGCCGCACGGTCTCGGTGCTCCCCTCGTCGCGCATGCCGTTGAGCCACAGCTCCACGAACGCCAGCGCGAAGCGGCGGATCTCCGGCTTGGGCATGCTGGTCTCGAAGTCGCCGCCGAGCGCCCCGATCCAAGACTCCAGCGACTCCCGCGGCCGGACCGGCACGTCCTCCGCGAGTTTGCGCTCCGCGATCGCGGTGATCAGCTCCTTCTTGCCGCCGAAGTTGGCGTAGATCGCGCCTTTGGTCAGGCCTGCGGCCGCAGCGATCTGATCCAGCGACGTCTGATGGATCCCCTGCTCGCCGAACAGGGTCTCCGCACTGTCCAGGAGCTTCTCGCGGGTGCGTGCCTGCTGCTCGGCACGGGTCAGTCGCTCGGTCACTTCCGCATCCTACCGATTGACATTCTCCACGGTATCCAGATACTAAGCGGTATCCGAATACCGAAGGGTATGTGAATGGTGATGCTGCACATCGAGTCCCTGACCAAGGAGTACCGGCGCGGGGTGCGCGCCAACGACGGCATCAGCCTCGATGTCGCCGAGGGCCAGGTCGTCGGCCTGCTCGGGCACAACGGCGCCGGCAAGACCACACTTCTCAGCCAGGTCGTCGGGCTGGTCCGCCCCACGTCCGGCCGGGTCGAGCTGCTCGGCCGCGACCCGGTCGCCGAGGCCGCCTGGGCCCGGACGGTCTGCTCGTTCCAGCCGCAGGCCCAGGCCCCGCTGACCGGGGTCACCGCCCGCCAGGCCATCGAGATCGTCGGCAGGCTGCGCGGCGGATCCTTGCGCGAGGTCCGCCGGCGGACCTCGGCGTTACTGGCCGCACTGGACATCGAGGAATGGGCGGACTCGCCCGCCGAGAAACTCTCCGGAGGCATCCGGCGGCTGACCGCGTTCGGTATGGCGACGGTCATGCCCGGCAAGCTCGTGATGCTGGACGAACCGACCAACGACGTCGACCCGGTGCGCCGCCGCTTGCTCTGGGCCCAGGTCCGTGCCCTGGCCACGGCCGGCCACGCGGTCGTGCTGGTCACCCACAACATCGCCGAGGCCGAACGCACGATCGACCACGTGGTGGTGCTCGACCACGGCCGGGTCGTCGCCGCCGGGACGCCGGCCGCGCTCGCCGCCGGCCGCGAGATGCAGCTGTCCCTGTCCTTCGACGGGCCTCTTCCGCGGTGGGCCAGTTCCGGGCGGCGGGACGGGGATCGACTCACTCTGACCCTGGCCGCGGCCGACTCCGTCGAGGCGGTCGCCTGGGCCGGGCGGCACACCGACCGTTTCTCGCTCAATCCCGCCGGACTCGAAGACGTCTACGTGGGCCTCACCCGAGGGGAATCCGATGCGGTCCTGGTTGCGTAGCTATCTGCTGCTGGTGCGCTGGACCGCGCTGCGGATGCGGTTCCTGCTGCCACTTTTCCTGATCATCCAGACGTTCCTGGCGGTCGGCATCGTCATCGGCTTCGCCTACCTGATGCCGGAGGTGGACCCGGCCACCGCGCTGTACCTGTCCACCGGCGCACCCACCCTGGGCCTGATCACCATCGGCATGGTCATGGCACCACAGGTCGTGGCCGAGGCGAAGGCGCAGGGGACGTTCGCCTACAACCGCACGCTGCCGGTCCCCCGGACCGCGGTGCTCGCCGCCGACCTGACCACCTGGCTGGTCACCGGGCTGCCCGGACTCGTCCTCGGACTCGTCACCGCGATCATCCGCTTCGACCTGCACCTGCACGTGAGCTGGCTGGTAGTACCCGCGATGCTGCTGGTCGCACTGTCCGCGACGACCATCGGGTTCGCTCTCGCGTACGCGTTGCCACCGACCGTCACCAACCTGGTCTCCCAGGCGCTGATCTTCGTGTCCCTGATGTTCTCGCCGATCAACTTCCCGGCGGACCGGCTGCCGGGCTGGCTCCAGGCGATCCACCACGTGCTGCCGTTCGAGCACATGGCGAACGCCGTCCGCGACGCGCTGACCTCACCGCCGGGCGGCGTCCCGCTGCTGCCGTTCGCCGTACTCGCCGCCTGGTCGATCGCCGGCCTGGTCATCACCCTGCGCGTGATGACCAGGCGCGAATGACCAGGCGCGAATGATCCGCCTACTTGAGCCCGAACGTCAGCGCGTCGGTGAGGGCCTTCCAGCTGGCCTCGATGATGTTCTCGTGGACGCCGACGGTGGTCCAGTCCCGGCCGCCGTCACTGGTCTCCACCAGCACCCGGGTGATCGCGTTGGAGCCGTGCGAACCCTCGAGGATGCGCACCTTGTAGTCGGCGAGCTGGAATTCCTTCAACTCCGGGTAGTGCTGCGTCAGCGCCGCCCGCAGCGCCTCGTCCAGAGCGTTGACCGGGCCGTTGCCCTCCGCGGTGGCGATCACGCGCTCACCGCGTACCCGGATCTTGACGGTGGCCTCCGAAACGACCGTGCCGTCCTCGCGGTGTTCGGTCTGGGTCCGGTAGGACTCCAGGCCGAACGGCCTGGTCAGGGCCGCACCCGGCAGCGCATCGCGGACCAGCAGTTCGAACGACGCGTCCGCGGCCTCGAACGACCAGCCGCCGGCCTCGAGCTCCTTGACCTTGCGGGTCACCTCGGTCAGGGTCTCCGGGTGGCCGGCCAGGTCCAGCCCGAGCTCACGGCTCTTGAGCTCGATGCTGGCCCGGCCGGCCATCTCGGTCACCAGGATCCGCATGTCATTGCCGACAACCGACGGATCGACGTGGTTGTACAGCAGCGGATCCACCTTGATCGCACTCGCGTGCAGCCCCGCCTTGTGAGCGAAAGCGGCGGCCCCGACATAGGCCTGGTGGGTGTCGGGAGCGATGTTGGCGATCTCGGCGAGCGCGGTCGACACCCGCGTCGCCTTCTCGAGGCATCCGTCCGGTAGGAGCTTCAGCCCGAGCTTGAGTTGCAGGTTGCTGACCACGGCGAACAGGTCGGCGTTGCCGGGCCGCTCGCCGTAGCCGTTGGCCGTGCACTGGAAATGCTCGACGCCCGCCTCGACCGCGGCGATGGTGTTCGCCACCGCGCAGGAGGTGTCGTTCTGGCAGTGGATGCCGAGCTGGTCGGGGCTGACCCCGGTGCGCTCAACCACGTCGTTGATCGCGGCGGTGATCATCGACGGGAGCATGCCGCCGTTCGTGTCACACATGACGACCCGCTCGGCGCCGGCCTCGAACGCGGCCTTGACCACCGACGACGTGTACTCCGGGTCGTACCGGAAGCCGTCGAAGAAATGCTCGCAGTCGACGAACGCCCGGCGCCCGTTGGCGACCAGGTGCGCGACGGTGTCCCGGACCATCGCGAGGTTCTCCTCGCCGGTCGTGCGCAGCGCCCGCTCGACGTGCCGGATATCGGACTTCGCGACCACGCAGACCACCGGGGTCTCCGCGTCGAGCAGCGCCTTGACCTGCTTGTCCGCGGCCACGTCGATACCGGCCTTGCGGGTCGCGCCGAACGCGACGAGCACCGCGTTCGTCAGCTGCAGCTCGGTCTTGGCGCGCTCGAAGAACTCGGTGTCCTTGGGCATCGCACCCGGCCACCCGCCCTCGATGAAGCCGACACCGAACTCGTCCAGCAGCCGCGCGACCGCGAGCTTGTCGGCCACCGAGTAGCTGATGCCCTCGCGTTGGCCGCCATCACGCAACGTCGTGTCGAAGACCTGGTAGACCATGCGAGCTTCCTTCCTGAGAACGGGGGTGGCCCAACAAAAAGACCCCCCGCGGATGCGGGAGGTCTGCGCGGCGGCGGGAATCGTCAGCCGGCGCGCAAGGTGCGAATAATCAGCACGTAGTGGTGGGTCACGTACGGAAGCATGCCACTGCCAGCCCGATTTTGGGACGGAAGTCCAGACTCCGGGACGGGTTAGGGTGCGATGTGAGCTACTCCCGCACTCTGACGTTCGCCACCACCTACAACTTCCGCGACGTGGGCGGTTACCACGGCATCGACGGCCGTACGGTCCGCTGGCGGCGGCTGTTCCGCTCGGACTCGCTGCACCGCCTGAAGGGCGACGACCTCGCGACGTTCGAGGCACTCGGCGTCCGGACCGTGATCGACCTGCGCCGGGTCGTCGAGGTCACCGAGAACGGCCGGGTCCCGGAAGCCGATGGCCTCGACTACCACAACCTGGTCATCGAGCACGTCGACTGGCAGAGCGTGCCGGAACCGGCGGACCTGCCGCACGAGCGGTGGCTCGCGGACCGCTATCTCAACTTCGCCGAGGACGGCCGGGCCGGGCTCGCCGCGGCGCTCACGCTCATCGCCGACCCCGCGGCTGCGCCGGCGGTCGTGCACTGCATGGCCGGCAAGGACCGTACGGGCGTGGTGTGCGCGTTGGCACTGTCCCTGCTCGGGGTCTCGGACGAGGACATCGCCGCGGATTACGCGCTGACCCAGGCGTCGATGGCCTCGCTGTCCGACTATCTGCGGAAGTCCAGGCCGCACCTGATCCAGGACAAGTACCACATGTACAACTGCCCGGCCGACGCGATGCACCTCTTCCTCGGCGACCTGCGTGCCCGCTACGGCTCAGTGCCCGCGTACGTCCGGGAGATCGGCGTCTCCGACCAGCAGGTGGCCGCCATGCGCGACCACCTGCTGGATCCGGCCTAGCCCTGCTCAGTCCTGGGGGACCCGGTGGACCCAGCCGAACGGGTCCTCCGCCCGGCCCCGCTGGATGTCGGTCAGCTGCTGGCGCAGGCCCATCGTGACCTCACCCGAACTGCCGTCGGCCACGGTGAACTCGCCCTCCGGGGACTTCACCGTGCCGATCGGCGTGATCACCGCGGCCGTGCCACAGGCGAACGTCTCCCGGATCCGGCCCGACCGCGCACCGTCGCGCCACTCGTCGAAACTCACCGGCCGCTCCTCGACCCGGCGCCCGGCCCGCTGTGCCAGCTTCAGCACCGAATCCCGGGTGATGCCCGGCAGGATCGTGCCGGTCAGCGGCGGCGTCACCAGCGTCCCGTCGTCCTGCACGAAGACGATGTTCATGCCCCCGAGCTCGTCGATGTACTTACGCTCGACGGCGTCCAGGTAGACCACCTGGTCACAGCCGTGCTCGATGGCCTCGGCCTGAGCGGACAGCCCGGCCGCGTAGTTACCGCCACACTTCGCGGCACCGGTCCCACCAGGGGCGGCCCGGGTGTAATCCGGCGTCACCCACACGGTCACCGGCTTCACCCCACCACTGAAATACGCACCCACCGGCGACGCGATGACAAGGTAGAGATATTCCATCGCGGGGCGAACGCCGAGGAAGACCTCACTCGCGTACGCGAAAGGCCGCAGGTAGAGGCTGCCTTCCTCGCTCTGCGGGATCCACTGCCGGTCGATCGTGATGATCCGGTGCAGCGACTCGATGAACGTCTCGACGGGCAGCGCCGGCATCGCCATCCGCTGAGCCGACTGGGCGAACCGCTTCGCGTTGGCATCCGGCCGGAACATCGCGATCCCGCCGTCGGGCAACGTGTACGCCTTCAGACCCTCGAAGATCTCCTGGGCGTAGTGCAGCACCGCGGCCGCCGGATCCATCGGGATCGGAGCACGAGCCTCCACCCGGGGCTCATACCACCCCTTACCCTCCGCATAACGGACGGTGACCATATGGTCGGTGAAGATCCGCCCGAAGCCCGGGTTGGTCAGCATCGACGCGCGGTCCGCGTCGCTTACGGGCGCCGGATTCGGACGAATCTCGAAGTCGAGGTTGTCACCACCGCTCATGGCAGCAGACCTGCTTTCTCTCACAATGAAGAATGGAATCGAGCATGAGGGAGCACCCGCAGTGCCCCATGAATTTACCCCGAACGGCCGTTAACAGCGGAGCCCAGCCCAGGACGTAACCAGCCGGTCACGCACAGCAAGTTAGTGGGCGGCCGCAGGGTGGTACGACCCGCGCACCCGCCGGCAACAACCTGGACCACGCCGACCTACGCGGGCTGTTCGCCCCCGAACTCGCCACCACGTCGACTGTTCACGCACGTGACCGTCAGGCGCTTGCCTATCGCGCTCTGGCGTCGGGCTCTTGGCCGTCGGGCGCGGCACCTTTTGGGCATCGTCGCCGACGCGCGCTCCGGCGTTGGCCGCCCTTGCGCGCTACCAGGCCTTGGCGCGCTTTGCACACCCCAGGAACTGGGCCACCCTGCGGGCCTCGAGACCCTGGCCACCCCTTGCGGGCTTCAGAGCATTCACCGCTCCTGGCCCCGCCTACAGCCCTCGAAGCCCTGGCCGCCCTGCAGACTGAGAACCCTGGCCCTGCCCTGTAGCTCTCGGAACCTTGGCCCCGCTTGTGGGCTTCGGAGCTGGAGCCGCCGGCCGGAGTTCGGGCCATCAGGCCTGGTCGGAACTGGTGCCGCCCGGGCCGGCTTGATCGGCGCGGATGCCTTGCCGCCTGATGGGCGGCGGGTGGGATCAGGCGGCCGCGGTGGCGGCGACCCGGTCCCCGACCTCGGCGGTACGCAGCGGCGCTCCCGGGGCACGGGAAGCGACCTCGGCCGCGACCGCCTCGGATACTCGCCGGGCCTCGTCGGGGTGACCGAGATGCTCGAGCAGCAGCGCCGCGGACAGGATCGCGGCGGCCGGATCGGCGATGCCCTGACCGGCGATGTCCGGCGCGGACCCGTGCACCGGCTCGAACGTCGACGGGTACTTCCGCTCCGGGTTGACGGAGCCGCTGGCAGCCATGCCGATGCCACCGGTGACGGCAGCGGCGATGTCGGTGATGATGTCACCGAAGAGGTTGTCGGTCACGACCACGTCGTAACGCTGCGGGTTGCTCACCATGAACATGCTCGCGGCGTCGATGTGCTGATATTCGGTCGCGACCTCGGGGAACTCGGCGGCGACAGCCTTGAAGGTGCGCGCCCAGAGCCCTCCGGCGTGAGTGAGCACGTTCGTCTTGTGAACGAGCGTCAGATGCCGCCGCTCCCGCCGCTGAGCCCGGCTGAAGGCGTCCCGCACGACCCGCTCGACGCCGTACCGCGTGTTGAGGCTCTCCTCAGTCGCGATCTCGGCCGGGGTGTCCTTGTGCAGCACCCCGCCGGCGCCGACGTAGAGGCCCTCGGTGCCCTCCCGGACAACCACCATGTCGATCTCACCGGGTTTGATCCCGGAGAGCGGACTGACGGTCCCGGGCCACAACCGCGACGGGCGAAGATTCACATACTGGTCGAAGTCGAAGCGAAGCTTGAGCAGGAGGCCCCGCTCGAGCACGCCGGGCGGCACACTGGGGTCGCCGATCGCACCGAGCAGAATGGCGTCGTGGCCGGCCAGCTCGTCCTGCACGGCCTGCGGAAGGACCTCGCCGGTGCGGTTGTAGAGGCGGGCGCCGAGGTCATACTCGTTGTATTCGGCGCCGGGAAGAACGGCCTCGATAACCTTGCGAGCCTGCGCGGTCACCTCGGTCCCGATGCCGTCACCGGCCACCACCGCGATCCGCGCCACCGTCACGTCCACTCCCTCGCTCGTACCGACCGGTCGAGCCTAGCCGCCTGTCCCGATCTTCGGTACGCCGGTCCCAGAGTGTGGTTAAGCGTTCGTTCAGCCAGGTGACTCGTCACCACTGTTCCAACAGGCCACAGCCCCGGCCAACGGATCAAGCCGCGCACCGGAAGCGGTGCTTTCGCAGGAGCCCTGCGGGGAAGGCCGAGAGCGGCCGGCCGGCAGAAGCAGCGGCTCCGGGCTCGGCGGCTCCGGGTTCGCGCGGGCCGGGTTCGGCGGCTCCGGGTTCGCGCGGGCCGGGTTCGCGCGAACCCGGCCTGGCAGAGCGGGTTCCGCGCGGGCTGGATCTGGCAGAGCGGGCGGGCCGGGCGGGCGCGGCGGGCGTCAGGGGCCGGACGCGAACAACCCCCGCTGATCGCGGCAACGATCGCGGGGGCTGTCACGACGAGTACGCGTGGCTCGCGCCCGCCGAGGGTGCAACCACCACACGGGACAACCACGGAGATGTCACCCGAAGACAAATCCGCCGCGCCCGCACGGCATGGACCAACGCTAGCGATGCGGACTAATCTCGCGCAAGACGCATCCCCCGCGTGTCGGCGCGACAATGGGATGTCTCGGTCGCTTGTATGGCACCATGCGCCGGTGAGTTTCGACCTCGTGGTGTGGGCCATGGACAACGCGGACCTGCCGGACGACGTGCGGGCAGCCAACGCACGCTGCGCTCGCGGTGAGCACCCACAACGGCCGGCCGATCCGCGCGTCGTCGCCTTTTATGACGCCCTGACCAGCGCTTACCCGGACCGGGGGCCCCGGGCCACCCTCGACGGCTCGCCCTGGGCCACCGCACCGCTGCACGCCGCCGCCGACCACATCACGATGCGCCTGGACGAACGGTGCCCGGACGCCGTACTCGAAACGATCGAGCGACTCGCCGGTGAGCTGAATCTGGATCTGCTCGACCTGCAGGACGGCACCGTCTATCCCCCGCCGGTGAAGGCGCGCTGACCATTCCTCTCACTCCTCGCGCAAGTCGACGATGCTGCCTCTGGCCGAGCCGATCGCTTCCGCGACCGTCGACAGCAGTTCGGCGTCCACCGAGGAGTCCACGGTCAGGGCCATCAACGCCTCGCCACCAGCCTCCCGCCGGGCGACCTGCATAGCCGCGATGTTGACGCCCGACTGCCCGAGGATCGAACCGATCCGGCCGACCATGCCCGGCCGGTCGGCGTAGCGGAAGAACAACAGCACTCCGCCCGCACCGAGCTCCAGCTCGAACTCGTCCAGCCGGGTCAGCTTGCGGATCTCACGGCCACCGGCCACCGCCACCGTCCCGGCAACACTCACGCTGCGCCCGTCGGGCAGCGCACCTCGTACGGTGACGAGGTTGTCGTGTTCGGAGGCCTCGCGGTCGACAAAGAGCTCGACCTCGACGCCGCGGTCCGCCGCGATCTGCGGGGCGTTCACATAGGTGACCCGCTCCTCCACAACGGACGCGAAGAGACCCTTGGTGGCGGCGAGCTTGAGGACCGCCACCTCATGGGAGACGATCTGGCCGCGCACCTCGACCGTCACGCCGGCCGCGATCCCACCGGCCACCGCGGTGAAGACCTTGCCGAGCCGTTCGGTCAGCCCCAGCAGCGGGCGGACGTCCTCGTCCACGACGCCACCGGCCTGCACGTTGACCGCGTCGGGCACGAACTCGCCCTGCAGCGCCAGCTTGACGCTGCGCGCGACGGCGAGCCCCGCCTTGTCCTGCGCCTCGACGGTCGACGCGCCCAGATGCGGGGTCACCACGACGTTGTCGAAACCGAACAGCGGCGAGGACGTGGCGGGTTCGGTCACGAACACGTCGAGACCGGCGCCCGCCACCCGACCCTCTGCCAGGGCGTCGGCGAGGGCCTGCTCGTCGATGAGACCGCCACGGGCGGCATTGATGATGCGCACGCCGGGTTTGACGGTCGCCAGCTCTTTCTCCCCGATCATGCCCAAGGTCTCCGGGGTACGCGGTAGGTGCACCGAGATGAAGTCACTCTCACGCAGCAACTCGTCCAGCCCCACCAGGCGTACGCCCAGTTGCGCCGCCCGGGCCGGCTGGATGTAGGGGTCGTACGCGATCAGCCGGGTTCCGAACGCCGCCATGCGCTGCGCGAAGAGGACGCCGATCCGGCCGAGCCCGACCACTCCGACGATCTTGCCCTGCAGCTCGACGCCGGTGTAGCGCGAGCGTTTCCATTCCCCGCGTTTGAGCGCCGCGCTCGCACTTGCCGTGTTGCGGGCGACGCTGAGCAGCAGAGCGATGGCCTGCTCGGCGGCCGAGACGATGTTGGAGGTCGGTGCGTTGACGACCATGACGCCACGGGACGTCGCCGCCATGACGTCCACATTGTCCAGACCGACGCCGGCGCGGGCGACCACCTTGAGCCGGGAGGCGGCGGCGAAGGCCTCGGCATCGACCTGGGTGGCGCTCCGCACGATCAGCGCGTCGGCCTCGGGAAGCACGCGGAGCAGGGCGGACCGGTCGGTCCCGTCGACGTGTCGCACGTCGAAATCGAAGGCCAGGACATCGAGGGCGGCGGGGGCAAGTTCTTCAGCGATCAGTACGACGGGAGTCATGAGTCTCCATCTCGCAGATCATCGGGCGGTGCTGGGCAGGGGGCCGGAAACCACGTTATGTCATCACGCGATAACAGTCCTCACACGCTGGAAATGTGCCGGCGCATTCGTCACGGTGATGCCGCCGGATCGACGACCATCGGGTGTCCGCCCATCCTGCACGGCCGGCCGCGGCGGGCCGGCCGTTGTCCACAGGGACCGCGGGCGGTCGGGCCGGGTTATCCACAGGGCCCCCACCCCCTTGCCGCCCGGCCGATAACCTCCTGACATGACGACAGCCCCGGCCGACGAACCCGGCGACGAGACCGACGAGACCGACGAGGTCTCGACGCACGCGGTGCCGCAGCCGCCCCTCCGCGTGCCCTTCGGCGCCGTGGTCTCGGCCACCTTCCTGGTCGTGCTCGCGGTGCTGCTGGTCATCGCCACCACCGTCTCGCTGGTGGTGACCACCGGCTTTTCCGAGATCACCGGCGACAGCGTCGGCGAGGCCGCCGGTCAAGGGCTGCTCACCGCGTTGTTCGCGGCATGCGCCGCGATGGTGGCGGCGGTCGCCTGGTCCCTGGTGCGCGACGGCTCCACGATCGGCGTGCACCTGACCGGAGCGCTGGTCGTGCTGGCGGGATTGATCAGCCTCGTGCAGGGCGTGCTGGACGAGACCAACAACGACGGTGTCCGTTACGGACTGCTCGCGCTGATCCTGGGGCTGGGGATCACTCTGCCCATCCTGACCGGGCAGAGCCCGCTGTACCTCGCGGCCCGGCGGGTCTGGGCGGAGGCGGAGAGGGACTGGCTCAACGAACTGGCGGATTCGGGCACCCCGCTACCGCCGGCGGCCTACCAGCCATGGCAGAGCCCGTACCCGGCCACTCCACCGCCGGGCCAACCCTGGACTCCTTATACGACGCAGCCGCAGCAGCCCTACCCCGCCCAGCCGACGCAAGCCCAGCCGACGCAAGGCCAGCCGACGCAAGGCCAGACATACCAAGCCCAGCCGTATCCCGCCCAGCCGTATCCCGCCCAGCCTTACCCGGGCCAGCCTTACCCAGGCCAGCCGGGCCCGTGGCCGCAACCGGGCCAGCCGGGGCAGGGGCCATGGCAGCCGGGCCAACCGGGCAACCCCGGCCCGTGGCAGCCAGGCCAGCCAGCCCCGTGGCAGGAGCCGGGCCAGCCGGGCCAACCCGCGCCCTGGCAGGAGCCGGGCCAGCCGGGCCAGCCGGGCCAGCCAGCCTCGTGGCAGGAGCCGGGCCGGCCGGGCCAGCCCGCGCCCGCGACGCCGGTCTGGACCCAGCAACCCGCGCAGGCATCGCCGGAGCCGGCGGCACCAGCGGCGGCACCGGCAGCAGCAACGCCCCCGACGGCGGCGGCCCCAACCGCTGCGGCGGCGACGGCGGCAGCACCTGCGGCTGCGGCTGCGCCACCCGGGCCGCAGACCTGGCCGGGACAGCACGTTGCCGGCCCGGCGGTCCCTGAGCAGGTCACGGCCGTTACCCACCCGCCTCAGGCGACGGCCCAGCAGGCTCCGACCGAGTACATTCCCGCGTCCACCCCGCCGGAGTGGGGGCCGGAGTGGGGGCCGGTGCGGGATCCCGGACCGGGGAACGAGCGGCCCGAGTCGCCGGAGGAGCGCTGACATGGGCGAGTTCGATCTGACCTATGCGGAAGTGGGCGCCACCCGGGACGCCGAGTTGCCCGCCGGGTACGGGCATGTCCGGCTGGATGTGTCGATCGGGGCCGGGCGGGAGGCGTTCGAGCGGGCCGCCGACGGGCTGATGCGCTGGGACATGCATCGTGGTGCCGGCTTCCGGTTCACCGGTTCGCCCGGGGTCGCAGCGCCCGGGACGGTGGTGGCGCTGCGGCTCGGGGTCGGGCCGGTCGGGCTGCGGGTGCCGTGCAAAGTGGTCTACGTCATCCAGGAGCCGGATCGGCGGGGCTTCGCTTACGGGACGCTGCCCGGTCATCCGGAGCGGGGTGAGGAGGCGTTCGCCGTTCAGCTGACCGGATCGGGGGATGTCCGGGCGCAGATCTGGGCGTTCTCACGGCCCGCCACGCTGCTGGCTCGGGCCGGCGGGCCGGCTACCCGGCTGGTCCAGGCCTACTTCACGAAACGCTATGCGCAGGCTCTGCGGCGCATCGCCAACCCGGGCGGGTAGGCGCAGAAACGGAGAACCGGCAAGCGCCGCCACGCTCGCCGGTTGGGTGTTGTCAGACCTTCTGGCGCGGGATGGAGTTGCGGACGATCGGGGGGAACGGCGCGAGGCCGGCCGACGCCCGGCCGTCGAACTGGCGGAAGGTCAGGGCTTCCGCGTCCAGGCCGTCGTAGAGGAGTTCGAGGTCCAGGCTGCCCACCGGCGGATAGACCCGTTCCCTCGGGGGTTCCTGACCCACCTCGAGGGCGCCCTGGGAGACCATGAAGTCGACGATGGCCTGACGGACCGACGGTGGGGTCACCGGGGAGTGGAACACGACGTTGAGGGCCTGCATGCGCATGCCCTGGACGTGGTCCTCCCCCTTGTTGTCGTGGAAGTGCGGGTTACGGGTCTCGATCTGCATGATCGGCACCGAGCTGGCCATCACGTCCGGGTCGTTACTCTCCAGGACGCCGCCGAACTGCTCGAACAGGTCCATGTACTCGTAGGGCTCGACCGCGAAGCCGCCCGCGAGCCGCAGTTTGAGGCCCAGGTCGAGGCTCATGGCGTGTTCGCCCGCGTTGCCGGTGGCGATCACCTCGGTGCCGAAGCCGGAGTACTCGGCCATGAACTTGTTGAGCCACTCGTTGGTGATCTGGGAGCTGCGGCCCTTGCGGCTGAAGAACAGCCGGCCGTCGCGGAGTTTGGGCTTCGAGTGCCAGGAGATGCGGACCATCGAGTACGGGCTGTCGGCCAGATGGAGGCCCGCCGCGTACGCCTTGCAGTACTCGTTGACCGCGCCCGGTACGTAGTTGTCCGCGTCGACGTAGCCGAGGTAACGGCGGCCGGTCATCGCCGCCACCGCCATGCCGATCAGCATGGCCTCGCCCTTGCCGTTGCGGACCAGACCGTCGTCGCCGATGAGCTCTTCCATGCCGGCCGCTTTGAAGGCCGCCGCGAGTCCGGGGTCCTTCTGATGGACGGCAATGGCGGACCGGTTGGCTAGCCGGCAGAACTGCTCGAGTGTCTGTGCCTCGATCTCGTATCGGTCGACCGGCTTCCTGTCGCTGTTCGATACGAGCACAATGAGGCAGTCGTGGGGAATTCCGGAGAGCACGCCTTCGATGACGCTTCGTGTCTCATTCATGCACGGTACGACGATTACCATTTGCGACTCGACAGCGCGCATTGCTTCCGGCGGCACGACGCGGCTACCAGCTGAAAGGTTCCGCTGGCCGGTATCGTGCACGGCGCCCGAGTCGAGCTCGATCACCCTCTGGAGCTCATGAATCCGGACCGCGCCGAAGCGCTCACTCCGGAAAGAATCAGCCAGTCGCATGCGGCGAGGCTACCTGTTCGACACCACCCGCAAGTGCCTGAACAGTGCACAATTCGATGACGACGCCAATCAGGTAAGCGGCACGTAACGCCCACGTTTCAGGTAATCAACCCGTCACGCACTCCGGGCCGCACAGTCATCATGACGATGCGGCCCGGGCGTGGCGTACAGATATCAGGCGGTCTCGGTGAGCGGGCGGTCGACCCAGCTCATCATGCCGCGCAGCTTGTTGCCGGTGACCTCGATCGGGTGGGCCGCGCCCTGCTCGCGGTACTTCTTGAGCAGCGGGCCACCGTTCTCGTCGTCCTCGATCAGCTCACGGGTGAACTGGCCGGACTGGATCTCGGAGAGGATCTTCTTCATCTCCTCCTTGACCCCGGCGTTGATCACGCGCGGGCCACGGGTGTAATCGCCGAACTCGGCGGTGTCCGAGATGCTGTAACGCATCCGCTGGATGCCGCCCTCGTACATGAGGTCGACGATCAGCTTGAGCTCGTGCAGGCACTCGAAGTAGGCGATCTCGGGGGCGTAACCGGCCTCGGTCAGCACCTCGAAGCCGGTCTGCACCAGCGCGGCCGCGCCACCGCAGAGGACCGCCTGCTCGCCGAACAGGTCGGTCTCGGTCTCTTCCTTGAACGTCGTCTTGATGACGCCGGCGCGGGTGCCACCGATCGCCTTCGCGTACGACAGGGCGAGCGCCTGCGCGCCACCGGTCGGGTCCTGCTCGACGGCGATGAGCGCGGGCACACCCTTGCCGTCGACGTACTGGCGGCGGACGAGGTGGCCGGGGCCCTTGGGGGCGACCATGGCCACGTCGACGTCGGCCGGCGGCTTGATCAGCTCGAAGCGGATGTTGAGGCCGTGACCGAAGAAGAGGGCCTTGCCCGCGGTCAGGTGGGGCTCGATCGACTCGGTGTAGATCTTGCGCTGCGCGGTGTCCGGAGCGAGCACCATGATCACGTCGGCCCAGGCGGAGGCCTCGGCCGGGGTGAGGACCTTCAGGCCCTGCTCCTCCGCCTTGGCGCGGCTCTTGGAGCCGTCCTTCAGACCGATCACGACGTCGACGCCCGAGTCGCGCAGCGACAACGAGTGGGCGTGACCCTGGCTGCCGTACCCGATCACGGCGACCTTGCGCCCCTGGATGATGGACAGGTCGGCGTCGTCGTCGTAGAACGTTTCCGCGGTCATGACTTCCCTTTCAAATGGAAATGCTGATCAGGCGGCGCGAAGCGCTGGGCCGGTGGTAATGGAGCGCGAGCCGCGGCCGATGGCCACCAGGCCGGACTGCACCATCTCTTTGATGCCGAACGGCTCGAGATCGCGCAGCAACGCGTCCAGCTTGTCGGGGTTGCCGGTCGCCTCGATCGTGAGGGTGTCCGGTGCGACGTCGATCACCTTCGCCCGGAAGAGTTCGACGGTCTCGAGCACCTGGCCGCGCACGGCGCGTTCGGCGCGCACCTTGACCAGCAGGAGCTCGCGCTGGACCGACTGCTGCGGGTCCAGCTCGACGATCTTCAGGACGTTCACCAGCTTGTTGAGCTGCTTGGTCACCTGCTCCAGGGGTGAGGAGTCGGCGTTGACCACGATCGTGATGCGGCTGACGTCCGGGTTCTCCGTCTCGCCGACCGCCAGGGAGTCGATGTTGAAGCTCCGCCGCGAGAAGAGGCCGCTCACCCGGGCGAGGACGCCGGGCTTGTTCTCGACCAGCACGGAGAGTGTGTGTTTGTTGAGGGTGCTCACAGGTCGTCCTCTTCGAAGGCGGGGCGCACGTCCCGGGCGAACATGATCTCGTCGTTGCTCGTGCCGGCGGCCACCATGGGCCAGACCATGGCGTCCTTGCCGACCGTGAAGTCGATGACCACGGGCCGGTCGTTGATCTCCATGGCCGCCTTGATGGTGGCGTCCACCTCGTCCTTGGACTCGCAGCGCAGCCCGACGCAGCCCAGCGCCTCGGCGAGCTTCACGAAGTCGGGGATGCGGTGCTTGTGGGTGCCCAGCTCGGTGTTGGAGTAGCGGCCCTCGTAGAACAGGGTCTGCCACTGCCGGACCATGCCGAGGTTGCCGTTGTTGATGACCGCGACCTTGACCGGGATGCCCTCGAGCGCGCAGGTGGCGAGCTCCTGGTTGGTCATCTGGAAGCAGCCGTCGCCGTCGATCGCCCAGACCGCGGTGTCGGGCCGGCCGACCTTGGCGCCCATCGCGGCGGGCACCGCGTATCCCATGGTGCCGGCGCCACCCGAGTTGAGCCAGGTGCCCGGCTTCTCGTACTTGATGAACTGCGACGCCCACATCTGGTGCTGGCCGACGCCGGCGACGTAGACGGCGTCCGGGCCGACCAGCTCGCCGATCCGCTCGATCACGTACTGCGGGGCGAGCGTGCCGTCGGTGGGCTCGTCGTAGCCGAGCGGGTAACGCTCGCGCAGGTCGTTGAGCGCGGCCCACCAGGGATCGATGGCGCTGGGCCCGGTGATCGCGGCGATCAGCTCGTCGATGACGTGCCGCGCGTCGCCCACGATCGGGACGTCGGCGTGCCGGTTCTTGCCGATCTCGGCCGGGTCGATGTCGGCGTGCACCACCTTGGCGTCCGGGGCGAACGAGTCGAGCTTGCCGGTCACCCGGTCGTCGAAGCGGGCGCCGAGCACGATCAGCAGGTCGGACTTCTGCAGCGCGTACACCGCGGGGACGGTGCCGTGCATGCCGGGCATGCCCAGGTGCTGCGGGTGCGAGTCGGGGAACGACCCGAGCGCCATCAGCGTGGTGACCACCGGGATGCCGGTGAGCTCGGCGAGTTTGCGCAGCCCGTCGGTGGCGCCGGCCTTGAGCACGCCGCCGCCGACGTACAGCACCGGGCGCTTGGCGGCGGCGATCAGCCGGGCCGCCTCGCGGATCTGCTTGCCGTGCGGGTGCAGCGTCGGCCGGTAGCCGGGCAGGTCGAGCACCGGCGGCCAGGCGAATGTGGTCTGCGCCTGCTGCACGTCCTTGGGGATGTCCACGAGCACGGGACCCGGGCGCCCGGTCGACGCCAGGTGGAAGGCTTCCGCCAGGACCTCAGGGATCTCCTCAGGCGTCTGGATCAGGAAGTTGTGCTTCGTGATGGGCAGGGTGATGCCCTGGATGTCCGCTTCCTGGAAGGCGTCCGTCCCGATCGAGGGCCGGGACACCTGTCCGGTGATCGCCACGATCGGCACCGAGTCCATGTAGGCGTCGGCGATCGCGGTGACCAGGTTGGTGGCGCCCGGGCCGGAGGTGGCGATACAGACGCCGACCTTGCCGGTGGCCTGGGCGTATCCGGTGGCGGCGTGACCCGCGCCCTGCTCGTGGCGGACGAGGATGTGCCGGATCTTGGAGTCGTACAGCGGGTCGTACGCCGGCAGGATCGTGCCGCCGGGGATGCCGAAGACGACCTCGACGCCGAGCGCCTCGAGCGACCGCACGAGCGAACTGGCGCCGGTGACCGCGGTCGGCGCGACCGGGGTTACGGCGGGCGTCACGGTGGCCGCGGCGACGGTGGCCGGGGTAGCTCGGTGGGCGAGGGACTCGGGCGTGGGTCTAGTCATGGCTTGAGACCTTCAGTCGGTTTTAGGTCGTCCCGGAGCAACAAAAAAGGCCCGCGTGCTTTCGCACGGGACCTAGCGCACTGCCCAGAAACTCAGCGGGGGCAGCGCGCTCAACTAAGTACTACGAGGAACGACGAACACATGCGGCTAAGACTGCCCCATCTCACGTGGTGCGTCAACTGATCTCACATCTTGGTCACCCGAAAAGGACGGGTCGGTCGGCAGAACGGCCCTGACCTGCCGCATCCCGGGTCCGAGCATGACGATCTGGCTGCGCGCCGGTGCGCTCGGCGTAACACTGGGACGCGCCCGCGCGACGGGTACCGGACGGGTCGCCGACTGCCGCGCGTTGCGCAACTGGGCCTCCAGGTGCTCGGGTGGCACGCCCCAGCCGAACAGCGAGCCCTGCCCGAGCCGGCAGCCGGCCTCCTCGACCACCTCGCGCTGCGCCGGGGTGCCGATGCCCTCGGCGAGCACCTCCAGCCCCAGCCGGTGCCCGAGCCGCACCACGACGTCGACCAGCGGCGCGGCCATGCCGGTACGCGACTCGGGCTCGGCCACCAGCGTCTGGTCGATCTTGAGGATGTCCACCGGCAGCTTGCGCAGCTGGCCCAGCGAGGAATACCCGGCGCCGAAATCGTCCAGCGCGATCCGCACCCCGGTGGACCGCAGCTCGACCAGACGCCGGATCAGCTCGTCCATGTCGGTGGCGACGGCGTGCTCGGTGACCTCCAGCACGAGCCGCTGCGGGGGTACGCCGTACTTGCGCAGCACCCGGGCGACCTGACCGGCGTAGTCGGCGGCGTGCAGCTCCTTGGGTGACAGGTTGACCGACACCCACACGTCGTGGCCGGCGGCGAGCCAGCGGGCGAGCTGCGCGCAGGCCTGGTCGAGCACCCACGTGCCGAGCACGCAGATCAGATCCGACTCCTCGGCGACCGGGATGAACTCGACCGGGGGCACCGCGCCCAGCTCCGGATGGGTCCAGCGGAGCAGGGCCTCCGCACCCACCGGGCGTACCGAGGGCAGAGCGACCACCGGCTGGAAGACCAGCCGCAGCTGACCGCGGTCGATGGCCTGGCGCAGTTCGGTCTCCAGCACGCTGTGCCGGCGCAGGAGCTCGTCGTACTGCTTCTGGTAACGCTCGACGCGGTTCTTGCCGCGCTGCTTGGCATAGCGCAGGGCCAGGTCGGCGTCGCGCATCAGCTCGCCGGTGTCACCCGGGGCGGGCGATCCCGCCACGCCGACGCTGGCCGAGAGGAAGACCGGTCCGGCGCCGGTCTCGTAGGGCTCGCAGAGCACGGTGAGCAGCCGCCGGCCGGCCGCGAGGGCCTCGTCGGGGGTGGCCGCCATCAGCACCGCGAACTCGTCGCCGCCGAGCCGGGCCGCCACGTCGCCGTCGCGCAGGTTGCGCCGCAGCCGGTCGCCGACCTCGGCCAGCACCAGGTCGCCGACGTCGTGCCCGCGCATGTCGTTGACGTTCTTGAAGCCGTCGAGGTCGAGGCTGACCAGGGTGCGCCGGCCGGGATCTCGTTCGCGCAGCGCCCGGACCAGGCCGCGGCGGTTGGCGAGCCCGGTCAGCGGATCGGTGTGGGCCAGCTCGCGGAAGTGCGCCTCCCGCTGCCGGAGCAGCAGGGTGTGGTCGCGGACGTCACCGAGCGCCAGATACTGGCGGGTGACCAGCGCGAACCCTTCCACGCAGACACCGAAGAAGCCCCACGCGGTGAACTGGCCACCGGCCAGGATGTGGAACGTGCCGGCGATGATCATGGCGGCCATCGGGACGAACGCGTACCCGGAGCCGCGCTGGATGATGTCCCCGCTGACGGTGACCGGGAGATCCGCGGTGCGGACCCCGCGCGCGACGACGAACAGCCCGGCCGGCAGCAGGACGGCGCTGAACAGTACCAGCGCGGCCGAGCCCTGGCAGATGCCGCTGGACAGCGCGGTGGCGGCGACCGCGACGACGGTCACCCCGGCGGCGACCCGGACCGTGATGTGCCGGGGCCGGTGCGCGTGCATGGCGAGGATCGTGGTGAGGCCGACGGCCACCGCGGCGACACCGGCCGGGAGCAGCACGGAGATGCACTGCACCGGGGTGACGGAACCCAGGATCTTCGTCGGCGGGCAGACCAGCACCCAGCCGACGAACCAGAGCGACGCCGCGATGATCAGGCCGTCGAGCAGGTGCCGCAGCGCCGCCCGGCGGTTCTCGGCGGCTCCGGGCAGCATCAGGGTGCCGGTGAGCAGGGTGACGGTGCCCAGCGCCATGGCCACCGCGACCGTCTGCCCCAGCGTGCGCAGGTGCGGATCGGTGCCGTGCGCCATGATCAGCGCGCTCAGCGCCCCGGCGAGCGCGGCGGCGGTGGTGACGGCGGCGCCGGCGGCCAGCAACTGGTGGGCGCGGCGGGCCGCCCCGGTGTGCCGGCGACCGGAACTGGCCAGCACTGCCACAGCCGGGACAGCGATCAGGAAGCTCGCCAGCCCGGCCAGCTCCACGCCGGACGGTGAGTGCACGGGGACACTCTGCCGTACAACGATCATTTACACGAGACCCGGGGCGTCCCGACCTGTGGACGACGTGCTCCCCGACACGGTGCCGGTCCTTACCGGCGGTGGCAGTATGGAGTAATGCCTGAGCTGCGTTCCCGGACCTCAACACACGGTCGGACGATGGCCGGCGCCCGCGCCCTCTGGCGCGCCACCGGCATGACCGACGACGACTTCGGCAAACCCATCGTGGCGATTGCCAACAGCTTCACCCAGTTCGTACCGGGGCACGTCCACCTCAAGGACATGGGCGGTCTCGTCGCCGACTCCATCGCCGCGGCGGGCGGGGTCGGCCGCGAGTTCAACACGATCGCGGTCGACGACGGCATCGCCATGGGCCACGGCGGCATGCTCTATTCGCTGCCCAGCCGCGAGCTCATCGCCGACGCCGTGGAATACATGGTCAACGCGCACTGCGCCGACGCCCTGGTCTGCATCTCGAACTGCGACAAGATCACCCCCGGCATGCTGATCGCCGCGCTGCGGCTCAACATCCCGACGGTCTTCGTCTCCGGCGGCCCGATGGAGGCCGGCAAGACGGTCGCCATCGAGGGTGTGGTGCACGAGAAGCTCGACCTCGTCGACGCGATGTCGGCCAGTGCCAACGAGAGCGTCACCGACGAGCAGCTCGGCACGATCGAGCGCTCGGCGTGCCCGACCTGCGGTTCGTGTTCCGGCATGTTCACCGCCAACTCGATGAACTGCCTCACCGAGGCGATCGGCCTGGCGCTGCCCGGCAACGGCTCGACGCTGGCCACGCACGCCTCCCGCAAGGCGCTCTTCGAGAAGGCCGGCGAGCTGATCGTCGACATCGCGAAGCAGTACTACGAGAACGACGACGAGAGCGTGCTGCCCCGCAGCATCGCCAACCGGGACGCGTTCGAGAACGCGGTCGCGCTCGACGTGGCGATGGGCGGCTCCACCAACACGGTGCTGCACCTGCTGGCCGCGGCCCGTGAGGCCGAGCTCGACTTCAGCGTCGCCGACATCGACGCCACCTCGCGCCGGGTGCCGTGCCTGGCCAAGGTCGCCCCGAACAGCCCGAAATACCACATGGAGGACGTCCACCGGGCCGGTGGCATCCCGGCGCTGATGGGCGAGCTCAACCGCGGCGGCGCGCTCAGGACGAACGTCCGCTCGGTGCACTCCCCCGACCTGCAGTCGTGGCTCGACGACTGGGACATCCGCGGCGGCAAGCCCACCGAGCAGGCACTTCAACTCTTCCACGCGGCTCCCGGCGGGGTCCGCACCACCCAGCCGTTCTCCACCGAGAACCGCTGGGCGACGCTCGACACCGACGCCGAGGGTGGCTGCATCCGGTCGGTCGAGCACGCGTACACCGTCGATGGTGGCCTGGCCATCCTGTTCGGCAACCTCGCTCCGGACGGCTGCGTCGTCAAGACCGCCGGCGTGGACGAGTCGCTGTGGAAGTTCACCGGCCCGGCCCGGGTCTTCGAGAGCCAGGACGACGCGGTCGACGGCATCCTCGGCAAGCGGGTCCTCGCGGGCGACGTCGTGGTCATCCGCTACGAAGGCCCCCGCGGCGGCCCCGGCATGCAGGAAATGCTCTATCCCACGAGCTTCCTCAAGGGCCGTGGCCTGGGCAAGGCCTGCGCGCTGATCACCGACGGCCGGTTCTCCGGCGGCACGAGCGGCCTCTCCATCGGCCACGTCTCCCCGGAGGCGGCCTCGGGCGGCCTGATCTCGCTCGTCGAGACCGGCGACGAGATCACCATCGACATCCCGGGCCGCTCGATCACACTCAACGTCACCGACGAGGACCTGGCCCAGCGTCGCCACGAGCAGGAACGCCGGCTCAAGCCCTACAGCCCGGTCGACCGGGTCCGCCCGGTCTCCGCCGCGCTGCGCGCCTACGCCTCGATGGCCACCAGCGCCAGCGACGGCGCCTACCGCCGCGTCCCGGAATAAACCGGAACAAGGCGGAACAAGACCGACCACATAAGTACGACCTACGGGTCCCGAAAAGCATCAGCGACCGGCCCGGCCACCACGGATCTCCGTGCGTGGCCGGGCCGGTCGCACGTCCGCCGGGCTCATCCGCCGGCCCGGCGCCGACCCATTACTTGCACCAGTGCAACGATCATCGGATACTTGCCGCGGCCCGTTGGCCTATTACGCTGCGTGAAGACGATGGACGAGGGGGTGCGCGGGGTGCACGGGTCGGAGATGAGGTGGGCGGCCACGCTGCACCGCCTCTGGAGTGCCGTTTCCATGATCAGCGCCCGGGACGAGCTGGCCGAGCTGGTGCTGCCGCCGCTGCTCGGCGAGCCCGGGGTGCTGGCCGTATGGGGGCTGCGGCACGACCGGGACGGCGCCGTCTCCGCGTACCGATGGGCCGGTCTGCCCTTGACGGTCGAAGACCGGCCGTTGGCGCGACGAATCGCTCAGCAGGGCGGGATGGACGGCCCGGGTTTCGAACGGCTCCGCGACCGGGGCGCGCGATCGGCGGTGATCGCAGGCTTCGAGGTGCCGGGTGACGCGCCGGGCACCATCATGGCGATCACCGATGAGCAGGCCGACCCGGACCGGGTCACCGCCTGCCTCGGGCAGGTCATCGACGTGACCCGGGAGGCGGTGCGCCGGCTGCTGTCCGGCCGGGCCGAGGAGGAACAGCAGGTCCGCGATGCCCTGCTGGCCGAGGCCTCGCTGCAGATGGACGCCGTCCTCGACACCACCCAGACCATGCACCGGGTGGCCCGGATGGCGGTGCCGGCCATCGCCGAGGGCTGCCTCGTCTACGTCCGGGAGGACCACAAGCTGGTGCTGCGCAACGGTGTGCACGTCGACATGCGGCGGCTGGACGCCGCGCTCGCCGACCCGCGAACCGCCGGATGCCTGACCGAACTCGCGAGCCAGGCCGTCGACGGGACGCTGCAGCGGGTCCAGGCCGGCCTGCTCGAGACGACCGGGACCCGGACCATCCACGCCCAGGTCCTGCGGGCGCGCGGGCGGGTGCTCGGGGTGCTGCTGTTCCTGTTCGACCGCGACGACGACCGGATCCCACCGCCGGACTTCCTGCGCGACCTCGCCTACCGGGCCGCGCTCGCGATCGACAACGGCGAGCTGTACGAACAGCTCCGCCGCGACGTGGTCACGATGCAGCAGCACCTGCTGCCCAGCCGGCTGCCCGTTGTCGCCGGCCTCACGATGGCCGCGTCGTACGCGGTCGGCGACCGGGTCACCGAGGTCGGCGGCGACTTCTACGACGTGGTGGCCCGCCCGGACGGGGTCGTGTCGGCGCTGATCGGCGACGTGTGCGGCCGAGGCCCGGAGGCCGCGGCCCTGACCGGCATGGCCCGGCACACCCTCGGCACGCTGCTGCAGGAGGGAGTGTCACCGGCCCGCGCGTTCGCCCGCCTCAACGCCGGTCTGCGCCGCGACGGCTCGTGGCGGTTCGTCACCGCCGGGATGGCCACGCTGCGCCCGGCCGCCGGGGGCGGGCTCGGCGTGCGCTACATGTCGGCCGGCCATCCGGTCCCCATCGTGCTGCGCCGCGGCCGGCCCGCCGAGCCCGCCCGGGGCGGCGGGGTGCCACTGGGTGTGCTCCCCCAGCCCCGGATCGGCCACTCCCGGCTGCACCTGGCGCCGGGTGACACCCTGTTGATGTTCACCGACGGGCTGACCGAGAGCCGGGACGGTGACGGGGTGATGTTCGAGCACGAGGCGCTGGCCGCCACGCTCGAACGCCTCCGTGACACCCCGGTCGAGACGCTCGTGCACGAGGTGAGCCAGGCCTCCGCCGCGTTCGGTGGCGCAGGTTCCGATGACATCGCCGTGCTGGCGGTCCGAGCCGGGGAGCCCGACGATGGCTGACCTGATCCTGGTCGTCGAGGACACCGACGAGGACGTCGAGGCGATCGGCCGGGCGATCGGGAAGTCGCACCCGGCGGTCGAGCTGGAATTCCTGCGCTCCGGCGCCGAGGTACTGCCCCGGCTGACCGCCCCCGGCGCGATCCGGCCCCGGCTGGTCCTGCTGGATCTGAACATGCCCGGCGAGGGCGGCCTCGACGTCATCAAACGGGTCCGCTCCGAACCGGCCCTGGCCGGGCTGACGCTCGTCGTGTTCACGTCGTCGGAGGACCAGGCCGAGGCCGACGCCTGTTACGCCGCCGGGGCGGACAGCTACATCTACAAGCCGATCAACTTCGCCCTCTTCCGTACGGTGCTGCAGCAGACCCTGGACTACTGGCGCTCGAGACCCTGATCCTCGGGGAACGTCGCCCACATCGTCGTACCCCCACCGGCGGACTCCTCGGCCCAGGTCCGGCCGCCGTGCCGTTCCACGATCCGCCGCACGATCGCCAGCCCGGCACCCGAGCCGTCCGGCTGATCCGCCTTCGGGTGCAGCCGCCGGAACAGCTGGAACGCCTGCTCCCGCAGGTGCGGCGGCATCCCGAGCCCGTTGTCGCGGACGAACAGCGCCGAACCCTCGCAGCCCACGGCCACCCGGCGCGGACCGTCCACCCGGGCGTACTTGGCGGCGTTGACCAGCAGGTTGACCAGCACCTCGTCGAAGAGCACCGGGTCGGCGGCCAGCATCGGCGCCGGGTCCGGCAGCTCCACCTCGACACCGGCCTCCTCCAGCCGCGGCCCGGCCACCTCCAGCGCGTGCAGCACCGCGGCCCGCAGGTTGACCGGCTCCCGGCGCAGCTCGGTACGCCCGAGACGGGAGTAGTACAGCAGTGCGTTGAGCAGCTCGTCCATCCGGGTCGCGAGGCGCTGGATCGAGTCCAGCCGCCGCACGCTCACCGGGTCCAGCTCGTCGGCCGCGTCCTCGATGATGAACGTCGCGGTGTTGGCGATCCCCCGCAGCGGTTCCTTGAGGTCGTGCGCCGCGGCGTGCGCGAACGAGTCCAGGTCGATGTTGCTGCGGCTCAGCTCGGTGTTCAGGGCCAGCAGCTGCCGGGCGTGCACGACCGCGATCTCCATGAGACCCCGGCCCAGCTCGGTGACCATCGCCACGTCCGTCGCCGACCAGGGCATGCTGCGGCCCCGGACCGAGGCGAGGAACACCGCCGTCGACCCGCGCGGGGTCAGCCGGGTGCCGTGCGGGCCGAGCACCACGGGATTCTCCGGGTCGATGGCCCAGCGCCGGGAGACCGTACGCTCGCGGCGCAGCCAGATGATGTGGTCGCCGGAGGCGCTCAACGGCAGCACCATCGCGCCGTCGAGGCGGTCGGCGTGCACCGCCATCGCCGGCAGATCCTCACCGAGACGGTCGCTGTGCCACAACTCCCCGGCGTTCAGCGACGGCAGCGCGGCTTCAAGAGCGGCCACTGCCACCGCGTCCGGCCCCGCATCCATCCCAGCGCCGTGCACGATGGTCCGGCCACCGGTGCGTACGGCCACCGCGTCGCAGTCGACCACCCGTTCCAGCCCGGCGGGCCCGGCGGCCCACCCGGTGGGCAGATCCGCGGCGACGCTCTCCATCAGCCGGGCGATGACCGTCCGCGACCGTTCCCGGGCCGCCGCCTCGTCGCGCTCCCGCAACGCCGCGAGGTGCAACGACAGCGCCGCCCCGAAGAACTCGCAGGCCGCCCGCAGCTGCGGGCTCAACGGTTGCACGGCCCGCCCGTGACAGGCGATCAGCCCCCACAGCCGGCCGTCACGCAGCAGCGACACCGACATCGACGAGGTCACCCCGATGTTGCGCAGATACTCCAGGTGGAACGGCGACACCGTACGCAGCACCGACAGCGACAGGTCCAGCGGCTCCCCGGTCCCCGGCACGGCCTCGGGCACCAGCCGCTCGGTCACGTCGCCGACGTCCGCGATGATCCGGATCCAGTTCCGCTCGTACAACCGGCGGGCCTGCGGCGGGATGTCGGTGGCCGGGAACCACAGCCCGAGCCACGGCTCCCACTCCGGCACCACTTCCTCTGCGACGACCTCCCCGGGCCCGTCGGTGGACTCGAAGCGGTAGGCGACCACCCGGTCGTACCCGGTGATGGCCCGGACCTCCCGCACCGCGGCCTGGCACGCCTCGGCAACCGTCGCGGCCCGCTGCATCCGCACCAGCGCCTGCCGGATCGGCCCGTAGAACGCGGTGAACTCGTGCGGCGACCCCTGCGCCGGCTCGAACTCCAGCACCAGCAACCCACCGGAGCGGTGCACCGTGACGTCGAAACGCCCGGCCCCCAGCTCGATCGGCATCATCGCGGTCTGCCCGGTGTCCGCGTCGGCCAGTGCCCGCAGCGAGTCCAGCTGCCCGGCGCTCAACAGCCCCTCGCCGACGGGCCCGAGCATCCCCCCGGCGTTGGCGCTGGCCACCACGACCTCGTCCCCGTCCAGCGCGACCAGGGCACCGTACGACTGCACCCCACCGAGCCGGTGAATCGGCTCCCGCACACAATCCGCCAGGTCGAACGGGGTGCCGGTCTCCCGCTCAGCGGCAGAGGTGCGCTCGGACAGCCAGGTCTCGTCAGTCACCCGTCGACATTAGGCCCTAGACGAACCAGCGGTCGTACGGATGGGCGCCCGGCCGGAAACCGAAGGCCTCGACCATGTCGACCGCTTCGGCCAGGCCGTTGCCGACCGCGTCGGGGAGGTGGGCGTCGCTGCCGAAGGTGACCACCTTGCCGCCCTCGTCGCGCCACCAGCCGACGATCGTGGCGGCCAGGGGGATCCGGGTGTTGACCTCCAGGGCCCGGTCGGTGGCGGCCAGGGCGCGCAGGACGTGCCGGAACTCGTCCTCGTAGTGGCCCGGGTCGAACGGGCCGGCCGCCGCCGGCCAGCCGCGGACCGCGTAGTCGATGTGGGCGAGCACCTCGAAAGCGTCCGACCGGGCGACCAGCCGGGCCAGCTCGGCCAGGTATTCGCGGAGCACGTCGGGCGCCGACGTGGTGCCGTAGCGGCCGTTGGCCTCGGCGAGCCGGCCGTCCTCGGCGGGCAGGCAGTGCAGCGAGCCGAGCACCCGTTCGAAGGCTCCGTCGCCGAGCAGACCGGCCACCGCGTCGCCGTGCCGGTGCGGTTCGCCCAGCTCCACGCCGCTGATGATGCGCAATGAGGGGAACAGGTCCCGGCAGCGTTCCAGGGACGCGAAGTAGCCCTCGCGGTCGAGCGGCGGCGGCACCAGGATGCCGTCCGGGCCGGTCAGTTCGCGCCGGATCGCGGACCGGGCGAGGACATCGGCCGCGACCACCCACCGGGAGAAGTCGACGTGCTCGGTGAACGCGATCGCCGGGAGGCCGATCTCGACCGCCCGCGCGCAGGTCTTCTCCATGGCCCCGTTGGTCGCGTCCCAGGACCATTCGCTGTGCACGTGGCCGTCCGCAGGTGTCGTCACCGCACCCACGCTAGATGATCAAAGTTTCCGCTGCGCGCAGAGCACCGAGCAGGGTGAGTGCCAGGGCGCTGGGGCTGCCGGGCTCGGGTTGGTAGACGACGAGGAGCTGGCCCGGGGCGCCGCGCACGTCGAAGGACTGGGAGACGAGGGAGAGCGGCCCGGCGTCGGGATGGACGAGCTCGATGGGGTCCTGGGTCTTGCCGTGCACGGCGTGGGCGGACCAGAGCGCGGCGAAGGCCTCACTCTGCCCGCTGAGCGAACGCACCAGCTCGCTCAGCCGGGCATACCCGGGGTCGAGGCCGCCGGCGTGGCGCAGGCCGGCCACGATCGACGCGGCGAACGTCTCCCAGTCGGCGAAGAACCGGTGGGCCACCGGGTCGAGGAACGTCATGCGGGCCAGGTTGTCGAGCGTCGCGAACGGGGCGAACAGCGCGGCGGCCAGGGCGTTGACCGCGATGATGTCCTTCGCCGGGTTCAGCACGAACGCGGGGGCGGCCGCGAAGCCGTCGAGCAGGTGCGTCAGCGGCGTGCTGACCGTCTCCTGCGGCGTCCGCCGGGTGTCCGGCAGCGTCCCGGCCAGCCGGAACAGGTGCTCGCGGGCCGGGCCGTCCAACCGCAGCGCGCCGCTGATCGCGTCGAGGACCTGCGGGGACGGGCTGCGCTCGCGGCCCTGTTCCAGCCGGGCGTAGTAGTCGCCGTTCATGCCGGCCAGGACGGCGACCTCCTCGCGGCGCAGACCCGCGACCCGGCGCTTGCCGTACGACCGCAGGCCCACCTCGTCCGGGCGCAGCCGGGAGCGGTGCGCGCGGAGGAACTCGCCGAGGTCGTTGCGGCTCACCCTGCCAGGCTAGGCCGCGTCCCGGCGGTGTGCCTGGGTACGTCATGTCCTGGTTACGGCCGTCGGTGGCGGACAGGCTCGGGGCATGACTCGTACGCCCAGAACGTTTTTGATCACCGGGGTCAGCAGTGGCCTCGGCCGTGCTTTCGCCGTCGCCGCCCTGGCGGCCGGGCACGTCGTGGCCGGGACCGTTCGCACGGACGCCGACCTGGCGGCCTTCACCGCACTGCATCCGGAACGTGCCCACGCCCGGGTCCTCGACGTCACCGACGACGAGGCGGTGGTCGCGGTGGTGCAGGACGCGGAGCGGACCGTCGGCCCGATCGACGTGCTCATCGCCAACGCCGGGTACGGCCTGGAGGGCACGTTCGAGGAGACCCCGCTCGCCGCCCTGCGCGCCCAGTTCGACGTGAACGTCTTCGGGGCGGCCGCCACCGTCCGGGCCGTCCTGCCGGGGATGCGCGAACGCCGCCGCGGGCACATCCTGGCCGTCACCTCGATGGGCGGCCTGGCCGGGTTCCCCGGGGTCTCCGCCTACTGCGGCAGCAAGTACGCGCTGGAGGGCATCCTGGAATCGCTCGGCAAGGAGGTCGCCGCGTTCGGCATCCACGTCACCGCCGTCGAGCCCGGTTCGTTCCGCACCGACTGGGCCGGGCGTTCGATGACCCGCGCGCCGCGCTCGATCGCCGACTACGACGATCTGTTCGATCCCATTCGCGAGGCCCGTCGCGAGGCCAGTGGCCGGCAGCTCGGTGACCCGGCCCGCGCGGCCGCCGCTGTCCTGCGGATCCTCGACGCGCCCGAGCCGCCACGCCATCTCGTCCTCGGCTCCGATGCGCTGCGCGTGGTCCGGGCGGCCCGCGAGGCCGTCGACCACGACCTCAGCACCTGGGAGGAACTCTCACTCTCCACCGATCACTGAGGGTCGCGGGGTGGGGCGGTGCTGCCGCGGGGGGTGAGGTGGGCGGTGCCCTCCTCGACGTCGTGGACCGGGGTGCCGTCGATCGCGGCCAGGAGCTGACGGGCGGCGTGCGCGCCGTACGCGGCTATGTCGCGGGTCAGGGCGGTGAGGGGTGGGTGGACCAGGGAGCAGAGCGGGGAGTCGTCCCAGGCCACGATGGACAGGTCGGCGGGGACCGAGACGCCCATCTCCTGGGCGACGGACAGGCCCGCCAGCGCCATGACGTCGTTGTCATAGATGATCGCGGTGGGACGGTCGCCGCCGCTCAGCAGCCGGCGGGTGGCCCGCCCGCCTTCCTCGCCGGTGTAGTCCGACGGGACGGTCACCGCGCCGTCGAGGCCCAGTGACGTGCAGACCTCGGCGAACGCGTGGGTGCGGGCCTGGGTGTGCAGCAGGTCGGGCAGGCCGCCGACGCGGGCGATGCGCCGGTGCCCGAGCGCCATGAGGTAACCCACCGCCTCACGGATGGCGCCGGCGTCGTCCGACCAGAGCTGGGTGAGCCGGCCGGTGTCGCCGGGGCCGCCGATCACCACGGCCGGGAGCTGGAGCTCGTTGAGGACCGGGATGCGGACGTCGTTCTCGCGCAGGTCGGTGACGAACACGCCGTCCACCCGGCGCTCGCCCCACCAGCGGCGGTAGACCTCGGTCTCGGCCGACGGGCTGGCCACGACCTGCAGGGTCAGCGCGTAGGACCGGGCGGCCAGCTCCTGCTCGAAGCCGCTGATCAGGCCCATGAAGAACGGCTCGATGCTCAGTATTCGGGCGGGCCGGCTCAGGGTCAGGCCGACCGCCCGGGAGCTGGCCCCGGACAGAGCGCGGGCGGCGCTGTGCGGGTTGAAGCCGATCTCCGCGGCGATGGCCATGATGCGCTGTCGGGTGGCCTCGGAGACGCCGGGCTGACCGTTGAGGGCGTACGACACCGCCCCCTTGGAGACGCCGGCTTTGCGGGCGATGTCGGCGATCGTCGGGCGCTTCACGAGCCCCGCCTCTCTCTGAACTCGGCGCACTGATGGAGCGCTCTCAACCTACAGCGCCGCCAATTTGCCGACGCGAGGGCCGATCGCTTTACCGTTTAAGTGACCTAGATCATCAGGCATGGTGCCTGCGAAAACGGGCTGAGACACGGAGAAAAACCGGCCGGACATCGACACGTAACACGCTGTTGACACTAGATGTGACCCGCATTACGGTCCAGGACTTATCCGGTTCAGTTCAGTGCACACACGAAGGTGGAGTAGTCATGAAACGGTTCGGCATGCGGGGCAAAGCGCTGCTCGGCGCCGGCCTCGCCGGCGCCTTGGCGATAACGGGCTGCAGCGGTCAGAGCCTGGAAGGCGGCGGGGACAACGCGTCCGGCGACCAGATCACGCTGAAGGTCAACTTCTGGGGCGACATGGGCCTGGACAAGCTCAAGGCCACGTACGAGAAGGACCACCCCAACATCAAGATCGCGCTGAACTCGGGTGAATTCAACGCACAGCACGAGGACCTGCAGAAGAAGCTCGTGGCCGGCAGCGGCGCCCCGGACATCTCGGCGGTCGACGAGGGCTTCATCGTCCAGTTCCGCAGCCAGGCCGACAAATTCGTGAACCTGCTCGACGAGGGTGCCGCCTCCTACGAGTCGAAGTACCTGCCCTGGAAGTGGCAGCAGTCGACGTCGCCGGACGGCAAGCAGATCGGGCTCGGCACCGACGTCGGCGGCCTCGCGATGTGCTACCGCACCGACCTGTTCAAGGCGGCCGGCCTGCCCACCGACCGCGACCAGGTCTCGGCGCTGTGGCCCACCTGGGACGCGTTCATCGACGTCGGCAAGACGTACGTCGCCAAGTCCGGCAAGAAGTTCGTCGACTCCGGCACCAACATGTTCAACCCGGTGAACGCGCAGCAGCCGCAGGGCTTCTACGACGAGCAGGACAAGCTGCAGATGGAGGGCGGCCCCAAGGTCGCGTTCGACGTCAGCATGAAGGCGATCGAGGCCGGCCTGTCCGCCAACCTCGCCAGCTTCCAGCCCAACTGGGACCAGGGATTCAAGAAGGACCAGTTCGCCGTGCTGGCCTGCCCGGCGTGGATGCTCGGCCACATCCAGGAGACCGCGCCGGAGCAGAAGGGCAAGTGGGACATCGCCACGATCCCCGGCGGCGGCGGCAACTGGGGTGGCTCCTGGTGGACGATCCCGAAGCAGACCAAGCACGCCGACGAGGCGTACAAGTTCGTCGAGTGGATGGTCCAGCCCGAGCAGCAGATCGAGGTCTTCAAGACCGTCGGCAACCTGCCGTCGCAGCCCGCGCTCTACAAGGACCCCGCGGTGCTCGGGTACAAGAAGGAATTCATGAGCAACGCCCCCACCGGGCAGATCTTCGCGAGCACCGCCGAGAACCTGAAGCCGCAGTATCTCGGCCGTAAGAACGGGCCCACCCGGGTCGCGGTGGAGAACGTGATCACGCGGGTCCAGCAGGGCTCGCTCGCACCCGAGAAGGCCTGGCCGGAAGCGGTCAAGGCCGCGCAGAAGGCTGCCACGTCCTGATGGATCGAACCCTCGACGCGCCGCCGGCCAGCACCCTGGCCGGCGGCACCCCCGACGAACCACCACCGCCGAGCCCCCGCAAACTGTGGTTCTACCGCTTCGACACCAAACGTGCGCCGTACGTCCTGATCTCGCCGTTCTTCCTGCTCTTCGCTGTTTTCGGGTTGTTCCCGATCGTGTTCAACGGGGTCGTCGCGCTGCGCACGTGGCGCCTCGACGACTCGTCCGCCAACGGCTGGGCCGGGTTCGCGAACTTCGACCGGCTGCTGCACGACTCGGACTTCTGGAACGCGCTCGGCAACACGTTCGGCATCTTCCTGCTCGCCACCATCCCCCAGCTGCTCATCGCGCTCATGGTGGCGAACCTGCTGAACCGCAGGCTGCGCGGGACGACCTGGTGGCGGGTCGGGGTGCTACTGCCGTACGTGACCCCGGTTGCCGCCTCGACCCTGGTCTTCGCCGTGTTCTTCTCCCGGGACAACGGCATGGCCAACTGGCTGTTGTCGCTGACCGGCTTCACGGACCTCGGCGACCCGCTCGACTGGCGGGCCTACAAGTGGAGCTCGTGGATCGCCGTCGCCACGATGGTCAACTGGAAGTGGATCGGCTACAACGCGCTGATCTACCTGTCCGCGATGCAGTCCATCCCGAAGGATGTCTACGAGGCGGCGGCGGTGGACGGTGCCGGCCCCTGGAGGCAGCTGTGGCAGATCACCGTCCCGATGATCCAGCCGGTGGTGATCTTCACGGTCGTGCTGTCGACGATCGGCGGCCTGCAGCTCTTCAACGAACCGATGCTGTTCGAGGAGAACCCGGCGGCGGCGACCGGTGGATCCGACCATCAGTGGCAGACCATCGCGCAGCTGATCTACAAGGTCGGCTGGAAGGACCTGAACCTCGGGTACGCGGCGGCGATGTCGTGGGCGCTGTTCCTCATCATCCTCGTCATCGCCGGCCTGAACGCGTTGATCACCCGGCGGCTGGGAGGTGGCGGCCGATGAGACCCGCCGAGATGGGCCGCGCGCCGCAGGACACCCGCGGCAACTGGCAGACGTACCTGCTGCTGCTCCTCGCCCTGTTCCTGTCGGCGTTCCCGCTGTACTGGATGTTCGTCATCGCGACCAGCACCGACGAGGCCGTCTCGCGGATCCCCCCGTCGGTGATCCCGGGCGACCAGCTGCTGACGAACCTGCGTGAGGTCTTCACGATGCAGGACGTCTACTTCACCGCGTCGCTGATCAACAGCGTCATCGTGGCCGGGGTGGTCACCGCGTCCACGCTGTTCTTCTGCTCGCTGGCCGGGTTCGCGTTCGCCAAGCTGCGCTTCCCGGGCCGCGACAAGCTGATGATCGTGGTGATCCTGACCCTGACCGTGCCCAACCAGCTCGGCGTCGTCGCGCTGTACATCCTGATGGGCAAGCTCGGCTGGAACGGCACCTTGCTCGCGGTCATCGCGCCGAGCCTGGTCAGCGCGTTCGGGGTGTTCTACATGCGGCAGTTCATCACCCACGCCGTGCCCGACGAACTGGTCGAGTCGGCCCGGATGGACGGCGCGCTGACCCTGCGCGTCTACTGGAGCATCGTGGTGCCGGCGATCCGCCCGGCGCTCGCGGTGCTGGGCCTGCTGACGTTCGTGGCGACCTGGAACGAGTTCCAATGGCCGCTGATCACGCTCAACGGCACGGAATTCCCCACCTCGATGGTGGCGCTGTCCGACCTGGCCAGCGGCAACTACGTCATCTACCGCCGGGTGCTGGCCGGCGCGTTCGTGGCCACCGTGCCGCTGCTGGTCCTGCTGTTGGTGGGCGGGCGGCAGATCGTCCGGGGGATCATGGAAGGGGCCGTCAAGAGTTGATCCTGACGGTTTGATATTTCGGTTTTCCGCCGCGGATGGGAACGGAGCGTCGTGAGATCTCTGCACGAAGGTTGGACACTGTCCGGAGCTCGATTGAAGGACATCGCCGCGACCGTTCCCGGTTGTGTGCACACCGATCTGCTCGCCGCGGGGATCATCGACGATCCGTATCTGGACGGGAACGAGACCGCGGTCGCCTGGATCGGGCGCACCGACTGGGAGTACGCCACCACGTTCACCCACTCGCTCGACGACGATCGCGCCGACCTGGTCTGCGCCGGGCTCGACACCGTGGCAACGGTTCTGCTCAACGGTGTCGAGCTCGGCCGGACGTACAACCAGCACCGGGGCTACCGGTTCGACGCCCGGGCGGCGCTGCGCGACGGCGACAACGAGCTGCGGGTGCGGTTCGACTCCGCGTACTCGTATGCGGAGGCCCAGCAGAAGAGGCTCGGGGACCGGCCGAACGCGTACCCGGAGCCGTTCAACTTCATCCGCAAGACCGCCTGCAACTTCGGCTGGGACTGGGGGCCGACGCTGGTCACGGCCGGGATCTGGCAGCCCATCGGCCTGCAGACCTGGCGGACCGCGCGGATCGCCTCGGTCCGGCCGCAGACCACGGTCACCGATGGGCAAGGCAAGATCGAGCTTCGCGTACGGGTCGAGCGTGCCGCCCCCGGCCCGCTCGAAGTGTCCGCTACGGTGGCCGGCTCGACGTCCACGGTGACGCTGACCGGCGACGAGGCGGTGCTCACCGTGACGGTCGACGACCCCGAGCTGTGGTGGCCGGCCGGCTACGGCGACCAGCCGCTCTACGACGTGTCGGTCCGCCTCGCCTCGACCTCACTTCCCGAACAGACCCTGGACGACTGGACCGGGCGGGCCGGCTTCCGGACCGTCCGGGTGGACACCGCCGACGGCGCGTTCACCCTGCATGTCAACGACGTCCCGGTGTTCGTCCGCGGCGTCAACTGGATCCCCGACGACGTGTTCGCCGACCGGATCACCCGCGACCGGCTGCACGCCCGGTTCCGGCAGGCCCTCGACGCGAACGTCAACTACCTGCGGGTCTGGGGCGGCGGCCGGTACGAGTCCTCGGAGTTCTACGACCTCGCCGACGAGCTCGGGCTGATGGTGGGACAGGACTTCCTCTTCGCCTGCGCGGCGTACCCGGAGGAGGAGCCGTTCGCCACCGAGGTCGCCGCCGAGGCCCGGGAGAACGTGGTCCGGCTGGCGGCGCACCCGAGCCTGATGATGTGGACCGGCAACAACGAGAACATCTGGGGCCACGCCGACTGGGACTGGATCCCCGATCTCGGCGACCGGAGCTGGGGCGCGGGCTTCTACTTCGACCTGCTCCCGGCCATCGTGGCCGAGGAGGACCCGGGCGCTTTCTACTGGCCCGGCAGCCCGTGGTCCGGCCGCGACGACAGACACCCCAACGATCCTGCATACGGCACCATGCACATCTGGGACGTGTGGAACACCGACGACTACCCGAAGTACCGCGAGTACCGGCCCCGGTTCGTGGCGGAGTTCGGATACCAGGCCCCGCCCACGTTCTCGACGCTGCGCCGGGCGCTGTCCGACGAGCCTCTCGCGTCCGACTCCCCCGGGATGCGGGCGCACCAGAAGGCGACCGACGGTGACAAGAAGTTGCAGCGTGGGCTGGACGCGCACCTGCCCGCGCCGCGTGACTTCGACGACTGGCACTACCTGACCCAGCTCAACCAGGCCCGCGCGCTGAGCCTGGGCATCGAGCACTTCCGGTCGCTGCGGCCGCACTGCATGGGCGCGATCATGTGGCAGCTCAACGACTGCTGGCCGGTCACCTCCTGGGCCGCCGTCGACGGCGACGGGCATCGCAAACCGCTCTGGTACGCCCTGCGCCGCTCGTTCGCCCCGCGACTGCTCACCGTGCAGCCGCGGGACGGGGTGCCGGCCCTGGTCGCGGTCAACGACTCGGGGGAATCCTGGGCGCTCGACGTGGCGCTCTCCCGTCGTACCCTCGAGGGGGTCGTGCTGTCGTCCTCGACGGTCGGCGTGACCGTCGCGCCCGGCTCGGCCACGACGGTGCCGATCCCCACCGCGATCGGCACTCCGGCCGACCCGGCGGCCGAGCTCCTGCTCGCCGAGGCCGATGATCAGCGGGCCTGGTGGTTCTGGGCCGAGGACAAGGATCTCGCCTGGCCACCGGCCCGGTTCACGGCCACCGTGGACGGCGACGCGGTCACGGTGACGGCCGGGACCGCGCTGCGGGACCTGACCCTGCACCCCGACCGCCTCGATCCGGCGGCCTGGGCCGACGAGGCCGGGGTGACGCTGCTGCCCGGCGAGTCGACGACGTTCCGGGTGCTCGGTGCCGGGCCGCTCGACCCCACGGCGCTGACCACCCGGCCGGTCCTACGCTGCGTCAACGACCTTTCCGGCACGTAGCACCACGTCGTGCGTGTGGTGTGCCCCGGCGCCGGTCGCGGTGTCCCGGGGCCGCCGCTCGTTGACCTCGGTCTTCCAGCCGGAGGTCAGCAGCGCCGCGACGTCGGCCGGGCTGACATAGTCGGCCGGGTCGAACCCGTGCTCCTTGGCCTTCTCGGAGTCGACGTCGGCGTGGTGGACGACGAGCAACACCCCACCGGGCTTGACCGCGTCGATCAGCACGTGCTCGGCCTCGTCGGCCGGAGTCTTGAACAGCGCCGGATACATGGCGATGACCAGGTCGAACGAGCCGGCCTCGAGCGGTGCCGCGGTCAGCGTGCTGTGCAGCCATCGCACCTCGACCCCGGCGTCGTCCGCGTGCCGCCGGGCCCGGTCCAGCGCCACCTGGGACACGTCCAGCGCGGTCACGTCCCAGCCGCGCCGGGCCAGCCACACCGCGTCCGCGCCCTCGCCGCACCCGATGTCCAGCACCCGGCCCGGCGCGAGGCCGGCCACCTCAGCCACCAACGCGGTGTTCGGCTGCCCGCTCCAGACCTGCTCGGCGCCCGCATACCGGGCGTCCCACTCCGCTGATTCCGCTGTCATGGCTCCACCATCGCCCATCATCGCCGGGCCGCCCAGAAAACGTGCCGGTCCGGCAAATCAGTTCAGGCCAGTGGCAAAGCCCGGGCACAGGCCGGGACGGCGAACACGGCCACCACGACGTGCATGACCATCAGCGCGACGACCGCTCCGACGTCGGTGCCGGTGAACAGCAAAGCGACGTTCGGCAGCAGCGATGCAACAACCACGATGGGTACGAGCCGGCGCAACGTTCTCGCGGGATCGCTCGCCCTGGCCCGGATCAGCGCCCAGCCCGCGACGCCGGCCAGGTAACCGACGGCCGTGAAGAACAGGTAGGCGCCGGGCCGGAGCGGCGGGAAGTCCCCGGGAGGTCCCGCGACCAGAGCGACGAGGGCGTTACCGAGCCCGGCCCCGATCAGCCCCGCGAGAAGGATGAGCGCCTGCTTCACTATGACCATGTCGTTGATAGTAATAGATCGTTGACAAATATCAACGATTGACGTTGGCTAGGATCCTCGGTATGGACGGGACGCCGGAGTGGAAAAGTCTGAGCATGCTGCTGATGGCGACCGCCCAGCAGGTCGCCGGGCGGATGCGACCCGCGTTCGAGGCGTCCGGGCTCAAACCACGGCAGGTGGAGCTGCTGCAGGTGCTCGCCCAGCAGCGGTCCACCACCCAGCAGCAGCTCCTCGACATCCTGGGCGTGGACCCGAGCATCCTCGTCGGCCTGCTCAACGACCTGGAGGGCAAAGGCCTGATCCAACGGGTCCGCGACACCAGGGACCGCCGCCGCCACATCGTGGTCCTGTCCCCCGACGGCCTGCACCGCCTCGACGACATCCTGCACACCGTCGAGACGGCCGAGACACCGATCTTCGATGCCCTGTCCCCGGCCGACCAGCGGGCCCTGCGCGACGCCCTGACCCGGCTCGGCCTGCCCGGCACCCCCACCACCGCCTGCGACGCCGAACAACCGCAAGGTCGTTGATCGTGGTGTGAACCCCATACGTGCCCGGAGCGCCGGAGTGGCCGTCGTCGCCTTGACCGCGGCGGTCGCCGCGGTGATCGCGGAACCGGCCAGCCGATCCGACTACGCCCGGGACCACGGCGTGCACACGGTGTACCCGTTGACGGCGCTGCCCCTGATCGCGCTGCTGGCCGGGGCCGCCGTCACCGTCGTGTGCCGCCCGTCGGTCGCCCGCGAGGCCGCGGTGATCTGCGCACTCGTCGGTTCCCAGGTGGCCGGCATCGCCGCGGTGGCGTCCCGGGATTGGCTCAACGTCGCCGGCGCCAACGGTTCGAGCCCGGAACGCGGGGCGGCCGGATCACGGCTGGCGGCCGCGATGCTGGTGATCGCGGTAGGGGTGGTCGCGGTCAGCCTGGTGCTGTACCTCTCCGGACCCCGGCGGCACGACGACCTGATGGCATACCCCGGGAGCATCCTCACCGGCAGCACGGTCGCGGTGGCGCTGCCGATGCTGCTGTGTCTGCTGGTCAGCCACCCCAGCCTGACAGCGGCCGGGCAGTTCGCCCTGTGGTGGTCACTGCCCTGGGGAAGCGGCATCATCGCGGCCGGAACCCTGCCGACCCGCGCCGGCCGGCGGGTGGCCGCGGGCACCGTCGCGCTCTCGGTGGCGCTCACCCTCACCTGCGCGGCGGTGTACCCCGTGTACGGCTTCGGGCTCCGCCTGCCCGACTGAGGCGGGTGTTGCTCGGGCGCTTGCTCAGCCGAGGCGCTCGGCCAGCGAGACGACGATTCCTTCCGGGCCCCGGACGTAGGCCATCCGCCACGCGCCCTCGTATTCGCCGATGCCACCGACCAGCCCGTAGCCGTCGCTCGCCGCCCAGCCGACCGCGGCCCGCAGATCGCCGACCTCGAAGGACACGGTGCGCAGACCCAGCTCGTTGGCCATGGCGGCCGGCGAGCCGGGTACGGAATCCGGCCGCACGAACCTCGCGAGCTCCAGGCGGGCGCCGCCGTCCGGCGACTTCAGCATGACGATCTCGGTACGGGAGCCGGGAATGCCGCAGACCGTGTCCAGGAACTCGCCCTCGACGAACGTCCGGCCCTCGACCTCCAGCCCGAGTCCCACGAAGAAGGCGGTCACGCCGTCGAGATCCGCGACCGTGATGCCGACATGGTCGAAGCGCCGGATGTAGGACATGGACAGTGCTCCTGTCTTCCGTGCCGGACCACCGGGTGTGCCCGGCGGCCGCTCCCCCGGGTGGGGACGGCAGGGCATCCGGGGGAGGGGACGCCCGCCCGCCGTTTTTGGGGTGCCCCGCCGGTCGTACCTATGAAATGCGGTGGGTTTCCAGGTAGGCCTCGGTGCGCTCGGCGGGGGCGGGGCGGCCGAGGGCGAAGCCTTGGCCGAAGTGGCAGCCGGCCTGGCGGGCGCGGTCGATCTGGTCCTGGGATTCGAGGCCCTTGGCGACTATCTGCAGGCCGAGGCGGCGGCCGAGGCTGACCACGACGTCGATGATCGCGGGGGTGGTGGATTGCGGGGCCGGCTGGTTGACCAGGGTCTGGTCGAGTTTGAGCATGTCCACCGGGAGGCGGCGGAGGTGGGCGAGGGACGCCTGGCCCGCACCGAAATCGTCGAGGGCGGCCCGGACGCCCAGTTTTCGCAGACCCGCGAGGGCCGCGACGATCGCGGGGACGTCCTCGGCGACCCAGGTCTCCTGGACCTCGACGATGAGGCGTTCCGGGGTGATGCCGTGCCGGTCGAGGATCTCCGCCACGTGATCGGGGAAGCGGGCGGTGAGCAGCTCGCGGGGGGCGATGTTGATGGAGAGCCAGAAGTCGTCGCCGCCCACCGACCAGCCGGCGAGGTGGCGGCATGCCGCGTCGAGGACCCATTCGTCGAGTTCGGCGGCGCAGCCCACGGCCCGGGCGATGGGCAGCAGCTCGGCCGGGAGGATCGTGCCGAGTCTGGGATGGCGCCAGCGCAGGAGGGCCTCGACGCCGACCGGCCGGCGGCTGTCGCTGTCGCTGGCGCGCAGGGAGACGACCGGCTGGAAGAGCAGGTCGAGTTCGCCGCGGTCGGCCGCACCGAGGAGTTCGCGTTCGAGGTCCATCCGGCGGTGGAGCTGGATCTCGACGTCGGTGTCGTACCACTCGACGCGGTCCTGGCCGAGCTGGCGGGAGCGGCTGCGGGCCAGGTCGGCGTGGCGCAGCACCTCGTCGGAGTCCTTGCCGCCGGAGAGTTCGGCCAGGCCGATGCTGGTGTGCAGCTCGACGATCGCGCCGGGCAGTTGGTAGGGCTCGACCAGCGCGGTGACGATGCGGGTGGCCAGGGCGTAGGCGAGGACCGCGCCCTCGGAGGTGAGCACCGCGAACTCGTCGCCGCCGAGGCGGGCCGGGACGTCGTCGCGGCCGGCGAGGGTGCGGATGCGGCGGGCCACCTCGATGAGGACCGCGTCGCCGGTCCCGCGGCCCCGGGCGTCGTTGATCTCGGCGAGGCCGTGCAGGTCGATGACGAGCAGCGTGCCCGGGCTCCCGGCCCGGCGGCGGAACTCCAGCAGGTCACGCATCAGCGCACGGCGGTTGGCCAGGCCGGTGAGCTGGTCGGTGTAGGACAGCTTGTGCAGGGTGCGTTCGAGGTGGCGGCGTTCGCCCACGTCGCGGACGTGCACGACGAGCGCGGCGACCTCGGGGACGGCGCGCTGGTCGGCCACCGTGGACTCGGTGTCGCGCCACCGGCCGTGACCGTCGCGCAGCCGGGCGTTGAGCAGCGCCGGCGGGCCGTCGTCATGCTCGCCGGCCAGCAGCGCCTCGATGCCGGCGTGGGCGTCGGCGACATCGTCGGGGTGGAGCAGGGTGAGGAACGGGCGGCCGATCACGTCGGCGTCGGCGAGACTGAACAGCCGGGCCGCGGCCGGTGACTGCCAGCGGACCGTGAGCCGGTCGTCGAGCACCAGGGTCAGGTCGGTGGCCCCGGCGACCAGCGACCGGAAGTGTGCCTCCTTGACGCTGAGCTGCCCGGTGTAGCGCCGGATGTCGCTGACCACGAGCAGCTCGCGCATGGTCAGCACCGCGACCATCGAGATGCCGAGGACGATCCCGGCCCGGTCGAACGTGCCGACGGTGAACAGGTGGAACAGCGCCGCCACCACGCCGACACCGGCCGGGACGGCGAGCAGGGGGTAGCCGGAGAGATACTGGTCGCGTTCCTTGACGTCGATCCGCTCGGGCAGGTGCCGGCGGGAGCCGCCCTCGGCGGTCAGCGTCAGGCCGATCACGATGGCCACGCCCACGAGCGGCACCGCCCAGCCGTCGATGCCGGAGAGCACGAAGTTGCCGGCCGTGCTCAGCGCGGTCATGAGCGTGACCGCACCGAGCCCGCAGCGCAGGGCCGCGCGGCGGTGCAGCCGGGCGCGCAGCACGATCACGGTGACGATCGAGATGCCGGTGGCGGCGCAGAGCGTGCAGGCCAGCGCCCACAGCGGGGTGTCGGGCATCGGGGTCAGCAGGTACGCCGCGAAGCCGAGGCTGACACCGAGGCCCAGACCGTCGAACACGCGGCGGAGCCGGACCGCGAGCGAGGTGGCCGCGCCGGGCAGCAGCATCGCGCCGAAAACGTAGAAGGCGGCCGTCGTGGCGACGCCGAGCGCCGCGAGCGGGCCGGTGCCGGGCGGACCAACGGCGAGCACAGCACAGGTCGCGGCCGCGGCGATGCCGGCCATCCCGATCAGGCCGGCCCCGCGGCAGGCGGCGAACGCGCGTTCCTCGTGGTGGACGGCGAGCGCGGCCCGCCAGAGCACCGCGGCGGCGAAGACCGCGGCCACCGCGACACCGGCGGCGAGCGACGTACGGGCGGGCAGTCGGCCGGCGATCCCGGCGATCAGGATCAGGACGGCCGCTGCCGGGGCGAGCAGGAACGCCACCCGGGTGGTGACCCGGGTGGTCGGGCGCGCGAGGGGCGGCACTGCCACGTCGAACGGATCCTTTGCAGAGGGGGGTGTCCACAGCGGGTAACGAGCGTCCCTCGGACAGGTTACGTGTGTCCGGACCGGCTTCGCACCACCGGACGGTCTGCTACAGACCGCCGGCCACCGACGGCAGGACCTGGATCTCCGCCGCCGGCGGGACCGGGGTGGCCAGGCCGCCCGAACGACGGCAGTCCTCCCCGTCGACATAGACGTTGACGTAACGGCGCAGCGCCCCGCTCTCGTCCCGGATCCGGCGTTCGAGCCGCGGCCAGCGCTGCCCGATCTCGTCCAGGACGGCTCGCAGCGATCCGTCCGCGTCCACGTGCAGGTGCGACTCGCCGCCCGCCTCGGTGCGCAGCACCCCGGGGACCAGCACGGTGGGCATCAGAGCGTCACCGCCCGCACGCACAGCACGTCGGGCAGGTGCGAGACCACCGTGGACCAGCTCTCGCCCTCGTCGCGGCTGGCATAGACCTCGCCGGCCCGGCTGCCGAAATAGACCCCGGCCGGGGTGCCGTTGTCGGTGCACATGGCGTCACGCAGCACCACCGGGTAGTAGTCGTCGCCGGGCAGTCCCTGGTCCTGCGGCTGCCAGGTGTCCCCCGCGTCGGTGGACCGGAACACCCGGCACCGCAGGTCGACCGGCTGTCGCTGACCGTCGCTGACCAGCGGGAAATTCCAGATGGTGCCACCTCGGGCGGGGTGCGCCACCATCGTGAACCCGAAGTCGGTGGGCAGGGTGCCGGCGATGGACTCCCAGGTGTCCCCGCCGTCGGTGGTGCGGTAGACCCCGTGGTGGTTCTGCGCGTAGTAGCTGTCCGGGTCGGCGGCGTCCCGGGCGACCTTGTGCACGCACTGACCGAACTCGGGCCACGGGTCGGGGACGAAGTAGGCCTTGATGCCGCGGTTGGCCGGCGACCACGTCTCGCCGCCGTCGGACGTGCGGTAGACGCCGCCGGTGGACATGGCGACGAGCATGCGCTGCTCGTCGGTGGGGTGCGGGAGGATCGTGTGCACCGCCTGCCCGCCGTAGCCGGCGTCCCATTCCGGCCGGTGCGGGTGGTCCCACAGGCCGCGGACCAGCTCGTAGGTGAGGCCGCCGTCGGTGGACCGCCACAGCGCCGAGGGCTGGGTGCCGGCGTAGACGACCGGGCCGGCCGGGGTGATCTGCCAGACCCGCTCCACCGCCACCCCGGCGTCCGGCGGAAAGGCCAGGGGCGCGTGGTCGGGCTCCTGCCAGGTCGCGCCCAGGTCGTCGCTGACGACCACGGACGGGCCGAAATGGGAGCTGTCCACCCCGGCCAGCACACGGGGTGAAGGGCCGTGGGTGTCGAACGCGACCGAGTAGATCGCATGGCCCGGGAAGTGCGCGGAACCGAGCCGCCAGCTCCGCCGGTCGTCGTCGCTGGTGGCCAGGAACAGGCCCTTCTGGGTGCCGATGGCGAGGATCGAGGTCATGGCCTGGAGTATCCGCCCGGGGTCCGACAAAAAGCGGCTGTTACCCGATGGGATGATGGGGTCCGTGAGTCGTCAGCCCGTCCTTCGCGTCCGCCGGTCCGGCGCCCTCGTCCTCGCCGCCTTCATCGCACTGGTCGGGGCGACCCCGTTCGCCGGTGCGAAATGGCAGCTGGCCCCGCTGCTGCTGATCCCGTTCGCGGTCCTGGTGTGGTCCTGGCGGGCCGGCACCGACGTCACCGCCGAGGGCCTCAAGGTACGGGCCCTGTTCGGCAGCAGCAGCGTCGCGTGGTCCGAGGTCGCCGAGCTGGCCCCGGACCCCCGCAACCGGATCTCCGCACTGCTCACCGACGGCCGGGTGCTCCCGTTGACCGCGGTCAACAAGGAGAACCTGCCCGCCGTGCTGGCCGCCGGAGGCCAGCAGCTCAGTAACCCTCAGCAACCCGATTGATCAGCGGCTCACCGGCCGCGAGCCGGCGTACCTGGTCGCCGACCAGGCCGTAGGCGCGCGGCAGCAGCCCGACGACCGAGCCCGCGGTGTGCGGGGTGATCAGCACGTTCGGCAGCTGCCACAGCGGGTGACCGGCGGGCAGCGGCTCCGGGTCGGTGACGTCGAGCACCGCGGAGAGCCGGCCGCCGGCGAGCTCCGTGAGCAGCGCCGCGGTGTCCGCGACGGGGCCCCGCGCGGCGTTCACGAGCAGGGCGCCATCCGGCATGGCGGCCAGGAAACCGGCGTCGACCAGGCCCCGGGTCTGCTCGGTCAGCGGCACGAGCAGCACCACGACCTCGGCCCGCGGCAGCAGCTCGGGCAGCTCACCGACCCCGTGCACACCCTCGTCCGGCCGCGCGGTGCGGGCCACCCGGGTGATCGACACCCCGAACGGCGCCAGGTGCTCCTCGACCGCCCGGCCGATCGACCCCGCACCCACGATCAGCACCCGCTTGCCGGTCAGCTCCGGAGTCGGCGTGTGGGCTCTGGTCGACCAGTCCTCGCGCTGCTGGGCGCGTACGAAAGCGGGGAACTGCCGCAGTGCCGCGATCGCTCCCCCGACCACCCACTCGGCCACGGGTTTGTCGTGCACCCCGCGCGCGTCGCAGAGCTGGACCTCGGGCGGCACCCGGCCGACCCACGCGTCCGCCCCCGCGGAGAGCAGCTGGATCACCTTGAGACCGCCGAGTTTCGGCAGCTGGTCGGCGGCCCGCACGGTGGACAGGAACGGCGGCACCCAGACGTCGACCTGGGCCGGGTCGGACGGCCAGGTGGCGGCGTCCTCGCAGACCTCGACCGTGACGCCGGGAGGCAGCTCGCCGAGCAGCCCTTGGCCAGTTTCGTGCGCGATCCACACCTTCACGGGTCCCAAAGTAGTCCGGGCTACGCTGGTCGGGTGAACAAGGAGGCCAAGATCGCGCACCGCGCCGTGACCCTCGGTGCCGTGCTGTTCCTGACCGCCGCCTGCAGCTTCGGGCCGCCCGAGCCGGACGTCGCCGGTGAGCCGCCCAACCTGCCGGCCCCCTCGGTCTCGTCCTCGGCGGGCAACGAGGCGGAGGAGCAGGAGGTCGCGGTCACCGTGCTCGCCAAGGGCCTGGAGGTGCCGTGGGGCATGGCGTTCCTGCCCGACGGCGCGGCCCTGGTCACCGAGCGGGACACCGCGCGCATCCTGCGGGTCGGGCCGGAATCCGGCGCCGACGGTTTGACCGTCACCGAGGTGCAGCGGCTCTCCGAGGTCACCGCGGGCGGTGACGGTGGCCTGCTGGGCATCGCGGTCTCCCCGAAGTACGCCACGGACAAGACCGTCTTCGTGTATTACACGACGGCCAGGGACAACCGGGTCGCGAAGCTCACGCTCGAGGGCAGACCGCAGCCGATCCTGACCGGCATCCCGAAATCGGCCGGCGACAACGGCGGCCAGCTCGCGTTCGGGCCGGACGGCCAGCTCTACGTCACCACCGGCGACGCCACCGACGGCACCCAGGCGCAGAACCCCAAGAGTCTCGGCGGCAAGATCCTGCGGATCACCACCGACGGCAAGCCTGCCCCCGGCAACCCGGTCCGGAACTCCGCGGTCTGGTCCTCGGGCCACCGCAACGTGCAGGGCATCGCGTGGGATTCCGGCAAGCGGATGTATGCCAGCGAGTCCGACCAGCCGACCACCGGTGAGCTGAACCTGATCGAGAAGGGCAAGAACTACGGCTGGGCCACCGTCGACGGCGAAGGTTCCGACCCCAAGTTCACCAACCCGCTCGTGAGCTGGCCCATCGCCGATTCATACTGCTCCGGGGTGGCCGTGCTGGAACGCATGATCGCCACCGCGTGCCTGGGCGGCCAGCGCCTCTGGATGGTCAACGTGACCGGCAACGGCACGCTGCTCGGCCGGCCGCAGGAACTCCTCACCAAGGAGTACGGCCGGCTGCGCGGTGTGGTGGCGGCCCCGGACGGCTCGCTGTGGGTGTCCACCTCCAACCAGGAGGAGGGCGCCGACCCCGCCCCGGACGACGACCGGATCATCCGGCTCGTCCTCTCCGGCGGCGGCGCCGGGCGAAGCTAGTTTGAGGATCGGCGCGCGGGGGCAGGTGAGCACGAACAATGAAGACGATCTTGCCGAAGTTGAGAACCGGGGCCGGCCGGCTGCGTAGGCACCCCTGGACCCACCGCCTCGGGGTGTGGGCCGGCGTGCTGCTGGTGAGCCTCTCCGGCGTGGTGATCGGCACGATGCTGCTGGCCCACTCCGAGGTCCCGGTCGGGCCGTTCCGCGCCGACATGTCGATCACCCCGTCGATCCAGGGCGGCAGCGAGATCGACATCCCGCCGCTGGGCTCACTGCACCTCGACAGCCACGACGGGCCGATCCACCTCAAGGTCGACCTCGGCTCGCTCGACCAGGAACGCACCGAGGCACTGATCGACGACCCGACCGCGATCAGCGCCGCCGGCCAGTCCGCGGTCGACGACGTGACCAAGGGAGTGCTGCAGCTCGGCCTGCGCTCGCTCGGCGCGGCGATCGTCTGCGCCCTGATCCTGTCCGCGCTGATCTTCCGCAAGGTCCGCCGGGTCGCCGCGGCCGGCACGATCGCCCTGGTGGTCACCGGTGGCAGCCTCGGCCTGGCCGTCGGCACCATCCGCCCCGACTCCATCAGCGAGCCACGCTACGAGGGCCTGCTGGTCAACGCCCCGGCGGTGGTCGGTGACGCACGCCGGATCGCCGACAACTACGGCCGCTACGCCGACCAGCTCTCGCAGATCGTCAGCAACGTCAGCCGCATCTACACCACGGTCTCCAGCCTCCCGGTCCAGCCGGCCGGCAACACGACCCGCATCCTGCACGTCTCCGACCTGCACCTGAACCTCGCGTCCTGGGGCGTGATCAAGACGATCGTCAAGCAGTGGGACATCGACGCGATCGTCGACACCGGCGACATCGTCGACTGGGGCAGCAGCGCGGAGACCACGTTCGTCAACACGATCGGCACACTCGGGATCCCGTACATCTACGTCCGCGGCAACCACGACTCGTCGGCCATCCAGGCGGCGGTCGCCCGCCAGAAGAACGCCGTCGTCCTGGACAACTCGATCACCACGGTCAAGGGCCTCACCATCGCGGGCATCGGCGACCCCGAGTTCACTCCCGACAAGAGCGAAACCCCGGCCGCCGCCGCCGACGACCTGGCCGCGAGCCCGCTGGTCCTAGCGGGCGAACAGCTCAACACCACCATCCAGGCCGCCGACACCCGGGTCGGCGTGGCCATGGTCCACGACCCGGCGATGGCCCCGCCGCTGGCCGGAACGGTCCCCCTGGTCCTCGCCGGCCACACCCACAAGCGCGAGGTACGCGTCCTGCCGGCCCCGGAGGAGACAACACAGTCCGCCTCCCCGGCCCCCACCACGGCCCCGCAGCAGACCACCTTGATGATCGAGGGCTCCACCGGCGGCGCCGGACTGCGCGGCCTCGAGAAGCAGGAACCGACCCCGCTGCAGATGTCGGTCCTCTACTTCGACGAGAACCAGTCCCTCAAGGCCTACGACGACATCCAGCTCGGCGGCACAGGCCAGTCCAACGTCGAACTACAGCGCAACGTTGTGGGCGCGGAATCACCTGTCCTCAGCCCATCGGTGGCCCCGACCCAATGACATAGGTACGACCGCCGCACTCAGACCGCGTCGCCCGGCGTCCAACCCGAGATGTCGATCAGCCGGCCACGCCACAGGCACTTCTCATCGCCGACCTTGTCAGGCGAATGGACCCGGGCATTACGAAGATGGATGTACCGGGTAGGAGCCATCAGCGCGGTGTACTGCCGATGGGTGACCTCGCCGCCGGTGTCGCGGAGCTTGACGGCAGAGTGGGCGAGGTCGGACTGTTCCTTCACATGCTCGGCCATGCCGGTGTAGAACGCGTCCTCGTGGTTGTTCATCTCGCTGACCTCGGCAAACCACTGCCACTGCGGAATGAGCTCGCCGCTGACCAGCAGGCCGTGCACAGTCAGGCTGAGCGGCACCCCAGGATCCACCGGCTCGATCAACCGGTCCATCTGCGCGACATAGGTGCCGAGCACCGCGTCAGGTTCGCCCCATTCGGACCGCATCGAACCCCCATCAAGCCACAGAACAAGCCTTTGCCAGCGACTCTATGGCAGCCACCACCCACCCAACCCGACAACGCCGATACCCGGCCACCCGGACCGGGGTGGGGTCGGCAACCCGGCGGCCGTGCGGCACTCAGACCGCGCCGTGCTCGAGGCCGTCGCAGCGTGCACGTCGGCGATTGGCCCGGTGAAGACGTCGCCCATGCGGTTCTGCCAGGTGGGGTTGTGGTCGCCACCCACCTAGCGGTAGGTGAGCATGCGGCCCAGGCCCGGCAGTGGTCCCTGGCAGCGCGGCAGCATCCCATGCCCGACGGAACGCGGCGCGCCAGCGCAGCCGCTCACCCCGCAGCCGAGCCCGGTGGCAGCCCCGGCTCCGTGACAGCCCCCTACGGCCCGGTGGCACCACGGCCCGGCGGCACAACGGCCCGGCGGCACCACTGGTCGCGGGGGATGCCCGGGCGGCGGCGTGGTCGGCCGCCCGGGTCGGGGTTCGTCAGGCCAGGGTGGCGAGGATCAGTTCGCGGACCGTCTTGGCGTCGGCCTGACCCCGGGTGGTCTTCATGACCGCGCCCACCAGGGCTCCTGCCGCGGCTACCTTGCCGTCGCGGATCTTGGCGGCGATGTCGGGGTTGGCAGCGATGGCCTCGTCGACGGCGGTCTGGAGGGCGCCGGTGTCGGAGACGACCTCGAGGCCCCGGGACTTCATGACGTCGGCCGGGTCGCCTTCGCCGGCTACGACGCCTTCGAGGACCTGGCGGGCCACCTTGTCGTTGAGTTTGCCGGTGTCGACGAGTTTCTGCAGCTGGGCTACCTGGGCCGGGGTGGCGCCGAGGGCGGAGATCTCGACGCCGGTCTCGTTGGCTCGGCGGGCCAGCTCGCCCATCCACCACTTGCGGGCGCCGGCCGGGCTGACGCCCTGGGCGATGGTCGCCTCGATCAGTTCGACCGCTCCGGCGTTGGCCACCGACTGCATGTCGGCCTCGCTGATGCCCCAGACCTCGCGGAGCCGGGCGCGCTTGACGCTGGGACGCTCGGGCAGGGCCGCCTTGAGCTCGGCGACCCAGGCGGTGTCGGGTGCGATCGGGACCAGGTCGGGCTCGGGGAAGTAGCGGTAGTCCGTCGCCGTTTCCTTGGAGCGGCCCGGGCGGGTGTCGCCGGTGTCCTCCTGGAAATGGCGGGTCTCCTGGTGGATCCGGCCGCCGCCGTCGAGGATGCCGGCCTGGCGGATGATCTCGGAGCGGACCGCGCGTTCGACCGAGCGCAGCGAGTTGACGTTCTTGGCCTCGGTACGGGTGCCCCACTCGTCGCCGGGCTTGTTGAGCGAGGTGTTGACGTCGCAGCGCAGCGAGCCCTGTTCCATGCGCACGTCGGAGACGTCGAGCGAGCGGATGATGTCGCGCAGCTCGGTGACGTAGGCGCGGGCGATCTCGGGGGCGCGCGAGCCGAGACCGGTGACCGGCTTGGTGACGATCTCGACCAGCGGGATGCCGGCCCGGTTGTAGTCGACGAGCGACTCGGTGGCGCCGTGGATCCGCCCGGTGGCGCCGCCGACGTGCAGCGACTTGCCGGTGTCCTCCTCGAGGTGGACCCGCTCGATCTCGATGCGGAACGTCTCGCCCTCGACCTCGACGTCGACGTAGCCCTCGGTGCACAGCGGCTCGTCGTACTGCGAGGTCTGGAAGTTCTTCGGCATGTCCGGGTAGAAGTAGTTCTTCCGGGCCATCCGGCACCACGACGCGATGTCGCAGTTGAGGGCGAGGCCGATGCGGATCGTGGCCTCGATGCCGGCGCGGTTGGCGACCGGCAGCGCCCCGGGCAGGCCGAGACAGACCGGGCACGTCTGGGTGTTGGGTTCCGCGCCGAACTCGGTCGGGCATCCGCAGAACATCTTGGTGTTCGTGCCGAGCTCGACGTGCGTCTCCAGGCCGATCACCGGCTCGTAGCGTGCGACGGCGTCGTCGTAGGTGGGAAGCACGGACGTACTCATGGCGGTGGACTCCAAGGTGACTGCGGGATCCGACAGGGACAAGCCTAATAGGCGGCACCGACAAGAATCCGGCGGGTTTCGCCTGCCCCCACGGGAGAGCACCATCTGGGTACGGTCTGCGTCATGCGCCACGTACCCCTGGTAGCAGCTTTTGCCGTGACGACCCTGGTCATGGGCTGTACGGCGCCCACTGCCACCACCGCGGGCGAGTCGAGGCCGGTGGCGGACCCGATCTATCCGGCGCGCGGCACCGACAGACTGGACGTCCTGCACTACGACCTGGACCTGGCCTGGGACGTCGCGGCGAAGACGCTCACCGGCACCGCCACGCTGCGGGTGCGCCCGGTCGTCGACGCGACCGCGCTGTCACTGGACTTCATGGCGTACACCATCGATGCGGTGTCCTTGAATGAAGAACCGGTCGTCGCGACGGTGACGGACGAGAAGCTGACGGTCCCCGCCGCCGTCACCGCAAACAGGCCGGTCACGCTCGTGGTGAAATATCACGGGAGGCCCAGGACGACGCCGATCCCGTCGCATCGCGGGGACAGCGAACCGCTGGGCCTGACGGTGACGGCCGACGGCGGCCTGTGGACGATGCAGGAGCCGTTCGGCGCGTTCACCTGGTATCCGGCGAATGACCAGCCCTCCGATGAGGCGCTGTACGACATCTCGGTGACCGTCCCGGACGGCTGGTCGGCGGTCGCGAGCGGCACCCCGGTGGCCGGGACCATCACGAACGTCTTCGAGTACCAGAGCAAGGACCCGGTCGCCACGTACCTGACCACGCTCGCGGTGGGCCGGTACCAGAAGATCGAGGCTGAGGGGCCGCACGGGCTGCCACTGACGTACTGGTACCGCAAAGGCATCGACGACAAGCTCGTGGAGTCGCTGAAGAAGTCGCCGGAATACGTGGCATTCCTCGAAGAACGCTTCGGCCCCTACCCGTTCCCGACCGGCGGCATTGTCATGGTCGACTCCGCGTCCGGCATGGAGACCCAGCAGATGATCACCATGGGCGGGAAGATCGGCGCGTGGGACGAGCAGGTCCGGGCCGGCTTCGAGAAGGATCTCCTGCACGAATACGCCCACCAGTGGTTCGGCGACTCGGTCACACCCACCACGTGGAAGGACCTGTGGCTCAACGAGGGCTGGGCAACATACGCCCAGCTCCTCTGGGAACAGGACCGTGACCAGCTCACCGACGCCGAACTCGAACAGTATCTCCGCGGCCGCGACGCCACCCTGCGCGAGCAACTCGGCCCACCCGGCAGCCCCAGGGCGGCCAACTTCGCCGAGGGCAACGTCTATCTCTGCCCGGCCGCGATGCTCCAGCAACTGCACGCGAAACTCGGCGACAAGAAATTCTTCGCCCTGGCCACCGCCTGGGTCCAGACCCAGAAGAACACCCAGCAGGACCGGGCGTCGTTCATCGCCTTCGTCCGGGACCACACAGGTACGGACTACAGCGCCCTGATCAACGCCTGGCTGGACAGCCCGGTGACCCCGGCCTGAACCGAGGATCCGGCGGACCCGCGTGGGTCCGCCGGATCAGGGCTGTCAGAGCGCCGGCGGGGTGAAGGTGCCGACCGCGGACTCCAGCGCCGCGGCCACCCGGTACATCCGGTCGTCGGCCATGGTCGGGGCCATGATCTGGAAACCGACCGGGAGGCCTTCGGAGAGGCCGCACGGGACCGAGATGGCCGGGCCGCCGTACAGGTTGGTCGGGATCGTGTAGAGGTCGGCGAGGTACATCTGGTACGGGTCCGAGGTGCGGGAGCCGAACGGGAACGCCACGAACGGGGTGGTCGGCGAGATCAGCACGTCGACCTGCTCGAAGGCCTGGGTGAAGTCCCGCGTGATCAGCGTGCGGACCTTCTGGGCCTGGCCGTAGTAGGCGTCGTAGTAGCCGCTGGACAGCGCGTACGTGCCGAGGATGATCCGGCGCTTGACCTCGGGACCGAAACCGGACTCGCGGGTCAGGGACATGACCTCTTCGAGCGAGTGGTTGCCGTCGTCGCCGACGCGCAGGCCGTAGCGCACGCTGTCGAAGCGGGCCAGGTTGGAGGAGGCCTCGCTGGGGGCGATGAGGTAGTAGGCCGGGAGGGCGTACTCGAAGTGCGGGCAGGAGACCTCGACGACCTCGGCCCCGAGCTTGACCAGGGCCTCGACCGACTCGCGGAACGCGGCCGTGACGCCGGCCTCGGCGCCCTCACCGGCGAACTCCTTGACCAGGCCGAGCTTGACGCCGGTCAGGTCGCCGAGCGCACCCTGGCGGGCGGCCGCGACGACGTCCGGCACCGGCTGCGGGATGGACGTCGAGTCGCGCGGGTCGTGGCCGGCGATCGCCGCGTGCAGCAGCGCCGCGTCCTCGACGTTGCGGGCGCAGGGGCCCGGGGTGTCCAGGGAGGACGAGAACGCGATCAGGCCGTAGCGCGACGTGCCGCCGTACGTCGGCTTGGCGCCGACCGTGCCGGTGACCGCGCCCGGCTGACGGATCGAGCCGCCGGTGTCCGTGCCGATGGCCAGCGGGGCCTCGTAGGCCGCGAGGGACGCCGCGCTGCCGCCGCCGGAGCCACCGGGGATGCGCCCGAGGTCCCACGGGTTGTGGGTCGGGCCGTAGGCCGAGTATTCGGTGGAGGACCCCATGGCGAACTCGTCCATGTTGGTCTTGCCGAGCATGACCGTGCCGGCGGCGCGCAGCCGCTCGACGAGGGTCGCGTCGTAGGGCGGCTTCCAGCCCTCGAGGATCTTGGAGGCGGCGGTGGTCGGCACGCCCTTGGTGGTGAGCACGTCCTTGACCGCGACGGGCACGCCGGCCAGCGGGCCGAGCTCCTCGCCCCGGCCACGGCGGGCGTCGATGTCGGCGGCGGCGGCGAGCGCCCCCTCCCGGTCGACGTGCAGGAACGCGTGGACCCGGTCGTCGACGGCGGCGATCCGGTCGAGGTGCGCGGTGGCGACCTCGACCGCGGAGGCCTCGCCGGACGAGATGAGACCGGCGATCTGCACCGCGGTCATCGTGGTGATGTCACTCACGGTGCTCACTCTTCCTCGCTCAGGATGCGGGGCACCCGGAAACGGCCCTCGGCGGCGTCGGGCGCGCCGGCGAGCACGTCGGCCTGCTTGAGCGACGGCTGCACGACATCGTCGCGGTAGACGTTGGTCAGCGGCACGGAGTGCGACGTCGGCGGGATGTCGTCGGCGGCCACATCACCGATCCGGGCGACCGACTGGAGGATCACGTCGAGCTGGCCGGCGAACCGGTCGAGCTCCTCCTCGGTCACGGCGAGCCGCGACAGGCGCGCGAGATGCGCGACCTCTTCGCGGGAGATGGCAGCCATCGTGCCCCCTGGTTTCCTCGGTGATGCTTACCCGGCAAGTCTATTTGGCCACGCACTCAGGTCGCGGCGAGGGCACCCGGTTCCCGGCCGGGCCGCAGCGGGCGGTATCGGACCAGCCATCCGTCGAGGTCCCGGGCCGGCATCGGCCGCGCGTGGAACCACCCCTGAGCAGCATGGCAGCCGGCCGCGGCGAGCAGTCGCCAGGTCCGCTCGTCCTCGACCCCCTCGGCGACGACCCGCAGCCCCAGCGACCCGGCGAGATCCACCACCGACCGTACGATCGCGGCGTCCCCCCGGTCGGTCGCCATGCCCAGCACGAACGAGCGGTCGATCTTCACCTCGGACAGCGGGAGCCGGCGCAGGTGCTGCAGCGAGGAGTAGCCCGTACCGAAATCGTCCAGGGAGATCGCCACCCCGGTCCGGTCCAGGCGGGTGATCGTGTCGAGCACCCGGTGCGGGTCGACCATCAACGCGCTCTCGGTGATCTCCAGTTGCAGCAGGTCGGCCGGGACCTCGTACCGGAGCAGCAGTTCTTGGATCTCACCGGCGATGCCCGGCGCGTGCAGGTCCCGCACACTGACGTTGACCGACGCCCGCAGCGGGCGGCCCGCCGAACGCCAGACCGCCATCTGGGCGATCACCTCGTGCAGCACCCGGCTGGTGAGCCGGCGCATGACCGGGGTCTGCTCGGCGACCCGCAGCAACTCCTCCGGGCCGACCAGGCCACGGTCCGGGTGCTGCCAGCGCAGCAACGCCTCGACACCGACGATCTCACCGGTCGCGATCGCGATCTGCGGCTGGTAGAAAAGCACGATCCCGCTCTCCCCGGTGCCGGACCGCAGCGCCTCCCGCAGGTCGGCGAGCAGGGCAAGATCGGGTGCCGGCTGCTCGGCGTCGCGGGTATAGACGACGACCTGGGCGCCACGCTGCTTCGCGTCGTACATCGCGCTCTCCGCCTGCCGGAGCAACGACGTGCCGTAACCGCCTTCCGGACCGCCGCGATCCGGCTGCATCGCGATCCCGATCGACGCGCTCACCCCGACCGGCAGACCATCCAGGGCAAACGGCACGCTGAGCGTCTCAGCCAGGTGCGCCGCGATCCGCCGGGCCTCGGCGGGCCCGTCCACCCGCGTCGCCAGCACGGCGAACTCGTCACCCCCGAGACGGATCACCAGATCATGCGACGGTACGCAGGCAGCCAGCCGCCGTCCCACTTCCACGAGAAGCCGGTCCCCGGCCGCATGCCCCAGCGCGTCGTTGACCGTCCGGAACCGGTCGAGGTCCAGCAGCAGCAGTGCCCCACCCCGCTCGGCGGCCATACTCTGCAACACCCGCCGGTTGGGCAGGCCGGTCAGCGCGTCGGTCCGCGACGCCCGCTCGAACTCCCCGGCGGACCGCACCATCCGGTGCACGGCATGCAGAGCCAGCAACACCAGCGGTACGACCGTGATCCCGGCCTGCGCGGCGGCCAGCACCACCGGCCCGAGCAGCAGCAGCGCGGCGGTCGCGAAGAGCTCGAGCCCCCACTGCTGCGGCCGGGGCCGCCGCCGCCCCGGCGACAACCGCACGACCAGCACATCCACCGCCTGCCGGCCAAGAATCCAGACAGCGGCCGCGGCCACGGTGAACAGCGCGTCATCCCAGTCCGGAGCGCTGTCGACACGCAGCCCGGCGGAACGCGCGACCACGGCGGCCCCCACGAGCGCGACGGTGTGCTGGACAGCGAGGTACAGCACCCGGCGAGCGGAATGCCGCATCCGGATCCCGGCGACGGCGATGGCCGCCAGCTGCACGGCGACGGCAGGGACGAACCCCCACGCCAGCACCAGCGCGAACGTGAAGCAGATCGACGGCAGAACCACCGAACTGGCCCGCCGGTTGGCAAGCACGTACGGTCGGGAGTCAACGGTGAGCGCGAGCGCGGCGAGCACCCAGAACTCGGCGTTCAATCCGGCGAAGGTCCCGGGGAAGAACAGCCACAGCCCGGTGTCGGCGATCACCGCACCGCAGACAGCGGCCCCGGCCCCCCGTCGAAGAGCCCGCCGAACCCGCCGCCCGCCCAGCGCGGCCCGAGCACCGAACGCAGCCCGAGCACCGACCCCGGCTCGGCCACCGAACGCAACGCGCCCACCCGGCCGAGCGCGACCACCCGGCTGAGGGCGACCACCCGGCTGAGGGCGACCATCCGGCTGAGGGCGACCATCCCGTTCGGCGCGGCTATCCGGTTCGCCACGGCCACCCGGCTCGACGCGGCCACCCGGCTCAGCACGGCCACCCGGCTCAGCACGGCCACCCGGTTCAACGCCGCTGTCCGGCTGAGCGCGGCCACCCGGCCGGGAGCGACCGCCCAGCATGGAGCGGCGCGGCTGTGCGGCACCCATGCGACCTCCACGATGGCGTCGACCTACCGGTCCTCCTCACCATAGATCCACATAGACAAAACGACGCGAAACGGCTTCGGCGTTATCAAAACGCCACATCTCCTACCACGAGCAACACCGGAAAGATCACCCTTTGGAGGCCTCGGCGATCTCACCCTGGTCACTCCCCCGAGGCCGGCCCCGCGAACGCCAACCCCCGCAGACACCACCTTGGGACGCCGACCTTGGGATGCCGGCCCCTGGGACGCCGAGCTCAATGGGCGAGGCACCGCGGGCGAGGCACCGCGGGCGAGGCACCGCGAGCCAGGCACCGCGAGCCAGGCACCGCGAGCCAGGCACCGGAAGGCAGGGCTCGAAGGGCGAGGCACAGGAGATGCCAGCTCGGTGGACGCCAGCGCAGGGGATGTGGGCTCGGGCGGACGGGCTCAGGGGCCGGGCGGCTCCGCGGCGGACGAGCTCGACGCGGTGGACGGCTCCGGAGAGGACGAACTCGCCGGGGCGGACGAGTCAACGGCGGACGGGTCAGCGGCAGCGGGCGAGTCGGCAGCAGCAGCGGGCGAGGCCGAGGCAGCGGCAGCGGCGGCGGCGGCGGCGGCGGGCGAGTCAGCGGCGGCAACAAGCGCGGCAGCGGCAGCGGGCGGATCGGGGGTGGGGTCGGAGGTGGAGTCGGGGCCGATCTCGGCGACCTCCCGGGCCGCTTCCGGGCCTTCGGCCAGGAGGGTGGCGAAGCCGGCTTCGTCCAGGACCGGGACCTTGAGGGTCAGAGCCTTGTCGTATTTGCTGCCGGGGTTGTCGCCGACCACGACGAAGGCGGTCTTCTTCGAGACCGAGCCGCTCACCTTGCCGCCTCGGGAAGTCACCGCTTCGGTTGCCGCGTCCCGGGAGTGGGTGGCCAGCGTGCCGGTCACCACCAAGGTCAGGCCGGCCAGCGGGCGGGGGCCGTCCTCGGTGCGCTCGTCTTCCATCTGGACGCCGGCCGCTCGCCATTTGGTGATGATGTCGCGGTGCCAGTCGACGGCGAACCATTCGCGGAGGCTCTCGGCGATGGTCGGGCCTACGCCCTCTACGGCGGACAGGTCCTCGGTGCGGCCTTCGGTGACCGCGGCCTCGATGGCTGTCATGGAGCCGAACTCCCGGGCCAGGGCCTGGGCGGCCGTGGGGCCGACGTGGCGGATGGAGAGGGCGACCAGGACGCGCCACAGCGGGCGGCGGCGGGCCTCGATGAGGTTGTCGAGGAGTTTGGTCGCGTTGGTGCCGAGGCTGCCGTCCTTGTTGACGAAGAACGGGGAGCGGCGCAGGTCGTCCTCGGTGAGGCCGAACAGGTCGCCCTCGTCGGTGATCGCTCCGGAGTCGAGCAGGGCCTGACCGGCCTTGTAGCCGAGCACCTCGATGTCGAACGCGCCGCGCCCGGACAGGTGGAACACGCGTTCGCGCAGCTGGGCCGGGCAGGAGCGGGTGTTGGGGCACCGGATATCGATGTCGCTCTCCTTGGCGGGAGCGAGCGGGGTGCCACAGGCCGGGCACTCGGTCGGCATCACGAACGGGTGGGCGTCGGCGGGGCGCAGGTCCATGACCGGACCGAGCACCTCGGGGATCACGTCGCCGGCCTTGCGCAGCACGACGGTGTCGCCGATCCAGACGCCCTTGCGTTCGACCTCGCGCGCGTTGTGCAGGGTGGCGAGGGCGACCGTGGAGCCCGCGACGCGGACCGGTTCCAGGACCGCGAACGGGGTGACCCGGCCGGTGCGCCCGACGTTGACCTCGACGTTGAGCAGTTTGGTGGTGACCTCCTCGGGCGGGTACTTGAACGCGATGGCCCAGCGGGGCGCGCGACTGGTGGAGCCGAGCCGGCCCTGGATGGCCACCGGGTCGACCTTGATGACCACGCCGTCGATCTCGTGCTCGACGTCGTGCCGGTGCTCGGCGTAATACGCGAGGTAGTCGCGGACGCCGGCCATGGTGTCGACGAGTTTCCACCGGGAGCTGGTGGGCAGGCCCCATGCTTCGAGGGCCTCGTAGGCGTGCGACTGGGAGTCCGGCGTGAAGCCCTTGCGGGCGCCGATGCCGTGTACGACCATCCGCAGGCCCCGGGACGCGGTGATCCGGGGGTCCTTCTGCCGCAGGCTGCCGGCGGCGGCGTTGCGCGGGTTGGCGAACGGCGCCTTGCCCTGCTCGACCAGCGTCGCGTTGAGGTCGGCGAACGCGGACACCGGGAAGTAGATCTCGCCGCGCACCTCGAGCAGCTCCGGCGGGTTGTCGCCGGCGAGCCGCTCGGGGATCTCGCGGATCGTGCGCACGTTGGGCGTCACGTCCTCACCGGTGCGCCCGTCGCCCCGGGTCGCGCCGCGGATCAGCCGGCCGTGCTCGTACGTCAGGTTGATCGCCAGGCCGTCGACCTTGAGCTCGCAGATGAACCCGGTCGGGCCGCCGGCGTCGCGCTCGGTGCGCTCGGCCCACGCGGCCAGCTCGTCCTCGTCGAACACGTTGTCGAGCGACATCATCCGCTCGGCGTGCTCGACCGGGGTGAACAGCGTGGAGAACGTGCCGCCGACGTTCTGGGTCGGCGAGTCGGGGGTGCGCAGTGCCGGGAACTGCGCCTCGAGGGCTTCCAGCTCGCGCAGCAGCCGGTCGAAGTCGGCGTCGGGGATCGTCGGCGAGTCGAGCACGTAGTAGCGGTACTGGTGACCGCGGAGCTCGTCGCTCAGCTCGGCGTGCCGGGTGCTGGCCGCCGGGGTCGGCTCCGCGCCGGCGACCGCGACCTGCTCGGCGGTCGGCTGACCGACCACGAGTTCGTCGCCTGTTTCGGAATGCTTCTCGCCCACCGTGACCTCCGAGTTCCGTCTTCAAGAGGCACGGTAGTCCCACCCACCGACAAAACCGGGAATCACCGGACGAGGTAGAAGGGATGGCCGGCCGGGTCCGCGTACACCCGGAGGTCATTGCCCCGCCGTCCAGGCGTTTCGCCCGGATGCACCCTAGACTTCAGCCAGTCGGCGGGCGGCGTCGCGGCAGGCCTTGAGCACCGCGCGCACGTACACCGGCGACGCTCCGGCCAGGCCGCACGCGGGGGTCACCACGACCTGCTCGGTCAGGCGCCGGGGCGGGAAGCCGAGTTTGCTCCACAGTGCGCGTACCCGATCGGCGGTTTCGGCGGACGACGGGCCGCGGGTGCCGGCAATCGGGCGGGTGGGCACCGCGCCGGCGAACAGGCCGAGCCCGGCCTCGATGGCCTCACCCAGCGGGTCGAGGTCCTTGAGCAGGGAGAGGTCGAGCGAGACGGCCACGGCCTGAGCGTCCCGGACCACCTGCAGCGGCAGGCCCGGCGCGCAGCAGTGCACGATGATCGGCGCGTCCACGGTCTCGGCGATCTCCCGCAGCGCGGTCGCCGCGCCGGGCCCGTCGACGGCCTTGTAGGCGCCGAGGCCGCTCTCGGTCGGCACGCGTCCGGCGAGGACCGTCGGCAGCGACGGCTCGTCGAGCTGCAGCAGGATCGTCGCCTTGGGGAGGCGTTTGCGCACGTCGAGGACGTGGCGGCGGAGGCCTTCGGCGAGCGAGCCGGTCAGGTCCCGGACCGCGCCGGGGTCGCGCAGCATCCGGCCGCCGATCGGCAGCTCGAGGCTCGCGGCGAGTGTCCACGGACCGGCCGACTGGATCTTCACCGGGCCGGTGTAGCGCTCGCCCTGCTCGGTGAGCTGGTCGAGGTCGCGTTCCAGCAGGTCGGCGGTGTGCCGCTGGTCCCTGCCGGGGCGCGGGGCGATCTGCCAGCGGCCGGCGTAGAGCTGCACCGGCAGGTCGGCGAGGAACCCGGCGGAACGCCCGATCATGTCGGCGCCGGGTCCGCGGGCGGGCAGCTCGGCGAGGTGCGGCAGCTCCGGCAGCTCGCCGAAGACGAGGCGCTGGGCCTCCGCGATGTCGGTGCCGGGCAGCGACCCGGCACCGGTGGACGAACCGGCCGACCAGGGGAAGTCAGGCACCGGACACCAGGGCGGGTGCGGCGAGGGAGCCCGCCGCGATGGTGGCCGAACCCAGCACGATGTCGCCGGCCGGGTCGCGCTGGTAGGCCACGATCGCCTGACCGGCCGCGACGCCACGGGCGGGGGTGTGCAGCCGGGCCGTCAGACCGTCGTCGCCGAGCGTCACGTCGGCGCGCACCACCTCGCCGTGGGCGCGCAGCTGCACGTCGCACTCGACCGGAGTGGGGCCGCCGTGCCAGATCGGCCGGGTCGAGGTCACCGTGTCGACGGCGAGGTCCTCGCGCGGGCCGACGGTGACCGTGTTGGTGACCGGCGTGATGGAGAGCACGTAGCGGGGGCGGCCGTCCGGCGCCGGAACCCGCAGGTCGAGGCCCTTGCGCTGGCCGATCGTGTAGGAATACGCGCCCTGGTGCTGGCCCAGCACCGCGCCGGTGCGGCCGTCCACGATGTCCCCGGGGGTCTCACCCAGCCGCTCGGCGAGGAAACCGCGGGTGTCACCGTCGGCGATGAAGCAGATGTCGTTGGAGTCCGGCTTGTCCGCGACGGCCAGGCCACGCTCGGCCGCCTCCGCCCGGACCTGCGCCTTGGTGGCGTCGCCGAGCGGGAACATCGACCGGTCCAGCTGGGCGCGGGTGAGCACGGCCAGCACGTACGACTGGTCCTTGGCGAGGTCGACGCTGCGGCGCAGCAGCCCGTCCGCCCCGAGCCGGGCGTGGTGGCCGGTGACCACCGCGTCGAAGCCCAGCGCGATCGCCCGGTCCAGCACCGCCTCGAACTTGATCTTCTCGTTGCAGCGCAGGCAGGGGTTGGGCGTGCGGCCGGCGGCATACTCGTTGACGAAGTCGTCGACGACGCTCTCGTGGAACTGCTCGGCCATGTCCCACACATAGAACGGGATGCCGATCACATCGGCGGCCCGGCGGGCGTCCCGGGAATCCTCGAGGGTGCAGCACCCCCGCGCGCCGGTCCGATAGGTCTGAGGGTTTCGCGACAGCGCCAGGTGCACACCGGTCACGTCGTGCCCGGCGGCGTGGGCGCGCGCGGCGGCAACGGCGGAGTCGACCCCGCCCGACATAGCTGCTAGCACTCGCACCGGGCAAGCCTAGCTCTCGCTGTTGCGGGTCGTTTTCCAGGCGGCGGCCCGGCGGGACCGCTCGACCGCGCCCGGCAGCACGGCCATCACCTGATCGATCTCCTCCGCTGTCGAGGTGTGACCCAGCGTGAACCGCAGCGACGAGCGGGCCCGGTCGTCATCGGCGCCCATCGCGATCAGCACGTGTGACGGCTGGGCCACCCCGGCGGAGCAGGCGGAACCCGTGGAGCAGGCGATGCCCTGGGCGTCGAGGAGCAGCAGCAGCGCGTCGCCCTCGCAGCCCGGGAACGAGAAGTGCGCGTTGCCGGGCAGGCGGTGCACCGGGTCGCCGTTGTAGATCGCGTCCGGGATCGCCGCCCGGACCCGGGTGACGAGGTCGTCGCGCAGGGCCGAGACCCGGGCCGAATACTCCTGCTGGGTCTTGACCGCGGCCTCGACCGCGACCGCGAACGCCACCACACCTGGGGTGTCGAGGGTGCCGGAGCGCACATCGCGCTCCTGGCCACCGCCGTGCAGCAGCGGGGTGGCCGCGATGTCACGGCCGAGCAGCAGGGCCCCGACGCCGACCGGGCCGCCGAGCTTGTGGCCGGTGACCGTGAGCGCCGACGCGCCGCTGGCGGCGAAATCGACCGGGACCTGGCCGACCGCCTGCACGGCGTCGGTGTGGAACGGGATGCCGGCGGCGGCGGCCAGCGCGGCGAGCTCGGCGATCGGCTGCACCGTGCCGACTTCGTTGTTGGCCCACTGCACGCTGATCACGGTGAGCTCGTCGCCGTGCTCGGCGAGGACGGCGGCCAGCGTCGCCGGATCGACCCGGCAGGCCGCGTCGACGTCCAGCCAGTCGAGGCCGGCCGACTCGTGCGCGCCCAGCCAGTCGACCGCGTCCAGCACCGCGTGGTGCTCGACCGCGGAGGCGGCGATCCGGGTCCGGCGGGCGTCGGCGTCCCGGCGGGCGAAGAAGATGCCCTTGGTGGCCAGGTTGTCGCTCTCGGTGCCGCCACTGGTGAAGATCACCTCGGACGGCCGGGCACCGAGCACCGCGGCGATCCGCTCGCGGGACTCTTCGACCAGCCGGCGGGCACTGCGGCCGGCCGCGTGCAGGGACGACGGATTGCCGATTGCCCGAGCCGCGGCCACATAGGCGTCGAGCGACTCGGGAAGCATCGGCGTGGTCGCCGCGTGATCCAGGTAGGCCATCGCCCTCAGCTTATGCCTTGAGGCGTCAACCAACGCGTGCCGTCCGTCTCGCGAGAAGCGGCACGACCGAGCCGGGAGATCAAAATCATGCCGACTCGGGTCCGCGGTGGTCCGAGACGTCGCTCCCGCCAGAGACCGGGGCCGGGCGGCCAGGCGCCGCGGGCGGCCCCTGAACGGCCACCCGACCCCTGCCACCTGGGTAAATGGCTGGGCTCAGGGCAAGAACCGGAAAAAGCACACGGCCCGGCCCCCACGACGAGCGCGCGGGCCGGGTCGTGCCGAACGTCACTTCCGCTTGCGGATCTCCTCGTTGGCCTGCGGGACGACCTTGAACAGGTCGCCGACCACGCCGTAGTCCGCCAGCTCGAAGATCGGCGCCTCGGCGTCCTTGTTGACCGCGACGATGGTCTTCGAGGTCTGCATGCCGGCCCGGTGCTGGATCGCGCCGGAGATGCCCAGCGCCACGTACAGCTGCGGGGAGACCGTCTTGCCGGTCTGACCGACCTGGAACTGGTGCGGGTAGTAGCCGGAGTCGACGGCCGCGCGGGACGCACCCACGGCACCGCCGAGCAGATCGGCGACCTCCTCGACCAGCTTGAAGTTGTCGGCGTTGCCGACGCCGCGGCCACCGGAGACGACGACCGACGCCTCGGTGAGCTCGGGACGGGCGCCCTTCTGCTCGGCGAACCGCTCGACGACCCTGGTGAGCTTGTCGGCGTCGGTGGCCACGACCGTCAGCTGCTCGACCTCGGGGGTCGCGGGGGCCGGGGCCGGGGTGACCGAGTTGGGGCGCACGGTGATGATCGGCAGGCCGCGGGTGACCTTGGACTTGACGATGCCCGAGCCGGCGAAGACGACCTGGGTCGCGGTGCCGTCGGCGGCCACGTCGACCGCGTCGGTGAGCAGCCCGTTGTCCAGCTTGACGGCGAGCCGCCCGGCGATCTCCTTGCCCTCCTGGGTGGAGGCCAGCAGCACCGCGGCGGGCTGGAGCCGCTTGACCAGCTCGGCGACGGCGGTGGCCTTGGGCGCCACGAGGTAGCCGTCGACCTCCTCGCCCTCACCCGCGTAGATCTTGGTGGCGCCGTACTCACCGAGCTTCCCGGAGAGCTCCGCGGCGGCACCCGCACCACCCAGCACGACAGCCGACACGTCGCCCAGACCGCGGGCGATCGTCAGCATCTCCAGCGTGACCTTCTTGACGCCGGCGGCCTTCGAGGCCTCGACGACGACCAGTACTTCAGCCATGGTGGGCCCCTCTCAGACGAACTTCTCGGTGACGAGGAACTCGACGAGCTTGGTGCCGCCGTCGCCCTCGTCGATGACCTTGGTGCCGGCGCTGCGCGGGGGGCGCGCCGAGAACTCGACGACCGCGGAGCTCGCACCCGCGGCGCCCACCTCGTCGGCGGAGACGCCCAGGTCGGCGAGCGACAGGGTCTGCACCGGCTTCTTCTTGGCCGCCATGATGCCCTTGAAGGACGGGTAGCGCGGCTCGTTGATGGTGTCCCAGACGCTGACGACGGCGGGGGTGGCCGCGGTGACGACCTCGTAGCCCTCGTCGGTCTGCCGCTCGGCGGTCAGCTGCGACCCCTCCACGGTGAGCTTGCGCGCGCCGGTCAGCGCGGCGACGCCCAGCCGCTCGGCGATCATGTGCGGCATGACCTGGACCCGGCCGTCGGTCGACTCCGCACCGCAGAGCACCAGGTCGGCGCTGAGCGTGCCGAGCGCGGCGGCGAGCACCTTGGAGGTCGCGACGGCGCAGGAGCCGTGCAGCGCGTCGTCCTGGACGTGCACAGCCTTGTCCGGGCCCATGGAGAGCGCCTTGCGGATGGACTCCGTGGCCCGCTCGGGACCCATCGTCAGGATGGTGACCTCGCCACCGTGCGCCTCTTTGATCTTCAGCGCTTCCTCGATGGCGTACTCGTCCATCTCGTTGATGACGTTGTTCGCCGAGCCCCGCTCGACGGTGTTGTCGCTCGCGCTCAGGGTGCGCTCAGCACCGGAGTCGGGCACCTGCTTGACCAGTACGACGATGTTCATCGCGCTTCGACGACCCTCCTGGATATGTCCCCTGTATGGACGCAAGCCTGCAGCCGTGTTTCACGTTTCCTACCAGATGTTACCCACGGGTAGCTTATGAGTCTGCGGGCCCGTGAGTGACACACCTCACCCCTCGGGAGGCGAGTCCCCGTCCATCCTCCCCCACCGCCCGCACCGGCCGGGCCCCGAGGCGGCATGGTGCCCGCCCCGGCCTTCTTGACCTCCACGGTCAATAATCAATCCGTGCTCGACCAGTGGTTCAACCCGCAGAAGACCCCGGTGGTCGGCGAGAAGCCCGACTACCGCTTCTCGCTGGCCAACGAACGTACGTTCCTGGCCTGGATCCGGACCGCGCTGGCCCTGCTCGCCGGCGGGCTGGCCTGCGCCCAGTTCCTGCCCCCGCTGCCGATCGCCCACCTGCGCGAGATCATCGCGGTGGCGATGATCCTGCTCGGCGGCGTCGTGGCGATCCGGGCGGTCGACCACTGGGCCCGTACCGAAAAAGCCATGCGTCTCGGCACCGACCTGCCCCGGTCCCGCTTCCCCGCGATCCTCGCCCTCGTCGTCGCGGCCGGCGCGATCCTGCTGGTCATCGCAGTGTTGATCAAGGCCCTGCAGTGAGCGACGTCATGCCGGTCGACGTCGAGCGTGATCCGGGGGCCGCCGCGGAGCGCACCCGGCTCGCCTGGCGCCGCACCGGGCTGTCCGCGACCGTCGTCGGGTTGCTGATGGTCCGGCCGGCGTTCGCCCCGGATGCCCGGCCCGCGATTATTTTCACAGCGGCGCTCGCCATGGCCGGCTGGACATTGCTCATCGCGCTCGCCTATCGCCGGGCCGGCGGACTGAACGCCTGGCCACCGCACCCGGGGCGGCGCGCGGTGAGCGGCTACGCGCTGATCGTCGCCGGGCTCGCCGCGCTCGGCTGCGCGCTTGTCATGCTCTGATCGTCGCCGATCGCCGAGACGCGCGGCATCATTGGCCTCATGGTTCGGGTGTTCGTCTTCCTGGCTGCGGTGCAGCTCGTCCTCCTGGTGCTCGCGCTCATCGGCGTCCTGTCGGCCGATCGGGTCCGATCCATGCCCCGTGCCGTGTGGGTCCTCGCGATCCTCTTCGTCCCGCTGCTGGGTCCGGCCGGCTACTTCCTCTGGGGGCGCCCGCTGCCCCCGCCGCACGAGGCGGTCCGCCGGCCCCCGCGCCGCCCCTCCTCGCCCGACGACGACCCGGAATTCCTGCGCTCGGTCGACAGCGAGCAGTCCCGCCGCGACCGTGAGCTGCTCGCCCAGTGGGAACGCGACCTCGACAAGAACGACGAGGGCTGACCCTCAGGCGAGGTTGGACGAGCGGGGATAGGCGTCGGCCGGATCGGTCAGCACGTTGACCAGGTACGGAACGCCGGCGTCGAACGCCCGGGCCAGCGCCGGGCCGAGGTCGCCCGGCTTCTCCACGGTCTCGCCCGCCCCGCCCAGCGCCTGCACCACCGCGTCGTAGCGCAGGCCCGGCTGCAGATCGGCGGCGACGTCGTAGCCGTACATCGCCCGCATCGGGTGCTTCTCGAGGCCCCAGATGCCGTTGTTGCCGACCACGATCACCACCGGCAGGTTCTGCCGCACCAGCGACTCCGCGTCCATCAGCGAGAACCCGGCGGCGCCGTCGCCCATCAGGACACAGATCTGCCGGTCCGGGTACGTGACCCGGGCGCCCATCGCGTAGCCCATGCCGGTGCCGAGGCAGCCGTACGGTCCCGGGTCCAGCCACGTGCCGGGCCGGGCCGGCTCGAGGTAGCGACCGGCGTAGGAGACAAAATCCCCACCGTCGCCGATCGTCACGGCGTCCGGCGCGAGAATCCGGCGCAGTTCCCCGTACACCCGGGCGGGTTTGATCGGATCGGACTCCGCCGCCATGGCCTCGCCGTCGCGGGCCCGGCCGGCGTCCTCGGCCGCGCGCAGCCCGGCCACCCACCCGGCGTGATCGGTGCGCCTGCCGGTGTGATTCGCCAGCGCGGCCAGGATGAGCCGCAGGTCACCGGCGGGCGAGACGGCGGGCTGGACATGGGTGGCCCGCCGGTCCGGCGCGTCCACGATGTGGATCACCTGCGCCGGGTCGAACTCGCCGAAAGCGAGCCGGAAGTCGAGCGGCGTGCCGATCACCGCGATCACGTCGGCCTCGCTGAACGCCGGCCGGCGGGCCTTCGCGAAACCGAGCGGGTGACCCGGCGGCAGCGCGCCCCGGCCCATGCCGTTGGTGAAGACCGGCACCTGCAGCGCCTCGGCCGCCGCCCGCAGCTCGGCGATCGCGTCACCGGCCCACACGTCGGAGCCCGCGATGAGCACCGGCCGCTCGGCGGTCGCGAGCAGCGTGGCGGCCCGGGCCACCTCCTCCGGATCAGCCTCGGTCACCGGGATCGCGGCCGCGGTGGGCGCCGGCGCGTCGTCGCTGGAGAACAGCACCTCGAGCGGCAGGTCCAGGAACGCCGGGCCGCGGTGCGCGGTCAGGGCGGCGGTCAGCGCGGCACCGACCTGCGCCGGGATCGACGCGGTGTCGGCGACCGTGGCGGCGTACTTCGTGACCGGCGCGACCAGCGGGACGTGGTCGATCTCCTGCAGGCTGCCCGCGCCCCAGCGGAACGCCGGCGCGCGGCCGCCGAGCACCAGCACCGGTGAGGCGTTGAAGAACGCGCTGGTCAGCCCGGAGATACCGTTGGTCACCCCGGGGCCGGCGGTGAGCACGGCCAGGCCGGGACGGCGCTGCAGCTTGGCGACCGCCTCGGCGGCGAAGACCGCGGACTGCTCGTGGCGCACGTCGTAGATCGGGAACCCGGTCCGGTGCGCGGCGTCGTACAGCGGGAACACGTGCCCACCGGACAGCGTGAACATCTCGCCGACCCCGTAGGCCCGCAGCGCCGCCAGCGCCAGCTCCCCGCCGTGCCCCTCGATCATGTCCGCCATGGTCACTCCCGTCGATCGGCCCTCCCCCGCACGCTACCGCCGATCAACCCACCAGACGACGAAGGTCTTCGATGAGATAGCTCAGGCTCGACTCGAAGTCGACCCCGGAGGTGAGGCTGTACGCGAGGAGCAGCGTGACGATCGGCACCGCGGCGAGCACGATGAGGCTGAGCAGGATCTGGATGGCCCGTACGCCGCGACTGGTGCGCTTCTTCGGTTTCGGCGCGATCGGGCCGGTCGCGGCTTTCCTGGCCTGACCGGCGGCCACCAGCCCGGCCCGGGGCGCGGGATTCGGGAACGGCCCGGTCGCCGGCAGGTCGGCCCGGCCCAGCTCGGCCCGGCCCAGGTCAGCCCGGCCCAGGTCAGCCCGGCCCAGGTCAGCCCGGCCCAGGTCAGCCCGGCCCAGGTCAGCCCGACCCAGGCCCGCCGGGGCCCGCACGGTCGCATCGGCCGGGGACCCGGCACGCGCCGCCCCGGTCCTGGTCGCCGGGGAGATCGGGGCGGCAACCGTGGCGTCCGGGTCCGGCTCCCAATGATGATCCGCGTCCGGCCACGGGTCGACCGCCGGCGGCATGCCCTGCCCGGTCAGCTCACGGCGGGACTGCGGCACCGTCTCCATGTCGTCGATCGAGACCCGCTCGGCCAACTCGTCCCGGGACAGCAGGCGCATCTCCGAGGTCGGCCCCGGCGCGGCCGGCTCACTGGCCAGCAACGCGGCGCCGGCGAGCACACTGCCCTCGGCGACCACCAGCTCAGGCTGCTCGATCACCACCGGCGCCTCACCCAGCGACCGGTGCAGCAACGTGCTCACCAGCGGGATCCGGCTCGCGCCACCCACCAGGAACACCCCGGCCAGCCGGCCGGCCGGCAGATCCGCCCAGGTCAGCAGATCCCGGGTGACCTGCACGGTCTGGTCCAGGATCGGCCGGGCCAGCTTCTCCAGCTCATCCCGGGTCACATGCATCTCGACATCGAGCAACGGGATCATCACGTCGGCGCTCTGCGACCGGGAAAGCCGCTCCTTGGCGATCCGGACGTCGTCCCACAACTGCCGCTGCGCCCGCCGGTCCTCCAGCGTCACCGGCGCGGCCAGCCGGGCCCAGGCCTGTGGATCCCGCTCGGCACAGAGCCGCCCCAGGTGCTCGACGATCGCCGCGTCGATGTCCAGGCCCCCGAGATCGTCCCGCCCGTCGACGGCGAGCACCTCGAACCCCTCGGCGGTCCGCGCGACCACGCTGGCGTCGAACGTGCCGGCCCCGAAATCATGGACCATGACCACCGACCCGATGGGTACGTCGCGACCCAGCACCTCGGCGAAGTAGGTGGCCGCGGCAACCGGCTCGGCCACCAGCCGGACCCGTTCCAGCCCGGCCCGCCCGGCGGCCTCGGCGAGCAGCCCCCGCCGGGTCGCACCCCACGTCGCGGGGCAGGTCAGAGTCACCTCGGGCCGCACCGGCCCGACCGCCCGGTGCCATTCCTCGACCACCCGCACCAGCACGGCGGCCACAAGATCGACAACCGGGACCTCACGCTCCCCGAGCAGCACGGACCCATCGTCGATCCGGCGCTTGGGATTAGGCTCGAACCGGGCCGGGTCACGCCGCGCGCTGTGCACGGCATCCCGCCCGATGAGCAGCGTCCCGTCCGGCTCGGCGTAGACAGCCGAAGGCAGCAGAGGCGACCCGTCAACAAGAATCGGCCGGACGCGGCCGTCAGGCCATCGCGCCACGGCAACCGTGTTCGAGGTGCCGAAGTCGACACCGAGCGAGTGCCGACCCTGGTCGATGGACATGCGCGCCAGTGTAGGGGGTAGCGCACACGACTTGATCAGCCCCGCGCCCCGTCCCGGACCGGTCCCCCATCGCCCCGGCCGGTCCAGGTCTTTCTCACACCCGGGCGGGTCGGCGGCGGCAGCGCGTCACACCAGGCCCTCCCACCCCTTCAGGCCTCCGCTGCTCCCGACGGCCGCCTTGTGTCGAGATTATAGAACGAACGTTCTTTCTTGGTGGGTGGGGCGAGATCATCGCGTTAGCGGCATCCTTCATTAAGCCCAAACCGCAACCCGCAACCCGTCGCCGAGCCGACTGCGCGAGCAAGGCGAGAGGGCGCGCCCAGGCCAGGCTGGAGGCGCGCCCAGGCCAGGCTGGAGGCGCGCCCAGGCCAGGTCGGAGGCAGGCACACAGAGACGCCCAAACGAGCAGGCGGGCGGACAGACCGAGCCGACTGCGCGGGCAGGGTGTGCGGCACTCAGACACGACGAGCGGGCACACAGGCGGGTTGAGCGGACGCGCAGGCAGGCGAACAGTGGGTCGGCTACGCCGGGCGCCAGATCAGGGTGCCGGTGTTGGTTCGGAGGCAGCGGACCTTGCGGCCGGAGGCGGCTCGGGCGGTTTGGCCTGGGTGGTCGCAGGAGGCGCCGGCATTTGGTGGGTGATCACCGCGCGGGGGCAGCCGGATCGGGGCCGGTGGGTGCCCGGGCGGACCGTTTGGCGACGTCGGGGGTGGGGGCACCGTCGGCATGTGGGTGGCCTGTGGGGATTTCGCCGGGGCTGGATCTGCGGGCTGGACCGGGGGAACAGCTGGGCGGACCGTGGCGCCGCCGGGACGGGGGCCGTCCTGACCCTGGGATGGTGCGCGGTCCCTGTCGGTGGGGATTCCGCGATCTTGTTCACCTTGTTCTTGGGCGTGGGAGTCACGACCGTCCGCGCCTTCCCGCCCACCACCAGGGGCAGCGCCGCCCTGATCACCGCGACCGGGCCTATCACCGCCGGGCCCATCACCGCCGAGATAACCGCTAGCTGAACCGCTGCCGCCGGGACCACTCCCACCCGGACCGCCGCTGCCACCCGGACCATCGCCGCCCGGACCACTGCCGCCCGGACCACCACTGCCTGGACCACCACTGCCTGGACCACCACTGCCTGGACCACCACTGCCTGGACCACCGCTGCCGGGACCACCGCTGCCGGGACCACGGCCGCCTGGACCGCCGTTGCCCGGACCATCGTCACCCGGGCCACTGCTGCCTGGACCACCACTGCCCGGGTCATGGCGGTCACCGGTGGGGTCTTGGCTGGTCAGGGTGGTGGGGACGGGGTCGGCCAGGGCGGGTGCGGCCACCGTTCGGTCGTGGCCGGCCGCGAAGGTGACCAGGCCGATTATCGCGCAGAGCAGCGCCTGGCCGGTCAGCAACGCGACCGCGATGGTTGTGGTTCGTCGTACCGATGTCGCGCCCACCCGAGGCATCGTCACAGAGAGGAACTTTATGGCAACGGATCGATATCCGCGAGATCCTCGGGTGGGTGGCTCCGGGTCATTGTCCGGTGAAGGTGGGCTTTCGCTTTTCGACGAACGCCTTGGTGCCTTCCGTACGGTCGTCCGTGGCGAACAGGCTGGCGAAGAGGTGGCTCTCCAGGGCCAGACCCGAGGCCAGGTCCGTGTCCAGGCCGCCGTCGATCGCCTGTTTGGCCGCTCGCAGGGCCAGCGCCGGGCCGGTCAGATAGGGGCGCAGCAGGTCGGCCGCGGTCTCGTACACGTCGGCGGCGGGGGCGATGCGGTCGGCGAGACCGATTCTCAGCGCTTCCTCGGCGTCGATCATGCGGCCGGAGAAGATGAGGTCCTTGGCTCGGGCCGGGCCGACGAGTCTGGCCAGGCGCTGGGTGCCGCCGGCGCCCGGGATGAGGCCGAGTTTGATCTCCGGCTGACCCAGTTTGGCATCCTCCGCGACGACCCGCCAGTCGCAGGCCAGGGCCAGTTCGCAGCCGCCTCCGAGGGCGTATCCGGTGATCGCCGCGACCACCGGCTTGGGAATCCTGGCGACCGCGTCGAACGCGCTGGACAGGGCTCCCGCGCGTACCGTCATCTCCTGGAACGTCGTGGTCGTGAACTCCGTTATGTCCGCTCCGGCCGCGAACACCTTCTCCCCGCCGTACACGATGACGGCACGGACCTCGGGTGATGCGGCCGCGGCCTGCGCGGCCTGCCGGAGTTCCTCCTGGACCTGGCTGTTGAGCGCGTTCATCGGGGGCCGGCGCAGCCGGATGGTGCCGATGCCGTCCTTGGTCTCCAGTTCCACGAACTCACCCACGTGAACCTCCCGGATCGATCCGCAACGTCCTCGACAGGGTAAGGCGTGCACGGCGGGGTAAGTAGCATGGAACGGGAGGGGAGGACAGTCATGATCACCTATTACCGGGATCCGGACGTGCTGGTCACGTCGGACGGGATCCGGATGGGCGGCCGCGACTACCGGCTCGACGATCTTGCCCGGGTCTGGCACACCAGGGGCCGGCGGCAGTGGTCCTCGGTGGCCGGCCGGGGCGCCCTGGCCGTCGCCATGATCATGCCGTTGGTGGTCGGTGCGATCGCGGTGTCGATCGCCGTGCTGCTCGACGCCTCCTCCGTCACCACCATCGCCCTGGCCGGCGGTGGCATCCTCGTCGGGCTCGCCGCCGTGCCGCTCGCCGACGTGCTGCTCGAGGTGGTCGACCGCTCCTACGACCGGGGCAGTCACCGGCTCGAGATCTGGGCGGACGTACGCGGCGCCGGGGTTCTGCTGCTGAGCACGCGGAACAGGCAGCGTTTCGGCCAGATCTACCGGGCGTTGCAGCGCGCCCTCGACCACGATTCCGTGCCCCGGGGAGGCTCCTCCTGATGAGATCCGCGCTCTCGCTCGCCGGCGTTCTGGCCACCAGCGGCGTCCTGCATTTCGCCCAGCCGCGCCCGTTCGACCGGATCGTGCCGCGCTCGCTGCCGGGCCGCCCCCGCACATGGACCTACCTCAGCGGTGCCGCCGAGCTCGCGGTCGCCGTCGCGGTGGCGGTGCCGCGCACCCGGCGGCTCGGTGGGCTGGCCGCGGCGGGGCTGTTCGCGGCGGTCTTCCCGGCGAACGTCAAGATGGCCGTGGCCTGGCGGCATGCGACACCGGGCCGGCGAGCGATCGCGTACGGCCGGTTGCCGCTCCAGATTCCCCTGGTGATGTGGGGACTGCGCGTGGCGAAAAACCGGTAACCGGGCATCACGAAGGCCATCAGAGATGGCCCGGCAGAGCTGATCGTCAGCCGCGCGCGTAGATGGCGTCGATGTCGGCGCGCGACGGCAGCGCGTTGGAGGCACCGACCTTGCGGACGCAGGCCGCGCCCGCCGCGTTGGCCCAGCGGATCGCGTCGATCATGTCGCGGCCCTCGCCCCAGGCCACCGCCAGCGCCCCGGTGAAAGCGTCGCCGGCCGCGGTCGTGTCCACCACGTCCACCTCGAACGCGGGGATGCGCTCGTCGGCGCCGTCGCGGTCCGCGTACCAGGAGCCCTTGCCGCTGAGGGTGAGCACCACCCGCGGGACCAGGGCGAGCAGCTCGGCCATCCGGGGTTCGGCGGAGCCGGTGATCGCTTCCGCCTCGCTCTCGTTGACGACGAGCAGGTCGACCACCGCGAGGAGCTCCGGCGGGAGGTGACGGGCCGGTGCCGCGTTGAGGATCGTCCGGGTGCCTCCCTCGCGGGCCGCCCGGGACGCCGCGAGCACCGTCTCCACCGGGATCTCCTGCTGGCACAGCAGCACGTCACCCTCGGCGATCACCGTGGTCTCGGCGGCACTGAGGCCGGCGAACGTGCTGTTGGCGCCGGGGCTCACCATGATGGAATTCTCGCCCGCGTGATCGACCATGATGACGGCCACGCCGGACGAGCCGTAACTGGTGCGCATGTTCGAGGTGTCCACGCCGGAAGCGTTCAGCCGGGCCTTGACGGTCACCCCGAACGCGTCCGAGCCGATCGCACCCAGGAACGTGCAGGAGCCGCCCGCGCGGGCGGCCGCGATCGCCTGGTTGGCGCCCTTACCACCGGGCGTCATCATGAAGTCGTCGCCCAGCACGGTCTCGCCGGGCAGCGGCAGCCGCGCGGCGATGCCCACCAGGTCCATGTTGGCGCTGCCGGCGACCACGATCCTCGGTGCCACGTCAGCCATCGTCAGCTCCTCAAGCGGCACGGGCCGTGTATCGGTCGCCGTGGCGCTGGATGATCAGCGGCAGGCCGAACGTCTTGGACAGGTTCTCGGCGGTCAGCGTCTCGCCGAGCAGACCGGCCGCCACGACGTTACCTTCGCGCAGCAGCAGCGCGTGGGTGAATCCCGGCGGGATCTCCTCGACGTGGTGGGTGACCAGCACCATGGCCGGCGCGTCCGGGTCCTCGGCCAGCTCGGTCAGCCGGGCCAGCAGGTCCTCGCGGCCACCCAGGTCGAGCCCGGCGGTCGGCTCGTCGAGCAGCATCAGCTCGGGGTCGGTCATCAGCGCGCGGGCGATCTGGGTGCGCTTCTTCTCGCCCTCGGACAGCGTGCCGAACTCCCGGTCGGTCAGCGCGCCCATGCCCATCTGGTCGAGCAGCGCCCGGGCCCGGGCCTCGTCCTGCGGGTCGTAGCTCTCCCGCCAGCGGCCGACGACCGACCAGGCGGCGGTGACCACGACGTCGAGGACCCGCTCGGTGGGCGGCACCCGCTCGGCGAGCTGCCCGGTGGTGATGCCCACCCGGGTGCGCAGCTCGTTGACGTCGGTCCGGCCGAGCCGCTCCCCGAGCACCCACGCGGTGCCCCGGGACGGGTGGATCCGCGCGGACGCCAGGTTGAGCAATGTGGTCTTGCCCGCGCCGTTCGGGCCGAGGATCACCCACCGCTCGTCGAGCTCGACCTGCCAGGTGAGATTCCGGAGCAGATGGCTGCCGCCGCGGATGACGCTCAGCCGGTCGAAGGAGATGACGGTGTCTTCGTCAGGGGGCGTGGGGGTCGCTGCGTCGAGCACGCGTCCATCCAACCACGCACGCGCGGCCGGATCGGACGGCGTGCCGAGCCTCACCCCGTCGTTGATCCGAACACCTCGTCGCGGACCGCGTCCAACGCGGCCAGCAGCGCTCCGTTGAGGATCGGCTCGACGGCGACCTCGCTCACCACGACCTTCGGCGCCACCAGCGTGATCGATGCCACCTCGGCCTCGATGCGCGACGCCAGGGCGACGCCGCCGGCCTGGGCGATCTCGCCGGCGAGCACGACCAGCGGCGGATCGAGCACGGCGCAGGTGGCGGCCACCCCGAGCGCGACCCGCCGGGCCAACTCGGCGAGGACCGGCTCGCCCGCCTCGCCGGCGTCCACCGCGGCCCGGAGCACGTCGGCGGACTCGGCGCCGCGGAAGCCGTACTGTGCGCCGATGGTCTTGGCCGCGTCCGACGCGACCAGCGTCTGGAAGGCGCCCTTCACGCTGCGCTCGGAGACGTTGTGCGGCACCTCGGTGCCCGCGACCGGCAGATAGCCGATCTCGCCCGCGGCACCCGTGCTGCCCTGGTGCAGCCGTCCGTCGATGACGCTGGCCAGGCCGACACCGCGGTCGATCCAGATGAGCACGAAGTCGTCGACGCCCTTGGCCGCGCCGGTGTGCTGCTCGGCGATGGCCACCAGGTTGACGTCGTTGCCGAACACGACCGGGACGTTGAGGTCCTTGCGCAGGTCGGCGAGCAGCCCCCGGTGCCAGCCGGGCAGGTCGAACGCGAACGAGACCTCGCTGGTCTCCGGGTCGACCAGACCGGGGGTGCCGAGCACGACCCGGCGGACCGGGTCGAGGCTCGTGCCGGCGTTGGTGGCGGCCTCGATGACGGCGTTGTGCACCGCGCGGACCGGATCGTCGCTGTCCTGGGTGGACTGCTCGCTGCGGCCGACGATCTCGCCGGTGATGTCCGCGCAGGCCGCGATCACCCGGTCGGGCAGGACCTCGACCCCGATGACGTACGCGCTGCCGGGCGTCACCGCGTACAGCTGGGCGTTGGGCCCCCGGCCGCCGGCCTGCTCACCGACCCGGCGCACCAGGCCCCGCTCCTCGAGTCGCTCGACCAGCTGCGAGGCGGTGACCTTGCTCAGCCCGGTCATCTCGCCGAGCTGGGCGCGGGTCAGCGGCCCCCTGGTGAGCAACAGCTCGAGCGCGGCGCGGTCGTTGAGTGCGCGCAGCAGCCTGGGTGTACCCGGCAGGCGGGTCGCGGCCATAACGTACGTCCCCTAGGTATTGAGGATGATTTTCTATTACCGTAACCGGGCGTCGGGCGTTCGGCCGTCCCGCACACTCCCGGGCACCGGGCAGATCATGGCACCTCAGTGGGAGCGTTAACAGTGCCAGACGACTCCGGCCTCCGGCGGCTCGCCCTCGGCACCCTGCTCGCGGCGTTCCCGGGCGGCGTTGCCCCGGACTGGATCGCCGGGCTGCTGACCGATGGTCTGGCCGGCGTCACCCTCTTCGCGACGAACATCGACGACCCGGACCAGACCCGGCGACTCACGGCCACGCTGCGATCGGCGCACCCGCGAGCGCTCGTCGCCCTCGACGAGGAGGGCGGCGACGTCACCAGGCTGGCCCACCGGACCGGCAGTCCGTACCCGGGCAATGCCGCACTGGGCGCGGTCGACGACCGGGACCTCACCCGATCGGTGTACGAGTCGATCGGCGCGGATCTCGCCGCGGTGGGCGTGAACCTCGACCTGGCCCCGGTGGCCGACGTCAACACGACCGACGACAACCCGGTCATCGGCACCCGCTCGTTCGGCGCCGACCCCGCCCTCGTAGCCCGGCACACGGCCGCGGCGGTCGCCGGCCTGCAGTCCGTGGGCGTCGCGGCCTGCACCAAGCACTTCCCCGGCCACGGAGCCACCCACACGGACTCCCACCTGGACCTCCCGACCGTCGACGCGACCCTCCCCCTGCTGCGGGACCGCGACCTGCCACCGTTCGCCGCGGCCATCGAGGCCGGCACGCGGGCGATCATGACGGCCCACATCAGAATCCCGGCCCTGACCGGCACAGCCCCGGCGACATTCAGCCGGGAGGCGATCCAGGACCTCCTGCGCCATCGGTACGGATTCCCGGGCGCCATCATCACCGACGCCCTCGAGATGAGCGCGGCTCTGATCGCGGCGGGCTCGCTCGGCGAGGCGGCGGTGCGTTCCCTGGTCGCCGGAGCGGACCTCCTCTGCCTGGGCGCCCGGGCCACGCCTGACCTGGTCGACCACGTCCTCACCGAGATCATCGCGGCGGTCGGCCGGGGCGAGCTGACCACGGCCCGGCTGGAGGAGGCGGCGGGCCGCACCGCGGAGCTGGCATCCTGGCCGTCGCCGGTGACAACGCCGGCGGTGAGCCGCGAGGTCGGCCACGTCGCCGCCCGGCGGGCGCTGCGGATCGAGGGATCGGTGGCCGGCCTGACGAACCCCCTCGTGGTCGAACTGCACGCCGGTCACACCATCGTCGAGGGCCGCGTCCCCTGGGGCCTGGCCGCCGCCGCCCACCCCAGCCCGGCCGTCAGCGGAATTCTTTGGCTGCGGGTCCCGGTCGGCCGGACGACCGCCTCGGAACTGGCCGAACGCGCCGGTCCGAGGCCGATCGTGCTCGTCGGACGACGCCTGCACCGCACCGAGGAGACCCGGAACCTCGTCTCGGACCTCGCGGCACGCCATAATGTTGCGGTGGTGGAGATGGGTTGGCCGTCCGCCTGGCGTCCCGCGGGCGTCCGGGCGTTCCTGACAACCTACGGAGCCGGCCACGCCAACGGCCTGGCCGCCGCTGAGGCCCTGGGTCTCACGCCCCCGGCCTCCGGAGCCCGGCCCACCACCCCGAGCTGAGGCAGCGGCGGGCCGCCACCCGCCGCTGCCTCTCCCAAACCCTTGCCATACCGCCGTGGAAAGAACGGTCGTTCTTCCCTGGGCTGTCGGCATCTCGTAGAGACCCCCGGACTGGCTCGCCGCCAGATGTCACTCTTTGCATTGTCAGCTGAAATTACTTAGAGCTACAACAAGATCGGAAAACCAGCTGCGGCACAAGGAGATTGGTGCTCGGTGCCCGGATTTGGGTGATCTGAGGATCGCGCTCGCCCGGCCGAACGGACAATTCCCGCACACTCCGCTTCCCTTGTCGGGTGATCATCACGTAGCGTCATGTTTGCAGGTGGATCTGGGGATGCCGCCGGTGAGCTTCGGACCTCGGGACCGGTCCGGAAATCTCCCGGCGGTCAGATGGTGAGCCGGGCGCTCCGGGGGTTTCGGGAGCGACCGCCGGGACGAGGCGCCCGGCTCACAGCACCACCCTGGGTCAGCGCCACCCTGGGTCAGCACCACCCCGGGTCAGCGCCACCCTGGGTCAGCGCCGCACCGGCTGGAAGCGGCGCAGGCGCAGGCTGTTGCCGACCACGAAGATCGAGCTGAGCGCCATCGCCGCGCCCGCGATCATCGGGTTGAGCAGGCCGGCCGCGGCCATCGGCAGGCCGGCCACGTTGTAGGCGAACGCCCAGAACAGATTGCCGTGGATGATCTGCACCGTGCGCCGGGACAGACGCACCGCGTCCACCGCGGCGGACAGGTCGTCGCGCATCAGGGTCAGATCCGACGCCTCGATCGCCACGTCGGTGCCCGCGCCCATCGCGATGCCAAGATCGGCCTGGGCGAGCGCGGCCGCGTCGTTCACGCCGTCGCCGACCATCGCCACCACCCGGCCCTGCGCCTGCAAGCGTTTGACCTCGTCGACCTTCCCGGCCGGGAGCACCTCAGCAATCACCTCGGTGATGCCGATCGCGGCCGCGACCTTCTCGGCCACCGGCTTCGCGTCGCCGGTGACCAGCACCGGGGTCAGGCCGAATTTGCGGAGCCGGGCGATGGCGGGGGCGCTCTCCGGGCGTACTGGATCGGCGAGGCCCAGCCGACCCCGGACCGTGCCGTCGACGCGGACCTCGACCCAGGTCAGAGCTTGATCACCCGCGCCGCGGGCCACCTCGACCAGCGATCCCGCGACCGTGCCGCGGACCCCGACCCCGGCCGTGGCCAGGAAGCCCGTCACCACCGGCAACACGCCATCAGATCCCGCCGTGACGCCGGCGCCCACACCAGAAGTGCCACCGGACCCACCCAGCGCCGCACTGCCCAGGCCCGGCGCCGCACCGCCCAGGCTCGGCGCCGCACCACCCGAACCCGCCGCCGCGCCATCAGAGACCGCCGTCGCGCTGTCGGGGGAGGTGGAGCGTGTGGGCTCGGTGATGCGGTTGCGGGCCGCGAGGGTGATCGCTCGGCCGAGGGGGTGTTCGGAGGCTGCCTCGACCGCGCCGGCTGGGAGCAGGACGTCGTCCGCCGTGTAGCCGGGCTCCGGCCGGATCTCACGCACCGTCATGGTGCCCGTGGTTACTGTGCCGGTTTTGTCGAGCAGGATGGTGTCGACGCGGCGTACCGATTCGAGGGCTTCGACGCCTCGGATGAGGATGCCCAGCTGGGCTCCCCGGCCCGTGCCGACCAGGATGGCGGTCGGTGTCGCCAGGCCCAGGGCGCACGGGCAGGCGATGATCAGGACTGCCACCGCCGCGGTGAACGCCGCCGTGGTGCCGTGGCCAGCGCCGAGCCAGTAACCGAGGGTGGCCGCCGCGATGGCGAGGACAACCGGGACGAAGATGCCGGAGATGCGGTCGGCGAGGCGCTGCACCGCGGCCTTTCCCGCCTGCGCGTCCTCGACCAGGCGGGCCATCTGGGCGAGCTGGGTGTCGGCGCCGACCCGGGTGGCCCGGACCACCAGACCGCCACCGGCGTTGATCGTGCCACCGGTCACGTCGTCACCCTGGGCAACCTCGACGGGTACGGACTCGCCGGTGACCAGACTCCGGTCGACGGCCGAGGAGCCTTCGACGATCACGCCGTCCGTGGCTACCTTCTCTCCCGGCCGTACGAGAAAGTGGTCTCCGGTCTGCAGTTGCTCGATGGGAATATCGGTGCCGTCGCGCAGCGTGACCGTCTTGGCGCCCATGGTCAGCAGCGATCGCAGCGCGTCCCCGGCCCGCCGTTTGGCCCGGGCCTCGGCGTAGCGGCCGGCCAGCAAAAACGTCGTCACCCCGGCCGCCGCTTCGAGGTAGATCGCGTCGCCCATGGCGTCGGCACGCAACGTGAAGGGGTGGGTCATTCCGGGCATGCCGGCGTCACCGAGGAACAGCGCCCACAGTGACCACAGGAACGCGGCGAGCGTGCCGACCGACACCAGGGTGTCCATCGTGGCGGCGCCGTGGCGCAGGTTGACGAACGCGGAGCGGTGGAACGGCCAGCCCGCATAGACGACAACGGGCGCGGCGAGCGTGAGTGACAGCCACTGCCAGTAGTCGAATTGCCAGGCCGGGACCATCGCCAGCACGATCACCGGGAGGCTGAGCACCGTCGAGACGAGCAGCCTCGTACGCAACGGGTCGGCGACCGGGGCCGCGACCACCTCGACGGCGGCGGGTTCGGCGGCGGTGTATCCGGTCTTCTCGACGACGGCGATGAGGTCGGCGGCGGTGAGGGTCGCCGGGACGGTCGCGCGGGCCTTCTCGGTGGCGTAGTTGACCGTGGCCGTCACGCCGTCGAGGCGGTTCAGCTTCTTCTCGATCCGATTGGCGCAGGCGGCGCAGGTCATGCCGCCGATCTCGAGCTCGATCTGCCGGTTCACCGGACCAGCATATACCCCATGGGGGTACCCCGCCCACAGCGTGACGCCTCATCCGGCGGTCTCGGTACCCCGCCGGCCCTGCCCTACGGGAGCGGGTCGGCCGGCCCGGGCGCTGCGCCCAGCAACGCTCGCGTGCCCTCGATGAGCACGTCCAGGCCGTACTCGAAGCCCTCGTCACCGATCGGGTTGCCGCCCAGCAGCGCGGCGGCGATCGTCGGCAGCCCGCTGAGATCCGGCGCCTCGCCGACCGGCTCGCGCGAGCCCTGCTCCTGGAGCACGTGCCCGGTTATGTAGTGGCTCAGCACGGTGATCGTCCGCAGGGCCCGGACCGGCGTGAACCCGCGCTCGACCATCGCCGCCAGCTCGATCTCGAAATGACCCGTGGCCCCACCGCTGCGCAGGGCCGAGGAGACGACCCGCGCGCCGTCGCGGCTGGCCAGCAACGATCGACGGTACGAACGTGAGCGGCGCCGAAGCCACTCCGGCCAGCTCTCGCCGTCCGCCGGGGGGCCCATCCCGGCCCGCACGATGATCTCGTCGGCCATCCCGTCGAGCAGCTCCTGCTTGGTCCGGATGTGCCAGTACAGCGCGGGGGACCGCACGCCCAGCTCGCTCGCCAGCCGCCGCACGGTCAGCCCGTCGAGCCCGACCTCGTCGAGCAGGCGCAGCCCGGTGGAGATCAGCACCTCGCGAGTCAGCCCCTTCACCCGGCCACCTTAGCAGTGCTAAGTTTTCCTTAGCGGCGCTAAGGAGGCTTGGTCATGCGAGTGACAGCGATCGACGGCTCGACGGCAGAAGCGGTGGACGAGGGCCTGGGCACCCCGATCCTGGTGATCCACGGCGGCATGGGCGACCCGACGGCCTGGAAACGCGTGACCGACCTGCTCCGGCCCCGGTTCCGCACGGTGCGCCTGCACCGGCGGCAGTACCGGATGGACCTCCCCCGCACCATCACGATGGCGGACGAGGTCACCCACGTCACCGCGATCGCGGCCGAGCTGGACCGACCGATCCTGGTGGCCCACTCCTCGGGCGCGGTGCTCGCGCTGGAAGCCCTGGTCGCGAACCCGGAGCTGTACTCGGGCGCGGTCCTCTACGAACCACCGATCGTGATCGGCGAGCCGCTGGGCGGCGATCGGCTCCGGCCGGCCCGGGCAGCGCTCGACGCCGGCCGGCCCGGCCGGGCCCTGGCGATCTTCCTGCGGGACGTGGTGCGGATGCCCGCCCCGGCCGCGTTCCTCGCCGGCTTCGTCGTGGGCCGCAGCGGCTACCGGGACCGGGTGGTCCGCCAGCTCGACGACAACGACGCGATCGACGCGCTGGGGGTGCGGCTGAGCGACTACGCCGGGATCCGGCTCCCGGTCCTGCTCATCGGCGGCGACAGGTCCCCGGGCCACCTGGCCGAACGCCTGAACGCGCTGGCCGCCGCGCTCCCCCGCGGCCGGCGGCTGACCATGCACGGCCAGGGCCACAGCGCGGAGCTACGAGCCCCGGCCCGGGTCGCCGCCGCGATCGAGAAATTCATCGACAGAGACGTCAACCGCCACGTCGCATAGGCCGGCCCGACGTGGCGCACCCCGGTCGGAATCGAACCGGACCAGGTCTGACCGAGCCCGACCGGCCCGCACCGAGCCCAACTGGCCCGCACCGAGCCCGACCAGGGCCGGGTCAAGCCCGACCAGGGCCGGGGTCGGGCTTGACGCGGGCGGGACCGGATCAGCCGGCTGACGAGGTTTTCACCAGGGTCCGGATCTGGCGGAGCAGGACGGACAAGGCGGCCAGGTCGGCCGGGGACTCGTCGATGTCGCCCATGGCGTTGCCCGCCCGGGCGATGGAGGCCGCGTTGGTCTGCTCCCACTCGGAGACCTGGTCCTCCGCGGTGGCCTCCGGCGGCGTGGACTGGAGCACCTCCGCGGTCAGGCCGGCCAGCGCCGAGTAGAGGTCGTAGCGCAGGGCCATCCGGGCCAGGGTCTGCCAGCGGTCCCCGCGGGGGAGCCGGGAGATGTGGGACAGCAGGACGTCGATCTTGAAGCGCTCGGACAGGACGAAGTAGACGTCGGCGACGTCGGTGGCGGACCGGCCGGTGGCCTTGGCGGTCTCGAGGATGTCGAGCATGCCGAAGCCGTAGACCACCCGGGCGACCCCCCGGGCCAGGTCGTCGGGGACGCCGTTGCCGGTCATCATCTCGACGTGCGCCTCGAGCGACCGCAGCTCGGCGCCCATGACGACGTCCGCCAGCTGCGGGAGCATGCCGCCGACGCCGGGGCGCAGGTGCTCGATCTCGGCCGCCACGTCGAGCGGAGAGCGGCGGTTGCTGACCAGCCAGCGGACCGCACGGTCGAGCAGGCGCCGGGTCTCGAGGTAGACCAGGGTCTGCGCGAACGTGGGGACCTTGTTGTCGAGCTGCTCGGCGCCTTCCCACAGCGCACGCAGGCCGTAGACCTCGCGGACCACGACGTAGGCCCGGATGACGTCGGCCGCCGAGGCCCCGCTCTCCTCCATCGCGCGGAAGACGAACGACGTGCCGCCCCGGTTGACCACCTCGTTGACCAGCGCGGTCGAGATGATCTCGCGGCGCAGGCGGTGGCCGGCCATGCGGGAGGCGAAGCGCTCGCGCAGCGGGGTGGGGAAATACCGGGAGAGGACCCCGGTGGTCCATTCCTCGTCCACGATCGGGTCGGCGAGGACCTGACGTTCGAGCGAGATCTTCACGTACGCGAGGAGCACCGCGAACTCCGGCGGGGTGAGCCCGTCGCCGGTTTCGTACCGGGCGGCCAGCTCCTTGTCCGTGGGCAGGGCCTCCAGCTCCCGGTTGAGCTGGCCGGACTGCTCCAGCGCGATGAGCATGCGGCGGTGCACCGGCAGCAGCGAGTGGGCCTGTTGCCGGGCGTTGCCGAGCGCGGTGGCCTGCTCGTAGTTGTCCCGCAGCACGAGCGCGGCGACCTCGTCGGTCATCGCCGCGAGCAGCTCGTCGCGTTCCGGCAGGGTCAGCTCGCCGTCGGTGACCGCACCACCGAGCAGAATCTTGATGTTGACCTCGTGGTCGGAGCAGTCCACGCCGGCCGAGTTGTCGATGAAGTCGGTGAAGACCCGGCCGCCGGCCAGGGCGTACTCGATCCGGCCACGCTGGGTGAGACCCAGGTTGCCGCCCTCGCCGACCACCTTGGCCCGCAGGTCCTGGCCGTTGGCCCGGATCGCGTCGTTGGCCTTGTCGCCGACGTCGGCGTGCGACTCCGAGGCCGCCTTGACGTACGTGCCGATGCCGCCGTTCCACAACAGGTCGACCGGCGCGGTCAGGATCGCCCGCATCAGCTCGACCGGGCTCACCGCGGTGGCGTCGCCGAGGTCGAGCGCGGCGCGGATCTGCGGTGACACCGGGATCGATTTCGCCGAGCGGGGATAGATGCCGCCGCCCGCGCTGATCAGTGACGTGTCGTAGTCGGCCCAGCTCGACCGGGGCAGCTCGAACAGCCGGCTGCGCTCGGCGAACGACGAGGCGGCGTCCGGCTCCGGGTCGAGGAAGATGTGCCGGTGGTCGAACGCGGCCACCAGCCGGATGTGCTCGGAGAGCAGCATGCCGTTGCCGAACACGTCGCCGGACATGTCACCGACGCCGACCACGGTGAAGTCCTGCGCCTGGGTGTCCGTACCCAGATCGCGGAAGTGTTTCTTGACCGATTCCCAGGCGCCGCGGGCGGTGATGCCCATCTTCTTGTGGTCGTAGCCGGCCGAACCGCCGGACGCGAACGCGTCGCCCATCCAGAAGTCCCGGCCGACCGAGATCTCGTTGGCGATGTCGGAGAACGTGGCGGTGCCCTTGTCGGCGGCCACCACCAGATAAGGGTCGTCGCCGTCGTGCCGGACGACCTCCACCGGCGGCACGATCTTGCCACTGTGGATGTTGTCGGTGACGTCGAGCAGCGCGCCGATGAACAGCTTGTAGCACTCCACCGCCTCGTCGCGGTCGCCCGGCTTCTGCTTGAGCACGAAGCCACCCTTGGCGCCCACCGGCACGATCACCGAATTCTTGACCATCTGCGCCTTGACCAGGCCGAGCACCTCGGTGCGGAAATCCTCCCGCCGGTCGGACCAGCGCAGGCCACCGCGGGCGACAGCGCCGAACCGCAGGTGTACGCCCTCGAAGCGCGGCGAGTAGACGTAGATCTCGAATTTCGGCCGGGGCTGCGGGAGGTCCGGGATCGCGGTCGGGTCCAGCTTGAACGCGACGTACGACTTGGGCCGCCCCTCGCTGTCCCGCTGGAAGAAGCTGGTGCGCAGCGTCGCGAGCATGAGAGTGAGGTACGAGCGCAGGATCCGGTCCTGGTCGAGGCTCTCCACGCCGTCCAGCAGGCCGGTGATCTGCTCAACGAGACCGCCGGCGAGCCGGTCGCGTTCCTCCGCCTCGATCTCCAGCTCCGGGGAGAACCGGGTCTCGAAGAGCTGCACCAGCAGCCGGGTGATCTCCGGATAGGCGATGAACGTCGACTCCATGTAACGCTGGGTGAAGACGTTCCCGGTCTGCCGCTGATATTTCGCGTACGCCCGGAGCACCACCACCTGTCGCCAGGTCAGCCCGGCGCGCAGCACGAGCTCGTTGAAGCCGTCGACCTCGGCCTCGTTCTGCCAGGCCGCCGCGAACGCGTTCTCCACCTGCGGGCGGACCTCGGTGAGCTCGTGGTGCGAGGCCGGGGGCACCAGCCCGAAGTCGTACAGGTAGACGGTGCCGTCGGGCCGGCGCACCTCGTAGGGGCGTTCGTCGACCACCTGGACGCCGAGCGAGTGCAGCACCGGGAGCACCGCCGACAGCATCATCGGCTCGCCGTAGCGGTACACGTTGAACCGCACGTCGCTGTCGTCGGGCTCGGTGCAGCCGTCCCGGTTGAGCCGGCGCTTGCGGTACAGGTGCATCTCGAGCTGGCCGGACTCCTCCAGCAGCTCCAGCTTGGCGATGTCCTGCACAGCTTCGTACGGCGTGTGGCCGTCCTTGTAGCTGTCCGGGAACGCCATCGAGTAGCGGTTGAACAGGTCCTTGGCCGGCTCCTCACCGAGCTTGCGTTCCAGGACCAGGGAGAAGTCGTCGTCCCACATCCGGGTCGCGTCGGCGAGCAGCTCGGCGAGCGCGTTCGGGTCGACACCGCCGGGCGGATCGGTCGGGTCGGTCCGCACGATGAAGTGCACCCGCGCCAGCATCCGCTCGGTCACCCGGGTCGTGTAGTCGACACCGATGCCGTTCAGCTCGCGCAGCAGGATCTCCTGCATGGCCTGCCGGTTGCCGGTGGTGAAGCGGTCCCGGGGAAGGTAGATGAGGCACGAGATGAACCGGCCGTACCCGTCGCGGCGCAGGAAGAGCCGCAGCTGCCGGCGCCCGGCCATCCGCAGGACGCCGACCACCGCTTCGTACAGATCATCGGTCTTGATCTGGAAGAGCTCGTCGCGCGGATAGGTCTCGAGGATCTGCAGCAGGTCCTTGCCGGAGTGCCCGCGCGGGGAAAGACCGGACCGGTCAAGAACTTCCATGACCTTGCGGCGTACGACGGGGAGCTCGCGGACGCTGGTGCGATAGGCCGAACTGGAGAACAGGCCCAGGAAGCGGCGTTCACCGCACACCTCGCCCTGGTCGTTGAAGACCTTGACGCCGATGTAGTCGAGATAGGCCGACCGGTGCACGGTCGCCCGGGAGTTGGCCTTCGTGATCACCAGCAGGCGCTTCTCCAGGGCCCGGTGGTGCGCCTCGGGGGCCATCGAGGACAGCTGGCGCGGCGTGCTCTGGTCGCCGCGCAGGATGCCGAGGCCGCTGCCGGGCACCGCGGTCAGCAGGTCGCCGTCGTCGCTGAGCTGATACTCCCGGTAGCCGAGGAACGTGAAATGGTCGTGCGCGAGCCACTTGAGCAGCTCGATCGAGTCGGTGACGTCCTTGTCGGGGACCGGCAGTTCGTGGTCGGAACCCCGCGCCGCGGCCAGCTCGTCGGCGATCACCACGGCCCGCTGGCGCATCCGCGGCCAGTCGTCGACCGCGTCGCGCACATCGGTGAGCACCCGGCGCAGCTCGTTGTGCAGCTGGTCGCGGTCCTCCTCGTTGCGCACCGGGTCGATCTCGACGCGGATCCAGCTCTCCACGCAGTCGCCGTCGATCGCGTCGTCGGGCTCGACGTTCGCCTCGACCTGCGCGAGCGCCCCGAGCGGCTCCCGGCGCACCACGATCAACGGGTGCACCAGCAGATGCACCTGGAGCTGGTGGGCGGTCAGCAGCGCGGTCACCGAGTCGACCAGGAACGGCATGTCGTCGGTGACGATCGAGATCACCGTGTGCGGCTGGTCCTTGCAGGGGGCGCTGATGTCGAGCTTCAGCTCACCGGGCAGGCGGGCGGCGGCCAGCTCCCGGTGCTCGCGGGCGGCCTCGAACATCTCCTCCGGCGTGTAACCGACCAGCTCCTCGTCGGGCGCGAAACGCCAGAAGCGGTCGACCAGCGTCGCCGTGGTGTGATCCTGACCGGCCATCCCGACCGCCTGCGCCACGAGGCGCTCAGCGTTCGGCAACGGCTCGTCCAGCTCGTCGTCGGACATGCCCAGCCGGCCCGTCAGGGCCAGACCTGGGCCCGGCCCGAAATCGAGCTCGGGATCGGACTCTGTTGCTGCCTCGTCGGCGACAGGCATGACGGCTCCCCTCACCCACCACACTGTGGGCTCGACGTGTCGGGGCTAAGCCTAGAACCTGGGTCCGACACTCTGGGCGGACCCGGGGTCCGGGACGAAGATCCGACAACGAATTCGCTACATCTCACTCAGCACGGGACACCGCTACTGGCGGCGAGAGGTTACCGTTCCGTACGTTTCCTGCTGCATACCCGTACCCCCGGGGAGGGCCCCTCATGCACCGCATCCGCCGAGCCGTCGCGACGCTGGCCTGTCTGGCCCTCGCCGGCGGTGGTGTGGCCGCCTGTTCGGGCTCCGACGGGCCGGATGACACCGTCGACGCCTTTCTGGACGGCTGGAAGAAGGCCGACCTGAGCAAAGTCGGTTTCGTGACCGCGGCCGGCGCCAAGATCTCCGCCGCGGACGTCACCACCCAGCTCAAGGCGCTGTCCGGCGACCTCGGCAAGACCGCCCCGGCACTGTCGGCCCCCGGCGATGCCACCGAGACCAACGACAACGCCTCGGAGACCATCAAGGTCGGCTGGACCCTGCCCGGCGGCGCCACGTGGACGTACGACAGCACGGTGCGGCTCACGAAGCAGAGCTCGGACGGCTGGCAGGTGGTCTGGGAGCCGGCCATCGTGCACACCAAGCTCACCGACGGCGAGAGCCTCGAACTGCGCCGGAAATCAGCCGACCGGGGCGACCTGCTCGGTGCCGACGGCAAGCCGCTGGTCTCCCCCCGCCCCGTGGTGACCATCGGCATCAGCCCGGAACGCATCGAGGACCAGGGCAAACTCCTCAAGGCCCTCACCGGGGCCCTCAAGACGATCGGCGTGACGCTCGACGAGAAGGACCTCACCACCCGGATCAGATCCTCCGACCCGACCGCGTTCGTCGACGTCGTGACGCTGCGGCGCCCCGACTACGACAAGATCCGATCGAAGGTACGCGACCTGGCCGGCACCGTTTTCCGCGAGGAGAACCGGGAACTCGCCCCCACCCGCGCCTTCGCCCGCGCCCTGCTCGGCACCGTCGACGTGGCCACCCGCGACGACCTCGACGCCAACCCGGACACGATGGCCCAGGGCGACATGGTGGGCCACGGCGGCCTGCAGGAACGTTACGACGCGCAGCTCCGCGGCACCCCGGCCCAGGTCGTGGTGATCGCCCGCAAGACCCCCGAGGACGAGACCGACGCGGACCGCATCTTCGCCACCGACGCGGTCCCCGGCACCTCGGTCAAGACCACCCTCGACGTCAAGACCCAGAACGCCGCCGACTCCGCGGTAGCCGCCGAGAAGAACCCCAGCGCCCTGGTAGCCATCAAGATCAGCGACAGCTCGGTCATCGCGGTCTCCAACGGCCCCGACGGCGGCACGGTCAACACGGCCCTCACCGGCCAGGTGCCGCCCGGTTCGACGTACAAAATGGTCTCGACCCTGGGCCTTCTCGACAAGAAAGCGGTCACCCTCGACGGCAAGGTCGACTGCCCGGCCACCCAGAAGGTCAGCGGCCGAGAATTCAAGAACTCCCACGACATGAAGCTCGGCCAGGTCCCGTTCCGTACGGACTTCGCCCAGTCCTGCAACACGGCCTTCGTCAACGTCGCCCCCAAACTCGGCGCCGACGGCTTCAAAGCGGCGTCTACATCACTGGGCCTCGGCGAGAAGTGGGACCTGGGCGTCGAAGCCTTCAGCGGCACCCTCTCCCCCGCCGACACCCCGACCGAACTGGCAGCGGCCACGTTCGGCCAGGGAGCCACCGCGGTCAGCCCCCTCGCCATGGCCGGCGCGACCGCCGCGGTCGCCCGAGGCCAGTTCATCCAGCCCAAACTCATCCTCGAACCGGCCCCCGCGGCCGCCCTCCCGGACGGCCCCGAACTGGCGGCCACCTCGATCGACCCGCTAAAAACAATGATGCGCGAGGTCGTGACCAAGGGAACCGGCGAGTCGCTCAAAAAGGTCCCCGGCGGCCCGGTCTCCGGCAAAACCGGAACAGCAGAATTCCAGGACGGCTCGGACGAGACCCACTCCTGGTTCATCGGCTGGCAGGGCGACGTAGCCTTCGCGGTCATGGTCGAAAAGGGTGGCCTGGGCTCAGAAGCTGCGGTCCCGATCGTCAACCGTTTCCTGACCGCCCTGAACAAGTAGCCTGCCCCAGCCGCGACCGCGGTCGCAGCCGGCCTCCGCGGTCGCAGCCGGCCTCCGCGGTCGCGGCCACTGCGGTCGCGGCCACTGCGGTCGCGGCCACTGCGGTCGCGGCCACTGCGGTCGCGGCCACTGCGGTCGCGGTCGGCCGCTGTGGTCGCAGTCGTGCTGCGGTCGTGGTCGGCCCTGCGGTCGCAGTCGCGGTCCGCGCTGCGACCGGCATCGCGCGCGGCGGTCGTGGGGTGCGGCCGCGGTCTCAGGTCACGTCGGCAGGGGCCTCGGGCCCGACCTCAAAAGCGGGCCGCTGAACCGGCAGCGAAAACTCCTCCGCAGCCCGCGGCCGCAGCATCCCGGGCATCGTGGCCGGCAACGGAGCAGAATCCAGCAGCGGAGCAACCCCCAACGGCCGAAGCGGCGCATCCTCCTCGACCGCGCCAACCTCGGACGACTCCCGCTGACGTTCCCGATCCCAGTCACCGGCGGCATAGGGCGGAACCGCATCATCATCATCCGGCCCGACAACCTCTGACCGGTCGCCCAGCTCCGCCCCAGCCACTTCCTCCGACCAACCATCAAGGACCGCCCCGGTCTCAGCTGCCGACTCGGTCCCTCCAGCCAGCCCAAGATCGACAGCCGGCTCAAGGTCGACAGGTTGCTCAAGATCAACGGACGGCTCTAGGTGGCCGGTCGGTTCAAGGTCGACGGCTTGCTCAGCGTCAGCCTGCGCGGCATCGCCGACGGGTTCAGAATCGGTTTCAGGATCAGAGTCCGAGACCGACCCGATCTCCGCAGCCAGCGCGCCCCCAGCAACCAGGTATGCCTCAGAGACCAAGTCGGCCCGAGGAACCAAGGCGTCCCCAGCCACCCGCTCGGCCTCAACCACCCACTCGGCCTCAGACACCCACTCGGGCGCGGACACCGACTCGGCCTCAGACACCGACTCAAGCTCAACCACTGACTCGAGCTCAGACCTTGACTCGAACTCAGCCGCCTGGTCGGCCTCAGCCGCTAGATCAGCCTCAACCGCCTGGTCGGCCTCAGTCACCAGATCAGCCTCAGCCGCCTGGTCGGCTTCAGTCACCAGCTCGGCTTCGCCGACCGGCGGGATGTCGGCAGCCGATTCCTCGTCCGCCACCGGATCGGGGTCGAGGACAGGCTCGTCCTCAGCGACCGGATCGTGATCAGCAACGAGTTCGGCGGGCGCAGCCGGGTCCGCGCCGATTTCCGGATCGAGCCCGACAGCCGGATCATCCTCGGTGGCCAGCTCAGGCTCCGGGACCGGATCGAGGTCCAAGGCCAGGTCAGACTCCACCGCCGGATCGGGGTCCAAGGCCGGAACGGGGTCCAAGGCCGGAACGGGGTCCAAGGCCAGGTCAGACTCCACCGCCGGAATGGGGTCCATGGCCGGATCAGGGTCCACGGACAGATCGGTCTCGGTGACTGGTTCTGCCTCGGGGTGAGGGTTGAAGGCGGGGACCGGCTCGGGAACGGCGAACGCCTCTGGGTCGGCGGTGGGGTCGGGGTCGGCGGCGTGGTCGGGATCGCCGATCAGCTGTGCGTCGAACACTGACCTGGATCCGGACTCGACCATCAGTTCGGCGTCGGCGTCGGCGTCGGCGTCGGCGGTGGGGCCTGTGGCCGGTTCTGGGTCCGCGACCAACTCGGCCTCTATGACACGGTCTGCCTCAGCGACCGACTCGGCCTCGGTGAGCGGATCCGGATCGCCGACCGGGGGAGGAGCGGAGACCGAATCCGGATCGAGGGCTGGATCCAGCTCGGTGACCAGCTCGGCTTCTATTATGCGGCCGGGGTCAGCGAGCAACTCCGCGTCGACGGCCGGGTCTGGGGCGGCGAGATCGGCCGGATTCGGGTCCTCGGTCTGCTCGGGGTCCGGGGCCAGCTCACGGTTCTCGACGAACTCGGGGACCGCGGTCAACGCAGGGTCCTCGAGCAACTCGGCATCCGCGATCGGATCGGAGCCGTCGGCCAACTCGGCACCTGCGACCAGCTCAGAGCTTTCGACCGGCTCAGAGTTGTCCACCGACTCGGGATCCTTGACCGTAGCGCGGTCAGCAACCGGGCTAAATGCGGCATTAGGTTCAAAAACCGTGCCGGGACCGGCGTCCACGAGCGGATCAAAGCCCGCGTCGGGAGACGCAGCCAGGTCGGGAGACGCAGCCAGGTCGGGAGTTGGGGCCTGGGCCGAGGCGGGTTCTTCGGGCTCGCGGCCGACAGTTGCCGGGACGGGGAATGTGGGCTCGTGCTCCGAGGGGTCCGGCCTGGACGCCGAGGGCGGGACCGGGGCCGCAGGCGGGACCAAGGCCGAGGGCGGGACTGAAGCTGAGGGCGGGGATTGGCGGTGGCGGGCCAGTGTTCCGGGGGTTTCCGGGGTCAGGAGGTCTTTGCGGGCCGCGATGAGGTCGGGGCGGGCGTCGATCGTGTGGGCTGACTGCAAGCCTGCTACCAGGGCCGATGTTATTTCCTCGGCGTAGCGGCCGTCCGGGTCGTAGTCCGGGTCGAAGACGGTGATCTCCACGCCCAGGCAGTGCGGGGATTCTACGAGCCCGGCGAGGAGGATCTCGAGCTCGGGGAAAGCGATGCCGCCCGGCTCGGGGGCGTCGACCGCGGGCATGACCGCCGGATCCAGGACGTCGACGTCGAGGTGGACCCAATAGCCCGCGCAGTCCTCGAGTTGCTCCTTGGCCCATTGTGCGCTTCGGGCCGCTCCCTCGGCCCGGAGTGTGGGGACCGGGCGGGTGACGATGCCGGCCGCCTGGAGGTCGAGGCGGTATTCGTCCTGGGCTCTGATGCCCATGACGACCACGTCGACGTCACGGTAATAGGGCCGGCGGCCTTCCATGGCGGCCAGGTCGACCTGGCCTCGGCCGGTGACCAGGGCCAGGTCCTCGCCGGCGGCCGCCCCGACGTAGGACGCGTTGCCGGGGTGGCGGAAGTCGGAGTGGCCGTCCACGAAGATGAGGCCGATGTGGCCTCCCACCGATTCTCCGAGGCGGTGCATGGCTACGGCTGAGCCCAGCACGATGGAGCAGTCGCCGCCGAGGACGACCGGGAATTCGCCCTGGTCGAGGATGGCGCCGATGCGGTCGGCGAGGCGGCGGGAGTAGCCGGAGATCTCGCGGGCGTGGGCCACCCCGTCGCCCGGGCGCCAGTCTCCCGGGTCGTAGCGGGGTGGGGTGAGGCAGCCGGCGTCGCGGGCGTTGAGCCGGCGGAGCAGGCCCTGGTCACGGAGGGCTCCAGGTGCCTTCGCGCAGCCCGGCACCGACGTCGCGGTCGGCGGGCGCAGGCCGAGGTTGGACGGTGCGTCGAGCACGGCTATACGGCGCATGGAGCCCCCGGTGAGTACTGAAAGAGATTCCTAGAAGAGCGCGCGGGCGAGGGCTCGGCGGGCGGTGGCGACCGCCGGGTCGTCCGGGCCGGCGACGGTGAACAGGGCGAGCAGGTGTTTGCGGACCTCGTCGCGGTCGTCGCCGGCGGTGCGCTTGACCAGGGCGACCAGGCGGTCGTAGGCCTCGGGGGCCTGTCCGCTGAGGACCTCGATGTCGGCGGCGAGCTGCTGGTTGACGAGGTCGTCGGGGTCGGCGGCGGCCTTGGCCATGACCGAGGCCGCGTCCACGCCGGTGACCCGGCGGTAGAGCTCGACCTGGGCGAGACCGGATTCGGCCACGTGGTCCTGCGGGGACTCGGCGAGGATCTTGCGGTAGGCCGCTTCGGCCTCGTCGAGGTCGCCGCTCATCAGGGCGTCGTCGGCGGCGTCCATCCGCGGGTCCTCGGGGGCCGCGACCTCGATGCCGCCGGCTTTGAGGACCGCGTCGACGTAGCGGCGGATCTCGGGCTCGGGGATGACGCCGGGGAAGCCTTCGACGAGCTGGCCGCCCACGATGGCCAGCACCATCGGGATGCTCTGCACGCGCAGCGCCTGGGCCAGGCGCGGGTTGGCGTCCACGTCGACCTTGCCGAGCGCCCAGCTGCCACCGCCCTCGGCGGCCAGCTTCTCCAGGATCGGGGCGAGCTGTTTGCACGGCTCGGACCATTCGGCCCAGAAGTGGATGATGACCGGGGTCGTCATCGACAGCTCGAGCACGGTCGTCTGGAAGTTCTCTTCGGTCACGTCGATGATCGAGGCGGCCTGACCGGCGCTACCGGGGAAGGACTGCTCCGCCGGAGCAGCCGGAGCAGCGGGCCGGCTGGCCGGGCGCAGGGCCCCGAGGTCGACCGCGCCGCGGGTGAAGATCGACGGAGTGGTCCGTGGGTCGCTCATGGTTACCTAGTCTCGCACGCAGTCAGGCCGGATCGCCGCGCCGCCGGGCGGGCGATATCGGAGGTCACAGAAGAAGCGGGGAAAGTGCGCACCGGAGAGGCGGGAAAGGGAACGAAAAGCTAAAACCGGGCAGGCTCCCGGTAGATCCCCCACTCGGCTTTGAGCGCGCCGCAGATCTCGCCCAGGGTCGCCTCGGCCCGCGCGGCGTCGAGCATGGCGGGGATCATGTTCTCGCCGCTGCGGGCGGTCGCGATCAGGCGTTCGAGTGCGCGCTCAACGCGTACGGAATCCCGGCCCTTCTTGCGATCGCCCAGCTGGTGGCGCTGATCGAGCTCGACCTCGTGGGACACCCGGAGGATCTCCAGGCCCTTGGTGATCGTGGCGTTGTGGACGTTGACCCCGACGATCTTCTTCTCGCTCTTCTCGAGCGACTGCTGGTAGGTGAACGCCGCCTCGGCGATGGTGGCGGTGAACCAGCCGTCCTCGATGCCGCGCAGGATGCCGGCCGTGATGGTGGCGTCGTGACCGAGGTCGCGGATCCGGGTGAAGATCTCCTCCGCTTCGGCCTCGATCCGGTCGGTCAGCGCCTCGACGTACCAGGAGCCGCCGAGCGGGTCGGCGACGTTGGTCACGCCGGTCTCCTCCATGAGCACCTGCTGGGTGCGCAGCGCGATCTCGGCGGACTCGTCGGTGGGCAGGGCCAGCGTCTCGTCGAGCGCGTTGGTGTGCAGCGAGTTGGTGCCGCCGAGGATCGCGGACAGCGCCTCGACCGCGGTCCGGACCACGTTGTTGACCGGCTGCTGGGCGGTGAGCGACACCCCCGCGGTCTGCGTGTGGAACTTGAGCCAGAGCGCCTTCTCGCTGGTCGCGCCGTAGTCGTCGCGCAGGTGCCGGGCCCAGATGCGGCGGGCGGCGCGGAACTTGGCGATCTCCTCGAAGAAGTCGACGTGCGCGTCGAAGAAGAAGCTCAGGCCGGGCGCGAACGTGTTGACGTCGAGGCCGCGGGAGAGGCCGAGTTCGACGTAGCCGAAGCCGTCGGCCAGCGTGTACGCGAGTTCCTGCGCGGCGGTCGAGCCGGCCTCGCGGATGTGGTAGCCGGAGACGGACAGCGGTTTGTAGTGCGGGATCTCGGCCGCGCACCACTGCATGAGGTCGCCGATCAGGCGCAGGTGCGGCTCCGGGGTGAAGAGCCACTCCTTCTGCGCGATGTATTCCTTGAAGATGTCGGTCTGCAGCGTGCCGTCGAGTTTGCTGAGGTCGGCGCCCTGGCGTTCGGCGGCGACGAGATACATGCAGAAGACCGGGACGGCCGGGCCGGAGATGGTCATGCTGGTGGTGACGTCCTGCAGCGGGATGCCGTCGAACAGCACGTCCATGTCGGCGGCCGAGTCGATCGCCACGCCGCAGTGCCCGACCTCGCCGAGCGACTGCGGGTCGTCGGAGTCGCGGCCCATCAGCGTGGGCATGTCGAACGCGACACTGAGCCCACCACCGCCGGCGGCCAGGATCATCTTGTAGCGCTCGTTGGTCTGCCGGGCGTTGCCGAACCCCGCGAACTGGCGGATGGTCCAGGTCCGTCCGCGATAGCCGGTCGGATAGAGACCCCGGGTGTACGGGAACTCGCCCGGCCAGCCGATCCGCTCGAAACCCTCGACCGTGTCGCCGGGCGCCGGGCCGTACACCGGGTCGACCGGCACCCCGGAGAGCGTGGTGAAGTCGGCGTCCCTCGTGCGCGAGCGGTCGTAGCGCTGTTGCCAGCGCTCGCGACCGGCGGCGATGTCGGCTGCGTCCATGCGCCCCATCGTAGGGCAGAACTGAACGATCGCTAAGTATTCGAGGAGGCCGTCATGCGCGCCCTCGGCCGATGCGGACCGATCTGGACGAGGTCGGCGGTCACCGGCGGTGAGAACAGATAGCCCTGACCGCGGGCACAGCCCATGGCCAGCAGCTGGCCGAGCTGGCGGGGCTCCTCGACGCCCTCGGCGACGCAGGTCAGCCCGAGCGCGTGCACCAGGTCGAGCACCGCCTTGAACAGCACCTTGGCCTTGTTGTCCCAGGCCAGTTCGCGCACGAACGAGCGGTCGATCTTCACCACGTCGACCGGGAGTTTGCGCAGGTACGTCAGCGACGAGTAGCCGACGCCGAAGTCGTCGAGGGAGATCCGTACGCCGAGCGCCTTGACCTCGCGCAGCGTGGTGGCGGCCGCGTCCAGGTCGGCGATCAGGGAAGACTCGGTCACCTCGACGGTCAGCGAGTTGCCGGGCAGGCCGTGCTCGAGCAACGCCTGCCGGACGTCCTCGACGACCCGCCCGGAGACCAGATAGGCCACCGAGAGATTCACCGCGATCGTGTACGCGGGATCGATCTGCCGCCACTGCGCGAGTTGCGTGGCGGCCGCCTGGAGCACCCACCGGTCGATCTCCACGAGCAGTCCGGCGTCCTCGGCGGCGGGCAGGAAGTCGTCGGGCGCGATCGGTCCCCGCACCGGGTGCTGCCAGCGGACCAGCGCCTCGGCGGCGTGCGAGGCGCCGCTGGCGAGGTCCACCACCGGCTGGTACGCGACGAACAGCTGTCCCTCGGCGAGCGCGACGGCGAGTTCGGCCTGGAGCCGCCGGCGCTGCTCGGCGAGCGCGGCGAGCTCGCGGTCGTACACCTTGTAGGTGCCCTTGCCGTTGTTCTTCGCCTCGTACATGGCCATGTCGGCCTCGTGCAGGAGCTGGTCGCGGTCGGTGGCGGTGGCGACCGCGATGCCGATGCTGGCGCCGACCGCGGCGGGCAGGCCGGGCTCGCTGAGCCGGTCGAGGATGCCGCGGGCCAGCGCCCGGGCGTAGTCGACGTCGCCGCGGCGGACCAGCACCGCGAACTCGTCGCCGCCGAGCCGGGCCGGCAGCGCCTCCTCCCCGGAGGCCTCCCGCAGCCGCTGCGCCACGATGATCAGCAGCTCGTCGCCGGTGGCGTGGCCGAACGTGTCGTTGACCGCCTTGAACCCGTCCAGGTCGACGAGCAGCAGCGCGGAGATCGGCTCCCGGGCGAGTTCGGCGGTGAGCCGGGCCCGGTTGGCGAGCCCGGTCAGCGTGTCGTGCGCCGCGTCGTGGGCGAACCGCTCGCGCTCGCGCACCAGGCTCCGGCTGAGCGCGGTGTTGAGCCGCAGCTCGACGAACTGCCGGCCGAAGACGACGCCCACCATGAGGACCACGGCGAGCTGGGACTCGGTGTCGAACGGGCGGCCGAGCAGCACGTACGTGAGGCCCACCCCGACGAACACCACGACCGGCAGGTACGGCATGACGTGGCCGAACCGGCTCGACGGCGCCCACGTGCGTTCCTCGCCGCGGGGCAGCGGGAACAGCGGCGCGGAGCCGAGCAGACCGGCCGCCGCGATGAACCCGCCGAACACCAGCGGCCGAGACCACCCGGCGCCGAACAGGTCACCGAAGACCTCGGCGAGCAGGGACACCGTCAGCAGGACCACGCCGCCGGTGACCACGGTCATCGCGCTGAGCCGGCGCGGCGACCGGCCGCTGAGCAGTACCAGGGCGATGGCGAGGACACCCGCGGCCAGCACCGGGTAGGTGAGGTCGAGCAGCGCCGACGACTCGCCGGCGGCCTCGGTGAGCGGGTCGAGCAGGACCAGCCACGCCGCACCCATGAGCGCGCACGCGGCGACCAGCCCGTCGAAGATCATCCGGATCTTGCCACCGGCACCGCGCGGGGCGATGGGGATGCTGAGCATGCCGGCGACCGCGAACCCGAACGCCGAGAGCGACAGCACGGTGGCCGGCGGCCCCAGGGAGAGCTCCTCACCGGTGGCGACGCCGGTCAGCCCGACCGAGAACTCGGCGTACGCCCAGCAGGCGACGCCGATCGTGGTGAGGGTCCAGACCCGGCGCGCGTGCCCGCGGCTGCGCACCGCGAAGACCGCGTGCAGCACGGCACCGGACCCGGTCGCCGCCATCATGCAGAGGCTGTAGATCAGGACCGCGTGGGCGGGGAAGGCCAGCAGAGCCGCCTGGACGAGCGCGAACGTCAGCCACGCGAAAGTGCGAAGGCGGCGACGCATATCTCTCCCCAGTACGGCTCCAGCTACCACCGCACTTGTCGGCCGGAACGCGGCCGACCTTCGGAGAAACGCCGGGTGAGGCGCGCCTAGTTGATGCCGTTCGGCGCGCAGAGGTCGGCGAACCGGCCCGCGCACACCGCCTTCTTCTCGACGAAGCCGTCCTTGATCACCGACACCACGTCGGCCTTGAAGATGGCCTGCGGAACCTCGAGCACCGCCGGGACGAACGCACCGGACTCGGGGTCCTTGACCCGCTCCTCGGCCACCGCGTCCTGCCCCTTGAAGAGCTTGATGGCCAGGTCGGCGGCCGCGTCCGCCTCCTTCTTGATCGGCTTGTAGACCGTCATGCACTGGTCGTCGGCGAGGATGTTCTGCAGGCCGGCCACCGTGGCGTCCTGGCCGGTCACCGGCACGACACCGTTCTTCTTGTTCTCGCGCAGCACGGTGATGGCCGCCTCGGCGAGGCCGTCGTTGGCGGCCAGCACGCCGCCGATGGTGCCGCCGGTCTGGCTCCACATCTCGCGGAAGATCGTGCCGCCCAGGGCCGCGTCCCAGTCGTCGACCGACTGGTCCGGGCCCTTCAGGTACTCACCCTGGGCGTACCGCGGTTCCAGGAACGAGTCGTACCCGTCCTTGAACAGGGTGGCGTTGTTGTCGGAGGGCGAGCCGTTGAGATAGGCGATCTTGGGCAGCGTCACCTGCCGCTCGGTGAGGCACCGGGCCAGCCCCTTGCCCTGCAGGTCGCCGACCGCGGTGTTGTCGAAGCTGACGTAGTAGTCGGCGCCGCCGTTGAGGGTGAGCCGGTCGTAGTCGATCGTCTTGATCCCGATCGACTTGGCCTTGTCGATCACGGCCTTGCCGGACTCGGCGTCGAGGCTGACGATCATCAGCACCTTCGCGCCACCGGCGATCATGGTGTCCGCGATGCTCTTGAACTTGTCCGTGTCGCCCTCGGCGTTCTGGATGACGGCCGGCACCCCGGCCGCCGCGAACGCGGCCTTGAGCAGCTTGGGATCGTCGGTCCCCCAGCGCTGGGACGACTCGGTGTCGGGCAGGATCACCCCGATCGTGCCGGTGCCGTCCGCCCGGACCTTGTCCCCCGACCCGCCTCCGGCACCGTTGTCCTCGGTGCAGGCCGTCAGGCTGCCGATGGTGAGCAGACCAATGGTGGCTAGGGCACAGATCGTCGAACGCATCGCATGATCCTCCCGGTCAGAGGGCGGCCACGTTACCAGGCATTTCCGCCGTCCAACCCTGGCAGAACAACGATGCTTCTCAATTCAGGCCAGAAGTTCGCGCCGGGCGTCCTTGGTCGCGTACATCGCCATGTCGGCCTCGTGCAGCAGGCTGTCCGGGTCGTGCTCACCGTGGCGCCCGGTGGCCATGCCGACGCTCGCGGACAGGGCGACCTCGGCGGGACCGATCCGGAGCGTGCCGTGCAGGGCGAGCGTCAGATCGTCCGCCACCGCGGTCCGGCGCTCCGGCGGCAGGTCCTCGACCAGCACGGCGAACTCGTCGCCACCGAGCCGGGCCACCAGGTCACCGGTCCGCACGCAGGCGCGTAACCGCTCGGCGACCTGGATCAGCAGCTGGTCGCCGGTGGCGTGGCCGTACGCGTCGTTGATCGGCTTGAAGTCGTCCAGATCGATCAGGTACACGGTGACCGCGCCCACAGCCAGCGCCTCGTGCAGCCGCCGCATGAACAGGCCGCGGTTGCCGAGCCCGGTCAGCGAGTCGTGGTACGCCAGGTCGGTCAGCCGGGCGGTCAGCTCGTCACGCTCGCGCAGCAGCTCGCCGATGTGCCGGAAGGCGGCGATCTGCCGGGCCGTCACCAGCGCCGTGGTCACCGCCGCGCCACCCACCACGAGCCAGGAACGCCAGGTCAGCCCGTCCATCACCAGGACGGTGAAGGTCAGGCACCAGACCGCGGCCATCGCGCCGTACGGCATCGGGCTGTAGGGCCGGTCCGCCGTGGCGGCCCCCGGCCCGGTGGTGGCGGCGCCCGGAGCGATGGTGGCGGCCCGGGCCTGGAGCTCCTGGACCCGCGCGCCGATCGCGATGAGCCCGCTGCCGGCCACGTTCCCGGCGAAGAGCCACGGCATGGCGCCCGGGTCGAGATACATCGGGATCGGCACGGCCTGCAGCACCGTCTGCAGCACCGCCGCCACGCCGTAGACGGCCCCGGCGGCCGGCGTGAACGGCGACCGGCCGCCCAGCATCATCCGGACCACCGCGAAGATCGCCACCAGGAACAGGCCCGGCTGGACCAGCGCGGAGGCCGCCAGCGTGAGCGCCCAGGTCAGGTCGTGCGGCCCCGCGGGGATCCGGAGGACCCACAGCCCGAACGTCGCCGCCGCGGCCATGACGGTGGCCACGTCGATGCGCAGTCGCAGCCGTTCGGAGCGGCCGGTGCCACCGAGCGGGTACCCGAGCAGTCCGGCGATCATCAGCGCGATGCCGGCCAGGATCGAGACGACCTGCGCGGTCGAACCGGCCACCGCGTCGAACGAGGTCGCGTCGCGGGTGACCACGCCCAGCTGGATCACGTTGCCGAGCACGAGCACGCCGCCGGCCGCGCTGAAGAGCCGCCACATCCGGCGGCCGGCGCGGACCCGGTCCACCTCCGCGCGCCGCTGGGTGGCGACCCGCCGGATGCCGTTCGCCACCCGCCACGACGTCACCGCGAAGAAGCCCTGCACGCCGGCCATCAGCAGCCAGAAGACGGCGACCTGCGCGCCGGCCGGAGCCCGGCGCAGCACGAAGCCGGAGAACGAGACCAGGATCAGCACCACGAGCGCGATCAGCAAGGGATCACGGCGCAACGCCCGTTGCTGAGCCATGCACCGCCCATCGGCGGACTTTCGCTCAGCTTGAGGTTTCACATAACCCGGTGATCCAGGATCCAGGCCTGCGGATTGCCCTTGCGGTACAGCATCCGCATGATCATCGGCGTCATCGCGTCCCGGATCCGGGCGCCCACCGGGCCCGCCGTCTTCGTGCTCCCGCTCCGCTTGCCGTAGGCGACGACCTTTTCCACCCGAGGACGACGAAGCCTCTGGTACGCGGTGAGCGCGGCCGGCACGTCGGAACAGCGCTCGAGGCACCGGCCCAGGGTCACCGCGTCCTCGATCGCCATGGACGCCCCCTGCCCGGACGAGGGCGAGACGGCGTGCGCGGCGTCCCCCACGAGCACGATCCGGTCGTCGTGCCACACCGGCAGCCGCGGCACGTCCCAGGTGTTCCACGGCCCGAGCACCTCGTCGCTCGCCTCGATCAGCCGCCGCGCCGGCGGTGGGTCGTCCGCGACCAGCTCCAGCAGGTGGGCACGCCAGCTCGCCGCGGTGAACTCCCCCGCGGCGACCGGTGTCCGGCGGGCCGGGTTGGCGAACCACCACACGGACCCGTCCGGCGCCGCCGACCAGCCGAGGAACGCCCGCCGGCCGAACGCCATCCGCATCACCCCGGGCTCGGGGGCGTCCGGGACCGGCCCGGCGGAGAACCCGCCGGCGTTGAGCAGACCCAGATAGCGCGGGCCGGGTGCGCCCGGATCCAGCACCTGACGGGTACGGGAGTGCAGCCCGTCCGCCCCGACGAGCAGATCACCCCCGGCCCCGCTCCCGTCGGCGAACCCGACGCTGACGCCGGAGCCGTCCGGGGTGGCGGTGAGCAGCCGTTTGCCGTATTCGATCGGGATCCCGGCCGCCTCGGCGCACGCGCGCAACGCCACGTAGAGGTCGGCCCGGCGGATGGTCGTGGTCACCGTCCCGTCCGGTTCCGGACCGCCCAGCGGGAGATCGGCGAGCAGCTGCCCGGACGCCCCCAGCAGCCGCATGAGCGGGGTCGGGTAGCCCTCGGCCAGGATCGCCGCGGGGTCGAGCCCGAGGTCGCGCAGCGCGTTGAGGCCGTTGACCGCCACCGTCAGGAACGCGCCACGCTCGTCGGCGCCGCGCTCGTGGGCCTCGTAGATCCGCGGCGCGTAGCCGGCCCGGTGCAGGGCCAGGGCGGCCACGGTCCCCGCGATGCCACCACCGGCCACCACTGCAGTCTTAGTCATGACATGACTATGCATCTTATGACTAAGAATCGGCAAGCCCCTTAGGCTGTGGACCATGAGTGCCGCCGCGACCCGTCGCTCCCCGCTGGCGATGGTGTTGCTGGCCTTGCTGAGCGAAGCGCCCATGCACCCGTACCGGATGCAGCAGATGATCAAGGAGCGCGGGCAGGACCAACTGGTCAACGTCGCCCAGCGCAACAGCGTCTACCAGGCCCTGGACCGCCTGGTCCGGGACGGCCTGGCCCGGCCCGGCGGCACCACCCGGGAGGCCGGGCGCCCGGAACGCACCGTCTATCAGATCACCGGCGCCGGCGAGGAGACGCTGCGCGACTGGCTGATCGGCGCGCTGCCGGCGCCGGCCCGGGAGTTCCCGGAATTCCCGGCCGCCCTCGCGTTCATCGCGGTGCTCACCCCCACCGAGGTGCGCGAACTCCTCGACCGCCGGATCGCGGCACAGCGGGAGAAGCTCGCGGAGATCGAGTCCCAGGCGCCCCCCGGGCTGCCCCGTCTGTTCCTGATCGAGGACGAGTACCGGGCGGCGATGCTGCGCGCCGAGGTGGCCTGGCTCGCCGGGCTGGTGGACGACCTGGCCACCGGCGAACTCACCTGGTCGCGCTCAGAGGCCGAGTTCGGCCAGTAACGCCTCGGCGGCCGAGTACGGGTCGGTCGTACCGTCCGCGACCCGGGCGGCGAGCGCGCTCAGACCCGTACCGTCGCGAAGGTTGCCCATGCGCGCACGCAGCGTGCCCAGCGCGATCGCCTCGACCTCGACGGCGGCCCGGTGCTCGTGGGCCGCGCGCAGCCGGCCCGACTCATCCAGCCAGGCCCGATGCTTGGCGATCGCGGCCAGCACGTCGTCGATGCCTTCGTTCTTGACCGCGGTCGCGCGCACCACCTGCGGGCGCCAGTCGCCGGGACCCCGCTCGCCCAGGCCCAGCATCCCCTGGATGTCACGGTACGTAGCGTCGGCACCGGGCCGGTCCGCCTTGTTGACCACGAAGACGTCGGCGATCTCCAGGATGCCCGCCTTCACCGCCTGGATCGCGTCACCCATGCCGGGCGCGAGCAGCACCAGCGTGGTGTCGGCCAGCGACGCGATCTCGACCTCGGCCTGCCCCACACCCACGGTCTCGATCAGCACGATGTCGCAGCCGGCGCCCTCCAGCACCCGGACCGCCTGCGGTGTCGCCGCGGCCAGCCCGCCGAGCTGACCCCGGCTCGACATGGACCGGATGTAGACGCCGGGATCGGTGGTGTGCTCCTGCATCCGGATCCGGTCACCGAGGATCGCCCCGCCGGTGAACGGGCTCGACGGGTCGACCGCCAGCACCCCCACCCGGTGCCCGGCCACCCGCAGCGCGCGGACCAGTTCGTTCGTGGTGGTGGACTTGCCCACGCCGGGCGAGCCGGTCAGGCCCACGATCTGGGCCGTCCCGGCGGACGGCGCGAGCGCGGCGGCGACCTCCCGCAACCGGGGATCGCCGTCCTCCACCATGCTGATCAGCCGGGCGACCGAGCGGGCGTCGCCGGCCCGAGCCCCGGCGACCAGCGCCGGGACGTCGCGGCCTTTGCTCATGCCCCGGACGGTACCCTGATGATCAGGGCATCGCCCTGACCGCCACCGCCGCACAGCGCCGCCGCGCCGGTGCCGCCACCGCGCCGCTTGAGCTCCATCGCCAGCGTCAGGACCAGCCGGGCGCCGGACATGCCGATCGGGTGACCCAGCGCGATCGCACCGCCGTTGACGTTGACGATCGCCTCGTCGACCTTGAGCTCACGCATCGAATGGATGACCACCTGCGCGAACGCCTCGTTCATCTCGATCAGGTCCAGGTCGTCGACGCCCAGCCCGGCCTTGCCCAGCGCGTGCCGGATCGCGTTAGCCGGCTGTGCCTGCAGCGAGCTGTCCGGGCCGGCCACGTTGCCGTGCGCGCCGATCTCGGCCAGCCAGGTCAGCCCCAGCTCCTCGGCCTTGGCCCGGCTCATCACCACGACCGCGGCGGCACCGTCGGAGATCGGTGACGCGCTCCCGGCGGTGATCGTGCCGTCCTTGTCGAACGCGGGCCGCAACCCACCCAGCGACTCGGCGGTCGCGTCCGGCCGCACGCCCTCGTCGACGTCGATCTGCCTGTCGGAACCGCGCTGCCCGGCCGGGACCGGCACGATCTCGGCGGCGAACCGGCCCTCCCGCTGGGCGGCGGCGGCCCGCTGGTGGCTGAGCGCGGCGAACGCGTCCTGCTCGGCGCGGGTGATGCCCAGGTCACGGCCACTGCGCTCGGTCGACTCACCCATGGAGACGCCCGCCCAGGGATCCATCAGACCGTCGTACGCCGTGTGGTCGCGGACCAGGATGTCGCCGTACTTCTTGCCCTGCCGCTGGCCCAGGAGCAGGTGCGGGGCGTTGGTCATCGACTCCATGCCACCGGCCACCACGATGTCGAACTCGCCGGCCCGGATCAGCTGGTCGGCGAGCGCGATCGCGTCGAGGCCCGAGAGGCACACCTTGTTGACGGTCACCGCCGGGGTGCTCATCGGGATGCCGGCGGCCACCGCGGCCTGCCGGGCGGTGATCTGACCGGCGCCGGCCTGCAGCACCTGCCCCATGATCACGTATTGCACCTGGTCGGGGCGCACACCGGAGCGCTCCAGCGCGGCCGCGATGGCATGACCGCCGAGCGCGGTCGCCGGGAGGTTCTTGAGGTTGCCGAGAAGCCGGCCCATGGGGGTACGGGCACCGCTGACGATCACCGAGGTCACTGAGGGGCTCCAGACTCTGATAGCACCGGTTCGCGTATCGACGGCCTTAACGATGGTTAGGTAAGCCTAGCGGGATCTCGGAAGCAAGGGTGGCACACTCTCCGACATGGACTCTCTACCAGCGGTGGGATTGCTCCGCGTCGATCACGTCGGCATCGCCGTGGCGGATCTGGACGAGGCGCTCGCCTTCTACTCGTCGGCGTTCGGCATGCACTGCGTGCACGAGGAGACGAACGAGGAACAGGGCGTCCGCGAGGCGATGATCACCGCCGGCCCGGACGGTACGGGAGCCCGCATCCAGCTCCTGGCGCCGCTGCGACCCGACTCGGCGATCGCCAAGTTCCTCGACCGCAACGGGCCGGGGCTGCAGCAACTCGCGTACACGGTCGCGGACGTCGAAGCGACGAGCGACGCGCTGCGGGCCCGCGGCCTGCGCCTGCTGTACGACACGCCGCGACGGGGCACGGCCGGCTCCCGGATCAACTTCGTGCACCCCAAGGACGCCGGCGGGGTGCTGGTGGAATTGGTGGAGCCCGCCTGATTCGTCAGCCTTGGGGGTGAAACATCCTGACGGCACCGCCCCGGACTGGCAGGATCTCAGGACATCGCGGAGCGCCGTACCATGCCGCTGTGAGACGATCTTCCGCACTCGGGCTGTACAGCAGCTAGCGGTGCCGTGGCAGCGTACGGCCCTACCGCGTGAGCGCTGACCGAAAGGCCGACATCGGGCCTCGGCGGGCAGGGCGAAGCTGATCTCAGGGCGCAAGACCCGGCCCGTACGCTCTTGCGGTGCCCCCTGGGGGGTCTGCCAGTATGTCGCAATGCCCCAGCAGCAGGATGCCAATCTCGCGTTCTTCGAAACCGCAAACTCACAGCACGACTTCACTGTGGTCCTGCGTGGATACGACCGCGGACAGGTGGACGCCCACCTCGGCCGGCTGGTCGCCGCGCTGAACCAGTCCGAGCAGGCCCGCGGTGAGGCCGAGCAGCGGATGAACGACGCGCAGCGCCGCCTGCGGCAGGCCGAGCAGCGGCTGAGCGCCCTCGAGCAGAAGCTGGCCGACAGCAACAAGCTCCTCGAGGAGAACAACAGACCGACACTCTCCGGGCTGGGCACCCGGGTCGAGCAGATCCTGCGGCTGGCCGAGGAACAGGCGAACGATCACCGCAGCGAGGCCAAGCGGGAGTCCGAGGGCATCCTCTCCGCGGCTCGGCTCGAAGCACGCGAGATCACCGACAAGGCCCGCGCCGAGGCCGCCGCCATGAAGGCGACCGCCGAGCGCGAGGCCGGGCAGCTCCGCACGCACGCCGAGCGCGAGGCCGCCGAGGCCCGGGTCCAGGCCCGCCGCGAGGCCGACACGCTGCGCTCCGACGCCGACCGCGAGACCAAGCAGTTGCGTACGGTCACCGCGCACGAGGTCGCCGAGCTGAAGTCGACCGTGGAACGCGAGGTCGCCTCGCTGCGCGCCACCGCCGAGCGCGAGATCACCCAGCTGCGCGCCAAGACGGCCCGCGACGCCGAGGAGAAGCGCGCCGAGGCCACCAAGCTGCTGACCGACGCCCGCGACAAGCGGGACAACGACCTGCAGTCCCTGGCCGTCGAGATCGCCGAGCGCCGCGAGAAGGCCGAGCGCGAGGAGTCCGAGCGGCACGCCGCCCAGGTCAACGCGACGCAGAAGATGGTCTCCGAGGCCGAGGAGCGCGCTCGCGCCGCCGAGGACCGCGCCAAGGAGATCGAGCAGCGCGCCGAGAACCGCCGCCTCGAGTCCGAGCGGCACTCCGTCGAGACGGTCGAGAAGGCCCGCGCCCTCGCCGACAAGACGGTCACCGAGGCCCGCGCCGAGGCCCAGCGCCTGCTCACCGACGCCCGCCAGGAAGCCGAGCACACCACGCAGACCGCCAAGCGCGAGGTCGACGACCTGACCCGCCAGAAGGACCAGGTCACCAACCAGCTCGGCCAGATGCTCTCCGGCCTGTCCGGCCTGGTCCCGACCGTCGGCGCCGCTGCCGCGGCAGCCGCTGTGGCCCAGCCCGCCACCCAGCCCGCCGCCCCCCAGCCCGCGCCGCAGCCCGTCGCCCAGCCGGTGAAAGCGGCGGAGACCCCGGCGCAACGCACCGACCAGGACGCGGACGCCGCCGGGGCCGTCGCCAAGTCCAGCTGAGTCATTCGCCACCTCGGCCCCCGGTTGCGCCACCCCAGCGGGTAGGCAACGGTTAGAGGACCGGGCGGCCGCGACGAGACGCAGGAGCGGGCCGTGCCGGAGATCATCCGGTACGGCCCGTTCGCTTCCGGCGCGTAGCCTGAGAAACTGACAAATATCCCAACCGCCGGTTTCGGACGGATGGGGGAAAACGCAACCAGACGCCCAGTCCCGCCGGGCCGGTGTGTAACGACACGTCGCGGGACGATGCGTATGTGAGGATGGAAAGCATGTCGCACGGCGGGGAAATCTTCGGTCTCGGTGGAGGCAATCCACCGGAGCCCAGCTTCGAGACCGCCCTGCGGGGTTACGAGAAGAAACAGGTCGAGCGGTACGTCGCCCGGGCCGAGACCGAGATCGCCACCCTCATCGGCGAACGTGACAACGCGCAGCTGCAGAACCAGGCCATGATGGGCCAGATCGACCGGCTCCAGCAGGAGCTGTCCCAGGCCCGCCGCGCGCCCGGCCTCGGCGCCGAGGTCTCGTTCCGCCACCTCGGGCCCAAGGTCGAGGAAATCCTCACCAAGGCCGAAGAAGTCGCCGCGGACATCAAGAACTCCGCCACCGACGACATCGCCGCCCGACTCGCCGAAGCCGAACGCATCCGCGCCGAGGCCGAGACCCACGCCCAGCGGATCCGCGCCGAGTCCGAGGCCCACGCCCACGACGGCATCCGTGACTTCGAGGTCGCCCTCGCCGCCCGCCGCGCCGAGGCGGAGAAGGCCGACGCCGGCCGCCGCGCCGAGGCCGACAAGGCCCTCACCGCCACCCGGCAGTCCGCCGAGCAGACCCGGTCCGAGGCGGAAGCGGCCCTCACCCGCGCCCGCGCCGAGGCCCAGCAGCTCACCGAGCACACCAACGCCGAGATCCAGCGCCTGCGCTCCGAGGCCGACGGCTACGCCAAATCCACCCGGGTCCAGGCAGACCAGGAGATCAAGGCGCTGCGCGACAAGACCCAGCGCGACATCGGCAAGCTCCGCGAGGACGCCGACCAGGAACAGGCCCAGGTCCGTACCGCCCTCGAACGCGAGGTCGGCCAGCGCCGCGACGAGCTCCAGAAGGAACTCGACACCATGCGCGCGGCCGCCGACAAGCAGTGCGCCGACCTGCGCAGCGAGGCCGACAAGTACGCCGAGGAAATCCTGCGCCGCTCCGACGAGCAGGCCACCGCGGTCCGCAAGGAGATCGCCACCCAGCAGGAGAAGATCGCCAAGGCCGCCCGCGACCTCCAAACCGCCGAGGCCAACCTCGCCGAGGCCGAGCGCAAGGTCGCCGACGCCACCGCCCGCGCCGCCCGGGCCGAAACCGACGCCGACCAGGTCCAGAGCCGCCTCGCCGAGGTCCAGAAGCAGCTCGAGACCGAACTCGTGCACGTCGAGGAAGCCAAGCGAGCCGGAGCCGCCGCCGAACGCCGCGCCACCGAGGTCCGCCGCCAGGTCCAGAAGGAAGCCAAGCGCGTCGCCGAGCTGGCCGCGGCCGCGGTCCTCGCCGCAGCCGCCTCCCCCAACCCGGACGACGACGAGGACGACGAGGACGACTACCCGACCTCAGCGGCCGAGGTAGCCCCGGTCGCCGCCTCCCTCGCCGCCGACGCCCCGGCTACCACCTCCCCGGCTGCCGCTGCACCCGCCGCTGCTGCCTCCGCCGCTGCTGCCGAGCCTGCTTCCGCTCCGGCTTCGACTGCGGGTTCGACGTCCGGGGCGGGGACCGCTACCGGGACGGCTTCGGCGCCGGCTGCCAGCACGGTGAGCGCGCCGACTGCTGACAAGGCGACCGGCACGGCGTCTGCACCCAGCTCGTCCACCGTTTCCGCGCCGGAGCCCGCTACCGGCACGGTGACCGGCACGGCTTCGGTGGCGCCTCAGGCCAGTGCGCCGGCTCAGCAGGTTGGCGACAAAAAAGACACGAGCCCGCAAAAGGTGACCGCTTCGGCGAAGGTTACGGCTCGGCCTTCCAGCCGGGTCGGCGTCGACGCGGACTGATCCTCCGGTTTCTTTATCGCAGCGCGCCTTCCCTGGTGGGGGCGCGCTGTTCGACTTCGGGCTTTGGCTTCGTGGGTTGGGCTTTCTCACCCTGGACGGTCGGGCTTGCTGCCGGCTCCGGATTTTGGTTACCGGCGCCCTGGGTGCTTGGCTCGGCCTGGGTGGTCACCTTGCGGTTTTCTGGTTCGTGCTGCCGCGCTGCGGTTCTTGCCGGTCAGCCGGTCTGGCCGGCCGGCCTGAGTGGTGGGGCGCGCGGCGCACCTCGCCGGTTGCGTTGGGCTTCGCCCCGTGCCTACGCCTTCGACGGTCACGGAATCGGCACCCTCAGCCCACACCTCGCCGGACAGGTAAGCCCGCTCCTCGCCTGCCGCGTGAGCCGACAGCCATCGACCACACCCTGTCGGCCACTAAGCGACAGCCCATCGGTACCGTAAGCCGCACCCCGGTCGGGCACGTAAGCCGACAGCCCATCGGTCGGGGGAATCGGCACTCTTAGGCCTTCGCCTTCGCCTTCGCCTTCGCCTACGCCCTCGTCGGGCGCACGGCCCTCAGCCGCCGGCCATGCCGGACGGCCCCTTGGCAGGCACCGCCAGCCGCGTGGGTCAGGGCCTCGCTCACGGGCGCGCTGAGGTCATCACCACATCCCAACCGGGCGCGGATGTTGGCATCCACCTTGGCTTCGTTCGCGGACCGGGCGCTAGATGTTCACGATTTTTGGCTTCTTGTCGGCGTCCCGAGCGAAGGTATTTGCGAGAACCGGTACCCAGCCGTGGATCTTCAACGCCGGCCACCGGCACGCTGGGTGCGCTGATCAGTGCACCTGATCACGGCCGAGCAGCCGGGAGATCGGCGGCTGCAATGAGCTGTCCGGTCGCGTCGGCAGGGCTGACCGTCGGCCGTTACGAGCAGCGGGATGCCGCTCTCCGTCGGCCTCGCGCCGATAATGGACCGAAGCGGATTATCTGTGTCAGACTGATTTGGTGACCGTCTTCGATGACAGTACGCTGACGCTCCTCGATGGACCCAATTTCGCCGTCGTGGCTACGCTGACCGCCAGCGGCGCTCCGCACACGTCCACCGTCTGGTACCTGCGCGACGGCGACGCCGTCTTCATCTCCGTGACCGCCGACAAGCTCAAGGCCCGCAATCTCGCCCGTGATCCGCGGATCAGCCTCACGGTGTCCGACCGCGCCAACCCGTACCACTCCGTCGACATCCGCGGCTTCGCGGAACTGCTCGATGACCCGGCGAAGACGCTGCCGACCCGGCTGGCGGAGCGCTACCTGGGCGACGCTGACGCCAACCCGCCCGAGCCGGCCGAGATCAAGCGGCTGATCGTTCGGGTGACCCCGACGAAAGTCACCGAGTTCAAGGTCTCCGCCTGACCCATCTGACCGGGTGCGTCGATCATGCCGGGTGGTCAACCTGCGGACCCGGCCGATCTCCGGAATCGCCGATGGCCGTGGCATCGGTGGCAACGGAACCAATCGGGTGGCTCACTGGCCGAGCCAGGACAGGCCGGGGGCAGGCAGCTCCGTGACGGTAGCCTCACGGACCTGCCACATCTGAGCACCGTCGCGCTCTTCGGCCGTAACGACGAACAACCCCGTAGGCCAGTCGTCGTCCCCGTCCACAGGTGCCATTTCGGCGAGCTGCTCGACCTGACCGCGCAGCCATGAGAGCTCACCCTGCCGGATGTCACCACCATAGAACAGGTACAGCGACCAGTTGAACGGTGCCGACGGAAACGCCCATCCACCCGAGTACAGCTCATGCCGGTTTGCGCTGACCACTGGAACGCTGGTCGAGCGCTGCCGCGGCGGCGCTGAGCTCCCAGGCTGTTGTCGAGGTCTGGCGAGCAGGCCGGGGTTCCCGGAGGCGCCGGGCCCAGTGAGGTCATGATCCGAGATCACCGAACCGCAAACGGCTCAACAGAACGCCGGCCGGTATCTGGCCCGGCGGGCGGGTGCGCGTCCAAGGAGTCCGCGCACCTCACCGGTCAGGCCGACCATCGGGCAACGCCCCTTCGGCCTGCTGATTGTGCTGGTCGTAGGCCTGCTGGGATGTTGATACCTGGGCCAGGTGGGTCATGGACCATTCCTGGAGTGCACGCAGTGGCTCGCACAAGGTTCGGCCCGCTTCGGTCAGGGCGTATTCGACGCGGGCGGGGACCTCGGGGTACACGGTGCGGCGTACGAGGCCGTCTCGTTCCAGGGCTCGGAGGGTCTGGGTCAGCATTTTCTGGCTGACTCCCTCGATGCGCCTCTTCAGTTCCGAGAAGCGGGCGTCGCCGTCGGCCAGGACGCCGACGATGAGCACGGTCCAGCGGTCGCCGATGCGGTCGAGGATGCGGCGGGCTGGGCAGTCTGCCTGGTAGGGACTTGTGAGGAGAGGCGCTTCCACCTGGGTGGTTACCACAAAGTGCCTACTTTCGTACGGATAGCTGGTCTCCTACAGTAACTAAGGCGCCGACACGGGCGCCACGGATTTGGGAGGGCACCTCACGTCCCGCATCATCGTTCTCGGCGGCACCGGGTATGCCGGTTCGGCCATCGTCGCGGAGGCCGCCGGGCGTGGCCATCAGGTCACGTCGTTCAGCCGTACGCTTCCTGAGGTTCGGGTCCCTGGCGTGACCTACGTCCAGGGTGACGCCGGCGACGAGGCGGATTTGTCCTCGGTCATCGCGGGTGCGGATGTCGTCGTCGGGGCGCTTGCCCCGCGTGGGCCGCTCGCGAACAGCTTCCGCGACGTCTACCGCACCGTCGGGCGCTTGGTCGAGGCCGCCGGTGCGCAGCTCTACGTTGTCGGCGGTTTCTCGTCGTTGCGGCCCGCGGCCGGGGCGGACCGGTTCGTCACGGATCTCAGCCATGCTCCCGCCGAGTATCACCATGAGCTCACCACCGCGGCGGCACTGGTGAGCGAGGACCTGCCGGCCACCCCCGCCGGCCTGGACTGGGTCTTCGTGAGCCCGGCGGCCGGCTTCGGGGCCCACACGCCCGGCGAGCGGCTCGGTCGCTACCGGGTCGGCGACGACGTCGCGGTCCAGCCCGCGGGCGGTGGCGCCATCTCCGGGCCGGACTACGCGCTCGGCTTCGTCGACCTCATCGAGAAGGCGGAGCACCACCGGGCGCACGTCAACCTGGGCTACTGAAGCCTTGAGGTGAAGCCCGCTTGAGGGTGCAGCATGCCGGTATGACGGAGATGGACGAAGCGCGCGACGCGCTGGACCGGCAGCAGACCGTGGAGATCACCACGACCGGGCGCCGGAGCGGGCGGCCCAGCCGGATCGAGACCTGGCGCTACCGGGCGGCCGGACGGTACTGGCTGACCGGCAGCCCGGGGGCCCGCGACTGGTACGCGAACCTGGTGGCGAACCAGGCTTTCACGATCCACCTGAAGGACCGGGACCTCTTGGTACACGGGCGGCTGGTGACCGACCCCACCGAGCGGGCCACGATCCTCGGCGAGATCGTGCCGGGCCTGGACTGGGCCGGCAGCCTCGAGAGCTGGCTCGAAGGCAGCCCGCTGGTGGAGATCGAGTTCTAGCCTCGCCCGGTCAGACGTGGCCGCCGCCGGTGACGGGGAGCACCGCCCCGGTTACGAAGCAGGCCCGGTCGCTGAGCAGCCACGTGGCTGCCTCGGCTATCTCCTCTGGCCGGGCGGCGCGGCGCAGCGGGATCTGCCCGGAGATCGCGGTCGAGCAGAATCACATCCGGGCCCTCAGCACGTCGAACTCGCAACCGGGTGAGGCCGGGTCGAAGCCGTTCTCGATCAGCCAGCGAACCACCAGCAGGCTCCGCAGCGACCACCACCCACGGATCACGTCAAGGTCGACATCGGAGCCGTAGCCGGCGAGCAGGTCGCCGAGCCGTTCCTCGTGCCCGAGCGTCAGGACGGCAAGGTCGTACAGGGCATCCCCCCGGGACGCCTCCGACCAGTCGATCACGCCGGTGACCTCGTCGCCGTCGACAAAAACATGGGTGATCTGCAAGTCTCCATGCGTGAACACCGGCATCCAGGGCCGGAGCGCGACCTCGGCAACCTGGCGGTTACGCACCACCACCTCGGCGGGAAGAACCCCGCCCGCCACCAGCAACGCACACTCACGATCAAGATCAGATGCGATCTCGTCGAGACTCCGCCCCGGCCAAGGCGGTAACGGCGCCTCATGCAGCGTCCGTACGGCAGCACCCGCGGCAGCCCACGCCCCCGCCGACGCGAGCGACGGCTCACCAAGAACCCCGAGCGCCGTCCCACGAACAGCGGCAATCGCCAGCGCAGGCGGCTTCCGCCACAGCACCTCCGGAGTGGGAACGGGCGCCAGGGCCATCGCCGCGACCTCGACATCAAGTCGAGCCTGATCACCATCGACCTTCAGAAAAACATCCCCGACCCGCAGGGTCGCCCGCTCCCGATGAGCAACAACAACCTCAACCGTCTCCACCCGGCCATCATCGCCAGCCCACCCCCCGGCCGTCACCAGGTTTACGAACCCGGCCCACCCACCCGGCGGGTCGACTGCTCCCCACGCCGGCGAAAGCAGATTGATTGACAAAAGCCGGGAAACCGACAAAAGCGGGCTGCGAAGAAAGGCCCGCCCAGGACTGGGACAACCCTGAACAGGGACAACCCTGAACAGCAGGCCGCACGGGAAACAGACCGTGCGGAAGCAGGCCGCGCTTGACCGCCGACCATAAGGCCCAACCGGCCGCGAGGGACCGCAGGTCGGGAGGACGGGCCGCTCAGGCCTGCTTACCGGCAAGAACCACAGCGCGGCAGCACGAACCATAAAACCGCAAGGTGACCACCCAAGCCCAGCCAAGCACCCAGGGCGCCGGTAACCAGAATCCGAAGCCGGCAGCAAGCTCGCATGCAAGGTCGGGGGCCGGGGTGACCAGGAACAGGCATCGCACGCTCTCAACCGGCCCCCGACCGTCTCAGGGCGAGAAAGCCAACCCGCGCCGGGTAGCGAGGAAACAGCAACCCGATTAGATTGCCGCCAGGAAGCCCGCGTCGCCGACGGTGACCGTCCTGATCCTGTGTGGAGATGCACCGTGACGGCCGAAGAGCCCCGACCCCAGGTCCCACCCGACGACGCGGACACCCCGGTGGAGACCGAGGAGGACGCGGCCAGAGGGCTGCCGGAGCCGGCCAGGGTGAGCGGGCAGTTCGGGCAGCCGGGGCCGGCCCTGAACCGGCGGAACCCCTTTCTGGTCGGGCTCACCGGCGGCCTCGGCGTCATTGTCGCGTACGGGATTTTTCTCGGGGTCCGGAATGCCGCCTCTATTCTGGTCCTGATCTTCATCGCATTGTTCCTGGCGATCGGGCTCAATCCGGCGATCACCCGGATGCAGCGGTGGGGCTTTCCGCGCTGGCTGGCTGTCACCGTCATGGCGCTGACCGTCGTCACCTTGCTCTGCGGTGGGGTTGTCGCGCTGATTCCGCCGCTGGTCACGCAGACCGGACAGCTGATCGAGAACGTGCCCGGGTTCATCCAGAGTCTGCAGCGCAATGAAGCGGTCAGTGACCTGGTCGAGCGTTACGACATTTTGAACAAGGTGCAGAGTGCCATCAACGCCGGGACCGTCACCAATGCTCTGGGCGGTGTAGTCGGCGGGGCGAAACTGCTGTTCGGCACGATTTTCAACGTGCTCACCGTCATTGTGCTGACGATCTATTTCATGGCGTCGTTCGAGCGGATCAAGAAGGCCGGGTACGCGTTGGTGCCCGCGTCGCGGCGGAACCGGGTGCGGCTGCTCACCGACGAGATCCTGACGAAGGTCGGCGCCTACATGGTGGGGGCGCTGGCGATCGCCGTGCTCGCCGGGCTCTGCACGTGGGTGTTCGCGGTGGTCGTCGGATTGGCGTACCCGTTCGCGCTGGCCGTTGTCGTTGCTGTCTGTGACCTTATTCCGCAGATCGGGGCGACCCTGGGCGCGGTGATCGTGAGCCTGATCGGGCTGGCCGATTCGCTGACCACAGGGATCATCTGCGTGGTGTTCTTCATCGTCTACCAGCAGATCGAGAACTATCTGATCTATCCGAACGTCATGCGGCGGTCGGTGAAGGTCAGTGATGTGGCCGCGGTGACCGCCGCGCTGCTCGGGGTGGGGCTGTTCGGGGTCATGGGCGCGCTGGTCGCGATCCCGATGGTGGCGGCCGTGCAGCTGATCGTCCGTGAGGTCGTGAACCCGAGCATGGAGCGCAAGTAGCTCAGTGGGCGGACAGCTCGACGCGGTCGTGGGCGGTCGTGCCGGCCAGGTAGGCGCGGATCGCCAGGCCGGCCACGATGGCCTGGATCAGGATGCCGGTCCAGGTCAGCGGCTCACCGGTGGCGATCATGACGACCGTGGGGATGCCGACGATCAGGACGTCCACGCCGGCGAACGCGGCGATCAGCGGGCCGGTCGCGATCGAGCCCATCGGGGTGTCGATCGGCAGCATGCCGTTGTCCACGAAGCCGGTGCGGGCCTTGCGGACCGCGGCGACCCCGCCGACCGGGCCGAGCACCAGGCCGAGGGCCCACCAGGGGCCGGCCGGCAGGTCGCCGAGGATCCGCAGCAGGCTCAGCGCGATGACGTACCAGATCGCGGCGATCGCGGCCGGGACGTAACCGCGTTGCAGCACCGCGTCGCGGGAGCTGAGCCCGAGCATCCGCAGCATCCACGGGTTGCCGGTGTCGGTGCGGATGTTCGCGGTGGTCACGCCGCCGGCGACGAGGCCGCCGATCAGGATCGCGATGGCGAGCAGCCAGCCCGGCGCGGTGGAGAACAGGCCGGGCAGGCCCGCGCCGCCGAGCAGCCACAACAGCCGGCGGGGGCGACGGCGGAGCAGGACAAGATCGTGAGCGACGAGTACGGGAACCCGCCGCCACAGCCGCGTCGACCGGAGCTTCCGGCGGGCCCAGTACCGGCGTTCGATCATGTCCGTGACGAACGACGGTTCCACGCCGAACGCCGAGTCCGCGAGCGTCCCGGCGGTCACCGCCGCTTCGAGGATGCGGTCGTTGGGTGTGCGCCCCAGGGCTCGTACCGCGAAGATCGCAGCGGTGGCCGCGATCAGCGCGAGCGTCACCACCGCCGGGACCACGAACCGGGCCTGGGGCCACCCCTCAGGCGCGGCGGGCGCGGTGCTGGCCGAGTCGGCGACCAGCCCGGCCAGTCCGGCCGCGAGCAGCAGGTACGCGGCGTGGTCCGACCAGTCCGTCCACCACCGGCCGGCCTGGGCGGCGAGCGCGGCGAGCAGCAGGACGATCGCGGCGAGCGCGCCGAGCAGGGGCAGCAGGGCGACCTGGTCCGGCAGCGGGCGGTGCACGACGTGGCCCATGATCGCGAGGGCGCCCAGCGCTCCCGCGACGGTGGCCAGGGCGACCGCCGCGCCGAGCGAGGGCAGCAGCAGGGCCCGGCGGCTGACCGGCGCGGTGAGCAGCCAGGACGAGGCCGGGCGACTGAGCGCGAGCGGGCCGAGGCGGCGCAGCATGAGGTACAGGCCACCGACGAGGCCGGTGATGATCGAGACTCCGGCCAGCAGCGACGCGTTCGGGGTTTCCGGCCAGAAGACGACGGCGAGCTGGCGGTGCAGCATGCCGACGACGATCGCCACGAACAGCAGCGCGAAGTAGAAGTTGCCGAGCGTCTCGCCGCGGTCGAGGTGGGCGGCCTGCCGGCGCCGTACCCAGCGGCGGACCTCCCCCACGCTGACCGGGGTGGTGGTCATACCGCGACCCCGTCGCCGAGGTCGGTCATGCTGGTCGTGGTGGTGCCCGAGGCCGCGACGAAGTCGTCGTCGTGGCTGGCCATCAGCACGCTGCCGCCACCGGCCAGGTATTCGGCGATCATGGCGGCCACGGTGGCCCGGCCCGCGGCGTCGAGGCGCTGCTCCGGCTCGTCGAGGATCAGCAGCTTGCTCGGGCGCAGCAGCACCAGCGCGAGCGTGAGCCGCTGCTTCTGACCCGACGACAGCGACGGCGGGATCGCGTCGGCGTGCGCGGCGAGGCCGAAGCGTTCCAGGGCCTCGTCCACGCCGGCGTCGTCCGGGTCGGCGGCATGCGCGCGGCAGACCAGTTCGGCGTGCTCGCGGGCGGTCAGGCCCGGGTACCACGTCGGGGGCTCCACGGTGGTCGCCACGGCCCGCCAGAACTCCGGGGTGGATCCGGGCGGACCGCCGAAGACCTCGATCTCGCCCGCGTCGGGGCGCTGCAGACTGGAGACGCACCGCAGCAGGGTGGACTTGCCGATGCCGTTCTCGCCGGTGATGCAGACACCCACGCCCACCGGCACGGTCAGGTTCACGCCGACCAGGACCGGGGTCGAGCCGTAGCTCACCGCGAGGTCGCGTACCTCGATGGCTGATCGTTGCACGGGACGACGCTAACAGGCCCGCTCAGGGGCGGCGGCCGTACAGCAGCTTGACCGCCTTGACGATGCGCCGGACCTGGGCCGGGGTGCGCTCGAAGGTCATCGAGGGCAGCAGCGAGGGGGCACGGCGCACGGTGATCGCCTTGGCCCGGCCGAACTCGCGCAGGCCGTCGTCGCCGTGGATGCGGCCGAACCCGGATTCCCCGACGCCGCCGAACGGCAGGCCGGCCATGCCCACGAAGGACAGCGTCGCGTTGACCGAGACCATCCCGGCCCGCATCCGCCGGGCGATCCGGATGCCGTTCTGCTTGCCGAAAACGGCGCCGCCCAGGCCGTACGGAAGCGCGTTGGCCCTGGTCAGTGCCTCGTCGGCGTCGGCGACCCGGGCGATGGTGAGGGTGGGCCCGAACGTCTCCTCACGGACGGCGACGGAGTCCTCCGGGACGTCGACCAGGACGGTCGGCGCGACGCTGGGGGCCTGCACCGCGCCGGCCCCGCCCAGCACGGCCCGGCCACCGTCGGCGAGGGCGGCGTCGATGTGCCGCCGGACCACGTCGATCTGGCCGGGCATGGTCATCGGGCCGATCTCGTCGCCCATCGTCAGCTTGCCGGCCCTGGCGACCACGGCGGCCACGAACGCGTCGTACACCGGGGCCACCGCGTAGGCCCGCTCGATGCCGATGCAGGTCTGCCCGGCGTTGGTCATCGCACCCCAGACCGCGGCCTCGGCCGCCGCCTCGACGTCCGCGTCCGCGTCGACGATCAGCGCGTCCTTGCCACCGGCCTCGATGATCACGGGTACGAGGTTCTCGGCGCACGCCGCCATGACCTTCTTCGCCGTGGCGGTCGACCCGGTGAACGCGATCTTGCCGACGCCGGAGCGGCACAGCGCGGCACCGACGTCGCCGAGCCCGTGCACCGTCTGCAGCACCGGGTGCTCCGGCACGACCTCGGCGAACGTGTCCGCCAGCCACTGGCCGACCATCGGGGTGTACTCACTGGGCTTGAGCACGACGGCGTTCCCGGCGGCCAGCGCGCCCGACGCGGGGCCGAGCGGCGTGAGGATCGGGTAGTTCCAGGGGCCGATGATGCCGACCACGCCGTACGGCTGGTACTCGAGGTGACCGACGTGCTCGGCGACCAGCACCCGGGTCCCGACGCGGCGCGGCCCGAGGACCCGCCGGGCGTTGCGGGCGGCCCAGTCGATGTGCTCGATCGCGGCGACGGTCTCCATGATCGCGTCGGTGCGGGGCTTGCCGGTCTCGGCGTGGGTGAGCTCGGCCAGCTCCTCGATCCGCGCGGTGAGCAGGGCCCGCCACCGTAGCAGCCGCACCTTGCGAGCGTCGAAACCGAGCCCGGCCCACCACAGCCCGGCCGCGGCGGCCCGTTCCACGGTCGCGGCCACGGCTTTCTCGTCGCAGACGGGTACGCGGCCGGCCTCGGCCCCGGTCGCCGGACTGGTGGAGATCAGCAGGCCGTCCTCGATGGCGGGCAGGCCGGGCGTGCGGGTAGCCGTCATAACGTGAGTCTAAGTCGCATTCGGCATGACGCGCCTCACACGTACGCTTGATTGTTGTGAGCCCCCGTCGCAACCGCCCCCGGTCGTCCCAGCGGCCCGAGGACACCCCCGACCTCACCGACGACCGCGTCCGCCGTGGCATCGGCGGTGTCCAGCAGTACCAGGACGGCGAGTGGATGGTGCGCTCGATCTTCGGCGGGGCGGCCGTCAAGACGTACAAATGCCCGGGTTGCATGCAGGAGATCCGCCCCGGCGTGGCACACATCGTGGCCTGGCCGGCCGACGAGCGCGGCGACGAGACCGACCGCCGGCACTGGCACACCGGCTGCTGGCGGGCCCGGGACCGGCGCGGCCCGACCGTGGAGCGGTCGCGGAACGCCCCCCGCTATGGGTAAGGATGGGCACGTGGCACACATCCGCGCGAACTCGATCCTCCCGGCCCGCCGGACGGACATCACCCTGCACACCGCCGACGGCCTCGCCCTCGTCGGTGAGCTGGCCGTCCCCCTGGAGCGCCCGCCGGTGGCGACCCTGGTCTGCCTGCACCCACTGCCCACCCACGGCGGCATGATGGACAGCCACGTCTTCCGCAAGGCGGCGTGGCGCCTCCCGGCCCTGGCCGACATCGCCGTCCTGCGGTTCAACACCCGCGGCACGTCCAGCGTGCGGGGCACCAGCGAGGGCGCGTTCGACTCCGGCACCGGTGAGCGGTACGACGTGGCCGCCGCCATCGAGTACGCCGAGTTCGCCGACCTGCCGAACATCTGGCTGGTGGGCTGGTCCTTCGGCACCGACCTGACGCTGATGCACGGCCTGGACCCGGCCGTGACGGGCGCGATCCTGCTCTCACCGCCGCTGCGCTTCTCCGGCCCCGACCACCTGGCCGCCTGGGCCGCCGACGGCAAGCCGCTGACCGCCCTGGTCCCCGAGTTCGACGACTACCTGCGCCCGGACGAAGCGACGACGCGCTTCAAGGCGATCCCGCAGGCGGAGGTCGAGGGCGTCCCCGGCGCCAAGCACCTCTGGGTCGGCGACGCGGAGACCGTCCTGGACAAGATCGTGCGGCGGGTCGCGCCGGACGTGCCGGTGCCGCTCCCCCAGACGTGGGACGGACCGATCGAGGCCGGCGACATGAACGCGTACGCGAACCGCACGGTCGCCGCCTTCTCCGAGGTCCCCGTCCCCCAGCCCCTGCAGGAGTGAGCGTGCTCAGCGGCTTCGCCCAGGCCCTCCCGATCTGGCTGGCGGTCCTGACCGGCCTGGCGATCTACAACCACGACCGCCCGGCCGGCCCGGACCCGATGCTGGTCCACGTGACGGCCCTGGTCGTAGGCCTGGCCGCCACGGTCGCCCTGGCCGCCTGGCACCGGCGGCGGGGCCGCACCGAGCCGGCCCGGGGAGCGTTCGCCGGGGCCCTCGCCTGGCCGATGCTCCTCGTCGCGGTCGTCGGCGTCGCCGGGGTGGCCCTGGCGGACTGACCGCGTCTCGTACGTGGCGACCGCGGACGGCGCGACGGCCGCTGAGCTCAGAAGAGGGTCAGCTCGTCCTTGGTCATGCCGCGCAGCTTGTTGTAGTCGACCACGACGCAGCGGATGCCGCGGTCGCCGGCCAGGACGCGGGCCTGGGGCTTGATCTCCTGGGCGGCGAAGACGCCGGTGACCGGGGACAGCAGCGGGTCGCGGTTCATCAGCTCGAGGTACCGGGTGAGCTGCTCGACGCCGTCGATGCCGCCCTGGCGCTTGATCTCGACCGCCACGGCCGCTCCGGACGCGTCGCGGCAGAGGAGGTCCACCGGGCCGATGGCGGTCATGAATTCGCGGCGGACCAGCGTCCAGCCCTCGCCGAACGTCTCGGGGTGGGCGGCCAGCAGCTCCTGGAGGTGGGCCTCGACGCCGTCCTTGACCAGACCGGGGTCGACACCGAGCTCGTAGGACGTGTCCTGGAAGATCTCCTCCAGGGTGATCCGGAGCTCCTCGCCCGCCTTGTTGACGACCTTCCACACCCCGGGGGCCTCCTGCAGTTTGCAGGGCGGGCTCATCCAGTTGAGCGGCTTGTAGGCACGATCGTCGGCATGGATGGAGACCGACCCGTCGGCTTTCACCATGAGGAGTCTCGTCGCCGGCGGGAGATGGGCGGAGAGACGGCCGACATAGTCGACGGAGCATTTCGCGATGACCAGGCGCACCGCACGAGACTAGCCTCGCCCGGAATCGGGACGTGCGCGGCAGTGCCATGCTGGAGTCGTGCTCGAAGTTCTCACTGGTAGCGGCCTGGCGGCATCCGCCGGGCTGAATGCCTACATCCCCCTGCTCATCATGGGTCTGCTGGCCCGGTTCACCGACGCGATCAATCTCCCGAGCGGTTTCCAGTGGGTCTCGAACGGCTGGGTGATCGCCATCCTGGTGGCGTTGCTCGCGGTCGAGGTGGTGGCCGACAAGGTCCCGGTGGTCGACCACGTCAACGACATCGTGCAGACCGTGGTCCGGCCGACCGCCGGTGGGCTGGTCTTCGGGGCCGGTTCGTCGTCGCAGACCGCGACCGTCACGGATCCCGGGGCGTTCTTCGGGTCACACCAGTGGGTGCCGGTGGCCGCGGGTGTGGTCATCGCGCTGTGTGTCCACACGTTCAAGGCGGCGGCCCGGCCGGTGGTGAACGCCACGACCGCCGGGGTGGGTGCCCCGGTGGCGAGCACGGCCGAGGACATCACGAGCGTCGTCCTGTCACTGCTGGCCATCATCCTGCCGGTGCTGGTCCTCGTCGCCCTGGTGCTGCTGGTCGCGGCCGGGTGGTGGGTGGTCCGGCGACGGGCGCAGCGCAAACGGGAACGCCGGGCGGCACGGGGTGCCGAGACGCAACACCTGTTTGGTTGACTTTGAGGAATGTCCGCCGTCGCTGTCTCCGCTTTCGCCCTGACCTGGTGGCTGGGTGCCTACCTGGTCGGGCGGGATCCCGCGCGGGCGCTGCTGCGGCGCACGGCGGGGGCGCTCATCGCGTACGCGATCGGGGTTGCCGCCTGGAGTGTCGCACCCGGCTCCACCACCGCCGAGGTCCTGCTCTGTGTCCCGGCCCTGTGCTGGGCCGGGGTGGCGACGGCGCTGCTGCCGCGCGGGGTGCCGGAGCGCGCGACGGTCGACCGCTGGTGGTGGGCCGGCGCGCTGGTCTTCCTGGTCCCGACCGTGCTGCTGCCGGGGGTCGGCAAGCTGGTCGCGCTGGCGCCGTTGGCCGGGGCGCTGGTCCTGCTGGTGCGCTATCGCGACCGGGTGCCGCCGAGGCAGCTGAGTGTCGCGGTGGGCGCGGCGGCGGCGCTGTACGCGGTGGGTCTGATCGTCGTGCTCGCGCCGATCGACCTGGGTGCGCCGGTGCTGGTGCTGGCCACGGTCGGGATTGATCTGCTGCTGCTCGGTTACCTGGTGGCGGTGGCGGACGCCGTCGAGGTGGGTGAGCGGCTCCTGCCGGATCTGCGGCGGTCGCTGGCCGGTGCGCTGGTCGCGGCGCTGCTCTGCGGCGGGCCGGCGGCGGTGACGATGATGGCCGCGCCGGGGCGGACCGTGGTGACCGTGCTGCAGTTCGTCGTGGTGGCGGTGGTGATGAGCGCGGCCGGGGCGGCGGGTCCGGTGCGGGCCGGGCTGGACCGGCTGGCGTTCCTGCGCGACGAGCGGCTGCGCCGGGAGCGTTCGGCGCTGCTGCTGGCGGCCGAGGCGTTGCCGCGGCGGCGGGAGCGGCACCGGATGATCGCGATGGACGAGCCGGAGTTCCGGCGGCTGACCCGGCGGGCGCTGGACGATTTCGCCGATGTGGGCCGGCTGCTGCGCAACCCGCTGGTGGACCTGCCGGTCGTGGACCGGCGGTTGCACGCCCGGGGTCCCGGGGTGATCGGGCAGCCGCTGGTACGGGTGGCCGAGCTGCGGGCGGTGCTGAGCGAGCAGGTGGACGCGCTGAAGCCGGCCGGGGCGACCGGGGCGGCCGGCACGACCGAGGAGTGGCGGTTCTACAACGCGTTGCATTACTGCTGCGTGCTGGGGCTGCGGCCGTACGACCGGGTGCCGCGGGTCGAGGGGCTGGACCGTGACGCCCGCCGGGTCCTGGACTGGTTGCGGCGCTACGTCCGCCGGGACGCGCTGGAGCTGTGGCAGGACGAGGGTGCCGGCCGGATCGCGGACCGGTTGTGGCGGGAACTTCTGCGTACGGATCCGCGCTGGTGGTCCCGATCCGACGCGCTGACCGGAGCGACACGGAGTACAAACGGTCATTAACCACTCGAAAATGGTTAAAATCCCCCGACGCCTAGCCAGGGGGGTTGAGTGGGGAGCCACCGCAACGCACTGGTCGCCGTGGTCCGGCAGGAGCTGGCCGAGGCCCGTGGGACAGCCCGTGCCGTCCTGGCCGCCGCCGAGTCGGCCCGCACCGAGGCCCAGCGGCGCAAGAAGCTGATCCGGGAGGCGTATTCGACCTGCCTGGCCCAGCTCTCCGAGGCCCGGGACGCGGCCCGCCAGGACATCCTGCACCGCACCCACACCGAGGCCGCCACGCTGACCCGCAACGTCGAATCACTGGCCGCGCTGTCCGCGCCCGGGGCGGCCGGCACCCCGTGGCGGTTCTGGACACCGACCGAACCCGACCGGGTGGGCCGGCCCGGGCTGCTGCGGATCGGGACGGTCGCGTACGAGACCGGCACCGATCGCACCAAGCTGCCGGCGCTCGTCCCGTTCCTCGACCACGCGCACCTCAACGTCCTCGGCGACCAGCCCGACGTGGACAACGTCATCGCCGGGGTGCTGCTGCGGGCACTGGGCACCACCCGCCCGGGTGACGTGCGGGTCAGCGTGCACGATCCCGAACAACTCGGCGGCACGCTGCCCGGCTTCGCGCCGCTCGGCCCCGCCGGCCTGCTGAACGTCATCAGCCCCGCCGGGCTCGGTGCCGCCCTCGACGAGCTGGTCGAGCACATCTGCCGGGTCAACGAGACCGTGCTGGCCGGCGGCCATCAGTCACTGGCCGAACTCACCGGCGCCACCACCGGCCCACGACCCGAGCCGTGGTGGGTCGTGGTGCTGCTGTTCGACCCGAACCGGGCCGGGGACCTCACCGACGGGCAACGGGCCCAACTCGAGCGGATCGTCCGGACGGGGGTCGCTTGCGGCGTACACCTCATGGTCCGGGGGTTGGAACTGGTCCCGCACCCCACGGTGGAGCGCGTCGCGGCGCGGGACGGCCGCGCGGCCTGCGACACCACCGGTGACCTGGAGGTCGCCCTGGACACGCCGCCACCGGCCGACCGGATCGCGGGATTCTGCCGGGCCACCGTCGAACGGTTGCGCGAAGGCCCGCCACCGGCCCGCTTCACCGACCTCGAACCCGACCGGATCTGGACCGGGACCGCCACGTACGGCCTGGTCGCCCCGATCGGCGACAGCACCGGCGGCACGCTGGTCCCGGTCACCCTCGGCGACGAGCTCCCGCACGCGCTGATCGGCGGCCCGGCCGGATCGGGCAAGACCAACCTGGTGTACGCGTGGATCGGCGCGCTCGCGGCCCGCTACAGCCCCGCCGAGCTGGCGTTGTACCTGCTCGACTTCAAGCAGGGCGCGGCGTTCGCCCGGTTCGCACCCGGCCCCCGCGACCCGAGCTGGCTGCCGCAGGTCCGGCTGGCCGGCGTCAACGTCGACGGGGACCGCGAGTTCGGTCTGGCCGTGCTGCGGCACCTCGGCGAGGAGCTGCGCACCCGGAGCCGGGCGGCGAGACGTCACGAGGCCCGGCCCCGGATCGTCGCCGTCATCGACGGGTTCCCGCCCCGGCTCACCGACGAGGCCACGGCCCTGCTGGAGGACCTCGCCCGGCGCGGACCGGCGCAGGGCATCCACCTGGTGCTCGCCGCCCGGGACCTCGCCGGCACCGCGGCGCTCGCCGCCCACTTCCCGCTGCGGATCGCGCTGCCCAAGGCCCAGGGCGTGCTGGCCGGCGACAACCTGGCCGCCGCGGTCATCCCCCGCCACCACGCGGTCGTCAACACCGACTCCGGTGCCGCCGGGGCCAACCGGGTCGTGCGGCTCCCGGACGCGAGCGACCGGACCGGGTGGCGCGCGCTGCAACGCAAGCTGTGGCAGCAGCGCCCGGACACCTGCGAACCACCACGGCTCTTCGACGGCGACGCGGTCCCCCGGCTGCCCGCGATGTACCGGCCGGCCGGACGGGTGGCGGCCGGGCACGCCGACGTCGGATCGTCCCCGGGGGCGGTGCTCGGTGAGCGGATCGACGTGACCGCGGGACCCGCCCGGCTGCGGCTGGGCCGGATGCCGGGGCGCAACCTGGCGGTGCTCGGTACCCGTACCGGGGAAGCCTGTGACGTGCTCGCGGCCGCGGCCCTGTCGCTGGCCGCGCAGGGCCCGGCGAGCTTCAGCATCGCCTGCCTGGACCCGGACGCGGAGCCGGCCGCGGCCCGGCTGATGGCCGAACTCCCGCACCACTTCGAGGAAGACGGCATTCCGCACTACGTGATCGGGTACGGACTGGACGCCGCCGGCCCGGCCTATCGCGAGCGGCTGCGCGCTCTGCTCACCGACGGCCCCGAGCAGCGCCGGCACGTGCTCGGCTGGTGGCGGTCGGTGCCCCGGCTGCTCGACGACATCGGCACCCGGCGCGACACCATCGGCGCCTGGGTGGCCCTGGACGTGCGCGGGCCCGAGCTGAGCCCGCTCTCCCCACGGCCCGGCGGCCCGCTCTGGCATCCCCGCCGGCGCCGGGCGCTGTTCTTCGACCGTTCCGAGCACCGGACCCCGGAAGTGATCATCCCGTACGAGGTGAACAGTGACCACACGTGACCGCGACTACCAGCTGATGATGACCGCGCTGGCCGAGGTGGCCCGAAGGCGCAGCGCCGAGCTGGAGGACGCCGACCAGGCCTATCAGACCAGCGCCGCGCAGGCGGCCGGGGAACTGTCGCTGGCCGAGGGGGACGCCGCCGCCGCGGACCGCTGGGCCGGGGCCGCGGCCGCGCAGGTGCTCGACGTCGACCGGGAGGCGGCCCGGCTCTGGGACCAACTGCGCCGGGCCCAGGGGGTACGCGTGCGCGCGCTGGGTGAGCTGCCCGAGCCGGCCCCCGTCGAGGCGCTGCCCCGGGTCGCGCTGCCCCAGGGCAGTGGCGGCCTGGCCCCGGTGCAGCGGCAGTCGGCGCGGATCCTGCTCGCCCGGGCGGCGGAACGCGTCGACGGCACCACCCGGCCGGCCGAACGCCGCCCGCTGCCCCGCTGGGTCCTGCCGTTGCTGCCGATCGTCGGCGCCCTGGTCGCGGGCCTGACCGGACTGGTCGCCGCCGGCCTGGTGACCTTCGGCGACACGGCCGTCGCCGGGGGCCCGGTGCTGCGCGGGCTGGGCTGGCTGGCGTTCGTGGTCGCGCCGTCCGCGGGTGTCCCGCCGGCGGCGCTGTTCGCGCACGGCCGGTTGAACGCCCGCCTGGACATCGGCGGCATCGGGCTGACCCTGATGGGCGGGATGGTCGCCGCCACCGTGCTGTCGGTGACGTTCGCCGCGTCCCGTTAGCACCCGGCCGTCAGTAGCTGTAGAACCCCTTGCCGGTCTTGCGGCCCAGGTCACCGGCGGTGACCATGCGCTGCAGCAGCTCCGGCGGGAAGAACTTCGCGTCGCCGGTGTCCCGGTGGATGTTGCCGGCCGCGTTGAGCATCACGTCGAGGCCGGTGAGGTCGACGGTGGCGAGCGGGCCCATCGTGTGCCCGAAGCCGAGCTTCATCACGGTATCCAGGTCGGCGGCGCTGACCACGCCGGACTCGACCAGCTGGATCGCCTCGACCAGCAGCGCCGAGAAGAGCCGGTTGGAGACGAACCCGGCCACGTCGCGCTTCACCTCGACACAGGTCTTGCCGGTCCCCTCGGCGAAGTCGCGGGCGGTGGCGAGTGTCTCGTCCGAGGTCTGGTAGCCCCGGACCAGCTCCACCAGCTTCATCATCGGCACCGGCGAGAAGAAGTGGATGCCGACGACCGACTCCGGCCGCTCGGTGACCGCGGCGATCTGGGTGATCGGGATCGCCGACGTGTTGGTGCCCAGCACCGCACCGGGCTTGCAGATCTTGTCGAGCGCGCGGAACACCTCGTACTTGGCCTCGAGCTTCTCGAAGATCGCCTCGACCACCACGTCGGCGTCGGCGGCCGCCTCCAGCTCGGTGGTGGTGGTGATCCGGGCGACCGCGGCATCCGCGTCCTCGGCCGAGATCTTCCCCTTGGCGGCGAACCTGCCGAGCGAGTCCCGGATCGCACCGAGCCCTCGGGCCAGCGAGGCCTCATCGAGGTCACGCATGGTGACCTGCCACCCGGCCTGCGCCGCCACCTGTGCGATGCCGGAGCCCATGAGACCAGAGCCGATGACCGCGAGCCGACCCGCCATAAGTGCACATCCTCACTACCGATTGGTGTCGTCCGTCTCACCATATCGGTCCGGGCTGAACGTTGGCTCAGGTGCTCTTATGGGTCAATTCATCGGAAATGGCGTGAGGGCGGTGCCAGACTGTGCCCATGCCACCAAGCGACGGCTGGTACCTCGTCGGACCGTTCATCGCCGTCGCCCTGGTCGGGTTCCTCGGGGCCATCTTCTGGCGCATCGGCCTGCAGTGGAACCAGGCCCGCGACGACCCGCTGCGCGACCTGTACGACGGGCTGGCCATCTTCCACGACTACGGCGACGACTACGGCCTGCTCTGCCCGGCGGCCGCCACCGACGACCCGGACCTCGCCGACCAGATCCGCGAACTCCTCGCCACCGCCGGTATCCGATCGACCTCCGCGGCCCGCCCCGACGGCCGTTTCCTCGTCCTCGTCTTTCCCGAGGAGGCCGAGGAAGCCCGCCGACTGGTGGGGTCGAGCTAGAAGTCGTACGTGGGTTCGGGGACGTCCGCGCGCTCGACGTCGACGCCCAGGTTGGCCAGGTCGGAGACGAAGTCCGGGTAGCCGCGGTCGATGTGGTGGACCTCGCCGACCTCGGTGATGCCGTCGGCGCACAGGCCCGCGATCACCAGACCGGCACCGGCCCGGATGTCCGTTGCCCGGACCGGGGCCCCGGACAACCGCTCACGGCCGTTCGTCACAGCGTGATGCCCATCGGTACGGATGTCCGCGCCGAGCCGCACCATCTCGTTCACGAACATGAAGCGCCCGTCGAAGATGTTCTCGGTGATCATGGACGAGCCCTGGCTCACCGCCGCCAGCCCCAGCGCCATCGGCAGCAGGTCGGTGGCGAAACCCGGGTAGGGCAGGGTCACGATGTCGACAGCCTTCGGCCGGTCGTCCATGCGTACCCGGAACTGGTTGTCGCCCGGCTCGACCACCCCGCCGGCTGTCACCAGCTTGTCCAGCGCGATCTCCAGGTATTCCGGGCGGACCCCGTGGACGGTCACGTCGCCACGGGTCATGGCCGACGCGTAGGCCCAGGTGCCACCCACGATCCGGTCGCCCACCGTGGTGTGCCGCACCGGCTTGAGCGCCTCCACACCCTCGATGGTCAGCGTGGACGTGCCGGCGCCGTCGATCCGGGCGCCCATGTCGATGAGCATCTCGCAGATGTCGACGATCTCCGGCTCCCGCGCCGCGTTGTCGATCTCGGTGACACCCTTGGCCAGCACCGCGGCCATGAGGATGTTCTCGGTCGCGCCCACGCTGGGGAAGTCGAGCCAGATCTTGCTGCCCCGCAGCCCGGCCGGGGCCGACGCGATGACAAAACCGTGCTCGTTGGAGATCTCCGCGCCCAGCCGCGCCAGCCCGGAGACGTGCATGTCCAGCCCACGCGAGCCGATCATGTCGCCACCCGGCAGCGCCACCCGGGTGTAACCCCGGCGGGCCAGCAACGGACCCAGCACACAGATCGATGCCCGCAGCCGCCGGACCAGGTCGTAGTCGGCCTCACTGCCCGGCTCGGCGGGCACGTCGATGGTCACCTCCCCCTCGGAGAAGGTCACCTCGCAGCCCAGCCGGCGCAGGACCTCGCCCATGATGGCGATGTCGGTGATGCGCGGCACGTTCGCGATGACGCTGCGGCCCTCGGCGAGCAACGCGACCGCCATGAGCTTCAGTGCGGAGTTCTTGGCACCGCCGACAGTGACATCACCGGAAAGACGAGCGCCGCCCTTGACCCTGATCACATCCACGGGGGCAATCGTATGGGGCGCGTCCACCGTTCGCCTCCGTAGGGTGGGGGCCATGGCCGTGCATCTCACCCGCATTTACACCCGCACCGGCGACGCCGGGTCCACCCGACTGGGAAACAACGAGGTCGCTACCAAGACCGACCCCAGAATCGTCGCGTACGCCGACGTGGACGAATGCAACGCGGCGCTGGGCGTGGCGCTGGCTCTCGGCACGCTCGCCCCGGACATCCGCAGCGTGCTCACCGCCGTCCAGAACGACCTGTTCGACGTCGGTGCCGACCTGTGCAACCCGCTGACCGAGAATCCGGCGTACCCTCCGCTGCGGATCCAGGAGTCCTACGTGACCCGTCTCGAAGGCTGGTGCGACGAGTACAACGACCAGCTCCCGGCGCTCGACTCGTTCATCCTGCCGGGCGGCACCCCGGGCGCGTCGCTGCTGCACGTGGCCCGCACCATCGCCCGCCGCGCCGAACGCTCCACCTGGGCCCTCATCGAAGCCGACCCGGACCGCACGCCATCACTCCCGGCCAAATACCTCAACCGGCTCTCCGATCTACTGTTCATCCTCTCCCGTACGGCCAACGGCAGCACCGGCGACGTGAAATGGGTCCCCGGCGGCAAGGCCTGATGAACCTGCACCACGTCGGGCTCTGGGTGCCGGACCTCGCCGGCGCCCTGCGGCCCTGGGGCTGGCTGTTCACCGCGCTCGGCTGGACGCCGTTCCAGAGTTGGGAGAACGGCCGCTCCTGGCGGTCGACTTCCGGCACCTATGTGGTCCTGGAGCAGTCCCCGGCACTGTCCGGCGACGCCCACGACCGCCTGGCCCCGGGGCTCAACCACCTGGCGTTCAGCGTCCCCACCCACGCCGAGGTGGACCGGCTGACCGACCTCGGGCCGTCCCACGGCTGGTCCCTGATGTTCGCCGACCGGCACCCCCACGCGGGCGGCCCGGCCACGTACGCGGCCTACCTCGAGGACGCCTGGGGTTACGAGGTCGAGCTGGTCAGCAACGAGCGCGACAGTCACCCGCAAACGACGGACAGATGACGGGCAGCTGATCCCGCGGCCCGACGAGAGCACCCACAAACACCGCCGACGACCCACGGCCGCCGCACACACCACCGGTCAGCGGCCGCCCAGCACGACGTCCACTCACAAAGCAGGTAGCGCACACACCCCGGGCGGGCACCCATGCGGGCCTGGCGCGGCACTTGGATGACCCAAGCGCCCTGGGCGGCGCACGTATACGGGAGCTCAGCCCAGACAGCGATGAGGACGAGGCGCTTGCAGCGGGCGGGCCGAACAAGCAGGCCGGGAGCCGAAAGCAAAGATCGACGGCCAGAGCGGCCAGGGCCGAATCAAGCCACGAGCCGACCCGAGCGGGCCGAGCGGCCGAACGGGCCAGGCCAGGCAGGCCGGGCCGGGTTGGCCGGGCCGGGTTGGCCGGACCGGGTGGGCCAGGCCGGATGGCCAGACAGGGTGGGCCAGGCCGGATGGGCCAGACAGGGTGGGCCAGGCCGGATGGGCCAGACAGGGTGGGCCAGGCCGGATGGCCAGGCCGGATGGCCAGGCCGGATGGGCCAGGCCGGATGGGCCAGACAGGGTGGGCCAGACCGAGCCGGCCACATTGCCGAGTCGATCCATGCAGGCCACCAGACCAACCGGGCCACCAGGCCAAGTGAACCCGGGCCGGGCCGGGCCGGGCCGGGCCGGGCCGGGCCGGGCCGGGCCGGGCCGGGCCGGGCCGGGCCGAGCCGAGCCGAGCCGAGCCGAGCCGAGCCGAGCCGAGCCGAGCCGAGCCGAGCCGAGCCGAGCCGAGCCGAGCCGAGCCGAGCCGAGCCGAGCCGAGCCGAG
>NZ_JBITDZ010000001.1:1079234-1447149 GCF_044454705.1 Actinoplanes sp. NPDC051494
AGCCGCGGTTAGTTTTCGGCGGGGCGGGGGTCGATGGTGGGGCGGGGGGCCACACTGCCGGGCTGGCCCGGGGGGCCGGCCTCGAGCCAGGAGAGGAACCCGGTGACCGTCGACTCGGCCATGGCGATCTCGATGTCCTCGCCGTGCTGGCGGCACAGGAGGATGACCCAGTGGCCGGGCATGTTGAGGCGTTCCGGGCCCTCAGGCAGGCGGCGCTGCTGGACGCCCAGGTGGCGGCGGTCGAGCACGCGCTTGGGGCGGAAGGCGAAGCTGAACATGCGGTAGATACGCAGCTCGTCGCCCGCGAAGCGGCCGATTCCAGTGGACCAGCCGCGACCGGGGACCAGGGTCGTGACCCTGACCTGGAGGCGGATGGTCCCGCCGCTGAGCATCAGCAGGCGGGTCCGGAGCAGCACCGCGAAGAGGACGACGAGCAGCGTGCCGAAGCAGATTCCGATGATCTCCAGAATCCGCATCGTGTTATGTCAGTGCGCGGTGGCGGTCGCGGGCTGCGCCGGGGTGGCGCTCTCGGCGAGGACCGTGACGCCGTTGGCGTCGATGGAGATGAAGCCACCGGTCACGTCGTAGGTGAGCTGCTCACCGCCCTGGAGTTTCACGCGCACCTGGGAGGGCTCCTTGAGCAGGCCCAGGAGCGGGGAGTGACCCGGCAGGACGCCGATCTCGCCCTCGGTGGTGCGGGCGACGAGCATCTCGGCATCGCCGGACCAGATGCGTTCCTCGACGGCGACGACCTGGACGTGCAGCTGGTTTGCCACGCTCTCTCCTTGTCAAGCTGGTAGGACAGGAGCCCTGCTAGAGCCCTTGTCCGATGGGGTGAAGTCTAAACGGCCGGATGACACGCCGGTGCTCCGGGTGGTGACCGCCACTGTCGGGCAGCTGTCAGAGCTCCTGGAGGAACTCCGGGTGGTCGATAAGGAAGGTCGAGATGGTGTCGTCCTTGACCGAGGCGAAGAAGTCGCCGGCCGAATCCTCGAGGCCTTCGCCCAGGTACTGCTTGGTGCCGGGGACGAACAGGGACTTGCCGGGGAGCTTCACCAGGGTCATGTCGCCGCCCGCGACACCGCGCAGGGCGAGACCCCAGTCGACGATGTTGTGGCCGTTGCCGTCGAAGATGAGGGCGTCGCCGGCCGCGCGGAGGATCTGGTCGAGCTTGATCGGGTTGGTCACCACGTTCTTGCTCAGCGCCTGCTCGGCCATGGCCTTGATGAACTGCTGCTGGTGCCGCTGCCGGTCGTAGTCGCTGCGGGGCAGGCCGTAGCGCTGCCGCACGTAGTCGAGCGCCTCCCAGGCCTCCAGGTGGTAGGTGCCCTTCTTGTACGTCTTCTGCGGCCCGATGTACGGGTGCTCGCACGAGTTGTCGGCGCACTCGGGGCGGCGCGGGCGGGCCTTGCCGTTGGGCTGGAGGTGCTCGGACTTCACGACCTGGTCGATCTTCATCGTCACGCCGTCCATCGCCTCGACGATGTCCTTGAAGCCGTTGAAGTTCAGGATCGCGCCGGCGTCGAACTCCTTGATGCCGGTGAGCTTCGAGACCGTCTTGGCCAGCAGTTCGAAACCCTGGGCCACATCGTGCTTGCCATTGCCGACGCTGCTCCCGTACGACATAGCGGCGTTGATCTTTGCGGTGCCGCCCTGGAATCCGGTCTTGGAGAAGGCCGGGATCTCCACGCGCAGGTCGCGGGGGATGGAGAAGATCTGCGCCTGGCCGAGCCCTTTGGGAATGTGCACGACGATGATCGAGTCGGACAGCGGCGCGGTGTTCGTGTCCCGCGGGTCGATGCCGACGAGCAGGATGTTCAACGGGCCCTTGATGTCACTGACCTCGGCCTTGGAGCCGCTCTCGCCCTCACCGAAGAGGTCCTTGGTCTCCACCGCACCCGCGTAGCGCGCGACGAGCACCTGGGTCGTGACCAGAGCGCCACCGCCGAGCACCATCAGCACGCAGCCGACGATGGCGCAGAGGCGTGCCCACAACGGGGAACGCCATTTCGGCCTGGTTTTGCCGCGCTTTGCCACTCGCTCCCCAACCATCGTCGATCGGATTCACCCGCGACCAAAGGGGCCATGATCGCAGGGCTCGGCCGTAAGCACGGACAAGAGTATCCGAACTATCGAAGAATTCTTCGCGTCCAGGTTGACCGTTACTGCGGAAACAAACGGACATAACGGTCTGCAGGAAACGGCCGTGACAAAGCGAAAGGCCGTGCTGACAAAGAGTCAGCACGGCCTTCACATTGCTGTGGGTCAATCAGCCCTTCATGAGCTCGTGCGCGTTCTTCTCGAGGTCCTCGAGACCGCCACACATGAAGAAGGCCTGCTCCGGGAACGAGTCGTACTCGCCCTCGGCGATCTTCTTGAACGCCTCGATGGTCTCCTTGAGCGGGACCGTCGAGCCGGCGACACCGGTGAACTGCTCGGCGGCGTACGTGTTCTGCGAGAGGAAACGCTCGATGCGGCGGGCCCGCTGCACCGTGACCTTGTCCTCCTCGGAGAGCTCGTCCATACCGAGGATCGCGATGATGTCCTGCAGGTCCTTGTACTTCTGCAGGATCCGCTGCACCTCACGGGCGACCGCGTAGTGCTCGGCACCGACGAACTCGGGCGCCAGGATCCGCGAGCTGGAGGCCAGCGGGTCCACGGCGGGGTAGATGCCCTTGTCGGAGATCGACCGCTCGAGGTTCGTCGTCGCGTCCAGGTGGGCGAACGTGGTCGCCGGCGCCGGGTCGGTGTAGTCGTCGGCGGGCACGTAGATCGCCTGCAGCGAGGTGATCGCCTTGCCCTTGACCGAGGTGATCCGCTCCTGGAGCTGACCCATCTCGTCCGCCAGGGTGGGCTGGTAACCCACGGCGGACGGCATGCGGCCGAGCAGGGTGGAGACCTCGGAACCGGCCTGCGTGAACCGGAAGATGTTGTCGATGAAGAGCAGCACCTCCTGGTTCATGACGTCCCGGAAGTACTCCGCCATGGTCAGGGCGGTCAGGGCGACCCGCAGGCGGGTGCCCGGCGGCTCGTCCATCTGGCCGAAGACCAGCGCGGTCTTGTCGAGCACGCCACCCTCGTCCATCTCCAGGATGAGGTCGTTGCCCTCGCGGGTGCGCTCACCCACGCCGGCGAACACCGACGTACCACCGAAGTTGCGGGCAACCCGGATGATCATCTCCTGGATGAGCACCGTCTTGCCCACGCCCGCGCCGCCGAACAGACCGATCTTGCCACCACGCACGTACGGGGCGAGCAGGTCGATCACCTTGATGCCGGTCTCCAGCATCTCGGTCTTCGGCTCGAGGTCCGCGAAGGCCGGGGCCTTGCGGTGGATCGGCCAGCGCTCGGTGATGTTCAGCGTCGACGGGTCGACGTTGAGCACCTCACCGAGGGCGTTGAAGACGTGGCCCTTGGTCACGTCACCGACGGGCACCGAGATCGCCGCGCCGGTGTCGCTGACCGGGGCACCCCGGACGAGGCCGTCGGTCGGCTGCATCGAGATGGCCCGGATCACGTTGTCACCCAGGTGCTGGGCGACCTCGAGGGTCAGCGTCTTGGTGCCCTCGGAGAGGGTCACGTCGACGTGCAGCGCGTTGAAGATCGCGGGCATGGCTTCCCGCGGGAACTCGGCGTCGACGACCGGGCCGATGACCCGGACGACACGGCCGACGCCGGTCTCCGTCTTGGTGGGCTCAGCAACTGCAGTCATCACACATCACTTCCCGACGTGGACAGCGCCTCGACGCCGCCGACGATTTCACTGATTTCCTGGGTGATCGAAGCCTGCCGCGCGGAGTTCATCTCGCGCGTGTACCGCTTGAGCAGGTCGTCCGCGTTGTCCGAGGCGCTCTTCATGGCCCGGCGCCGAGACGCCGACTCACTCGCCGCCGAGTCCAGCAACGCGGCGTAGATCCGCGTGTACAGGTACTTCGGCAGCAGGGCCTCGAGAAGCTCCTCGGCCTCCGGCTCGAACTCGTAGGCCGGACGCAGCCCGGGCTCGCGCTCGGTCTCCTCGACCTGCATGGGCGCCAGGAAGCGCGCCTGCGGGGCCTGGGTCATGAGCGACTTGAACTGGGTGCTGACGATGTGCAGCTCGTCGACGCCCTGGATGCCGTCCGGACCGTGGCTGGTGTCGGTGTCATCCGCACCCGCGACGAACGCGTCCAGCAGGGACTCGCCGATCGTCCGGGCGTCCTGGAACGTCGGACGCTCGGAGAAGCCGGTCCAGCTGGTCTCGATCGGGCGGTTGCGGAACCGGTAGTAGCCGACGCCCTTGCGGCCGACGACGTACAGCACAACGTCCTTGCCGTCCGCCCGCAGCCGTGCCATCAGCTGCTCGGCGGTCCGGATCGCGTTGGCGTTGTAGGCGCCGGCCAGGCCGCGGTCGCTGGTGATCAGCAGGACACCCGCCCGCCGCACCCGCTCACGCGGCTGCAGCAGCGGGTTGTCGACCGACGCGTTGGACGCGAGGGCCGTCAGCACCTGGGTGATCGCTTCCGCGTACGGCCTGGAAGCGTTGACCCGCTCCTGAGCCTTGGCGATGCGGCTGGTGGCGACCAGTTCCTGAGCCTTGGCGATCTTCTTGGTCGACCGGACGGTCTTGATCCGCCGCCGGAGGGCCTGTACCTGACCGGCCATGGATCAGCTCTCGGCCGACGAGGGACGAACCTCGCGGGTCACGGTCTCGCGAGCCTGAGCACCGTCGGCGAGCGGCTCCGCCGGGGTCTCGTTGATCTCGCCGGACGCGCCGGGCGTGAAGCCCTGCTTGAACTCGACGACGGCCTTCTTGAGCAGGTCGACCGTCTCGTCGGACAGCTTGCCGCCGGCCGCGATGGTCGTGAAGGCGTCGCTGCGGTTGCGCTTGAACCAGTCGAGGAACTCACCCTCGAACCGCTTCACGTCACCGACCTCGACGTCGTCGAGCTGACCGGTGGTGCCGGCCCAGATCACGATGATCTGCTCGCCCGAGGACAGCGGGGAGTACTGCGGCTGCTTGAGCAGCTCGACCAGGCGCACGCCCTTGTCGAGCTGAGCCCGCGACGCCCGGTCCAGGTCGGAGGCGAAGGCCGAGAAGGCCTCCAGCTCACGGAACTGGGCGAGGTCGAGGCGCAGCCGGCCGGAGACCTGACGCATACCGCCGACCTGCGCGGAGCCACCGACCCGCGACACCGAGGTGCCGACGTTGATGGCCGGACGCACACCGGAGGCGAACAGGTCGCCCTCGAGGAAGATCTGGCCGTCGGTGATCGAGATGACGTTGGTCGGGATGTAGGCCGAGATGTCGCCGGCCTTCGTCTCGATGATGGGCAGACCCGTCATCGAACCCGCACCCAGCTCGTTGGAGAGCTTGGCGCAACGCTCCAGCAGGCGGCTGTGCAGGTAGAAGACATCACCCGGGTACGCCTCACGGCCCGGCGGGCGACGGAGCAGCAGCGACACGGCGCGGTAGGCCTCGGCCTGCTTCGTCAGGTCGTCGAACACGATCAGGACGTGCTTGCCCGCGTACATCCAGTGCTGTCCGATGGACGAACCGGTGTAGGGGGCGATGTACTTGAAGCCGGCCGGGTCGGACGCCGGGGAGGCCACGATGGTCGTGTACTCCAGGGCACCCTGCGCCTCCAGCGTCCCGCGGATGCTGGCGATGGTGGAGGCCTTCTGGCCGATCGCGACGTAGATGCAGCGAACCTGCTTGTCCGGGTCACCGGACTCCCAGTTGGCGCGCTGGTTGATGATCGTGTCGAGCGCGACCGTGGTCTTACCGGTCTTGCGGTCACCGATGATCAGCTGGCGCTGGCCGCGGCCGATCGGCGTCATGGCGTCGATCGCCTTGATGCCGGTGTGCAGCGGCTGCTTCACCGGCTGCCGCGCCATGACGTTCGGCGCCTGCAGCTCGAGCTCGCGGAAGCCTTCGCTCGCGATCTCGCCACGGTCGTCGATCGGGTTGCCCAGAGCGTCGACCACGCGGCCGAGGTAGGCGTCACCGACCGGCACGGAGAGGACGCGGCCGGTGCGCTTGACCTGCTGGCCCTCTTCGATGCTGGCGAAGTCGCCCAGGACGACGACACCGATCTCGCGGACATCGAGGTTCAGGGCGACACCGAGGGTGCCGTCCTCGAACTCGAGGAGTTCGTTCGCCTGGGTCGAGGGCAGGCCCTCGACATGTGCAATCCCGTCGCCCGCATCGGAGACGATGCCGACCTCCTCACGGGAGACCTCGGGCGTGTAGGACGAGACGTAGCGCTCTAGCGCCCCCCGGATCTCGTCCGAGGAGATGGTCAGCTCGGCCATCCTCTGCCTTCTCTATTCGGCTCGGGGCGTCGCCGCGCCCGAGGGCTTTCGGAAGCGTCGCCGCCGCCGAGGGGATGTGGACTAATTAGCGATCGCCTGGCGGGCTTGTTGCAGACGCCGCAGGATCGTGCCGTCATAGAGGTCGGAGCCGACCCGGACGCTGAGGCCACCGAGCACGCTCGGCTTGACTTCGACCTTCAGCGAGACCTGGCGGCCGTAGATGCCGGAGAGCTTGGCGGCGAGCCGCTGCTCCTCGGCGTCGTCGAGCAACCGGGCGGAAGTGACGTACGCGACCTCGCGGTCCCGCTTCTCGGCGGTCAGCTCGACCAGCTTGCTCAGGGCGGCGTCGAAGTTGCGGCCACCGAAGCCCTCGAGGGCGACCTTGACCAGCTGGACCGTCGCCGTTTCGGACTTGCCCTTCAGCAGGTCCTCCACCAGCTTAGCCCGGCGCTCGACCGGAGCACCCGAGTCACTGAGCGTGACCGACAGGCCACCGTTGCCCGAGACGACCTGCCCGAAACGGAACAGCTCGTCCTCGACCTCGGCCAGCTTGCCGTCCCGGTCCGCCGCGGCGAGCACGGTGTCGACCGCGAGCCGCTCGGTCGCGTCGAGCAGGTCGGACGGCCGCGACCAGCGACCGGAGACCAGCACGCCGAGGGTGTCGACCGTGATGACGCTCAGCTTGCCCACGATGAGCGACCGCAGCAGCGCGGCCCGCTCGTCGCCCGACCGCGAAGGGTCGGTCAGCGCGCGACGCAGACCCGGCTCGCCACGCAGGAGCCGTGCCACCGCCAGGATCTCATCGGCGATGGTGGCCAGCTGAGCGGCGGTGACGGACGCCGAATCCGCGGTCAACTTCTCCGCGGCCGCGGCGTACGCCTCGCGGTTGACGGCCGCCATCAGCGTCCGCCCGTGCCGGCGCTGAGCTCGTTGATGAAGCGGTCCACGGTGCCCCGGCTACGAGCCTCGTCAGCGAGCGACTCGCCGACGATCTTGCTGGCCAGGTCGACCGCGAGCGTGCCCACCTCGGAGCGCAGTTCCCGAACGATGCTCTCGCGCTGGGCGGCGAGCTGCTGGTTGCCGGCCTCGATGATCCGGTCCGACTCCTCCCGGGCCTTGGCGAGCACATCCTGACGGATGCCCTCCGCGTCGGCACGAGCCTCGTCACGGATCCGAGCGGCCTCGGTACGCGCCTCGGCCAGCTGCGCCTTGTACTGCTCGAGGAGCTGGTTGGCCTCGGCCTGAGCTGCCTCGGCCTTGGCGATGCCACCCTCGATCGCCTCGACGCGGGCCTGGAACATGAGTTCCATCCGCGGGAAGACGAACTTGGCGAGGATGAACAGGACGACGCCGAACGCGACAACGCCGACGATGATTTCAGCTACCGGCGGGATGAGGAGCTGTCCGCCCCCGCCACCCTCTTCAGCTGCTACAAACATAAACAATCCCCTTCGCCGGTGACCGGCCATTGATGGCCGGACCCGAGGTCAGCCAGACGACGAAGATCAGCCGTTGAGCGCGAAGGCGACAACGAGGCCGAGCAGGGCGAGCGCCTCGATGACGGCGAAGCCCATGAACATGTAGACGCGGGTCAGGCTGGCGCTCTCCGGCTGACGGGCAGTCGCCTGGATGTAGGCGGCGAAGACGAGACCCACGCCGATGCCCGGGCCGAGGGCAGCGATGCCGTAGCCGATGACACTGACGTTGCCGGAAATTTCGGCCAGGTACGACATTGGAATTCCTCCTGCGTTGAACGCGTGACACTCACGCGCACGTCATAGGTAGTCGACTTATTCACTTGTGAAAACTGGTGGAGCGATTTACGGAGCTTGTATCAGTGCGCTTCCGAAACCGAGCTCTGCAGGTACGTGGCGGTCAGCAGCGTGAAGACGTACGCCTGCAGCGCCAGGATGAACAACTCGAAGAGGGTCATCACGATCGCCATACCCCAGCTGAGGAACGCGACCGGCTTGAGTGCCACCGTGGTGGATTCGAAGAGCGCGAGGCCACCGAGGGTGAAGACCAGCAGGATCATGTGACCCGCGAACATGTTGGCGAAGAGCCGGATCGCCAGCGTCGCGGGACGCAGGATCGCGACCTGGAAGAACTCGATCGGCACCAGGATCGGCTGCACCCAGAGCGGTGCGCCGGAGACCCAGATGCTGTTCTTGATGTACTTGCCCAGGCCCTGCTTGCGAACACCCGCGTAGATGTAGACCACGTAGGTGAAGGCGGCCAGCGCGATCGGGTAGGCGATGTGCGAAGCCGGCGAGATCTGCGCGAGCGGGATGATGCCCCACAGGTTGTTCATCAGGATGAACACGAACAGCGAGGCGAGGTAGGGGGCGAAACGGACGCCTTCCTTACCGATGACATCCACGGCGATGTTGTTACGCACCATGCCGTAGATGGACTCCGCCATCCACTGACCCTTGGTCGGGACGATCTGGGGCTTCCTGTACGCAACCAGGAAGAAGATGATGAGGATCGCGACGGTCAGCCAGGTGAGCAGCGCGATCTTGGTGAAGGCCGGCTCCCAGAAATCCCCTACAAAGCTGGGAATGAGGCTCTTGTAGTCAAAGCTCTCAACTCCCGGAGGGAACTCCGAAGCAAGCACCGTTGGCGACTCAGTCAACACGCATCCTCCGTCGGTCGGGGCCGAATCAGGCTCCCAGCCTCTTCACGATCAGATAGACCCCGGCGGCACCGCCGCCGATCAGGCCGACCAGCAGGCCGGCGGGAAATGAGAGATCGAGCCAGCGGTCGACCAACCAGCCGGCGCCGCCCCACACGATCATGCCGCCCAGCAGATAACCGACAGCTGTCCATCCTGCGTCGGCACCGTCTTCGGGCGGAGCGGGATCTTCAGATTTTGGGTCACCGGCCATGGCACGGCGAAGAATATCAGCCGACAGCAGATGGCTAGCGTTCACCCCCCAGCACAACCACGTTGTGCGGGTCCCACGTGAACGGCGACTGAATGCGCGGGGTCAACGGTACTCCCGCACGGCCACCGTTGGATACCTGAAACCGGGGGTGTCAAAAAAAGGACTCGAAGGGATGAACAGCTTACTCTTCGTGTTCATCATCGTAGGGTCGATAGCCCGGCTCCAAGTGGTACGTCACCTGCGGGACCTCGGCCCGCACCGTCCACCAGACCTGGGCACCCAGCCACGCGACCACCGACACCACCATGGCCACCGCCATGGCCGGAATGCCTGCCCAGCCCCGCGGCACGGCGAAAATGACCAGGCCGAGCAGACTGAACTTGAACAGGTACGTCGCGAGCCCGACCGTCATCACCATTTTCGGCAGCACGGAGTCGGCCCACGCGACCGCGACACTCGACAGCGCGTAACCGCCGGCAACCACCGCGACCCCACCGGCGCCACCGATCAGCCCCGCGGAACCAGCGGTGAACCACCCCGCGACCGCGGCGACGACAAGCAGGCCACCGGAGACCGCCAGCGGAAGCGGAAGGTGCTTGAGCCGGCTCGCCATCGGCCGGGCCTCAGACCGCGGACCGTCGGGCAGTTGCGCCCCGGCCCCCTGCACGGCGGACTGCTGGGCGTCAGTCTCCTGGTCTCGGTGTGAGGTCAGCCGAGCCTTGGCCGCACGGGCCGCGGCAAGACGTTCGTCGGGAGAGCCGGGCACCTCCCCGGCCGCACCGGAAGAAGGCGCCGCCACGGAAGAAGCGGCCTCAGCGGCGGGTCGGACGGCCTGGTCCGGGCCGGCCTCGGCCGACCCGCTTGCGGGCAAGCCCGGTGAGGGCGAACTCGATGAAGGCGAACTCGGTGAGGGCGAACTCGGTGCAGCGGACCTCGGAGAGAACGGGTGGGTCTCGGGGGCGGAACTCAACAGTGCTCCTCGTCAAGCAGTGCCGGGCGGCACAAAACAGCCCGGAACGGGTCGGCGGGCAGGGTGAAGAATACGCCCCGGGTTCAGCCCGGCCGGGATGGAATGGCCAGGGCCCGGAGCCGGGCCGGACCGTAAGGCAGCGCCGCTGATCAGCATCGCGATCAGCGGCGAGCAGCAGGCCGATCGAGGCGGCGAGCACGAAAGCCTCCCGCCCGGAGCAAATAGGCCGGCCCGGCAGAGACGCCCAGGCAATCGTCGTGGTGGATTCCCAGGAAGTGTTCAGTGTCGCGGCCTAGGTTGGCCGTGAGGGGAGTACCTCGCCAAGATCGCTCCGGTCAGTACGGACCTTTCATAAGGTCCCCGGACGACACCTGACAGTGTGAGCCGTCAGGTGAGGGAGACCTCAGACGATGACGTGCGTCTGAGGAGCGATTTTGAACCAGATTGAATCGATCGGGTCCCCGTTGTTGTGGGGCATCACCATCGCCGTTCTGATCGGCCTGCTGGCCCTCGATTTCTTCATCACCCGCCGTCCTCATGATGTGCCGATGAAGGAAGCCGTCGGGTGGACGGTCTTCTACCTTGCCCTGCCGGTGGCTTTCGGCCTTCTGCTGTGGCCGCTGTACGGCGGTGGCCCGGCCGTGGACTTCTTCACCGGCTGGGTCGTCGAGAAGTCGCTGTCGGTGGACAACCTCTTCGTCTTCATGTTGCTGCTCGCCGCGTTCGCCGTGCCGAAAGAGCTCGCCCAGCGGGTCCTGCTGTACGGCATCATCGGCGCCCTGGTGCTGCGGGGCATTTTCATCGCGCTCGGTGCCGCGGTGATCAGTGCCGGGAGCTGGGCGTTCCTGTTGTTCGGCGGGATTCTGCTGCTGACCGCGGTGAAGGTGCTGCGAGAGGCCGGCAGTCACGAGGAGCAGTCGGTTTCGATCGACGAGATGCGCAGCGTGCGGCTGATGCGCCGGTTGATGCCGGTCACCTCGAAGTATCACGGTGCCAGCCTGAGCATCCGGGAGAAGGGCCGGCGCGTGCTGACCCCGATGGCGCTGGTCGTGGTCGCGGTGTTCATGACCGACATCGTGTTCGCGGTGGATTCGGTGCCGGCGGTGTACGGCGTGACCGACGACCCGTACATCGTGTTCGCGACCAACATGTTCGCCCTGCTCGGGTTGCGGGCCTTGTATTTTGTGCTGCGCAACGTGCTGGGCAAGCTGCGGCACCTGAACTACGGCCTGGGCATCATCCTGGCGTTCATCGGGGTGAAGCTGGTGCTGCACTGGGCACACACGGTGTGGCCGGGTCTGCCCGAGGTGCCGACGCCGCTGTCGTTGCTGTTCATCGTGGTCACGCTCGCGACCGTCACCACCACGAGCCTGCTGGCGGAGCGCCGGGACCGGGAGAAGTCAGACGTCCACGAGGTCGGGGCTCGGTAGCGGGTACGCCGGGAACTCCGAGACCAGCGCCGACACCGCGGTGGCGATCTCGCGGAGCTGGGCCGGGCCGGCGCGGACGGCGGCGGCGATCAGGCCGGCGATCTGGCGCATCTCGCCTTCGCGCAGGCCCTGGGTGGTGACGCTGGGGGTGCCGACCCGGATGCCGGAGGCCACCGACGCCTTTTCCGGGTCGAACGGGATCGCGTTCTTGTTCAGCATGATCCCGGCCTGTTCGCAGCGGGTCTCGGCGTCGCGGCCGGTCACGCCGAGGTCGGTCAGGTCGGCCAGGGCCAGGTGGGTGTCGGTGCCGCCGGTGACGGGACGCATGCCCTCGGCGGCCAGCCCGGCGGCGAGCGCCTGACTGTTCTTGACCACCTGATGGGCGTACCACTGGAATTCGGGCAGGGCCGCCTCGCGCAGCGCGACCGCTTTCGCGGCGACGGCGTGCATCAACGGCCCACCCTGGGTGAACGGGAAGACGGCCTTGTCGATGCGCGCGGCGAGCGGTTCGCGGCACAGCAGCATGCCGCCGCGGGGGCCGCGCAGGACCTTGTGCGTGGTGCAGGAGACAACGTCCGCATGCGGTACGGGCGACGGCACCGCCCGCCCCGCGACCAGCCCGATGAAATGGGCGGCGTCGACCATCAGGTAAGCCCCGACCTCGTCGGCGATGTCCCGGAACGCCTTGAAGTCGATGAGCCGGGGGTATGACGTCGCCCCGCAGATCACCAGCGCGGGCCGGTGGGCGAGGGCCAGGTCGCGTACCTCGTCGTAGTCGATCAGCTCGGTGTCCTGGCGGACCCGGTAGCCGACGGTGTGGAACCACTTCCCGGAGAAGTTGACCTTGCTGCCGTGGGTGAGGTGCCCGCCGTGCGGCAGGTCCATCGCGAGCACGGTGTCGCCGGGCTGCACGAGCGCCGCGTACGCCGCCATGTTCGCCGAGGCGCCGGAGTGCGGTTGCAGGTTGACATGTTCGGCGCCGAACAGGTCCTTGGCCCGCGCGATGCCGAGTTCCTCGGCCCGGTCGACCTCGGCGCAGCCCCCGTAGTAGCGCTGACCCGGGTAGCCCTCGGCGTACTTGTTGGCGAGCGTGGATCCCAGCACGGCCAGCACGGCCGGCGAGGTGAAATTCTCGCTCGCGATCAACTGCAGGCCGCCGCGCTGGCGATCGAGTTCGTTGAGCACCACCTCGGCGATCTCGGGATCCTCGCGGCGCAGTGCGTCGAAGTCAGGTCCCCAGAACGTGTCCATGGCGCCTTCCTCACCTCGGCGACGCTGCCAGGTCAAAGCATATGGCCTAGCACTCCTGCCGGTGCGTTTTCAAGGTTCAGCGAAGGCTCGCGCGGGCATGCATCCATACCTACACGAAAAATCGGTAATCGAGGACACCGCGCCTCATTCCGCTACTAACCCTGCGAAGTTGTGCATGCACGGCACCTCACGGCATGGCCAGCAACATTGAGGGTTCTTCAACAAGCACTAGCACCCAGCCCGGGAGCCCGGGTTACCTGCTCAAGTTTCCTAAGAGGCCTGGATGGTAAGCCATGGCGTTCCACTCAAGGCCGTAAACGGCAACCTATCGGCTGCCTGCTGCCGGAGCGCTGAAGGAAGAACTGCCACGCCGACCGTGGGCGGATTCAACCAATTCCACACTGAGGCATCCTACCGGTATGGATTCCCACCCGCAGCAATACAGGAAGCTCCAGTCGCACACCACCGCATCGCGACCAGGGATCCAGATTCAAGGCAGCTAAATAGAAAACGTGTTCAACAGCCGTGCATGACACAAAGACCGACCTCCGGTCAGCTGAGTCAAACAAGAAGAAGCGCCATTGTCAACATCAAATGGACGATTCGGAACCCCACCCAACACGCCATTCGCCTTGAGCATCTGTCAACAGTGACTTTAGTCACTCTATTGACCTACTTGCATGTGAGATGAACCCGTGACAGCTTGTTGAAAGGAAGTTCGCTAACGGGAAATGAGGCAAGAGAATCCGTGTTCGTTAAAAAGATCTTGGCAACTACCGGAGCAGGTTTTCTCATCGCTACAGGACTGGTCGCCGCGAGCCCAGCGCCGGCCCAGGCTGCTGGTTGTGCCAGCCTGGTAAGGGTTTACACGTCGGGAACAACCAAGTACGCGGATGTCAAGAACGTTTGCGGCTCCACCATTAACGCCCGGGCCACAGTTCCGAACTGGCCTGATTCTTCCTGCGCAGACATCGGCGCCGGCACAACGAGGGCATTCAGGACGGGTGCACCCCTCAGCCCTTATGCGACCGGCGCGACGGTCTGTTGACCTAAGCCATCAGCAAATCTTGTTGGACTTGAGCGGCGCCGCGGGCCGACATGTAAATACGTCTGATCTGCGACGACGACATGCTCAAGACCGCAGGATCGCAAGCAGCCACCGCTGGACCGACGCTGCGCATGCGCAGCAGGCATCACGGTGGCTGCTTGCGTCGAAAGAGACTTAACGTGTCCGTGACGTTCTGAATCCCCTTAGATTGCAGTGACATCCGCACGACTCCATTGCAACACGGATCGGTCAATTTGACTAGGGTCGCCGGAGGTACCACGCCGATAGGACGAACCAAGAACTATTTAACCGGCACCCTGAACGAAGTCAAACAGGCCGACTGGATGAGCTGCACCACAGACCCACACCCCCTCACCCGCAGCCACCATATTCTGTCACCGCAACGAAGCTGCTGGCCCCGGCCAAGATCCCGGATCTGGAGCCGTGCACGGTTGGTCGAAAAATTCTCGCTACCTCCGGCATCAGATGGCTCGCCTGCGGGCACACAGGGACTATGCGTTGTCTGGTCACCGGCGCCACCGGTTATATCGGTGGGCGTCTCGCACCGCGGTTGATGGCCGCGGGTCACGAAGTGCGCGCTCTTTCCCGCAGCGCCGGCCGGCTGCGGGATGTGCCCTGGGCACCTCAGGCGGAGATCGTCGAGGGCGATCTGTCCGATCCCGCGTCGCTCGAGGCCGCATTGGACGGGGTGGATGTCGCCTATTTTCTGGTGCATTCGCTCGGACAGCGCGATTTCGAGCGCCTGGATCGGGAGGCGGCCACGAATTTCGCCCGGGCCGCGTACGGCAAAGGGGTCAAAAGAATTGTTTATCTCGGCGGTCCGGAGCCGCCGCCGGAGGAGAAGCCGTCGGCTCATCTGAGGTCGCGCGCCGAGGTGGCGAAGATCCTGCTGGAGAGCGGCGTCCCGACCGTCGTGCTGCGGGCTCCGGTGATCATCGGTTCCGGGTCGGCGTCGTTCGAGATGCTGCGGTATCTGACCGAGCGGCTGCCGGTGATGGTGACGCCGCGGTGGGTGAAGAACCGGATCCAGCCGATCGCCGTACGGGACGTGCTGCGCTATCTCATCGCGGCCGCCGACCTGCCCGCCGAGCTCAACCGCGGGTTCGACATCGGCGGGCGGGATGTGCTCACGTACGGTGCGATGATGCAGCGGTATGCGCAGGTCGCGAGCCTGCGGCGGCGGGTAGTCGTGCCGTTGCGGCCGCTGAGCCCGTGGCTGTCGGCGCACTGGGTCGGCGCGATCACCCCGGTGCCCAACTCGATCGCCCGGCCGCTGGTCGCCAGCCTGATCCACGAGGCGATCACGCACGAGCACGACATCGCGGAGTACGTGCCGGACGGTGATCTGCTCGGTTTCGACGAGGCGGTCCGGCTGGCGCTGGGCAAGATCCGCGACGACGAGGTGGAGACCCGGTGGACGAACGCGTCCGGCCGCGACGCCGCCGCCGAGCCGATGCCGACCGATCCGTCCTGGACCGGCGGCACGATCTACAAGGACGAGCGCCGCATCGAGGTGGACGCGCCGGTAGACGCGTTGTGGCGGGTCATCGAGGGGGTCGGCGGCGACAACGGCTGGTATTCGTTCCCGCTGGCCTGGGCGGTGCGCGGGTGGCTGGACCGGCTGGTCGGCGGCGTCGGCCTGCGCCGGGGGCGGCGCGACCGGGACCACCTCTACGTCGGTGAGGCGCTCGACTTCTGGCGGGTCGAGGAGATCAAACCCGGGGAGCTGCTGCGCTTGCGCGCCGAGATGAAGGTGCCGGGCCGGGCCTGGCTCGAGATGTACGCGGAACCGGGCCCCGGCAACACGAGCGTCTATCGCCAGCGGGCGCTGTTCGTGCCGAGGGGCCTGGCCGGGCACGCCTACTGGGCGAGTGTCCTGCCGTTCCACGGGATCGTGTTCAGCGGCATGGCCCGCAACATCGCCCGGGGCGCGCTCACGCAGCCGCCGCCCGGTGCAGGCGGTCCCGGACGGCCATCCACTCCTCGGTCGCCGGCGGGGTCTTCACGATGATCGTGGCGACCCCCCGGTCGTCGAGGCGGTGCAGGGCGGCGTACAGGTCGGCGGCGTACTCGCGGGGGTCGACGCTGAGCATCTCGGCCCCGCGGACGTCCGCGGTCTCGTAGGTGAGCACGCCGACCGGCTCCTCGGCGTCCGGCACGGTCGTCACGTCGTCGGTGAGGATCAGCCGGGCCCGGGGCGCGTAGTGGCGTTTGCTCATGCCCGGTGAGGGCCGCTCGGCGCCGTCGACGACCTCGTCCGGGAGCTCCACCGTGCCGGTGACCTCGCGGATGTCGCGCAGCGCGAGCGCGCCCGGGCGCAGCAGCCGGGGCGTCTCCCCGGTCACGTCCAGCACGGTCGACTCGATGCCCCAGGTGGCCGGCCCGCCGTCGAGCACCATCGGCACGTCGGGCAGGCTGCGCAGCACGTGCTGGGCGGTGGTCGGCGAGATGCCCTCGGAGCGGTTGGCGCTCGGCGCGGCCAGGGCCAGGCCGGACGCGTCGAGCAGGTTGCGGGCGACCTCGTGGGCCGGCACCCGTACGGCGATGGTGCCCTGGGTGGCACTTTCCAGGACGAGCGTCAGCGGGCCGGGCCAGAACTGGGCGGCGAGCTCGTTGGCGATGTCCGGCCACGTCCTGGCCAGCGCGCGGGCCGCGGTGACATCGGCGACGTGCACGATCAGCGGGTTCCAGGACGGGCGGTTCTTGAGCCGGTAGATCTCGGCGACCGCGCGCTCGTTGAAGGCGTCGGCGCCCAGGCCGTACACGGTCTCGGTGGGGAAGGCGACGACGGAGCCGGCGCGCAGCAGATCGGCGGCGCGGCGGATGCCGTCGGCGTCGGGGGTGACGATCACGCTGACCTCGGTGCTCCCGGCAGGAGTGTGTCCACCAGCGGGAACAGTGACTCCTCGATGTCGTCGGCGATGCGCTGGAATGTCTGGTCGCCGCGGCCCCACGGGTCGTCGAGGTCGTCGCCGGGCAGGGGTTCCGTGTCGCCGCGCAGCTTGTCGGCCGCGCTGACGAGGGCGGCCGCGCGGGCGGCGAACGCCTCCGGGCCGGGGGCCGACGCCGGCAGGGCGGCGGTGTCCAGGTCGCGCAGGAGCCGGGCCAGGTGGCCGAGAACGAAGGTGCGCCCGGAGGCGCCGGGCAGCAGCGCGTGCACGTAATCGCTCTGGTCGGCCGTCGCGGTGAGCACCAGATCGGCCTCGGCCAGGTGCGCACCGGTCAGCTTGCGGGCGGTGAACCCGTCGACCGAGCCGCCGCGGAGCCGGATCTGCCGGGCCGCGGGCGGGTTCATCTCCTCGCCCTCGTGCCAGCCACCGGTGCCGGCGCTGCGGCTGATCAGCACGTCGTCGAGGCCGGTGTCGGGGTCGATCTTGCCGAGTCGCTGCTGGGCGGCGAGGACCAGCAGGCGTTCGGCCATCGGCGAGCGGCAGATGTTGCCCATACAGACGTGCAGCACGGTGAACGGCATGATCAGGACACCGCCGGCTGGATGTCGGGGACGACGTCCTTGAGTTTCTCCCACGGGACCGCGCCGTTGCGCAGCACCCGGGGCACCTCACCGGTCACGTCGACGATCGTGCTCGGGGCCGGATCATGCGCGACCCCCGCCTCGAGATAGATCCGGACCGCGTACTCCAGCTGGTCGCGGGCCTCCTCGGCGGTGACCGGCGCGGCCTGCCCGATCTTGTTCGCGGTGGTGACTGTCATCGGGCCGACCTCGCGCAGCACCTCGAGGGCGACCGGGTGCAGCGGCATCCGCACGGCGACCCGCCCGCCGGTCTCGCCGAGGTCCCACTGCAGGCTGGGCGAGTGCTCGACGATGATCGTCAGCGCCCCCGGCCAGAACGCGTCGGCCAGCTCCCGGGCGGCCTTGGGCAGCGAGTAGACCAGGCCGTCCAGGGTGTGCCGGGAGCCGACGAGCACCGGCGGAGCGACCCGGCGGTCCACGCCCCGGGCGGTCTGCAGCGCGGTGACGGCATGCGGCGTGAACGCGTCCGCACCCACGCCGTAGACGGTGTCGGTGGGCAGGACGACGAGTTCACCGCTCTTGACCGCCTCGACGGCAGCGGCAATACCGCGATCACGCTCGGCCACGGCACGGCAGTCGTAGAGCATCACAGGATGCAGTCTGCCACGCTGGCCGCGACGCGGCTCACACGCGTTGGGCCGTCGCATATCGTGGGCGGCCGGTGAGGTCGTTATGGGCGGTTACCGCGGTGAAACGACCGTCCGCGCGCAGCAATTCGGGCACCTCCGCGCCGTGCACGTCGTCGTGCTCGATGCCGACCACTCCCCCGGCCCGCAGCAGCTCCGCGGCCAGCCGGATCACCGGCCGGATCACGTCCAGGCCGTCCGCGCCGCCGAACACCGCCTCGGCCGGGTCGTGGTCGGCGACCTCGGGCGGCACCGCGGTCCCGTCCGGCACGTACGGCGGGTTGCAGAGCACGACGTCCACCTGTCCGCGCAGGTCGGGCAGGATGTCCGGGTCGGTCACGTCCGCCTCGACGACGCGGACGGCGGACGCGTTGCGGCGCAGGAAGGCCAGCGCCCGCGGCGAGCGTTCCACCGCGACGACCAGAGCGGGCCGCGCCTCCTGGGCGACCGACAGCGCGATCGCGCCGCTCCCGCTGCACAGGTCGACCACCGTCGCACCCGGCGCGGTGTGCTCGACCCCCCAGCCGGCCAGCAGCTCGGTCTCCGGCCGGGGCACGAAGACACCGTCTCCCACCTCGAGCTCGAGATGCCGGAAAGCGGCGGTCCCGAGCAGGTGCTGCAACGGCACCCGGGCCGCCCGCCGCTCGACCAGGTCCTCGAATCGGCGCAGCTCATCGGCGCGGACCGTGTCGATGAGGAGCAGCCGCCCCCGGCCGACCCCGAGCACGTGCGCGACGAGCAGCTCCGCATCGACGCGGGGGGATGCGACACCCGCCGAGGCGAGCCGCGCGGTGGCCGCCGCGAGCGCGGGCACCAATCGAGTCCGGTCCGTCCCCTCCGAGGGGTGTTCGTGCGCGACTGTCACGGCATAATCATGGGACGTCGTATCGCGGCGGCGGCCGGCCGGGTCGTCGATCGATGGACGTCGTCGTTCAGTGGGCGTCGTCGGCAGGAGGGGCCTGAATGGCCGTGGCGGTCTCATGACCTGGTTGGACCAGCTACCGGACTGTGTCGACGATCTGCGCCTCGCCGGCGATCTCCAGCAGGGTGGCCGGTCGGCCGAGGCGCTACCGATCCTCGACAAGGTCCTCGAGATCACCACCGACCCCCTGACCAGGGCGTACGCACTGGTCCAACGCTTCGGCTCGCTCATCAACCTGGGCCGGATGGGCGATTTCGCCACCGCCATGACGCTGGCCAGCAACGCCGTCAACGAGACCTCCGACCCGTACCTGCGCGGGCAGATGCACGCGTTCGCCGCGCTCGGGGCCCACCTGCAGAGCGCACTCGACCGGGGCGTCACGCACCTCGTGCAGGCCTCCCGGGCGCTGGCCGCGGTGCCCGACGGCGGTCCCGAGGCGGCGTGGGGCTGGCACGACCTCGCGATGGCCTACTCCTACCTGGGCTTCCACGGCCACGCGCTGACCGCGATCGAGCAGGCCCGCCAGGTCGGCGCCGCGGCCGGGATGACCCCCGAGCTGTTCGCCGCCCCGGGCATCCGGCTGCGCAACGCCGTCTCGCTGGATCATCAGGGCGACTCCGACGGCTGCCTGCGGGTGCTGCGCGACATCGACGCCGAGCTCACCCGCTATGTGGCCACCGGCGCCGACGTCCGGTTGCGGCCCAGCACCCGCCCGGTCTACGGGTACGCCCTGGCCCGCCGGGCCGCGCTGGGTGAGACCCCCGAGACCGACGTCGCCGCGCTGCTCAACAGCGGCGGTGACAGCGTGCGTTCCCGGGACCTGCGCCACCTCGGCGGCGTGTGCCTGGACATCGCCGCCGGCCGGCCCACCCGGGCGCTGCGCAAACTGGACGCGGTGCCGGTCTCCCCCGAGATCCTCGGTCCCGCCGAGCCCGCCCGGTTACGCAGCATCTGTTATGCCGTGGCCGGCGAGCACGAGGCCGCGCACACCGCCGACCGGTATGCGTTCCGGCTCGCCGCCCAGCGCATCGACCGGCTCCGCGACGGATACCTGGACGGGGTCGCGGCCCGGCTCGACGCCCAGGAGACGCACCGCGACGCCGGCCGCTACGGCGACGAGACCCTGACCGACCCGCTGACCGGGCTGCCCAACCGCCGCCAGCTCGAACGGTACGTGGCGACGATGCTGGCCCGGGGCGAGCGCGCGGCCATCGGGGTCTGTGACCTCATCGGCTTCACCGAGGTCAACGCCCGGCACGGCCGGCACTGCGGCGACCTGGTGCTGCAGCGCATCGCCGGCGTGCTGAGCCGGGTCATGCGCCGCGGTGACTTCGTGGCCCGGTTCGCCGGTGACGAGTTCGTGGTGGTGCTCCCCGGCGCCGGGCCGACCCAGGCCGGCGAGGTGTCCCGCCGGATCAGCGCCGCCGCGGCGGGCGAGAACTGGCAGGTGCTGGTGCCCGGCACCCCGATCGGGCTGGCGGCCGGCTGGTCCGAGGTCGGGCCGGACCGGCGCAGCCTCAGCGGCGCCCTGGCCGCCGCCGCGGGCAACCGGACCCCCGCCTAGCCCGGCGGCCCTACGCTGCGGTCATGGCCGTCATCGAGCTGGGGCTCGTCACCGGGGACGACGACGGCCGGCCGCCCACGGCGCCCTGGCGACCGCATCCCCGGCTGCTGATCGCCACCGTCCTGGTGGTGTGCCTGTGCACGATCTCCGGGTCGGTGCCACCCCGGCCGCACCCGTTCACCGAGCTCTGGAGTGTCGCGTTCCGGGCCGAGACCGACTCGTTCGTCATGCTCGGTGACCGCGTCTACGTGCTCTCCTCGGACGGTGGGCGCCGGTTGACCGCGTACGAGCAGCGCACCGGCACGATCCGCTGGACCGTCGCCGGGCTCGACGACGCGTTGTGGGTCAACCGTGCCGCAAGCGGGGTGCTGCTGCTGCCGACCGGGAACACGACAGTGGAGTACGACCTCGGCGACGGCCAGACCGGGATCCGGGAGTTCGCCCCGGACCTCGTCGCCGTCGACACGGCGACCGGGCGCCGGTTGTGGCGCCGGTCCGGTGAGTTCCTGGCCGCGCGCGAGGGCCGGGCGTTACTGGTCGACTGGAACGAGCCGGGCGACGCGGTGCGGGCGGCACGGGTGATCGACCTGCGCGACGGCACGACGGTCTGGTCGCTGTCCGAACCCGGCCCGCGGACCTGGGTCGCCGTCGACGACGGGGACCCCGACCGGGTGGTCGTCGTGCGCGACGGCGGGCGGGTGTCGGTGCACGACCTCGCCGACGGCCGGTTGGTCGCCGACGGCCGGGTGCCCTGGCCGGAGGCGACGGACTACTCCACGGTGCTGACCGTCACCGGCCACACCTTCCACATCCACAGTGCCGAGGGCGACCTGGCCGGGGTGTCCGTCCACGACACCGAGACGCTGCGCGAGAAATGGCACGCGACGTCGACCGGGGGCGGGTTCTACAGCTGCGGAACGATCATGTGCGGCAATCAGAGCAACGGGATCACCGGGTACGACCGGGACACCGGGACCGCGCTCTGGCGGCTCCGGGGCGACGGGTACGCCACGGAGCTCACCGCCGACCGGCTGCTCGTCGAGCTCGGCACCGAGGAGGCCGAGCGGATCATGATCGACACCCGCACCGGCCGGCAGCTGGCCGACATCGGCTCCGGCCGGCTCATCGCCGTGCGGGGCACGCCCGGCCCGTGGTACCTGGTGAACGAGACCGCGGACCCGCCGGGCCGGACCTCGGTGGCCGAGCTGGACGACCGGACCGGTGAGACCCTGCTCCGCGGCAGCATCGGCACGGCTCCCGGGTACGCCTGCGAGAGCATCGGTGACGTGCTCACCTGTGGCGGCCCGCAGACGCTCACGGTCACCGACGTGGGCCGGGTCTTCTAGGCTGCCGCCATGAGCGTCATCGAGCTCGGGCTCGTCACGGACGAGGACCCCGGGCCACCCGTACGCCCCTGGCGCCCCCGGCTGTCGCGGCTGGGGGTGGCCACTGTCGTGGTCCTCTGTGCGCTCACGGTCACCGGTTCGGCGCCGGTCCGGTCGCACGCGCCCCTGCCGTTGTGGAGCATCGGCCTCGAGGGCGGTGCTCCCGGTGACGTCATGGGCAGCGGATTCATCATCTCGCGCGACGCGGTCCACGTCCTCACCAACCCTCGCGAGGGGCGCCGGCTCAGCAGTTACGACGCGCGTACGGGTGCCCTGCGCTGGAGCCACCCGATGACCCGGCCGGTGGACCTGAGCACCGTCGAGTCCGGGGTCATCGTGCTGCCGGCCACGTACGAACCGGTGACGATCGAGCTGAGCGACCACAGCGTGGCCACCCGCATGATCAGCCGCTCGACGGTCGGCGTCGACGCCGGCACCGGACGGCAGCTCTGGGCGGTCCCGGGCGAGCTGTCCTTCGTCCACGACGGGCTGGCGCTGGTCGCCGTGTGGGACGACAAGGGCGAGAGCGTCCGGTCGGTACGCGTCATGGACCTCCGCGACGGCACCACCGCGTGGACCCACCCGGCCGCCGGTCTGCACGACTGGTACTACGCGGACGGTTCGCCCACCGGGCGGCTGGTCAGCGCGACGACCGCCGGGAACGTCGAGGTCCGCGACTTCACCACCGGCGCGATGATCACGTCCCGCCGCCTGCCGGGGGTCCGCCGGATGGGCGCGGACATCGGCCGGCCGGACCTCACCGTCATCGGCGGCACGCTGCTCACCCGTACCAGTGTGGGGGAACGGGCGACCCTGACCGCGTGGGACACGGAGACGCTGCGCGAGCGGTGGCACGTCGACGGCCCGCAGGTCTACGGCTTCTACGACTGCGCGCCGGTCGTCTGCGTCAACGAGGAGACGCTCTCGGGCCGCGACCTGGCCACCGGCGAACGGCTGTGGCAGCGGGCCGGCAACGGGTGGGCGAACACCCTGGCCACCGGTGTCCTGGCGACCGAGGACGGCACCGAGGACACCCGGCGGACCATCGTCGACGCCCGGTCCGGGCGCGTCCTCACCGATCTCGGCACCGGCACGACGGCCTGGTCCGACGAGCCCGCCGACGTGGCCTACGCGCTGATCCCGACCCGGGAGCCGGCCGGGCGTACGGCGGTGAGCCGGCTGGACGGCCGCACCGGCGCGGTGACCCGGCTGGGGGTCGTCGACCCGGTGCGCGAATACGGCTGCCGGGCCGCCGGCACGCTGCTGGCCTGTGCCACCACCGCCGGCCGGCTCATGGTGCTGGACCTCGCCCCCGAGTGACGCGAGGGCCCCTACGCTGCGGTGATGGCCGTCATCGAGCTGGGGCTCGTCACCGGGGACGAGCCCCGGGCGCAGCCCTGGCGCCCGCGTCCCCGGCTGCTGGCCGCCGCGGTCGCGATCCTCTGCCTGCTCACCGTCACCGGTTCGGCACCGGTCCGGTCGCACTCCTTCACCGAGCTGTGGAGCGTGCCGTTCCAGGGCGACGCCGACGCGTTCACCATCACCGGCGACGCCGTGTACGTGCTCTCCGGCGCGGAACTGACCGCCTACGAACCGCACACCGGGGCGACCCGGTGGACCGTCCCCGGTCTGGACGGCGTGCCCTGGATCGGCCCGGTGGTCGCGGACACCGTCCTGCTGCCGGCCGGCGCCGTCGACGACAGCTCCGATTTCGGCGGGAGTGGATCGGGCGAGGCCGAGACCGTGGCCATCGACGCGGCCACCGGGCGGCAGCGGTGGCGCCTCCGGGGCGGGATCATCGACCTCGGCCCCGGCCGGGTCCTGCTCGGCGGCGGCCGGGATGCCGCAGGGTCGCTGCGGGTGGTGGACCTGCGCGACGGCTCGACGCTGTGGTCGCGGACCGGCCTGGGCGCGCAGACCCGGGTGGCGGCCGGCACCGGGACCGCCGACCGGGTGGTCACCGCGACCGCCGGCGGCCGGGTCACGGTCCAGGACGCCGCCGACGGCCGGCTGGTGGCGACCGCGGGCGCGCTGTGGCCGGCCGGTGGCCCGGACACCGCGTTCGACGTCGCCGTCACCGACCACACGCTGCACGTCCAGCGGACCGACTACAACGCGACGACCCTGACCGTGTACGACACCGAGACGCTGACCGAACGGTGGCGGACCACCCGGGTGATCAACGCGTACTACGACTGCGGACCGGTCATGTGCCTCGTCGACCAGCTCGGGCTCGCCGGCGTCGACGGCACCACCGGCGACCGGATCTGGTTCCGCCCCGGCGACGGATTCGGCCGGCCGCTGAGCACCGACCGGATCCTCGTCGACCGGCCGGCCGGCGGCATCGGCCTCGACGATCTCCTCAGCGCCCTGGTGGACAGCCGCACCGGCCGGCAACTGGGCTACCTGGACGCGCTGGAGCTGATCCGGGAACCCGGCCGGCCCGGTCCGGCGTACCTCATCAAACGGCGGACCCGGCAGCCGCCCGGCCGCAGCGCGATCGCCGAGCTGAACGAGCGCACCGGCGAGGTGCTGATGCGCGGCAGCATCGAACGGCCGCTCGACTACAGCTGCGAGAGCGCGTTCGACGTGCTGGCCTGCGTCACCGCGGATGCCCGGCTCGTCGTCACCGACCTCAGGGGCGGCGGCTGATCTCGGTGCCACCGGCCAGGCGGGCGGCCCGGTCGGCCTCACCCAGGGCGTCGAGGACGCCGTCCAGCTCCCCGCCGAGCACCAGATCGAGGTTGTACGCGGTGAACCCGATCCGGTGGTCGCTGATCCGGTTCTGCGGGAAGTTGTAGGTGCGGATCCGCTCCGACCGGTCGACCGTACGGATCTGCAGCTTGCGGGCGTCGGAGGCGGCCGCGTCGGCCTGCTCCTGGGCGATGGCGAGCAGCCGGGAGCGCAGGATCCGCATGGCCGACTCGCGGTTCTGCAGCTGGCTCTTCTCGTTCTGGCAGCTCACCACCGTGCCGGTGGGCAGGTGGGTGATGCGCACCGCCGAGTCGGTGGTGTTGACCGACTGGCCGCCCGGCCCCGACGAGCGGAACACGTCGATCCGCAGGTCACCCGGCTCGATGTGCACGTCGACGTCCTCGGCCTCGGGCAGCACCAGCACGCCGGCCGCCGAGGTGTGGATGCGGCCCTGCGACTCGGTGACGGGTACCCGCTGCACGCGGTGCACCCCGCCCTCCCACTTCAGCCGCGACCAGACACCGTGACCGCCGTCGGGCACGCCCTTGGTCTTCACCGCGACCGACACGTCCTTGACGCCGCCGAGGTCGGACTCCTGGGAGTCGATCACCTCGACCACCCAGCCCCGGCGCTCGGCGTAGCGGGTGTACATCCGCAGCAGATCGCTCGCGAACAGCGCCGACTCCTGGCCGCCCTCACCGGCCTTGATCTCGAGGATCACGTCCTTGGCGTCGTGCGGGTCCCGGGGGATCAGCATCTCGCCGAGCTTCTCCTCGAGCGCGGGCAGCACGGCACCGACCGCCTCGACCTCGCTGGCGAACGAGGGATCCTCGGCCGCCAGTTCCTTGGCCGCGGCGAGATCGGCGCGGGCCGCCTCGAGGTCGTTATGGGCGGCGACCAGTGGCGCCAGCTCGGCGAAGCGCCGCCCGACCCGGCGTACCAGGGCCTGGTCGGAGTGGATGGAGGGATCTTCCATCTGCTTCTCGAGCTGGGTGTACTCGTCCAGCAGCGTCGAAAGGCGGTCGTTGCTCACGTGGGTCCCCCTCAAGGGCCTGCTTACACGCCAAAGGCGCCCGGCCCCGCAGAGCGGAACCGGGCGCCGTGGAGGCTGGTTACTTCTTCTTGGCGGCGGTGACCTTCGCGTACTTCGCCTGGAACTTGGCGACCCGGCCCGCGGTGTCCAGCACGCGCTGCTTGCCCGTGTAGAACGGGTGGCAGGCGCTGCAGGTCTCGACGCGGATGCTGTCGCCCTTGGCGGTGCTGCGGGTCGAAAAGGTGCTGCCACAGGAGCAGATGACCTCGGTCGAGGTGTACTCCGGGTGGATTCCGCTCTTCATGTCTTCTCGGTCCCTCTCGATGATCGGGTCGCCGGGTCGCCTGCAATTGCGAGACGTGAACCGGAACCTCTACTGGCCGATGTACCAGTCTGCCATGTGAGGCACCCCCCACGGAAATCAGGAGGCGGCAGGTGGTCCGTGGTCGATAACGTGAGCACCCTTCCGAGCATTCCCCCCAGCAAAGGAAAGTGTCATGACGCTGCTCGCGGACGTACTCGACCCGGCCGATCTGGCTACGGCGATCGAGGCCGGGCTCGTGCGCAAGCAGCGCCATCCGACCCGGCCGTTCGAGATCTACAACTACACCGAGGCCGCGCAGTACGCGGGCGCCTGGACCCCGGTGACACTGATGTGCCGCGGATTGATCGTGGACACCACGTCCGGTCTGCTCCTTGCCCGCCCGTTGGCGAAATTCTTCAACCACACCGAGATCCAGGCGCCCGCGTTGGAGCCTGCGGCAAAGGTGACGGTAACCGACAAAGCGGACGGGTCGCTCGGCATCATCTACCCGGACGGGGACGAATGGGCCGTGGCGACGCGGGGCTCGTTCGCGTCCGAGCAGGCTCTGCACGCGACCGAACTGCTGCGCACCCGGTATTCCGGGTTCACGCCGCCGGCCGGGCTGACCGTGCTCGTGGAGATCATCTACCCGGCGAACCGGATCGTGATCGATTACGCCGGGCTGGACGATCTTGTGCTGCTCGGCGCCGTCGACATCGCGAGCGGTCAGACGTTCGGGCCCGGCGCGGTGCCGCGGTGGCCGGGGCCGGTGGTCGAATCGTTCGAGTATGCGACGCTGGCCGACGCGCTCGCCGCTCCGCCGCGGGACGGGCGGGAGGGGCTGGTGGTGCACTTCACCGGCTCCGACGAGCGGGTGAAGATCAAGTACGCCGAGTACGTACGGTTGCATCGGCTGGTGACCGGCCTCACCGACCGTACGGTCTGGGAGATCCTGGTCGCCGGCGGTGACCTGGACACGCTGACGGCACCCCTGCCCGACGAGTTCCACGCGTGGGTCCGCCGGGTGGCGAGCGAGCTGACCGCGGCCGTCGACGGGATGGCGCAGGACGTGGAGAAGGAGTATTCGGAGATCGTCGCCGGCCTGCCCGAGGGCTGGACCCGGCGCGATTTCGCGGCGGTGGCCGGCCGCCGCACGAACCGCTGGGCGCTGTTTCTGCGCCTCGACGACAAGGACTACCGCCCGGGCATCTGGCAGCACGTGAAGCCGGCCGGGGAAGGAATGAGCACAACCCCATGACCAGGCTTTTGATCACCCGGGGGTTGCCCGCCTCGGGCAAGACCACGTTCGCCCGCAAGCTGCAGCCGAATGTCGTCCGGGTCAACCGGGACGACCTGCGGCGGATGCTGCACGGGCAGCGGCTGCTCACCCAGTGGGCCGAGGGGCAGGTCACGCACGCCCAGCGGGCCTCCGTCGAGGCGCTGCTGCGGGCCCGGGTGGACGTGATCGTCGACGACACCAACCTGCGCGGCAGGACCGTCCGCGACTGGGCGGAGCTGGCCGCGCGGTTCCACGCGACGTTCGAGGTGCACGACTTCACCGACGTGCCGATCGAGGAGTGCCTGCGCCGCGACGCCGGCCGCACCGGGGACGAGCACGTCGGCGAGGCGCCGATCCGGCGGATGCACGAGCGCTATCTCAAGGGCAAAAACCTGCCACTGCCCATCCCGTACGTGGAACCGGGCGGCCCCGGGCTCGTCTACGAACCGGATCCGGAGCTGCCCGCGGTGGTGCTCGTGGACATCGACGGCACGGTGGCCCTGATGCGGAACAGGAGTCCGTTCGACTGGTCCCGGGTCGGCGAGGACGCCCCGAACCCGGCGGTGATCTCGGTGGTCCGGGCGATGCACGCGGCCGGGAACGCGATCGTGTTCTGTTCCGGGCGCGACGAGGTCTGCCGGGGCGAGACACAAGCCTGGCTGGATCTTTACGTGGATGTGCCGTACGAAGGACTATTCATGCGACCGGCCGGGGACAGTCGCAAGGATGCGATCGTGAAGCGGGAGATCTTCGATCAGGAGATCCGTGACCGCTGGCGGGTGGCAGGCGTGTTCGACGACCGGCAGCAGGTCGTCCGGATGTGGCGTGAGCTGGGGCTGACCGTGTTCCAGGTGGCTGAGGGAGACTTTTAGTGAGCGGGCAGGCGGGGAAGTATCCGCGGACTTTCCACCTGCCCGACTCCCCCGGCGCGACCAAGGACGACCGCGTTCAGCGTGATCTGTCCTGGCTCGACGGCGAGCTGGTCGTGACCGAAAAACTCGACGGCGGCAACCTCACATTCACGCGGGACAACATGTATGCCCGTTCCCTCGACTCGGGCACCCATCCCTGGGACGTGCCGGCCAAGGCGTTGTGGGCCATGACGGCGTACCGGATCCCCGACGAGTGGCGGGTGTGCGGGGAGTCGATGTGGGCGCGACGCTCCATCCCGTACACGGATCTGCCCGGTGTCTTCATGGTCTTCGGCATCTGGGACGAGACGAACACACTGCTCGGCTGGGACGACACGGTCGACTGGGCGCAGCGCCTGGAGCTGCCCGTGGTGCCCGTCCTCTATCGCGGGGGCAGCCTCAGCGAGGCCCGTGCGGCCTGGGCCGGCCGGCATTCGCCGGAGACCTCCGAGGGCTTCGTGGTCCGGGCCGCCGGGCGGATCACCGCCGACGAGTTCCCCCTCAAGCTGCTCAAATGGGTACGCCCTGAGCACGTGCGCACCGAGGCCTCCTGGCGGCACCGCGACGATTTCGCGGTCAATGGCTTCGCATAGGGCAGTGCGCCTCCTCGCCGGGATAGAAGTTCGGCCGTAAATCCATCTCCTCGTAGTAGCGGTGGAAGACCGGGGTGGCACTGCCGGACAGCGGCGGCACGATCCAGGTCCAGTCGGCCGGCACCGGACGGCCCGCCTTCTCCTCGTTGCGCAGGTGGGCGATGAAGCGCCGGGACTCGGTGTGGTGGTCGGTGATCGTCACCCCGTCGCGTTCGAAGGACCACAGCACCGCTCGGTTCAGCTCGACCATGGCCCGGTCCCGCCACAGCGTCGACTCCTGGCTGGTGTCCAGTCCCATCCGGGCGGCGACCAGCGGCAGCAGGTCGTACCGGTCGGTGTCGGCGAAGTTGCGGGCGGCGATCTCGGTGCCCATGTACCAGCCGTTGAACGGCGCGAGCGGGTACTGCACGCCGCCGATGCTCAGCCGCAGGTTGGCGATGGCCGGTACGGCGTGCCAGCGCAGCCCCAGCTCGGCGAACCAGCCGAACTCGGGGTGGGCCAGGGGTACCTCGAGGATCGCGCGTTCGGGGAGCTCGTAGAGGCGTACGGGCTCACCGGGGACCTCCACGGCGAGCGGGAGCACGTCGAACGCCTCGCCCTTGCCCTGCCAGCCGAGGCCCCGCATCCGGTCGGTGAACGCGATCTGGCCGGGGTCGCCGACATGGCCGCCGTCCTCGGTGCGGTACCCGGCGTACCGGATCAGCTGTTCGTTCCAGACCCGCGCATGGGCCCGGCCCGGCTGGGCCGGCGGGAAGATGCTGATCGTCGGGCGGATCCGGCCCCCGGCGGCCGTCGTCTCCAGGTGGTGCACGACCAGGTGGAAGATGTCGTCCGCGGTCCGGGCCCGGCGCCGGTCGAACACCCGCAGGCTGCGCCAGTACAACCGGCCGATGCAGCGGCTGGAGTTGCGCCAGGCCATCCGGGCGCCGTGGGTGAGCTCGTCGGTGGTGTGCACGTAGCTGCCGGTCGCCGCGATCTGGGCGCGCACGATGGCCAGCCGGGGTTCGACCGGGCCGAGGCGGGGGTTCTCCAGGTAGCAGCGGCGCAGGAAGTCCTCGGCCTCGCCGGGATCGGCGGGTGCGATCGGGTCCCACGGTTCGGCTGGATGGTCCCGGTAACCAGGCACGATCATCGACGCGACCTCCCCAGATCGAATGGTGCCTGGGAGGTTCGCACGACCCTGTCCGGGGTCACTCGCACCCGATGTGCGACTCAGGGCCGGCCACCTTGCGGTGACCGGCCCTGATGTGTCGCTTCTGCCGTGCTTACTCGCCGGGGGTGCTCTTGGCGATCTGCATCAGGAACTCGACGTTGGTGCGCGTCTGCTTGAGACGGTCGAGCAGCAGGTCCAGGGCGGCGCCGGACTCCAGGGAGCTCAGCACCTTGCGCAGCTTGTGGATGATCGCCAGCTCTTCCTTGCCGAGCAGGATCTCTTCCTTACGCGTACCGGACGGGTGCGTGTCGATGGCCGGGAAGGTACGCCGGTCGGCGATCTTCCGGTCCAGCTTCAGCTCCGCGTTACCGGTGCCCTTGAACTCCTCGAAGATGACCGTGTCCATCATCGAGCCGGTCTCCACCAGCGCGGTGGCGAGAATGGTGAGCGAGCCACCGTTCTCGATGTTGCGCGCCGCGCCGAGGAACCGCTTCGGCGGGTACAGCGCCGTCGAGTCGATACCACCGGACATGATGCGACCGGAGGCGGGCGCCGCCAGGTTGTACGACCGGCCGAGCCGCGTCACCGAGTCGAGCAGCACGACGACGTCGTGTCCCAGCTCGACGAGGCGCTTGGCCCGCTCGATCGCCAGCTCGGCGACCGTGGTGTGGTCCTGCGGCGGACGGTCGAACGTGGCCGCGATGACCTCGCCCTTGACCGAGCGCTGCATGTCGGTGACCTCTTCGGGCCGCTCGTCGACCAGCACGACCATCAGGTGGCACTCGGGGTTGTTGTGGGTGATCGCGTTGGCGATCGCCTGCAGCACCATCGTCTTGCCGGCCTTCGGCGGCGAGACGATCAGGGCCCGCTGGCCCTTGCCGATGGGCATCACCAGGTCGATGACGCGCGTGGTCAGGATGTGCGGCTCGGTCTCCAGCCGCAGGCGCTCCTGCGGGTAGAGCGGGGTGAGCTTGTAGAACTCGGGACGCCGGCGGGCTTCCTCGGGCTCCATCCCGTTGATCGTGTCGAGACGCACGAGCGGGTTGTACTTGTCCCGGCGCTGGTCACCGCTGTTGCTGTCGCGGGGCGCGGACCGCACCGCACCGGTGACCGCGTCACCGCGGCGCAGCCCGTGCTTCTTGACCTGCGACATCGACACGTAGACGTCGTTCGGGCCGGACAGGTAACCGGTGGTCCGCACGAACGCGTAGTTGTCAAGGACGTCGAGGATGCCGGCCACCGGCACGAGGACGTCGTCCTCGTTGGTGTGCGACTCCCGGCCACCGTCGCGGCCGCCGTCCCGGCCACCCTCGCGGGCCCCGTCACGGCCGCTGCCGCCGGTGGGCGCGCCGGCCTCGGTGCCGTCCCGGTCACGGCCGCGGCGACGATCCCGGAAGCGGCTGCGCCGGCTGCGCCGGCCACCCTCGCCGCCGTCGGCGTCGTCATCGTCGTGCACGGCGTCGTTGCGCGGACCCCGGTCTCCCCGGTCACCCCGGTCGGGACGGTCGCCCCGGTCGTTCCGGTCGGGACGGTCGCCCCGGTCGGTGCGATCGGGCCGGTCGTTGCGCTCGGTGCCCTCGGTACGCTGCTGCTGGTTGCGCTGCCGGTCGCGGTTGCGCTCGCCCCGTTCCGGGCGCTCGCCCCGCTCCGGCCGCTCGGTGCGCTCGATCGGCTCGGTGCGCTCGTTCGGCTGAGCCGAGTCGGTGCGCGCGGCGTTCTCGGTGCGCGGGGCCTGCTCGGTGCGCGGGGCCTGCTCGGTGCGCGGGGCCTGCTCGGTGCGCGGGGCCTGCTCCGGGCGCTGGGCCTGCTCCGGGCGCTGGGCCGGCTCGGTGCCCTGGGTGCGGGTCTCGGCGGCCGGTGCCTGCTCACGGGGCTCGCGCGGCTCACGGTCGGCGCGCTCCTGCCGGTCGGGCCGCTCCTGGCGGTCCCGGCGGCTGCGCCGTCCCTGCTCCGGCTCGGTCGCCTCGGCTGCCGGGGTCTCGGTGACCGGGGCCTCGGCCCTGACCGGGGCCACGACGGGCGCGGTCGCCTTCACCACGGCCGGGGGCTGGGCGGCCGTCTCGACGACGGGCAGCGTCTCCTGCACCGCGGCGGCCGAGCCATTGGTCCGGCGCGCCCGCGGGGTGCTCTCGGCGGCAGCCGGAGCGGCGGAGGATCCGCCGTTCTGACGCTCCGAGATCGCAGTGATCAGCTCGCCCTTGCGCATCCGGGCGGTGCCCGAGATGCCGAGGGACGCGGCAAGACTCTGCAGCTCGGGCAGCAACATCGCGGACAGCCCGGTGCCGCCGCGACGACGCTTGGTGACAGCCGTGGTGGTGGCGCCGTCATCAGCGACGTCAGAAACACCCGACGTCACGTCGGTGGTGTCGCTCAATGGATTCCTTCCGTCGAAAAAACCAAGATCACCCGGGTCTGCAGCTTGGTGGCCGGGTGTCCTCGGAGCCCGCTTCGCACCTGCGGCGCGGGAGTTTGCAGCACGGCAGCTCGACGGTTTCCCGCTCCATCAGGCGTTGACGGATAGGTCTCGGCGAGTGCAGCGATCTGGAGACCTGCTGCCCGGCGTGTGCCTGAAAGAGATGAGACGAGCCAGATCGGCAAAAGTCTCGGGGGTGCGCGCCGAACCGCAGAGATCGCTTGCTTCGCGGCTGTGCTAGGTCTTGAGCGTAGTCAACTCTGACGACCTGCGGCAACAGGGCCCCGCTCGGCGTGTTCCACCATACTCCCTTTGACAAGGGCTCCGGTGACATCCACGCCCAACTTTTCCGCGCGCCATTCTGTTCCCGGGTGGAAATCCGCAGGTGGGGACCCGAATGCCAGCACTGTCGGACCTGCGCCACTGACCACCGCGGGCACCCCGACGGACCTCAGGGACGCGACGAGGGAGGCCGTTCCGGGCATCGCTTCTGCCCGGTAGCCCTGGTGCAACCGGTCCTCGGTGGCGGTCAGCAACAATTCCGGGTCGTGCTGCAGGGCATGCACGAGCAGGGCCGCCCGCCCGGTGTTGAACGCGGCGTCCGCGTGCGGCACGCTGGCCGGCAGCGCCGCCCGCGCCGTCGAGGTCAGGCCACGTTCCTCAGGGACAAAAATCGTCGGGTGTACGCCCTCAGCGGTCGCCAGCCGCACCGCACGAGCCCCGGAGGCCTCGGTCCAGGCGATGGTGAACCCGCCGAGCAGGCACGGCGCGACGTTGTCGGGGTGCCCCTCGAGCCGGGCCGCGATCCGCAACGCGTCCGCATCGGTGATCTTCGTCGTGGCCAGCGCCCGGGCCAGCTGCACCCCACCCACGATGGCGGCCGAGGAGGAGCCCAGCCCACGCGCCTGCGGGATCCGGTTGACGCACTCCACGGCGACCCCGGCCGGACGCCCACCCAGCTCGTCGAAGGTGGCGAGCATCGCACGCACGACCAGGTGGGTCTCGTCGGTGGGCAGCTCGCCGGCACCCTGCCCGCTGACCGCGACGGTGAACCGGTCACCGGTGACCCGGGCGGACAGATCGTCGTACAGCGTGAGCGCGAGACCGAGGGAGTCGAAGCCCGGTCCGAGGTTGGCGCTGGTCGCCGGGGTACGCACCGCGACCTGCTCAGAGACAAAGGTCAAACCCATCAGGCCATGCTAGGTCCAGGGCCCGTTTAGTACCTTCACCGGCATGAGCGTTGGTTACTTCATCTCGGTGTTCGCGGGGCACGTCCCGATGCTGGCGGTGCTGATCGGTGGTGCCGTGCTGCTGGCGTCGCGCCGGGAACGGCTCGGCAAGCGGTCGGCGAACATGGCCTACCTGGGTCTGGGCGCGCTGGCGCTGGGCCAGATCATCGGGTTGATCTGGACCCTGTCACTGCCCAGCCTCTATCAGGCGCTGGGCTCGTCGGTCACGAGCTACGGCATGGTCTCCTTCGGTTTCACCGCCGTCACCACTCTCCTCGGCGCCGCCGGTCTCGGCCTGATCATCGCGGCTCTCGTCGTCCGTCCCATCCCCGCGCCCCAGCAGTGATCAAACCGGCGCCTTCTCCACGAGACTGAGTTTCCTGGTCGCCACCCGCCAGCCGATCGCGTAGACCAGGGTGATCAGGCCGCAGCCGGCCAGCACCACCCGCTCGTCGACGTGGTCCACGACCAGAGCCGCACCGAGCTGACTGACCGAGATCGCCAGGGTCGCCAGCATCAGGTCGGTGGCGAAGACCCGGCCGCGCAGCCGGTCCGGCACCTCACCCTGCAACGCGTAGTTCGACAGCACCCAGTTCGTGCCGCCGGCGAAGTGCGCCACGAACACCAGCGCGCCGACGAGCGGGAACCACGGTGCGAACGCGGCTCCGAGGTAGCCGAGGCCGTACAGGCCCATCGACAGCGCCAGGCCGGGCAGCAGCCAGCTGCGGTGACGCAGCACCGGGCGCATCACCAGCGGGCCGATCAGGGCACCGGCGCCCCGCAGCGCGAACAGCAGGCCGGTGCCGAGCGCGCCGGCCCCGTACAGGCCGGCCAGCAGCGGGAAGACGGTCAGCACCCCGTTGCCGAGGCCGACCGCGGACTTGACCGTGACCAGGGCGCGCAGCCGGGGCCGGGCGCCGATGTAGCGCAGCGCCTCCAGCAGGGCGGGCCAGCTCCGGGCCGCGGCCACGTCCGGGTCCCGGGGCGCCTGCAGCGGGCGGCGGATGAGGACGGTCAGGACCGCGGCGAGAGCCAGGAACGCCGCCGCGACCGCGAAGCTGAGGTACGGGCCGGCGACGCTGCTCACGATGCCGCCGAGCGAGGCCCCGACGATGGTCATCGTGCCCCAGGCCGAGCCGGCCACCGCGTTCGCCGCGGCCAGGTCCTCCGGGTCGACGACGTTCGGCAGGGCCGCGGACGCCGCCGGGGAGTAGAACGCCTTCGCCACGGCGACCACCCCGATCGCGACCAGGGCGATCCAGGCGGTGGCGGACGTTCGTACCAGGAAGAGCAGCAGCGTCGCGAGCAGCGCGACCATGTTCGCCGCGATGAGGATCTTGCGGCGGTCGACGCGGTCGGCGACGGTCCCGGTGTACGGCAGCAGCAGCGCGTTGATCCCGGTGTCCGCGGCCAGTACCAGCGCGCCCCAGACGCCGCTGCCGGTGAGCTCGGGCAGCAGCACGAGCAGCGGGACCATGACGAACCAGTCGGCTCCGAAGACCACCATCTCGGCGACGAAGAGCCGGCGGAAGTCTTTGTTCCTGGTAAGGACCGAAAGCGGAGTTGCCACGTACGCAGACAGTACCGGCCGCCCAGCGGAGCGCTGGACGGCCGGTAGTGGTGGTGGTGCTCTCTTACCGCGTCTGGCTTACTCCGTCTGGCGCTTCGGCATCTTCAGGACCTCGAACTGGTCCGTGTAGCCCCGCAGCGCACCCTCGGTGTGCACCGGCGCCTCGTGCGCGCCGCCGCTCGAGTCCGGCACCGGCACGTCGTCCGGCACCGTGGTGTCGTCGCCCTCGGCGGCGTGCTTCGGCTCGGCCTTCAGCGCCTTCTTCTCGTCGCGCCGTTGCCGGCGCTTGACCTTGGTGTTCTCGACCATCGTGTAGATGGCCGGCACCAGCACCAGGGTCAGCAGCGTCGAGCTCACCAGGCCACCGATCACGACCACGGCCAGCGGCTGGGAGATGAAGCCACCCTCGCCGGTCAGTCCGAGCGCCATCGGGAGCAGGGCGAAGATGGTCGCGATCGCGGTCATCAGGATCGGGCGCAGACGATGCCGGCCACCCTCGACGACCGCCTCGCGGACACCCAGTCCCGCCGCTCGATAGTGGTTGATGAGGTCGAGCAGCACGATGGCGTTCGTCACCACGATGCCGACCAGCATCAGCACACCGATCAACGCCGGCACACCCAGCGGCGTACCCGTGATGAGCAGCAACGCGATCGCGCCGGTCGCCGCGAACGGGATGGAGATCAGCAGGATCAGCGGCTGGATCAGGCTCCGGAACGTCGCCACCATGATGATGAAGACGATCGCGATGGCCGCGAGCACGGCGAGACCGAGGTCCGCGAACGCGTCTGCCTGGTCCTGGCTGACACCGCCGATCTCGTACGTGGCGCCGGCCGGCAGCGTCAGCGCATCGAGCTTCTTCGTCATCTCGGTGGTGACCGCACCGACGTTCGAACCGGTCGCGGTGCCGTTGACCGTGATGCTGCGATTGCCGTCGATCCGGGTGACCTCTTGCGGGCCGTTGACCTGCTTGACCTGGGCGATCGTGTCGAGCGTGACCGGACCCCGCGGGGTCGTGACCGGCAGCTTGCCCAGCGCGGCGGCGTCCGCCGGCGGGGCGCCGAGGTTCACCACGACGTCCTGGGTGGCGCCGTCCACAGTGATCTGCCCGGCCGGGACCGAGCGGAACGCCCCGGCGACGGCCTGACCGATGGCGGCCTCGGTGAGCCCGGCCCGGGCGGCGGCGGCCCGGTCGACCGTGACGTCGAGGCGCGGCACACTGTCGGCCAGCGTCGAGGTGACGTCGGTGACGCCCTCGGTGCCGGCCATCGCGTCCTGGACCTGCTTGGTCGCGGCGGCCAGCGTGGTCTGGTCACCGGCCTGCACGATCACCGACAGCTGGCTGCCGTTGAAACCGGTGCCGCTGTCCGCGCCGACGGTCACCTCACCGATGTCGGACATGCCGTCGAACGCGGCCTTGAGCTCGTCGGACACCTTGACGGAGTCGACATCCTCCTTCAACGCGATGTTGAAGCTGGCCCCGCTCGCGCCACCGGACCCGACGAACGGGTTGAAGTCGCCACTGCCGACCGTGACCTGGTAGGTCTCGATGTCGTCGCGACCGGCCAGCACCGCCTCGACCTTCTTGGCGGCCGCGTCGGTGGTCGCCAGGTTGGTGCCGACCGGCAGGTCCTGGGTGACCGTGACGGTGTCCTGGCCGGACTGGTCGATGAAGTTGGTCTCCAGCCGGGTGGCCAGCCCGAGCGTCCCGAGCAGCACCACGACGCCGATCGCCACGGTGCTCCAGCGGGTGCCGCGGCTGCGGGTCACCCAGCGGATGATCGGCAGGTACGACCGCTGCAGCGGGCTGCGCAGCTCCTTCTCCTCGGCGGCCTGGCGCACGGCCTCCGACTCGGAGCCACCCTCGGCCGGGCTGAGGAACCAGTAGGCGAGGACGGGCACCACGGTCAGCGACACGAACAGCGACGCGAGCAGCGCCACCGTGACCGTGATCGCGAACGGCGAGAACAGCTGCCCGACGAACCCGCCCACCAGGGCGATCGGGGCGAACACGGCGACCGTGGTCAGCGTCGAGGCGGTGACCGCGCCGGCCACTTCCTTCACGCCGGCCGTGATGGCGTGCACCTTCTCCTCGCCGTACCCGAGGTGGCGCTTGATGTTCTCCAGGACGACGATCGAGTCGTCCACCACCCGGCCGACGGCGATGGTCAGCGCGCCGAGCGTCAGCAGGTTGAGCGAGTGGTCACCGATCTTCAGGGCGATCAGCGCGATCAGCACGGACAGCGGGATCGACACCGCGGTGACCAGCGTGGACCGCACCGACAGCAGGAAGATCAGGATGACGATGATGGCCATGACCAGGCCGAGCAGACCCTCGGTGGTGAGCCCCTCGATGGACCGCTCGACGAACGGCGCCTGGTCGGTGATGACCGTGAGGTCGGCACCCGAGGCCGACTCGAGGTCCGCCAGCTTGTCGCGCACCTCGTGGGAGATCTGGACCGGGTTGCCGTCCGGCGACGCGGTGACCGCGATGCCCAGGCTCTCCTTGCCGTTGGTCCGGGTGAAGGAGGTGGCGGTGGCGAGCTTGCTGGTCACCGTGGCAACCTGACCCAGCGTCGTCGGAGCCCGGGCGCCGGCCAGATAGAGGCCCTTGAGCTGCTCGACCGTGCTGATCTGCGAACCGACCTGCACACTGAGCGACTTGGTGCCGTCGTCCACCGAACCGGCCGGGATCGAGATGCCGTTGGTCTGCAGCAGCGTCGTGATGTCCTGCGGGCTCGCGCCGGCCGCGGTCAGCTTCGCGAAGTCCGGAGCGATCACCACCTGCTGGGTACGGGTACCGGTGACCGAGACGTCCCGGACGCCCTCGATCGCGTTGAGCTCCGGCACGACGGACTGCTCGAGCTTCTGGGCCAGGGCGCTCTGGTCGTCGCCACCGGACGCGGCGAGCACGATCGCCGGGATGTCGTCTGTGCCACCGGCGAAGATCGTCGGCTCGACGTTGTCCGGCAGCTGCGACTGGATCCGGTTGACCGAGGTGGTCAACTGGTTGATCGCGTTGTCCAGGTCGGTGCCGAACTCGAACGTGACCTGGATGGTCGCGGAGCCCTCAGCCGTGGTGGACGTGATGGAATCCAAGCCGTCGGCGCCCTTGACGGCGTCCTCGATCGGCTTGGTGACCTGCGCTTCCATGATTTCCGGGCTCGCGCCCGGCAGGACCGCCCCGATGAACGCGCCCGGGAACTCGAGCGACGGCAGCAACTGTTGCTTCAGGGACGGAATGGTATAAAAGCCGAAACCGGTGATCACCACCGCGATGAGGGCGACGAGCCCACGGTTCGCGAGACTGAGCCTGGTCAGAAATGACATGTGCTCCCCCGAAAAGTTCGGTCAAGACATATAGTTTGCCCGACGCGAACAAATGGTTTTCGTCCGGGGGCACTGGTAGCGTCCGGTCACAAGATGGACGCAACACGGCCATCTGCGCGCAACACGGAGGTGCGGTGGCCGAGAACAACCGACTCATCGCGGACATTATGGGTGCGCAGCACCGGCTGCAGGAGCTGTTCGTGCGGGACCGATCGGATCCGCTCTTCGAGTCACAGCTCACCATGCAACAGTTCAAGATCCTGATGATGCTCAGCCGCCTCGGCGACACCTCGGGCCGCGAGCTGGCAGGCTTACTGGGCGTGAGCCTCGCCACCATGAGCGGCATGATCGACCGCCTGGTGGCCCACGACATGGTGACCAGGACCGAGGACCCCCACGACCGCCGGGTACGCCGCATCAGCCTCAGCCCCAACGGCCGCGAGATGATCGACAAAATCGTCAACGCGGGCATGGAGATGCAGCACCGCCTCCTGGCCCGCCTCACCGCCGCCGAACTCGAAACGGTCCTGAACGGCCTGCACGCCATGATCCGCGTAGCCGGCGAAGACCTGGCCGAGACCCCCCACCCCGACCCGGCCCGCGCCTGACCCCACCCTCAGCCAAGGCTGCCTGCACCCGGTCCAGCACCACCCAGGCCCACCCCATTCGGGGCCGCCTCGCCCTCATCCCGGCCTGACCTCACCCAGCGCCGCCCTGGCCCAGGCCTACGCCCGGGCCCGACCCGCTCAGGCCCAACGTCACCCGGTGGCAGCTGCCGACCTCGGGGGACGACCGGCCAAGCGAAATGGCGGCCCAACCGAGACAGCGGCCCAACCGAGACAGCGGGCCAACCGAGACAGCGGGCCAACCGGGACAGCGGGCCAACCGGGACAGCGGGCCAACCGGGACAGCGGGCCAACCGGGACAGCAGGCCAACCGGGACAGCAGGCCAACCGGGACAGCAGGCCAACCGGGACAGCAGGTCCGCGAGACGGCGGGCCAAGCAGAACGCGAGCCAAGCGAAGGGCGGGCCTCGCGAGGCGGCAGGCCTCGCCGGTCAGGGGGACTCGACCGGCGCGAAGGCTTCGTTCAGCAGGTCATCAGGTTGAGGTTGCCGTCAGACGCGCCCTAGAGATCGAGGGCGCGGGCGGCGGCCAGGACGTCGTTGCGGATGGTGGTCGGGGACGGGGCGGTCGAGATGGCCCACTCCGGGTCCTTGAGACCGTGCCCGGTCACCGTGCAGACCACCGTGGAGCCCGCGGGGACCGCGCCGGCCTCGGCCTGCTGGAGCAGACCGGCCACGCTGGCCGCGCTGCCGAGCTCGACGAAGACGCCGACCTCGCGGGCCAGCAGACGGTACGCGGTGAGGATCTCGCGGTCGGTCACCGCCGAGATCAGACCGCCCGAGGCGTCGCGGGCGTCGAGGGCCTTGGTCCAGCTCGCCGGGTTGCCGATGCGGATGGCCGTGGCGATGGTCGAGGGCTCCGGGACGACCTGGCCGGTCACGATCGGGGCGGCGCCGGAGGCCTGGAAGCCGTACATCCTCGGCAGTTTCTTGATCGTGCCCGCCGCGTGGTCCTCCTGGTAACCCATCCAGTAGGCGGAGATGTTGCCCGCGTTGCCGACCGGGAGGCAGTGGATGTCGGGGGCGTCACCGAGCGCCTCGACCACCTCGAACGCGGCCGTCTTCTGGCCGTGCAGGCGGAAGATGTTGACCGAGTTGACCAGCGAGACCGGGTAGTCCTGGGAGAGCTTCGAGGCGAGCGCGAGGCAGTCGTCGAAGTTGCCGTCGACCTGCAGCAGCGTGGCCCCGTGCACGAGGGCCTGGGCGAGCTTGCCCATCGCGATCTTGCCCTGGGGCACGAGCACCGCGCAGGTGATGCCGGCCCGGGCCGCGTACGCCGCGGCCGAGGCGCTGGTGTTGCCGGTGGAGGCGCAGATGATCGCCTTGGAACCGTCCTCGACCGCCTTGGACACGGCCATGGTCATGCCGCGGTCCTTGAAGGAGCCGGTCGGGTTGGCGCCCTCGACCTTCAGGTAGACCTCAGCGCCGGTGCGCTGCGACAGCACCGGGGCGGGCACGAGCGGCGTGTTGCCCTCGTGCAGCGTGACCACCGGGGTCGTGGCCGAGACCGGGAGCCGGTCACGGTATGCCTCGATAAGTCCCCGCCACATGGTCTTTTCCTCTCGACGACTCGCTCAAGGATGCACCAGCTTGCCGAATGGCGAGACGGTGTGTCCACTACTCGGGACCGTGGGACACGGCCTCCACATTGTTGCCGTCCGGGTCACGGACGAACACCCCGTAGTACGCCGGGTGGTACTCGGGGTGGATCGCCGGCTCGTGCAGCACCTCGGCACCCGCGGCGACGGCAGCCTGGAAGAACGCGTCGACCGCGGCCCGGCTGGGCGCCTTGAACGCGATGTGGGACTCGCGGAAACCGTCCCCCGACTCCTGCGCGCTGATCCAGAAATCCGCCTCGAGTGCTCCGTACCCCAGGGCGACCTTGAAATCTTTGAGCCGGCGCAGGCCGATCGGCTCGAGCACCGCGTCGTAGAAGGCGGCGCTGGCCGCCAGGTCGGCGCACTGGAATCCGACGTGATCGAGCATGCTCAGGACCCTCCCTCGACCCGCAGCACGCTGGCGATCGAGCGCACGATCGGCAACTGCCGCAGGTCCTCGACGGTGGCGTGCAGGTTGGCGTCCGGCGCCCCGTGCGTGACGATGACCAGCGTCGCGTCCTCGTCGCGGCCCGACTGACGCACCGTGGCGATGGAGACCTCGTGATCGGCGAAGACGCCGGCGACGGTGGCCAGCACGCCCTGCTTGTCGGCCACGTCGAGACTGATGTGATAGCGGGTGACGGCCTCGCCGATCGGGCGGATCGGCAGGTGCGCGTACGAACTCTCGCTCGGCGCGCGGGTGCCCGACAGCCGGTTGCGGGCGGCCGCGACGATGTCGCCGAGCACGGCGCTGGCGGTCGGTGTGCCCCCGGCCCCGCGGCCGTAGAACATCAGCGGCCCGGCGGCCTCGGCCTCGACGAAGACCGCGTTGAACGCGTCGCCGACCCCGGCCAGCGGGTGGGTGCGCGGGATCATCGCCGGGTGCACCCGGACGCTGACCGATTCCTGGCCGGTGGAGTCCGGGCCGCGTTGCGCGATGCAGAGCAGCTTGATCGTGCAGCCCATCTCCTTGGCGCTGGCGATGTCGGCCGCCGTCACGCCGGTCATGCCCTCGCGGAACACGTCCGCCGCGGTCACCCGGGTGTGGAACGCGAGCGAGGCGAGGATGGCCGCCTTCGCCGCGGCGTCGAAACCTTCCACGTCGGCGGTCGGGTCGGCTTCCGCGTACCCCAGCTCGGTGGCTTCTTCCAGGGCCTCGCCGAAACCGGCGCCGGAAGCGTCCATCGACGACAGGATGAAGTTGGTCGTGCCGTTGACGATGCCGGTGACCCGGGTGACCCGGTCGCCGTGCAGCGACTCGCGCAGCGGGCGCAGCAGCGGGATCGCGCCCGCGACCGATGCCTCGTAGTAGAGGTCGGCACCCCCCTCGGCGGCGGCGTCGTGCAGGGCCGCGCCGTCCTCCGCGAGCAGCGCCTTGTTGGCGGTGACCACGCTCTTGCCGGCCCGCAGCGCCTCGGTCAGCCAGGTGCGGGCCGGTTCGATGCCGCCCACCACCTCGATGATCACGTCCACGTCGTCGCGTTTGACGAGGCCGAGCGCGTCGGTGGTGAACAGCGCGGGGTCGATCGGCAGCTTGCCCCGCTCCCGCCCGATCCGGCGTACGGCGACGCCGACGAGCTCCAGCGGCGCGCCGATCCGGGCCGTAAGGTCGTCGGCCTGGTCGTGCAGCAGGCGGACGACCTCACTGCCGACCGTTCCACAACCGAGCAGGGCCAACCGGACCGCAGGCTTATCAGAGCTCATCCCACATCCAATGCGAGCAGGTCTTCTTCGGTCTCCCGGCGGACGATGACCCGGGAGGAGCCGCCGCGCACGGCGATCACCGGCGGCCTGGGCACGTGGTTGTAATTGCTGGCCATACTCCGGCAATAGGCACCTGTGCCGGGGACCGCGACAAGATCTCCGGGCTGCACGTCGGCGGGCAGGAATTCATCCTTCACGACGATGTCCCCGGACTCACAATGCTTTCCCACCACGCGGGCGAGAAGAGGGGCTGCGGAGGACGTGCGATTGGCCACTGTCGCCGAATACGAGGCGTCGTAGAGCGCGGTACGGATGTTGTCGCTCATGCCGCCGTCGACACTCACGTACGTGCGGATGCCGTCGACGTCCTTGACCGTGCCGACCTCATACAGGGTGAAAACCGCTGGTCCCACGATGGCCCGGCCCGGCTCGATCGAGAGCTTGGGTTTTTGCAACGACGACGCGTCGCACTCCCCCTCGACGATCTTGTTGATCCGTTTGGCGAGGTCGCTCGCGGGCGAGGGGTCGTCCTGGGTGGTGTAGGCGATGCCGAAGCCGCCGCCGAGGTCCAGCTCGGCGAGTTCGACCCCGCGCGCGTCGCGGATCTGCGCCTGTAGGCCCAGCACCCGGCGGGCGGCGACCTCGAAACCGGAGGTGTCGAAGATCTGCGAGCCGATGTGCGAGTGCAGCCCGCGCAGGTCGAGCACGCCGTCGTCGAGCACCCGGACCGCGGCCTCGAACGCGGCGCCGCCGGCCAGCGAGAACCCGAACTTCTGGTCCTCGTGCGCGGTCGCGATGAACTCGTGGGTGTGCGCCTCGACACCGACCGTCACCCGGATCAGCACGGCCGGGCGCTTGCCGGCCTCGCGGGCCAGTTCGGTGAGCCGGTCGATCTCGTGGAACGAGTCCAGGATGATCCGGCCGACCCCGGCGTCCAGGGCCCGGCGCAGCTCGCTGACCGACTTGTTGTTGCCGTGGAAGCCCATCCGCTCGGCCGGGAAGCCCGCGGCCAGCGCGACGGCCAGCTCACCGCCGGAGCACACGTCGAGGAAGAGCCCTTCCTCGTCGACCACCTTGACGACGGCCTTGCAGAGGAACGACTTGCCCGCGTAGTAGACATCGGCGCCGGTGAAGGCGGTCGCGAAATCACGGCAGCGCGCCCGCAGGTCCTCCTCGTCGAGGAAATACGCGGGCGTGCCGTACTCCTCGGCCAGGGCGGCGACGTCCAGGCCGCCGACCTCCAGGACCCCTTCATCGGTACGGCCCACAGTGCGCGGCCACAGCTGCGGCACCAGGGCGTTGACGTCCGCCGGGGGGCGCAGCCAGGCCGGTCCCCGGTTGCCGATGTCGCCGTGCAGCGCCCCGGCCTCGTGTGCCCGCATGACTACATCCTCTCCGGGGCGGAGACGCCCAGCAGGGCCAAACCGTTCGCGATCACCGTTCGGGTGGCGTCATTCAGCCACAGGCGTGCCCGGTGGAGGTCGTTGATCTCCTCGTCGCCCATCGGCGTCACCCGGCACTTGTCGTAGAAGCGGTGGTAATCCCCGGCGAGGTCCTCGAGATAGCGCGCGACGCGGTGGGGCTCGCGCAGCTCCGCGGCACTGCCGACGACCGCCGGGTACTCACCGATGGCCTTGAGGAGGTCGTTCTCCTTCTCGTGCACCAGCAGCTCGGGCCGGAAGTCCTCCGGGGCACCCCGGGTGAGCCCCAGGTCGGCGGCGTTACGGGCGACACTCGCGGTCCGCGCGGCGACATACTGGACATAATAGACAGGGTTGTCGCTTTTCGCCCGGGTCCACAGGTCGATGTCGATGTCGATCTGTGAGTCGGACGAGTAGCGGGCCAGGGCGTACCGGGTGGCGTCCACGCCGAGCGCGTCGACGAAGTCCTCCAGCGTGATCACCGTGCCGGCCCGCTTGCTCATACGTACGGGCTCGCCGTCACGGACCAGGTTGACCAACTGGCCGATCAGGATCTCCAGGTTGGCCGCCGGGTCGTCACCGAAGCACGCGGACATCGCCTTCATCCGGCCGATGTAACCGTGATGGTCGGCGCCCAGCATGATCACGACCTTGTCGAAACCACGCTTGCGCTTGTCCAGGTAGTAGGCGCAGTCGGCGGCGAAGTACGTCCAGTCGCCGTCGGACTTGCGCAGCACCCGGTCCTTGTCGTCACCGAACTCGCTGGTCCGCAGCCAGGTGGCGCCGTCCTGCTCGTAGATGTGCCCCTGCGCGTTCAGCCGGTCGAGAGCTTCCTGCAGCTCACCGCGCTCGTGCAGGTCCTTCTCGTTGAAATACGTGTCGAAGTGCACGCCGAACTCGTTCAGCGACTGCTTGATCTCGGCGAACATCAGCTCGACGCCGACCCGGTGGAACGTCGCGAGCGCCGCCGCCTCGTCCAGCCGCAGCACGTCGGGCGCCTGGGCCACCACGGCCTGGGCGATCTCGGCGATGTACGCACCGCCGTAACCGTCCTCGGGGGCACCCTCACCCTTGGCCGCCGCGTACAGGGACCGGGCGAACCGGTCGATCTGGGAGCCGGCGTCGTTGAAGTAGTACTCGGTGCCGACGTCGGCACCGGACGTCCTCAGCAGGCGCGACAGCGCGTCGCCGACCGCGGCCCACCGCACGCCGCCGATGTGCACGGGGCCGGTGGGGTTGGCGGAGACGAACTCCAGGTTGATCCGCTGACCGGCGAGGCGCTCGGTGCGGCCGTACTCCTGGCCGGCCAGGACGACCTCGCGGGCCAGCACCCCGGCCGCGGCGGCGTCGAGCCGGATGTTCAGGAAGCCCGGACCGGCGATCTCCACCGACTTGATCCCGGGCAGGCTGCTCAGCTCGTCGGCCAGCGCGGTGGCGAGCTCGCGCGGCGCCACCCCGGCCTTCTTGCCCAGCTGCATGGCCATCGTCGAGGCGTAGTCGCCGTGCTCGGGGTTACGGGGTCGCTCCACCGTCGTCGTCTCGGGGAGCAGGGCGACATCGAGGCCGCGAGTGACGAAAACAGCACGCGCAGCTGTGAGAACGGTGGCAGCGAGGTCAGCGGGAGTCACCGAGCCATGCTATCCGGGTAGACTTTGGCGCCCGGCGGCATACCAGGGGCCCGCACGTGGTCCCGGGCCGGCCAGCCCCAGGCATTGACTTCTCGCTATGAAGTGACCCCTATGAAGTGACGAGGCACGATGAGCATGAGCACCCCGGGGCCCGAACGGACCCCGTCCACCGTGAAGGTCGACAAGACGTCCGGGCAGGGCAAGCCCCCGGTCAAGAAGGCCACCCCTTCCCGGCCGGGCGGGAAGAAGCCGCAGGGCAAGGGCCGCAAGGTCACCCCGGTGAAAGTCAGCGGCGGGCGCAACTGGGGCCCGATCGCGGTCGCCGGCGTCGTCGTCCTGATCGCGGTCGGCATCATCGGCTACGGCGTCTTCGCCTCGGTCAAGGGCAGTGCCTCGTGGGAGGACCGCGCCGCCGACATCTCCGGCATCGTCGACTACCGCGCCAAGAAGGACGCGCTCATCGACGCGCGGAACCACAAGGACGGCACGCTCACCTACACGACCAACCCGCCGGTGGGTGGCGACCACAACCCCACCTGGCAGAACTGCATGGGTGACGTCTACACCGAGCCGATCGCCAACGAGCACGCGGTGCACAGCCTCGAGCACGGTGCGGTCTGGGTGACGTACAAGCAGGGTCTCGCCGCCGACCAGGTCGCCAAGCTGCAGACCAAGGTCGAGGGCAAGGACTACATGTTCATGAGCCCGATCGCGGGCCTCGACAAGAACATCTCCCTGCAGGTCTGGGGCTACCAGCTCAAGGTCGACAGCGCCGACGACGCCCGCATCGACGAGTTCATCAAGGCGCTGCGCCTCAACGCCACGATGGAGCCGAACGCGGCCTGCTCCAGCGGCAACACCACCACCGGCCCGGTCGCGGCGGCCACCGGCGCCACCGGCAGCTGATGACCGTGTCCACCGACACCGCGGGCGCGGCGGCACCGGCCGCCGCGCCGGCCGACGGCACCGGCCCGGACCGCTCCTGGCGGTTCGGGCCGGCCTGGCTCGCCGCGGTCCTGGTCTTCGGCCTGCTGGTCGGTGCGGCCGGCGGCATCCTCGTGCCCCGCCTCTACGGCACCCCGGGCGACGACTCGGTCGAAGCGGGCTTCCTGCGCGACATGAGCACCCACCACGCCCAGGCGGTGGAGATGTCGATGATCGCCCACGCGAACTCCACCGACAGCCGCATCGTCACGCTCTCGGCGGACATCGCGCTCACCCAGCACGGCCAGATCGGCACGATGCAGGCCTGGCTCCGCGACTGGCACCTGAGCCCGACCGGCTCCCAGGACCCGATGGCCTGGATGCCCGGGTCCGAGGGCTCGGTCCAGAACGGCCTCATGCCCGGCATGGCCACGTCCGAACAGATGGAAAAACTGCGCAATGCCACGGGTACGGACCTGGACATCCAGTTCCTCACCTTGATGCGCCAGCACCACCTCGGCGGCATCCACATGGCGCAGGAGATCCTGAACCTCTCGGACAACGACGACGTGACCTGGATCGCCGAGACCATGGTCTCCGGTCAGCAGGGCGAGCTCAACCTGATCGACGACCTGCTCAAGAGCATCCAGAAGTAGCCCTTCCCCGTTCCTGGCCCACCGCCCGCCGGGCCAGGAACGGGACTGCGCACCCGGGCACGAACCCGGCATAATCGCCGCCGTGAATCCCCGGACCAGACGCATCCTCACGAGCTCGGCCCTCGCGGCCGCCGTCCTCGCCGCGGCCGGGGCGTTCATCGTGCACCGCTACGTCGACCTCTCCGGCCTGCACGCGTCCCCCGTCCACGTCACCGCCGTGGCGGACGCGGCAGCGAAGATCGAGCAGGTCGAGAACCGCTTCGACTACGACGGCACCTACAAAGCGGCCGACTACCAGCGCACCGCGGGCCATTTCGACGGCGTCGACGTTCTCTCGGTGACCGGCGAGACCCACTGGCAGACCGGCGTGACCCTGATCCTCCGGGTCCCCGGCAACGGCCACGAAGAGGGCTACGACGGCGTCACCATCAAGCGGGCCACCGAACTCATCTGCTTCCGCCTCAACCAGGGCCCGGACGACGACACCCGCGACGACGACATCCCCTGCCCCGGGACGCCGGCCCTGCCCGTACCGCAGAACGCGTCCCTCACCGGCGCCGACGACCGCATCAAGGCAGCTCTGACCGGCATCAAGCCCGCCGAACAGCCGGCCCGCACCGCCCTCGGCCGCCTCCACCTGGACCCGGCCGTCCAGATCACCTACGCGACCGCACCCGGCCTGCTGGGCGTCGCCCTGAACGCCTCCCAGTACGACTGCGTCCTCGTCCAGGTGACCCCGGACCGGACCTCGACCTGGCGCCCGTCCCACACCCAGCTCTCCCCCGGAGAGCTCCCCTGCACCGCCGACGTAGCCGCGTCCGACCTGTTCGGGAAGTACCCCCACTGAACCGATTGGCGGGGCTCGGAGCGGGCCTGCTAGAGTTTCACTCGCTGAGCCCCCGTAGCTCAGGGGATAGAGCGTCGCCCTCCGGAGGCGAAAGCGCAGGTTCGAATCCTGCCGGGGGCACTTTACATCACTTTCAGGTCGGCGCCGTGGACCATGAGATGGCTTAATTCGGTCACTGAAGACTCGAACTGTGCCGTGCGGCTATCAACGCTTCCCGTCCGCCAGCATCGCCTGCAGTCGTTGAGCAAACGCCGGTGTGCCGGCCTTGGACAACACGTCGGCCAGCTCAGCCGGGGTCAGCGGCGGGCGACGCTTCTCGCCAGCCAGCCGGACAACGGTATCGAGTATCTCGTCGGGCCATACGTCGAGCAGGCCGCACAGGTAGTCGTCCGGCGTGCAGACCCGGACTGCGTGAGATGCCAGCACTTCGGCGGGAAAATCAGCGAGATTCCAGGTCACGATCGCGGTGGCCCGACCGGCAACAGCAGCCGCCATGTGTACCCGATCGTCGGGGTCCTTGCCCGGCATCTGCTCGATCAGATGGGCGTAGGCGGACTCGGGCACCTCGCTGTCGCCGAAATACTCGCGGATCGCGGAGGTGATCGCTGCGGCCGAGGCGGCCGACCGGCGTTGCGCCCGCACGATGACCCGCTCCCATTCGGCGAGCAGCGCCTGGGTCCACATCACGTCGTGCACGCCGTCCTCGGTCAGGGCCAGCATGAGATCCATGACCGAGAACGGGAACAGCACGTTGGTGTCGACGAAGACTCTGGCCATCAGGGTCGCCGCCGCGCTCAGTAAGGAAGGTCCGCGGCCTGAACAGCGTCGGCAATAAGTCGACGGCCTGCCCGGCGGCGTTCCCTGCGTGCTTGGAATTCCAACACGTCCACCAGGCGCACCACCCGGTGCTTGCTGTCAGGAAGGTGCTCCGACGGGATCTCGCCGGCATCCAGCAGCCTGACCACGAACGGACGAGACAATCCCAGCAACTCGCCCACCTCGGCCGGAGTCAGGCAAACCTCGGTGGCGAGCACAGTGACGCCATGACCTTGGGACAGCGGTCCCGCAGACGCGACCAACACAGCAACCAAGGACTGGGACAGCGCGATCTCCTCCCCGCTGGACAGCCGGAGGATCGCCTGCGAAAGCCCTGTCCCCGCGCGGCTGATCTCAGCCGCGCGATCACGATCGTCGGAGGTCGGCTCAACGCGGGTCGCTTCGCCCAAAACGCTCGAACGCGCCATCTCGCCCTCCCATCTCCGGTGATATCCGAAACAACTGTAACCCAGGACGGCCCGGGCGCCTATGGTCACGTCATACCCTGAGCGGCCGCCAGACAGACCCAGCGCCGAGGGCGGGGCGATGATCTTGATCAGCTGGACAATCAGGCATTCCAGCACCCCACCGCGAGCCGCACGATCGTGCGGTTTCGCCCGCATAATGTCGCAATGCCAAGGTTTGATCCGGCAGAACCGCACGATCGTGCGGTTCTGGCAACCGGGGCCGGGACGCCCGCTGGATCGGGGCGCCCCGGCATGTCAGGGGTGAAGCGTCAGGAGATGTTCAGGGCGGTGTCGTCGATGGTGAAGGACGTCTGGAGGGACGAGTCCTCGGTGCCGTAGAAGCGGAGCCGGACGGTCTGACCCGCGTACGCCGCGAGGCTGAACGAGCGGACCGTGTAGCCCGTGGCCTTGTTCAGGTTGGAGTACGTGCCGAGCGTTCCGAGCACCGTACCGCTGGTGTTCAGGACCTGGACCTGCAGTTTGTCGTACTGCGTCGTGGTCGTGGTCTCGGCTGAATCGATGTGCAGGTAGAACGACAGCGCGTAGGCCGCGCAGCCGGTCGGGAGGGTGACCTGCTGGTAGATGGACTGCGTGGACGTCGATCCGTTGCCGTTCAGCCAGGCCGCGTAGGTGCCCGTGCGGGCCTGCTGGGTGCTGTGGACGCCGATGATGCCGGTGGTGCTCTGGGTCCAGGACGTGGCGCCGGATTCGAAGCCCGGGTTCGCGAGGAGCTGGGTCGCGGTGCAGGAGCCGCCGCCCCCGGACGACACCGTGAGCGTGTACGTCGCGGTCCGGGTGACCGAGGTTCCCGTACCCGTCACGGTGATCGAGTAGGTCCCGGCCGGGGTCGAGGCCGAGGTTGCCAGCGTCAGGGTGGACGAGTTGCCCGAGGTGATCGACGCCGGGTTGAAGGTCGCGGTGGCGCCGGTGGGCAGGCCGGACGCGGTCAGCGCCACGGTCTGGGCGGTGCCGGTGTTGACCGTGGAGATCGTGGACTGGACGGACGCGCCGGGAGCCACCGTGCCCGAGGCCGACGACAGGGCCAGGGTGAAGCTGTTGCCGCTGGTGGAGCAGGTGGTGTCGGCGCCGGCCACGTTCACCGCGGTCCAGGCGGCCTGGACGGCCTTGTACTCGGTGCTGCAGTTGCCGTACAGGTCGGTCGCGGCCGACAGGGTGTGCGCGCGGGCCGAGTTGGCCAGGTTGCTGGCCAGGTAGTAGCGGGTGGTCGAGGTGAAGTACGTGCTCAGCGCGCGGTACCAGATCGCCGCCGCCTTGGCCCGGCCGATGCCGGTGACCGCCGGGGCCGAACCACAGACCGGGGACGTGCCGTACGCCGTGGCGCCGGTGCCCTCGGCCAGGTCGAAGAAGAAGTGGTTGCCGGGGCCGGACGAGTAGTGCACGTCGACGCTGTTGGTCGAGGAGGACCAGCAGCCGTGGGAGGCGCCGTCCAGCGTCGGGTTGTACATGTAGCGCAACGGCGTACCGTTGCCGTTGATGTTGATCTCCTCGCCGATCTGGTAGTCGCCCGGGTCGGAGGAGTTGTTCGCGGAGAACTCGACGGCCGTACCGAAGATGTCGCTGGTCGCCTCGTTGAGGCCGCCGGACTCACCGGTGTAGTTGAGGTTCGCGGTGTTCTCGGTGACGCCGTGCGACATCTCGTGGCCGGCCACGTCGAGCGAGACCAGCGGGTTCGAGTTGCCCGAGCCGTCGCCGTATGTCATCTGCGCGCCGTCCCAGAACGCGTTGACGTAGCTGCTGCCGTAGTGCACCCGCGACGGCACACCCGCGCCGGTGTTGAAGATGCCGTTCCGGTTGTGGTTGTTCTTGAAGTAGTCGAACGTCAGCGCCGCACCGTAGTGCGCGTCCACGGCCGCCGACTGATCGCTCGACTGCGCGCCCGTACCCCAGGCGTTGTCGGTGTCGGTCATGGTCGTACACGTCGTGGTGGTGTTGTTCATGTCGCAGGTGCGGCCGTTGCCGTGCGTCGGGTCGGTCAGCGTGTAACTCGTGCCCGAGCCGGTGGTGCTGAGCGTGACGGTGCCGACGTAGATGCCCCGCCCGGTGCCGTCGACGGTCTCGATCTCGTCCCACGAGTCGCGCACCGCGCCGGTGCCCGCGTCGGTGACGACCTGCAGACGCGACGGGGTCTGCCCGTCGGGGGCCCACCCCTTGACCTCGGTCTGGTAGGCCAGCACCCCGCTGCCGGAGGTGGCGTCGACGATCTTCTCCGGCGTACCCACCTCGGTGATCGTGCCCTTGAAGACCTTCTTGGCCGCCGCCGCGGCCGCGGCGGGCGAGACCTTGGCGGTGGTGCCCAGGGTGAGCGGTCCGGTGAGGCCGACGGACGCCTTGGCAAACCCGCCGTCGGGCGCGGTGTGCACGACGGTGTCGCCGCCATAGACCCGCAGGCCCTGGTACGTACGGTCGTAGTGCACGTGTGCCGCACCGCTGGCGTCGACGGCGCTGCTGCGCAGGGTGAACGCGTCCGATGAGCCGGCCTGGAGCGCGGGCCGGTGCTGGGTGAGCGCGAGCGAGGCGGCGGCGAGCGGGGCTTTGGCCGGGTCCGGCGTGACCGGCGGGGCCGCCGCGGCGGTGGCCGCGGGGCCGACGCCCGCCAGCAGCCCGCCCAGGAGCAGGACGGCGCTGGCGGCCGACAGAGTTTGTTTCACAGGTCCTCCTGAAACCGCAGGATGCGTAGCGGTAGCTACACATAGACGTATAGCGATATCAGGAGTTTGTGAGAATACTTCAGTTCCGGACCGATGACCCTCCACGGGAGAGTTCGGACATCCCAAAACGCTTATACGACGGCGTCGGCCCGATAGCCGAGGAGCAGGCCGTAGTTCTCGGACGGTGTCGCGAACGGGGGAACCACATCGCGCAGAATGTGCAGCTTGACCACAAACTGATTCGAGACGTTGTCGTCCCAGTCGACCGCGTAGGTGTAGTCGAGGCCCATTTCCAGGATGTACAGCGGCTCCGCCGACCCATCGGAGTAGCCCGGCGTCAGGGTCACCGTGGTGGGCGACAGTTGAAAGCTGCTCTGACAGACGATGGTGAGCCGGTCCCCCGCCTTGACCGTGCGCGGAACGTACTTGACGCAGGTTCCGCTCCTGGAGCCCTCGGAAGCGCCGGCAGGGCCCGCCGGACCGGCAGGACCAGCAGGCCCCGTGGCACCGGTGAGGCCTCGGGGCCCGGCGGGGCCCTTCGGACCAGCTGGGCCTTTAGGTCCGGCCGGACCCTTGGGCCCTGCCGGACCTGCCGGACCTTTGGGGCCGATCCGCCCCGGCTGACTGCTCGCGGCGGACGCCGACGCCGAGGTCGTGCCACCCACGGCGAGAAGGACCACCCCGGCCAGCAGAACACTGGCCAGACGCTTCGACCGAATCAATGTCATGCCATCCCCCTGATAGGTAACTTCGCCCCCTCAACGAGCCCGGCCGACCCCGGTCACCGCTGACCACCTAAAGCGCACAATCCTGAGCGTTAAGCGTTATAGTGGGCAAGAAGGTGACCCTTAGCGGAAGGCGCGCCATGCCTCGCCCCTCCACCCGCGTGCAGGCGGCCGCCAGGAGCATCGGCGAGCAGTTCGTGACCTGGCGCAAGCTGCACGGCCTCACCGCCCTCCAGGTCTCCGAACGGGCCGGCATCTCCCGCAACACACTGCGCCGGGTCGAGACCGGAGACCCCGGCGTCGGCCTCCAGGCATTCCTCGGCGTCGCCCGGGCGCTGGGCGTGCTGGACGCCGTGGTCACCGCCACGGATCCCTACGAAACCGACCTCGGCCGAGCCCGAGCCGACGAGATCCTGCCGAAAAGGGTGCGACAGTGACCAGGAGGTTCTGAGATGGCCAGTACATTCACCGAGCTCGCGATCGACTGCGCCGATCCGGCCGGCCTGGCGCGGTTCTGGTGCTCGGTCCTCGACTACGAGGTCCGAGACGAGGAGGACGGGCTGGTCACCATCGGCTCCCCGACCACACCGTCATCGCCGAGGTTGACGTTCGCACGGGTGCCCGAGGGCAAGATCGTCAAGAACAGGCTGCACATCGACGTCAACCCCACCGACCGGGACCAAGGCGACGAGGTGCACCGCCTGCTCGCCCTGGGTGCCCGGCATGCCGATGTGGGGCAGGGGGAGGTCAGCTGGGTCACTCTGGCCGATCCGGAGGGCAACGAGTTCTGCGTTCTCGCGAGCCGCCTCCGCTGAGCTCAGACGTGGCAGACGGCCTCGAGGTTGATGCCGTGCGGGTCGAGGACGAAGGCACCGTAGTAGTCCTGGTGGTATTCGGGGTGAACCGCCGGCTCGAGCAGGGACGAGGCCCCGGCCGCGAGCGCCGCCTTGTAGAAGGTCGCCACGTCGTCGCGGGTGTCGACCGTGAAGGCGATGTGCATGTTGGTGCCGACCGTGCCACCGTCGATCAGCCAGAAATACGGTTTGACCTCGGCCAGCCCGAAGCCGGTCATGGCCGTCGGCTGGTTCGGCGTGGCGTTCGGCGGGATCTCCAGCATCTTGGTGATGCCGATGCTCGCGAGGACCGGCTCGTAGAACGCCACCGCCCCGGCCAGGTCGGGCACGGCGATGTTGAGGTGGTCGATCCGGGAGCCTGAACGGTCTGGAGCTGTCATGACCCCAGCATGCGCAGAATTGCGGACACCGGGTGACCGCTCCCCCGGATGGGTGATCAGGCGGGCGCGCCGGCGGGGCGGAAGCGGATGGTTTCGCGGGTGGTCTCGCGTTCCTCGACGGTGGTCGGGCCGAGGCCGCCCAGGGCGGAGACCACCGCGTCCACCATGGAGGGCGGGGCCGAGGCTCCCGCGGTCAGGCCGATCGTACGGGCCGTGGCCAGCCAGGCCGGCCGGATGTCGGTGGGGCCGTCGATGAGGTGGGCCGGGGTTCCGGTTCGGGTGGCGAGCTCGACGAGGCGCTGGGAGTTCGAGGAGTTGGTGGAGCCGACCACCAGCACGATGTCGGCGTCCGTGGCGATCGCCTGCAGGGCTTCCTGCCGGTTGGTGGTCGCGTAGCAGATGTCCGCGGACGCCGGCCCGCGCAGGAGCGGGAAGCGTTTCCGCAGAGCGTGCACCACGGCCGCGCTCTCGTCCATCGCCAGTGTGGTCTGGGTCAGGTACGACACCCGGCTCGGGTCGTCGATCACCAGGGTCTCGACCTCGGCGGGGGTCGCCACCGTGACGATGTGGGCCGGGGCCTCGCCGACCGTGCCCTCGACCTCTTCGTGGTCCGCGTGGCCGATGAGCACGACCGTGTCGCCGCGCTCAGCGTAACGGCGGGCCTCGGCGTGCACCTTGGCCACCAGCGGGCAGGTCGCGTCGACCACCGGGAGGCCGCGCCGGGATGCTTCCGTACGGACCGACGGTGCCACCCCATGGGCCGAGAAGACGACCGTGGCGTGGTCCGGGACCTCGTCGAGTTCCTCCACGAACGTTGCCCCGGCCTGTTCCAGGGCGGCGACCACGTGCCGGTTGTGGACGATCTGGCGGCGCACGTAGACGGGACCGGGCGCGGTGTCGAGCGTTCCGCGTACCGTGTCGATCGCTCGCTCGACGCCCGCGCAGAAGGACCGGGGTGCGGCCAGCAGGATCGTCCGGGGGCCGGTCACCGCGAGCCAGTCGCCGAGGGTGTGCCGGTCGGCCGGGTCGGCGCTGGCGATGGCCAGGCCGACCGGGCCGCCGGCGCCGGGCACGATGGTGCCCGAGACCACCGGGGTTCCCAGCGTCAGGGACGCGTACTCGACCGGGCGTCCGCGGCGGCCCAGTTCCCCGGCGAGCAGCGGCGCCGCCGGGCACGGCAGGCCGGCCAGCGATTCTGCGACGAAGACCGAGGTCATCGGTCCCGCCTGGTCAGCAGCCGGGCCAGAGCGAGCAGTTCCTGATGGGTACGCGATGCCATGTCGATCTCGGTCAGCACCTGGACGGCCTCGGCGAAGAGCTCGTCGGCGCGCGCCTGGCACCAGGCGCGCGACCCGCTGGCTTCCACGAGTTCGGCCGCGAGCACCGCGTCCGGATCGGACAGAGTGGTGGCGTAGAACGAGGCCAGCCGCGCCCCGGCCGGGGTGCCGCCGGTCAGGGCGGCCACCACCGGCAGGGACTTCTTGCCGCGGTGCAGGTCGGAGCGGACGGGTTTGCCGGTGACGTCCGGGTCGCCCCAGATGCCGAGCAGGTCGTCGGCGAACTGGAAGGCCAGGCCGGTCAGGGCGCCGAACCGGGCGAGCCGGTCCCGGGTGGGCGCCGGCGCGCCGAGGGCACCGAGCGATGCCGCCGCGGCGAGCAGTGCTCCCGTCTTGCCCTCGGCCATCGTCGTGCACTCGGCGACGGTCACGTCCGCGCGTTGTTCGAACGCGACGTCCGCGACCTGCCCGTCGAGCAGGTGTTGCACCGTCGAGCTGAGCAGCGGCAGCCCGGCCGGCGCGATGACCTGGTAGGCGAGGGCGAGCATGGCGTCACCGGCGAGGATGGCCGGGCCGACGCCGTGCACGGTCCACAACGTCGGACGGTGCCGGCGGGTGTGGTCGCCGTCCATGATGTCGTCGTGGATGAGGGAGAAGTTGTGGACGAGTTCGACGGCGACCGCGGCGGGGACGGCGGACGCCGCGGGGGCGCCCGCCGCCTCGGCCGCCAGCAGGGCCAGCAGTGGCCGCACCGCCTTGCCCGGGTACTCGTCCGCCGGGCGGCCCGCCGCGTCGCGCCAGCCGAAGTGGTATTCGACGAGCCGGCCCGTCGATTCCGGCAGGGTTGCCACCGCGGCCCGCATCGGCGGGTCGACCACACTCCGGCTCCAGGTGAGGAGTTCGGGCGCGGTCCGGCCGGCCTGTACAGCGACTGCGACCATGCTCGCCCCTAGGAGAGGTCGCGGCCGAGGCCGACCTGGACGTCGTCGAGGATGCCGAGCGCGTCGGGCGTCATCACCGCGACCGAGTAGTAGGTGCTGACCAGGTACGAGATGATCGCCTTGTCGTTGATGCCCATGAACCGCACCGACAGGCCGGGTTCGTACTCGTCGGGCAGGCCGGTCTTGTGCAGGCCGATGACGCCCTGGTCGTCCTCGCCCGTACGCATCGCGATGATCGAGGTGGTCCGGGTGTCGGAGACCGGGATCTTGTTGCACGGCAGGATCGGCACGCCACGCCAGGCGGGGATCTTGTGGCCGTTGAAGTCGATCTCGCCGGGGTACAGCCCGAGCTTGTTGCATTCCCGGCCGAACGCCGCGATCGCCGACGGGTGGGCGAACAGGAACTGGGTCTTGCGGCGCCGGCTGAGCAGCTCGTCGAGGTCGTCCGGGGTGGGCGCGCCGGTCCTCGTGTGGATCCGCTGCTTGAGGTCCGCGTTGTGCAGCAGACCGAAAGCGCGGTTGTTGATCATTTCGTGTTCCTGGCGTTCGCGCAGCGCCTCGGAGGTCAGCCGGATCTGCTGCTCGACCTGGTCCATCGGCTCGTTGTACAGGTCGGCGACCCGGCTGTGCACGCGCAGCACGGTCTGCGCGACGCTGAGCTCGTACTCGCGGGGTGCGAGTTCGTAGTCGACGAACGTGCCCGGCAGGTCGGGTTCGCCCTCGTGGCCGGAGGCCAGGTCGATGGCGGCCTCGCCGTGCTTGTTCTGCGGGCGGTCGGCCCGGTCCAGGGCCCGCTGGACGTGCGCGCGCAGCCCGTCGGAACGGCCGTTCATCTGCTCGAACGCCTGCCGCGGCAGGGCCAGCACGGTGCACTGGGTGGCGGCCTTCGCGGTGAAGCCCCACAGTTCGAGGGAACCGGTCAGCACCCGGTCGCCGAAATACTCGCCGTCGGCGAGCACGCCGGTCACCGCTTCGTCGCCGTAGTCGCCGCGGCCGATCTTGTTGACCCGGCCGTGGGCGATCAGGATGATCTGGTCGACCGGCTGGCCGGCCTCGACGATGATGTCACCCGCGGCGTACTCGCGCTGTTCGAAGCGCTGCGCCAGCGCGGTCAGCACCGCGATGTCCTCGAACCCGCGCAGCAGCGGCAGTTCGCGCAGCTCGGCCGGGATGACCTGGACGTCCGCGCCGACGTTGGTGAACGTCACGCGGCCGTCGCCGATGCTGTAGGTGCGCCGCTGGTTGACCCGGTAGGCCCCACCGACGACCTGCTTCCACGGCAGCACCTTCAGCAGCCACCGCGAGGAGATGTTCTGCATCTGCGGCTGCGACTTGGTCGTCGTCGCGAGATTGCGAGCCGCGGCTGTGCTGAGGCTCTGCCGCTGATCCTCAACGACGTCGCTTCCCGATCTGCTCGTATCGACAGCAGTCACCGAATACCACCGTTCCCGTATCTGAAGAATGGCGCCAGAAATGGCGTGCAGGCTCAGTATGCCGATGAATCGACAGCAGATGGCACCGCGCCACGTCATTCACGCTCACGTGGTTGCCGAACGGGTGACCACCACGCGGCGGCATCGCGAATCCACCATGGATCCATGCAGCCCAGCTAGGGTCGGAGGCTATGTCGGCATTCACGCTACCCGATTTCTACCTGCCTCACCCCGCGACGAAGAATCCTCATGAGCAGCATGCCCGCGACCATTCTGAACAATGGGCCAACAAACAGGGCATGCTCGACGCCGGCGTCTGGGACATCGAGAAGCTGCGGAAAAATGATTATGCGCTGATGTGTGCATACATCCATCCGGACTGCGACGCGGACATGCTGGCGCTCATCACGGACTGGTATGTCTGGGTGTTCTTCTTCGACGACCACTTCCTGGCGCTGTTCAAATACAGCCGGGACATGGTCGGGGCCCAGGCCTACCTGGACCGGCTGGAGGAGTTTATGACCGAGCCGGGGCGGACCGCGCCGGAACCGGAGAACCCCGCCGAGGCCGGACTCGCCGACCTGTGGGCCCGGACCATCCCGGCGATGTCCGAGGGCTGGCGGCAGCGCTTCGTGCGCAGCACCCACAACCTGATGGTCGAGTCCATGTGGGAGCTGCGCAACATCTCCGAGGGCCGGATCGCCAACCCCATCGAGTACATCGAGATGCGCCGGCGGGTCGGCGGCGCCCCGTGGTCGGCCAACCTCGTGGAGTTCGCGGCCGGTGCCGAGCTCGCCGACCACCTCGCGGCCCTGCGACCGCTCGAGGTCCTGCGGGACACGTTCTCCGACGCGGTGCACCTGCGCAACGACCTTTTCTCGTACGAACGTGAGGTCACCGAGGAGGGCGAGAACTCCAACGCGGTGCTGGTGCTCGAACGCTTCCTGGACATCCCCACCGCCCGCTCGGTGGACCTGGTCAACGAGTTGCTCACGTCCCGGCTGCAGCAGTTCGAGCACACCGCGCTCACCGAGATCCCGGCGATGTTCCTCGAGTACGCCGTCGCGCCCACCGACCAGATCGCGGTCGCGAAGTACGCCAAGGCGCTGCAGGACTGGCAGGCCGGCGGGCACGAGTGGCACGCCCGGTCGAGCCGCTACACGAAGATCGCGCCGGGCCGGGGCCGCAGCACCGGGCTGCGCCGGCGGCACGCGCAGCACGGCCATCTGCCGGTCGGGCGCGTCGTCGGGCACCTGCCGATCCCCGAGCTGTACATGCCGTTCCCGGTGCGGACCAGCCCGCACCTGCCCGCGGCCCGGCGGCACAACACCGACTGGGCGGAGTCGATGGGCATGTTCGCCCCGGTGCCCGGCACCCCGCACGGCGAGCTGTGGACCCGGCCCATGTTCGACGGGTTCGACTTCTCGCACTGCGCCGCGATGATCCACCCGGACGCCACCGCGACGCAGCTGAACATCTCGTCGGACTGGCTCGCCTGGGGCACGTACGGCGATGATCTCTTCCCGGTCCGCTACGGCCGGACCGGCGACCTGGCCGGCGCCAAGCTCCAGAACGTGCGGCTGTCGTCGTTCATGCCGCTGGACGCGGGTGCGGTGCCGGCACCGCTGACCCCGGTCGAGGCCGGGCTCGCCGACCTGTGGCGCCGCACCGCCGGGCCGATGACCCCGAAAGCCCGGGCCCGGTTCCGACGGGCGGTCGAGACGATGACCGCGTCGTGGCTGTGGGAGCTGGGCAACCAGGTGCAGAACCGGGTGCCGGACCCGATCGACTACGTGGAGATGCGCCGGAGCACGTTCGGCTCGGATCTCACCATGAGCCTGGCCCGGCTCTCGCACGGCGAACTCGTGCCGGACGACGTCTTCGACACCCGGGTCATGCGCCAGCTCGACAACGCCGCCCAGGACTACGCGTGCTTCATCAACGACCTGTACTCGTACCAGAAGGAAATTGAATTCGAGAACGAGATCCACAACATGGTCTTCGTGGTCGAACGCTTCCTGAATGCCGATCGGTACGCGGCCCGCGCCGTCGTCGCCGACCTGATGGAAGGCCGCATGCGGCAGTTCGAACGGATCGTCGCGATCGAGATGCCGGCCATGTTCGAGCACCTCGGCCTCGACGAGCCGGTGCGCCGCCAGCTGACCCGCTATGCCGGGGAGCTGACCTACTGGATGTCGGGCATCCTGCGCTGGCACGACACCTGCGACCGGTACAAGGACGCGGACCTGCGCCGGCGGTTCCACCGCTTCTCGCAGATCCCCACCGGTCGCGGCACGTCGGCCGCCCGGATCCGGCGCACGGTCACGGCCGGCGTCTGACCGGCCTCACTCCTCGTCCTCGGCGGTCCTGGCGTTCGCCGCCGCGACCCCGGGGCCGAGAATGGCACCGAAGATCGCCACGATCCACGCCACCCATCCCCACCAGGGGAAACTGATGTCGCCGAACCACTGGTAGGCCAGATCGGTCCAGGTGTGCGTCACCATGTCCAGTCCCTCACGAGAACCTCGTGCCGCGGCGCCCAGGTCGCCGACTCACCGGGCCACAGCGAGATCGCCTCGGCCTGCAGCCGGGCGGTCACCGTCGCGTCCCAGCCCACCTTGGGGGTACGCGAGTACGGCGCCGGCAGCCGCTTCCCGTCGAGCACCAGCCGCACCGTGTGCCGCACCGGGTCGACCTCGAACGCGACCCGGTGCCAGGACGTGTCGGGCTCCAGGTAGCCGCTGGACGTCCACGAGTCCCCGGTCCACGCCAGGACGTGCCCGAACGTGTCCAGCCAGGGGTTGAGCACCCACTGGAAGGCCGTACCGTGGTCGATCGCGCCGTCCCAGACGAACAGCCCGCCCTCGACGGTCTGCGCGTTCCGCGGCCCGCCCGCCGTCGACGGCAGATAGGGCAGGCGGAAAGCAAAACCGGCCCGCTGAGTCCTGCGCATCTGCGCCGGTCCCGCCTTGCTCTTGTACGAGATCACGTGCGCCATGACGCCCCGGTTGCGCACGTTCGCGGCCAGCAGCGACGCCGTCCCCCGGTGCTCGACCGCGATGTCCGCGTCGCTGACCGGGTCCTGCCCCGCCGCCGCGAACACCCCGTCGCCGACCACGGTCGTCCAGCCGGAGAGGTCCCGGTGCCTGCCCGCACCGATCCCAGCCGCCAGCGCGACCCCGCCGCCGAGCGCTGTGAGGAACTGCCGCCTGTTGGTCATTGCCCCTCTATCGACGGACTCCCCCGGCGGTTGAGAGCTTTCGGGCGGCGACGGTGCTCTTGATCAGGGCGCCGAAGGACGGGACGGTCTCGGCGGCGGGCCAGCCGGCCGGGTTCCAGACCGAGCCGCGCTTGAACGACTGGCCGCAGTGCAGGAAGAGCTCGTCGACCTCGACGATCACGCCGAGCGGGGCATCGGTGAAGTCCGGGGCGCGGTGCAGCGACGCGCGGCCGTTGACGCGGACCGTCTCGTCGCGGCCCGGCACCACGAACAGCATGCCGACGTTCGGGCACTGCAGGATGTTGCGGAAGCTGTCGAGGCGGCGGTTGCCGGGGCGGTCGCCGAACGCGAGACGCTTCTCGTCGAGGACCGTGATGCCGCCGGAGGTCTCACCGCGCGGCGAGACGTCGACCGTGCCGTCCGCGCCGGTCGTGGCGAGCAGGAAGAACGTGGTGGCGCGCAGGAAGCGGGCGCTCTCCTCGTCGATCGTGGTGATCGCCTTGTCGCGCAGGTCGGGATGCGGGTGGTCGACGACCTCGCGCAGCTCGTCCTCCGTGGTGATCCGCGTCATTCCGTCTGTCCTGCCTTCCAGTACCCGCCGAAGTAGTGCGCTTTGCCGTCCCAGCCGCGGTCCGTGCACAGGTGCTTCTTCACATCGCGGACCAGCGCGCTCTCGGCCGCCACGAAAGCGTAGGGCTCCCCCACCGGCAGTTCGGCCGCGCGGACCGCTTCCGCGAGGCCCGACTTGATCCGCCAGGTGACCTGGGTCTTACCCGCGCAGGGCAGCTCGCGGACGTCACCAGCGTCCGGGACCTGCAGGAACACGTGTGCGGAGGCGTCGGCGGGCAGCGTCTCGAGGATGGACGCGATCGCCGGGACCGCCGTGTCGTCGCCCACGAACAGGTGCCAGGGCGGCTCGCCGGGTGCGTACGCGAGTGCTTTGACCTCGTCGTCCACGCCGGGCCCGATGATGCCGAGGACGCTGCCGGGCTGGGCCGCGCGGGCCCACGCGGAAGCCGGGCCGGCGTCGCCGTGCAGCGCGAACTCGATGTCGATCCGGTCGCCGTCCTGGGAGCGGATGGTGAAGGTGCGCATCACCGGGCGGGTGTCGTCGGGCATCGCGCACCAGGATCCGTACCAGTCGGTGGGCTCGGGCAGCAGCGGCCGGTCCTGGCCGGGGCGGGCCAGCAGGATCTTGATCCGCTGGTCGTAGCCGCCGCTGCGCATGCCCGCGCACCCGGCGAACGTGATCCGGACGAACGACGGGCTGAGCTTCTCGACGGCGACCACCGTCGCCTCGACCACGGCCACCATCAGCTGACTCCTTCGATGCGATGCCGTCCGATGGGGACGATCATGGGGGTACGCGAGACCGGGTCGGGGACCACCCGGCAGCGCATGCCGAACACGCTCTCGACGATCTGCTCGGTGAGCACCTCGCCCGGGTCACCGGCGGCGACGATCGCGCCGGCCTTCATCACCACGAGGTGGTCGGCGTAGCGGGCGGCGAGGTTGAGCTCGTGCAGCACCATCACCACGGTCGCGCCCTCCGCCTCGTTGAGGTCGGTGAGCAGGTCGAGGACCTCCACCTGATGGCTCACGTCCAGGTAGGTGGTGGGCTCGTCCAGCAGCAGGATCCCGGTACGCTGCGCGAGCGCCATGGCGATCCAGACGCGCTGGCGCTGCCCGCCGGACAGCTCGTCCACCGACCGCGACGCGAGGTCCAGGGTGCCGGTGGCGGTCAGCGCGGCGGTGACCGCGACGTCGTCCTCGGCGCTCCAGCGGCGGAAGTAGCCCTGGTGCGGGTGCCGGCCCCGGCTCACCAGGTCGGTGACCGTGATGCCGTCCGGGGCGATCGGGCCCTGCGGCAGGATGCCGAGCTTGAGCGCGACCTCCTTGCTCGGCGTGGTGTGGATCGAGGTGCCGTCGAGCAGCACCGACCCCGACGACGCGGGCAGCAGCCGGGCCAGGCCGCGCAGGAACGTCGACTTGCCGCAGGCGTTCGGGCCGACGATGACGGTGACCTTGCCGGTGGGGATCTCGAGCGTGAGATCGTCGACGACCTGCCGGTCGCCGTAGCCGAGGGACAAACCCTCGGCCTGCAGGGTGGACGGTGCGGGCACGGTCATCCTCCTCGTCCGGTGCGGTTGCTGGTGGCGAGCAGCCAGAGCAGGTACGGCGCGCCGATGATGCCGGTGACCACACCGACGGGGAACTGGGTCGGGCCGAGCAGGTGCGCGCCGATGAAGTCGCCGGCCAGCACGATCGCGGCGCCGACCAGACCGGCCGGGAGCAGCACCGGGCGGCCGCCACCGACCATCCGGGCGGCGATCGGCCCGGACATGAACGCGATGTAGGCGATCGGGCCGGCCGAGGCGGTCGCGGTGCCGGCCAGGCCGACGCCGACCAGCAGCAGCGCGAGGCGGCTGCGTTCGACACCCAGGCCGAGGCCGCGGGCCACGTCGTCGCCGAGTTGCAGCCCGGTCAGCGGCCGGCCGAGCAGCAGTGCGGCGGGCACCAGGATCAGCGCCGCCAGCGCCAGCGGGACGACGTTGTCCCAGGTCCGGCCGTTGAGACTGCCGGCCAGCCAGATCAGCGCCTCCTGGGCGGCCCGCACGTCGGCGCGGGTCAGCAGGAACGACGTGAACCCGGCCATGGCGGCGCCGATCCCGATACCGACGAGCACGAACCGGTAGCCGCCGACGCTGCCGCCGCGCCAGGCGAACACATAGATGATCAGAGCGGTGACCAGGGCGCCGGCCAGCGCGACGACGGAGAGCACCGCGCCGCTGGTGGAGAGCACCACGATGGAGAGGACGGCGGCCGTGGTCGCGCCCGAGGTCACGCCGATGACGTCCGGGCTGGCCAGCGGGTTGCGCAGCAGCTGCTGGAAGATCGCGCCGGCCAGGCCGAACGAGATGCCGGCGAGCAGCCCGACCAGGGCCCGGGGCAGGCGCAGCGTCTGCACGATGTAGTCGACCTGCGGCGGGGTCGGCTGCCCGAGCAGGGAACGGACGATGTCCGGCAGCGACACCTGGAACGAGCCGTAGGACAGGCTGAGCGCGAACAGCGCGACCACCGTGACGGCGAGCGCGATGCTGACCGTACGGGCGCGGGTGGATTCCTTGCGGCGGGTCGCCGCGACGATGCTCACAGCTCCGCCAGCCGGCGCCGGCGGGCCAGCGCCACGAAGATGGGGGCGCCGATGATCGCGGTGAGCACGCCGACCTGGACCTCGCCGGGCCGGGCGATGACCCGGCCGAGGATGTCGGCCAGCAGCAGCAACAGCGGCGCGAGCAGCATGGCGTAGGGCAGCAGCCAGCGGTGGTCCGGACCGGTGACGAGCCGGGCCACGTGCGGGACGACCAGGCCGACGAAGACGAGCGGGCCGGCCATCGCGGTGGCCGTGCCGCACAGCACCACGACCGCGGCGGCCGCGACCAGCCGGGCCAGCGCGACGTTCTGCCCGAGCGAGGTGGCCACGTCGTCGCCGAGCGCGAGCGCGTTCAGCAGACGGGCCGAGGCGAGCGCGATCACGACGCCGGCGATCAGGAACGGCGCGCCCTGCTTCGCGATGTCGATGCCCCGGCCGGCGAGCGACCCGACCTGCCAGAAACGGAACTGGTCGTACGTCTGCATGTCGGTGACCAGCACCGCGGTGGTGAACGAGAGCAGCGCGGCGGTCAGCGCGGTGCCGGCGATGGCCAGCTTGACCGGGGTGGCGCCGCCGCGGCCCAGCGAGCCGATGGTGTACACGATCACCGCCGACATCGCGGCCCCGGCGAACCCGAACCACACGTAGCCGTTGAGGCTGGTGACGCCGAAGACGCTGATGCCGATGACGACGAACAGGCCGGCGCCGGCGTTGACGCCGAGGATGCCCGGGTCGGCCAGCGGGTTGCGGGTGACCGCCTGGATGATCGCCCCGGCGAGGCCCAGCGCGAAGCCGGCCAGCAGCCCGACGAGGGTGCGCGGGATGCGTACCTCGGTGATGATGAGGCTGTCGCGGACCGAGTCGTCGGGGTGCACGAGCGCTTCCAGCACGGCGCCGAGCGGAACGTGCTGCGAGCCGACGGTGAGGCTGAGCAACGCCGCACCGGCGAGGGCCGCCGCGAGCACCACCAGACCGGTGGTGAGCGCGACGGCCCTGCGGACACGGGTGTCCGGCATGTGGGTCAGCCGGCCAGCGCGGCGGCGAGCAGCGGCGGGACCTGCTCCAGGGCGTACTTCAGGCCCAGGATCGAGTTGCTGGAGAACGCGGTGGAGATGTCCTTGTTGTCGAGGTAGACGACGTGGCCGGCCTTGACCGACGGCACCGCCTGCAGCAGCTTGTCGCTCTTCACCACGTCGGCCTCCACACCGATCATGAAGACCGTGGTGAGGTCGGCGTCGAGCAGGTTGACCTGCTCCTGCGAGAGCGAGATGAAGAAGCTGTCCTTCTTGAGCGCCTCGACCGCGGGGGCGTCCTTGAAGCCGAGCTTCTGCAGGAAGTCGACGCGACCGTCACCGCTGACGTACGCGCCCCAGCCCTCGCTGGTCTTCACACCCGCGCTGATGGTCTTGTCCTTGAACGACGGGTTCGCCGCGACGACGGAGGCGAACTGCGCGTCCAGGTCGGCCTTGAGCTTGGCGGCCTCGGCGGTCTTGCCGAGCGCCTTGCTGACCAGGTCGAGCTGCTGCTCCCAGGTGGTCTTGTACGCCTCGCCACCGACCGGGATGTCGACGACCGGCACGCCGAGCTTGGCGATCTGGTCGTAGCGCGCCTTGTCGCCGCTGGCCCGGGTGTCGAGGATCAGGTCGGGCTTGAGCGCCGCGATCTTCTCCATGTCGAGCTCGAGCGTCCCGACCTTCTCCGGCGGGGTCGTGTACTTGCCCTGGTTCCAGACGCCCTGGCCGTCGCCCTCGAACGCCATCCAGTTGGCGTCGCCGACCGGCTGGACACCGAGCGCGAGCGCGGTCTCGGCGTCGCTCCAGCCCAGCGTGACGACCCGGGTCGGCTCGCTCGGGATGGTGATGTCACCGAACGCGGTGGTGACGGTGACCGGGAACTGGTCGCCGGCGGCCGAAGAGGCGGGAGCCGCGGCGTCGTCGTCCTCCGTACCGGTCGTCGAGCAGGCACTCAGGGCGAGGGCGGTGGCAGCGGCGGCGAGGATCAGCCGGCGGCCTCGGGACGGGGCAAAACGCATGACGGAGACTCCGTGGCTTGACAAAGGTTTGGCTTACCTAACATTGCCTACCACCTGGTCATCAAGCCGATGCGCGAAACGTCACAAGGGGGTGCCCGTTCGGCCCGTCACCCGGAGCAGGGATTTGTCGGGTTTTCCACTGGATGCCACCGGCACGGCGTCGATCACCGTCACCGTGCGCGGCACCGCGGCCTCCCCCAGCCGCTCGGCGACCAGGTCACGCAGCTGATCCGGGTCCGGGATACGCCCCCGCGCGGGGACCACGAACGCGTGGACGGCCTCACCGGTGACCTCGTCGGGACGGCCCACCACATAGGCCTCGGCCACCGCCGGATCGGTGGCGAGGGTGCGCTCGACCGGGCCCGCGTGCACGAGGACCGCGTGCACGATGATGACGTCGCGGGCCCGGCCGTGCAGGTGCAGGTAGCCGTCGGCGGTGCGGGTGGCCAGGTCGCGGGTGCGGATCCAGCCGTCCACGAAGACCTCGGCCGAGGCGGCCGGATCCTTCCAGTACGCGCTTGCCTGCGACGGGGTGCGGACGTACAGCTCGCCGTCGCGTATCTCGAGGTCGTGGACCGGGGGCGGACGGCCCACCGAGGACAGCGTCGCCGGGTCGCCGAGCAGCTCCGCCGGGGTAACCATGGCGATCATGCCGGTCTCGGTCTGGCCGTAACCGTGGAACAGGACCGGGCCCAGGACCTCGAGCGCCTCGCGGAGGCGGCCCGGGTCGAGCGGTGAGCCGGAGACCATCAGCGCGCCCAGGCTGCTCAGGTCCACCGGGTTCGCGCGCTGGTCGCGGATGAGTTGATAGAGCTTGCCGACGGTGATCACGCTCGCGGTGGCCCGGTGCCGGACGATCGCGGCCGGGAAGCCGGGCGGCCGGGCGACGACCAGGGTGCCGCCGGCCACCAGGGCCAGCACGCCGTATTCCAGCATGACCTGGCTGCTCAGCGAGCCGAAGACCAGGTAGCGCCCGAGCCTTCCGGCCAGCTCCGCGATCGCCGGGGGCCAGCGGTCGGGGAAGGGTGCCCAGGCCGCGGACATCGCCGCGTACGTCTGCACGCAGCCCTTGGGGTCTCCGGTGCTGCCGCTCGTGTAGATGATCCGGGCGATGTCACCGGGCCTCCCCGCCGCCACCGGTGGCACCCCGTCGTCGGCGGACCGTTCGAGCGCGGCGACCCGGGCATCGTCGATCAGTTCCGCGTCGGCGTGCCGCAGCAGGTCGCCGACCTGGGCCGGGGTCAGACCGGGGCCCACGCCGCACACCCGGGCGCCGACCGCGAACGCCGCCATCGTCGCCGCGAACGCGGACGCCGTCACGCTCAGCCGGAGCGCCACGCCGGCACCGGGCCCGATGCCCGCCGCCCGCAGCCCGGCCGCGATCCGGCGGATGAGGCCGCTCATCTCCGCCGCGGTGACGACCCGGTCGCCGTCCTCGAAGACCGGCTTGTCGCCACCGACCGCGAGCAGATCGAGCACCGGCTGCGGCCACATGTCAGAGGACCCCTTTGAGGAAGACCACGAGCGGCTGCTGGTGTACGGCCGGGATGTTCCAGTGGTTCTCGAGGTTCTCGGCCATGTGGTGTTCGGCGACCACCTGGCCGTCGCGGTAGGCACGGACCACCGGGTGCAGGTAGCTGGCGTCGTGGGCGGCCGCCGGATCGTTCTCGGCGATCCGGGGCACGGTGATGTCGAACGGGTCCACCTGATCGTGGTCCGGGCCGTACTCCAGCGTCGTGACCAGCACCAGCGGGCCGAACTCGGCGGTCTCCTTCAGGTACGCCACGGGCACCTCCGCGCAGTACCTGCCGTCCATGGTGACCACGTCGGCGAGCACCGCGAACTGCTGCCAGAGGGCCGACGTGACGTTGATCCGGGCGACGATCGCGTCGGTGACGGCTTCCGGGGTCACCTCTACGCGTACCGATGGCCAGGGTTCGCCGTGGTACCGGGTCCGGAGAATGCGGTGCAGGGCGCGGACGCCGTAGCGGAAACCGTGGATGAAACCGCTGGTGGATTTCTTGAAGTCGCGCTGCTGGGTGAGCGTGCCGGCGAAATAGAGGCCGGGCACGTTCACCGACTCGAACGCCGGGGTCTGTGCCGGGAAACGGTCGTCGATGACCAGGCGCGGGCGGGCCGAGTCGGCGAACGGGGTCGCGTCGAAGCGGAATCCGGTGGCGAGGATGACCCGGTCGTAATCGATCTCGCGGAGGTTCTCGACCGTGCGGGCGTACCGGAAAAGGATCCGGAAGCCACCGTCCGGGCGCCGGGTGATCCGCTCGATCGTGCCGTCGAGGACGGCGTTCTGGGATTTGAGCTGATAGGTGTCGAGGAAGTTGTTGTTGACCGCGCGCAGGTGCCCGACGTAATGCGACTGCCAGGCCAGTTTGATGGCATGCGGGCCGGCGACGTGGATGACCGCGGCGGTCTCGACGAGCGCGTCCGCGGTCTCGAACGCGGAGTTCCCTTTGCCGACGATCAGCACCCGCTGATTGATGAAATCGTCCGGCTCGACGCTGACCGTGTCGTAGCGCTCGGCCAGGTCGGCGCCCTCGATCGGCGGCACGTAGAGCTGGGAGACACCGGTCGCGACGATGACCCGGCGCGCGGTCCAGGTCGAGGAGCCGGCCGAGACGACGAAGAGATCGCCGTCCTTTCGCACGGTGGAGACCCGGCTGTCGTACCTGATCCGCAGGCCGCGGGCGAAATCGGCGAGGTACCGCACGAGGTCGTCGGCGGACGGGAAATAGCGCTTGCTGTAGTTCTTGAACAGCAGCGACGGGTCGTCGGTGAGCAGCGAGTTCCAGTCCGAACGCAGATTGAACTCGGGATCGTCCGAACCGGTCCACACCTTGTTGATCGAGATCAGCTGCCGGTGCCGCGGATACGTGGCGAAGAACGTGCCCGGCGCCGAACCGGCCTCCAGGACGACATAGTCATGACCGTCGCGCTCCAGCAGCGCGGCGAGCTGCAGACCCGCGGGACCGGCACCGATGATCAGGTAGTCGTGCGTCATGTCCGGCAACCTAACGAGACGATTTCAGAGGGCTCTGAGAACTCGTCTCTACCGTCGGCGGGCATGACGACTGAGGTGGATCTGGCGGCCTCCCTGCGCATCCGCGACCTGCGCGCCGCCGCGGGGCCGATCACGGTGGTGACCGGAACGGCGGTCCGCGACCGGGTCACCGCGTCGCGGGTCTTCCTGGACAAGGTGCTCGGCGACGACCGGGCCGTCTACGGCAGCACCACCGGTTTCGGCGCGCTGGTCGGGTACGCGGGCCGGGCCGACCTGCGCGACCAGGCCGACAACACGCTGGCCCACCTCGGTGCCGGTCACGGCCGGGACATCGATCCCGGGGTGGCCCGGGCGACGATGCTGATCCGGGCCCGGTCGCTGGCCCAGGGCGCGTCCGGGGTGTCGCCGCACGTCGTCGACGCGCTGGCGGCGATGCTCGGCACCACGTTCGCCCCGGCGATGCCGCGGCTGGGCTCGGTCGGTGCGAGCGGGGACCTGATCCCGCTGGGCGCGGCGGCGCAGGCACTGCGCGGTCGCGGACACGCCTATGTGGACGGCATCCGGATGGACGCCGCCGACGCGTTGCGGGCGGCCGGGCTGGAGCCGCTGCCCCTCGACGGGCGCGATGCGCTGGCCCTGGTCAACGGCACGTCGCTGACCACGGCGGCGACCGCGCTCGCGCTGGACCGGGTCCGCACGTCGCACCGGGTGGTGCAGGCGCTCACCTGCCTGCTCGCCGACCTGCTCGGCTGCGACCCGCAGTTCCTGGACGCCGGCCTGCTGGACCGCTATCGCCACCGGGGCGCGATCGAGGTCGGGGCGGCGATGCGCGGGATCCTCGCCGGGGCGGTGCCGTCGGGGGCACGGGCGCTGCAGGAGCCGTACAGCATCCGGTGTTCCCCGCAGTTGCTCGGCGCGGCCGAGGACGCGCTGCGCTATGTGGACGGGGTGGTCGCCGCCGACCTGGGCAGCGTCAGCGACAACCCGCTGTTCTTCCCGGACACCGACACGGTCGTGCACGGCGGCAACTTCTTCGGTCAGCCGGCCGCGTTCGCCGGGGACCTGCTGACCATGGTGATCGCGCAGGTCGGCAACCTCGCCGAACGTCAGCTCGACCTGCTCGTCGACCCGGTCCGCAACAGCGGGCTGCCACCGATGCTGGCCGCCGGGCCCGGACGGCAGCACGGTCTGCAGGGCGTGCAGCTCGCGTCGACCGCGCTGATCGCCGAGATCCGGCGCGACGCGATGCCGGCGAGCATCCAGAGCCTGCCCACCAACCTGCACAACCAGGACGTGATCCCGCTCGGCACCCAGGCCGCCCTGCGCGCACTGGACCAGGCGGAACTGCTCAGCCTGATCACCGGGTCGCTCGCGGTGGGCCTGCGCCAGGCCGTTCACGTGGGTGCCCGTACGCCCTCCGCGCCCGGCTGCGCGCGACTGCTGGAGGTGCTCATCGACGTCGTACCCGCGATCGATCCGGACCGGCCGCTCGACGGTGACGTGCGCACCGCCGCCGCGACCCTCGAGAAGCTTGATTTTTCTCTGATTTCTGACTCGTACGGTGACCCGCGTGACGCTTGATTACCTGATCATCGGGGCCGGGCCGGCCGGTCTCCAGCTGGCAGCACTGCTGGAGGCCGACGGCAAGCGCGACTATGTGGTGCTGGAGGCAGCGGACGCACCGGGTGCGTTCTTCGCCCGCTATCCACGGCATCGGCAACTGATCTCCATCAACAAGCCGCACACGGGCACCGACGACCCGGAGATCAATCTGCGGCTCGACTGGAATTCGCTGCTCAGCGACGATCCGGCGCTGCGGTTCACGTCCTACACAGAGCGCTATTTCCCCTCCGCCGACGTCATGGTGCAGTATCTCGCCGATTTCGCCGCCAAGACCGGGGTGAAGGTCCGCTACAACACGCGGGTCTCCCGGGTCAGCAAGGTCGACGGCGTTTTCGAGGTGCACGCCGACCGGCTCTACACCGCGAAACGGGTCATCGTCGCCACCGGGGTGTCGAAGACGTTCGAGCCGGACATCCCCGGATTCGAGCTGGCCGAGGGCTACGACACGTTCTCCACCGACCCACGCGACTACCTCGACCAGCGGGTGCTGATCATCGGCAAGGGCAACTCCGCGTTCGAGACCGCGGACGCGCTGATGGAGACCACCACGCTGATCCACCTGGCCGGACCCAGCTCGGTGCGGATGGCCTGGCGGACCCATTACGTCGGGCATCTGCGGGCGGTCAACAACAACTTCCTGGACACCTATCAGCTGAAGTCGGCGAACGCGATCCTCGACGGGAACGTCAAGCGGATCGAACGCGACGGCGACGGCTACAAGGTCACGTTCGGGTTCACCCGGGTCGACGAGGTCGTCAAGGAACTGCACTACGACCGGGTGCTCGCCTGCACCGGTTTCCGGTTCGACGCGTCCATCTTCGACGACACGTGCCGTCCCGAGCTCGCCGTCAAGGGTCGGTTCCCGGCACAGAACGAGGAATGGGAATCGGTCAACGTGCCCGGGCTCTCTTTCGCCGGCACGCTCTCGCAGGAACGCGACTTCAAGAAATCCACGAACGGTTTCATCCACGGCTTCCGATACGCCGTGCGCGCGCTGCACAAGATCCTCGAGCGACGGTACGCGGAGACGCCCTGGCCGGCCGGCAAGCTCGACGCCACACCGGAGTCCATGACCGAGGCGATCATCGGCCGGGTGAACCGTACGTCCGCGCTCTGGCAGCAGTTCGGGGTCCTCGCCGACGTCGTCACGGTCGCCGGGGCGGACGCGCGGTACCACGACGAGGTGCCGGTCGCGTATTTCGAGCGGACCGGGCTGTTCACCGCCGACCACGACTACGAGCACGCGTTCGTGGTGACCCTGGAGTACGGCCCCGAGCACGACCAGGTGGACCCGTTCGACGTCACGGTCTCCCGGGTCGCGCAGGACGTGGTGGGGCAGGCGCACGACGCGGCGTACCTGCACCCGGTGGTCCGGTACCACCGTGAGGGGCAGGTGATCGCCACCCACCACCTCGCCGAGAACCTGGAGAACCGGTGGGACCGTCCGCTGGTGCACGTCCGGCCGCTGGCCGATTTCCTGGCCCGGTGCCTGTCCGGCGCCGAGGGCTGAGATGGATCCCGTTCACTCGGACTTCTTCGCGGGTGGCGCCGGGGACGAACGGACGGTCCGGGCGAACACCGCGGCCTTCGAGCGGCACTGGATCGTGCCCCGGGTGCTGCGCGCCACCGGCGACCGCGACCTGCGGACCACGCTGTTCGGCACCACGGCCGAGGCGCCGATCCTGGTCGCGCCGACCGCGTTCCACCTGCTCGCCCATCCCGGCGGGGAGGCGGAGACCGCCCGTGGTGCCGCTCAGGCCGGCACCGTGATGGTGGTCAGCATGGCGGCGACGCAGCCGGTCGAGCGGATCGCGGCGGCCGGTGGTCCGCTGTGGTTCCAGATCTACCCGCAACCCGACCTGGCGTTCACCGAGCACGTGGTCAAGCGGGCCGAGGTGGCCGGCTGCCGGGCGCTGGTGGTCACCGTCGACTCCCCGGTGCTCGGGCGCCGCGAACGCGACCTGCGCAACGGCTTCCTCGACCTGCCCGCGGGGCTGGCCTGCGAGAACATGCGCGACGACACCGGCCGGGTACGCCCGGTCGCGATGGACGCGGCACTCGGCTGGGACCGGCTGGCGTGGCTGCGCGGCGTCACCGGGCTGCCGATCGTGGTCAAGGGCATCCTGCATCCGGACGACGCACGGCTCGCGGTCGAGCACGGCGCCGACGGGGTGATCGTCTCCAACCACGGCGGCCGGCAACTCGACGGCGCGGTGGCCACCGTGGACGCGCTGCCGGCCGTGGTGCACGCGGTCGGCGGGCGGATCCCGGTGCTGGTCGACGGCGGGATCCGGCGTGGAACCGATGTGCTGGTCGCGCTCGCGCTCGGGGCCGTGGCGGTGCTCGTGGGACGCCCCGTGGTGTGGGCTCTGGCGGATCGGGGCGCTCACGGCGTACGGGATGAGCTGCGCAAGCTGACCGCCGAGCTGGACCACGCGATGGCTCTGGCCGGGGCGAAGCGACCGGCCGACCTGACCCCCGACCTGGTGGTGACGCGGTGAACGCGGTGGTCCGGCTCCGGGAGTGGATCTTCCGGCGGGTCAACGGCGAGGAGGGCATCCCGGTGCCGGGGCCGCTGGTCGGCGCCGAGGATTTCGAGCGGGTGTACGCCGATCCGGCCGCCGACGGGCGCAGTCGCGGGGCCGGGCTGTCTGATCTGTTCTGGTACTGGCTGGCACCGGGGCCGCAGATGCACCAGGAGCATCTCGAGCCCGGGGAGCGGTACAAGACGGTGGCGCGCACGACCCGGCAGGTGCTCGCGATCCCGCACGACCGTTCCGAGGCGCTGGCCACGGCAGCCGCACAGCGTGCTCTTCCGAATTCCCGGGTCCAGTTTGTCCGGCTGCGGGACCTGATGATGCCGATCTGGGCCGAGGTCTATTACGAGCTGGTCTTCGACGAGCCCTGCCCGCCTTCCGCCCGCGATCTGATCGTGGCCAACGCGGACGACGTGGTGACCGCGCTGAAGGGTCTGAGCCTGCGGCACATGTCCCGGCGTGAGCGGCTGACGCGCTATCTCCTCGACCGCATCGACGCCGGGACCTGCCCGGTGGTGCTTCCGCCGCCGTTCACCGCGCAGGAAACGGCCTGGTACCTGCAAGGGGCTTTCTTCAATACCGCGGTCGTGCAGATGTCGGAGGCGATGGCGCATGTGCTGATGCTCGCCCCTTTCTGCACGGACATTTCTGACGCCGGTCTTGATCGGCTCATCGACGAGACCCTGCGGGTGCATCCGCTGTTCGGCATCGCGCACCGGATCACCTCCGCACCGATCACGGTCTCCCCCGCGGTGACACTGCCGGCCGGATCGGTGCTGCTGTTCAACTACCTCGCCTATCAGCGCACCGGGCCGGCGCCGGACGACGACTTCGACCCGTCGCGGTGGCTGACGCTCAAGCGCAAGGACGCGCACTTCATCCCGTTCGGCGTGACCGCCAACCGCGCCTGCCCCGCCCGGGGATCCGCTCCGGTGATGATGCGGGCCGTCGCGCGCGTGGTCCTGACTTCTTACCGCGTCGCCACTTCGGCGGCGCACACCCGGTCGCTGCCCAACCGGGGGCCGGCGTTTCTCTATCGCGGTGTCTCGCCGTCGCGGCGACTGGTCGCTCTGCGCTATGCCGACCGCGTCGCCGATGTCGTCCGCTCGCTCAAGCAACTCGTCCTCGGCACCTGGATGGTTGTCGACGCCCGCCGGCAGAAGCTCTGCGCCACCTACTTCGAGGAGGTCAGCCCGTGAAACCGACCGAGCTGGCACCGCGGTTCTTCATCGCGGTCGCCGTCATCCTGATCTTCTGCAAGCTGGTGTCCTGGCTGCTGGGCAAGGTCGGGCAGCCCGCCGTGGTGAGCGAGATGCTCGCCGGGGTGCTGCTCGGGCCGTCGCTGCTCGGCCTGTTCTTCCCCGGGGCCCAGGCGGCGCTGTTCCCGCCCGCGCTGCTGCCGATCCTGTACGTCGTCGGCCAGGTCGGGCTGGTCCTGTTCATGTTCCAGGCCGGGTACGCGTTCCGCGCCCACCGGACCACCAACCTGGCCGGTACCGCGGGCGCGGTCTCGCTGGCCGGGGTCGCCGCCCCGCTGGTGCTCGGCGTGCTGCTGGTGCTGCTGACCTCCGGAGCCGTCCCGATCCGCCCCGAGGGGGTCCCGATCGGCGTCTCCGCGGCGTTCGTCGGGGTGGCGCTGGCGATCACCGCGTTCCCGATGCTCGCCCGGATCATCACCGAACGCGGGCACGCCGGCACCCGGCACGGCTCCCTCGCGCTGGCCAGCGGCGCCATCGACGACATGGTGGCCTGGATCCTGCTCGCCGTGGTGCTGGCGTTCGCGTCCGGCGAGGCGGGCCCGGCGTTCGTCACCGCCGGCGGGGCCGTCCTGTTCGGGCTCGCACTCTGGCTCGGCGGACAGCGCGTCGCCGGCGCCGTGATGAACCTGCCCGACGAGCGGGTCCGCCTGCTGGGCACGGTGGTGCTGCTCTTCCTGGTCGCCTGGTACACCGACGAGATCGGCCTGTACGCGGTGTTCGGCGCGTTCGCGATCGGCGTGGTCATGCCGGCGTCCGAGCGCACCGACAAGGTGGTCGGCACGCTGACCCCGATCGCCGCGACGGTCTTCCTGCCGCTGTTCTTCACGTATTCCGGGCTGCGGACCGAGTTCGGGCTGCTCGGCAACCCGGCGGTGCTGCTGTTCGCGGCCGCCTGCGTGGCCGTGGCGATCGCCGGCAAGTTCGGGGCGTGCTGGGCCGCGGCCCGGCTGCGCGGCGAGCCGAACGCGGTCGCGCTGCGGGTCGGCGCGCTGATGAACGCACGCGGGTTGATGCAGCTCATCGCGCTGAACGTGGGCCTCGAGGCGGGCATCGTGAACTCGGCGCTGTTCACCGTGCTGGTGCTCGTCGCCCTGATCACCACGATCATGACGACGCCGCTGCTGAGCTGGATCGACCGTACCCGGACCCCGGTGTCCACACCGGACCTCGTGCAGGCTGTCTGATCTCCAAGACATATGCGATCGTCTATGCATGCACCGCTTGCTCCTCGTCGAGGACGACACCGACCTGCGCGAAATGGTGACCGAGACCCTGGTCGACGAGGGCTACCACGTCGACCAGGCCCCGGACGGCCAGCGCGGCCTGCACCTGGGCCTCACCCGGACCTACGACGTCATGGTCATCGACCGGCGGCTGCCCGCCCTGGACGGCCTCGACCTGGTCACCCGGCTGCGGTCCCGGTCGGTGGTGGCCCGCGCCCTGCTGCTGACCGCGCTCGGCACGGTCGACGACCGGATAGCCGGGCTCGACGCCGGCGCCGACGACTACCTCACCAAGCCGTTCGACCTCGACGAGCTGTGCGCCCGGATCCGGGCCCTCTGCCGCCGCACGTCCGACGCCACCGAGACCCTGCGGATGGGCGCCGGCCTGCTCGACCTCTCCCTGCGTGACGCGGTGCTGCCCGACGGGACCAGGGTGGCGCTGTCCGCCCGGGAGTTCGAACTGCTGCGGGTGCTCGCGGCCCGGCCCAACACCGTGCATCCGCGCGCCGAACTGCGCAGCCGGGTGTTCGACGAGGCCGCCGCCGCGTCGATCGTGGACACCTACGTCTACTACCTGCGGCGCAAACTGTCCCGATCGGCGATCCAGACCGTGCACGGCCTCGGCTACCGGCTCGGCACGCTGTGACCCCCGAACGTCACGTCGTGCGCCGGGCCCGCCTGCGGATCGGCCTGACCGTGGGGCTGCTCATCACCGCGCTGCTCACGCTCGGCGGCGCCATCTCCTATGCCGCGCTGGTGCACAGCCAGGAACAACAGATCGCCCGCGAGCTGCGGTACGGCACGACGTACGGCACCACCGCCGGGCCACCGGCCTGCAGCTGGATCTTCGTGTCCACCCACGGCGTGCTCGAGACCGGGCTGAACCCGCCCCCGCCGGGGTTCCCGCTGCGGGACGCCCTCGACGCCGGCACGGTCTCGACCACGAAGATCAACCGCAACAACACCACCTATTACGTACGGACACAGCCCCGCGGCGACGGCATGGTGCAAGCCGTGTTCGACGCCCGGTTCCAGCTCTCCGACCGACGTCACCTGCTGATGGCGTTCCTGCTCGCGGCCGCGGTGGGCCTGGTCGCCGCGATCCTCACCGGCATCGTGGTGGGCCGGCAGGCGGTGGCCCCGCTCGCCGAGGCGCTCGGCCGGCAACGCCGCTTCGTCGCCGACGCCAGCCACGAGCTGCGGACCCCGATCGCCCAGGTCCACACCCGGGCCCAGCTCATCAGCCGCCGCGCCCGCCGCACCGGCAGCGAAGCCGACCGCCGCGACCTGGACAGCCTGGTCACCACCACCCGCCGCCTCGGCGAGATCGTCGACGAACTCCTGCTGTCGGCCCAGCTCGCCGCCGCCCCCACCGGCCGGCCGCCGGTCGAACCGGTCGACCTGGTCCCGATCGCCACCGACGCGGTCGCGGCCGAGACCGACCGGGCCGCCGAACGCCGGGTCTCGGTGCGGCTCGACACCCCGGCCTCCCCCCAGCCGGTGGCCGGGGTCCCCTCCGCGTTGCGGCGCGTGGTGAGCGAACTCCTGGCCAACGCGCTCACCCACACCCCGCCCGGCGGCCACATCACCGTGTCGGTCCGCCCCGCCACCCGGCCCGGCCGGGTCGAGGTGGTGGTGGCGGACAGCGGCACCGGCTTCGACCCGGCCGACGCGCAACGGCTCTTCGACCGGTTCCACCGCGGGCCGGGCACCGGCGACCGCCGGTTCGGGCTCGGCCTGGCCCTGCTCCGCGAGGTGGTGACCAGCCACGGCGGCGCGATCACGGCGGAGAGCCGCCCCGGCGCGGGCGCGGTCTTCACCGTGCTGCTGCCCGCCGCCGGTCAGGCGGGCTCCGGCATCCACCACTCGGTGAACTGGCGGGCCTGGCCGCTGCCGTCGAGGCGGAGCACCCACATGTTGCGGAAGGCCCGCACCTCCGGGGCCGAATAGGCGGTCCGGGCCTCGATGACCGCGAGTTCCTCGGTGACGATCACCGGGTGCCAGTCGAACGTGGTGGATCCCGGCTCGTCGCGGCGCTCGATCCACTTGGCGACGATGGTGTCGCGACCCAGCCACGGTTTGGCGTACGGCGCGGAGAAATAGGCCGCGTCCTCGGCGAACAGCCCGCCGATGACCTCAGGATCGTTGGACTCCCACGCGGCCCGGTAATTCCCGACCCACGCCGTGACAGCGTCGAGGCTCGTCATCACACCCGCCCATGCCCGTAGAACGCGATCTCGATCAGGTTTTCGTCCGGGTCGCGGACATAGACGCTGTGCATCGCGCCACGCGCCCCGGCCTGCGGCCCCGGCCCGTCGACCAGCGGCACGCCGTGCCCGGTCAGCACCGTCACCACCTCGGCCAGCGGCGTCGAGGTGACCAGGCACAGGTCGGCGCTGCCGGGAACCGGGCGGGCCGCCCGGGGCTCGAACTCGTGACCGGCCTCGTGCAGGTTGAACTTCTGGTCGCCGAAGTGCAGCGCCCAGTGGCCTTCCTCGAACTCGGCGGCGCGCATGCCGAGCACGTCGCGGTAGAAAGCCAGCGTCCGCTCGAGCGACGCGACCGTCAGCACGACGTGATCGAGCCCGGTGATCGCGATCATGCGTAGGCCAGCCGCTGGAAGTCCGTCAGCGTGCCGTTCCACAGCACGGCGCTGACCTGGGTGAGCCCGATCGCGACGAGGTCCTCGTCGGTGTCGTTGAACCACATCGTGCCGTAGCCACCGGACCAGCCGTACTGCCCGGACGGCAGCCGCACCGCCATGCCGAGGCCCCACCCGTAACCGTCGAGCAGCTCGCCACCCGACGCGATCTGCTCCGGGGTCAGCCGGTTGGTGGTCATCAGCTCGACCGACTTCTCCGACAGCAACCGGGTGCCGCCGTGCACCCCGCGACGCAGCAGCATCCGGGCGAACGCGTGGAAGTCGTCCGCCGTGCAGAGCAGTCCACCCGCCCCGGACGGGAACACCGGCGGCCGCGTCCAATCCACCACACCGGGTTCCTCCGAAGAGGTGGCCGGAAGCTCCCGGTCGCTGAAGAAGCCGGTATCGCGCATGCCGAGCGGCTCGAACAACCGCTCCCGCAACACGTCGCCGAGCGGCTTGCCCGCCGCCCGCGCGACCAGCACACCGAGGACCAGCGACCCGGTGTTGTACTGCCAGACCGTGCCCGGCTGATGCATCAACGGCAGCAGACCGAACCGCCGGATCCACTCGTCCGGATCCAACCGCGTCGGCGGCATCGGCTGCGCGAGCGCGAGATCGTCACCGGCGGCATCGAGCAACGGCGAGGAAGGCATCCCGGCACCCATCCGGAACGACAGCAGATCCTCCACGGTGACCGGCCGCTCCAACGGCACCGTCTCGTCCAACGGCCCGTCCGGGCGGGCCAGCACCCGCTGCCCGGCCAGCTCCGGCAGCACCGTGTGGACCGGCTCCTCGAGATCGATGACATCGTCCTCGACCAGCATCATCGTCACCGCGGCGAGCACCGGCTTCGTCATCGACGCGATCCGGAACAGGGTGTCCCGGCGCATCGGAGAGCCACCCTCGAACGCGGTGCTGCCGATCGTGTCGACCCGCACATCATCACCACGGGCGACGAGCGTGACGATCCCCGGGAACTCGCCACGCCCGATGCGAGCGGCCATCACCTCATGCAACGTCATGGCTCGGATACTACGATGGCCGGCATGGCGACGGGCGCGGCATGATCCCCCAGTGGCGGCACCTTCCGGCGGCGGCCCGGCCCATCGCCGCGGCCACGACCGCCGCCGTCACCGCCGCGAAAGAACAGGACCGGGAAGCCCTGGCCGAGGCGGTGGCCGAGCTCAGCGCCCAGGATCAAGCTCAGACCGGGCTCATCCTCGGCACTTCGGTACGCGTACAGCTGGAAGCCCGCCACCCCGACGGTCTCGACGCCGACGACATCCGCACGGTGCTGGCCGACAGCGTCCGCGCGGCCGCCCCCTGGTGCCCCGACGTCGACCCGCACGTGGTCCTCTACCTGCTGGCCAACGCCCTCGGCGTCTGGCAGGACGACGAAGGCGACCCACCCCCGAAGCCGGAGGCGCTGGCCCGGCATGCGGCCCTGCTCCTGGCCCACCTCACCGGCGCCGACCCGATCGAGCCACTGCTGACCGCCGCCCTCGCCGAGATCGAGCGGGCGCAGCTCAACGACTAGGGTCTCTCCCCCCACCCGCTCGGGAAGCGCGGGACCACCAAAAGGCACGCCCGGAGCTGAATCGCCAAGGCAGAACAATCGTTGAGCCAGACGGTGGCGGCAAGGACGCCGACGCCGACCGCCGCTCGACAGGAGTCCGCCATGGCCAAGGAACGACCGGTGCCCACCGGAGGCAAGGCGGCCAACGCCCGGGGCCGGCAGCCCGCCCAGCCGCCCACCCCGGGCCAGCGCCGCCCCGTCACCGGGAGCGCATCCGACCCGAGCCCCATCCCTCTCCCCCAGGCCCAGCACAACCAGCCTGACCAGGTCGTTCACCAGGACCACCCGCTCACTCCCGCCGGCCCGCTCACTCCCGCCGGCCCGCTCACTCCCGCCGGCCCGCTCACTCCCGCCGGCCCGCTCACTCCCGCCGGCCCTCCCACTCCCGCGGGCCCGGTCACTCCCGCCGGCCCGGTCCCGGACGGCGGGAAAGCCGGGACAAGCCGTCTCGTCGGCTCTCCCGGCCGCGACTCCCAGGACGACGAGTCCGTGGACAGTGCCCGGGCTCCGGAAGCCGCGGACCTGAACGCCGACCTCGCGGACGATTCCCCGAACGCCAGGGAGATCGGCCGGGCAGGCCCCGACCTCGCAGCCGCGGAGACCGAAGACCGGCAAGGCGCGGAACCAGGCAACACAAGCGCGGCCAAGGCGGATTTGAGCAAGACAGGCTCGACCACCCCGGGCGCGGCTGACCCGGGTCGGGATGACCTGGGTCGGGATGACCTGGGCGAGGTGGGACCGGGTGGGGTGGGACCGGGTGGGGTGGGCTTGGCTGAGGTCGTGGCCGGCTCGGCGGATGCCGGCACCGGCCGGCCTGAGGTGAGCGACGGCGCCACCGGGAGTCCGGCGGCTATCGCGGACTCGGCATGGCGGGCTCGGGTGGAGGCTGTTCAGACTGCTCGGGGGCGCGCTTCCGCACCGGCCGGCGCGGTGGAGCAGGCTCCGGGGACGAGCGCGTCGGCGGGTTCCTGGGCCGGTAAGGGACCGGACAATTCAGCGAAACGGGCCGGGGTGCTGAAGCCCGGGAATCAGCGAGGCGTCGCCAAGGTGCCCACGCGACGGGTCGGCCAGGCTCCCGCTCCCGGGTTGCAGCTGCGGCCGATGGTTCACGTCGCTGACATGCCGGCCGCCGTATCGTTCTATGAGGCTTTCGGCGGCGAACTCGTTCACGGGGACCGGCGCGGCGAATGGGTTCTCATGCAGGTGGGGACCGCGCAGATCGGTCTTGTCGTACGGCCGCCTGATCCTTCTCGGGGAGAGAGCACCGTGGAGCTGAACTTCTCCGCGACCATGCCACTCGACCGGCTCGAGAAAATGCTGCGCGAGCGGGACGTGACGATTGTGCATGTGAGCCACGACATGGAGCTCGGCACCCGGCTGCACGTCGAGACCCCGGACGGCATGCCCATCAAGATCCATCACGTCGAGCCTGACCTGCTGGTCTAAGGTCAGCCGACGCTCTCGGACTCGATCCGCTGACTCGGAATGGCCGGCGACGGCGAGACAGCCGCCCGACCGACCGCGACCGGCGGCGGCGGAAGATCAACCGGTGGCTGCGGCTCGGCCGGCGGCCCCACCGGCACGGACGACCCTGCCGAACGCACCGGATCGTCCGCCACGCCGGGCGCGGGCACCCACCCGGGCGTCTCCGACCCGGCAACCGGAGAAGGCCGCACAGCCGGAGAAGGCTGCCCCGCCGGCGAAGGCTGGGTGAACGGCGAAGGCTGGGTGAACGGGGAAGGCTGCCCGAGCGACGAAGGCCGGGCGAACGGGGACGGCCGCCTGGTCGGTGACGGCCGCGTAACCGACGGCGGCTGCACGGTAGGCGAAGACTGGGTAGCCGACGGCGGCTGCCCGAGCGGCGTAGACCGGGTGGCTGACGGCCGTCCGGTCGATAACGGCCGCGTGACCGGCGGCGGCTGCCCGGCCGACGAAGACTGCCCGGTTGACGAAGACTGCCCGGCCGGTGATGGATGCCCGAACGGCGTAGACCGGGTGACCGGGGACGGCTGCGTGGCCGACGCCGGTTGCCCGGCCGACGGCGACCGGGTGACCGGGGACGGGCGCCCGACGGGTGAACCATGCCCGGCCGGTGATGGATGCCCGGCCGGTGACGGGCGGCTGGGCGGTGACGGGCGGCTGGGCGGTGACAGGCGGCTGGGCGGTGACGGGTTTGTGGCCCATGGTGACGGGGTGGGCTGGGACGACGGGCGGGGCGGGGGCGGCTGGGTGGGCAGCCGGGGCTGCACGCGCCGGTCGGGCTGTGTGGACTGATCGGGGTGCGCGGGCCCGTGGACCAGCGCTGCTCGGTGAGCTGCGGAGGGGATGGCCAGGCGCAGGATGAGCAGGCCGGCCAGGGCTCCCGCGGTGTTGGCGATCAGGTCGTTGATGTCGACCATGCGGCGGCTGCCGACGGTCAGGCCCAGGATGAGCTGGGTGAGCTCGATGATCGCGCTGGACAGCAGGGCCAGCAGGGCGATGCGCCGGATGCCGTCCTGTTTCGCCGCATGAACAGGCAGCAGGATGCCGAACGGGATGAACATGATGACGTTGAGGATGAAGCTCGGCGCGTCCACGTCGCCCGGGATCCAGCGGATCATGGTGCTCATCGGCTCGCCGGCCCAGTATGACGCCGGGTGCGGGTGAAGGGGGAAAAGGGTGACGGCGACGACGCTCACCGCGTACAGGATGAGGGTTGTGGGGAGCAGTAGCCGGCGCATGATTTCTCCACCGTAAGCGACCCGGGCCCGTCCTTTGGGCAATGCGCCCGCGCAAGGGTGTCGGGCCGACGTTGTCGCCCACCTCACGTGCAGTCGGTAAAAGTTTGCAGCCACTGCAAGTTCAGCTCTACGGTATCCAGGTGCACGACATCGACGCCGCTCCCGAGGCCCGCCCACCCGGCCGGCGGGATCGCAAGAAGCAGCAGACCCGGGAGGCCTTGATCGAGGCTGCCCTGCGGCTGGTGGATGAGCGTGGCTTCGATCAGGTGACCGTGGAAGAGATCTCCGAGGCCGCCGACGTGTCGCCGCGGACGTTCTTCAACTATTTCGCCAGCAAGGACGAGGCCGTCACCGGCGACCAGTTCGTCGACACGCACCGGACCCGGGAGCGACTGCTGGCGGTCGCCCCCGGCGTACCCGTCATCGACGCCTTCCTGCTCGCGATGCGCCCCGGGCTGGCCGCCATGCAGGAGGACCGGCTCGTCTGGTTCCTCCGCATGCGGGTGCTGGGCGACAACCCGTCGCTGATCACCGGCCTGATGGCGCGCAGCGCCGTCGCCGAGCGCGACCTCATCGACGCGGTCGCCGAACGGCTCGGGCTCACCCCTGACCATCCGTTCCCGGCGGTGTTCGCGGCCGCGACCGGTGGGGCGATGCGGGCCGCCATGATGCGGTGGACCGACGGCGGCGCCCCCATCTTCGATCTTGTGCACGAGGCTTTCGGTTTCCTGGCCGCCGGCCTGAGCCACCCCGATATCGACGAGAGAGTCCGATGAGTTCAGACACGGAAGTCGGGCTGACGTCCGAGAGTCCCGCGGCCAAGATGTCGCACGGCGAGGTCGTACAGGCGCTGTCCGGCCTGATGCTCGGCATGTTCGTCAGCATCCTGGCCTCGACGATCGTGGCCAACGCCCTGCCGCGGATCATCGCCGACCTCGGTGGGTCGCAATCCGTCTACACGTGGATCGTCACCACCGAGCTGCTGGCCATGACGGCGACCGTCCCGCTGTGGGGCAAGATGGCCGACCTCTACAGCAAGAAGCTGCTCATCCAGCTGTCGCTCGGCCTGTTCGTCGTCGGCTCGCTGATCGCCGGGCTCACCCCGAACGTCGAGCTGCTCATCGTCAGCCGGGTCGTGCAGGGCATCGGCGCGGGCGGCATGACGGCCCTCGCCCTGATCGTCATGGCGGCCATGATCCCGCCGCGCGAGATGGGGCGTTACTCGGGCATGTTCGGCGCGGTCTTCGGTGTCGCCACGATCGCCGGCCCGCTGATCGGCGGGCTTCTCGTGGACACCTCCTGGCTGGGCTGGCGCTGGTGCTTCCTCATCGGAGTGCCGTTCTCCCTGATCGCGATCGCGTTGCTGCAGAAGACACTGCACCTCCCTTCGGTACGCCGTGAGGTGCGCATCGACTGGCTGGGCGCGTTCCTCATCACGGCCGGTGTCTGCGACCTGCTGATCTGGTCGACGCTGGCGGGCAACCACTTCGACTGGGCCTCGGTGGAGACGTTCGCGTTCGTGGCCGGGGGGATCGTCCTGCTGGCGCTCGCGGTCTGGGTCGAGTCGAAGGCGGCGGAGCCGATCATCCCGCTGCACATCTTCCGCAACCGCACGGTGTCGCTCACCGTCGTGGCGAGCGCGCTCGTCGGCGTGGCCATGTTCGGCGGCACGGTCTTCCTGTCGCAGTACTTCCAGGTGGCGCTCGGCAAGTCGCCGACCGTCGCGGGCCTGATGAGCCTGCCGATGATCCTCGGTCTGCTGGTCTCGTCGACGGTTGCCGGCGCTCTGATCACCAAGTACGGCAAGTGGAAGATGTTCCTGGTCGCCGGCGCCGCCATCATGACGGTCGGCATGCTGCTGCTCAGCACCATCGACGAGAACACCAGCACCGTGATCCTGTCGGCGTGGATGCTGATCCTCGGAGCCGGCGTCGGCATGCTCATGCAGAACCTCGTGCTCGCCGCGCAGAACGACGTCTCCGGCAGCGACCTCGGCGCCACCACTTCGGTGCTGACGTTCTTCCGCAGCATGGGCGGCACCATCGGCGTGAGTGCGCTGGGTGCGGTGCTGGCCAGCAAGGTCACGTCCCTGTTCGCGGAGAAGTTCCCCCAGGCGGCGACCACCGGCGGCACCCAGGCGGTGCCCGACCTGACCACCCTGCCCGAGCAGGCCCGCGCGATCGTGGCCGGCATCTACGCGCAGGCCACCTCGGAGCTGTTCCTGATCGGAGCCCCGATCGCGGCACTTGCCGTGGTCGCGGTGCTGTTCATCAAGGAGAAGCCGCTGCAGACCCTGAGCGGCGACGAGCGCCGGGCCCAGGAAGAATCGGGTGTATCCGGCATTTCGCTGCACTGATACGCCACTGCTCCGAAAAGGGCTCGGGTGACCGGGCCCTTTTTCGCGCTTTATGCAACTTGCACTGGGTACCGAACACCAAGGCCTCCGCACGAAGCGTGAATCACGACGACTTGCGGGCAGTACACCAGGCAGCGTGACTCCGAAAAGACACTTATTTCCGGTGTTGTGCAGGATACAAATGATGATCAAACCACCCGATCCCCACGATCAGGTTTCACGCTTCCGGGTGACCGCGACAGGGCGGACCAGACCGGGCCGCCCCGGGCCGGCAGCGAACGGGCGACCCAGGCCAGGCCGCCGGGTGTTTGGTCACTGCCTACCCCGGCCTGGATACCGGGCCAGGGTGTGGCGGGCTGAAGCAGAGCAAGCCCGCACGAAGCCGGCTCGAACGAAGCCGGGCAGGGCATAGCGGTCGAGATAAGGCCCCGGGGCAAGCCATCCCGGGCGACGCAGACCGGGCGACGCAGACCCGGCGACACAGGCCGGGCGACGCAGACCCGGCGACACAGACCGGGCGACGCAGGCCTAGGCGACGCAGGTCTGGGCGGGCAGGTCTGGGCGGGCAGGTCTGGGCGGGCAGGTCTGGGCGGGCAGGTCTGGGCGGGCAGGTCTGGGCGAGCTGACCTGGGCGAGCTGACCTGGGCGAGCTGACCTGGGCGAGCTGACCTGGGCGAGCTGACCTGGGCGAGGTGGGATTAGGAGACCGCCGTCACGCTGGAGGGGCGCGGTTGGGGCCGACGTTACGGGCAGCGAAACGCTGCCCGCCCTGCGGATCGGGGGGCAGCGTTTCGGGTGCGCTTTCGGAGCCGTGGGGCTGGGCCTTGGTGAGGGGCCCGGGCCGCGTGGCCGGCCTACAAGGGAGACATGGTGGCAGCGCCGCAACCATGTTGAGCACCGGCGCGAACAGCGAGCACCCGTGCTGACGAACGACGCCGATGCCGATTACCAGCACCAGCCCTGGCGATGTACGCCAGCCCTGGCGAGGTGCACCAGCACCGGCGGCTGAAGCCGGAGCTGACAGCCGGAGCTGACAGCCGGAGCCGACCAAAGCCGGAGCTGACAGACGAGCCGGCGACGGTGGCGGCGACTGTGCGGGTGGCTGGCTCAGCGCGGCCGGCCCTCGGGCCCCGGTTGCGGCCCGGGAGTCGTGACCTGCACCGCCCCGCGGCAACGGGGTCGGTCCAGGCCTGTTGACCCCCGGCTGCGGGTGTGGGCTTGGGGGACCGGGCCGTCCGGTCGATTCGGCCACCCCCGCGGCAACGGGGAGGGGCGGACCGCCCGGGAGCTGGGCCGGTGCCGGGTCTAGCTGGGGCGCAGACCCACCGAGGTGCGTGGTGAGGGTGGCTCGGCGCAGCCCAGCAGGCCGACCAGTCCGGAGATCCAGAGCTGGCGGTAGACCGTGGGGCTCGGATGGCTGACCACCAGTTTGACACCGGAGGCGGCCGCCGCGTGGAAGCAGGCGACCAGGATGCCGATGCCGATGCTGTCGATCAGCATGACGCGGTGCAGGTCGAGGTCTATCTTTCCGGGCGTTTGGGAAGTCAGGACGTCGTTGACGGCGTCCCGCATGACGTGGGCATTGTCGAGGTCGATCTCGCCACTGGGCGCGATCTCGACAGTGCCGTCGGCCAGCTGGCGAGTGGTGATCGGCAGATACACGGCTGCCCTCTTCCTGTCCTGGCGTCGTGCGGGCGACGCCGAACCTTCCGCGGAGTCTGCTGCGCCGCCGGCTGACAGCCGGCCGACCCAGCCCGGCGCCTCACCAAGGCGCCGGCAGACATATCGCGTCCCAACAACATTCCGCTGGTCTGCAAGTTACGCCAGGTAGGCGCGGAACGCCAGAGTAGTTCATATGGCCGGAATGTGCTGGAACGGTCACCGGATCGTACGGACATTGACGATGTCGCGTGCCGTCCGAATACTCAGCGTATGCGCAGGAGTGCTATACGAGATGAGTGACGTTCACTTCAGGACGGTCACATCGCCGGCGGAAATCCCTGCCTCCGCAAGTATCAACAGTGTCGACATTGACGATACTCGATCCTTGTTGAACCGGTTCTTCTACCCGCTCGCGGTGGGAGCACCGGAGGGGGCGGACGGTTTCGCGTTCCGGGCCGATGTGATCCAACTCGGACCCCTGACCGTCGGTCAGCTGGGTTTTGGTTCGCCTGTGACGCTGACCGCCGTCGAGCTGGACGCCTACCACCTCACCATCCCGACGGTGGGAAAGGTGCATACCCGCCATGCCGGGCACCGGGTGGTGGCCGATCCGGGGCACGCCGTCGTGTTCGGTCCGGGCAATCCGGTCTACACGTTGCATGACGCGCATTCCACCGAGATGGACGTCAAGATCGAGCGGTCGGCGCTGGAGGGGGAGCTTGCCTCGCTGCTCGGCCGCCGGGTCAGCGGGCCGCTGGTGCTGCCGCCGGTCATCGACCTCTCGTCCGGGCCGATGCGCAGCTGGAACCGGCTGATCCGGATGCTGCGCGGTGAGATCACCCATCCGGGGAGCATGGTCCGGCATCCGATCGTCGCCGCCCAGCTGCGCCACAGCGTCGTCAGCGGGCTGCTGCTGAGCCTGCCGCACCGCTATTCGGAGGAGCTGGCGACACCCGCGCCGACCGGGCCGCCCCGGGCCATCCAGCGGGCCATCGACGCGATCCAGGACGAACCCGAACGGCCGTTCACGGTGGCTGATCTGGCCGGGATCGCCGGGGTCAGCGTCCGGTCGCTGCAGGAGGGATTCCGGCGGTACGTGGGCAGCGCGCCGATGTCGTACCTGCAGCAGGTCAGGCTCGGGCGGGCACACGACGCGCTGCGTACCGAGGATCCGGCCCGGATGACGGTGGCGTCGATCGCGCACCGGTGGGGCTTCGCGCACCTGGGCCGGTTCGCCTCCGCGTACCGGACCCGGTTCGGGGTCTGCCCGTCGGACACCCTGCGCGGCAACGGCTAGGGACTCATTCGCCCGGGTCGCGGCGGCGGTGGGGGTGGGGCAGTTCGTCCATCCGGGAGCCGTCGGACGGCCGGGCGAAGAGGTTGCCGCGGGGCGGGACCCAGTCGCGCCACGGGCCCAGGGCGGGGGGCACCGTGGCGGCCTCGCCGTCGCCGGCGCCGCGCAGGGCGTGCAGGTATTCCAGGACCCGGGCCGCGGCGGCACCGCCGTCGCGGGTGAGGATGGCCAGGATCTCGGTGTCGTCGCCGGGTTCGAGGCCGTGCCGCTCCAGCACCGTGGCGAGGCGGGTCAGCAGCCGCACCACCTCGCTCGCGTCCCGCTCGGCGTCGGGCAGGCTGCTCATCGCGGCCCGGCCGGCCGGGCCGGGCGCCGGCGGAGCCGCCATTCCCAGCGATTCTTCATTTCTCGTCACGTTCCCCTCGCCACCTATATGCACGGTCCCCGCCGGACGCACGCATACCCGCGACACTGCAGAAATGTATTCGTATCGCTACGCAGAGTCCATCCGCTGCGCGCGATCGTTGTCCAAATCGCGCTCGGACAGCAGCGAAGTGCTCGATCGTCCCATTTATTCCGGCTCACGCAACTGTGACGAGCGGCGCGCGGTGAGATACGTCGCGGAGGGGTATGGCGGTGGGAACGTACCCCGGCATCCATCTTGGAGGAGCCATGACCGAGCAGATCCAGCCCCTGGAGGAGACACCGGAGGTGGCGAGCGCCATCGCGGACGACGTGGCGGTGGACGCGTTCGTGACCGGGGGCGGTGCCGACGCGGACACCCCGGAGTTCCTGGAGCCGGGCGAGCGGCCCGGGATCCGTACGGGCGCCGATCAGCCGTGGGACGCCGAGGACCTGGCCCTGGCCGAGGGCCGTGACGCGACCCCGGAGAACGTCGAGCGGGCCCGGCGGGAGCTCGACCGCGACGGTGCCGCCGCAGTCGAGCGCACCACGCCTTAGTTGACCGTCGCGGTGATGCTGTGCCAGCCGGTCGCGCCGTCGGGGAACGGGGTGACCCGTTCCTCGGCCTGGATCGCGCCGGTGCCGTCGGTCGCGCGCACCGCGAACGTGTGCGGGCCGGGCGTCGAGTCCCAGTTGTAGCGCCACTGGACCCAGGTGTCCGAGGAGGGCACCGGCAGCAGATCCGCCTTGGCCCAGGCGCGGTCGTCGACCCGGACCTCGACGTTGCGGATGCCGCGTCCCTGCGCCCAGGCCACCCCGGCGATGGTGACGGTGGGGCCGTCGAGCTTGGCGAACGGTTGCGGTTTGTCGATGCGGGAGGCGGTCTTCACCGGGCCGCGAGCTCCCCAGCCACGCTTCACCCAGTACGCGTCGTAGTCCGCGAACGTGGTCAGTTCCAGGTCGGTGATCCACTTGCAGGCGCCGGCGTACCCGTACAGGCCGGGGGTGAGCATCCGGACCGGGAAGCCGTGCTCGAGCGGCAGGGGTTCGCCGTTCATGCCGACCACGAGCATCGCGTCCCGGCCGTCGTTGATGGTGGCGACCGGGGTGCCGATCGTCATGCCCTCGACCGAGCGGGCCACGAGCTGGTCCGCGGCCGGGTCCACGCCGAGCTCGGCGAGCAGCGGCGCGAGCGGGACACCCAGCCACCGGGCGGTGCCGACGTACGGGCCGCCGACCTCGTTGGAGACGCAGTTGAGCGTGATGTCGCGTTCGATCAGGGGCCGCTTGAGCAGGTCGTCGAAGGAGAGTTCGACCTCTCGGCCGACCATCCCGTGGATCCGCATCCGCCACGTCGAGACGTCGATGCGGGGCACGGTCAGCGCGGTGTCGACCCGGTAGAGCTTTTCCGAGTAGAAGCCGTCCGCGATCCCGCTGGGCAGGGGTTTCGCCGGGTCGGCGGGGGCGGGGAAGGCGATCGCCTCCCGGGATTTCGTGACGGCCCCGCCGCGGACCCGTTTGACGGTCTCGGCGGTGGCGCCGGCGATGAGGGCCCCGCCACCGAGCACGACCGCAGCGCGCAGGAACTTGCGCCGGTCGATGGTGACTTCCCGGGACGGCCGGGCCAGGTGGAAGAGCAGCAGGCCGGCGATGGCCGCGCCGATCAGGGAGGGGATCACGTCCCAGCCGATCGAGGCGGGGCGGGCCAGGGCCGCGGCCGCACCGGCGAGCCCGAAGACGGCGGCACCGGCGATCGTGACCCAGCGGCGCCGGAACCCGATGATCCCGACCGCCGCGGTGAACAGCACCAGGACCAGGGCGATGGTGCCGAGCAGGACGGGTTTGTCGTTCGTGCCGAGCGTGCGTACCGCGAATTCCTTCACCGGCGTGGGGGCCGCGTCGATGACGGCCCCGCCGACCGCGACCAGGGGTCCGGCCTGCGGCCGGGTGGCCGCCGCGAGGAGTTCCGCGGCAGCCACCCCGAGGGCGGCGGAGAGTACGCCGATCAGCGCGGGCCTTACGGTGCGCTGAAGCATGCGATCAGCTCTTCGGCATCAGGACGGAGTCGATGATGTAGACGGTCGCGTTGGCGGTCTGCACGTTGCCACAGACGACCGACGCGTCGCCGACCTTGAAGTCGGTGCCGCTGCCGGTGACCGTCACCGAGTCACCCTCGATGGTCTTGTGCGTGCCGGCCAGCTCGGCGGGGGTGAGCTTCCCCTCGACGACGTGGTACGTGAGGATGCTGGTCAGCGTCTTCTTGTCGGCGAGCACCTTCTTGAGGTCGGCCGCCGGGATCTTGTCGAACGCGGAGTTCGCGGGTGCGAAGACGGTGAGCGCCGGGGCGGTGTTCAGGGTGTCCACCAGGTCGGCCTTCTTGACGGCGGTGACCAGGGTGGACAGCACCGGGTTGCCGGAGGCGGCGGTCGCGACCGGAACCTTCGCCATGGAGGCGAAGCTGCCCGCGTTCGAGTCGTCGGTCGGCACGGCGGCACAGCCGGCGCCGAAGTTGACCATGGAGTCCGCGCTGTCCGACGAGGAGGACATCATCGGTGCGGCCGAGGTGCTGGTGGCCATCGGCGCCGCGGCGCCCGAGTCCGTGGTGCTGTCCGAGTCGCTGCCACAGGCGGCGATCGAAGCGGTGAACAGGGCGGCCGCGGCGACGGCGGTGAACTTCTTGGTGCTGAGCATTTTGTACCCCTCAGTAGTCATTTCTTACTCTCACTACTGATTCGAACCCAAATAGGGACCGGATGGGTCCTATACCAAAGAAATTTGGGCGACCAACTGGCTCGGCACCGCCGACCCGCCCGCCGGCTCCAGTGTCACGCCGAGAGCGTCGCTGCCGGGCAGATCCTCGACGATCCGCACCGCCGACGACTCCCCCGCCAGCAGCACACCGGCACTGGTCGGCGTGGTGCCGTGGATCGCCCACAGCTGGAACGCCTTGTCCGTGGCCGGCGCCTTGTCGGCACCGAGCAGCACGACCGCGGCGTCCTGCGACGCCGACGAGGCCACGGTCACCTTGCCGCCACCCCGCATCGGCGAGGTCCGCACGACCACGTCCGCCGCACCGAGGATCGACCGGGTCCGCGCCTCTTTCACCTGGGCGGCCGAGGCCACGGCGCTCTGGTCGCGTACCCGCTGGTCCTGGATCGCATAAACGGTCGTGCCCGTCCCGGCGGCCAGGACCAGCGCGGCGGCCGCGGCCAGCGTCCAGCGCCGCACCTGGTTGCCGCGCGGCTTGCGGGCGGCCGTCACCGTCTCCTGCGGGGGCAGCTGCCGGGTCCGGCCGATCGCGGCCATGACGTCGGTCCGCAACCGCGGCGGCGGGATCGACCAGGTGCTGTCGGCCATCCGCGCGGAGGTCTCGCGCAGCTCCTCCAGCTCGGTACGGCACGACGCGCACTCCACCACGTGCCGCTCGAAGGCGACCCGTTCGAGGTCGTCGACCGCGTCGAGGACATAGGCCCCGACCAGCGAGTGAACATCTGTCGACGTCATGCCGTCACCTCCACGCCCAGGCAGTCGCGCAGGCGGATGAGGCCGTCGCGCATCCGGGTCTTGACCGTGGGCAGCGGCGTGCTGAGCAGCTCGGCCACCTCCCGGTACGAGTGACCCTGGTAGTAAGCGAGCGTCACAGCCTGCCGCTGCAGCTCGGTGAGATCGTCCATGCAGCGCCGCACCTGCTGACGTTCCAGCCGGCCGGACACCTCGTCGACCACCTCGTCGTACGGGGTCTCGACCGACGCCGCCCCGACCTTCATGGTCCGGTCGGCGGACGCCTGCTCGGAGCGCACCCGGTCGACCGCCCGGCGGTGCGCGATGGTGAACATCCAGGCCGTCGCCGACCCCCGGGCACCGTCGTAGCGGGCGGCTGTGCGCCACACCTCGACCAGCACCTCCTGGGTCACTTCCTCGGCCTGGGCGGGGTCGCGCAGGACCCGGCGGATCAGCCCGTACACGCGCGGCGCGACCAGGTCATAGAGCCGGGCGAACGCGGACTCGTCCCCGCGCGCCACGTCCCGTAACAGGTCGCCCACGTCGGTGGGGGGCGCCGGGACCGACGACAGGTGCTCCGGCCGCCTCGCCGTGCCGTAGTCCGCCATCGGTTCCACCTCTCGTTCATCCACGGGCCGTACAACGGCGATTCGAGACCGGCGGCAACGCGGATGGGTCAGGTGTACAACCTCCCCGCACGGATCCGCGTCAACTGGTCGGACCAGCCGACGGGAGCGCTTGATGGCGGACGGAAAAGAAGCGGAATACACGGCGTACGTGAACGGGCGTGCCCACGCCCTGCGGCGCCTGGCCTATCTGCTGTGCGGTGACACCCACCAGGCCGACGACCTGGTGCAAGAGACCATCACGAAACTATATGTGCGCTGGTCACGCGTGCGGAAGGCGGACAACGTCGACGGGTACGTGCACACGATGCTCGTCCGTACGTTCCTCGACGACCGCCGGCGGGGCTGGTGGAAGGTGCTGCTCGGGACGCCACCGGAACGGGAGGCCCCGCCCGGCGCGGAGGTCGAGACCCGCCACGTGCTGCGCGCGGCGCTGGCCCAGGTGCCGGCCCGGCAGCAGGCCGTGCTGGTGCTGCGCTTCCTGGACGACCGGCCGGTCGCCGAGGTCGCGGAGCTGCTCGACTGCTCCGAGGGCACGGTCAAGAGCCAGACGGCGCACGGGCTGACCGCGCTGCGCCGGGTCCTCGCACGCCAGGACGACGGCGCGCTGCTGCTGGGACACGCACGATGACACCGGGAGAGATCATGCAGGACAAGCAGGTCGTGGAGCTGCTCGGCGGGCTGGCCCGGGAGCCGCAGGGGCAGCCGAGGCTCGACGTGGCGGGGGCGATCCGCACCGGGAAGCGGCGCACCCTGCGCAACCGGACGGCCGCCGCGGCCGCCGCGGCGGCCGCGGTGCTGGCCGTCACGGCGGTGGTGGCCGCCGGGGTGTCGATCTCCCTCCCGGAGCAGCGGCCCGCCCAGGTGGCCGGCCCGGTGCTGAACCCGGCGCCGGCGAAGGCCCCGCTGGCCCAGGTCACGAGCTGCACCCCGGAGATCCTGCCGCTGCCCGACGGCGCCGCGTCGTCGTCCATCGCGGCGATGGATCCGACCGGCACCTACCTGGTGGGCAAGGCCGACGAGACGCCGGCGATCTGGAAGGACGGCGTCTTCGAGGCCCGGATCCCGGCTCCCGGTCTCAACTCCCGGCCGGTGGCGGTCAACTCCAGTGGCATCGCGGTCGGCTACGGCGGACTCGACTCCGTCGACAAGGAGTCCTGGGCGTACGCCGCCGGGAAGGTGTACCCGTTGAAGGCCTCGGCGCCGGTCGCCGTGTCGGGTATCGACGAGGCGGGCCGCGCGGCCGGCACCCGGATCGACGGTCTCCGTGCGCGTGCCGTCGTCTGGGAATCGGTGATGGACCCCGCCACCGATCTGCCGATCCCCGACGGGTACGTGCACAGCAGCGCGATCGGCGTCTTCGCCGACGGCACCGTGCTCGGCACCGTCGGCACCGAGAAGCAGCTGGTCCGGGGCCTGTCCATCGTCCAGGGCGACTACTACCTCTGGACCCCGGACCACAGGGGCGGCACGTTCCTCGAGGGGCAGGACGGCAAGCACGCGAAGATGTCGGTCCTCCGGGCCGGGGACGGCTGGTTGTACGGCCTCACCAACGGCGGCGCGTTCGCCCGTTACGAGGTGGCCACCAAGCGCTGGAGCACGTTCCCGACCGGTCTGTTGCAGCCCGAGAACGTCAACGCGCAGGGCTGGGTGGTCGGCGAGGACGACCGTACCGGCAAGGTCTTCCTCTATGACGGCCGCAAGCTGATCACGCTGCCGACCGCCGGCAGCGAGACCGCGAACACCGTCCCCGCGATCAGCGCCGACGGTTCCCTGCTCGCGGGAACCCTCGGCACCGCCGCGGTCTGGCGCTGTTCCTAGAGAGTGATGGTCCGGCCGCCGCTGATGGATTCCGCGGCGGCGGCCAGGACCCGGCCGACCTCGGCGCCGAAGTTCAGGTCCAGCGGGGACGCCGGGCCGCCGTTCGCCGCCACGATCAGGTCGTCGACCGCGCGGCCGAACGCCTCGACCGGCTCCCACGGCACCGGCGGCACGCCGCGGATGCCGGACTCGCCGTGGAACGACGAGTCCTCGCGCTCGAGGTTCGGCGGGGCGTCGACCGACAGGGTCAGCGTGGTGATCGCACCGCCGACGTGGCGCAGCAGCACGTGCGTCATGTCCCGGTCGCCGGCCAGCGCGGTCACCTGGGCGACCGGGCCGAGCACCGGCAGCACCAGCGCGACCGCGTGCGGGCCGACGTCCCACAGGCCGCCGCTCTCCTTGCGCCACACGGACTCGCCGAACGGGTTGCCCTCGCCGTAGATCGAGCCGAGATGGTCGACCCGGCCCTCGAGCCAGCCGCCGATGGCCACGGTCTCGGCGAGGAACTCCTGGATCTGCGGCATGAAGCGCCGGGTGAAGAACACCACACCCGCGGCGTCGTTCTCCCGGGCCGCGGCCACGATCGCGTCGGTCGCCTCGACGGCGAACGCGATCGGCTTGTCGAGCAGCAGGTGCTTGCCCCGGCCGGCGGCCTTCAGCGCGACCTCCGCCTGCACGTCCGGCGGCAGGGCGATGGCGACCGCGTCCACGTCGTCGAGCAGCGCGGCCTGGTCCGAGTACGCCTTGGCGCCGTACTGACCGGCGAGCTCGGCCGCCTTGTCCGGATTACGGCCCCACACGCCGACGAACTCGACGTCCTGATGCGCCGCGAGGGCGGGGGCGTGCGCGAGGTGGGCCCAGGGCCCCGTACCGAAAAGTCCGAACCGCATGGCCGTGCCGCCTTCCCTGATGGATCTCACCCGGCCGAAAACTAACACGCTCACCCTGATCAGTACGCTGTGCCGGTGATGAACGGCCCCCTCTCGCTCGCGACCATCGTCGTGGCCCTGGTGCTGGGTGTCTGGTACCTCATCCGCTGCGCGCTCAACCGGGCACCGAACAACTTCGATCTGTGGTCCCTGCTGGGACTCGGGCTGCTCGTCGTCGTGCTGGTCGTGGTCGCGATCGTGGGCCTGTTCACCGAGCCCCGGCCCAGCGACTGGACCACGTTCGTCGGCTACCTGATCACCACCGTCGCGTTCGCACCGGTCGGGGTGTACGTTGCCCGCTTGGAGCCGACCCGCTGGGGCCTGCTCATCCTCGCCGTCGCGGCCTTGACGCTGCCGGTTCTCGTGCTGCGCCTGCAGCAGATCGCGGAGGTCACCAGTGGCTGAGCCGACCCCCACGCCGTCCCGCCCGCGCGACGCCGCCATCGGCACCGGCCTCGGCCGGGTCCTGCTGCTGGTGTACGGCATCTTCGCGCTCTCGGCCAGCGCCCGCGCCCTGGTCCAGATCACCACGAAGTTCTCCGAGGCCCCGCTGGCGTACCTGCTGTCGGCGTTCGCCGGGCTGGTCTACATCACCGCGACCGTGGGCCTGGCGATCGGCGGCAACCGGGGCCGGTTGATCGCGCTGGCCAGCTGCTCCGTCGAGCTGCTGGGCGTGCTGGTCGTGGGCACGCTGAGCGTCGCCGACGCGGTCGCGTTCCCGGACGACACCGTCTGGTCGCACTTCGGCAGCGGTTACGGGTACGTCCCGCTCGTCCTGCCCTTCATCGGACTGTGGTGGCTGTGGCGAAACCGACCGCGCGGCTGAAAGACCCGCTCGTCCAGGACGGCGCTGTCGCCTTCCTGCTCCTGGTGCTCACGTTCGTGCCGGGAATGCGTGACATCAGCATGACCCTCGGTGAGCTGGCGGACCACCCGATGGACGCGCTCGCCGTGGTGCTGGCGCTGGCCCAGTGCCTGCCGGTCGCGCTGCGGCGCCGGTATCCCGGGTTCGCCCTGGTCGTGGTCGTCCTGGCGTTCATGGCGCACGACGTGATCGGCTACCCACCGGTGGCCGCGAGCTGGGGACTGCTGCTCGTGCTCTACACGGCGGGCACCGGTCTCGGGCGGCGGTGGCAGGCCGGGGCGGCCGGGGCCTACGTACCCTTCGCGTTTGCTCTGAGTGCTCGCGGGTCGACCCAGAGCGGCCTGGACTATGTGACGTTCTTCCTCCTGCTGGCGGCCTGCTGGGCGGCCGGCGGCTGGATGCGCCGCCGCCGCGTGGTGGAGGCCGAGGCGGAACGCGCCCGCATCGCCCGTGAACTGCACGACGTCGTCACCCACCATGTCACCGCGATGGTCGTGCAGGCCGATGCGGCGCAGTACCTCCCGGACGCGGACCTCTCGGTGATCGGTGACACCGGGCGGCTGGCCCTCAAGGAGCTGCGGCACCTGCTCGACGTGCTGCACGCCGGGCCGGACCTGAAGATCGCCGAGCTGGTCGCCGGTGCGAAGGCCGGCGGCCAGCCGGTCGAGCTGACCGAGGAGGGCTCCCCTGCGCTGCTCGCCCCGGGCGCGGAGCTGGCGGCCTACCGCGTGGTGCAGGAAGGCCTCACCAACGCCATGAAGCATGCCCGGGGCAAGGCCACCCGGGTCGTGGTCCGATACCAGCCCCGCGCCACCGACATCGAGGTCCTCACCGACGGGCCGCCGGTCGAGCACAGCGGCGGCCACGGCCTCGACGGCCTGAAGGAACGGGTCTCGGTCTTCGGCGGCACGCTCACCGCGGGTGGTCGCCCCGGAGGCGGATTCCGGTTGTACGCGCAGATCCCGGCGAAGGGCTCCCGATGATCCGAGTGGTGGTCTGCGACGACCAGGCGCTCATCCGCAGCGGCTTCGTCGCGATCCTGGGTGCCCAGCCGGACATGGAGGTCGTCGGCGAGGCCTCGGACGGCCCGTCGGCGGTCGCCACCGCACTGCGCCTGCAACCGGACGTCGTGGTGATGGACATCCAGATGCCCGGCCTGGACGGCATCGAAGCGACCCGCAAACTGGCCGGGCCGGGCCTCGAGCACCCGATGAAGGTGCTGGTGGTGACCACATTCAACGTGGACTCGTACGTCTACGAGGCGTTGCGCGCTGGGGCGAGCGGCTTCCTGCTCAAGGACACCCGCCCGCCCGAACTCATCGGCGCGGTCCGCACCATCGCCGCCGGTGACGCCCTGCTCGACCCGGCTGTCACCCGCCGGCTGGTGGGACGGTTCGCGACCCGGCTGCGCCGCGAGGAGAGCTCCGCGATGACCGGCCTGACGCCCCGTGAGGTCGAGGTCCTCAAGCTGATCGCCGCCGGCCTGTCCAACGCCGAGATCGCCGCGACGCTGGTGATCAGCGCCGAGACCGTCAAGACGTACGTCTCCCGCATCCTCACCAAGCTCGACCTCCGCGACCGGGTCCAGGCGGTCGTGCTGGCCTACCGCACCGGCCTGGTCTCCACCGACGGCTGAGACCGGCTCACTGGCCCATGGTGGCCTCGTTCGGCGGGGTCGGCGGGCTGGCCCGGACCGCGTAGGCGATCCCGCCGGCGAGCAGCAGCACCCCGGCCATGATCGCCGCGGGCCGGTTGTCCGCCGGCTGCATCAGCCAGAGCAGGGCCTGCCGCCAGAGCGGACCACCGGTGGCCGCGAGCGTCGCCTGCACCGCGACCCAGACGATCGGGACGATCGGGGCGAGGCTGGTGCCGACCAGCGCGACACCGAGCCCGATCAGGCCGGCCAGGCCGAAGCTGTTGCGCGCCAGCTGCCCGGCGGCGCCGAATTCGATGTCGGCCAGCCGGGCGCCGATCAGGGCGCCCGCGACGACCGCGCCGAACGTGACGAGGTGCAGCACCCGGCGCGGCGACCAGAGCAGCGCCGCGGTCTTCTCCAGCGCGTCGTCGGGGCCGGCCAGCGTCGGTATCCACGGCGCCAGGGCGAACAGCAGCGTGAGCACCGCCAGGCGCGGGCTGACCTCCGGGCTCCTGGCCCAGGCCGACCAGATGGCCATGACAGCGACGATCGCGGCGAGCGAGACCGGTACGGCCAGCGTGACGCGCCGCGACCGCAGGTACAGCGGCAACCAGCGGGTGATCACACGCTCCGCCCCTCGGTGAGAAGCTCCAGCAGGTGGTCGCTCGCACAGGCGGCGGCCGCGTCACGCAGCGCGGTCACCCGCCGGATCTGCTCCTTCTCGGGCAGCTTTCGCAGGTCCGTGACGATCGCCGCGATCTGCCCGGGATCCCCGCCCGGGGACGACAGGTTGCCACCGCTCAGCGGCAGCGTGTCGGTACCCATCAGCCACGCTCCGGCCGCGCCCAGCGCCGTCTCGTCGCCCGGCTCACAGCCGTTCATCATCGTGCCGGCGCCGTTGAGGATGTTCGCGGTTACGTCGGCGGCCGACCGGGGGCCGTACTCGCCGCCGAGCGGGAACACGACGGTGCCGGGTTCGCTCGTCGGTGTCTTTCCCCAGAACTGTGCGTTCCCCTGATTGAGGTCCAGCTGAGCGCCGGGGCGCCACTCGACGGCCCGGTCCTGCGCCCCCGGCAGCTTGGCCAGCAGGGTGAGGGCCCGGCGCGCCGCGGTGGTCACGTCGTCGAGCTGGTACGCGTTCACCGCCGTCACGCACACCTGCGGGGTGCCGTCCGCGCAGACCAGTTCCTGCGCCGCGGCGTCCACCTGGTAGCTCTTGCCCGTACCGGGGAGCGGGGTGACGTACATGGTGAGCACCAGGCCGGCGATCACCGTGGCGATTCCCAGGGTGCGTGACAGCCAGTTCGTGCCGGCGAGCAGGAGCAGGGCACCGAGCGCGAGCCCGAGACCCAGCACGAGCCGGCCCAGGACGGCCTGGGACGTCGCGATCTCCCAGAAGGAGGCCGGCGGCTGCGCGGTCAGATCCCAGCTGGACAGTCGGCTGGGACTGTAGGACGCCGGGTCCTCGGAGAAGTCCCCGGCGAGCTGCACCACCAGGCCGAGCGCGGCCAGCACCGGGGGCAGCACCGGCGAGGCCCAGGCCCGTCCGGCGGCGAGACCGAGCCAGGCCGCCCCGACCAGGATGGTGAGGTCGGCCAGCACCGGCACCGCGCCGTGCAGGCTGACGAATCCGCCGGCCACCCCGATGCGGGCCGCGCCGAACGCGAGGATCAGCAACTGCACGACCACGACGGTGAGCGCCAGCGCGGCCGTCGTGGGAGTGATCTTCTGCCATCGGGGCCGGCCGGTGCTGCCCAGCAGCTCGGCGGCGCCGGTGCGCCGCTCGCGCCGGCCGAGCATCGCGCCACCGGCCAGGGCCAGCGGCAGCTGGATGAACACGTTGCCGGTCATGTCGTAGACGAACCGTGACCACTGCCGGCCCGCGTCCGAGTCGACGGCCAGGGTGGCGAGGCTGCCCAGGATCAGCAGGATCGCGAGGATCCGGGCGTGCGAACGGCGCAGCTCGGTGCCGAGGACGTGGATCATGCCGCGCTCCGGTGGTTGCGCAGCAGCACGGAGTAGCCGCGCTCGGCCGGGCTGTCGCCGACACCGTCGTTCTCGCCGAACCGGGCCAGGTCGGCGGGGAACCCTTGGAAGACCAGCTTGCCGGTGTCGACGAGCAGGACGTCGCTGCAGGCCGCGGCCACGTCCTCGACCAGGTGGGTGGAGACGAGCACGCAGGAGTCCGCGCCGAGCACCCGCAGCAGGTCCCGGAACTCGACGCGCTGCTCGGGGTCGAGGCCCACGGTCGGCTCGTCGAGCAGCAGCACCTCGGGGTCGTTGACGATGGCCTGGGCGATGCCGGCCCGGCGCAGCATGCCGCCGGACAGCGACTTGAGCCGGGAGCCGGCCCGGTCGGTCAGCCCCACCCGGTCGATGGCGCGCTGGGTGGCCTCGGGGATCGCGTTCGACGGCATCTCGCGCAACCAGCCCATGTACTCGACGTATTCACGCACGGTGAAACCCGGGTAGAAACCGAAGTGCTGCGGCAGGTAGCCCAGCTGACGGCGTACGGTCCGCAGTGAACGGCGGTCCTTGACGTCGGAGCCGAGCAGCCGCAGCCGGCCCTCTTTCGGCTTGATGACCGTCGCCAGCGCCCGCATCAGGGTGGTCTTGCCGGCGCCGTTCGGCCCGAGCAGGCCGTGCACGCCGGGGCCCAGCTTCAGGTCGAGCCCGTCCACGGCGAAACGCTTGCCGGCCTTGACCCGCAGTCCGGTCGTCTCGATGCCCCAGGCGTAGGTGTCCGGCGCTATCTCGTGCGCACTCACCGTGCGTACCATCATCGTCTCCTTGTGTCGGGGGGTTTCAGTTCCAGCTCTTGAGGCGGACGTGGTCGCCGGCGCGCAGCAGCGCCAGGCCGGTGAGCACCGCCGCGGCGGCGCCCCAGCCGGGCAGGCTCTCCGGCCGCACCAGGACCGGCAGCTCCACGGCGATCAGCGCGGGCGCGGCCACCGCCAGCACCCAGGCGCCGCCCAGGAGCATTGCGGCCCGGCTGACTCCGATGAGGCCGCCGAGCAGCAGCGTCGCCGCGGTGAACGTCAGGCAGGGCAGCAGCCACAGCGCCGGGTTGGTGCCGAGCCGCCAGCCCGTTGCGGCCAGCAGCGGGAACACCACCGCGAGGACCACGACGGTGCGGCGCAGCAGCAGGTCCACGCCGGCCCGTGAGGTGCCGGCGATCGTCTCCCAGGACGGGTCCGCGTGCCGTGACCAGGCGATGGTCAGACCGGCCAGCGGCGCCACCGGAGCGAGCAGCAGCACCACCGAGGGGCGCAGCGGGAACGCCACGTCCAGCAGGAACGCCGCGATGATCGCGGTGACCGTCATGAGCGCCCAGGGCATCATCGACCAGGACGCCCACCGGTGCGCGAACCGCCGTACCCGCCGGGACCGGACCGGGCGCGGACCGGCCGAGGCCCGCGCCAGGATGGCGGTGCCGGTGTCCTCGAGCATGGTCAGCAGCGGCGGCGGGGCGTACGGGAGCAGCTGCTCGCGGCAGTCGGCGCAGGCCTCCAGATGCACCTCCACCGGCCAGGTCATCGGGTCACCGACGCCGAGTTCGCCCCGGGCGTACGCCGCCAGCGCCTCGGCGGAGATGTGCGCGGTCACGACAGTGCCTCCCTCATCGCGTTGCGGGCGCGGCGCGCCCGGCTCTTCACCGTGCCCTCGGGCACCCCGAGCAGCACCGACGTCTCCCGGACGGTGAACCCGTCCAGCACCATGGCGAGCAGCACCGCCCGCAGCTCCGGGGCCAGCTGGGCCAGGGCCGTGCCGAGCTCGTCGCCGACCGTCCCGGCCAGCGCGGTGTCCTCGGCCGCCGGCGCGCTGACCGTGGGCAGCACCTCGGCGGGTTTCTCGAGCCGCCGGCCCTGGCGGCGCATCGCGTCCACCAGCCGGCGGGAGGCGATGGTCCAGAGCCAGCCGGTCGCGGCGCCGCCCGGGGCGGTGCCACCGCCGCGCGAGGCGTTGTTGCCGCCGCGCGGGGACAGGCCGGTGAACGACCCGGCCGCCCGCCAGACCGTCAGGTACGTGTCCTGGAGCACCTCGGAGACGAGCCCGTCGTCGGAACACCGCAGTCGCAGCCGCATCGCCAGCCACGGGGACGTGCGCCGGTACAGCTGATCGAACGCGTCGGTGTCTCCCTTGGCGACGCGGCGTAGCAGCCGTTCCTCGTCCTGCGCGGTTGCACTCACGGCCAGATAGTCGCTGACGTTCGCGGGCACGGATCACAGTTTGCAGTGAACTGGGTCACAGTTGACGCGGAAGCCACCGATCGCCGACTGGACGTCGCCGGGACCCGCGGCCGCGGCTTAGGGTCCGTGACATGGTGATCTTGCAAGACGTCAGGGACGCGGCAGCACGACTCGACGGCATCGCGCACCGGACCCCGGTGATCCGGTCGCGCACCCTCGACGACATCGTCGGAGCCGGCGTCCACCTCAAGGCCGAGAACCTGCAGCGGGCCGGGGCGTTCAAGATCCGGGGCGCGTACAACGCGTTCTCCCGGCTCTCGCCCGAGCAGCTCGCCCGCGGTGTCGTGGCGTTCTCCTCCGGCAACCACGCCCAGGCGGTGGCGCTGTCGGCCCGCGAGCTGGGCAGCTCCGCGGTGATCGTGATGCCGGAGGACAGCCCCGCCGCGAAACTCGACGCGGTCCGCGGCTACGGCGCCGAGATCGTGGTCTACAACCGCTACACCGAGGACCGGGAGAAGATCTGCCGGCGGCTGGCCGAGGAGCGCGGCCTCACCCTGATCCCACCGTACGACCACCCGCACGTCATCGCCGGCCAGGGCACCGCAACGCTGGAACTCCTCGAGGACGCCGGCGAACTCGACGCGATCGTCGTACCCGTGGGTGGTGGTGGTCTCGCCGCCGGCAGCGCCGTCGTCGCCAAGACGCTGTACCCGGCCATCAGGGTGATCGGGGTCGAACCGGAAGCCGGCGACGACACCCTGCGCTCCCTCGCCGCCGGTGAACGGATCGCCGTCCCCATCCCCCGCACCATCGCCGACGGCCAGGCCACCCCGATCCCCGGCGAGCTGACGTTCAGCATCACCAAACGCCTCGTCGACGAGATCGTCCTGGTCAGCGACGACGAACTGCGCGACGCCATGCGCTTCGCCGCCGACCGCCTCAAACTGGTCCTCGAACCGAGCGGCGCGAGCGGACTCGCCGCACTGCTCACCGGGCGCCTGGCCCCGGTGCCGGCCCGCATCGGCGTGATCCTCTCCGGCGGCAACGTGGGCGCGGCCCGGCTCGCGGAACTCCTCGCCCGATGACGTCGCTGCCCCAGCCGCAGGGTCACTACTCCCCCGCGGTCAAGGCAGGTGACCTGCTCTTCCTCGCGGCCCAGACCGGCCTCGACCCGGCGACCGGGCGGGTGCCGGACGGCGGCTTCGAGGCAGAATGCCGCCAGGCCCTCAGGAACGCGGAGACCATCCTGGGGGCTTGCGGGTCCACCATGGAGAACGTGGTCCGGGCTGTGGTCCTGTACACCGACGTGGCGAACCTCCCGGCCATCAACACCGTCTTCGCCGACGTCTTCCCCACCGACCCCCCGGCCCGAACCGCCGCCGTCGTCGGCCTCCCCGCCGGCCGCCGCGTCTCCATCGAGATCACCGCGACAACGGGAGATCAGGTTCGCCGGTAGCGTCGCCTCGGCGAACGCACGGGCGCGGTTGCGGTGATTCTCTGCTCGCCCTCCAGAGTGTTCAACGCCCTTGTCACGGAACCCTGACTGAGCCCGGTGCGCTCTTCAAGATCGCGACGGCTCAACTCGGACCCGTCAGCCAGGGCAGCCCAGACGATTTCCTCGACGGAGCCGGCGGGCGGATCCGCTTTCTTCCTGGACGCCGGGTCCGGCGCCGGCGCAAGGAGGTAGCGGGCATGACGACGCTCACCGACGCGTACCGCTACGCCGCGACTGACAAGGTCGGACAACTCGACCGTGGCCCGGCGGGCCTCCAGCCCGAGATTGCGCATCGTGCCATTGGTCACCGGCCGGCCCGCCCGCATCTCGGCGAGCGCCAGGTGCTGGGTCGGGGTGAGTCCGGCCTGGCCCAGGCCTGAGATCCAGGTCATCGTCTCGTCGCCGAGCAGGGCGTGCCGGGGCATGATCACCTTGAAGCGGGTGATGCGGCTGTGGAACTCCGGCGGTGGCGAACCGATACGGCGTAGTTCCCGAAGCATGGTCGGAATGCCGCTTGCCCTGTTCTCGCTCACCATCCGGCCGGTCTCCGGCAGGCGGATGTCCTGGAGAAGCTTCGCCAGGACCGAGTTACGGGTGGAGTTCACCCCCTCGGCGCCGAGATCATCCTCGGTGACGGCGCCGAAAAGTCCACCAGGGTTGGCGACCGTCAACCGGTCCGCATACAGGGTGATCTGCACCGGTGCACCACGGGAGTACGGCGAGTAGTCACGGTGGAGCAGCGCGTTCGCCACGGCCTCCCTGATCGCTTCTGCCGGGTAGTCGTACACGTCCGTTCGGCCTGTTCCCTCGATGAACGAGCGGACGGATGTGTTGCGCAGGATCGCGGTCACAGCCTCGTCGACTATCACCGGGATCGGACCGTCGAAGGATCTGTTGTCGAGGAAACGTGGCCCGTTCGCCGGGATGTCCTGTTCCGAGAGGCCCGGGTAGACCACAAAGGTCGCGTTCAGCTGCGGAAAAAATTGCTGTGGATAGGTGCCCAGGGCAAGCAGCCCGCCAAGGGTCGGCCGGAGCTGCCCATCCTCGTCCTCGGCGAGGACGTTCAGTCTGCGGAGCACCTGCTCCGTGGACAGTCCGGTGAAAGGGCGTGGCTGCCTGCGCCGAACCCTTTCGACGAATGCCTGGACCTCACCCTGTTCGAGGTCATCCGGTGTCGCCCCGGCAACCGGACGACGGTCGTCGTCGGGCTGCCCGCGGTTGGTGTGCAGCAGGTGGATCTCGAAGTCGGTGAGCCGGCGGTCCCCATCACCACCTCGGGTGAAAGAACCGTTGTACTCCCCACGCGCCGCGACGTAGCAGGGCTTGAAACGGGGATCGAGCTCGTCGACCTCCGCGACCACCACCAAGGCACCGCCGAACGGGACGATGTCGATCTCGGCTCGCACCGGCGGCTGAAGGTCATCGCTGCACGCCGACGCGAGCGCATCACGTATCCGGCCCGCGTCGAAACCGTGAGCCGGCCGGAAGTCATCGTTCTCGTCGAGCCCGAGAATGACCATTCCTCAGCTTCCTCAGCTTCCTCAGCTTCCTCAGCCCGCGGTTCTCAGGTGATGATGTGGGGGAGGAAGTTGCAGGCGTCCTTGGTGACCAGGCCGTCCGTGCCGAGACCTTCGCGGATGCCCATGCCGGCCGGTTCGCCGTCGATGAGCCAGGAGCCGATCACCGGGTGGACCACGCCCTCGAGGCCCTCGAAGGACGGGAGTTCCAGCAGCTCTTGGACCACGTAGCGGCCGTCCGCGCCGTACTCGGAGGGGTTTTCGCTGATCGGGACGCCGTCCTTGACCAGGGTGACCGAGCCGCCTTCGCGACCCCAGACCGGCTTCTTCGCGTACGAGGTCAGGGCCGCACCCGCCTTGGATTCCGCGAAGTAGGCGGGCAGCAGGTATTTTCCGCGCTCGGGGTCGTCGCCGAACAGCTTCCAGAGCACCGGGAGCAGGGCTTTGTTTCCGAGCAGAGCCGCCTTGTACGGGGGTTCGATCCAGACCGTGCCGCGTTTGCTGGGGTCGGCCATGTTGCGGAAGAAGGCTTTGCCGCCCTCCTCGTTCCAGAACCATTCCCACGGGTACAGCATGAAGATGACGTCGATCGGCTCGGATTTGTGTTCCTGGCCGGGGCCCGGGACGAACAGGACGCGGTCGCCGGCCACGTCCCAGCCGATCTGGCTCATGGCGATCAGCTCGACCGGGAAGCCCGCTTCCTCGGCGGTCGCCATCAGGTAGGCGACGTTCATCCGGTCCTCGCCGGTCGGTTCACTCGTCTCGTACGCGAAGTAGATTTTCGGCTTTTCCTTGAGCCAGGGCCGGGCCTCGCGAAGTTTGGTGATGTTGCGTTTCCAGGCGCCCGGGTTGGCGGGTTCGCCGTCCTCGGCCGCCCAGCCGACGAGGCGGTCGTGCAGGGAATTCCACTGTCGCCACGGGTGCTGGGTGAGGTTGGTCTGGTCGGCCCAGTGCCATTGCACGACCGCGGCCTCGACCAGCGACGTGGGGGTCTGTGCGTTGAACTCCAGCATCCGGGGCACCGTGCCGGCACCGTTGTACCAGAGGTCGAAGCGGCCGTAGACGGTCGGCGAGAAGTCCGGGGTCTGCACCGGGAAGCGGTTGTCCGGGTCCTTGTCGTGGTGGGTCCAGGTCTCGGCGTCACCGTCGTACCAGGTGCGGATGATCTGCTCGTGGGTGTACTCGGGGATGCCGATCTTGGACAGGAAGCAGCTCTCCGGGCCGCACACCGAGCTGAAGAAGCCGTCGCGGCGGCCCTGCGGGGTGTGCCGGGGGCATTGCTGCACCATCCAGTCACCGGCGTCGAGGCACATCTGGTAGAGAACCGTGGTGGCGGTCTCCAGCTCCTCGATCTCGGCCTGGCTGAAGTCGTAGTACGGCCCCTCCTGCCAGTACGACATCATCGTGCCGTCGGGGAGTTCGGTGTCGTTGTAGGTCAGGCCGAGGCTGTAGTTGGTGAGTTTCCAGCCGTCGCGGACCGGACCGTACGGGATGCGCTTCACGGTTCAGCTACCTGACTTGCCACTGGTGCCGCTGCCGCCCTTGCCGACGACGCTGGTCTTGACCGTGCCGTTGCCGATCTTGCCGGTGGACGGCAGGCCGAACGACGAGCGGGCGGTCCGGTCGTTGTACGCGAACTTCGACCCGCCGGACGGGAGTTTCGAGCCGACCGGGTAACCGGAGCGGTAACCGGACGAGTGCCAGATGAAGAAGCCGCCGCCCCCTCCGCCGCCACCGTTGTTGTCGTCGCAGTAGTCCTCGTCGACGATCGTGCCGTTCTCGTCCGCGCAGTAGAAGCCCTCGTCCTGATATTGGTTGCCGTTGTCGCAGGCCGCGACGCCACCGGCCGCGAGCAGCAGGAACGTGCTGGTCAACGACACACTTCGCGAGGTCATCCGTCGGTTCACAGTCGGCTTCTCCGCCCTTTCGTCGTTCGGGTCACCACACTCATGTGTAGCGACCCGAATCAACTCGCGGCGCTAGGCGCGCGGCCCGCCGGCCACATAGATGACCTGCCCGGACACGAACCCGGCTCCTTCACTGACCAGGAAGGATACGGTGTTCGCCACATCTTCGGGGCGCCCAGCCCGCGCGACCGGGATCTGAGCGATCGCCGCCTTCTGGAAGTCGGCGAAGTCGACACCCACCCGGGCGGCGGTCGAAGCGGTCATGTCGGTCACGATGAAGCCGGGCGCGACGGCGTTGGCGGTGACGCCGTACCGACCGAGCTCGATGGCGAGGGTCTTGGTGAAACCCTGCAGGCCGGCCTTGGCCGCGGCGTAGTTCGCCTGGCCACGGTTGCCGAGCGCGGACGTGCTGGAGAGGCTGACGATGCGGCCCCAGCCGGCGTCGACCATGTGCTTCTGGACCTCGCGGCTGAACAGGAACGCGCCACGCAGGTGGACCGCCATGACGGTTTCCCAGTCGTCGTCGCTCATCTTGAACAGCAGGTTGTCGCGCAGCACGCCGGCGTTGTTGACCAGCACGGTGGGCGCGCCCAGCTCGGCGACGACCTTCTGCACGGCGGCGGTGACCTGGGCCGGATCGGACACGTCGGCGCCGACCGCGAGCGCGGTGCCGCCGGCGTCGTGGATCGCCGTGACGGTGTTGGCGCAGGCACCCTCGTCGAGGTCGACGACCGCGACGGCCAGCCCGTCGGCGGCGAGCTTGCGCGCGGTCGCCTCCCCGATCCCCCGTGCGGCTCCGGTGACGATGGCAACCCTCATGACGGCCTCCCGCGGATCAATTGATCGGTCGGCCGACTCTAACCCAGTTGTTACCGGCGGGTTAAGGGCACCGCGAGCGATTTATTTCACTCGCGGTGCAATAACCTCAGGGGCGCCGCTTCAGACGGATCCAGCGGTATCCGTAGCCTGCGATCGCGACCTTGCCGAGCTCCAGCCCGGGGTATTCCTGGTCGGCCAGCACGTCGTTGGGGAACTCCGCCTCCGGCTCCAGCGAGCTCAGGTCGATCACCCCGTCGTCCTCGCCCAGGTTGTGGACGAAGACCATGGTCCCGGTCTCGGCGTCGGCCCGGTGCACGAGCACGCCGGAGGGCACCGGCACGTCCACGTTCTTGCAGTCACCGCTGCCCACCTCGGGACATTCCCGCAGGGTACGGATCATCCGTTCGAACCAGGACAGCAGCGACTGCGGGTCGTGGCGCTGCAGGGTGACGTTGATCTTCTCGTAGCCGTAATCAGCATCGGACACGACCGGGCGCACGAGGGTGTCCGCCGTCGAGAAGCCACCGTTGGGCAACGACGACCACTGCATCGGCGTACGGATGGCGTTGCGGCCGTCCTGGGTGAGGTCGTCACCCATGCCGATCTCCTCGCCGTAACGGATGACCGGCGTGCCGCGCAGGCTGAACTGCAGCGCGTAGGCGAGCTCGATACGCCGGCGGTCGCCGCCGAGCATGGGCGCTAGCCGGCGCCGGATGCCCCGGCCGTACAGCTGCATGTCCTCGTCCGGGCCGAACTGCTCGAAGACCTCGGTCTTCTGCTCGGTGGTGAGCCGGGACAGGTCGACCTCGTCGTGGTTGCGCAGGAACGTCGCCCACTGCGCGCCCGGCGGCAGTTTCGGGGTGTCCTGCAGCGCGTCGATGATGACCTCGGGGTGCTTGCGGGCCAGCGCGAGCATCAGCCGGCCGTTGAGCATGAAGTCGAACAGCATGTGGATCCGGTTGGCCGAACCGCCGTCGTCACCGAAGAAGTGCTTGAGCTGGTCGGGCTCCACGTTGGCCTCGGCCAGCAGGACCGCGTCGGCCTTGCGCCACTGTACGTGCTGGCGCAGCTCGGTGAGGAACTCCATGTCCTTGGGCGGGTTGGCGTTGCCCGGCTCGGTCTTCTCGATGATGAACGGCACCGCGTCCATCCGGAAGCCGGCCACGCCCAGCTGCAGCCAGAACGCGCAGATCTTCTTGATCTCCTCGCGGACCTGCGGGTTCTCGATGTTCAGATCCGGCTGGAACTTGTAGAAGCGGTGGTAGAACCACTTCTTGGCGGTGCGGTCGTAGGACCACGTCTCGTTCTGCTCGCCGGGGAAGACCATGCCCTGCTTGCGGTCGGACGGCTCGCTGTCGGACCAGACATACCAGTCGCGGTACGGCGAGTCGGGCGACGACCGCGCCGACTGGAACCACTCGTGCTGGTCCGACGTGTGGTTGACGACCAGGTCGATGATGACCTTGATGCCGCGGTTGCCGGCCTGGTGCAGCAGCTCGGCGAAGTCGCCCAGGTTGCCCAGGCGCGGATCGACGTTGTAGAAGTCGGCTACGTCGTACCCGTCGTCGCGGTTCGGGGTCGGGTGGATCGGATTGAGCCACAGGCAGTTCACCCCGAGGCGGGACAGGTAGTCCAGTCGTCCGATCAGTCCGCGGATGTCACCGACGCCGTCACCGTCGGAGTCCGCGTATGTGTCGATATCGAGGCAATACACTACGGCTTTTTCATACCACCGGTCGCTCATGCTCCCTTACATGACCGCGTCGGCGGGCGAGGAAACCCCTCGCCCATGTCACCGGGCGGATCTTCTCCAGCGACAGGAAACTCGCCAGGGCGGCCAGGTGCGGCGCGAACGAGATCGTGATGGTCGCGAACGTGACGACGTGGAACGAGTAGAAGAACGCCACCACCCAGTTGCGCCAGCGAGGCTTGACGAAGAAGATCACCGGGCTGCCGAGCTCGAAGAGCATGATGCCGAACTGCGCGAGGATCAGCAGGTACGGGACGCCGGCGATGAGGTCGGCCAGCTCGGTGCCGCGGCGGATGATCGCGCGGGCCAGCACCGAACTGGTCACCCAGTCCAGGCCGCCGAAACGCACCTTCGCGAAAGCCGCCAGGAAGTACGTGCACACGACCGCGATCTGCGTCACCCGTAGCGCCCAGCCGCCCGCCTCCGTACGCGTGGGATCGCCGTGCCGCGCCCGGCCGGCGGTCGGCAACGCGGCGAGCGCGACCAGCAGCCCGATCCGGTCGTGGTCGACCTTCCCGTAGCTCATCGCGATGATCATCCACTCGAAGTACAGCGCGAAGACGGCCCAGCCGAGCAGCCGGGGCGCACGGCCGGTGGCGGCGGCGAGGCCGAGCACCAGCAGCGCCCAGAAGATCCCGTGCACGATCAGCGGCGTCGGGGTGGGCAGGTGCAGCAGCCGCCCGGCCAGCAGCGGCTGGTAGAGATCGCCCGGGGTGCTGGCGTGGTGACGCACCCAGGGGGTGAAGACGACCAGGTCGGCGGCGACGAACAGATAGACCAGGGTCCGGAAGGCGGCGATCCGGCCGCGCGGCACGGCCTCGGTCACCCAGGCGGTCACGCGGTTCACCGGGTCACCGTCCAGGCGGCGACGATCTCGTCGTGGCTCTCCCCGGTGGGCCGGGCGTGCTCGATGCCCTCCCAGCGGATCACGATCCGCACGGTGGTCAGCGGCGGGGCCGACGGGGACTTCTCCGAGTACGCCACCGCGACCTGCTGGAGGCGGCCGGGATCGTCGACGTACTGCTGTTGCTGCCCCTCGAACTCGGCCCGGCGGATCCCGCTGTTCGCCTCGGTGAGCACGACCGTACGACCGGTGGTGTCCTCCCCCTCGACCCGGGTGTCCGGTGCGTCCGCATTCGGGTCGGGTGCCGTGGAATACATCCGGAACGGCCCGAACGGGAAGTCGTCGTCCTGACCCCAGAAGGTCCCGAGGAGCAATAGCAGCGCCCCGAGCGCGGTGACCGCGACCCGGGCGGTGCGCCCCCGCGTGCTCAACATGTCCATCGCGCCCGGACCCTACCCGGACCGGGCAACCCGCTGCCATCCCGGCGCGCGGCGGGAGGGTTCGTACTCTGGATGACGGGTACCAGGTCAGGACCCCTCGACGACCCCTGAAGGAGCGCGATGAGTGAGCCGTACCCCCTGGCGGCCGAATCCGATCTGAGCGGGCTGGGCGGCCTGACCGGCTGGGTGGCCTCGGTGATCGAGTCGCTCGGCGCGGCCGGCGTCGGCCTGCTCGTGATGCTGGAGAACCTGATCCCGCCCATCCCGAGCGAGATCGTGCTCTCGATGGCCGGCTTCCTCGCGCACGAGGGCAAGGTCGACCTCGTCCTCGTGACGGTCGCCGCGACGGCCGGTTCGGTGATCGGCGCGCTCGCGCTGTACTGGCTGGGCTACTCGCTCGGCGAGGAGCGGCTCAAGCGCTGGCTCGACCGGATCCCGCTGGTCGACGCGGACGACCTCGACACCGCGGACCGCTGGTTCGAGCGGCACGAGAACGCGGCCGTGCTGTTCGGCCGGATGGCGCCGGTGGTGCGCAGCCTGGTGTCGATCCCGGCCGGTGCCAACAAGATGAAGCTGGGCCGGTTCACCCTGTTCACGACGATCGGCAGCGGCATCTGGAACACGCTGTTCGTCGGCGCCGGGTACGCGCTCGGGTCCCGCTGGGAGAACGTCGAGAAGTACAGCCAGTGGTTCGACTACGCGATCTGGGCGTTCTTCATCGTCGCGATCGTCAGCTGGGTGACCAAGAAGGTCCGCAAACGCAGGCGCGCGGCCGTGGATCACTGATCCACGACCGCGCATCTCCCCCGTGAGCTGACGCTAGAACCCGGCGCTGATCCGCGTGAACTCCCAGTCGGGCTGGGCGATACCGGAGCAGTCGGAGACCACGCCGCCACCGGCGCAGCCACGGTCCCGGTTGACCGCCCAGAATGTGAAGCGGGCCAGGTTGTTGTTCTTCGCGTAGTCGCGGATCCGGGTCCATGTGTCGACGCTGGTGAGCTCCTGCTGGTCGGAGAGACCGTTCATGCCGGAGATGCCCATGTGGCTGTAGGCCTGCGCGTCGGTGTACCCGAAGGTCGTCTTGAGCTGGTTCTTCAGGCCTTCCGAAGCGCCGACCGTGGCACCGTACATGTCACTGCCGCCGCCGAAGTCGAACGGCATCTGGGTGAAGATGTCGATGTTCGCACCCAGCGCCCTGGCCTGCGTGATGAGCCGGATGCCGTAGTAGTTCGGGCCGGTCGGCGACGTGCCGAACGTCAGGATCGTCTTCACGCCCGGGTTGTTCTGCTTGATGATCTTCAGCGCGCCGAGGATGCGATCCTGCACCACGGTGTTCTCGAACTCGTCGGAGTTCTCGATGTCGATGTCGATCGCCTGCAGACCGAAAGCGTCGATCACCTTCTGGTACGCGCCGGCGAGCGCTTCGGGCGTCGAACAGGCCGGCCCGAGCTTGTTGCCGCTCCAGCCACCGATCGACGGCACGACACTGCCGCCGGCCGCCTTGATCGCGGCGATGGTGCTGGCGTGCACACCGCCGGTCAGGCCACCCTCGCCGTCCCAGACCGGGTTGCAGCCGTTGGCCAGCACGAACGCCATGGTGAAGGCGCGGATGCCGGTCGCGTTCATGACGGTGGACGGCGCGGGCGGGTTGCCCCAGCCCGGATAGATGTACGGCGCCGACGCCATCTTGGTGCCGGTCGACGGCGGCGGGGTGGTCGGCGGGGTCGTCGTGGGCGGGGTGGTCGGCGGGGTCGTGCCACCACAGACGCCGTTGTCGGCCCACACGTCCCACTGACCGCTGTGGGTCGCCGGGCTCTCGTTCTGGGTCCACCACTTGGCGGTGTAGTTGTGGCCGGACTGCGAGGCGCTGTTGCCGTTGGTGTAGACGGCGCTCGAGCTCCACGCGGCGGCACAGGCGACGGCCGCGTTCGAGGCGGTCATCGGGATGATCGCGGTGGCGGCGGCCGTGGTCGCGACCGTGATGCCGATGAACAGTTTCCGTTTGAGCTTCATGGGGATTCTCCGCTCAGGTGATCAGGGCAGGGCGTGCACGTGGGGGGACACTGCGTTGGCCCATCCGTTGCCGGCGGTGACGTCCCAGTTGATCGACCAGGTCATCGCGCCACGGAGGCCGGGGTAGGTGCGCGGCGGCTTGAACGAGCCGCAGTTGGTGCCGCGGGCCAGGCAGTCGAGCGCCTGGTTGACCACGGACGGCGAGACATAGCCGCCGCCGGCCGCGCTGGGGGTCGCCGGCAGGCCGATCGCCACCTGGTCGGGGCGCAGGCCCGCTTCGAGCTGGATGCAGGCCAGCGCGACGATGAAGTTGACCGTGCCCTGCCCGTACGCGGCGTTCTGGTCGCAGCCGAGCATCGCGCCGGAGTTGTAGAACTGGGTGTGGACGATCGTCAGGATGTCCTTGATGTCCAGCGCCAGCTTGAAGTACGAACCGGCCGGGTTCTGCATGTCGATGGTCTGCGGGGCCATCGTGATGATCAGGCTGGAACCCGCCTTGGTGCGCAGGCTGCGCAGGGCCTGAGCCATGTACGTCGGGTTGAGCCCGTTCTCGAGGTCGATGTCGACGCCGTCGAAGCCGTACGTCTGCATCAGTGACCAGACCGAGTTCGCGAAGTTCGTGGCGGCGGTGGCGTCACCGACGGCCACCGCGCCGCGCTCCCCGCCGACCGAGATGATCACCTTCTTGCCCCGGGCGTGCAGCGTCGCGACGTCGGCCTTGAACTGGTCGTTCGTGTATCCGCCGACGCTCGCCGCGAGGCCGGGGTCGATGCTGAACGTGACCGCTCCGGGCGTACTCGTGGCATCCGCGAACGAGACCGCGACCAGGTCGTACGTGGTCGGCACCGCGGCGAGCTTGATCTCGTTCGCCGGGTTGTCGAAGTTGTGCCAGTAACCGGTGACGACGTGTGCCGGCAACGTCCCGTTCGAGGGCGGCGGAGTGGTGGGAGGCGGCGTCGTAGGGGGCGGCGTCGTCGGGGGCGGGGTGGTCGTGGGAGGCGTCGTCGGCGGCTTGGTTGTCGGCGGTGTGGTGCCACCGTCACAGGCGCCGTTGTCGGCCCACACGTCCCATTGGCCGCTGTGCGTGGCCGGGCTCTCGTTCTGGGTCCACCACTTGGCGGTGTAGTTGTGGCTGTTCTGCGAGGCGCTCATGCCGTTCGTGTAGACGGCGCTCGAGCTCCAGGCGGCGGAACAGGCGACGGCGGCGCTCGCGGAGGACGCCACATAGACAGCAGAGCCGGCCGCCGCGACTATCGCGACGGCCGACAAGACTACGGATCGGCGCATGGGGATGGGCCTTCCACGTCAGGGGGACGAGTGGGGTGGCCCAATTATTAGGAGTGTTAACAGACCCTGTAAAGACATCTGTTAACTTAAATTTCTTTAAGGTCCCTACCTCCGGAACTGGAACCAGTTGACGTTCACGAAGTCGGCCGCCTGACCACTGGTGAAGGTCAGATAAACGGTGTGCGAGCCGGATACTCCGGACACGTTGCCGGGCGTCGACCGCCAGGACTGCCAGCCACCGGTGCCACCGATCGCGAACGAGCCGATCGGGGCGTTGCCACGGCTGTCGATCCGGACCTCGACGAGACCACTGACGCCACTGCCCGCACCGGACGCGACCCGGGCCACGAAATCGCGCACGCCGCCCGTACCGAAATCGACGTTGTTGTATTGCAGCCAGTCGCCGTTACTGAGCGCTCCGACGTTCTGGCCACCCTCCGAACAGGTCTCGGTGATGACCGATGACGCGGCGTTGTAGGACTCCGCCTGGATCGTGCTGTAGGCGTCGCGCGTGCCACCCGTGGGCGGAGGTGTGGTGGGCGGCGGTGTGGTGGGCGTCGTCGTGCCGCCGCGGCTGTAGACGGCCACGTAGTCGACGAGCATCGACCGGCCGGAGACGGTCGCGGCCGTCGGCGTCGCGGAGCCGGCCACGCCATTCGGGAAGGCACCGCCCATCGCCACGTTGAGCAGGAGGAAGTAGCCGTTGTGGCCGGTCATGTTCGACCAGTACGGCTCGCCGACCTGGCTCTGCGTGACGGTGTGGAACTGCTGGCCGTCGACGTACCACCGCAGCTGGTTGGGGGTGACGCCGCGGTCCCACTCGAACGCGTACGTGTGGAACGCCGCCTGGCAGGTCGAACCGGGGCAGGCGCGGCTCGCACCGAGGCCGTTGGTCTCGCCGCAGGGACCGCCCGGGTTGACGCCGCAGTGCAGCACGCCCCAGACGGAGTTGATCCCGTTGACGTTCTCCATGATGTCGAACTCGCCGATGGCCGGCCAGTTCTGGTAGTTGCCGCGATACGGTGCGCCGAGGGCCCAGAACGCCGGCCAGTAACCGGCCGCCTCAGCGCCGGTCACGTTGGGCATCTGGATCCGGCCCTCGATACGCAGCACCCCACCGGCCGCCGGCTTGAAGTCGGTGCGCTGGGTCTCGATCCGGGCCGACGTCCACTGGCCGGAGGAGCCGCGCACCGGCGTGATGCGCAGGTTGCCCGAACCGTCCTGCGCGATGTTCGTCGTGCTGTTCGTGTAGGTCTGGATCTCTCCCGTGCCCCACTGGGCCGGACCGCCGGGGTAGCTCGTCCCGGTGTCGATGATCCAGTTGGCCGAGCTGGGCAGCGTGTTGGCCGAGCCGGTGAAGTCGTCCGCCCAGACCTGGGTCCAGCCCGAGGGCGGGGGCGGCAGCGAGGCTTGAGCGGAGACGGCGACGGCGGCTGACGAGGCGAGTACGGCGGCGACGGCCGAGATGACGAGGACGGGTCTCATGAGGACGGCTCCTATCGAAGAGAGAGCGCTCTCATGAAGTTTCATTCTCGTTACACATTGATGTCAATCAACGCCCCAAGACCATTTGGAGCGACATCGGCGCAAGTCCCGTTTTCTGGTGACCACCAAGGGGTACGTTGCGGCACATGGCGACTTCGGAGAGTTCGGCAGGGGCCACCACGATCTCCGAGGAGATGCACGACGAGGCTGAGTCGCAGGGCCTGCTGACCCTCGGTGTGGAAGAGGAATACCTGCTCGTCGACGCGGTGGAGCCCCGCACGGTCGAAGCCGTCGAAGAGGTCTTCGACCGGGTTCCCGAGGAGTTCCGCGAGTCGGTGCAGCACGAGTACATGCGCAGCCAGATCGAGACCGCGAGCCCGCCCCAGCTGGAGCTGAGCGAGCTGCATCGCTCCCTGACCCGGTTGCGGTCCGTGATCGCCACCGCGGCCGAACAGGCCGGTACCCGGCTGCTCGCGGTCGGCGCCGCCCCGGCGACCGGGCCGAACGTGCGCGTCGTCGACAACCCGCGGTACCACCGGATGCGCGAACGCTTCGGCGACCTCGCCCCCGGCGGCGGGATGTGCGGCATGCACGTGCACGTCAGCGTGCCCGACCCGGAGACCGGCGTGCAGATCCTCAACCACCTGCGCCCCTGGCTGCCGATCTTCCAGGCGGCGACGGTCAACTCGCCGATCTTCGGCGGCCACGACACCGGGTATTCCAGCTGGCGGTCGGTGCTCTGGGAGCGTTGGCCCTCGGTCGGCCCGGCGCCCTACCTGCACTCGTTCGAACACTACGAGACGCTGGTCAGCGACATGGTGGCGAGCGGTGCGATGCTCGACCAGGGAATGCTTTACTGGTACGCGCGGCTGTCCGCCGCCTACCCCACGGTCGAGATCCGGATGGGTGACGTCTGCCCCACGCTCGACGACGCGACCCTGCTCGCCGCGCTGGCCCGGGCGCTGGTGGCGACGCTGCTCGCGGACGTACGCGAGGGAAAGCCGGCCCCCGACGTGCCGCACCCGCTGCTCATGGCCGCGCACTGGCGGGCCGCGCACGACGGCCTGGAAGGCCTCAACATCGACATGGCGACCCGGGAACCCCGGCCGGCCTGGCGGCTGATGCGCCAGCTGTTCGACTACGTGCGCCCCGAACTGGAACGCCACGGCGACCTCGAGATGACAACCGTGCTCATGGGCCGGCTGCGCGCCCACGGCACCGGCGCCGCCCGGCAGCGCGCCATCCTGGCCCAGCAGGGCTCGGTCGCCGACGTGGTCGACTGGCTCGCCCGCACCACCGCCGGGAAGGCCACCACCGCGTGAAACTCGTCGTCATCGGCGCCGACGCCGCCGGGATGTCCGCCGCCGCCCAGGCCCGCAAACGCCAGGGCCCGGACAAGTTGGAGATCGTCGCGTTCGAGCGGGGCAACTTCACGTCGTACTCGGCCTGTGGGATCCCGTACTGGATCGGTGGGTCGGTGGCCGACCGGGACGCGCTGATCGCGCGCACGCCGGCCGAGTTCGAGAAGGCCGCCATCTCCGTACGGATGCGGCACGAGGTCGTGGGCATCGACCTGGACCGGCGCGAGGTGATCGCGCGGGACCTGGACGGCGGCGGCGAGAGCCGGGAGGGTTTCGACGAACTCGTGTACGCGGCCGGCGCCGTCCCGGTCACCCCGAAGTGGGCACAGATCACCGGTGGCGGCGTCTTCGGCGTACAGACGCTCGACGACGGCACGGCCATCCAGGAGTGGCTCGGCAGCCACCCGAAGCCCCGCAGGGCCGTGGTCATCGGTGGCGGATACGTCGGCGTGGAGATGGCCGAGGCCATGGTCCAGCGCGGTCTCGAGGTGACACTGCTTGAACGCTCGGCCCATCCGATGTCCACCGTCGACCCGGACATGGGCGAGAAGGTCGCCGGTGCGATCCGCGGACTGGGCATCGAGGTGCGCACGAACACCGAGGTCCAGGGCCTGGAGTCACTGCTGGGCCGGGTCCGCGCGGTGGTCACCGCGGACGGGACGCTGCCGGCCGACATCGTGGTGCTGGGTCTTGGCGTACGCCCGAACACCACCCTCGCCACCGAGGCCGGCATCCCCGTGGGGGTCACCGGCGGCATCCGCACCGACCTGCGGATGCGCGTCGTGGGCCCGGACGGTCACGTGGCCGGGGTCTGGGCGGCCGGCGACTGCGTGCAGACGACGCATCGGATCAGCGGGCAGCCGGCCCACGTGCCGCTCGGCACCCACGCCAACAAGCAGGGCCGGGTGGCGGGGATCAACCTCGCCGGCGGCTACGCGACGTTCCCCGGCGTGATCGGTACGGCGGTGACGAAGGTCTGCGAGCTGGAGGTCGCCCGCACCGGACTGTCCTCGGCGGAGGCGGCCGCGGCGGGCTTCGAGTTCGTGACCGCCTCGGTCGAGTCGACCAGCCGGGCCGGCTATTACCCCGGAGCCAGCCCGATGACGGTCAAGATGATCGCCGAGCGGCGCACCGGGGTGCTGCTCGGCGCCCAGATCGTCGGGCGCGAGGAGGCCGCGAAACGCATCGACGGCCTGGCGATCGCGGTCTGGAACAGGATGACGGTCGAGGAGATGACGGCGCTCGATCTCAGTTACGCGCCACCGTTCTCCCCGGTGTGGGATCCCGTGCTCATTGCGGCACGGAAAGCGACGGACGCGGTACAGGCCTCCGAGCAGGGTTAATTACCTCAAGTGATGAATAGAGCACAATAACGGTATCGTCTTTGATCAAGCGGCACGGTATCCATGACGAATGCCGCCGCAACCCCCCAAACGTACGGCGACCGGAAACGGCCCCCGTCACTCGGCCGCCTCGGCGTCCCGCGGCCGGGTCTCCTCATCCTCTGCGCGGCCTTCCGCACCCTCGCCCGCTGCCCCGTCGTCCCGGGCCGCCGTCAGCGGCGCCCTCACCGGGGGCACCGGCGGGTTCCCGCATCTCGAGGTCCTCGAAGGCGAGACCTCCCTCGGCCGCCACCGCCGCCCCGAGTCCCTCGCCGACGCGACCACCCTGCGCCCGTCCCCGCCCCGCATCGCCGGCGGCCGGCGCACCTCCCTCGACCTCTCCCCCCGCTCCCGCACCGGCGGCCAGCTCCCCCGCGACCAGGCCTCCTCACGCGGTGAGCAGGCGGCTCGCGGTGAGCAGGCGGCTCGCAGTTGGCAGGCGGGTCGCGGTGGCCAGGCGGCTCGCAGTGGGCAGGCGGGTCGCAGTGGGCAGGCGGGTCGCAGCCGGCATGCCAAGCAGGGCGACCAGCTCGCCATCACGGTGCGTCCGCTGCCGGGCGTCCGCAACGCGGCCGGCGCGGTCCGCGACTGGGCCCGCGCCGACAGTGGCAAGCCCCCGGTCACCGGCTCGCACCGCGCCCCCGGCACCCTGCCGATCGAATCGTGGCTGCTCATCGGCCGCCACCGCCAGCAGGCCCTGCTCGCCGCCCTGGTCGCGGTCGGCGTCCTGCTGATCGGCGTCCCGGTCCAGCAACGCGCCACCCAGACCGAGGTGACCACGGTCGCCGCCGACGGCACCGTGATCACGACGACGAAGCCCAAGGCCAAGGACGACGAGAACAAGGCCACCGAGCCCGAAACCGCCGCCAAGCCGGTGGCCGACGCCGGCAAGCCCGCGCCGCCCGCCTCCGCGGGAGCCCAGGCCCCCGCCCAGCCGGCACCGACCGGTGCAGCCGCGGCCACCACCGCACCGGCCGCACCTCCCGCGTCGGCCGCCGCGACCCCCACCACGCCGGTGATCCTCGTGCCGCCGGGTGACGGCCCCGGCCAGTCCCTGCGCGTCACCGGCACGAACACCGTGTCCCTGACGTTCGACGACGGCCCCGACCCGGTCCAGACGCCGAAGATCCTCGCACTGCTCGACCAGTACCAGGTCAAAGCGGTCTTCTGCCTGGTCGGCGAGCAGGTCACCAAGCACCCCGAGATCGTCCGCGACATCGTGGCGGCCGGGCACACCCTCTGCAACCACACCTGGAACCACAGCCTGACCATCGGCAAACTCAAGCCCCGCAAGATGCGCGAGGACCTGAGCCGCACCAACGAGGCCATCCGGGCGGCCGTGCCGAACGCAGAGATCCCGTTCTTCCGCGCGCCGGGCGGCAACTTCAGCGACGCCCTGGTCCAGACCGCCTACCAGGACGACATGGTGTCGCTGTACTGGCAGGTGGACCCGGCGGACTGGGACCACCCGAAGGACGAGGACGACAAGACCCACGTCGACCGGGTCATCAAGAGCGTCCAGGACAACACGAAGCCGGGCTCGATCGTCCTGTCCCACGACTTCGGTCAGCCCGACACCATCAAGGCCTACGAGACGCTGGTGCCCTGGCTCCAGGAGCGCTACACCCTCGGCCTGCCGGAGATCCCCCCGGCACCGGCCCCGTCGGCGCCGGCCTCCGCCGCACCGACGGTCACCCCGTCCGAGCAGCCGGCCGCACCGCCGTCCTGACCCGCGCGGTCAGGTCGAGGGCTGACAGACCGGGCACCAGTAGAGATTGCGGCCGGCCATCGATCCACGCACGATGGCCGTGCCGCACACCAGGCACGGCTGGCCCGGCCGACGGTAGACGTACACCTCACCGCCGTGCCGATCCACTCGCGGCGCCCGGCGCATGGCCTCCGGCGTGTGGTCGGAGTGCACGGTGTCGATCCGCCCCCGCACCACGCCTTCCTTCATCAGCGCCCGCAGGTCGTCCCACATCTCCTGCCACCGCGAGAAGCTGATCGCCCGCCCCGGCGTGGTCGGGGCGAGCCCGGCCCGGAACAGCACCTCGTTGGCGTAGATCAGCCCACACCCGGCAACCACGGTCTGGTCCATCAACAGGGCGAACAAGGGCTTCGAACCGCGGCCGATCTTTCCGTACGCGAGGAGCGGGTCAGCGTCGTCCCGCAGCGGGTCCTGACCCAGCCGGGCCCGGAGCGCGGCCACCTCCGGAGGCGTGAGCACCTCACACGCGGTCGGCCCGCGCAGCTCCAGCCAGTGGGCGTCGCTCATCATCCGCATCCGCAGTTGCCCCACCGGGTCGGGAGCGGGTCGCGGCCCGTCGGCGAACTTCCCGTACAGCCCAAGATGGACATGCAGAGTGAGCTCGCCGTCGAAGTGGTGCAGCAGATGCTTCCCGTACGCCTCGGTGTCGGCGACCCGCCGTCCGTCCAGCAACGTGGCGCCGTCGGCGAACCGCCCCTGCGGACTGTCGACGGCGACGACCCGCCCGGCGAACAACTCCCGATGGATCCCGGCAAGCCGGTGAATGGTGTGTCCCTCTGGCACGTCCAGCAACGCTACCCGCAGCCCGGCACCCCAAACAGGCCGAGGGGCGGGGATCGCGACGCTGCGATTCCCGCCCCTCGGCCTGTTCGGTGCCAGGTCCCGGAGTCAGCCTCCGAGGCTGGTGTACAGGTTGTCCGGCGCCTCGGTGGTCTCGCCGGCGGCCGGCCGCTTGGCGTCGACCGTGGTGCCGTAATCGGTGTACAGCACCTCGAGCGGCTGGGCCTGCTGGCCGTTCACCGCGGGGAGCTGGATCGTCATGGCCGACAGGCGGCCCTGGTCGTCGAGGCCGGCCGTGAACGGGACGTTCTCGGCCTGGCTGCCCCAGGTCTGCACCATCTTCTGGTCGATGCCGGCGACGCCCGCGGCCTTGGTCAGGTCGAGCGTGCCCTCGTAGGTGAGCGAGCCGGCCGACCGGACGTCCGTGGTCGCGGTCAGCAGCTGCGACGTGTTGGCCGGGTCGATCTGGCCGGGTCGCAGACCGACGTTGGCACCCTCGGGCAGCCGGGACACGTCGACGTGGGTCCAGGTGTCACCCTTGGTGATGCCCGGGACCTTGAGGTACAGGTCCTTGTCGACCAGCAGCGTCTTGACCTGGATCTCGGTGTTGGGACCGGTCGCGGTCAGGGTCGCGGTGCCCGTCCCGTTGGGGGCGTCCATCGCGCCCGCGATCGTGAGCCCGGATCCCGAGGTCAGGCTCACCTTGTAACTGGTCGTACCGAGCTTCACGGCGGCCGCGGCCAGCGCGGACGCGGCGGCCGGGTCGGCGGCACCGGTGGCCGCGGACGCACCCGTCGACGCGCCGGTCCCGGTCGACGGGTCAGCCCCGGCCGACGTGCCGGCGCTCGCCGACGAACCGGCCGTCGGGGTGGCCCCACCCTGGGCGGAGCAGCCGCCCACGGCGAGCGCGACGGTCGCCATGGAGGCGACCCCCAGCCCGGCCCAGCGCGAGCGGAAAACCCGCGCCCCGGAGAACGGCGCCCCGGAAAACGGTGATCCGGCCGTGGGTGATCCGGCCCCGCGGAGTTCGGCGCGGTGGTGCTCGACCGGGAGAAGCCCGGCCGACAGTGGCCCGGCCGATTGTGGCGTCCGCATGTGGATCCTTCCTGCCGGCCGGCCGCCGGGGGTGGCGACCGTTCAGGACAGGAATGCCCGATCTCCATCGAGCGCAAACGAAGCCCACATCGGACGGTGACCGCAGGCCGGTGCGCACCCCCGCGTGAGTCAGGCGTTGAGGATGCCTGACAGGGAGCTCGGCATCTCCTGGACCTGCGACGACGGCGGCGCCTCGACCGACACCTCGGTGCCGAAGTCGGAATACTTCGTCGTCATCTCGCCGGCACCGGCGCCCAGGCCGCTCATGTCCATGGCGAGCTCCGTGAGCCGGCCCTCGGTGTCCGTCTTGGCGGTGAAGGGCAGGTTGGTGGCCTTGTCGCCGAGGGCCGCCAGACTCTCCTTGTCCTGGTTGTAACGCGGCGACTTGGTCAGGTCGAGAGTGCCCTTGAAGTCGTGGTCGCCGACCCGTTCCACCCCGGTGACCGCGTCGAGCAGCACCTTGGCGCCCGCCGGGTCGTCCTTCGAGCCGAAGTTGAGGCTGCTGCCCGCGCCCAGCTTCGCGGCGTCGAGGTGCATCCATTCCTTGCCGCCGGAGCTCGCCCCGAGCGTCTTGCCGAGGTCGCCGCCGATCTTCAGGTAGATGTCGTCGTCGATCTTGCGCATGCTCATCGTGGACCCGGAGCCGGCCGAGCCCATGTCGACCGACATCTCGGAGTTGCCCGTCCTGCCGTCGGCCACGCCGCTCATGCTCAGGGCGCCGGCCATCCTCATGTCGACCTTCATGGTGTTCTCGTTGAGCTTCTTGACCGCGCTCGCCAGCTCGGTCTCGGCCGAGGCCTGCTCGGCGACCTTCTCACCGGTGGCGCTCGTGCCCGCGCCCGAGGAGGACGCGGATTCCTCGGGACCGCAGCCGGCCAGTCCCAGAGCAGCGACCAGAGCCAGAGCCGCGATTGCCGGCCGTCGAACCCTCATGGAGATCCCCCGTTGTCCTCGATGTCGGCGCCCACCGTAGCGAAGTGGTGCGACATTCAGCGTCGCCCGATCGATGGGCATCGCGATCACCGGACGCAACATGCCGTGACTCTGAGTGGTTACAGGTCACGTTATCCACAGCCGGTTGGCGACGACCCGCCCTCAGACGGCATGATTGCCCGGTCAGCCGCACACGCGTACCAAAGGGGAGGCCACGATGAGATTCGAGGTCAGCAAGGTCCTCGACGCTATCGAAGGCCGCCTCACCACCGATCCCGCCCTCGCGCGCGCGGTGCTCGACCTGGCCGAGGTCGTGCGCTGGGCCGACCTCGACGGCGGTCGCCCGGCCAGCATGCTGCGGCTGGGCCTGGTCATCGACGCGCTCGGCCGGCACGTCTCGGAGGAGAACGTCCCGGTCTACGCGGTCGTCCCGCGTGGCCTGCTCTCCGACGCCGATCTCACCTCCAACGAACGCATGGTGGTGCGCCGCTGGGCCGACGACGGCGTGGTCGAGGTCGTGCCCCAGGTCGACGACCGGGTGCTCGAGGTCGCCGAGCTGCTCGGGCTGCCGGTGCTCACCCGGGCCCGGTCCGAGCAGTTCCGCGACCGCCGCCCCTGGGTCGAGGAGCCCGGCCGGATGCTCGCCGCCGTGCCCGGTGCCGGCGGCCCGGTGCTGGTCGCCCGGGTCGGCCGCGGTGAGATCCCCGCGGTGGCCGAGCCCTCCCCGATGGGACGCAAGCTGCTCTCGCGCGTCTGGGGATGCACCGACCCCAACTGCAGCGCCTACGGCTCCGGCGGCGACCCGGACAGCCCGTTCGCCGACATGCGCAAGACCGCCAGCCCGGTCTCCCAGCCGCCGCCCGCCCTGCGGGCCGGCGTCCCGACCTGCCCCCGGCACGGCGCCCGCCTGCGCGACGCGGGCCCCCGCCCGGCCGTCGAGGTCATGTCGGTGCGCATCGACGGCATCGTCCGCAAACGCTTCGTGGTCTCCACGGAGAACCCGGTCGTGGTCGGCCGCGCGCCCGAGGGCGGTGGCGTCATGCTCGGCCAGTGGCTGACCGACGACGCCCGCAAATGGATCAGCCGCGGCCACGTCCGCCTGGCCCTGCGCAGCGGTGAGCTCAGCGCCCAGGACGTCAGCACCAACGGCACCGGCATCCGCCCCAACGGGTCCCCCAACGACGACGACCGCGTCACCCTGCACCGCGACGAGACCCGCACGCTGGCCCCCAACGACGTGGTCGAGCTCTACGCCCAGGTCCACGTCGGCCGCTCCAAACTCTGGAGCACCGGCGGCGTGACCCAGCCCCACTCGGTGATGGGCGAGGCCCCGACGATGGCCATGCGCAAGTTCAACCACTGACGAAACGTGTGGCCGTGGAACGGCGACGGGCCCCCGAGCGTCAGCTCGGGAGCCCGTTGACAACCTCTCAACCCCTCAAGAGACCGCCGTAACACCCCTCAACGGGTGAGTCATTTCCCGGGGAGAATCGCGGCCAAACCTGCCAGCGCCTGGTCGACCTCCGCTTCGGTGACCACCAGCGGCGGGGCGAGGCGGATCGTGGAGCCGTGGGTGTCCTTGGCGAGGATGCCCTGCTCCGCGAGCCGCTCGACGGCCTGGCGGCCGGTCATCAGGGCGGGATCGATGTCGACGCCGGCCCAGAGACCGCGGCCCCGGACAGCGACCACGCCGTGTCCGATCAACGCGGTCAGGCCCTCGTGGAGCCGGGTGCCGAGCTGGGCCGAGCGCTGCTGGAACTCGCCGGTGCTCAGCAGCCGGACCACCTTCGAGCCGACCGCGCAGGCCAGCGGGTTGCCGCCGAACGTCGAACCGTGCTCGCCCGGCTTGAGGACGCCGAGCACCGCGCGGTCCGCGGCCACCGCGGAGACCGGCACGATGCCGCCGCCGAGGGCCTTGCCGAGCAGGAACATGTCCGGGACGACGCCTTCGTGCTCGATGGCGAACGTCTTGCCGGTACGGCCGAGGCCCGACTGGATCTCGTCGGCGATCAGGAGCACGTTCTCGGTGGTGCACAACTCGCGCACGCCGGCGAAGTAGCCCGCCGGGGGCACCAGCACGCCGGCCTCGCCCTGAATCGGCTCCAGGAGGACAGCCACCGTGTTCGGTCCCACGGCGTCGGTGATCGCGGCCAGGTCCCCGTACGGCACGATCTTGAAGCCCGGGGTGTACGGGCCGAAATCGGCTCGGGCGTCCTCGTCGGTGGAGAAGCTGATGATCGTCGTGGTCCGGCCGTGGAAGTTGCCGCCCGCGACGACGATCTCCGCCTGCCCGTCCGGCACGCCCTTGACCTGGTATCCCCACTTGCGGGCGACCTTGATCCCGGTCTCGACGGCCTCGGCACCGGTGTTCATCGGCAGCACCAGGTCCTTGCCGCAGAGCTCGGCCAGGCCGCGGCAGAACGTGGCGAACTGGTCGTGCACGAACGCCCGGCTGGTCAGCGTGAGCCGGTCGAGCTGGGCGTGCGCGGCGGCGATCAGGGACGGGTGCCGGTGACCGAAGTTGAGCGCCGAGTATCCGGCGAGGAAGTCCAGGTAGCGGTGGCCGTCGACGTCGGTGACCCAGGCGCCCTCGGCGTCGGTGATCACCACGGGCAGCGGGTGGTAGTTGTGGGCCGTCCAGCGTTCGGCGTCGGCGAGCGCTCCCGGCGTACGCATATCGATGTCTGTCACGATCGCACCTCCAGCGTGCAGCACTTCGGTCCGCCGCCGGCCTTGCGAAGCTCACTCACATCGACCCCGACGGTCTGGTATCCGGCGGCCTGCAGGGCCGCCGTCAGCGTGGTGGCCTGGACCGGCAGCACCACGGTACGGCCGTCGCTGACCGCGTTGAGCCCCAACACCTCGGCATCCTCGGGTGTCGCGATGACCGCGTCGGGGAAGAGCCGGCGCAGCACGGCCTGGGATCCGGGCGAGAACGCCGCCGGAAGGTACGCGATGTTGCGCTCGTCGAGCACGCAGAGCGCGGTGTCGAGGTGGTAGTAGGCGGGATCGACCAGCTGCAGCGTGATCACCGGGCGGCCGAAGACCTCCTGGGCCTCGGCGTGGGCCGCGTGGGCGGTGCGGAAGCCGGTGCCCGCGAGCAGCACCTCGCCGGCGAGCAGGATGTCGCCTTCGCCCTCGTTGGTGTTCTTGGAGTCGGTGACGTCGAAACCGGCGTTCTCGAACCACGCCTTGTAGGCCGGTCCCTCGTCGGCGCGTTCGGCGTCCCGGAACTGGACCGCGAAGACCTTGCCGTCGACGACGGTGGCGCCGTTGGCGGCGAAGACCATGTCGGGCAGGCCGGGCAGCGGGTCGATCAGCTCGACGGTGTGGCCGAGGCCGAGGAAGGTCTGCCGCAGGTTCTCCCACTGACGGATCGCCAGGGCGGTGTCGTACGGGGCCGTCGGATCCATCCACGGATTGATCCGGTAGGTGACGGCGAAGTGGGTGGGCCGGCACATCAGATAGCGGCGGGCGGCAGCGGTCGTCATGGCGCCAACGCTATGCGGGAAACCCCTGCGTAGGACCTAGATCACCGTTGCGCACCGACGACGATTCGTTGCGTCGTGAGCCGGTGGACCGGCGATTTGTTGTTTTCGCGCCGGGAGGCCGGTCGACCGGGCCCGGATATGCGTCGGGGGCGGCGAACCGCCGCCCCCGCACAACGTTGCGGTTTTTACCCCGAGCCGGGCGACGATGATCGCCGTTCGGTGCGTTTCCGCGCTTCCAGCGAACCGCCGGAGGTTCTCGGGGCGGGTCGGCTGCTGGCCGGCCCGGTTCCGAGGTGTACCGGAGGCGTATCGCTTCCGGTATATGTCTCATACCCGTCAGAAGCGATCGACAAACTGTGTGTCAAGCCACTCTCGCAGGCTGGTGACCGGCTGCATGTCGGTGCCGAGCCAGGACAGCGAGCCGGTCAGTGCCAGCACGCCGACGACGATCGCGCCGAGCGCGAGCGCCATGCCGATCAGGGCGTCGGTCTTGCCGGCGACGTGCCGCTTGCGGGTCCCGTGAATGCCGCCGAGCGAGAGCAGCAGGGCGAGGCCGGCCACACCGACGCCGTAGCCCAGCAGCGGCCCGGAGAGCACGAGCAGGGCGGCGACGACACCGGTGATCAGGCCGAGCATCGCGAGCAGGCTGGCCCTCGGCTTCGGGCCGGCGACCACCGGAGGCATGGTGGGCACGGTGTCGGGTTTGACGTCGGCGTCCCGTACCGGAGGGGTCTGGGCCGGGCGGGTCTGGACCGGAGGGGTCTGGGCCGGGCGGGTCTGGACCGGCGGGGCCGGAGGCGGCGAGGTGCGGACCGGAGCGGGCGCCACCGGGGTGAGACTCGCGGTGGTGTCGTCCTGCGGCTTGGTCTCGCGCTGCTTCGTGATGACCGTCGTGGTGCGGCCGTCAGCGGCTGGTGCGGTATCGGTGCGTGCGGCGACCGGCGCACGGTCCGTGGTTTCCGTGGTGGTGTCGGACTGCCGGGAGAATGTAGGAATCCTCACGTCAGCACCTCCTTCAAACCTTCGGGGATACGACGGCTATACCCAAAGGACGCGGAGAGCACACAAACGGGCGCACGGTTGCCCGTGCGCCCGCCGGTGAACGTGTCAGACCAGCGCGGACGTGCTCGGCACGTCGGCCGCCTTCGCGATCACGTGGTCGACGATGCCGTAGTCCTTGGCCTCCTGGGCCGTGAACCAGCGGTCGCGGTCGGAGTCGCGGCCGATCTCCTCCGGGGTGTGCCCGGTGTGGAAAGCGATCCGCTCGTTCATGACCTGCTTGATGTGCAGCATGCTCTCGGCCTGGATGGCGATGTCGGCCGCGGTGCCGCCGATGCCGCCGGAGAGCTGGTGCATCATCACCCGGGCGTGCGGCAGCGCGAAACGCTTGCCGGGGGTGCCGGCGCAGAGCAGGAACTGCCCCATCGAGGCCGCCATGCCCATGGCGATCGTCGCCACGTCGTTCTTGATGTACTGCATCGTGTCGTACACCGCCATGCCGGCGCTGATCGAACCGCCCGGCGAGTTGATGTACAGAGCGATGTCCTTCTCGCTGTCGGCGGAGGCCAGCAGCAGCATCTGCGCACAGATGCGGTTGGTCACCTCGTCGTTGACCTCACTACCGAGGAAGATGATGCGTTCACGGAGCAGCCGGTCGAAGACCTGGTCGTCAAAGGATCCGCCACCCGACCGCATCATTGGCTCGTCAAAACTCATGGGACCCACCCTCTCGCACCGGCCGGGGAACGGCAGCACCGACCCGGTATCAGACACTCACTACCTTCACCGATAACCAGCGCGGTGCCCAGTGATTCCCCTGAGGGCGAAAGACGCGATCACCCGACGGGGGTCCGCCGGGCCGTCCAGTCGGTGCCGAGCGGGCGGGGCCGGGGCCGGTTCTCCTCGATCCAGGCGTCGATACGGGCCCACCAGTCGTACAGCCAGGTGACGCGTTCCTCCTCGCCGGCCGGGATCTCCTCCGGCGGCACGCTCCAGAAACGCATGACCAGTTGTTTGTCCATGGGCAGCTCACGCCAGACGTCGGAGACCGTCACCATGCGGTCCAGCCCGGTGTGGGCCACGAAGATCACGCCGGCGTCCGGGGCCGCGTCGATCGCGGCGAGCAGGCCGCCCGGTTTCGGCGGCAGGAGGTTACGGAGCCGTTCGGCCCGGGCGGCCTTGTCGGCCATGCCCCGGTCGCGCAGCCAGGCGATGGCGCGGACCCGGCGTCGCGGGGTGAAGTTGCCGCCCTCCGGGAAGATCACGAAGGCGTCGTTCTCGTCGAGGCCGGTGGCGAGCGCGCCGACCGTCTTCTCGAGGTTCTCGTTGCCCGGCCGGCCCGGGGAGATGAAGCGGTTGGGCAGGCGGTTGAGCAGCACGTCCACCGCCGGATCCCACTGCAGGGTGGCCTTGAGCACGATGCGGGGCTCGCGGTCGAACCAGTTGACCAGGCCGTGGATGAGGATGAACGAGTCGCCCGGTCCGGCATGGCGGCTGACCACGATCTCCGGGCGGCCCGGCATGCCGGTGTCCGGGTCGGTGCCGACCACGTCGACGGTCAGGTGCAGCGACCACTTGGCCAGCCAGAACAGCGCGCCGAGAAACTTGCCGGTCAGCACGTAGTGGGCGCGCTGGAACGTGGGATTGCGGATCTTCCACCCGAAGCCCGAGGCCACCCAGAGCACCGCGAGGCTGACCAGCGCGGCCGCGTCCCAGACGAGGTAGGCGACGGCGAGGAACGCCAGGCGCGGGACCCGCAGGTGGCCCGGCACCAGCGGCGAGGCGGCCAGCGCCAGCAGCAGCCAGACCGGCAGGGTGGTGACCAGGACGACGGCGAGGACCACCATGAGGGGCGCGATGACGAGGCGCCGGATCCAGCGGGGCGGGACCATCAGGCGCCGTCGGCCGGCGCGGGGGTGGCGTTGGCCGCGAGATAGCGCCGGGAAGCGGTGTACGCCCGGCTGATCCGCCGGCCGGCGGCCGCCATGTCGCGATAGGCCCAGGGCGAGTCGTCACGGCTCTCGCCGCCGCCGGTGGGCAGCACGTGCACGCGTACGTCGTCGGGCAGCGACGCGAGCTCCCGGGCGAAGCGGTGCCGCCGGGCTATCTCGAACGCGACCTGGGCCACCTCCCACGGGCGGCGGGGCACGGTCAGCGGCCGTTCGATCCGGCCGACCTGCAGCACGAAGATCTGCTTGGCGCCGATCCGGACGGCTTCGCTGATCGGGATCGAGTTGACGATGCCGCCGTCGACGAAGTGCTCGCCGGCGATCTCCATCGGGGGCAGCAGACCCGGCACCGCCGAGGACGCGAGGACCGCATCGACCAGCGGGCCGCTGTCGAACCAGTGTTCGGCGGCCCGTTCGATGCTGGCCGCGCAGCAGCGGAACGGCACCTTGAGGCCGGCGAAGTCCATGTCCTCGCCGAGCTCGGAGATGAGCAGGCGGCGCAGCGGCATGGGCGAGTGCAGATGGGTCCGCGCCGCGAACCGCCGGACCTGGCGCGCGATGCTGTCGCCGAAGACCTCGGCGGCCTCGGGCGACGACCAGAGCCGGACCAGCCGGTTGGTGACCGCCTCGGTGGGGTCGGCGGCCACGAGCGCGCCGTTGACCGCGCCGATCGAGGTGCCGACGACGACATCGGGCCGATAGCCCGCGCGGAACAGGGCGCGGAGCATACCGACTTGTACGGCGCCGAGGACCCCTCCTCCGCCGAGCACGAATGCGACCGGGCTTTGCATACCCCTCATCGTTCCACGCCCTGGATCTCCTCCGAAGCCGTAGCCCCGGAGGAGATCATCGATCAGCCGAGACCGTTGAGGTACGGCTCGTGGGAGTTCTGGAACTCGTAGCCGTAGAACTTGTCCCAGTTGATCGACCAGGTCATCAGGCCGCGGAAGTTCGGGTTCGTGCCGCTGCGGACCGTGTACCCGCCACAGTTCGTGCCCTTGACCAGGCAGGTCACCGCCTGCTGGACGCCTGCGGGGGCGACGTAGCCGTTGCCCGCGCTGACCGAGGACGGTGCGCCGAAAGCGATCTGGTCCTCGCGCAGGGCCGGGAACACGTTGGCGGTGTTGCCGGCCACCGGGAAGCCGGCGAGCAGCATGTCGGTCATCGCGATGTGGAAATCGGCGCCGCCCATGCTGTGGTACTGGTTGTCCAGGCCCATGATGGACCCGCTGTTGTAGTCCTGGACGTGCAGCACCGTGATGTCGTTGCGCATGGCGTGGATGACCGGCAGGTAGGAGCCCGCCCTCGGGTCCTGGCCGCCCCACGGGCCGGAACCGTAGTACTGGTAGCCGAGCTGCACGAAGAACGTCTCCGGTGCCATGGTGAGCACGAAGCCGGCGCCGTACCGGGCCTTGAGGGACTTCAGCGCCGCGATCAGGTTCACGATCACCGGCGTGGTGGGGTTCCTGAAGTCGGTGTCACCGGTGTTCAACGACAGCGAGTGGCCCTCGAAGTCGATGTCGACACCGTCCAGGCCGTACCGGTCGATGATCGCGCTGACCGAGCTGACGAACGTGTCGCGGGCCTGGGTGGTGGTGAGCTGCACCTGGCCGTTGGCGCCGCCGATGGAGAGCAGCACCTTCTTGCCCGCCGTGCGCTTCGCCCGGATCGCGGCGATGAACGCGGCCTCCGACTCGACGCCGGGGCATTCCGCGGCCGGGCAGAGCGTGAAGCGGATGTCACCCGAGGTCGCCGACGTGGGCTCGCCGAACGCCAGGTTGATGATGTCCCAGTCGGCCGGTACGTCCGCCATCTTCACGTAGCCCGAGCCGTTGGCGAAGCTCGAGTGCAGATACCCGATCAACGCGTGCTTCGGAAGGTTGGAAGAGGGCGGCGGGGTGGTAGGAGGAGGGGTCGTGGGAGGAGGGGTCGTGGGAGGAGGGGTGGTCGGCGGCGTCGTGGGGGGCGTCGTCGTCGGCGGTGGCGTGGTTCCGCCGCCACAGGTGCCCTGGTCGGCCCAGACGTCCCACTGGCCGCTGTGCGTGGCCGGGCTCTCGTTCTGGGTCCACCACTTGGCGGTGTAGTTGTGGCCGGACTGCGAGGCGCTGTTGCCGTTCGTGTAGACGGCGGTCGCGCTCCATGGGGTGGCGCACGCGACGGCGGCACTGGCGGACGACGCCACGTACACAGCGGAGCCGGCCGCCGCGAGGATCGCGACGGCCGACAGGGCTACCGAGCGGGGGAAGGGGGATCGGCGCATGGGGATGGCCTCCACGTCGTTATATCGACAGTGGCCCAATTATTAAGACTCTTAACTTATTCTGTCCATAGCGTGGCGCCGATCAATCCGTCCCGTCCGAGGAGGGGACCGAGAACGAGATCGAGGCCTCGCCGGACGCCGACTGGGTCGACTCCGGCGGCGGCGTGGTGGTCGGCGGTGTCGTCGCGGGCGGCGGCGCCGGAGGCGTCGTGGTCGGCGCGGTGGTGGCCGGCGTCGTGGGCCGGGTGGTGACCGGGGCCGTCGTGGGCCGCGTGGTCGGGCGGTTCGTGGTCGGCCGGGGTGCGTCCGGCTCATCCGGCTCGTCCGGTTCCGCCGGCTCCTCGGGATCCGTGGTCTCCTCCGGATCCGTGGTCGCGTCCGGCGTGATCGACGGCGCCACCGAGGCCGGGACCGACTCGGACGGCGCCGGCACGACCGGGTCCGGCACGACCGGGTCCTCGGACGGCTCGTCGCTCGGGGTCTGGCTGGGCGATCCGGCCGGCGGTTCCACCTTCTCGCCGTCGCCGCAGCTCAGCGACGACACGTCGACCGGTGCCGGGGTGCCCGCGAGGTACACCCGGCCACTGGCGACGCTGACCGCCCTCGGGTCCACCGCGAACCAGGCGGCACCGTTGTTGGTGACCTCGCCGGCGGTGCCCTTGACGCTCAGCACGAGCGGCTCGTAGGCCCCGCTGGTGCTGCCGGTGTCGGCGAGCACCCGCCCACCGCGCAGGCTCAGCGCCGCGTGCGGGATCCGCTCACCGCCGGTCCGGGTGCCGAGCTCGCCGATCTCGACCTCGGTGCTCGCACAGATCAGCACCGCCGAACCGCCCTGGAACGTGAGGCGGGCCGAGGCACCGGCCGGGATCTCCAGGCTGGCGCCCTGCTCGAGGTAGCGCCGGCCCCCCGCGGCGACGGTCACCTTGGCGCCTTCCACGGTCGCGGTGATCGTGCCCTTGTCCGCGGTGAGCATGGCCCGGTCGGCGGCCATCTCCGCCCACGCCGGACCGGACCGGAAGTTGAGGCCGGTCAGCACCAGCGCGGTGATGAGCACGAACACGACCAGCAGCCACATACGGCGCTCGAAGCCACGGTCGGCGTCCGGGTTCTCGATGCCCTCGGGCGGTCCGGGCGGTGCTGCCAGCGGCGGGTACACGCCGGCCCCGGCTCCGGAACCGGGTCCACCGGGTACGTGATGCGGGTCCCCCACCAGCGGCGGCAGGTCGGAGGCGTCGGGGATGACCCAGAGCCGGGTCGGGGTCCGGGTCTGGGCGACCATTCCCGGGTTGCCGTCGCCGACCGGGCCGATGAGCGTGCCGCGGCGCAGTTCGGTGCCGTCGGCCATCGCGATCACGCCGGAGTCGACCACCACCGCGTGGGTGGGGCCGTCGAGCATGACCGGCTCACCGGGTTCGAGGTCGAGCGGGTGCGCGGACGCGATGAGCGCGAGCCGCTCGTCCCCGGCCAGGTCGGACAGCGCCGGGGTGTCGGCGAACAGCGCCTCGGCCTCGGCCCGGTCGGCCGGCGGCGGGCCGGGCAGCGGGCCGATGACGGCCGCGACGGTGGCGGTCGGCACGGACAGCAGGGTGGTGCCGGCGGTGTGCCAGTCCAGCGCGGTCGAGCGGCCGGTGAGCGCGTTGGCGAGGCCGACGATGCCACCCGCGCCGACGTGGTGGCGGACCGTGCCGCCGGGGTCGCCGGGCTTACGGGCCTGCATGGCACCGTCCACGACGACGTAGACGGCCTGCTGGGCGGTGCCGGAGACGACCATCTGGGTGCCGGTCGCCGGTCGCAGCCAGCGGGCCCGGGCGGCCAGGCCGGCGAGTTCGGGTTCCGGCAGACCGCCGAGATCCGAGCTGCGCAGCGCGGCGAGCCGGCGCGGCAGGTCGTCCTCACGACGCTTCTCGGCCGCCTTCAGCCGGAACCGCCGCCACCAGCGGGCCAGCCGGGCGAACCCGAGGCGGATCAGGGGCGCGCAGAGCACCGCCAGGATCGCGAGGAGCAGGAGACGCCCGCCGATCCCATCGTTCCAGAGCCCGGTGCCCAGACCCGAGATGCGATCGGCCCAGATCCGGTACGCGACGTTCACCGCGACGACGACCCAGAGCACCGCCAGCACCCCGTACAGCGCGACGATCTTGCCTTCCCGGTCGAGCGCACCCCATCCCGGGGTACGGCCGCGCAGCCGCCCGGACATCCAGGAGAGCCCCCGCCCGCGCAGCCCGGGGATCTCGAGCCAGTCCATCAGCAGGTAGCTGCCGTCCAGGGGCAGGAACGGGTTGGCGTGGAACAGCACGTTGAGATACCAGAGGAACGCGAGCTTGAACGCCAGCGGGCCCAGTGCGGGCACGACGAGGGCGATCAGCTGCAGCGAGCCGGCCAGCACGAGTGCCGTGGCGGGTCCGGACGCGGTGACGAGCAGCCGGGCCCGTCGTCCGGCCATCCAGGCGTCGGTGGTGTCGACGAAGACCGACGGGATCCCGTACGAGAAGGACAACCCGGCGGCGGGCACCCGGCGTCCGGCGCGTTTGACCGCCATGGCGTGACCGAACTCGTGGCAGCCGACGGCGACGACGTTGAGCAGGACCAGGACGAGCGCGCCGAGCAGGTAGGAACTGTCGCTGAGGAAGATCGACTGGCTGCCGCGCCACCAGGTGACGGCGAAGATCCCGAGGCCGGTCAGCGCGAACACGGACAGCACGATCGCGGCGACCCTGCCGAAGAAGAGCCGGCCGCCGGCCCTGTAGAGCAGGGTCATCAGCGGGTCGACGCCGACGACCAGCGCCCGGCGGCCCCGGGCGGCGGCGAGCACACCCCGGCCGACCCGTTCGGGCAGCGGCGCCCGGGCGTCGTTGCGCGCCGGACGGAACGCCTCGAGGGGCAGGTCGTCGAGCATGTCGTTGGCGGCGAGGTCGGCGACGACCCGGCGGACCTGGTCCGGGGCGAGCCGGCCGGCGAGGCGGGCGAACTCGGCGACCAGCCGGGCGACCGTGTGCGAGCCGTCCATCATCAGGGCGAGTTGCCACTCGTCCGGAGTCAGCCGCAGGTAGCAGGCGCGGCCGCCGTCGTCCGGCGAGCGGAGCATCACGTACGTGTTTCCCCGCGCGCTGTCCAGCCCGACGGCTTCGATGCCGGGACGCAGCACGGGGCGGGCCCGTGCCGGGTTGAGCCGGTCGACGACGGCGCCCCAGAGTTCGGGGTCGGCGGGTCCGAGCGGTTCGCCTGGCGCGCGTCCGGCCAGGGCTTCCCAGACGCTGGTCCGGGTATCGACGTAAGTCACTCGGGTCGGCCTTCCACTCCGCTATAGCGAATGGAGACTAGGCGGTCGACCGGCCTCAAGGCGAGCCCCCATTTTGGCGTCCGCCAGGAGATATCGCACAGAGTGGACATAAGGATGCGGTGGGTGGGCCGGACCAACCCCCTTGGCCCCGCCCTCCCACCGCATCCGGGGAGGTGGCACCGCTCGATGGCCCGAGCGGTGCCGGTACGTCGCTCAGGCGGCCTCGGCGAGCGTCGCGTTGACCGTCTGCTCCTGGCCGTTACGGGTGAACGTGATGGAGATCGTGTCGCCGACCTTGCCGCCCTGCACGATGGCGACCAGGTCGTCGGAGTCGTTGACGACCTTGCCGTTCACCGTCTTGATGACGTCGCCCTGCTCGAGGCCGGCCTTGGCCGCCGCGCTGTTCGCGGTGACCTGGCTGACCTGCGCGCCGCCGCCCTCGGCCTCGGCGACGCTGACGCCGAGCGCGGGGTGGCTGACCTTCTCACCCTTCATCAGGGACTCGGCCACGGTCTTGACCTTGTCGCTCGGGATCGCGAAACCGAGGCCGATGTTGCCGGAGCTCGAGCCCGACGTGGCGATCGCCGAGTTGATGCCGATGACCTGGCCGTTCGTGTTGACCAGGGCACCGCCGGAGTTGCCGGGGTTGATCGGGGCGTCGGTCTGCAGCAGGCCGGACATCGACGTGGTGCCGGCCGTGGACTGCTGCTGTTGCTGCTGCTGTCCCCCGAACGGGTTCTGCGGGGCCTGCTGCTCCTGCTGCTCTTCCTCGCTGCTGGACTGGATCGTGCGGTCCTTGGCGCTGATGATGCCCTCGGTCACCGAGCCTTCGAGGCCGAGCGGGCTGCCCAGGGCGAGCACGGTGTCACCCACCTGCATGTCGGCACTGGACCCGAGGGTGGCGGGCTTGAGGTTGGCGACATCGCTGACCTTGACGACCGCGAGATCCGTACGCGGGTCGGTGCCGGTGATGGTTCCCTCGGCCTTCTTGCCGTCGGCGAAGATGACCGTGACGGTCTTGCCCTGCGCGGTGGCGACGACGTGGTTGTTGGTGACGATGTAGCCGTCGGAGTTGAGCACGACTCCGGAACCCTCGCCGCTCTCCGTGGTGATCGAGACGACGCTGTCCTTGACCGCGGAGACGATCTGCGCGAGCGAGGAGCGGTCGACCACCCGGGTGACGTCGGAGTTGCCGGTCAGCACGGACGTGGAGCTGCCCTTGTCGTCGAACGCGAGCACGGTGGCCGCGCCGACACCGCCGGAGGCGAGCGCGATCAGCACCGCGATCGCACCGGCCACGAAGATCTTGCGACCCCGGCCGGCCTTGGCCGGGTCGCGCTGCTCGACGGTGCCGACCGAGGTGGCCCAGATCGGGGTCTCGGCCTGCGGGGTGCCGTTCCACTGCTGCTGGTCGCCGGCCGGCGGGACGAAGCCGGGGTACTGGGGCTGACCGGAGATCTGCGGCTGGGGCTGGGGCTGGTAGCCGGCGTATCCGGGCTGCGGCTGACCCGGGTAGGGGTGCTGCTGCCCGCCGCGCTGCCACGGCGACCCGAGCCACTGGCCGGGCTGCTGGTGCGACGGCTGACCGGGGTAGGGCTGGCCGGGCTGACCGGGGTAGGGCTGACCGGAGAGCGGCTGGCCCGGGTACGGCTGCCCGGGGTAGGGCTGGCCCGGCTGGCCGGACAGGGGCTGGCCGGTCACCGGTTCTTCGGGGCTGGGCTGGGCGGACACGGCGGGCTGGGCGGGCGGCGACTGGGGGGCCGGCTGGTATGCCGCCTGCTGCACCGTGTCGTCGGACGTCCCCCGCGCCGGGCTGCTGCCTTCGTGGGAAGCTTCCGCGGGCCGGTGCGACTGCTCCTCGGGCGAGGAGTCCTCGTGCCGCTGCGGGTTGGTCTCGTACTCGTTCATGTCCACAACATTGCCCCCGGGCGCTCCGACTGACCTGTGTTACTCCTGGATGTTTTCTGTGAATGGCGGAGTGCCCGGAAGGTCAGGATTCATCCGGTACGAGAGCGGGCAGCGTGACCCGGAACGCGGCACCCTTGCCCGGCTCGCTGATGACCTCGACGGTGCCGTGGTGGGCCCGGACGATGGCGGCCACGATGGCGAGCCCGAGACCCGTACCGGTGGCCTGCCGGTCGGTGCGGCGGGTTCGCGCCTCGTCCGCCCGGTAGAACCGCTCGAAGACGTGTTCGCGCTGCTCAGCACTCAACCCGGGACCCGTGTCGGCGATCTCCACGACCGCCCGGTTGCCCGGTGCGGTGGACAGCGTCAGGGACACCGACGCCTCCGGTGGGGTGTGCACCAGGGCGTTGGTCATGAGGTTCCCGATGACCTGCCGGAGCCGGGCGTCGTCGCCGTACGCGACCAGTTTCTCCGGCGAATCGCGGACCTCCAGCTCGATCTTGCGCTCCGGCGCGACGGCCTGGGCCGCCTGCACGGCGTCCAGCGCGAGCACAGGAAGCTCCACCGGGGCCAGCGTCACCGGGCGTTCCCGGTCGAGCCGGGCGAGCAGCAACAGGTCCTCGACGAGCAGGCCCATCCGGGACGCCTCGTCCTCGATGCGCCGCACGAGCTTGGCGGTGTCCTCGGGACTCGTGACCGCGCCCTGGCGGTAGAGCTCGGCGAACCCACGGATGGACGTGAGCGGCGTACGCAACTCGTGGGAAGCGTCCGCGACGAACTGCCGCATCTTGCCCTCGGAGCGCACCGCCCGGGCCTCGGACGCCTGTGCCGCCTCGGCGGCGTCCCTGGCCTGGGACTCCGCTGCCCGCGCGGCGGTCTCGGAGAGCGCCCGGGCGGTGAACGCGGTCTCGATCTGGGCGAGCATCGCGTTCAGTGCCCGCGAGAGCCGGCCCAGCTCGGTCTGCGGCTCGCCCTCGTCGGGCTCGGGATCCGGCACCCGCTGGGTGAGGTCACCGGCCGCGATCGACGCCGCGGTGCGTTCGATCTGCACCAGCGGGATCAGGCTCTGCCGTACGATCGCCGCGCCGACCGCGGCCAGGGCGAAGAGCACCCCGGCGCCGACCAGGATGTCGACCCAGACCAGCCGGGTGATCGCGTCGTCGATGCCGACGAGCCGCTGCGCGACGTGCAGCACCGTGCCGTTGTCCTGGTAGGTGATCAGCATCCGCCAGTGCACGGAGTTGTCCGGCGAAACGACGGTGTACGCGGCGTTGAGGTGCCGGTTGACGTCGGCGAGCCCCTTGACCAGGGGCGGGAGCTGCTCGGCACCCAGGCTCGCGTCGTAGTACAGGTCGTCCGGGCTGCCGACGCCGTCGACCGAGGTCGCGAAGACGTAGTAGTCGGCCGGCAGTATCACCTGCTGGTTCCACTTGAGGCTCTGCAACGCCTTGGTGAACTGTTCCAGCTGCGCGTCGAGCCGGCCGATCATGTAGTTGTGCAGGGCGTACGTGCTCGCCGCGCTGATCAGGGTGAGCGCGGCGAAGACGAGGGCCAGCACGGACGCCACGAGTTTGGTGCGCAGCGACACCCGGCGCAGCCCGGTCTGCAGGGGGACGTGGCCGCGGACCCGTTCGGAGAGTTCCACCGGGGCTCAGGCCGCGGGTTTGCGCAGCACGTACCCGACGCCGCGGAGCGTGTGGATCAGGCGCGGTTGCACGTTGTCCACCTTGCGCCGCAGATAGGAGATGTACGACTCCACGATGTTGTCGTCGCCCCGGAAGTCGTACTTCCACACGTGGTCGAGTATCTGGGCCTTGGAGAGCACCCGGTTGGCGTTGAGCATGAGGTAGCGCAGGAGCTTGAACTCCGTCGGCGACAGCTGCACCCGCTGGCCGGCGCGATAGACCTCGTGCGTCTCCTCGTCGAGCTCGAGGTCGGCGAAGACCAGGCGCGAGGGCTCCTCGTCGCCGGCCGAGGTGCGCCGCAGCACCGCCCGGATCCGGGCGGTGAGCTCCTCGAGGCTGAACGGCTTGGTGACGTAGTCGTCGCCGCCGAGGGTGAGCCCCCGGATCTTGTCGTCGGTGCTGTCGCGGGCGGTGAGGAAGACGACCGGGGTCCGGGCGCCGCCCTCGCGCATCAGCCGGATCACCTCGAAACCGTCGAGGTCGGGCAGCATGACGTCGAGCACCACGAGGTCGGGGGTGGCGTTCTTGGCCGCGGTGACCGCGGCGCTGCCGCTGGTCGCGGTGCTGACGTCGAACCCGGCGAAACGCAGGCTGGCGGAGAGCAGCTCGAGGATGTTCGCGTCGTCCTCGACGACGAGCAGCTTTGCTTCGCTCTGCTTTGCCTGGGTCTGTGTAGCCATAGGGTCCATCTTCACGCAGGTCGCTGCGCTCTTGCTGCACAGTGCCTGAAAGTTTTCTGTGAGCCCGCTAAGCGGCGAGGCCGAATCGCACCGCGTGCACCCCGGCGGAGGCCTGGGCGGCCCGGGCCAGCACCCGGCGGTCGGCGCCCGGTTCGGGGATCAGCGCGGGTGCCCCGACGAGCGTCACGGTGAGTCCGCGCAGGGCGACCACCCGGCGTACCGAGGACCATAGCGTGTCGTCACCGACGAACGCTGCGGACGGCGACCCGTACCGGATGGAGATCGGCACGACCGGCACCCGCGCGTCGGCCGCGGCCTGGAAGACCGCGGGCCGGAAACGCCCGCGTTCGGTGCCGCAGAACGTCGTACCCTCGGGAAAGACCGCGACCGAGTGACCGGCCCGCAGCGTCGCGGCGACCTCGGCCACCGCCGCCGGCAGCTGCCGGGGCCGGGACCGGTCCAGGAAGATCGCCCCGCCGGCGCGCGCGATCAGGCCCACGAACGGCCAGGTGGCGACCTCACTCTTGGCGATCACCCGGGACGGCGTCACCGCGAGCAACGCGAGCACGTCCAGCCAGGAGACATGGTTCGCGACCAGCAGGCTGCCCGGACGCGGCGCCGGGCCACGCCACACCAGCTTCACCCCCATGGCCGCGAGCAGACCGCGGGCGATGGTCCGCAGGGCGGCACCACGCAGCGGCAACACCAGGAAGACACCGCTGATCAGTACGACCGCAGCGGCCGCCAGACGCACCAGCCTCGTCACGTGCGGCACGGTGGCGTCCCCGCCCGGCCGGCACTGGTCCCCGCATTCGGAAACAGGTCGCCACATCATCGCGTCGCTCCCAGGAAGTGGCGGCGGTAACGGGGGTCCATCCGGTCCATGGAGAAGAGCACGTAGAAGTCGGCGCAGTTGAAGTCCGGGTCGTAGGCGGGCTCACCGCAGATCCAGCTGCCCAGCCGCAGGTATCCCTTGAGCAGCGGCGGAGGCTGGATCCTCGGGTCGCCGGTCAGCGACGTCCCGGCGAGCCAGTTCCGGCGCGGCTGGACCCGCAGCGCGGGCGGTGAGAGGTGCTTCGCCCGGACCCGTTCCCAGACCGCGGCGGCGGTGTGCCCACCGTCGTCGAGCGGGACCGAGGCGCAACCACCCAGCCAGCGCAGGTTGTTCAGGTGCAGATACCGGGCCAGGCCGGCCCACATCAGGTTGACCACGGCGCCGGAGCGGTGATCGGGGTGCACGCAGGAGCGGCCGGTCTCGACCAGCTGGTCGCGCAGCGGGCGCAGGCCGCTCAGGTTGAACTCGCCGTCGCCGTAGCGCCGGCCGGCGCGCTCGGCGCCCTTCGGGGTCATCATCCGGTACGTGCCCACGACCGCGCCGGTCGTGTCGTCACGGACGATGAGGTGGTCGCAGAAGTCGTCGAACTCGTCGACGTCCCGGCCGTCCGGGGTGGCACCGTGCAGCCTCGCGCCGAGCTCGCCGGCGAAGACCTCGTGGCGCAGCCGCTGCGCCGCCTCGACCTGATCGGCGCGGTCCGCGATCAGGAGGGTATAGCCGCTGGTCCCGGTGGGTGCGACAGCGGTCATGAGTACCGTCATGTGACCTGTGTAACGGCCGTGGCTGCCGTCGGCGTGTCGCGCTTGGTGGCACCGGATGACGGATGAATGAACGCCGAGCGCGCGTACCGGGCCGCTGACCTGGCGCCGACCCGGTAGTTTGATCCACCAGGCTACGGGGAGGAACGGGAACTTGACGGGCAGTTCAGGGGAGATCGTGGTCTCCCATCTCACCAAGCAGTACAAGCAGCTGAGGGCCGTGGACGACCTCTCGTTCACCGTGCGCCCCGGCCGGGTCACCGGCTTCCTCGGCCCCAACGGCGCCGGCAAGACCACCACGCTGCGGATGATGCTCGGGCTGGTCCAGCCGAGCTCGGGCGGCGCGACGTTCTCCGGCGTCCGCTACAACGACCTCGACGAGCCGATCCGGCATGTCGGCGCGCTGCTGGAGGCATCCGGCGCGCACAAGGGCCGCACCGGCCGCAACCACCTGCGGATCATCGCGACCGCGGCGGGCCTGCCCAAGGAGGCCGCCGACGAGGCGCTCGCCCGGGTCGGGCTGACCCCGGCGGCGAAGCGCAAGTTCAAGGGCTACTCGCTCGGCATGAAGCAGCGGCTGGGCATCGCCGCGGCGCTGCTGGGCAACCCGCAGGTGCTGATCCTCGACGAGCCCGCCAACGGACTGGACCCCGAGGGCATCCGCTGGATGCGTGACCTGCTCAAGGCATTCGCGGCCCAGGGTCGTACCGTCCTCGTCTCGAGTCACCTGCTGGCCGAGATGCAGCAGCTCGCCGACGACGTGGTCATCATCGCGGCCGGCAAGCTGGTCCGGCAGGGCCCGGTGGGCGACGTGCTGGGTTCGATGGCCGGCGGCGCGGGACTCGTCCGGGTGCGCACGCCGCAGCCCGCCGAGCTCACCGCCGCCCTGGGTGAAGCCCAGGCCACCGTGCAGGCCCTGACCGACGGCGCGCTGTCGGTGGGCGGCCTCGACACCGCCCGGATCGGGCACATCGCGTTCACCGCCGGCGTGGAGCTGCACGAGCTCACCGCCGAGAAGGCCGACCTGGAACAGGTCTTCCTGCAGCTGACGGCCGGAAAGGCGGGAATCCGATGAGACTGCTCCGGGCCGAACTTCTCAAGATCCGTACCACCAGCACGTGGTGGGTCTTCGGGCTCATCTCGCTCGTGCTCTGGGCGTTGACGCTGGGCTTCAACTGGCTCTCCACGTACACCCTGCTCGACATGGACACCACCGACATGAGCGGCGACGACGTCGAGCAGATCCGGGCGGCGGCCGACGTCGTCAACGTGGCGGCCAACCTCTACACCAACGGCCAGTTCTTCGGCCTGCTGATGGTGATGCTGCTCGCCGCGATCCTGTCGACCAGCGAGTTCTTCCACCAGACGGCCACCACCACGTTCCTGCTGACCCCGCGCCGGGAGTCGGTGGTGTTCGCCAAGCTCGGCGCCGGCGTCGTGTTCGGCGTGCTGTTCTGGGTGGTCACCACGCTGATCAACCTGATCGTGACGCCGCTCGTGCTGACCTCGCTCGACACCGCCTCCCAGCTCGGCGAGGGCGCGGTGTGGAGTGCGATCGGGCTCAACGGGCTCGCGTACGCGCTCTGGGCGATCCTCGGGGTCGGGTTCGGCATCCTGATCCGCAGCCAGCTCGGCGCCACCATCACGCTGAGCCTCGTGTACGTGATCGGCTCGCTCGGCGCCACGACGATCTTCGCGGTGATCGGTGACCGCTGGGGCGACTGGTTCCAGGAGCTCCAGGTGGCGATCCCGTCACTGGCGTCGCAGCTGATGGTCTCCGGCACCGATCTGCCCGGCAACCCGCCCCGCTGGGTGGGCGCGGTGGTGCTGATCGCGTATGCCGTGGTAGCGGGCGCGGTGGGTACCTTCATCACGAAGAAACGCGACATCGCGTGACGTAACCGACGCCTCACACGTCTCGCTTCAGACTCATCCGTTGAGCACAGACCGGACGTCGGCATGGCTACGCCGGACTCACGGCGTAGCCTTGACGCCGAATCCCTTCGTCCCGGTGTGACGAACGTCGCGTGCTGACAAGATGGTGAAAGAGGCGAACACGGAAGTGTCGACCCAGCAGACTTCGCATGAAAATCCCCTCGCGGACTTCGGTCCGAACGAGTGGATCGTCGACGAGATGTACCAGCGCTACCTGGCCGACCCCAACAGTGTCGATCCGGCGTGGCACGATTTCTTCGCCGACTACAAGCCGGCCATGGCCGAGGGCTCGATCGTGACGCCCGACGAGGCCACGGCCGCCAACGCGAAAAAGACCGCTGAAAAGGCCGGCACCGACGCGCCCGCGGCCACGACAGTGGCGCCGGTGAAGCCGACGGTGCCGGCCCCCGCCGCTCCCAAGCCGGCCGCGGCGGCGGCGGCGCCCAAGCCCACCCCGGCGAAGCCCGCCCCCGCCACCCCGGAGGCCGGCGCCAAGGTCACCACGCTGCGGGGCGTCGCCGCCCGCATCGTGCAGAACATGGACGCCTCGCTGACCGTGCCGACCGCCACCTCGGTGCGCGCCGTCCCGGCGAAGCTGATGGTCGACAACCGCATCGTGATCAACAACCACCTCTCCCGCGGGCGCGGTGGCAAGGTCAGCTTCACCCACCTCATCGGCTGGGCGCTGATCCGGTCGGTGGTCGCCAACCCCGAGATGAACAACTCGTTCGCCCAGGTCGACGGCAAGCCCGCCCTGGTGCAGCCCGAGCACATCAACCTCGGCATCGCGATCGACATGAAGAAGAAGGACGGCTCGCGCTCGCTCGTCGTGCCGTCCATCAAGAACTGCGAAAAGATGGACTTCCGGCAGTTCTGGCAGGCGTACGAGGACGTGGTCCGGCGCGCCCGCCGCAACGAGCTGACCATGGAGGACTACACCGGCACCACGATCTCGCTGACCAACCCCGGCGGCATCGGCACCGTGCACTCCATCCCGCGGCTGCTCACCGGCCAGAGCGCCATCATCGGCGTCGGCGCGATGGAATACCCCGCGCCCTACGCCGGCATGTCCGACGAGATGCTCACCGACCACGGCGTCAGCAAGGTCACCACGCTGACCAGCACCTACGACCACCGGGTCATCCAAGGTGCACAGTCCGGCGAGTTCCTCAAGGCGATGCACGAGTTCCTGCTCGGCGAGCACTCGTTCTACGACGACATCTTCACCGCGCTCCGGATCCCGTACGAGCCGGTGCGCTGGGTCCGTGACGTCGCCCGGACCTCCGAGGGCCAGATCGACAAGGCCGCCCGGGTCGTCGAGCTGATCCACGCCTACCGGGTCCGCGGCCACCTCATGGCCGACACCGACCCGCTGGAGTTCGAGATCCGGCGCCACCCCGACCTGGACGTCCTCCAGCACGGGCTGACGCTCTGGGACCTCGACCGCACGTTCCCGGTCGGCGGTTTCGGCGGCAAGCAGAAGATGAAGCTGCGCGACGTCCTCGGCGTGCTCCGCGACACCTACTGCCGCCGGGTCGGCATCGAGTACATGCACATCCAGGGCCCCGAGGAGCGGCGCTGGATCCAGGACCGGATCGAGATCAAGTACGAGAAGCCGGGTTCCGAGGAGCAGAAGCACATCCTCAACCGGCTCAACGCGGCCGAGGCGTTCGAGACCTTCCTGCAGACCAAGTACGTCGGGCAGAAGCGCTTCTCGCTCGAGGGCGGCGAGTCCCTGATCCCGCTGCTCGACGCGGTGCTGGAGTCCTCGGCCGAGGCCGGGCTCGACGAGATGGTCATCGGCATGGCCCACCGCGGCCGGCTCAACGTGCTCGCGAACATCGTCGGCAAGCCGTACGAAAAGATCTTCAACGAGTTCGAGGGTCAGATGGACCCCCGCTCGGCGCACGGCTCGGGCGACGTGAAGTACCACCTCGGCCAGACCGGGAAGTACTCCACGCCCGACGGGGAGCACTCGGCCACGGTCAGCGTGGTCGCCAACCCGTCGCACCTCGAGGCCGTCGACCCGGTCCTGGAAGGCATCGTCCGCGCGAAGCAGGACCGCCTCGACCTGGGCCTGCACGGTTACACGGTGCTGCCGCTGATGATCCACGGCGACGCCGCGTTCGCCGGGCAGGGCGTGGTCGCCGAGACGCTCAACCTGTCGCAGCTGCGCGGTTACCGCACCGGCGGCACGGTGCACGTCGTCGTCAACAACCAGGTCGGCTTCACCACCGCCCCGGAGTACAGCCGCTCGTCGCTCTACTCCACCGACGTGGCCCGCATGATCCAGGCGCCGATCTTCCACGTGAACGGCGACGACCCCGAGGCGGTCGTCCGGGTGGCCAAGCTGGCATTCGAGTACCGCCAGGCGTTCAACAAGGACGTCGTCATCGACCTGGTCTGCTACCGCCGCCGCGGTCACAACGAGGGCGACGACCCGTCGATGACCAACCCGCGGATGTACGAGATCATCGACACCAAGCGCTCGGTCCGCAAGCTCTACACCGAGGAGCTCATCGGCCGCGGCGACATCACCGTCGACGACGCCCAGGAACAGCTGCGCGACTACCAGTCGCAGCTCGAGCAGGTGTTCAAGGCGACCCGCGACGCCGCCGGATCCCCGCCCCGGGTGCGCAACCCGCTGGCCGAGGAGCCGGAGCCGCAGGTCGACACCGCGATCGAGGCGTCCGTCGTCCAGGCGGTCGGGCAGGCCCACCTCGACGTCCCGGCCGGCTTCACCCCGCACAAGCGGGTCCAGCAGCTGCTGGAGAAGCGCGCCAAGATGGCCACCGAGGGCGGCATCGACTGGGGCTTCGGCGAGCTGGTCGCGTTCGGCTCGCTGCTCAACGAGGGCGTGACGGTCCGCCTCGCCGGTCAGGACTCCCGGCGCGGCACGTTCGTCTCCCGGCACGCGGCCATCGTCGACGCCAAGACCGGCGACGACTTCCTGCCGGTGTCCACGCTGGCCACCGGCAACGCCCGCTTCTTCGCCCACGACTCGCTGCTCAGCGAGTACGCGGCCATGGGCTTCGAGTACGGCTACTCGGTGGAGAACCCGGAGGCGCTGGTCCTCTGGGAGGCCCAGTTCGGCGACTTCGTCAACGGCGCCCAGTCGATCGTCGACGAGTTCCTCTCCTCCGGCGAGGCCAAGTGGGGCCAGCGCACCTCGCTGGTGCTGCTGCTCCCGCACGGCATGGAGGGCCAGGGCCCGGACCACTCGTCCGGCCGTCCGGAGCGTTTCCTGCAGCTCTGCGCCCAGGACAACATGCGAGTGGCCAACCCGACCACCCCGGCCAACTACTTCCACCTGCTGCGCCGCCAGGCCCTGTCCAGCAAGAAGAAGCCGCTGGTGGTCTTCTCCCCGAAGTCGCTGCTGCGCCACAAGCTCGCGGTGTCCCCGGTCGCCGACTTCACCACCGGCACGTTCCAGCCGGTGCTGGCCGACGCCGGCATCAACGGCACCCCGCTGGACGCCACCGCGGTCAAGCGGGTCCTGTTCTGCTCGGGCAAGGTCTACTACGACCTGTTCCAGGCCCGCGCCGAACGGGGCAGCACGGACACGGCGATCATCCGCACGGAGCAGATCTACCCGCTGCCCGTCGAGGAGCTCAAGGCCATCCTCAGCCAGTACCCGAACGCCGAGGACTTCGCCTGGGTCCAGGAGGAGCCGGCCAACCAGGGAGCCTGGTCCTTCGTCGCTCTCAACCTCCTCGAACACCTCGAGGGCGTCCGCCTGCGCCGCATCTCCCGCCCCGCGGCGGCGGCCCCGGCGGTCGGCTCGGCCAAGATGCACGAGGCCGAACAGGCCGCCCTGATCGAGGCGGCCCTCCCCCGCCCCTGACCCGAAGAACCAGCCCCTGACCCGAACCAGCCCCACACAGCGCCCCGTCGTCACCGGCGGGGCGCTGTTTTTCTAGGATCAGGCCATGTACTTCACCGACCGCGGCATCGAAGAGCTCGTCCAGAGGCGTGGCGAGGAAACCGTCACGCTCGAGTGGGTGGCCGAGCAGCTGCGCACCTTCGTCGACGGCAACCCCGAGTTCGAGACCCCGATCGAACGCTTCGCCACCTGGCTGGCCCGCGCCGACGAGGACGATGACGAGTAACCCGCCCGCCCTCCCCGCAGCGGCCGCCTTCCCCGCAGCGACCGCCCTCCCCGCGGCGGCCGTTCTCCCTGCGGCCGTTCTCCCTGCGGCCGTTCTCCCTGCGGCGGCCGCTCTCCTGGCAGCGGCCGGGTGATCGGCGATGGGCGGCCGATCCGGCGGGTGGAGCGGGCGGCCGGCACCGAGGTCGACCCCGCCGCGTGGTGGGCGAAGATCCCGGCGATGGCGGCGATCCTGGAGCACGGCCTCAACCTGCCCGCCGGCGTCACCTTTCTCGTGGGCGAGAACGGGTCGGGCAAGTCCACCCTGGTCGAGGCGCTCGCCGCGGCGCACGGCCTCAACCCGGAGGGTGGGTCACGCGACGCCCGCCACAGCAGCCGGGTCACCGAGTCACCGCTCGGCGACCTGCTCAAGGTGGTACGCACCCCCGGGCGCCAGGTCAACTCCTACTTCCTGCGGGCCGAGACCATGCACGGGCTGTACACGTACCTCGAGAACCTGCCCCGGGCGATCGACACCGACCTGCACGACCGCAGTCACGGCGAGGGCTTCCTGGAGCTGCTCGACCGCAAGTTCCGCGGATACGGCTTCTATCTGATGGACGAGCCCGAAGCCCCACTCTCCTTCACCTCCACCCTCGGCCTGCTCGTGCGGCTCGAAGCGCTGCGCGACAAGGGCGCCCAAGTCGTCATCGCCACCCACTCCCCTCTGCTGACCGCGCTGCCCGGCGCCACGATCCTGGAGCTCGGCCCGCACGGCATCCGCCGCGCCACCTGGGACGAGCTGGAGATCGTCGCTCACTGGCGCCGCTTCCTGGACCATCCTGATGCATACCTGCGTGCGCTCCGCTGAGTTATCCACAGGCAGCGCGAGCGGTACACCCGAGTTATCCACAGCAGGGCGAAGGGCCCGGGCGTGATCATGGCCCGGCCGGTAGGTTGGGCACGTGGCAAGCAGCGTGTATGTAGCAGGGTTGGGCCCCGGCGTCGGTAAGGGAACCGTCGCTCTCGGGCTGGTCGAGCTTCTCTCCCGTCAGGTCGCCCGGATCGGCGTCTTCCGTCCCCTGGTGCCCGCGGCCGGCAAGGATCCGCTGCTCACCCTGTTGACCGAGCGCTATCCGACAATCGCCGGCTACGACTCGTCCTACGGCGTGACCACCGCGGAGGCCGCCGAGCTCGTCGCCGACGGCAAGCGGGAGGAGTTGATCTCCCGCATCGTCGAGCGATACCGCGAGGTCGAGCGGCAGTGCGCCTCGGTCGTGGTGATCGGCAGCGACTTCGCCGACGGGCAGGCCAGCGGTGGTGACGAGATGCCCCGGGAGCTGGCGTTCAACGCCCGGCTCGCCAACGAGTTCGGCAGCGTGGTGCTGCCCGTCGTCAGCGGTCAGGGCCGGCGCGGCGACATCAGCGGTGCGGTGCGCTCGGCCTACCACTCGCTGATCGATCTCGACGCGACGGTGCTGGCCGTCGTCGCCAACCGGGTCGACCCGGGGTGTGCCGCCCCGGACGGCCTCCCGGTGCCGGTCTGGGTGATCCCCGACATCCCCACGATCTCCGCGCCGACCGTCGCCGAGGTGGCCGCAGCGCTCGACGCCACCGTCGTGACCGGCAACGACGCCGCACTCGACCGGGATGTCCTCGACTACGTGGTGGGTGCCGCACACGTGCCGGCGCTCCTCGATCACCTGACCGACGGGGCCCTGCTGATCACCCCGGGCGACCGGGCCGACCTGCTGGTCGCCGCGAGCGCCGCGCACGCCGCCGGCAACGTCACCCTCGCCGGGCTGGTGCTGACCATCGGCGAGTTCCCCGACCACCGGGCCGTGCGCGTGATTGAGCGGCTCAACACCGGTCTCGCGATGCTGGTGGTGAAGACCGACAGCTACGACACGATCAACGGGGCCGGCCGGATCGAGGCCAAGCTCAGCCTGGCGACACCCCGCAAAGTCGAGGCGGCACTCGGCGCGTTCGAGGAGCATGTGGATCTCACCGAGCTGACCCGGCTGCTCGACGTCACCCGGTCCTCCCGCGTGACACCGCTGATGTTCGAGAACAACCTGATCGACCGGGCCCGGGCCGACCGCCGGCACCTGGTGCTGCCCGAGGGCACCGAGGAGCGCATCCTGCGCGCCACCGAGACCCTGCTGCGCCGGGGCGTGGCCGACCTCACCCTGCTCGGGGACCCGGCCGAGATCACCCGGCGCGCCCGTGAGCTGGGCCTGGAGATCGGCGGCGCCCAACTGGTCGACCCCGCCACCAGCCCGTGGCGCGACGAGTTCGCCGAGCGCTACGCCGAGATTCGCAAGCACAAGGCCGTCACCCTCGATCTGGCCTACGACGTGGTCCGCGACGTCAACTACTTCGGCACGATGATGGTCGCCGCCGGGCGGGCCGACGGCATGGTCTCCGGTGCCACCCACACCACCGCGGCGACGATCCGCCCCGCTTTCGAGATCATCAAGACGGTCCCCGAGGTGTCGGTCGCGTCGAGCGTCTTCTTCATGCTCCTGGCCGACCGGGTCCTGGTCTACGGCGACTGCGCGGTCAACCCCGACCCCGACGCCGGCCAGCTCGCGGACATCGCGCTGTCATCCGCACAGACGGCGGCGGCGTTCGGCATCGAGCCCCGGGTCGCCATGCTGTCCTACTCGACGGGCAGCTCCGGCAGCGGTGCCGACGTCGAGAAGGTCGCGGCGGCCACGGCGCTCATCCGCGAGCGCCGCCCCGACCTGCCGGTGGAGGGCCCCATCCAGTACGACGCGGCCATCGACCCTGCGGTGGCGGCCACCAAGCTCCCGGAGAGCGCGGTCGCGGGCAAGGCGACCGTGTTCGTCTTCCCGGACCTGAACACCGGCAACAACACCTACAAGGCAGTGCAACGCTCGGCCAACGCGGTGGCGGTCGGACCGGTGATGCAGGGTCTGCGTCGCCCGGTCAACGACCTGTCCCGCGGCGCGACAGTGAAGGACATCGTCAACACAGTGGCTATCACCGCGATCCAGGCACAGGCACGCGCATGAAGATCCTGGTACTCAACTCCGGCTCGTCCTCGGTCAAATACCGGCTCTTCGACGACGGCACCACCGTCGCCAAGGGCCTCATCGAACGCATCGGTGAGGGCGGCGGCGACGCGGCCGACCACACCGAGGCCCTGCAGCGGGTGATGGAGACGGTCGACCTCGACGGGCTCGGCGCCGTGGGCCACCGCGTCGTGCACGGCGGCAGCGTCTTCGGCTCCGCCACGGTCGTCGACGATGACGTGGTGCGGGCCGTCGACGACCTCGTGCCCCTGGCCCCGCTGCACAACCCAGCGGCGCTGAGCGGCATCGCGGTCGCCCGCAAGCTGCTGCCCGACGTCCCGCAGGTCGCGGTCTTCGACACCGCCTTCCACCAGACGATCCCACCGGAAGGCGTCACGTATGCCATCGACGCCGAGCTGGCGTCCCGGTGGCAGATCCGGCGCTACGGCTTCCACGGCACGTCGCACGCCTATGTGGCCCGTGAGACCGCGGCCCTGCTCGGCCGCCCGGTCGACGACACCAAGGTCATCACCCTGCACCTCGGCAACGGCGCCAGCGCCTGCGCCGTCCAGGGCGGCCGCAGCGTGGCGACCTCGATGGGCATGTCACCCCAGTCGGGCCTGGTCATGGGCACCCGCAGCGGCGACATCGACCCCACGGTGATCTTCCATCTGCACAAGGTGGCGGGGCTGCCCCTCGACGAGATCGAGAGCTCCCTGATCCGCTCCGCCGGGCTGCAGGGCCTGACCGGCGACAACGACATGCGCACGACCACGGCCCGCCGCGACGACGGCGACCCGGCGGCCACGCTGGCCTTCGACGTCTACTGCCGCCGCATCAAGGAATACGTCGGCAGTTACCTGGCCATCCTCGGCGGCGCGGACGCCATCACGTTCACCGCGGGCGTCGGGGAGAACGCGCCCAAGGTCCGGGCGGCGGCCCTGGACGGCCTCGCCGCGCTGGGCATCCAGGTCGACCCGGTCCGCAACGCCAACGGCGACCGCGTCATCTCCCCCGACGGCGCCCCGGTGACGGTCTGCGTGGTCCCCACCGACGAGGAGGCCGAGATCGCCCGTCAGGTCGAGGAGAAGCTGGCCACGAGCGTCAGCTGAGCACCAGCGTCAACTTTCCGCCGGGGTGGCCGCCCTCGCTCTCGATGTGGGCGGCGGCCGCCTCGGCGAGCGGGTAACCCTCGCGGTGGGCGATGCGGACGCCCCGATCGGTCACCCATCGGGCCACCTCGGCCAGGGCGGCCCCGGTCTGCTCGCCCCCGGTGGAGTAGGGGATCCCCAGTTCGAAAGCCGCGACGTCGGCGATGGTGATGATCCGGTCCGTCGTGCCCCGGAGCTCGATCGAGGCCGGCAGCATGCCGTGTCCCGCGGTGTCGTAGACCGCGTCGACCGCCCCCGGGGCGACGGCGCGGACCCGGTCCGGCCAGCCCTCGCCGTACAGGACCGGGACGACACCCAGAGACCGCAGGTCGTCGTGATGGCGGGCCCCGGCCGTACCGATCACCGTCACCCCCTTGGCGACCGCGGCCTGGGCCGCGAACCGGCCGGTGGTCCCGCTCGCGCCGTGGATCAGCAGCGTCTCGCCGGCGCGGACCCGCAACAGCTCGAGGTCGCGGATGGCCGCGGCACCGGCGATCGGCAAAGACGCGGCGTCGGCCCAGGTCAGCGCGGCGGGCTTGCGCGCAAGGTTGGTCGCCAGCGCGTACTCGGCGTAGGCGCCGGTGTCCGCCCAGCCGAAAACCTCGTCGCCCACGGCCAGCTCCGCGCCGGGGCCGGCCGCGTCGATGACACCGGCCAGTTCGAGACCGGGCGTGTGCGGCATCGTGACCGGGAAGACATCCCGAATCGAACCCGTGCGGATCTTCCAGTCGATCGGATTGACCCCGGCGGCACGGACCGCCACCCGGACCTGGCCCGGTCCCGGCTGCGGGATCTCGACCTCGGACAACTTCAGGACCTCCGGGCCGCCGTACGTGGTGAAGGTGATCGCTTGCATGGCTCTTGTCGCTCCTTGCTCGGTTCGGCGTTCTGGCTTCGCAAGTCAACGCGGCGATGGGCAGCGGCGGACTGGTCGAACGAGTGGTGTCCGCTAGCCGGAAGAGCAGGTCGGTGGCGCTCCGAGGAGGCCTAACCTGGAAGGCATGGATGCTCTGGACGTCATCGAACGGCTGCTGACGGTGCCCCGGCCGGAGCTTTATCCGCTGTTCTCCGCGGAGCTGGCGGAGCTGATCCCGCACCGCGCCACGGTGATCCAGACCGGCGACTGCGCCCGCAGCCCGCTCGCGGCCGACGGTGATCCGGCGATCGTGCGGCGGGTGACGAGCAACGAGCTGCGACGGTTGGCCGAACTCGGCCGGCCCGGGACGGCCCGCCTGATCGACGGCGTCCTCGGCGGCACCGAACGCCGGCTGGTGCTGCTCACCTCAGGCCCAGCCGAAAACGCAGGCCCAGCGATGGGCGCAGGCACGGCGGGACGAGGGGCCGGCGGCAGGTCATTGCTGGTGGTGGTGCCGGTGGAGGACGAGCCGTCGGCTGCGGCGCTCGATGTGGCCGCCCGGTTGTGGCGGATCCTCAGTGCGGACCAGGGCAGGCGGGCCGTCGATCAGGGGCCGGAGTTGCTGGCCGGGAACCTCGCCGCGGCCGCCGCGCGGTCCCGGACGATCACTGACCTGGGGCAGACCTACTCGACGACGCTGACGTCCATGCTGGCGGTGCTGCGGTCCGGGCGGCTGAGCGACGCGGTCGCCCGGCGTACGGTGATCGATCTGGCCGGTGAAGCGCTGATCGGGCTCCGGGCCGTCGCCGACCGCGACCAGGTCCTGTCCGCGGAGCCCGCCGGGGCGTCGTTCGCCCGACTGGCGGACCAGCTGGCCCATCTCGTACGCCACACCGAGGTTGACATCACCCTGGTCGGCCCCGAGGACGACGGGCTGATCCCGCAGGACATCGCGCACACCGCGCGCACCGTGACCCGCGGGCTCGTGCTCACCGCCGTGAACCGCCCGGCGACCTCACGGGTCCGCGCGTCCTGGCGCCTGGACGGACCACGAGTGCACATCACGGTCCGGGACGACTGTCCCGACGTGTCCGCCCCGGATCCGGCGCCGGGCGTCACGGCGCTCGGCGGTTCGTGGGAGGTCGACGCCGTGGCGGGGTGGGGCACCACGGTGACCGCGACGCTGCCTCTCGGGGTGGACGCTCCGGCGGAGGCGCGCCCGCTGGAGCGGCTCAACCCGCGGGAGGTCGAGGTGTTGTCGGGGATCGCGCAGGGGCTGCGGAACCGGAGGATCGCAGAGGATCTGCAGCTCAGCGAGCACACGGTGAAGTTCCACGTGCGCAACATCCTGGAGAAGCTGGATGTGAGCTCGCGCGGCGAGGCGGCCGCGCTGGCGGCACGGAACGGCAAGACGACCGGCCTCGACACGTCAGTGGGTCGGGGCCGGTCGCCGGCAGAGAAGGTGGGGCTGGTCAGCCGAGGGCGAGCCAGGCGATGACCGCGATCAGGACGACCGCGACAGCGACGACGCCGATGATCAGCGGGGTCTTCGAAGGGGCTGCGACCGGCTCCTCGGGGGCTTTCTGCGTGAAGGCGCGGAAAGCCTCGGTGTTGCCGCTCGGATCGATGCTGTTGTCAGACATGCGGAAGACCATAGCGAAGCCCCGCACCCGGGCGACAGACCCATCGCGCGTCCCTACCAGGGGCTTCGCTCACGTCCTCCCCTTGAGAGAGCCGGGTTCACCCACCCGGGTGCGTGTCAGTGGAGGTGGTCGATCGTGACTTTGCCGAACGCCTCGCCGGAGTTGAGGCGGGCGAACGCGTCCGCGACCGCGCTGAAGCCGTACGTGGAGTCGATCGCCGGCCGGATGTTCCGGGTGACGCAGAAGTCCAGGAGCGCGGTGAGCTCGGCCGCGGTGCCCATGGTGCTGCCGAGGATCTCGAGCTGCATCATGAAGACCCGGCGGAGGTCGATCTTGGGGAACGGGCCTCCGGTGGCGCCGCAGACGACGATGCGGGCGCCCGGGGCCGCGCATTTGAGAGAGTGCTCGAACGTGGGGGCACCGACCGACTCGATGACGACGCCGACGCGTTCGGGCAGGCGGGCCCCGGGTTCGAGAGCGGTGGCGCCGAGGGCGGCGATCCGGTCGCGTTTGGCCGGGTCCCGGCTGGTGGCGTAGACGCGTTTGCCCAGGGCCGCGGCCAGGACGACCGCCGCGGTGGCCACGCCGCCGCCGGCACCCTGGACCAGGACCGCGGTGGCGTCCTCGACCCGGCCCCGGGCGGTGAGCATGTGCCAGGCGGTGAGCCAGGCGGTGGGAAGGCAGGCGGCGTCCAGGAAGGACATGCCCACGGGTTTGGCGACCAGGTTGGCGGCCGGCACCGCGACACGCTCGGCGAGGGTGCCGGGCCAGCGCTCGGACAGCAGGGAGAAGCCCCGGGGATCCTGCGGGTCCTCGATCACCGGGTGGATGACGACCTCATTGCCCTCGGGGTCCACACCCGAGGCGTCGCAGCCGAGGATCATGGGCAGGCGGTCGGCGGGCAGGCCGACGCCGCGCAGGGACCAGAGCTCATGGTGGTTGAGCGAGCTGGCGCGTACGTCCACCGTCACCCAGCCCTCGGCGGGCACGGGCTCGGGCTGATCGCCGACGGTGAGGGCGGCCAGGGGTTCGTCCGGCTTCGTGGCACTTGCGTAGGCGGCGCGCATGCCAAGGACGCTAGTCATCGCCCCTGGCACGCGCCACCCAAGCACTCAAACGCTGTGGACCACCGCGGGAATCGCGACCGGGGCGAGGAAGCGGGCCACCCCGTCGCGTTCGGCGGCCCGGGACACCGCCGCAGCCACCGCCGGTGCGACCCTGGGGTCCAGCGCCGAGGGGACGATCAGGTCCGCGCGGAGCTCGTCGGACACGATCTCGGCGATCGCCTCGGCCGCCGCGACCTTCATCCGGGCGGTGATCGTCGTCGCCCGGGAGTCGAGAGCGCCCCGGAAGATGCCGGGGAACGCGAGGACGTTGTTGATCTGGTTGGGGAAGTCGCTGCGGCCGGTCGCGACGATCGCCGCGTACTTGTGGGCGATCTCCGGCAGGACCTCCGGGTTGGGGTTGGCCAGCGCGAAGATGATCGAGTCCGGGGCCATGCCGGCCAGCGCGGACTCCGGGATCGTGCCGCCGGACACCCCGATGAGGACATCGGCGCCGATCAGAGCCTCCTGGATCCCTCCGGTACGCGCTGAGTAGTTCGTCTGCGCCGCCAGCGCGACCTTCACGGGGCTGAGCCCGGGCCGGTCGGCGTGGATGATGCCCTGCGAGTCGCAGACGATCGTGTTGGCGCCGTGCACCCCGGCCGCGATCAGCGTCTCGGTGATGGCCACCCCCGCCGCACCGGCCCCGCTGATGACCACCCGCAGGTCCGCGAACCGGCGTCCGAGCAGGGCGACCGCGTTACGCAGCGCGGCGAGCACCACGATGGCCGTACCGTGCTGGTCGTCGTGGAAGACCGGGATGTCGAGGGCCTCGTCGAGGCGGCGCTCGATCTCGAAGCAGCGGGGTGCGCTGATGTCCTCGAGGTTGATCCCGCCGAAGGACGGGCCGATCGCCCGGACCGTGGCGATGATGGCCTCGATGTCCTGGGTGCCGAGACAGATCGGCACCGCGTCGACGCCGCCGAACTGCTTGAACAGCACCGCCTTGCCCTCCATGACCGGCATCGCGGCCTTGGGGCCGATGTTGCCCAAGCCCAGCACGGCGGTGCCGTCGGTGACGACCGCGACGGTGTTCCCGGCCCAGGTGTAGTCGGGGTAGAGCGATTCCTGTTCGGCGATCGCGGTGCAGACCCGGGCGACCCCCGGGGTGTACGCCAGGGACAGGTCGTCGCGGCTGGTCAACGGCACGGTCGGGATGATCGCCATCTTGCCGCGCTGGTGGCGTTCGAAGACCGGGTCGGCGGCGAGGGCGGGATCGAGCTCAAAGCTGAAGAAGGACACGAGGACTCCAGACACGCGCATCGGAAAGTGGTCTGCCAGCCGGCTCCAGGGACGCGAGTCTGCGCGGGACGGCCATGCGATGCGGGGGTCACCCGTTCCATCGGACCCTAACCCAGCCGGAAGGGCCGGGGCCAGTAACGAAACACCACAACTCCGATGACATCGGCCACCCCGTACTTGCGGGAGTCGTCCTCGACGAAGTCGTTGTCACCCCGTACCCACCAGCCTTTGTCCTGGGCCCGGACCGCGCGTTTCACGACCAGCAGGTCCGGCCGGGAGCGGAAGCGGGCGACCACGATGTCACCCTCCCGGACGCGTTGCGTCCGCCTGACGACCAGGGCATCTCCGGTACGGAGCGTGGGCGCCATCGAAGGGCCGTGCACCAGGACGGCGAACAGTGGTAGTTGCAACCTCATGGCATCAATCCCGGCTCGAGTGTGGGCTCAGATGTAAGGGGTAGTGTCAAGGTCGGATCATCGCTAACTCATGGAGGGGTCCTGATGCGACTCTCGCGTTTCTTCACGCCGCGCACTGTTGTCAGCGCGCACTGCGACCTGCCGTGTGGGGTCTACGACCCGGCACAGGCTCGCATCGAGGCGGAGTCGGTGAAGGCCATCGCCGAGAAGTACCAGGCGAACACCGACCCCGAGTTCCGCACGCGCGCCATCCTGATCAAGGAGCAGCGCGCCGAGCTGGTCAAGCACCACCTGTGGGTGCTCTGGACGGATTACTTCAAGGCTCCGCACTTCGAGAAGTACCCGCAGCTCAACCAGCTGTTCAACGAGGCCACCAAGCTGGCCGGCGCCTCGGGCGTCAAGGGTTCTCTGGACCCGGCCGTGGGCGACCAGCTGCTCGGCAAGATCGAGGAGATCTCCAAGATCTTCTGGGAGACCAAGCAGGCGTGAGCCCGCTGACCATCCGGCCGGCACGTCGTGACGACGTGCCGGCCGTCGTGGCCATGGTCCATGAGCTCGCCACGTTCGAGCGGGAGCCCGAGTCCTGCCTCCTCACCGAGGAGCAGCTCGACACGGCCCTGTTCGGCGCGCAGTCCGCGCTCTTCGCGCACGTCGCGGTCGGCGAGGACGACGCCCCTTACGGCGTGGCGTTGTGGTTCCTGAATTTCTCGACCTGGGAAGGCGTGCACGGGATCTACCTCGAAGATCTCTACGTACGTCCGCAGCACCGGGGTTCGGGCGCCGGCGAGGCCCTGGTGGCCGAGCTGGCCCGGATCTGCGTCGAGCGCGGTTATCGCCGCATCGACTGGATGATGCTCGATTGGAATCCGGCGGCCGATTTCTACGCGCGACTCGGCGCCGCCCCCAGCCGGAATTGGTGGCCCTACCGGCTGACCGGTTCCGCACTCGGCCGACTCGCCGAGCGGGCCTCGGCCGACAGGCGCTAGAGTCTCGTCCATCGGGAGGATGGGGTTCCGTGACTCAGCTGGACACAACACATTCTGAGCCGGCGTTCGGCGATGACGTCGTGCTGCTCACGGTGCCCGCCGACGGCGGATATCTCGGGGTTCTGCGGACGGCTACGGCCGGTCTCGCGGCACGCCTGCACTTCGCGCTGGACGAGATCGAGGATCTTCGGATCGCGGTCGACGAGGCGTGCGCGATGCTGCTCGCGATCGCGACCCGCGACGCCGAGCTGGAGTGCCGCTTCGCGGTCACCGAGGACGCGCTGACCGTCGAGGTCACCGTGTCGACCGTGCGCGGGGCCAAGCTCCCCTCGGAGTCGTCGTTCGCGTGGAAGGTGCTGACCGCGCTGACCACGTCCGCGGACGCGGAGGCAACCGGCCGGCACGCGACGATCCGCCTGCTCACCCGCCGCACCGAGATCTAGGCGCTGTTCGCCGCGGCGATGTATTCGAGGTGCCGGCGGCTGGTTGTCATCGCGGCCGCCGGGTCCTGGTTAAGGACGTAATTCAGCAGCTCACGGTGGTCGGCGTCGACCCGCGCCCAGTAACCCTCCGGCAGCGCTCCGACCACTTCCTCCCCGTACGTGACGTGGTAAAGCGGCCGGGTGACCAGCTCGAACAGCGGGTTGCCGGTGGCCGAGGCGATCGCCGAGTGAAATGCCGCGTGCGCGGTCATCATCGTGGTCAGCTCGTCGAGGTCGGGGTCGAACAGCGCGCCCCGGATCTCGGTCAGGTGGGCATCGGTGCGCCGCTCGGCGGCCAGCCCGGCGGCCGGCACCTCCAGGGCGCGCCGCAGCTCCAGCAGATCGGCGAAACCGACCTCGGCCGCGTTGCTCAGCATCGTCAGGCCGGTGGAGAGCGCCTCGGAGAGCTGCTCCGTGTCCGGATGCGCGACGAAACTGCCTCCGGTGACGCCCCGGGTCGTGACGATCAGGTGCTGACTGGCAAGAAGGCGCAGGGCTTCGCGTACGGTGCTGCGGCTCACCCCGGAGCGCACGCACAGCTCGGGTTCGGGCGGCAGGCGTTCACCGGGTTGCAACCGGCCCGAGGTGATCTCCTCGCGTAGCTCGTCGGCCAAGAGCTGGTATGCCGGTGGGCGCACCGTCGATCCAGGCACAGCCCTCACCCCCTTGTGATCCGTCCCTCAGGGTAGGCCCTGACGTCTCGCGGGGCAGTGCTGATCAGCCCAGACCGAGGGCCTTGTTGGTGCCCGGCAACACGCACAAGAGGCCCACACCCGCACCGATCGCCATCAACAGGACACCGATCCAGGTCGGCCCGACGTTCAGCAGGAAGCCACCGGTCGCGATGACCAGCAACTGGATGAAGACGGCCGGCCCGCGGGCGCGACCCGATCGCCGCGCCAGGGCGCGGGCGACCAGGAAGATCACCCCGGCACCGATGGCGGCCATCACGGTGAGAGAGATCGCAACACCGAGGGCGCCGGCCTCGGTCAGATCCAGGAACAGGAGGTACGCGGTCAGCGCGGTCAACGCCGCGGCCTGCGCAAACAGCAGTCGTACGGCCCACACCAAAGTGGCCGGGGAAGCTACATCCGCAGGGGTCACCGCTGTACGATACCTACCCGCCGGAGACGGCTCCGCGAGGTACAGTGCCGCCCATGCGAGCGTTACTGGTGGTGAACCCCAAGGCCACCACGACCACCGAGCGAAGCCGGGACGTACTGGTCCGGGCGCTGCGCAGCGAGATCGACCTCACCGTGGAGTACACCCGCAAGCGCGGCCACGCCGCGTCGCTGGCCCGCGAGGCCGCCGAGGCCGGGGTTGAGGTCGTGGTCGCACTGGGCGGCGACGGCACGGTCAACGAGGTCGTCAACGGGCTGATGACCACCGAGCCCGGCCTGTCCGCGCAGGGGGTCTCCCCCGCGTTCCGGCTGCCGGCGCTCGCCGTGGTCCCCGGCGGCTCGACCAATGTCTTCGCCCGCGCGCTCGGGTTGCCCCGCGACTGGGCCGAGGGCACCGGCGTGATCCTGGACGGCCTGCGTTCCGGCCGGCACCGGGTCATCGGGCTCGGCCGGGCCGACGACCGCTATTTCACGTTCACCGCCGGGATGGGGCTGGACGCCGCCGTGACGCGTCGGGTCGAACAGGCCCGGTTACGCGGGCGCACTTCCACTCCGGGCCTCTATCTGCGCTCGATCCTCGGGCAGGTTCTCTCCGGCGAGGATCGCAAAACTCCACCGCTCTCGATCGAGCGTCCGGGCGAGGAATCCGAGATGGCTTTGGGCACGGTCATCATTCAGAACACCGCGCCATGGACCTATGTCGGCGACCGCGCGATCAACCCGAACCCCCAGGCCTCCTTCGACCGCGGCCTGGACGTCCTGGCGCTCCGGAGCCTGGGTGTGGCTACCACAACACGCACAGTAACTCAGATGACCTCCCGCAACGCCGATCCACACGGCAAGAACGTGCTCCGCCTGCACGACCAGGCGGAGTTCACCGTGGTCGCCAGCCGGCCCCAGTCCTTCCAGCTCGACGGCGACTACCTGGGTGAACGCCAGAAAGTGCACTTTCTGTCCGTTCCCGAAGCGCTACGTGTGATCTGCTGACGACGGGGTACGCCGTTCGAAGCAACCTCACGATCCGTTACAAAATCGTGGGCAAAAGCTCGGCAGAGCGGCCGGTACCGTACTACATTGATGGGAGCGTTCATCCGCCGGTCCTCGGGAAGCCTCCCGAAACCGGACAAAGGGGTCGTGAGCTAGCTCACCCGCCGGGAGAAATTCCGAGCGCTACCCTTGACATCGCGGGAGTTCGTGAAAGCATTCACAAGCGATATGAAGTAACCGGATGCCGCTCGCCTGCGTTTCTTATCCAGAAGGCGCTGATCGGCTTCCAACAACAAAGCTTGCTCACGCACCGGTGATCAGATGCTGTCCGTCGGTCACCAGTGCGGATGCAGATAAAAGTAAGTAGTTAAGCAGTAACCAGTAAGTCAGCACCATTCTTCTTACCCCATCCGAAACAAGGAGTGTTGCCGCCATGGACTGGCGCCACGATGCGATCTGCCGCGACGAGGACCCGGAGCTGTTCTTCCCGATCGGGACGTCTGGCCCCGCACTCCTGCAGGTCGAGCAGGCCAAGGCCGTGTGCCGCCGGTGCCCAGTGACCGAGTCCTGCCTTCAGTGGGCACTCGAGTCCGGTCAGGACGCCGGCGTGTGGGGCGGTATGAGTGAAGACGAGCGGCGCGCGGTCAAGCGTCGTGGTGGTCTCCGGATCACGGCTCCTACTGCCTGAATTAGATTCCCTCCCCAGCATTCACGCCCCGGGCCGTAGTCGGCGCCGGGGCGTCGTGCTGTCCGGCGTCGATCTCCGGTTAACGCCCGATTACCGCACGCAATGATCACGCAGCGCATGAATGAGGTCACCGAGCTTCGCGAAATGATCTCGAAATCATCGCGATCGTTGACACCAATAGTCTTCAGGCCCCCACTCTCCGCAGTGGACACTGAACTAGATCTTGTGGCCAACCCGTAACCTCCGGGCCCTGGCAAGATTCAGCACAACAGACTTCAGGCCCGCACGCCGCATCCGGAATACAGGCCAGCAAATCCCGCCGCCGCCAGACAGCCCTCGCCAACAGGGGAATGACAGGGCCCATCCGCCGACCGGCAGCGCGATCAGATGAACCGGCCGCAGCCCTGCAACGCCCCGCCCCGCAGCGCACTCCGGCCAGACCGACCGCTACCGGGCCACGCGATCAGATCAGGCCACCCACTATCCCGGGCAGCGCTGCGGTCGAGCCGACTGCCACCCGGCAGCACGATCAGGTCAAGCCCCCAGCCATCCCAGTAAGCGTCCGGCCAGACCGACCGCTACCGGGCCGCGCGATCAGATCAGGCCACCCACTATCCCGGGCAGCGCTGCGGTCGAGCCGACTGCCACCCGGCAGCACGGTCTGGTCAAGCCCATCGCTTTCCGCGGTGCAGTCATCCAAGTCCGGCCGGAGAACAAGGCGGCTCACCGGCCGGGTTCGGGGCGGGGGTGACCACTGATCCGGTCGCATTGGCCACCGCCAAGGGACGAGGACAGATCGTGGCCACCATTGCCGCCGCGAAAGCGAGTCGGCCGGCACCACCTTCACAAGGTCGAGTGTGGCCGGTCCCTTGACCGGGTTGCAGGTGCCCGTCAGATCGTCCCGCGACGGGCGTGGGGTGACCACCGCCGCCTCGACGTGTCAGGCGGAGGTGACCAGCCTCGCATCAAGACGGCGGCCGCCAGCACCGCAGCACCGCAGCACCGCAGCACCGCAGCACCGCAGCACCGCAGCACCGCAGCACCGACTGACGGATCCCAGATCAGCCGCTATGGAACTGAAGCCGGTCGGCGAAAAGAGCGTTCCGTAGGGCGGCGGCGCACGTCAAGACGACGGCCGAGCCCGGCCGACCAGATGACCGCAGGCCTTTCAGCGACACAAAACGGCACCTACCGGGCGGGAGAGCACGTCGAATCAACAGCTGGACCCAGCCGACCGGGTGGGTGCCGATCAGGCCGCGTAGAGCGGGACCCGCCGGGACGCCGCTGTCAGGACTCGTTCCGCGATCAAGGCGACCACCTCGGGTGTGTCGGTGAGTGGTTCGCCCGCCGCGTGGATGCCGGCTGTACGGGCTGACGCCAGCGTCGCGTCCCACAGGAGTCCGGGGGCGAGGAAGTAGGACAGCAGCCCTACCCGGTCGTGGCCCGCCGCCCGGAGATCATCCACAGCGTCACCCGAAAGGGGTGGGGCAGCCGACGCATACGATACCCGGCACGGCAGGCCCAGGCGGGCGCTGAGGGCCGCCGCCGTCTGCTCCACGGTCCCCCGTGCTCCCGCGTCGCGTGTTCCGGCTGCGGCCAGCACCAGGGCGTCGCCGTCGAAGGGGCCGAGGCGGGTCAGAAGTCCCTCGATCAGCAGTGGGGGGACCACGCCGTCGACCGGGCCCAGGACGTCGGTCAGGGTGACGTCGAGGTGTACGCCGTCCGCGCGCGCCGCGGTGATCTCGGCCGGGACGTCGACCCGGCCGTGGTAGGCCGCGGTCAGCAGGAGCGGGACCATGATCGCTCGGTGGTGGCCCTGGGTGTCCAGGGTCGCGAGGACCTGCCGGGGGCGGGGCACGCTGTGGTCAAGGTAGGACGCGCGGACGTCCCAGGCTGGGTGGGCCGCCCCGACCGCACGGGCCAGGGCCTCCGTGGCCTGGGCGGCCCGGGGGTCCCGGCTTCCGTGCGCGACGAGGACGACGCCTAGACGTGGAGGCCGCATTCGGTCTTCTCGAACATCGCCCAGCGGCCGGCGCGCGGGTCCTCGCCGGCCTTGGTGCGGCGGGTGCAGGGCCAGCAACCGATCGAACCGTACCCCTTCTTGAAGAGTTCGTTGACCGGGACGTTCCAGCGGGCGATGTAGGAGTCGACGTCGCTCTGGGTCCAGGCCGCGATGGGGTTGACCTTGACTTTGCCCTTTTTCTGGTCGAACGCCACAACCGGGGTGTTCGCCCTGGTAGGGGACTCGTCGCGGCGCAGGCCGGTGGCCCAGGAGTCGTAGTCGGCGAGCGCGCGCTCGAGGGGTTCGACCTTGCGGATGAAGCAGCATTCGTCGGGGCGGTTGGCGAACAGGCGGGGGCCGTACTCGCCGTCCTGCTGGCCGACCGTCATCCGGGGGCGGATCGAGCGGACGTTGACGTCCATGGTCTTGGCGACGATGTCGCGCACCTTGAGCGTCTCGGGGAAGTGCAGGCCGGTGTCGAGAAAGACCACGTCGACGCCGGGAGCCGCTCGGGAGAACAGGTGGGCGACGACGGCGTCGGCCATGGAGCTGGTCACGCAGAACCGGTCGCCGAAGGTCGCGGCGGCCCAGCGGGCGATCTCCTCGGCCGGCGCGTCCTTCAGCAGCTCGGCACCTTCGAGCGCCGCTGCCTCGAGCGAGGCGCGGGACCGGCGGCCTTCCGCGACGGGCGCGGTGAGGTCCACCAGTCCGAGATTCAATCCAGCCACCACAGTCATCGGTTCACTCCCTTGGACAGCAAGCCGTTGAACTTGACGGTGAACACGCGGGCGCACGCATGGCACTCCCACGCTCCGTGCGAGGCCTCGTTGGGGTAGAGGTCCTCTTCGCCGCAGTAGGGGCAGTACAGCGGGGCGCTCCGGGCGTCGCTCATTTGAGCAGCTCCTCGTCGGCGCGGACGACCCAGTCGGCGAACGACTCGCCGGAGGCACGGCCGTCGAGGTAGCGCAGGGCGATCCGCTCCACGTACGCGGGCAGCTCCTCGGCGGTTGCCTTGAGGCCGCGCAGCTTGCGGCCGAAACCGGCGGTCTGACCCTGGGCCATGCCGAGCCCGCCGCCGAGGTGGACCTGGAAGCCCTCGACCTGTTCGCCGGCGGCGTTCATGACCAGCATGCCCTTGAGACCGATGTCGGCGACCTGGGTGCGGGCGCAGGCGTTGGGGCAGCCGTTGATGTGGATCGAGATGTCGGTGTCGAAGTCACGCAGCCGCTCCTCGAGGCGGGCCACCAGCTCCTCGCCGCGGGCCTTGGTCTCGACGATCGCGAGCTTGCAGTACTCGATGCCGGTGCAGGCCATGGTGCCGCGGCGCCAGGCCGACGGACGGGCTTCCAGCCCGATGCCGCGCAGGCCTTCGACGATCGGTTCGACCTGGTCGTCGGCGATGTCCAGGACCAGGAGCTTCTGGTACGGCGTGAGCCGCACCCGATCCGAGCCGTGCGCCGCCGCGAGGTCGGCCACCTTGCCGAGCTGTGTCCCGGAGGAGCGCCCGACGACCGGGGCGGCGCCGATGTAGTTGCGGCCATCGAGCTGCTTGTGCACCCCGATGTGGTCGATCGGCTTCTCGGGCAGGTCGGCGGAGGGGCCGTCGAGCAGGGTGCGCCCGAGGTATTCCTTCTCGAGCACCTCGCGGAACTTGGCGATGCCCCAGTCGGCGATGAGGAACTTGAGCCGGGCCCGGGTGCGCAGCCGGCGGTAGCCGTAGTCGCGGTAGGCACCGACCACGGCTTCCCAGACGTCCGCGATCTCGTTGAGCGGCACCCACACGCCGAGCCGTTCGGCCAGGCGCGGGTTGGTGGAGAGTCCGCCGCCGACCCAGAGGTCGAAGCCGGGGCCGTACTCGGGGTGCTCGACGCCGAGGAACGCGATGTCCTGAACCTGGTACGGCGTGTCGGCCTGCCAGGAGATCGACGTCTTGAACTTGCGGGGCAGGTTGGAGTAGCGCGGGTCGCCGATGTAGCGCTCGAGGATCGTGTCGATCGCCGGGGTGGGGTCGATGACCTCCTCGGTGGAGACGCCGGCGACCGGGCTGCCGAGCACGATGCGGGGGCAGTCACCGCAGGCCTCGGTGGTCTCCAGGCCGACCGCTTCGAGCCGGCGCCAGATCTCCGGCATGTCCTCGACCCGGATCCAGTGCAGCTGGATGTTCTGCCGGTCGGTGATGTCGGCGGTGTCGCGGCCGAACTCGGTGGAGATCTCGGCGATGGTGCGCAGCTGGGCGACGGTGAGCGCGCCGCCGTCGATGCGCACGCGGAGCATGAAGAACTCGTCTTCGAGCTCGTGCGGCTCGAGGACCGCGGTGCGGCCGCCGTCGATGCCCGCCTTGCGCTGGGTGTAGAGGCCCCACCAGCGGAACCGGCCGCGCAGGTCCTGCGGGTCGATGCCGGCGAACCCGGTGTGGGCGTAGATGTTCTCGATGCGGGCCCGCACGTTGAGCGGGTTGTCATCCTTCTTGATCCGCTCGTTGGGGTTGAGCGGCTCGCGGTGTCCGAGCGCCCACTGACCCTCGCCACGCGCCTTGCGGGGGCGGGCGGCCGGGGTTGCGGGGGCGTTGCTGGGCGCCATGTCGGCGATCCTCCGGAGACTCGTGGGCGCGGCTTGACGCTCGCGGCGGTCTCAGGACAACAGTGTCAGGAGGAAGCCGGGCGTCTCGCGCACCCGGACATAGAAGTCAGGTGGCGTCAGGAACCCGGACACATCGCGCTGCGGACACGGCCGTAATCCACGTGGCGGCGAGCCACGAAGCGGCGGTCAACTGCAGCGGTCATGCCGGTAAGCCTCTCACGCGGAGGCATTCTGGGCCAGCACGGTCCAGATTCCGAGAATGTGTCCGCCGACACCCCGCACGTTCACCTTCACGCAGCGTCGTCACCGCACGCGATTCACCCACGGCCGATAGAACCGGACACCGTGACCGCAACGACACTGCCCCGGGCCGAACCGGAAGCCCCCGTCAAGCCGCCCACGGCCCGGCGCGCCGGGAGCCTCATCCATCCCTGGCTGGTGCCGGCGCTGGTCATGCTGGCCGTCGCCACGACCGGGCTGACCCGGCCGGCGCTGGGCTGGGACGAGCACGCCACCTGGTCGGCGGCGCGCCGCTCCCCCGGGCAGCTCATCGACTTCGCCGGGAACATGGACGGCGTCATCTCGCCGTACTACCTGTTCATGCACTACTGGACGGCCGTGTTCGGGGACTCGCTGGTGGCGATGCGGCTGCCGTCGCTGATCGCGGTGGTGCTCGGCGCCGGGCTGGTCGGCGAGCTCGGCCGGCGGCTGTTCAGCCCGGGCGCGGGCCTGGTCGGCGGGCTGATCGTCACGTCGGTCCCGCAGCTCTCGCGGTACGCGCAGGACGCTCGCGCGTACGGGATCGCCTTCTTCTTCGCCGTGCTCGCCACCCTGCTGCTGTACGTGGCGTTGCAGCGGCCGACCTGGTGGCGGTGGGCGGCCTACGGGGTGGCCCTGACGCTGGTCGGCTACAGCCACATGATCGGCCTGCTGGTGCTCAGCGGTCACGTCGTCGCGGTCGCCACCCGGTACCTGCGCGACGGGCGGGACCGGCGCCTGCTGGTCCGCTGGCCGGTCATGGTCGTCGCGGCGCTGGTGCTGGTCTCGCCGCTGATCCGGCTGGGCCTGACCCAGCGCGGCACCCAGCTCGAATGGATCGGCCCGATGGACCTGCACCAGGTCCTCATCGCCCCCGGTGTCATCTTCGGCGCGCCGATGGCCGGCCTGCTGATCGTCGGCCTCGCGTTCGCGGCGCGCTGGCCGGAGCGCCCCCGGGTACTGGGCGAGCTGGCCGCACTGGCCGCGGTCCCGCCGATCCTGCTGATCGCGGTGTCGTTCGTGACGTCGCCGCTGTGGGTGCCGCGCTACGTCCTGTTCGTCATCGTGCCGCTGGCGCTGCTCGCCGCAGTCGCGCTACGTGGCCTGGTGGTGCGCACCGTCCTGGTCCTGGCCCTGGTCGTCGCGGTCGGTTTCGAGGCACACCAGCAGGTCCGGGACACGGCCGCGCACGGTGGCATGGACCTGCGGCTGGCGGCGGCGGTCGTCGAGCAGCGCCAACTGCCCGGCGACGGCATCGTGTACGGGCGGATCGGCACCTGGTCGCTGCGCTCGGGCTTCGACTACGAGATGCGCGGCGGCCCCAAGCCGAAGGACGTGCTGCTGCGGAAATCCGCCGCGGCGGCCGGTGGGCTGGACGGCGTGGAGTGCCGCACGCTCAGCTGTTTCGACACCCAGCGGATCTGGTACGTCGGTGCCCGCCGCAACAGCGACGCGCTGGCTGACCAGGGCATCACCATCCGCGCGAAGCTCAAGGCGCAGTACGTACAGACGGGTATCTGGATCTTTCCGCTCGGCATGGTCGGGTTGTATGAGCGTCGCAAAGGTTGACCTGGAACCCTAGGGCCCATGTGGAAACCGGCCACCCGTCATCTCAGTTGGATCGTCCCGGCGGCGGTGACCGGATCTGTCGTCAGCTTCCAGGCGGCGAGACCCGATCCGTGGCGCGACGAGCTCGCCACCTGGAGCGTGGCCCGGCGGCCGGTGTCCGAGATCTTCGAGCTGGGTCACCACATCGACGGCGTGACCGTGCCGTATTACCTGCTGGCGCACTTCTCGACGCTGCTGTTCGGCGATTCGCTGCTCGCCCTGCGCCTGCCGTCCCTGCTCGCCATGACGGCGACGTCGGCGGTCGCGGCGCTGCTCGCCCGCCGGCTCTGGGGACCCTTGCCGGGGTTGCTGGCCGGTCTGCTGCTCGCGGTCCTGCCGGTGATCTCCCGGTACGCGCAGGAGGCCCGCGGGTACGCCCCGGCGGCCTTCTTCGCCACGCTCGCCACGTTGCTGCTGCTGATGGCGGTGGAAAAGGGGCGATGGGGGCTCTGGACGGCGTACGCGATCAGCATTGCCCTGCTGGGTCTGTCCCATCAGATCGCGCTGCTGCTCCTGATCGGTCACCTGGCGATCGTGGCGGTGCGCAACTGGCGGCTCCTCGCCTGGTGGGGGCCCGGCGTCGCGCTGGCGCTGGCCGCGCTGCTGCCGTTCGCGCTGCGCGGCCTCGGTCAGCGCGGTCACCAGCTCGACTGGCTCGCCCCGGCCACCCCCGACGACCTCTCGAAGATCATCGACAACGTGTTCAACTCCGGCATCCTCGGCGGCGCGATCTGCGTCCTCGCGGCGCTGGCCGCCCGGGACCGCCAGGGCGCACTGCTGCTGCTGACCGCTGCGGCGCCGATCCCGGCCCTGTACGCCGCCGATCACCTGCTGTCACCGATGTTCGTGAACCGCTATCTGCTCTTCGTGATCCCGCTGCTGTGCGTGCTGGCCGCCCGCTCCCTGGCGACGCTGCGACTGCCCGCGGCGCTCGCGGTGGTGCTGGTCCTCGGCCTGATCGGGCTGCCCAAACAAGAGGAATTCCGCAAACGGCACTCACCGTACGACTACCGCGCGGCCGCCGCCGTGATCCGCGACGGTGCCCTGCCGGGTGACAGCATCCTTTTCGCCCAGCGTCAGGGCTGGGTGTTCACCGAGACCGGCTTCGAGTACTACCTCGGCGACGACGGGCCCGACGACGTCCTGCGCACCGCGACCGCGGAACAGAACGACTCCCTGTGGCCGACCGAGTGCCCGGACCCCGCCCCCTGCTTCAGCACGGTCTACCGGATCTGGACCCTGAGCCCGGACAACGTGGCCAACGGCGCCCGGGCGTCCTCCACCGACCAGCTGACCAACGCGCAGCGGGCCATCCTGACCGGCGCGTTCGACCAGACCATGCTGACCCGTGTAGACGGCTTCACCATCGGCCTCTTCACGAGACGACTGTGACATGGGCCACCAATTTCGGCGTTCCCCCGTGTCAGTGGCGACTGTGGACCCCCACCGGATGATCCCGATGATCTAGCGTCCCGGCCCATGTCGAAGATCAGAGGAATCATCGCGGGGGCACTGGTCGGGCTGACGGCGCTGGTCATCGTGCCGCAGCCGGCTCAGGCCTCCGCGTCCAAGTGCGTGGCCGAGGTGGCCAACTCCAGCTGTCTCACCGTCAGCGGCACCGGCCTGCAGGTGAACTGGTTCAAGAGCAAGGTCGGGATCTTCGGCAACAACTGCTTCTCGGGGCACAGCCAGATCCTGATCAACGGCAAGCACTTCGCGGACAGCAACGGTGGCGGGGACCGGCGGTACTGCGGGTTCGCCGAGGTGAAGGAAACCGGGATCTGGTACGTGAACCGCAAATACGCCAAGGGCACCCAGATCTGCGCAAAGTTCTGGCGGCTCACCGGCACCGGGCCGAACAACGGTTACCTGAACCTGGGCACCGCCTGCGCCAAGATCGGCTGACCCGGGTCCGGTCAGCGTTTGCCGAGCGGGACCACCAGCACGGCCTCGGTGCCGCCGCCGGTGCGGTTGCGGAGCTCGATGGTGCCGCGCAGCTCACCGGTCGCCAGGGCTCGCACGATCTGCAGGCCGAGGCGGCCGCTGGCCTCCGCGTGGAAGTCCGGCGGCAGGCCCTGGCCGTTGTCGGCGACCGTGACGTGCAGCTGCTTGCGGAAGCGGTGGGCCGAGACCACCACCTCGCCGGTGGGTTCCGGCGGGACCATCGACGGCTCGGGTTCCGGGGCGTCCTCCGGCGGGGCCGGGAAGCCGTGCTCGACGGCGTTGATGAGCAGCTCGTTGAGGACCATGACCAGCGAGGTCGCGATCTCGGCGGGCAGCACCCCGAACGTGCCCTCGCGGCGCATCTTGACGGTGACCTCGGTGGCCGAGACGTCGGAGGCGGCCGTCGCCACCCGGTCGAGGATGCCGTCGAACTCCACCGCCTCCTCGCTCGACATCGAGAGCGTCTCGTGGACAAGGGCGATCGAGCCGACCCGGCGCACCGATTCCAGCAGGGCGTTGCGGGCCTCGGGGGCGTTGACCCGGCGGGCCTGCAGGCGCAGCAGCGCCGCCACCGTCTGCAGGTTGTTCTTGACCCGGTGGTGGATCTCGCGGATCGTCGCGTCCTTGGTCATGATGGCGCGGTCCCGGCTGCGGACCTCGGTCACGTCGCGGACCAGCACCAGGGAACCGATCGGCACGCCGGCCGGCATCAGCGGCAGGGCCCGCATCAGCACGGTGGCCCCGCGCGCCTCGAGTTCCTTGCGTGGCGGGGCCTCGCCGCGCAGTGAGGTGAGGATCCGCTCGGCGGCGTCGGTGCCCTCGAGCGGATCGGTGGCGAGGCGGGCCGACAGCACCGAGAGCTCCTCACCCACGAGATGGGCGTTGAAACCCAGCCGACGGTACGCGGACTGGGCGTTCGGGCTCGCGTAGGTGACCTTGCCGACCGCGTCGAGCCGGATCAGGCCGTCGCCGACCCGGGGCGCCGAGGTGGTCTCGCCGGCCTGCGGGGGCGGCGGGAACGTGCCGTCCGCGACCATCTGGGCGAGGTCGTCGGCGGTGGTCAGGTAGTTGAGCTCGAGCTGGCTGGGCGTGCGCGCGGTGGAGAGGTTCGTGTCGCGGCCGATCACCCCGATGATCTCGACCTGGTCGTCCTCGCCGCGCAGCCGCACCGGGATCGCCTCGTGCCGGGCCGGGGTGTCGCCGTACCAGACCGGGTCGCCCTCGCGCCAGATCCGGCCCTGGGCGTACGCGATGTCGAGGTGGGCCACCTCCGGACCGCCGACGATCTTGCCCACCTGGTCGTCCTGGTAGGCGGTCGGCGCGGTGGTCGGGCGCACCTGGGCGACGCAGAGGAACGAGCGCGGTTGCCCCGGCTCACCCCGCACGGGCACCCAGAGCAGCAGGTCGGCGAAGGAGAGGTCGGACAGCAGTTGCCAGTCGCCGGCGAGCCGGGTGAGGTGATCGATTCCGGGCGGGCCGAGGCCGGTGTGCTCTTCGGCTAGATCGCGCAGCGTGGACACGCGTCAAGCCTGCCACGTCCACGCCGCGCGGTTCGCGTCAGAGGGTGGCGGTCACCTTCTTCAAGCCCCGGGGCGCGTCGGGGTCCTCGCCGCGGGCCAGCGCCAGCGACAGGGCGAGCTTCTGCAGCGGCAGGATGTCGAGCAGCGGCGCGTAGCGCTCGTCGACCTCCGGCACGGGCAGCCGGCCCGAGGCCCCGGCGATGTCGTGGGCGCCGATGGTCACCACGTCCGCGCGGCGCTCGCCGAGGCGGGTGACGACCTCGGTCATGGACTGCCCGCCGGGTCCGCTGCCCACGACCGCGAGCACGGGGACGTCCGGGTCGGTCATCGCGAGCGGGCCGTGCAGCAGGTCGGCGCCGGAGAAGGCGAGCGCCGGCAGGTACGACGTCTCCATCAGCTTGAGCGCGGTCTCGCGGGCGGTCGGGTAGGCGTATCCCCGTCCGGTGGTGACCAGCCGCGACGCGAAGCGGTAGCGCTGGGCCAGCTCGTCGGCGCCGTGTCCGCCGAGCGTGCGTTCGGCGAGCTCGGGCAGCGTCGTGAGGGCGGCCCGCTCGTCGGCCGGCAGCGTGCCGTCGCCGTTGCGGATGCCCTCGACCAGCAGCAGCAGCGCGAGCAGCTCCGCGGTGTACGTCTTGGTGGCGGCGACCGCGCGCTCGTGCCCGGCGGCGACGTCGATCGACAGCTCGGCGGCCGAGGCGAGGGTGGAGGCCGGGTTGTTGGTGACCGCGAGCGTGCGGGCACCGCCCTCACGGGCGACCTTGAGCACCTCGGTGAGGTCGGGTGAGCCTCCGCTCTGGCTGACGCCGATCACCAGCGCGCCGGCGAGGTCGGGGCGCGCTCCGTACAGCGTGATCGCACTGGGTGAGGCGAGCCCGACCGGGATGCCGAGCCGGATCTCGGTGAGGTAGGCGCCGTAGAGCGCGGCGTGGTCCGACGTGCCGCGGCCGACGAAGACGACGTGTTTCGGGGGCTGCTCGGCGATCGTGGCCGCGACGTGCGCGATGGCCGCCCCGGCCTCCCCTTCCAGCAACCGTGCGTATCCCGCCGGCTGCTCTGCGATGTCGGCCGCCATGCCCTGGCCTCGCTGCGTCACTGTTCCTCCCGATCGTGCGCACTGATGCTCATGCGCTGCGCAGTCTTGCACTTTTGAGTGCTCAAACGCAACGTTTTGAGCACTAGTGCGCAGCAAACCGGGGCCTGACAGATCGAGGTCCGTCGCCTAGGCTCGCCTGCGGGGCTCGGCCGGCCCCTAGGTGAGCCCGACGTCGTGGCGGCGACGGACTCCGCGCGGCAAGGAAGGCACGGCGATGGACGAAGCCCGGCGCTCCGCCGACCGCGATCTCGAACAGGCACGCGACGCACTGGACCGCGGCGACCTGCACCGCGCCGCCGACCACATCGCCGGCGCGATCTCGCACGCCCCCAACCGGGCCGAGACCCACGACCTGCTCCGCCACCTGGCCGGGCGCACCGACGACGCGCTGGAGCTGTTCCCGATCGAGCAGCACGCGTTCGTCGGCACCGTGGTCGCCCGCGCCCACCTGCTCGCCGCCGCCGGGCGCCCCGAGGACGGCCTGCCGCTGCTGGTCGCGGCCAGCGGCCACACCCCCGGCGCCGACTGGGCCGACGTGCCCTGGATGCGCGACCCCGAGCTGGCCGCCCGGATCGAACCCGGCCTGCTCGCCCGCATCGTCATGCAGCTGTGCACGGCGATCGGCGACCCCGCCCCCGAGGCGGGACGCGCGGCGCTGCAGCCCTACCTGATCCTGATCCGGCACGCCGTCGACGCCCACGCCGATCACGCGATGCTGCTCGGCGCCGCCTCGGCGCTCGCCCGCCGGCTCGGCGAGACCACCGAGGCCGTCGACTGGGCCCAGCGCGGAGCCCGGCTGCGACCCTCGAAACTGGCCGAGATCTGGCTCGGGTACGCGTACCGCAGCGCGGACCGGCTCCCCGAGTCGCTGGCCGCCCTGCGCCGGGCGGTCATGTACGACCCGGAAGACCTCTCCTTGTACGCGGACATCGCGGCCACGCTCGCCGACGCCGACCGCATGGACGACGCGCTCGCCTGGATCGACCGCGCCCTGTCCCAGGACCCCGACTTCGACTGCGCCGTGCACACCGGGCACCGCCTGCGGTATCGGGCCGACGGCGACCTGGCCCACCTCGTGCGGCTCGCCGACTTCCAGCGCGACCACCCCGACGACAGCCACGAGCACACCGACCTCGCCGACTGCTGCGCCGAGCAGCCCTGGCTCAGCCGGGTCCCGGCCGCCACCGACCCGCCGGCCGACCCCACCCGCGAACCGTTCGTGGCCGGGCCCCCGACCCCGGAGGCCGTCGAACGGCTGCGCCGGGTCGCCCACCCGTTCTGGCCGCACCCGCCGGCCGCGTACGACGCCGCCCTCGGCCTGGTCCTGGTCGAACCGGAGGACCTGCTCGCGCTGATCGCCCGGCCGCCCTCGGCCCCCGGCGACGAGCTCGGCCGGGCCCTGGCCGCGCACGACCCCGCCCTCTGGAGCCGCTGCGTCCAGGTCTGGGCCTGCCTCGGCCTGTTGCACCACCGCACCGACGAGCCCTGGCCGGAGTCGACCCGCCGCCGCCTGCTCACCGACCTGGCCACCGGCGGCCTCGACACGATCACCGAGGCGGCCCTGTTCGCCCTGGTCACCTACGCGTGGGTGGACCCCTCGGCGCGTACGGATGTGGCGGCCCTGCTGACCCGCCGCCTGGACGACGCGGCCACCCTGCCCGGTCTGGCCTGGTCCATCGCCCACCTGGCGCTGGCCACCCCGAACCTGCCCACCGGGATCCGCGAACGGGCGACAGCCATCGCCCGGGCCGAGGAGGACCTCGCCGTCTCCCTCGTCCCCCGGCAACGATCCCCCCGGGCAGCCCGCCTCCGGCGCTGGCTGTCCGGCCGCTGACGCACTAACCGATGACGGCGATCAGGTCGCCTTCCTGAACGACGTCACCCTCGTTGACGGCCAGCTGGGTGAGCACCCCGTCCGACTCGGCGACGACCGGGATCTCCATCTTCATGGATTCGAGGATCACCAGCGTGTCGCCCTCGGCGACGTCGGCGCCCGCCGCGGCCACGATCTTCCAGACATTGGCAACCATCTCGGCACGGATCTCGTCGGCCATGGTGAGTCCCCTCGTCGCGCAGTCGGCTGACGGTATCCAATCATGCGCAAGGCGTGGCGGTACACGGGGCGTGCCGAGCCGTCCGGCGGGGCCGACTACGATCGGCGGGTTGGAGTGCAGACGATGGGAGGCCGTTATGGCTAAGAAGTCCCGTAAGAAGAAGGCTCGTAAGAAGAGCGCAGCGAACCACGGCAAGCGTCCCAACAGCTGACCGTGGATGAACAGGAAGGGCCCGCAGCGTCACGCTGCGGGCCCTTCTGACGTTGCGGGGAGCTCAGGGAAGGTATTCCCGGGTCTCCACCTCGACCACGTACTCGCTGAGCTTGATCTTGAGCCGGTCGCGCAGCTCCTGGGGAGCCCGCTCGTCGCCGCAGCAGCGGGCGACGAGCGCCTTCACCTCGTGCTCGACGCCGTACTCGCGCAGGCAGTCGGTGCAGTCGTCCAGGTGGTCCTGGATCAGTTGCCGGCGGTCGTCGCTGCATTCCAGGTCGAGGTACAGATACACCTCGCTGATCACGACGCTGCAGTCCGTCTTCTGGTCGTCGCTCACGTCGCTCACGCCTCCTGTGCGGCGGGCGCGGCGGAGTTCCGGTTGATGCCCCGGTCAGCGGCGTACTGCTCGAGCTGGACGCGCAGGTTGCGACGGCCACGGTGCAGACGCGACATGACGGTGCCGATGGGCGTACCCATGATGTCGGCGATCTCCTTGTACGAGAAACCCTCGACATCGGCGAGGTAGACGGCCAGCCGGAACTCCTCGGGCAGCGACTGCAGTGCTTCCTTGATGTCGCTGTCGGGCAGCCGGTCCAGCGCCTCGGTCTCGGCCGAGCGCAGGCCGGCGGACGTGTGCGACTCGCTCGAGGCGAGCTGCCAGTCCGAGATCTCCTCCGTGGGCGCCTGGACAGGCTGGCGCTGCTTCTTCCGGTAGGAGTTGATGTAGGTGTTCGTCAGGATGCGGTACAGCCACGCCTTGAGGTTGGTGCCCTCTTCGAACTGGTGGAAGGCGGAGAACGCCTTCAGGAACGTCTCCTGCACCAGGTCCTCGGCGTCGGCCGGGTTCCGCGTCATCCGGAGCGCAGCCGCGTACAGCTGGTCCACGAAGGGCAACGCGTCGCGCTCGAACCGCGCACGGGCCTCTTCGGTCCGCACGACTCTGGTCCGCGCTCCGCGCTCGGTCTTACTTGTCCGCTCTGTGGGCGTCACCCGCACCTCTCCCCTCGACCGCACCGCCGAGGATACGGGTAGTGCCCCGCCGGCAGGTTCGAAAACCGCCGGTGTGCTGACACTCACCGATGACGTGACGGACGCCGGGGATGCCGCGGGCCAATCCGGAGAGTGCAGAAGCTCCTGCACCCTGCGGGCCTGCAGCCCATCGCGCTCGACGAACCTTGTTCCGGCTTGCACCTCAAGGACCCCTTCCGACGTACAGCCTTCCGCGTGGTGTAACGGACTTCAGGCGTCCGGCATTCCACCTTCGGCCCAGCCGTTGCGGATCAGCCAGTCCCGCACGATCGCGGCGGTCCCGGGCAGGTCGCGGCGCAGATCATGGACGGCTCCGGGGCGGACGGCGACCTCGACGAGGCCACCGGCGGCCGGCACGCCGAACGGGTCCCGGTCACCGTTGACGACCAGCGTGGGGATGGTGCGCGGCAGTTCGCCGTCGCGGCTGCGCTCGGGCTTGCCCGGCGGGTGCGACGGAAACGCGAGAGCGATCACACCGGCGGCCCCGAGGGTCGCGGCGGTGCGGCAGGCGACCCGGGCGCCGCTGGAGCGTCCGCCGGTGATCAGCGGCAGGCTCCGGTCGGAGAGCTCGGTGACCACGGCGGTCCAGGCCTCGTCGAGGTGCCCGGCCGGGGCCGGGGCGCGCCGCCCGGCCCTCCGGTAGGGCTGGGTGACCAGGGCGATCCGCACCCCGGCGGCGACGACGGCGTCGTGCACCGCGGTCAGGTCGGGGGCGTCGACGTCGCCCCCGGCGCCGTGGCCCAGCACGAGCAGTGCGACGGCCGGCCCGGCGGGATCGGTGACCCGCACTCCGGCGGGGCCCCGTGGTGTGATGATCTCGAAACTGGGCACAGCTATTACTACCCGGAGCGGTGACGGCCCTCGTCCCGACAGGCCGCCACCGGATCGGGTGCTAGTAGTTCGTCGCCGGTTCCAGCGAGAGCAGTTTGCGGTCTTCCTCGTCCGGGCAGTCGTCGACCGGGTCGCCGTTCAGGTCGACGCGTTCCCGCCAGGCGACGAGCATGGCCCGGCGCTCCCGGGGCGTGGTCCCGCCCCAGACCCCGTGCGTGTCGCCGACCTGGAGCGCCCAGGCCAGGCACGGCCCCTGGACGACACAGCTGCCGCAGAGCGACACCGCGCTCTCGGTCGGCTCGTTCGGCGCCGGGAAGAACGTCTCCGGGTCGACGCTGCGGCAGGCGCCGCGGGTGCGCCAGGCTTCGTCGGAGCTGCGTTCCTCGATGGCTGTCAGAAGCCTCGGATCCCGTCGTGCAATGGCAACTTCATGTGGACGCGGCATACGTGCGCGTGTCATCAGCCCACCTCCCCCGTGGGTGCCGGTAGAGCAGTGGCGACAGGTCCGCACCATGCGCACCGTCACCACAACCAGCGCTGGGTTTTTACCTCACGAAAGGAGTTCAGAACAAGGGTCTTATCTATCTATTAACAAACTTGCCAGTTAAAAACCCCAGCATATCGCCACTTAACGCCGTGTGATCCTTGACGATCCGGCAATTTGGACATGCCCGGGATCATCCGTTTACCGCCCGGCCGCGCGGTTCGGCGGAAACTCAGAAAAGCGTCTCCGGCAGCCGCTCACCGAGCGTCTCATCACCGTCAGCGACAACGTTGACATCACTCTCAGCGACGACAAGATCGGGACCGTTGTTCCGGACGTTGCCGACCCCGGCGCCGACCGCGCGGACCTCGATCGCCGCCAATGCCTCGGCCGACAACGGGCTCAGCAGCTCCCCCGCGTCGTCGCCGCCGCCGGCCAGCCACGCCCCCCACCGCTCCCGCGGCAGGATCAACGGCATCCGGTCGTGCACCTCCGCGAGCCCGCCGAGCGCGGCCGTTGTCAGCACGCTGCACGTCAGGGTCTCGCCCCGCCACTTCGTCCAGATGCCGGCGAAGGCGAGCACCGAGGAATCGAGCGGCGTCATGTAATAGGCCTGGCGCTGCTTGCCGGTGCGGACCCACTCGAACCAGCCGTCGGCCGGCACCAGGCAGCGGCGCTGCTGGAACGACCTGGCGAACGCCGGGGACTCCGCGACCGTCTCGGCGCGGGCGTTGATCATGCGGGCGCCGTCGCGGGGGTTCTTGGCCCACGGCGGGAGCAGGCCCCACCGGGCGGTGTCCAACACCCGGCTGCCGAGGCTGCCGGAGACCCTGACCACCGGCACCGGATCGGTGGGTGCGACGTTCCAGCTCGGCGCGAGGGACTCGGCCACGGGGACAGCGTCGAAGAGCTCGCCGAGATCGGCTTCCGTATTGGTTGTCGCGTATCGCCCGCACATGTGGCTGACAGTACGCCGCACGCTTGCGGGGCGCTGACCCGTCCGGGCGTTTTCCTGTCGTACCCGACCGGCAGAATGGGGGCCGTGACAGCAGCCGCAGCCCGCCCCTGGATCGCCCCGGTCGCGACCGGACCCGTCGTGTCGGCCCTCAGCCTGCCCGGTTCCAAGTCGATGACCGCGCGGGCACTCGTGCTCAGCGCGCTGGCCGACGGCCCGTCGCGGATCGTCCGCCCGCTGCGCGCCCGCGACACCACCCTGATGGCCGCCGCCCTGCGCTCCCTCGGCGCCACGATCGACACCGCCGAAAGCGCTCCGGCCAGTGCCGCCGGAGGTGCTCCGGCCGACACCGCGGCGGGCGGCGGTGACGCCGGGCGTGGCGGCGCGGCCGCTGGGGTGTGGACGGTCGGGCCCGGGCCGCTCACCGGGCCGGCGGCGATCGACGTCGGGCTGGCCGGCACCGTGATGCGGTTCGCGCCGCCGCTGGCCGCGCTCGCCGACGGCACCGTCACGTTCGACGGGGACCCGCACGCCCGGACCCGCCCGCTGCGCCCGATCATCGAGGCGCTGCGGGCCCTCGGGGTGGATCTCGACTCCTCGCCCTCCGGCGGGCTGCCGCTGGTCGTGCGGGGCACCGGGTCGGTCGCCGGCGGCGAGGTGGTCATCGACGCGTCCGGGTCCAGCCAGTTCGTCTCCGGGCTGCTGCTCTCGGCGCCCCGGTTCAGCAAGGGGCTGGTGCTCCGGCACGAGGGCCCGCCGGTGCCGTCCGCGCCGCACCTGCGGATGACCACGCACATGCTGCGGGCCGCCGGCGCGGTCGTCGACGAGAGCGTGCCCGACGTCTGGACGGTCGAGCCGGGCCCGCTGCGGGGACGCACCTGGGAGATCGAGCCCGACCTGTCCGGCGCCGCGCCGTTCTTCGCCGCCGCGATGGTCACCGGCGGGGCCGTCACGCTCGCCGGGTGGCCGCGGGAGAGTTGGCAGCCGGTCGGCACCCTCGTCGAGCTGCTCACCCGGATGGGCGCCGACGTCAGCCAGGACGACGACGGGCTGACCGTGCGCGGCACCGGCGAGCTGCACGGGATCGACGCCGACCTGTCCGAGGTCAGCGAGCTCACCCCGGTGATCGCCGCGCTCGCCGCGCTGGCCGGGTCGCCGTCGAGGCTGCGCGGGGTCGCGCACATCCGGTTCCACGAGACCGACCGCATCGCCGCGCTCGCCCGGGAGCTGAGCAAGGCCGGGGCCGGCGTCACCGAGCGGTCGGACGGGCTGGACATCACGCCGGGGCCACTGCGCTCCGCCACGTTCGAGACCTATGCCGACCACCGGATGGCACACGCCGCGGCGGTGATCGGGCTCGCCGCGCCGGGCATCGAGCTGACCGACGTAGCGTGTACCTCGAAGACCCTGCCCGAGTTCCCCGAGCTCTGGGCCGGCCTCGTGACAGGGAGCTGATTCTGCCGGCACGCCAACGGGAGTACGACGAGGACGACGTGCGGGTCCGCCCCGGCAAGTCGTCCCGGCCTCGTACCAGAACCCGGCCCAAGCACGAGGACGCGATCGAGGCCCTGGTCATCACCGTCGACCGGGGCCGTTACGGCTGTGTCCGCGAGGACGCGGACAGCCAGGACGAGCTCATCACCGCGATGCGCGCCCGGGAGCTGGGCCGCAAGTCGGTGGTGGTCGGTGACCGGGTGGCCCTGGTCGGCGACGTCACCGGCGCGCCCGGCGCGCTGGCCCGCATCGTGCGCATCGCGGAGCGCACCTCGGTGCTGCGGCGCACCGCGGACGACGACGACACCACGCCCGAGGGCCGCCTGGAACGCGTCGTGGTGGCCAACGCGGGCCAGCTGGTGATCGTCAGCGCGCTCGCCGACCCGCAGCCGCGGACCGGGTTCATCGACCGGTGCCTCGTCGCGGCGTACGACGCCGGCATCGAGCCGCTGCTCTGTCTCACCAAGGCCGACCTCGCCGGGCCCGAGCAGGTGCTCGACTACTACGCCGAGCTCGACCTGCCGTATGTGCTCGTCCAGCCGGACAGCGACCTGGAAGAGCTGCGCGAGCATCTCGCCGACCGCATCTCGGTCATGGTCGGGCACTCCGGCGTCGGCAAGTCCACGCTGGTCAACCGGCTGGTCCCGAAGGCGCTGCGGGCCACCGGCGTGGTCAGCGCGATCGGCAAGGGCCGGCACACCTCGACCAGCGCGGTCGCGCTGCGCCTGCCCCGGGTCAAGAAGAAGGGCGACCCGGGCTGGATCGTCGACACCCCCGGCATCCGCAGCTTCGGCCTGGCCCACGTGAGCGCCGACAGCCTGCTGCACGGCTTCCCGGATCTGGTGGAGGGCACCGTCGAATGCCCGCCCAACTGCGGACACGCGGCGACCGACGTCGACTGCGCCCTGGACGCGTGGGTCGCGTCGGGCAAGGCCGACGCGCGCCGGCTCGCGTCGTACCGGAGGCTCCTCAGCAGCCGCGCCGGTGACCTGGACCCTCGCGATCACATGGAGTAATGGCACACATGTCTTCCTACGCCGACGACCTCGCCCTGGCCCACCTGCTGGCGGACACCGCGGACTCGATCTCCATGGCCCGGTTCCGGAGCCTGGACCTGACGATCGAGTCCAAGCCCGACCTGACCCCGGTCTCGGACGCCGACACCGCCGTCGAGCAGGCGATCCGGGCCACCCTGGCCCGCGCCCGGCCGCGCGACGGCGTCATCGGTGAGGAGTTCGGCAGCTCCACCGCCCCGGCTGGACAGGGCAACCGGCACTGGGTGATCGACCCGATCGACGGCACCAAGAATTTCATCCGCGGGGTGCCGATCTGGGGCACGCTCATCGCGCTGATGGAGGGTGAGCGCCCGGTCGCGGGTCTGGTCTCGGCGCCCGCGCTGGGCCGCCGGTGGTGGGGCGCGATCGGCCACGGAGCGTATGCGGGCAAGCACCAGCGGGCCGCCACCCGACTCTCCGTGTCCGCCGTTCGCGACCTCGGCGATGCGAGTTTCTGCTATTCCAGCCTGCCGAGCTGGGAGCAGGCCGGCTACCTCGCACCCATGCTGGACATCATGCGCGACTCGTGGCGGGGCCGGGCGTTCGGCGACTTCTACGGGTACATGTTGCTGGCCGAGGGCGCGCTGGAGGTCATGGTCGAGCCGGAGCTGTCGCTGTGGGACGTGGCGGCGCTGATCCCGATCGTCACCGAGGCCGGTGGCGTGTTCACCGATCTCACGGGGCAGCGGGCGCCCGGTGACGGCAGCGCGATCGCCACCAATGGTCACCTGCACGAGGAGATCCTGTCGCGACTGGCCCGGGGCAAGACTATTCTCGCCGGGTGATCTCCGCGGGCTGGTTGTTCCTGGCAGCGATGGTCGCCGCCTACGGGGTGGCGAACCTGCTGCAGTCCATGGCCGCGGCCCGCACCACGGTGCATCACACGTTCGATCCCCAGCTGCTGGTACGCCTGGCCGGGCACCGTGCGTACCTGCTGGGCCTGGGGTGCCAGGTGCTCGGCTTCGTGTTCGCGTTCCTCGCGCGCCGGGATCTGCCCCTGTTCCTGGTGCAGGCCAGCGTTGCGGCGGGACTCGGTGTCACGGCACTTCTGGGCGTACTCATCCTGAAGTGGACCTTGCCGCTCGCCGAGATCGCGCTGCTCATCCTGCTGCTGGGCGGGATCACCGCGCTGGTGCTGTCGGCGCGGCCGGCGCACTCGCGCCAGCTGCCGACGTCCGCGGTGGCCGGGCTGGCCGTCGCGATCCTGGTCATCGCGGTGCTGGGCTTCTTCTCGGTACGCCTGCACGGCGCACCCGGCTCGGTGGTGCTCGGTTCCCTGGCGGGAGTCGCGTTCTCGGCCGCCGCCATCGCCGCCCGGCCGCTGGCGAACGAGCACACGTTCGGCGGGCTGTGCTCGGACCCCCTGCTGTACGTGCTGATCGCGCACTCGATCGTCGGGCAGTTGCTGCTCGGTCTCGCGATGCAGCGGGGCTCGACGACCGCCGCGGTCGCCGCGATGGACGCCGCCGGTGCCGTGCCGGCCGCGATCGTCGGGTTGCTGCTGCTCGGTGACCGGATCCATCCGGGCCGGGAATGGCTGGCGGCGGTCGGCTTCGTGGTGACCCTGGCGACGGTGATCGCGCTGACGCGTTATGCGGAGCCGCAGCACCACCATTCGTCACGGCGCGTGCTCACTGACGCAGGTGTGGGTGCATGAGCCAACGATCACGGGGTATTGCGTTGGCATCATCACGTTTCACCAATGGCATAAACAGTGCATTTCGGGAGATAATCCCGCCAGGCCCGAGAATGCGAGAAGCATCCGCGTTATGCACAATGGAGCGATCATGCCGAGCGAGGTCCGACACCTGGTCGACGGCGGGCTGACCTATCCGGTCGTCCGGCTCGCCGGGGTGCTCGACGCCGGCTCCGCCCCACTCGTACGCTCCGCTGTTCTCGGCGTCCTCGCCGGGCAACCGGAAGCGGTCGTGATCGACGTCCGCGACCTCGCCCTCGGTCACCCGGAGGCCGCCGAGGTGCTGGGTGAGCTGGCCCGCGGCGCCGCCGAATGGCCCGGAGCGCGGCTGGCGGTCTGTGCCGGCGGTGACACCGGGGCCTGGCGCCGGGCCGGACTGCCGATCTGGCCCACCCCCGCCGCCGCCGAGGCCGCCCTCGGCGACCCCAGCCCCGAACGCTTTCTGAGCATCCCGCTCGACGCGGTCGTCGGTGCCGCCCGCGTCGCCCGCGAGATCGTCACCCGGGCGTGCACCACCTGGGACGTGCCCGAACTCGGCGGCACGGCCTGCCTGGTGGTGACCGAGATGGTCAACAACGTGGTCGCGCACGCCCGCACGGAGATGACGATCCTGCTCGCCCTGCACGGCGACACCATCAGCGTGGCCGTGCGCGACCGTTCCGCGGACATCCCGCGCTTCACCGGGAGCCCGGTGCCGGTGACCTCGTACGGCGGCCGTGGCCTGCTGCTCATCGACTCGATGGCACGCCGCTGGGGCACCCTGGCCCTGCCCACCGGCAAGGTCATGTGGGCCACCGTCGCCGCCGACGAGCCGGTCCCCGACATTCCGCGACCCGCAGGCATGGCACCCCACAACCCTGGGTAGTCAGAACACCATGCGAGACAACGACTACCCCACCGAGGTGTCCGACCCCGAGGCGTCCGGCCTGCCCGACACCGCCGATGACGACTCCTCGGCGTACGACGAGGTCGAGAGCACCCGCTGGGCCGACGGCGCCGACCCGGCCGCGCTGGCCGGCACCGGCCCGGGCGGCTCCAACCGCTTCGGCGACACCGCCGAGGAAGCTCGTCAGGGTGAGGGCTTCGAGCAGCGGCTGCGCCAGGAGGAGCCCGACTTCGGCGCCGAGTCCGAGCGCGTCTACGAAGAGACCGTCGGAGACTCCGAGCAGCGGCAGCTCGACGCGGACGTGTGGGGCGAGAGCCCGACCTCCGACCCGAACTCCGCGGTGTCGCTGTACGACGACGGCCAGCTCGACAGCGACTCGCCGCGGCCGGTCGGCCGCCTGGTGGAGACCGACGAGGGCTACGGCACCGACGAGGAGGCCGACAGCATCGCGTACGACGCCGGTGCGGCCGGTGGCGGCGCCAGCGCCGAGGAGGCCGCGATGCACGAGACCAACGCGCCTCGTTACCGCTAGTCCAGGCCCTGCTCGATGGCGTAACGGGTGAGTTCGACCCGGTTGTGCAACTGCAGCTTGCCGAGCGTGTTCTGCACGTGGTTCTGCACGGTGCGGTGGCTGAGGACCAGGCGTTCCGCGATCTGGCGGTACGACAGGCCCTTGGCCACCAGCCGCAGCACCTCGGTCTCCCGCTCGGTCAGCTTCGGCGCGGCGTCGTCGCCCCCGGCCGGTTCCACCGCGAGCCGCCGGAACTCCCCCAGCACCAGACCCGCGAGCCCGGGTGTGAACACCGTGTCACCGGCCGCCGTCCGCCCGACCGCGTCGAGGAATTCCGCCTGACCGGCCGACTTCAGCAGGTAACCGGACGCGCCCGCCTTGACCGCGTCGAGCACGCTCTGCTGCTCCCCGCTGGCCGACAGCATCAGTACCCGCACGCCCGGCACCGCCGCGAGCAGGCCGGTGATGACCTCCACCCCGGAGATGTCCGGCAGCTGCAGGTCGAGCACCACGACGTCCGGCCGGGCCGCCCCGGCGATCCGCACCGCCTGACGGCCCTCACCGCTGGTCGCGACCACGTCGTAGCCGGCCGCCGCCAGGTCCCGGGACACGCCTTCACGCCACATCGGGTGGTCGTCGACCACCATCACCCTCGTTGCCACGCGCTCACTCTATTTCTTTCTTGGGAACGGACATCTCGACCTCGGTGCCCTGATCCGGTGCCGTGGTGATCCGGACGGTGCCGCCGAGGTCCTCGATCCGCCCCCGGATCGACTGGGCCACGCCCAGCCGTCCCTGCGTCTCGGCCTCGGCGAGGCGTTCCGGGGCGATCCCGCAGCCGTCGTCGCGCACACTGATCGTCACCGCCTCCGGCTCGTCCTCCACCAGGACCCAGACCTTGGTGCCGGGTGCGCAGTGCCGGTGGACGTTGTCCAGCGCGGCGGAGACCGCCGCCGCGACCTCCGCGGCCGCTCTGGCCGGCAACCTCACGGCATCGGCGGGCGCGGCCACCGAAACCGCATCCGACGCGTACGGCTCCAGCAGCGTCATCAGGTCCGTCTGGACACTCTCGTCCACGATCTCCGCCGTCCGGCCGGTCACCAGGGTCCGCAGCGCCGCCTCCTGCTCACCGGCCAGCCGGGCCAGCTCCCCGGCCTCCCCGTCGAGCCCGGCACCACGCCGTTTGACCAGCGCGAGCACCTGCAGCACCGAGTCGTGGATGTCGCGGGCCAGCCGTTCCCGCTCCCGGGTCGCGGCCTCCAGCTCGATCGCCCGCTGGAGCCGCTGCTGGGCCACCTCGGCCACGTTCACCAGGTAGCCGACGGCGAGCGCGGCCAGCAGCATCAGCACCGTGCCGGTCCACGCGGCCTGGTCGTAGTGGTTGCGCACCACCAGGTCGGTGGCGCCCATCGCGAGGGCCGCGGCGATCCCGCCCCGGCGCCCGCCCGCCACCGCCCAGGCGATGACCGGTGCCACGTGCCAGGCGACCGCGAGCGTGGGTTTGCCGGATCTGAGCGCCTCCGACCCCACGATGTAGCCGCTGGACGCCATCACGGACATGGTCACCAGCAGGTCCGCCACGAGCAGCGGCGGGCGGCGGCGGGCCGGGACGGCGTACGCATAGGTGGTGAAGACCGTCCAGCCGGCGGTCGCCGCGAGAACCGGCCACGCGAGCAGCGGCCGCGCGTACACACTCACGTTGTTGACCACGAGGACAGCGACATAGATGAGAGCGGCGATGCGGTAGACCGCGATGGCTCGCCACAGCGATTCCGCCATGAGCTGACCCTACTCAGGCAGCGGAATGATCAGACGTCGCATACGGTCGGAGGATCGGTACGGAACTTTTGCTCTCCGAGGTGTTCGACGCCGGGCGGATCACCGCCCTGCGTCATGCCGTCGCGGCCAGAGCCGCCGACGCCGGGCTGACCGGCGACCGGCTCGACGACTTCGTGCTCGCGGTGAACGAACTGCTGACCAACGCGGTCCGGCACGGTGGGGGCACCGGGCGGGTCGTGGTGTGGTGCGCGGACGACGCGGTGACCTGTGAGGTGAGCGACCACGGGGACGGCGCGGGAGGGCGGGTCCACCCGGACCGGCCGGCGCCGGACCAGCCCGGCGGGTGGGGGTTGTACCTCGTCCGGGAGCTCACCGACACGCTGGACATCACCACCGGCCCGGAGGGAACGGCCGTCCGGATCTCCAGCGGCGTCACCCGGGAAACCTGAATCATTTTTTAAGTTTGCCCTTCCGTACTTGACGTTTGCCTGCGGATCTTCTTAGGTCTCTCCTGACGCAGAAGAATCATCCGCGTCCGCCCCAGCTTCGGACGGACTCCAGAGCCGACACCCGAGCCTCACCGCCCCCGGAGGTTTTCCCGTGCCGCGACACAGCGCGCCCCAGCCATCCCACCGGCCGCGACACGGCGTTCCCGACCCGGACGTCCCGGAGGCCGGCTCTTCTGCTCCGGTCTCGCGGCATGCCGGCAAGGTCTCCTCGCGGGTGCGGCACGGCGCCGCCGGGCTGAGGTCGCACGTGCGCCCGGGCAGCACCGGGATGCCCGCGCTGGTCCGGCCGAGGCTCGCCGTCACGATCGTCGTCGCCGCCGTGGGGCTCGCCGCCGCGGTGTGGCTGCCCGGCCGCAACGACACCGCCGACGCGTCGGAGGGCAACCGCTCCGGAGCCGCCGGGTTCCTGCGGGACCGCGAGAAGGTGGACTCCTTCGCCGACGATTTCGACGGCGAGGCCGGCACCACCGCGAACCCGGACAAGTGGTTCACCGTGACCACCCGCATCGAGAACGGCCGCGAGGTGGGTGCCGACAACCACGACGCCCTGCTCGACGGCGACGGCAACCTGCTCATCACGGCCCGCGAGGGCCGCGCGGCCCGGCTGTTCACCAGGAACATCCTCCAGCGCGAATCCGGGCGTCTCGAGGCCCGCGTCCAGGTCCCGGCGGGCGAGGGGCTCACCCCGGCGCTGAACCTGATCGCCACCAACCGGTCGAACACGACGTCCGCCTCCGCACCTACCACGCTGGACAGAAAGAACGGTCGTTCTCGCAACGGCGGGCTGCAGGCGATCAACCTGCTCTCCGGCGCGACCCCGGGCAACTTCCACACCTACACGGTGACCTGGACGCCGGACGAGATCACGCTGGCGGTCGACGGCGCCGGCGTGACCCGGTTCGCCGCGGCCGCGGTCGACACGAACCAGCCGTTCAGCCTCGCGCTGGTGCTGCGGTCCCGGGAGAACGCGGTCCTGCCGGCGAGCATGGCCGTCGACTTCGTCCGCGTCTCGGCCATCGACGACACCGAGCCGGCTGAATCCCCGTCGGCATCGGCATCGGCATCGGCCGCGCCTTCGCCCTCGGGATCTGCGGCGCCCTCGGAATCTGCCGCACCCTCGGAATCTGCGACGCCATCTGAATCGGCCTCGGCCAGCGTCACCCCGAGCGCGACGCCCACCACTCCGGCGATCGCCGCCTGGGCGCCGTTCGTCGATTACACCGCTGGTCAGGTCGTCAGCTTCGAGGGCGCGAACTACGAGATCCTCGAGGCCCACACGTCGCTCCCGGGCTGGGAACCGACCGCGTTGCCCTCGTTGTTCAAGAAAATCTGAGAATTCGGGTTATCCCGGGGGTCTGGGGACCGTCTCCCTTGACTGAGCGTGGTCAATCTGTAAAGACTGCGAACAACTTACGTCCTCTCCCCCGGAGGCTTCATCCCCGATGCGTAAATCCCGTATGTTCCTCGCCGCGGCGGTCGTCGCGGTCACGCTCTCGGGCGGCCTGTTCGCCGCCTCCCGCAACGACGCCGCCGACGCCGCCATCGGTGGCATCACCTGGCAGGACGAGTTCAACGGTGCCGCCGGGTCCCCGGTCGACGGCGCCAAGTGGAAGTTCGACACCGGCGGCTCCGGTTTCGGCAACAACGAGCTGCAGTACTACACGACCTCCACGAGCAACGTGCAGCAGGACGGCCAGGGGCACCTCGCGATCACCGCGCGCAAGGAGAACCCGGCCAACTACCAGTGCCACTACGGCACCTGCCAGTACACGTCGGGTCGCATCCTGACCGCGGACAAGTTCTCCCAGACGTACGGCCGGTTCGAGGCCAGCATCAAGGTCCCGAAGGGTCAGGGCATCTGGCCCGCGTTCTGGATGCTGGGCGGTAACAACTGGCCCACCACCGGCGAGATCGACATCATGGAGAACGTCGGCAAGGAGCCGAACACGGTGTACGGCACCGTGCACGGCCCGGGCTACAACGGTGCCGGTGGCATCGGCGGCAACCGCACCATCGGCGCCCCGCTCAGCGACGCCTTCCACACGTACGGTGTGGAGTGGTCGCCCAACCTGATCCAGTGGTTCCTCGACGGCCAGGAGTACTTCCGGGTCGACCCGTCGAAGATCAACGGCAACCAGTGGGTGTTCGACCACAACTTCTTCATGATCCTGAACGTGGCGGTCGGCGGTAACTGGCCGGGCAGCCCCGACGGCAGCACCCAGTTCCCGCAGACCATGCTCGTCGACTGGGTCCGCGTCGCGGGCTACACCAGCGGTGGCGGCAGCACCACCCCGCCGCCGGCGACCACCGGCACCGCGCTCAAGTCGAACCTCAACGGCCGCTGCCTCGACATCCCCGGCGGTAACGCGTCCGACGGGGTACGCGTCCAGATGTGGGACTGCAATGGCCTGACCCCGCAGAAGTGGGCGTTCCAGAGCGACGGCACGCTGCGCGGCATGGGCAAGTGCCTCGACCCGGCCGGCGGCGCGCTGACCAACGGCACGCCGCTCCAGATCGTCAACTGCAACGGCAACCCGGTGCAGCGCTGGACCCTCTCCGGCGCCGGTGACCTGGTGAACCTGTCGGCGAACAAGTGCGTCGACATCGTCGACAACAACGCCGCCAACAGCGCGCGGCTCCAGCTCTGGGACTGCGCCGGCACGCCCAACCAGAAATGGACCCGGGCCTGATTCTCCTGGGAAGCGGGCCGGTGATCCGGCCCGCTTCCGCTATTTCGCGGCGAACTTGTCGCCGTACACGCGCCATGCGAGCGGGCCGTTGAGGTCGAGATTCGTCGCCTTCAGGAAAATTCGCTGAGCGGTCTCCACCCGGCTGACATCGCTGTGCGCGGTCTCGGTGCGCATCTCCGCCACCCGCGCATTCAGGAAAGCGTTCAGCCAGACCGTCTCGTCGCCGCCCTGTGTCGGGGTCCGGGCCGTGCGCATCGCCTTCGACCGGATCCCCCGCAGCCCGGACATGCCGTGCATGACGGCCGCGTCGTAATAGGCGAACTGCCCCAGCGCCCGCAGTCCGTCGGCGCTCGCCAGCGTCACCGCCGGGTCGAAATACATCCGGTCCCGCTCGTCCTCCTGCACCTTCTGGAAAGCCGGGTCGGTCGCGGCCGCCTTCCAGGCGGCGACGAAGGAACTGCCCAGGCCCGCATGAGAATCAGACCCGTCCACCGTACGGAGTGCCGGCAGGAATTTCGCCAGTCCGTTGCCGGGTCTGCGGCGGGTGTACTCGCTCACCACCGCCAGCATGTCCGAGGTGCCGGAGCAGAATCCGACGATCCCGGCGGTGTATCCGCGCCCGTCCCCGATGTCCTCGATATAGCCGAACTGATCGCGCCAGTCGAGGCTGGAATTCTCCGCGCTGGAGACGAGCTGGAACGCCAGTTCCTTCTTACGCGGGTCGTTGAGCCCGGCGGCCGAGGCCGGCACCGTGGTCGGCAGGACGACGGGGGCCACGGCCGGGGCGACCGGGCCGGGTCCGTACGCGCGTAGTTCGGCCAGTGAATAGCCGGACGCCACGGCCCGCTGGGTGGCGAGCAGGCGCAGGTAGCGCCCCGACCCGTCGAGCCGTTTCAGTTCGTCGGTGCCGCCGTCGCCCGTACCCGTGGTGTGCAGGTCCCGCCAGGTCGTGCCGTCCGTGGAGATCTGGATCCGGTAGGCCCGCGCATAACCGTCCGCCCAGCTCAGCCGGACCCGGTTGACGTGCTGGACCCGGCCGAGATCGACCCGCAGCCACTGCGTGCCGGCCGGGGTCCCGCTGGTCCAGGCGGTACGGGTGTTGCCGTCGATCGCCATGGCCGCGGCCGTCGCGGAGTCCCTGACGCTCGACGCGACGACCGGGCGGCCCCGGGACAGCAACAGGTCGGGGGCGGCGTCCGCGGTCACCGTGATGACCAGCGGCACCGTGCAGACCGCGGCGATCCCCACCGCCAGCGCGATCCCCTTCGCCCCCATGCCCACGCTGACGACGGTAGGCGCGGGGGATCAGCGACGTTTGCGGTTCCGGGAAATCAGCACGAACGCCAGGACGATGCCGCCGACCACCACGAGGCAGCAGACACCACCCAGGATCGGGAAGAAGCCGAACCCGCTGCGGCGGCGCCGGTATTTCACGGCTTCGATCGCGACCCCGTCGACACCCTTGCTCGCGGCCCACGCGTGCACCGGCACCACCAAGGTCAACGCGGCACCGGTCATGGCCGCGGCGAGCCGGCCCCAGAATTTCACAACAGCAGACATGCGTCCCAGTCTGCTCTCCGCCCGCAAGACCCGCAGCGCCAGGTTCGCCCGGCATCCGGCAGGGTATGGCTGGATCCGGCCCCTGGGGCAGGGTGCAGACTCCTGGGAAGACCCACAGAGCACCACGCGAGAAGGGACCGGAGTGGACGCTGAGCTGACGGCGCTGGCCGACGCGCACGGGGTGGCGACCTGGTATAAGGACTGGCATCGCGAGCGCCGCGACGTCTCGCCCGAATCGGTGATCGGGGTGCTGTCGCTGCTCGGGGTGGACGCCCGCACACCGGGGTCGGTCGCCGGCGAGCTGGCCACGATCCGCACCGCCCGCGAGCAGAAACGACTGCCCGGCACCGTGGTGGTGCGGGCCGGTGCGAGCCGTGCGCTGGCCGCTCCCGGCACGCTGACCCTGGAGGACGGCACCGAGCGCGAGGTCACCGGCATCCCGGCCGACCTGCCGCTGGGCTGGCACCGGCTGAGCACCGGCGGGCAGGACGTCACGCTGGTCGTGGTGCCCACCGAGCTGCCGGAGCCGCCGGAGACCTGGGGCTGGATGCTCCAGCTCTACGCACTGCACTCCGCGGCGTCCTGGGGCATGGGCGACCTCGGCGACCTGCGCACGTTCGTCGAGCACGGGCACGGGGCCGGGCTGGTCCTGCTCAACCCGTTGCACGCGATCACGCCCACGCTGCCGGTGCCCTCGTCGCCCTATTCCCCGTCGAGCCGCCGGTTCGCGAACCCGCTCTACCTCAGGGTCGCCGACACCGACGCCTACCGCCGGGCCGATCCGCCGCTACGGGCCCAGGTGGACGCGCTCAAGCCCAAGCCCACCGCGGACGGTCTGATCGACTACACCGCGGTCTGGCAGGCGAAGCGAGCCGCCTTGGAGCTGCTGTGGCCGCTCGCCGGCGAGGTCGACCTGGACGCCGACCCCGGTCTGACCGACTTCGCGACGTTCTGCGTGCTGGCCGAGAAACACGGCGCCGACTGGCACCGGTGGCCGGCCGAGTTCCGCCGCCCCGGCACCCCCGAGGTCGCGGCGGCCCGCGGCGGCGACCGGGTCGCGTTCCACGTGTGGCTCCAGCGGCTGCTCAACCAGCAGCTCGACGCCGCCAACGAGGCCGCCCTGGCGCAGGGCATGCCGCTCGGCATCGTGCACGACCTGGCCGTCGGGATCGATCCCAGCGGCGCCGACGGCTGGCTGCTGCAGGACGTCCTCGCCAGCGGGGTGCACGTGGGCGCCCCGCCGGACGCGTTCAACCAGCTCGGCCAGGACTGGGGGCTCGCCGCCTGGCGCCCCGACCGGCTCATCGAGACCGGCTACGCGGCCTACCGCGACATGCTGCGCCGCATCTTCCGGCACGCCGGTGGCCTCCGGGTGGACCACATCGCCGGGCTCTGGCGGCTCTGGTGGGTGCCGCCGGGCATGGGTGCGGCCGAGGGCACCTACGTGTTCTACGACCCGGAGGCGATGCTGGGCATCCTGGCACTGGAGGCCCAGCGAGCCGGCGCCGTGGTCATCGGCGAGGACCTCGGCACCGTCCAGCCGGTGGTCACCGAGACCCTCGAGCGGATGAACATGCTGGGCTCGGCGGTCCTCTGGTTCACCCGCGACTACCAGGACGACCCCGACGAGGGCTACCTGCCGGCGTCCCGCTATCCCCGCAACGCGCTCGCCACGATCTCCACCCACGACCTGCCGACCGCCGCCGGTTTCCTGGTCGGCGAACAGGTCCGGGTCCGCGCCGAGCTGGGCCAGCTCGCCGGCCCGGTCGAGGCCGAGTCGGCGTACGCCGACAAGGACCGCGCCCAGCTCTTGGCCCGGCTCACCGAGGACGGCCTGATCACCGCGGCCAGCACCCCCGAGGAAATCGTCACGGCGATGCACGCGTTCCTGGCCGGCACGCCGTCACGGCTCGTCACGGCGTCGCTCTACGACGTGCTGGGCGAGCTCGATCAGCCCAACCTGCCCGGCACCACGGACCAATATCCCAACTGGCGGATGCCACTCAAGGAAGACTTGGAGCAGATACTGGTGGACCCTCGGCTGGCGCGGGTCGCCAAGGTGCTCAACGCGAGAAAGGGTGGGTCCCGATGAGTTTCCTGGACAAAGCCAAGGACTTCGTCGACAAGCACGACAAGCAGGTGGACCAGGCGCTGGAAAAGGTCGGCGACGAGATCGACAAGCGCACCGGCCACAAGCACTCCAACCACATCGACCGAGCAGTCGACGAAGCCCAGAAGCGCACCGGCGAAGGCGACACCACCCACCGCTGACCCAGCCACCCAGGGCCCGCCAGCCACCCGCCGGCGGGCCCTGCCCGGCCCGCCCTGCGTCTGGCCCGCCCTACACCCGCGCCGCCCTACGCCTGCCCTGCCCTACGCCTGCCCTGCCCTACGCCTGCCCTGCCCTACGCCTGCCCTGCCCTACGCCTGCCCTGCCCTACGCCTGCCCTGCCCTACGCCTGCTCTGCCCTGCCCTGCCCTGCCTCGCGCCACCCCACGCCGTGCCGCCCCGCACAGCCTCCCCTCCGGAGAACGAACGTTCTTTCCGCCACTCACCCGCTCTGGTAGCGGGAGGCGAGTTTCGGGCTCTGACCGCCGAAGGCGGCCAGGTCGGCGCGGAACACCTCCTCGAGCAGGTGGTAATCCTCGACGCCCGGCGCGCTGACGGTCTCGCCGAGCCGGATGCCGGTCAGGGCCGCAGTCACGACATCCGCCGCCGACATGCGCGGCACCGCGGACAGGTCCATGCCCTGGACCTCGTGGAACTCCGTGGCCACCACGCCCGGACAGACGACGTGCGCGGTCACGCCGGTCCCGTCCAATTCGGCGTGCAGCGTCTGGGACATCGCCACCGCGTGGGCGAGCGTGCCGGCATAAACGGCTCGGCGGGGCATCAGGGAGGCGGGTGCGGGGCCGGCGAACGCGATCATTCCCGCGACGGTGAGCAGGATGCCCGTACCCCTCTCGATCATGCCGGGCAGTGCCGCCCGGGTCAGCATCGTCGGGGCGACGGTCTTGACCGTCAGCAGCTCCCGGGCTTTCGCGGCGGGCAGGTCCGCCAACGGCATGTAGTGCGCGACGCCGGCATTGTTGACCAGCATCGTCAGCGGCAGCTCCGCACACAGCTCGGCCACGGTATCGATGCCGTCGTCGGTGGCCAGGTCCACCGCGACGACCCGTACGCGGACGTCCGGCAACGCGGCGGCGAGTGCTTCGAGGCGCTCCCGGCGACGGCCGACAAGAATCAGGTCGTGGCCGTCAGCGGCCAACCGCTCGGCGAAAGCTTTGCCGATCCCCGACGACGCGCCGGTGACCAGGGTGAGTGATGGGGTCATGTGTTCGATCCTTCGGTACGGACGGGGCCCGGACCAGTGCCCTCGCGATCCAGGGAGTGGCAGGACCCCGGCATGAGCAGGGCCGGACGGTCCGGGTGCCGACAAGGTCGCGACAGCCGTGGGACAGCGTCCGAACATGATCGATATCCACTGCGCTCATCCATGAGCATCAACTCCAGGCGCACCACGCGCCGCCGTTTCCTGGTCGCCGCCTCCGGCACCGACGAGACGCCCACCCTGCTGGTAGCGGCGGCCCGGTTGTGCATGCGGCTGCTGAACGCGTCGCTGGTCGACAGCATCACCGTGGCCTGCGGCGTGGCGCGACCATGACCCAGATGGCGAGCGACGCCGGCTTGCTCATGGTGTCGAGCCTGCGGATCACCCCGGGCGAACGGGCCGAGGTGGTGCTCGGCCTCATGATCATGGACTGAACCGGGCGGCTCGCCGGTCAGGAACGCGGACCGCAGCACCAGCCCGCATTCCCGGCACAGGCGACGCACCCCCACCATTCTGTCGCTTGACTAGCCCTGATACCCCCGCCTTTCTGTCGCGTGACTAGCACCAAAACCCCTCCCCTTCTGTTGCTGCGAAGCTAGGGTGGGGGCATGCGAGACGATGAGATCCGCCGGATCCTGACGGATGCGAACCCATGGTGGCGCGCGGCGGCGGCGGGAACCGACCCGACGGTTTGGACCGTGGACCACCGGTTGTTGCGCGACCGCTCCACACATGACCTCGGTTTTCGGCCGCATGTTCTCGACGACATCGCTACGGGCCCGGTCACCGACCAGCTCGTCGTCCTCACCGGACCTCGCCGCATCGGCAAGTCCGTGACCCTGATCGACACCGCTGCGGCGTTGTGCGGCAGAGACGATGTCGATCCGCGTCAGATCATTCATTTTCCCTGCGACGGGATGCGTGATCGTGACCTGCGCAGGGCCCTGACCCTGGGCCGCGAACTGACACGTTCCGTCGACAGCGACCGGCCAAGACCACGAGTCTGGCTGCTGGACGAGGTCAGCGGTGTCCCCGGTTGGTCGTCGGTGCTCAAGGCCGCACGCGACGGGACGGCCGTCGGCGACGAGACCGTGGTCGCGACCGGCAGCAGGTGGGCCGGGAAGGAAGACATCGAAGGCAATCTGATGGCCGGGCGGGCCGGCTCCGGCCCGGGGCGCCGCCGGCGCCTGCTGCTGCCGATGAGCTTCCGCGACTACATCGCCGCGACCCGGCCCGAGCTCCAGCGGTTCAGCACGATCGACCCGTCCCGGCTCCAGGAGCCGGGTGTGGCGGCGGAACTCGACAAGGTCGCGTTCGACGTCGACGCCTACGACCTGGCCTGGCAGGCATATCTCACCTGCGGCGGATTCCCCCGGGCGGTCGCCGAGCACAGTCGCACCGGCGAGGTCTCGATCGGCTACATGCGCGACCTGGCCGCGTGGCTACGCCGCGATGTGGACCCAGACGCGGCACCGGAATCGCTGCCGCGGTTGCTCGACGCGTTGGCCCACCGTGCGTCCAGCCCCCTGAACATCGGCTCGACCTCCGGTGATCTCGGCTACCACAGCCGAGAAGCACTGGACCTCAGAATCAGGCGGCTCATCGCCAGCCAGGCGGCCGTGACCTGTTCACGCCGCAAGGGCGACCGCCTGGTACCCGGCACCCAGGCCAAGCTTTACCTGACCGATCCGGTGCTGGCCTGGTTACCTTCTCGCCTGCGCGCGGGCCTGGAGCCGCCGGACATGACGCGACTGACCGAGACCACTCTCGGCGTGGGTCTGGCCCGCGCGATCGACGACCTCGACGAGGGACGCTGGGTCAGCGGCGACACCATCGGGTACACCCGGACCACCTCCGACAAGGAGATCGACTTCGCACCTGTGTCGATCCCGTCGGCAGAAGGTGCCAGCAGCACCGTTCCACTGGAGAGCAAGTGGGTCGATCAGGGCTGGCGGGGCGAGGCGCGCACCATCGACGGCAAGTACGGGTCCGGAATCCTCGCCACCAAGACGATCCTCGACACCAGTCACCGGGTCTGGGCGGTGCCCGCTCCGTTGCTGTCGCTACTCCTGCTCTGATGCCAGGTCATAGGCGGTGAGGGCCTCGGCCAGCATGTGCTCCTGGGTCTCGGGTGGATAGGCGGCGGGGTCGGCTGCCGCGAAAGCCGCCATTCCCTCGGCCATGGTGATCAGGGCCAGCGCGACCGTCGCGACCTTTGGTGGGGGCCAGGCCGGGGCGGCGGTGGAGACCAGGCGTTCGACGCGGGCTCGCCAGGATCGGTTGTTGCGGCGGTGGACGGCGATCAGTTCGTCGTCGGTGACGGCCGCGGCGAGGAAGCCGATCCAGACGGTGCTTTCGCGGGCCGTTTCCGGGGTGGTGGCCAGGCCCTGGCGCAGCACCGCGCGCAGAGCCGCCCGTGGTGAGCCCGCGTTCGCCTCCAGGGCTTCGATCCGGGTACGGGTGGTGTCGTGCAGCAGGTCGCGGGCGTGCCGCAGCAGGGCTCGCCGGTTCGGGAACCGGTGCATGACCAGGCCGGTGGTGCAGCCGGCCGCGGCGGCCACGGCCCGGACGGTGAGGCGTTCCAGGCCCTGGTCGGCCAGCACGTCCCACACGGCGCGGGACAGTGCCTCCTCCTGGGCCGGGCGGTCTGCCGTACGTGACATGGGTCGCCCTCCTTCAGTCGTAACAGATGTTACGGTAACGCCGTGACCTGGACTATCGAAGAACGCCCCTGGGACGATCCGGCAGGGTCCGCGTTGCGCCTGGCCCAGCGCGCCGAGCTGGACGAGCGTTACGGCAGTGACGACCACGAGCCCGGCACCGCACCCTCGGCCGCGGACATCGACCTTTTCCTGGTGGCGCTCGACGACCGGGGCGTCCTGATGGGTTGCGGCGCACTGCGGCGACTCGACCGGGTCGCTGCCGAGGTCAAGCGGATGTACGTGACCCCGGGCGCCCGTGGCTCCGGCGTGGCGACCGCCCTGCTGCGTGCCCTGGAGTCGGCGGCGGTCGACCGCGGATGGACGACCCTGAGGCTGGAGACCGGCCCCGCCCAGCCCGATGCGATCCGGTTCTACGAGCGGGAGGGCTACCGGCCCATCCCGCTGTTCGGCCCCTACGTGGGCTCCGACCTGTCCGTCTGCTACGAACGCGAACTCGGGCGCGACCCCTCCGGAGAGGAATCGCGCCCGATGGTGCGGTGACGGATCAGAGCACGAACGAACCGACGATCCAGGCGTGGTCCGACCACGGCTGGGTGCTGTCGTACGCGCCGGTCTCGCAGCTGGTCACCAGGCTGGCCGGGTTGCCGCCGTTGGACCGGGCGAAGAGGTAGTCGAGCTTGCCGCTGCCACCGGTCCAGTCCGTGGTGTGCGGGCCGTCGCGCAGATTGTCGGCGTCCATCGTGCACTCGCGCATCAAGTTGTAGACCGGCACGAGCGGCTGGTTGGGCTGGGCCGCGACGTCCGGGGCGAACGTGTTGAGGTCGCCGCCGAAGACGATGCGCTCGTTGCCGTAGGACGCGAGGATGTCCGCGACCTCCCGGCCCTGGGCGGTGCGCAGCGGGGCCACGCCGTTGACGACCGGGTCGCCGCCCGGCGGGGTGAAGTGGGAGGCGCACACGCGTACGGTCTCGCCGGGCTCGTCGACCTTGTAGATCTTGCGGACGCACAGCAGCGGCGCGGTCAGCGAGTAGTCGTCCTGCGGGGACGTCAGCTGGTAGGCGGCGACCTGGTCGTGCGGGCCCTTGGTCAGGATCGCGGTGCCCAGCGCCTGGCCGGTGGCGTCCGGCTCGATGATGCTGTTCCACCGGCCGCCGGCGCAGGTGCGGGTGTGCCGGCCGAGCCACGCGGTGCGGGTGGAAGAGCCTTCGTCGTACTGCCGGGCCCCGCTGAACGACATGTACCAGAGCTTCCAGCCGACGGCCGCGTTGAGCTGCTCCAGCACCGTGCTCGCATACCACTCGCAGGTCTCGTTCAGGATGATCGCGCCGGCCTGCTTGTCGTCGATCAGCTTCTTGATCGCGTCGCGCTTGCCGATCGTCTCGGCCGCGGTGGCGGTCTTGGGGCAGCCGCTGAAATCGCCGCAGATGTTCCAGGTGACGACCTTCAGCGAGACCGTCGCGGCCGCGGCCTGGGTGGCCTTCGGCGTCCGGTTCGCGTCGACCGCGAGGTGCACCCCTGTGATGCCGAGCAGGGTCATGAGACCGGCCGCCGCGGCGATGAGCATGGTTCCGGGTTTCCGCATGGGACGAACAATCCTTTCGTGGTGCGCTGGGGTCAGGGCAGGGTCCAGCGCTGGGCGCTGGTGCCGTTGCAGGTCCAGAGCCGGACCTGGGTGCCGTCGGCCGTGCTGCTGTCCGGCACGTCGAGGCACTTGCCCGACTGCGGGTTGGTCAGCGTGCCGGTGCCGGAGTTCCAGGTCCATTGCTGCGAACCGGTGGCGTTGCAGGTGTAGAGCCGGACCAGGGTGCCGTTGACGGTGCCGCCGCTGGTGACGTCGAGGCACTTGTGCAGGGCGCGGGCCGAGCCGTCGCCGAGGATCGTCCACTCCTGCTTCTCCGTGCCGGCCGCGGCGCAGGTGAAGATGTCGACCTTGGTGCCGTTGGCGGTCGCGCCGCCGGCCACGTCGAGGCACTTGGCGCCGACGCCGGCCCCGATCAGGCCGGTGGCCGAGGCCGGCATCGTCCACTTCTGCGCGTTGCTGGCGTTGCAGGTCCAGATCCGCAGCAGGGCGCCGTTCGCGGTGCTGCTGTCCGGGATGTCGAGGCATTTGTCGGTGATCGGGTTGCGCAGCGCGCCGGTGACCGGGTCGTGGCGCCAGCGCTGCGGGTTGCTGCCGTTGCAGTTCCACAGCTGGACCTGCGTGCCGTTGGTGGCGGCGCCGTTGGGGACGTCGACGCACTTGCCGAACGCGCGCAGCGATCCGTCGCCGAGCACGGTCCACTGCTGGGCCGCACTGCCGTTGCAGGCATAACTGTCGATCCCGGTGCCGTTGGCGGTGCCGGACTGCACGACGTCGACGCACTTGCCGGCGATCGCCGAGCTGATCCGGCCGGTCGGGCCGGGTTGCGGCAGCAGCGGGCCCTCGCCGCCGGGGCTCGGGTAGGACGGTGGCGCCGACGAGGCCGCGGTGGCCCAGGAGGTGTTCGCCGTGGTGCCGAGCGTGACGTCGAGCGTGCCGCCGGTCAGCGCGAAGCTCGGCGGCAGATACGCGTTGTTCCAGGTGGCACCGTCGAGCGAGAGCGCCTGCACGTACGGAGCGCCGGTCGCCGCGGCCGGGGCGTTGATCGTGATCTCGCCACCGCCGGCCAGCGCCACGGTCGCGGTGGTGAACAGCGGGCTGCCCAACGCCAGGTCCGCGGTGCCCGGGGTCATCGGGTACATCCCCAGCGCCGACCACACGTACCAGGCACTCATCGCACCCAGATCGTCGTTGCCGGTGGCCCAGACCGCCGGGTCGGCGGTCCAGAGCTGGTTCTGGATGTCGCGTACCGTTTTCTGGGTCTTCCAGGGCTGGCCGACGTAGTCGTACTCCCAGGGCAGGTTGATCGACGGCTCGTTGCTCAGATCGGCGTGGTCGCCGGCCCCCTTGAAACCGGCCAGCACGTGGTCGAGGTAGGCGGCCATCGCCGCGTTGCCACCCTTGGCGTCGGCGAGACCGCGCAGGTCGAACGGCACCATCCCGGTGTAGGTCCACGACGGGGCCTCGACGAACCCGTGGTCGTCGCGAACCGGGTCGAAGTCCGCCTTCCAGGTGCCGTCGAGCAGGCGGGGCTGCATCAGCCCGCTCGTGGGATTCAGGACGTTGCGCCACGCGCCCGCCCGGTTGCGGAACCGCGACTGGTTGACCGTGTCGCCGAGCGCGCCGGCGAACGCGGAGATCGCGAAGTCAGCGGTGTTGTACTCCAGCTGGGTGGCGACCGGGCCCCAGTTGCGGCAGCAGGTCCACGTCCCGTCGGAGGGCAGGTAACCGATCCCCGCCAGGTAGTCGATGCCCGGCCGGGCGGGGCTGAAGTCGGTGCCCTGCTTGACCATCGCCGCTTTCGCCGCCGCGGTGTCGAAGTTCCGGGCACCGAACGCGTAGTAACCGGCGAGCACCGGTGCGGCCGGGTCGCCGACCATCACGAACGTCTCGCCGTCGTTCAGCGCCCACTTCGGGAGTACGCCGCCCTGGGCATACGCATTGACCATCGACTGGGCGCTGTCACTGGCCTGCGCCGGCGCGACGAGCGCCATGAGCTGCGACTGCGTGCGGTAACTGTCCCAGTTGGAGAAGTTGCTGTACTGCGCCGACTGTCCCGGGGAGAGCGTGTGGGTGCGCTGGTCGAAACCGCGGTACTGGCCGTTGACGTCGCTGACCACGTTCGGGTGCAGCAGCGAGTGGTACAGCGCGGTGTAAAAGGTGGTGCGCTGTGCACCCGTACCCCCGCCGATCTGGATCTTTCCCAGCAGCTCGTTCCACGCGGCCCGGGTCGCGTCGCGGGTAGCGGAAAAATCCCAGCCCGCGTTCTCCGCGGTCCGGTTCGCCGCCGCGTTCGCCACCGACATGAACGACAGACCAACCTTCGCCTGTACGACCTGAGCGGCCGAAGTGTCGAACGTCAGCGCCGTGCCACCGGTGAATGCCGTGCTCGACGTGAACGGCCGGTCGAAGACCACGTCAAAATAGGTGGTGTACGTGGTGTCCGCGTTGCTGCAGAACTTGCCCGACACCACCGACCCGGTGATGTGGGTGCTGTCGACCACCGTGAACGTCGCCGGGCCCTGGACGGAAGCGCCGCCGGTGGTCTTGAACAGCAGGTTCGCCTGGGTGGTGGCCGGGAACGTAAACCTTCCCATGCCCGAGCGGGTGGTGGCGGTCAGCTCCGTGCGCACCGCGTTGGCAAGCGTGACGGCATAGCTGCCCGGGCTCGCGGACTCGCCGGCGTGCGAGAACCCGACGTTCGCCGTGGCCGCGACCGCGCCGGTGGTCGGCAGGATCGGCCAGTCGCCCATGATGTCGCAACCCACACCGGATACGTGCGTGAGGCTGAAGCCGGAGATGGCGGAATCGGCATACTTGTAGCCGCCCCCGAACCGCTTCGACGTGGTGTCCGGACTCCACTGCACCATGCCGAACGGCGCATCCGCACCCGGGAACGTGTTGCCCGCGCCCGCGGTGCCCAGCAGCGGATTCACCAACGCGGCCGGATCATCGACGACGGCCGCAGCCGCGGCTCCCGGCGCCACGAAGACCGCCGCAGCCGCCACCAAGACGGCCACAGTGGACAATACGGACATCGACGCGCGACGGCGTGACATGCAGAAACCACCCATTCCCCCGTGGAGCCGATCTCGCGATCAGCGCGGGTAGCGTACATCGGATGATCTCTATCTAGTAAGCCCGCCGTAACGCAGCGCTGACGCCTTTTGCGAGGTGGGAGTACCGTTGTCACCGGCCGAACGGGGAGGCCGGAGCATGGACGGGCCTGGATTTCATGTCGATATCGATGCTCTGGACAAGGCAAGCAACGGGATCGCGCACACCATCGACGACCAGAGCAAGTCACAGCTGGCCGACGTCTGCGCGGCGCGCGGCGCGTACGGCGACGACACCGTGCACGCCGCGATGACAGACTTCTGCGACCGCTGGAACGTAGGGTTCGACCTGCTCGTCGAGGACGCGCGGACGGTCAGCGACATCCTTGGCAAGGCGGCCCGCGCCTACCGGGCGGTGGACGGTGCGGCCGCCACCCGGCTCACTGGCGACCCTGGTGTGGCGGCCCTCGATGGCTGAGCTCGGCGAGACCTCGGATCCGAAGGCGCTGGTGCCGGGTGAGCCGGTCACCGTGCGGGCGAACGTCACGACGCTGCGGGCTCGATCGAAGAACGCCGAGTCGGCCGGCGACGGCCTGATCGACATCGATACCGGGGCCTGGCAGGGCAAGGCCGGCGACGGGTTCCGCGACAAGTTCTCCTACGAGCCCAACAAGTGGTACGAGGCATCCAACTCGCTGGAGGCGGCGGCGTCCTCGTTGTCCACGTACGCGGACGTGCTGGAGTGGGCGCAGGAGCAGGCGACCGAGGCGATCCGGCTGTGGAACGACGCGCAAGCCCGCTCCCAGCAGGCCCGGCAGGCGTACGACGACGCCGTGGCGCAGGCGACGCCGCAGCAGACGGTGGCGCCCTTCGTCGACGCCGGTGAACCCGGGCGACAACTGGCCCGCGACACTTTGTCCGCGGCCCGCAACCAAGTGACCAGCACCGGTTCTGCCGCGGCCCGGATCCTGACCGCGGAGGCGGACGCCGCGCCGGAGAAATCGGCCTGGTACGACGGGGTCGGCGACTTCTTCCAGGACGTCGGTGCGGACGTGGTCAACAGCCTCGCCTCGGTCGGCAACGCCGTGATCAACCATCCTGGCGAGGTCCTCACCGCGGCTGCTGGCATCGGGCTGACCCTGGTGAGCGCGGGTGGCGAGGGCGTCGGCCTGGCGCTGGACGCGACCGGGGTCGGTGCGGTCGCCGGCGTACCGATCAACGCGGTCTCGACCGCCGGCGTCGTCGCCGGGGTGGGCCTCACCACCGTGGCCGGCGCGTCGCTGATGCAGCACGCGGTGAACGAGGACGCGGTCTCCCCTATGCAGGGCAGCACACCGGCCCGCTCGGCGCCCCGCAGGACCGACCGGATCAAGGAACATCTGACCGAGAAGGACCTCGACGCCGCTCGGCGCGAACTCAACGGCGAGGTGGTGGCGCGCAAGTCAGACGGCACACCGTGGGACCATGTGAACGAGGTGCGCGACGCGCAGAACGGCCTGACCAGGCGGATCTCCCAGCTCAAACGCCTGATGGGGGATACCCGCAGCACCGACGCCGAGCGGGCTGCGGCACAGGAGGAATTGGGCGACGCGAGCCGGCTGCTGGACCACTCCGAGCAGTTCGTGCCGAGACAGTGAGAGTTCGAGGAGCAGAGATGTCGCGGGAGCAGTCGCTCGAGCAGATCGAGAACCGCGCCTGGGGTGAAGCGCCGGCGGACGCATCCACGGTGGTGGAGACCGTCCACCGGCTGCGCCGTAAGCCCATCGGCGCGCTGGATGTCGAGGACCTGCGGGTGCTCATCGGTCAGCGGGTGGGCGTGGCGGTGCTGATGCCCCTCGCGCTGGAGGTGCTCGAACTCGACCCCCTCGCCGAGGGCGACTATTACCCGGGTGACCTGCTGTCGGTCATGTTGCGTCTGCCCGCCGAGTACTGGGCGGACCATCCGTCCGAGCGTGAGCGCCTCGCAGGCGTTGCCCGGTCGGTCGACCCGGACGATCTCGAGGATGACGAGAAGCTGCGCGAGGAGATCACCCGGTTCTAGGCGAACAACCGCTTCAGGGCCGAGCGGCTCTCGTCGTCCGCGGCGCGGCAGATCAGGATCCGCTGGTCCACGTCCTCGAGCGGCGTGAGCGTGTCGAAGTCGACCGCGATCAGTCCCGCGGTGGGATGCCGCATCGCCTTGCTGCCGCGGCCGTTCACCTTGACGTCGCCCTGCGCCCATCGGCGGGCGAGTTCCTCGTCGGCGGTGAGCTCGGTGATGAGCCCGGACAGTGTTTCGTCCTCCGGGTGGGTGGCCCAGGCGGCACGCAGGTGGGCCATGCCCTCCCGGACCACGCGTTTCCGGTCGATGTACAAGTCGCGGGTCGGCGGATGCATCAAGCACAGCCACATCGCGTTGCGCCGCGCCGCGGGCAGGGCACCGAAGTCCGCGACCAGGCGGGTCATCTCGTTGTTCCAGGCCAGGATGTCACCGCGATGGTTCGTCAGCATGGCGGGCAGCGGTGACAGGTCGGTGACCAGCCGGGCCAGGGACGGCTCCGCACCGGTGCCACCCCCGGAGGTCTTCCGGGGCCGCTGCTGAACGAGGTCGAAGAGGTAGACGCGTTCCTCCGGGGCCAGACGCAGTGCCCGGGCCAGTGCCTCCACCACATCCGCGGAGGGCTTCAGCCCTCGGGCCTGTTCCAGCCGGACGACGTAGTCGATGCTGATCCCGGCCAGCTCGGCGACCTCCTCGCGACGCAAGCCCGGGGTCCGCCGAGCCTGGCGGCGCTCCGGCAGCCCGAAGTCGCGCGGATCCAGCCGCCGGCGCCTCGTCCGAAGAAAAGTGGCCAGCTCCCGGGTCGCATCCATCGGATCGATGCTACTGCCCGGGTAGGACTCGTCTTCCCAGGCAATTCTCTCCCTTATCCCCGGTTCCCGGCGGTCGCAGACTTCTGTCGTCAGCGCAACACACGCACAGGAGGACAGAATGTCGCTCACCCTCGACACCTATCGGCAGCTGGGCCGCTCCGGGCTGCGGGTCTCGCCGTTGGCCCTCGGCACCGCCACCTTCGGCACCGAGACAGGCTGGGGAACCGGGCCGGACGAGGCCCGCAAACTCTTCGACCGTTACATCGAGCTCGGCGGCAACTTCGTCGACACCGCCGTGGGCTACGGCAGTGCCGAACGAGTACTCGGTGACTTCGTCCGCGACCGGCGCGAGAGCCTGGTGCTGTCGACCAAGTACTCGACGCTGCGCCGTCCGGGCGACCCCAACTCCACCGGCAGTTCGCGCAAGAACCTGTTCGCGTCGGTGGAGACGAGTCTGCGGCGGCTCGGCACCGACTACCTCGACCTGCTCTACCTGCACGTGTGGGACTTCACGACGCCGGTCGAGGAGATCCTGCGCGGCCTGGACGATCTGGTCCGGCAGGGCAAGGTCCTGCACGTGGGGATCTCCAACACCCCGGCCTGGCAGATCTCACGCATGCAGGCGATCGCCGATCTGCGCGGCTGGACACCCCTGACCGCGATCCAGATCGAATACAGCCTCATCGAGCGTACGGGCGAGCGCGACCTGATCCCGATGGCACGCGAGCTGGGGCTGGGCGTCAGCCCGTACTCACCGCTGGGCGGCGGGGTGCTCGCGGGCCGGTACACCCGCGCCGACCTCGCCGGGGTGACCGCCGGCGACGGCACCCGCAAGGGCTTCAACGCCGCCGCGCTGGGCACCGTCACCGAACGCAACCTCGGCATCGCGGACACGCTGAAGGAGGTCGCCGCCGAACTGGGACGCGCCCCCGCGCAGGCCGGGCTGGCCTGGGTCCTGCAGAATCCGGACGTAACCGCACCCGTCGTCGGCGCCCGCACACCCGAGCAGCTGGAATCCAACCTGGCCGCCCTGGACCTGGACCTGAGCCCGGACCAACGGGCCCGCCTCGACGAGGCCAGCACGATCAGCCTCGGTTACCCCCACGCCCTGCTGGCCGGCGCCCACATCCGCAACGTCACACAGGGCACCCTGAAGCCAGCCACCCCCCAGCAACACTAACCCGCAAAAGCAAAAGCAAAAGCAAAAGCGACGGCGACGGCGACGGCGACGGCGACGGCAAATCCCAACCGCGCCACCACCCAAAGCGCGCCCACCACCCAAAGCGCGCCCACCACCCAAAGCGCGCCCACCGCAACGCGGGGCGTCCGGGGGCTCGGCCCCCGGAGCAGAATGCGAAGTAGGCCCCGTTCGCAGCGAAGTGTGCTGCGAACAGGGCCTACTCACCTACGTAGCGGGGACAGGATTTGAACCTGCGACCTCTGGGTTATGAGCCCAGCGAGCTACCGAGCTGCTCCACCCCGCGTCGGCTTCTGGCATAACGCTAGCACGGGGTGGGCGCGAACCCTCAATCGAGGGTGGAAGAGCAGGTCAGCAGTACGTGACGCCGCTTCCGTGGCCCCACGTGCAGGAGTCGATCGCCTTGCCGGCGGGGGTGCGCAGCGTGGCCGTGTCGCCGCCGTTGTTCCAGACGTAGGCGGTGCGGTTCCAGTAGCGGTGCTTGGCGTCCGGCTTGCCGTTGGTGCCCTTGCCGGTGTGGACGTACATGTATTTTCCCGCACCGAGCCGGTAGGTGGTGCCGAACGTGTAGGTGTGCCCACCCGCGTCCCGTACGGTCCAGCCCTTGAGGTCGATCGTCGCCTTGGTCTTGTTGGTCAGGCGGACCCATTCGGTGTTCAGGCTGGCGTTGCTACCGGTGTCCGCGCCCGGCGAGTTGTACTGGATCTTGGAGAACTGCACCGCGCCCTTCGCGACAGAAGGGACCGGCTTGGTGCCGCCGCCGCTGCCCGAGCCGTTGCCCACGTTGAGGCCGATCGTCGCGGTCTGGCCCGCGAGCAGGTTGTTCTCCGGGTCGGCGTCGATCACCGCGCGGTACTGCTTCGTCCCCGTGCCCTGGCCGGCGATCGTCGTGGAGTAGATCGCGAGCTGGCCCGCGGTGTAGCCACCGGCCACATCCGACCAGGTGCCGTTCGCGGAGCGCTGGAGGTGCACGCGCAGGCCGGGCTGGGCCGGGTCGGCCGACACGTTGGCGGTGACGGTGCCGTTCGACGCGGTCATGGTCAAACTCGGCACGATGCCCACGGCGACCGGCACGCGCCGCGATTCGACGCCGTCGACCCGGACATAGAACCGGAAACCAGAATCAATAAAACGACTCAGCGTGTACGAACCTGAGCTGCTCGCCTTCGCCGTGACCACACCACCGGTCGTGTAGTCCGGTGACGCGTAGTAGTCGTCGAATGTGTACGCCGATTCGAAGAGCTCGACCGTCGCGCCCGGGGTCGCCGTGCCCGTGATGGTGATCGGACCGGAGCCCTGGCGGCCGGCCGGCACCGAGATCGTCGGGGTGGTGGCCGCAATCGCCGGAACGGCGAGGCCGAGGGCGGCGGCACAGCCGAGGGTGGCGGCGAGGGCCGTCGTACGGACACGCATCAGCGCTTCTCCTTGCAGTGGCGGATGAACCAGCCTGCAGCCTAGGAACAATTACTCTTCGTAGTCACCCGTCCGGTTGGTCCTGCTTAATGACCACTCGGCTGACCGGCTAGGGTGTACGGATGGTGACCGAGCTGCAGTTACACGCTGATTGCACCCGTTGCGCGGGGCTCTGCTGCGTCGCTCCCGCGTTCGAGAAGTCCTCGGACTTCGCGATCAACAAACCGGCCGGTAAACCCTGCCGCAACCTCGAAGACGACTTCCGCTGCGGCATCCACGAGAAACTGCCGCGGATGGGCTTCCCCGGCTGCGTGGTCTTCGATTGCTTCGGCGCCGGCCAGCAGGTCACCCAGGAGACGTTCGGCGGCCGCGACTGGCGCGGCACCCCCGGCATCGCCGGGACGATGTTCGCGGTCCTTCCGGTCATGCGCCAGCTCCACGAACTGCTCTGGTACGTGACCAGGGCGCTCGAGCTGCCCGCCGCGAACCGCCTCCACGCGCGGCTACGGGTCGCCCTGGACGAGACCCTCACCCTCACGCGGGGTACGCCGCAGGAGCTGCTCGCCATCGACGTGGACGCGTACCGGGCGAAGGTCAATCCGTTATTGCAGAAAGCGAGCGAACTGGCCCGGGCCGGGGCCGGTGGACGCCGCCCCGATCATCGTGGCGCCAACCTGATCGGGTGGAAGATGCGTGGCGCCGACCTGCGCGGGGCAAGCTTCCGCGGGGCACTGCTGATCGGGGCCGACCTGCGCGAAGCCGATCTGCGGCTCGCCGACTTCACCGGCGCCGACCTCCGCGGGACCGACCTGCGCGGCGCCGACCTGACCGGTGTGTTGTTCCTCACCGACTCGCAGCTGAAAGCAGCGATCACCACGCCGGGCGGGGAGCGGGGAGCGCCCCTACACTGAGCGCGTCGATCGACCGAGACCGTGGAGCGTGTCATGCAGGTGTCCGGCCTCGTCTGGATCCTCACTGTCGTAGCAATCCTGGGCCTGATCGCCTTCGATTTCTACTTCCACGTGCGGCGAGCACACATCCCCACGCTGAAGGAAGCCGGGATCTGGTCGTCGATCTACGTCGGCATCGCGCTTCTGTTCGGGCTCGGCGTGCTGATCTTCGGCGGCCAGGACATGGGCGCGGAGTACTTCGCCGGCTACGTGACCGAGAAGGCGCTGTCGGTCGACAACCTGTTCGTGTTCCTGGTGCTGCTCGGAAGCTTCAAGGTGCCCCGCTCCGACCAGCAGAAGGTGCTGCTGTTCGGCATCGTGTTCTCCCTGATCGCCCGGACCGGCTTCATCTTCCTCGGCGCCGCGCTGATCAACCGCTTCGCGTTCGTCTTCTACCTCTTCGGGCTCATCCTGCTGATCACCGCCGGCAACCTGCTCAAGAGCGATGACGACGACGAACGCACCGCGGACAACATCATCATCCGGATCGCCCGGCGCTTCCTGCGCACCTCCGACGAGTACGACGGCGACAAGCTCTTCACGCACCAGGACGGCAAGCGCGTCATGACCCCGATGCTGCTGGTCATGGTCGCGATCGGCGGCACCGACATCCTGTTCGCCCTGGACTCGATCCCGGCCATCTTCGGCCTCACCCAGAGCGTCTACCTGGTCTTCACGGCGACCGCGTTCTCGCTGCTCGGCCTGCGTCAGCTCTACTTCCTGCTGGACGGCCTGCTGGACCGCTTGATCTTCCTGTCCTACGGGCTGGCCGCGATCCTCGCGTTCATCGGGGTAAAACTGATCCTGCACGCCCTGCATGAGAACAACGTCCCGTTCATCAACGGCGGCGACCACGTCGACGTCATCGAGATCAGCACCGGCGCATCCCTGGGCTTCATCATCGGCGTCCTGATCATCACGGTGATCGCGTCCCTGCTCAGCCCCAAGGGCAGGGCGGTGACGTACACGTCAGCGGCCAAACGGCACGCGTCGGAGTTCCTCGAGATCGAGAAGGACCCGCAATACTGCGACGAGATCTACCACAAACTCGTCGTCGAGGAAGAGCACATCAAAGCGCTCCCCGCCAAGTATCAGGCCCGGGTCCGCGAACAGGACGAACTGATGGCGCTGCTGACCCGAGCCCACCGGGTCCACGACGAACGGGTCGAAGCCGGAACCTGCTACCGCCCCTGACCGTAGCTTGCGGGCACTGACCGCCGGGTCAGTGCGGCGGTTGCTGGTCCGAGTGCGGGCGGTTCCCGCCCTGCGGGTTGTTACCGTGGCCGGGCTCGTTGTCGGCACGCTGCACCGAGGCACGGCCCCGCGCCGAGTTCGCATTGAACCTGGCGGTGGCCCGCCGAACCCGTTCAGCCCGCGGAGTCAGATCGTTCCCGGCCTCGTCGTCACCGTCCTGCCAGTCGGCGGGAGGCCCGGACGTAGGCCACTCGGCACCGGGCGGACCCGAAACCGGAGACCCGGAAACCGGCCACACCGCACCAGCGCCGGGCAGCCCGGAACCTGGCTCGCCAGACCCCGGCTGCTCATAACCCTGCTGCACATAACCGGGCTGACCATAGCCGGGCTGACCATAACCGGGCTGGGCGTAACCACCCGAGTTGTAGTCCGTCGGGCCGGGACCAGGCTGGCCATAAACGCTCTGAGCCGGGTCCGGCTGCGCATACCCAGACTGTCCCTGCCCCGGCTCGCCGTAACCCTGCTGACCCTGCCCCGGCTGCCCATAGCTCTGCTGGCCGGAGCTGGGCTGGCCGGAGCCCGGCTGACCGTAGTGGGGCTGGCCCTGCCCGGACTCGCCGTAACCCCGCTGGCCCTGCCCCGGCTCGCCGTAACCCTGCTGAGCCGGCCCGGGCTGGTTATAACCCTGCTGTGCGTAACCGGGCTCGCCTTGGGCCGGCTGGCCGTGACCCTGCTGGCCTTGCCCCGCCTGACCGTATCCGGGCGAACTCTGCCCCGGCTGGCCATAACCCGGCTGACCGAAACCGGGCTGACCCTGACCTAGCTGGCCATTGCCGGGCTCGCCCTGCGCAGAGTGGCCGTAACCGCCGGGCTGGGCGTAGGTGGGTGATCCGTACGGAGGCTGGCCCTGGGCGGCCGGTTGGCCGTGGTCGGGCTGGCGGTACTCGGACTGGCCGTAGGCGAGCTGGCCGTAGTCCGGGCGTCCGTATCCACCTGAGCCTGCCCGGCGGCGGCCGTAGCCTCCGGGGCCGGAGCGGCGGTCGTAGGTGGGTTCCGGGTAGTCGGCGCCGTAGCCGGGCGGGCCGGGGAGGGGCTGGTCGGTGCGGGAGATGATGGTGCCGTCGAGGACTTCGCCGGCGCTGAGTTCGGCTACCGGGATCTCTACCGGGTCGGGGCGGCCGTTGAGGAGTTCGGCGATGCGGGCTGACACGTTCGCCGCCCGGGTGGCCAGGTCGGGACGGGCGGCGTCGGCGGCCGCTGCCTGCACCGCTCGTGCTTCGTCGTCGGTCAGGCCGGATACGAAGTCGGAGAGCTCTTCCGCTTCCGCCTGCCAGCCTTCGGGCTCAGCGCTGTCCGGACCGACCGCGAGGTCCGCAACCGGTTCCGGGCCGGAAAGCGACTCCGGCACCGACTCCGGAACCGACTCCGGAACCGATGCGGAAAGCGACGAAGGCGACTCGGCAAGCGGCGAAGAAGGCGGCGACAAAGGCGACGAGGAGGACGGCGACGAAGGCTGCGACGAAGGCGGGACGACGGGCAGCGCGAACGTGCCCGCGCTCTCCGGGCTGGCCTCGGTCGCCTGGCGGGGGACGCCGACGCCACCGATCAGGGAGACCGTCTGGCCCTCGCCACCGAGGTGGTTGCTGAATTCCGGGCCGATCAGCATTTTGGCGAGTTCGCGGGCCTGGTCGACGTCGAGGTCGAGGTCGGCCGCGTTGTTGACCCGGAAGCGGGCGATCGCGTGCCGGATGACGTTGGCGAGTTTGTCGGCGTCGCTGACCTCGGCCAGTTCGCCGCCGGCGAAGACGAGGGCCGGGTAGGAACCGTCGGCTCCGGCGCAGACGAGTTGGAGCTGGGTCGCGGAGACCGGGCGGCCGTCGGCGAGCTGGCCGGGCTGGACCCGGATGTGCTCGGGATACAGCCAGCGGAGTTCACCAGAGGTCACGTGGACCTCACCAGACGCATTTTCGGCCGTGTTCGCGTACGTTATGCGGTGGTTCGTGACCAGAACCTCGGTTGTCTCCGGGAGCGTCCACCGGGGCAGGGAGGCCGCCTGGTCGAACGCGTATTCAGCGACCGCGCAGCGTCCCCGCCAGAGGGACCGCTCGCCGTCCTGCAAGGGTCCGAAGACATCCGGAGGGGTCAGGTCGGCGGCCATACCCTCGATTAGATCCGTTACGAGGCCCCGCGACAACCCGCTGGTGAGGCAATTCGCACCTATGACCGGCCGCTGAACAGGCCCTGAGGCGGTGTGGGTGAGGGCACCGCATCGACGTCCGTTGCGGGTGCGCGACCGCCGGAGAATCGATCGAGATCGGTTTCCACCCGGCCGGGGAACCAGTCTCCCGCCGCGCGCCGGCGCAGCTCCTCGACCGGTGGTTCGGTGCGACCGGCGAGCACCACGAGGTTGCCGAACCGGCGGCCGCGCAGCACCGAGGTGTCGGCGACCAGGACCGCCCGGGGCAGGACGGACCGGATCGTGGCGACCTGGGTACGCGCGTAGTTCAGCGGCGGCCCGTCGGCGACGTTCGCCAGCATCCAGCCGCCCGGGGCGAGGACCCGGGCGACCTCACGCACGAACTCGGCCGACGCCAGGTGCGCCGGGGTGCGGGAGCCGGCGAACACGTCCACGATCACGACGTCGTACCCATCGTCACGCATGCCGGTCACCGCCTCGCGCGCATCTCCCACCCGTACCCTCAGTTTGGCCCTGGGGTCCCAGGGCAGTGCCGACCGGACCAGCTCGACCAGTTTCTCGTCGATCTCGACCACCCGCTGCGGGGAACCGGGCCGGGTGGCCGCCACATAGCGGGGCAGCGTGAGCGCCCCGCCGCCGAGATGCAGCACGCGCAACGGCGCTCCCGGGGGCGCGACGAGGTCGAGCGCCGCGCCGATCCGCCGGACGTACTCGAACTCGAGGTACGTGGGGTCGCCCAGATCGACGTGGGACTGCGGTGCCCCGTCGAGCAGCAGGGTCCAGCCGCCGGTCCGGTCCGGGTCCGGCACCAGCTCGGCGACGCCCGAGGCGACCACCTCGGTCCGTCGTTCGCCGCGCCTGCGCTGTGCCATGGGTGAAAAGTATGTCGGTTGCCGTTCGGGAGCAGCGCGCGGGGAATCCGACAGACCGGTTGCCGCCTGCCGTTGTGCAAGATCGTGACGGCCACCACGGACTTCCTGCCCGCTGATCCGTTGCTGCATCTGCTGCGCCGCGCCACGTACGGTCCGACCCCGGCCTCGATCGCCGAGATCCGCCGTCTCGGGGCCAACGCCTGGCTGGAGCGGCAGCTCAAACCCACCTCCATCACCGACCCCACGGCGACCTCGCTGGTCGCCCGGCTGCCGCTGAGCGGTCTCACGATCGATCAGGTACGCGCCCGGACCAAGCAGTACTCGTGGGACGCGATGTTCGAGACGTCCTGCGCCGCGGTGGCCCGGGCGATCTGGAGCGAGCGGCAGCTGTTCGAGGTGATGTGCGACTTCTGGTCCAACCACCTCAACGTGACCTGTCCCTCGGGCGACGTGTGGGACAGCCGGCCGGACTACGACCGTACGGTGATCCGGGCTTTCGCTCTGGGCCGGTTCGCGGACATGCTGAAGGCGAGCGCCCAGCACGCGGCCATGCTCACGTATCTCGACAACCGGTTCTCCACGCGCGCCGCCCCGAACGAGAACTACGGCCGTGAGCTGCTCGAACTGCACACGGTCGGGCTGGGCTACGCGGAATCCGACGTGAAGTACGCGGCCCGGCTGCTCACCGGGCTGACCGTCGACTGGACCACCGGGAAGTACCGCTACGACGCCGGCCAGCACGCCACCGGCACGGTCAAGGTGCTCGGGTTCACGCACGCCAACGCCACCGCGACGGGCGGGCAGAGTGCGGCTCTGGCCCTGCTCGACTATCTGGCCGTACACCCGTCGACCGCGCGGCGGATCGCCACCAAGCTGTGCGTCCGGTTCGTCGCCGACGATCCACCGGCCGCGCTGGTCACCCGGCTCGCCAAGGTCTACCTCGACAACAAGACCGCCATCGCGCCGGTCCTGCGAGCATTGTTCGCTTCCGCCGAGTTCGCGGCTGCCGCCGGGGCCAAGACGCGGACGCCGTACGAAGATGTCGTCGCCACCGTCCGCACCCTCGGCTACGCGCCCGAGAAGTCGGGGACCCAGGCGCTGAAGGCGCTGTACTGGATCAGTGAGGAGGCCGGTCAGGCGCCGATGGCCTGGGCGCCGCCGAACGGCTACCCGGACGTGGCGACCGCTTGGGCCTCCCCCTCCGGGCAGGTCATCCGCTGGAACGCGCACCTCAACATCACGGCCGGCTGGTGGCCCAGCACGCTGCAACGGCCGGCGTCACTGATCTCCGCGTACGCGGGTACGACGCTCCCACCCACGTACGGCGCGCTGATCGACGCGGTGGCGACCCGGCTGGTCGGGCGCACCCTCGCCGCCGAGCACTCGACGGCCCTCGCGGCGTTTTACGGCAAGACCCCGGCCAGCCCGCTCAAGGCGAACGACGCGGCGGCCGGCTGGGCGTTCGTGTACCTGCCCGCGCTCCTGCTCAACTCTCCCTACTTCGCGCTGAGGTGACCGTGACCGACGTTCTGACCGAGGCCTGCGGCTGTCCCGTGAGCCGGCGCAAGGTGCTGGCCGCGGCCGGTGCCGGGGCGTTCGCCGGGCTCGCCGGCGACCAGCTCGCCACCCAGCTCGCGTTCGCCTCCTCCCCCAGGTACGCCGGGGACGTGTTCGTGCTGCTCTCGTTGCGAGGGGGCTTCGACGGGCTGTCCGCGGTCGTGCCGGCCGGTGACCCCGCCTACTACACCGCGCGGCCGGGCATCGCCGTCCCGAAATCCCAGCTCATCGGCGGCGACGCGTTCTTCGGGCTGAACCCGGGGCTGGCGCCGCTGCTGCCGTACTGGAAGTCCGGTGCGCTCGGCGCGATCCAGGCCGCCGGCCAGCCGGTGCCGAACCGGTCGCACTTCTCCGCGATGGAGGAGCTGGAACGCGCGGCGCCCGGCACCAGTCTGCGCACCGGCTGGCTGGACCGGATGCTCGGCGGACTCGGCGCGGACGAGGTGTTCGACGCGGTCTCGGTGGGCAGCGCGATGCCCGCCCGGGTGCTCGCCGGCCCCGCCCCGGACCTCGGCCTGACCTCGGTGGACAGCTTCGCGCTGGGTGGCGAGGACCCGACCCGCCCGATGGCCGCGACGATGGCCGCGCTCTACGCCGGCGCCCCGGATCCCCTCGCTCGGACCACCGCGATGACCACGGCCGCGCTTGCCACCACGAAGACGCTGAAAGCTTCCGGGTACACGCCGGCGAACGGGGCTTCGTACCCGGATTCCGATCTGGGGAAAGCCCTGCGGGACGTGGCCCGCCTGATCAAGTCCGGAGTGGGACTGATGTCCGCGTGCGTGGACTCCGGCGACTGGGACATGCACGAGAACCTGGGTACAGCCGCACCCGGCAAGAAGATGTACGACCATCTGAACGCGCTCGCGACCGCCCTCGCGGCGTTCGCCGCCGACCTCGGCCCGGCCGGGATGAAACGGGTCACCCTGATCACGATCAGCGAGTTCGGCCGGCGGGTCGCGCAGAACGGGTCCGGCGGGCTCGACCATGGGTACGGCAACGCGATGCTCGTGCTCGGCGGCGGGGTCAAAGGCGGCAAGGTGTACGGGCGCTGGCCCGGCCTGTCCGCGGACAACCTGGTCGACGGCGACCTGGCGGTGACGACCGACTACCGCGCGGTGATCAGCGAGATCGTCCGGGCCCGGTGCGGCGTCACCGACGTCTCCGGCGTCTTCCCGGGCGTCACGCCGACCTCGCTGGGCCTGGTCAGCTCCCGCTGACGTCCCGTCTGAGCGCGAACCGGGCGCGGGTGATGCCACCGGCCTGGTGGATCGACATCGCGTCGCAGAGGTGCTCGACCAGCCACAGACCCATGCCACCGGGCCGTCCCGCGCTCGGCGGCAGGTAGCCGGCGAGCGGCGCGGGCGGCACCGGGCCGTCGTCGGTCACCTCGCAGACCACCGCGTCCGCGGTCACCCAGAGCCGCAGCTCCCGGTGCGGACCGCCGTGCCGGATGCCGTTGGTCACCAGCTCGCTCAGCGCCAGCAGCAGATTGTCGAGCCGGGCCGGCGGGAGCCAGCCCTCGGCCAGGGCCCGCGCCCGGATGTCGGCGCGCAGGCCGGCGACCGTGTCACCGACCGGCACGGCCAGCACCGGCGCCCCGGTGACCGGCCAGGGCGGCTCCGGCAGCCCGGCCAGCACCTGCTCGGGAGACTCGTAGCCGGCGTTCTCGCCCCAGCCGCCGTCGTGCAGCCACGGATGGGTGCGCCCGGCCGGACCGGTCAGGCTCCGCTGGTCGTACGGGCAGACCATGTGCCCGTGCAGCCCGGACAGCGACCTGTTCAGCGCCGCCTCGAACCGGACCCAGGACACCGCCCGGCCCGCGTCCGGCAGATGGCTGATCAACCGGCCGCCGCGCACGGCGTCGCGCAGGATGTGCGACCAGGCCGCGATGGTCCGCACCGGACGGACGAACCACTCGTCGGCGGGCAGGAACCGCACCTCGGCCGCGTCCCCGCCCAGCGCCTCACGCAGGATCCGGATCCGGTCGGCCGGGGCTGCCACGGCGACCGCCTCACCGCCGGCCAGACCGTCACGGACAAACCCGGAAAGCGTCGACGCGTACGCCGCGTCGTCCGCATAGAGGAACGCCGAGTGGACGAACACCACTGGACCCACCTCCGAGACCGCCGATCGACCACGGTAACACCGCCCCGGCCACCCGGGCGAAGCCGACGGCACACCGGGCACCGCTGCGGGTGAACAGTCGCCCCGGATCCGTGAAACCGCCGGTCAAGCCGTTGCCTGTCGGTCCACACTGGGCCCGGACGCACAGACGTGGGGGGTAGAGACGGTGTCAGGTACGGCAACGAGCGCACTCGCCGGAATCATCGGCCAAGCATCCCGGGCCGAGCGGGACGCGCCGGCTGGTTCCCCGTCGGTGCGGCGGTCGGTCGAACCGCCCCTGACGATCCGCCGCTTCGAATCCGAGGACGGCCCCGCCTACTGGCGCTGGGACTGCGCGGGCTGCGGGGAATACGGCGGCGGCCGCCACCACCCGGACGCGATCACCCGGGCCATGCGGCACTGTGCCGAGCACCCGGGCCACAGCTCGTCGCTGCTGCCCCCGGCCCGCTGCCGCGACCGCGACTCCCGGCTCAGCGTCCACCCGATGCTCTTCGCCGTCGACGACGACCCGCCTCCGGCACCGCTCTCGATCTAGTTCACCAGGTGCGCCCGGGGTCTCAGTCGCCGTGCGGGGCCGGTGCCCGGGTGGGCTCCGGCAGCGAGCGCAGACGTTTGCGCAGCAGCGCCGCCATGAGGTGGTAGCTCGGCGCGTCCTCGTCGTGCTCCCCGGCGGGATCGATCCCGTCCTCCTCGTCGTGCACGGTGCGGGCGTTCATCGCGCGCTCCGCCTCCCAGCGCAGGTCGGCCGGCTCCACCGCGGCGGACTCGAACGTCATCCCGTTGCGGACGCCGTCCTCGCGCAGGGACTCGACGACCTCGTCCAGCTGCTCGGCGGGGAACATGCCGATGTCGACCGCGGCGGAGCAGTCGGTGTGGTCGATGAAGACCGCGAACCCGTGCGAGCGCCCGGCCCGCTCGAAGGTGCACAGCACCGCTGACGCGGTAGCGCCGGCCTCGGTGAACCGGAGGCACTCAACGAGCCGCACCGGCTCGCGGAGCTCAGCGGCCCAGGACGGCAGCGGCACGCCGGAGGCCACGAGGGCAGCGACGGCACCGGTGGCGGTCGGCAGGTCACCGAACGCGAGCAGCACTGCCAACGCCGCCGGGGTGCCGACCGCGGCCACGGCGGGCACGACATCCTCGGAGATCGCGTCCACGAAGTCTTCCCCGGCGAGATCGCCGGCGGCCAGCAACGACGCGGCGAACAGCTCGGCCTCGAGCGGATCCCCGACCTCGAGCAGCTCGGCACCGCCGGCCACGAGACTCCCGACGAGCTCGTCCAGGTCGATACCCTCGCCCGAGCACTCCGCGCACTCGCACACGTCGGGAACAGCCGGAACCGCCCGCAGCACACGCTGCCCGGAACCCCTGCTCTTGGTACGTCGACGACCGCGGCTCACCGGACTCATCCGACCATCCTGCACGAAGATCGATGTCCGCTCCATCCGGCCCCGGGGCCGGACGGAGCGGCCGTGGTCACTCCCGGGTGTCACCCTCGCCGGTCCGCGCCTGGGCCTGATCGACACCCTTGTCGATCTGGTCCGAGTGCTTACCGCCGGTACGGGTGTCGATCTGGTCGCCGGCCTTCTCGAGCCCCTGGTCGACCTGCTCGTCGTGCTGGTCGGCGAAGTTCTTGGCCTTGTCCATGAAGCCCATGGCGGTGTCCTTTCCTAGGGAACACCAGCAGGCTGCCCGCGGCCGGAGCGAGGAAACCTCAGCGAACGATGTCTTCCACCACGCGACGGGCTCCCGCGGTGCCGCTGAAGCGCGACGAGGCACTGTTCGCGGTCGCCCGCCGCTTCATCACCCGATCGGGCGACGCCGGACGTGTCACCGCGGGCTCAGCCGGGGCGCCGAGATCCGGGGCCGGGGGCGCCGTGAACCCGGGCGGGGCGCCGAGATCCCGGGCCGGGGCCGGCGCGGGCCGGGCGGGGGCCGGGGTGGTGCCCACCCCTGCCGCGGCCGCCACCGCGGGCAGGGGTGGACGAGGAGCGACCGCCGGACGGGAGGTCCCGTCGAGGTCGTCGGGGCCGGGCGCGGGTGCCGCGAGCACGAGTCCGCCCAGGTCATCGGGGCGGCGGGCCGGGGCCGGCCACCGCCGGGCCAGAAGGGCGAGCAGTGCCACCGCGGTCAGCACGGTGAGCGTTGTGAGGAGCAGCACCCGGCCACGACCCTTCGCGTCATGATGGCAGCCTCGGGTGGCGGCCCGCGCCATTGGTTATCTAGCCAATGACGCTAGCAAAGGATGGCACCTCAACCAACGTTCCGGCGGATCGGAACACCACCTATGCTTCTCGGATGGGTTTCGGCGGCTACCTCAAGGAAGCGATCCACGCCGCCCGGTTCCCCACCCCGACCCACTTCGCCCGTACGGTCGGCATGGACCCCTCGGTCGTGCTGCGCTGGATCAGCGAGGAGCAGCGACCCACGATCCGCTCCATCGAACGGATCGCCCCGGCCCTGGGGCGGAGCATCAACGAACTGGTCGTCGCGGCGTACCCGGACCGGATCGGTGGCCCCGCACCCCAGCCGCCGCCGGCCCACCCGCTGGTCCACGACCTGGCCCTGATGCTCGCCGACGACTCCCCCATCCCGGCGGCCGACCGCCAGGCGCTGGCCACGGTCCTGGATCGCATGATCGACCCCTACCGCAAGGTGCTCCGGCGGAGAAGATCCGCGTGACTGTTGTTCCCATCACGCATCGGATGTCCGTAATCTTTGCACTATGACTGCGCGCACCCTGCACCTGCGGATGAGCAAGCTGCTCGTCGGCTGCCTCGTGCTCGCGATCGCGGCGACCGGTGCCCTGGTAGTGACCATGATCGCCGGCTTCCCCCAGAAGCCCGGCCCGCCCCCGGGCCAGCCGGGCGTCATGCCGGGCCCGCCACCGGACCAGCGCCCCCTGGCGGTCCTGGTCCTGCTGACCGGACTGGTGGTGCTCGCCTGGCTGGCGGTCCTGGTCGTCTCGGCTCGCGACCGCATCCTGCACCAGCTCGGCGAGGACACCCCGGCCCCGGCAGACCGGGCCCAGATCCGCGATCTGCTCGCCGAGGTCCGCACCGAGCTGGCCGCCGACCGCGAACGCGAATGGCAGACCATCACCGAACGCCTGCTCGAATACGCCGACCAGCGGGAAACCGACGGCTACCTCAACGGCATGCGAGTGGCGACCACCGGCGGTGAACCCCTGGAAGCCAACGTCCGCCCCCTGCGCCGTCCCCCGACCCAGCGCTGACCGCATCACACGTGGTACATCCTGGACCAGGTAGGACAGCGACCACGTGAATAGCGTGGTCGGACATGAGCAACCCTTTGGTGGAGCGCCTGATCGGTGCTTTGAACAACCACGACCTCGACACGATCTCCTCCTGTTTCGGCCCGGACTTCTCGGGTGAGTGGCCGGCCCACCCGGGCCGGGATGTCCGGGGACCGGAGCAGGTGCGCCGGAACTGGGAAATGATCTTCAAGATGTCACCGGAGATCACCGTCGAGATGACGAACTCCGTCGAGGTCGCCGACGAGGTGTGGGGCGAGTGGCACTACACCAGGGCGGCCGGCCAGGACCTGCGCGGCGTCATCATCATCACGGTACGTGACGGCCTGATCCGCCGATCGCGGTTCTACATGGAACCGACCGACGCGGCGGACGCCGCGGTGGCGGGCGGACCGCGGCTGGCCCGCGACTGACACAATGAGATCGTGCGGCGGGACGACGACTTCGGGACCGCGCTGCGGACCCTGCGACAACGGCTCACCCCGGGCGAGGCCGGGGTCTCCGCGTCGTTGCCCGCCGTCCGGCGAGTGCCCGGCCTGCGCCGGGACGAACTCGCCGGCATCGTGGGCGTCTCCGAGGAACACGTCAAACGACTGGAACAGGGCCGCCGCCGGCCGTCACCGAGCGTGGTCGACGCGCTGGCCCGGGCGCTGCGGCTCACCTCGGGTGAGCACACCCGGCTGCGTACGCTGGCCGGATTCGCCGCGTCCCCCGAGCCGGACGGCCTGGTCCCGCGCGAGGTCACCGAAACGGCCCGCCGGATGCTGGACCGGCTGACCGAGGTCGCGGTCTGCGTCTGCGACGCGAGCTGGACGGTCCTGGCCGCGAACAAGCTCTGGCACTCGGACGTGTGCACGGTGCCGAACACCCCGGGGCGCGACCGGAATGTGGTCTGGCGCGCGTTCACGGAGGTCGGGCCCTCGGTGTTCCGGATCCCCGAGCGGATGGCCGGCTTCCGCGCCACCGTCGTGGCCGAACTACGCGACACGGCCCGCCGCTACCCCGCCGACGCTGAACTGTCGTCGATGATCACCGACCTGCACGGCCGGAGCCCGGAATTCGTCCAGCTCTGGGATGCTCCACCCCTGCACGGCGGTCACGCGGACCGGCTCCGCGTGCCGAGCCCGGTCCACGGCCATCTCGACCTGGACCTGGACGTGCTGACCCTCAACCCGGGCGACCTACGAGTCGTCGTCTACACCGCGGCCTGAGCCGGCATACAGAAAACCCCTCACCCGGTCAGGTGAGGGGTTTCGACGTGCACTTGCCTTTGTAGCGGGGACAGGATTTGAACCTGCGACCTCTGGGTTATGAGCCCAGCGAGCTACCGAGCTGCTCCACCCCGCGTCGCTTTCTCTACGCTAGCGCGTCGCCCCGTCGACATGCAAAACGGTGCCTCGTAACGAAGCCCACACCCCCGCGGACGCCGCGGCCCGCCGGGTGATCCGGCGGGCCGCGGGCTGACTGTCAGGTGTTTCGGTGGATCAGCCGCCGCTGGGCGACGCGGGTGGTGCTGACGCCGGTGTCGACGGTGGTGACGAGGCCGGTGCGGACGCCCCGGCCGACGGTGCGGTCGTGGGCACCCCCGCGGCCTGTTGCGCGTTCTGGAACGTGTTCATCGCCGTTTCGAGCGCCTGCAGCGCCGTGCCGTAGCGGACGAAGTCACCCGACTGCTGCGCGGCCTTCACCTCCGCGATGGCCTTGTCCACCGCTGTCGCCGCTTCCGCGAGCTGACCGGTGAGTTGCGGTGGGCCCGTGCCGGCCGGTGGCGTCGTACCCGTGTTGCCCGGCTGGGTTGTCGTCGGCTGCTGGTTCTTCCCCTGGTTGACGAGGGCGGTCAGGCCCTCCTCGAGGTTGTTCGCCAGCACGACGTACTTGCCGCCGTCGCCGTAGGACATCAGCACCTTCTGCAGCAGCGGTGCCGCGTTGGCCTGCTGGCTGCTCTTCACGTAGACCGGCTCCACGTAGAGCATGCCGCCACTCACCGGCAACGAGATGAGGTTGCCGTAGAGCACCGTGGCCTGGTTGTTCGTCTGCAACAGGGTCAGCTCGGGCCGGACCGTGCTGTTGCTGGTCATCCGTTGATGGACCTGTGCCGGACCGGGAATGGCCGTCTCGTCCGGCAGTTCGAGGATCTCCAGCTTCGGTTTGCCCTCCACGTACGAGCCCGAGATCAGCGCCGCCAGGTTCTCCCGTTTGCTCGGGGTGACCGCCGAGGTGATCTGGAATCGCGTCTCGTCCTGCCCCGGAAGCTGCACGTTCAGATAGAACGGCGGCTGTTTGCTCTGCTCCGAGCCGTCCGGTGTGTTCGGCACCGCCCAGAAGTCGTTGCCGGTGAAGAAGTCGTTCGGCTGCGTCACGTGGAAACGGGTCAGCAGGTTGCGCTGCACCTTGAACATGTCCGCCGGGTAGCGGAAGTGGTTCTGCAACGACTCCGGGATCTCGGACTTCGGCTTGATCAGGTCACCGCCGAAGGCCTGGTTCCAGGCCTTGAGCACCGGGTCCTGGTCGTCGAACTGGTAGAGCGTGACCGTGCCGTCGTACGCGTCGACGGTCGCCTTCACCGAGTTGCGCATGTAGTTGATGTTGTCGCGGGCGAGCGCGAACGTGCCCCGGTTGGTGAGCTCGTCCTGCGTCTCCTCCTGCAGGTTGATCCGCTGCGCGTACGGGTAGGTCGCCGACGTCGTGTAGCCGTCGAGGATCCACTGGATCTTCCCGTCGACCACGGCCGGATAGGGGTCTCCGTCTATGGTCAGGAACGGTGCGACCTTCTCCACCCGCGAACGCGGGTCACGGATGTACATGAGCTTGGAGTCGGCGTTGACCGCGTCCGACAGCACGAAGTTGCTCTCGGTGTTCTTGATCGCGAAGACCAGCTTGCGGAACAGCGAACCGATCGGCACGCCACCCTTGCCCTCGTACGTGTAGCGCTGTTCGGCGTTGGTGTCGTTCGGCTGCGGGCGGTCGAACTCGGTGTTCTTGCCCTCCTCGGCCTGCCCGACGATCGCGTACTCGGTCGACTGCTCGCCGTAGTAGATCCGCGGCTGGTCGACCTTGATCTGGTCGGTCGAGGACGACGCGCAGTTGGCGGTCTGACTGCTACCGGTGCCGAGCGAGCCGGAGACGAACACCGGCAGGCCACCACAGGACTCGTTGGCCGGCGCGGCCACCAGTCCGTACCCGTGGGTGAAGACGGTGTGCCGGTTGAGCCAGTTCTGCTGCTGGGTGGTCAGCGCGGTGTCGTTGATCTCCCGGACGCCGACCACGTAGTCCTGCGTCTTGTCACCGATCGTGTAGCGGTCCACGTCGAGCTTCGGCCCGAAGTCGTAGAAGCCACGGACCTGCTGGGACTGGGTGAACGCCTCGGAGACCAGCTGCGGGTCGATCACCCGGACGTTCTGCGCGCTGGCGTTGCCGGCCAGGTTCGACGGCGGCACGATGCTCTCCGCCGCATATGGGGTGACCTGCGTATCAGCCAGGCCGAACGCGTCCCGGGTGGCGTCGATGGACCGTTTGATGTACGGCGCTTCCTTGTCCGCCAGGCTCGGCCGGACCTGGAAGTTCTGCACGGCGAGCGGGTAGATGCCGCCGATCGCGACGGCCGAGATCGCCAGCAGGGCGAGCGAGACACCGGGCCATACCAGGTTGCGCATGATCGCGTTGGAGAACACGATGATCGCGATCGCCACGACGATCGAGATGTACGCCAGGATCTCCTTGGCCGGCAGCAACGCGTTGACGTCGGTGTAGCCCGCGCCGTACAGATCGGGTGAGACGTGCTGCTCGAGCAGCAACGCCCGCCGGTCCAGGATGTAGGCGACCGCCTTGAGCAGCACGAAGATCGCCACCAGGGTGGTCAGGTGGGCCCGGGCCGCGGTGGTCATCCGGTCGCCGACGCCCTGCAGGCGCACGCCACCGAAGACGTAGTGCACGGCCAGCGCGCCGATGACCGACAGCACCACCACGGTGAAGCCGACCCCGAGCAGGTAACGCAGCAGCGGGTACTCGAAGACGTAGAAGCCGACGTCCACCTTGAACTGCGGGTCCTCGACACCGAACGGCTGTGCGTTCTGGAAGAGCATCCAGTCCTTCCACCGGCTCTGCGCGGAGAGGCCGGAGAAGAACCCGATGATGACGGCGATGACGGCGATCCACGTCCCGAGGCGGGGCCGGATCACCATCCGGTAGCGCTCGAGGGTGGCCTGCTCGGCCGAGTGCGGACGCAGCAGCGGACGCAACCGGTAGGCGAGGTAGAGGTTCCCCGCGATGATCACCGCCATCGCGGCGCCGATCGCCAGGAAGAGCACCAGGCGGGTCAGCAGCACACCCGTGAAGACGTTGGTGAACTCGACCTCGTCGAACCACAGATAGTCGGTGTAGGCATCGATGCCCCAACCGAGGAGCGTGAATAGGAGGAAGACCCCCACGAGGACGCCGACGGTCACGCGACCGCGCCGGCTCATCCTCGGTAGAGGACTGTTACGCATGACCAACGTGAACCCCACAAAGTCTCAAGACCGGTTCTTCACTTTAGGATGTTGCGCTGTTCCGCCCGGAGTGCCTGTGGATAACTCAGGACGCCGGGCACGGCTTCGGCGTTCCGCCGGTGGTGAAGGTCTGGAGCGCGGTGAGTGCGTCGTCGACCGTGGCGACCCTGGCCATGGTCAGCCCGGACACCGAGTTCTTCAGCGCCTCGGCGCAGTTGTCCGCCGGGACCATGAAGAGCTCGGCCCCCGCGTTCTTCGCACCGACGAGCTTCTGCGGGATGCCGCCGATCGGTCCGACGTTTCCCTCGTCGTCGATCGTGCCAGTTCCCGCGATGATTTTTCCGCCCGTCATGTCTTCCGGCCGGAGCTTGTCGATGATGCCCAGGGTGAACATCAGCCCGGCGCTCGGTCCACCGATCTCGTCCAGGTCGATCGAAACGGTGAACGGATGTGTCTGCTTCTTGTCGATCGAGACCCCGATGCGCGGGGTGTCGCTGCCCGCCGCGGCCTTGGTCGTGATCCGCGCGGTCCGCGTCCTACCGGCCCGCGAGTAGGAGACGGTCAGCGTAGTCCCGGCCGGCTCGGCCTGCACGAGTTGCGTGAGCTTGTCCGGGCTGGTGACCTCGGTGCCGTCGACCGCGGTGATGATGTCGTCCTTCTGCAGGACTCCGGCCGAGGCGCCGCCCTTGGTCACCTCGGTGACGAAAGTCTGCACCGGATAGCCGAGCTCCCGCAGCGCGACCGTCTCGGCGCTGGTCTGCGAGGACTTGAACTCCTCGGCGTTCTGCTGCTCGACCTGCTGCTCGCTCTGATCCGACGGATAGATCAGCTCCCGCGGCACCACGGCCTGCTCGTCGCTGAGCCAGCCCCGGATCGCCCAGACCAGCTCGACACTCGGCTGCACCCCGACCGTGGTCAGCCGCAGCTGACCCTTACTGGTCGTGGTCTGCGCCTTCGTCACCTGGATGACCTCTTTGCCGTTGTCCGAACCGAGGGTGTTGACGGTCGGACCGGGCTTCAGAACCACGTACGGCAGGGGGAAAGCCATCACTCCGACTGCCAGCAGTGCGGTGATCAGGGCGCCCATGATGACCGTGACACCGCGACGTCTCATGCGCGTGACCGTATCAACCAACCCTGAGTTCTCTCTGAGCTGACACCGCCATTGGGCACGAGGGCCGATTACGCGCGTACCGTTGGGGGCGTGCCTGATATCCCGTTCGGCTTCAGCCTGCCGGGCGCGCAGCCGCCCGATCCCTCCGACCCGCAGCAGATGCAGCAGTTCATGAATCAGCTGCAGCAGATGTTCGCCGCGCCCGGAAGTGGCCCGGTCAACTGGGATCTGGCCCGCCAGGTGGCGGCCAGCCAGCTGAGCGCGACCGGCGACCCCGCGGTGAACATGTACGAGCACAACGCGGTCTCCGAGGCCCTGCGCCTCGCCGACCTGTGGCTCGACCCGGTGTCCGCGATGCCCTCCGGCATCCGCGACGCGACCGCCTGGAACAGGAACGAGTGGGTCTACAACACCCTCGACGTCTGGAAGAAGCTGTGCGACCCCATCGCGGGCCGCATGGTGGGCGCGATGGGTGACCTCGTCCCCGAGGAGGCCCGCGCCCAGCTCGGCCCGATGCAGTCGATGGTGGCGACGCTCGGCGGCGCCCTCTTCGGCGGCCAGCTCGGCCAGGCGTTGGGCCAGCTCGCCGCGGAGGTCCTCTCCGCCGGCGACATCGGCCTCCCGCTCGGCCCGGCCGGCACGGCCGCACTCGTTCCGGCCAACATCAAGGCCTACGGCGACGGCTTGGAACTCCCCGAGGACCAGGTCAGGCTGTATGTAGCCCTCCGCGAGGCCGCCCATCAGCGCCTCTTCCAACACGTCCCCTGGCTGCGAGCGCACGTGCTCAACGCGGTCGAGACCTACGCCAATGGCATCACGGTCAACCGGGAGGCGATCGAGGAGGCGATGAGCCGGGTCGACCCGTCCGACCCGGAATCCATGCAGGCCATGGCGCTCGAGGGCATCTTCACACCCGAGGACACCCCCCAGCAGAAGGCCAGCCTCGCCCGCCTCGAGACCGCGCTCGCGCTGGTCGAGGGCTGGGTCGGCCACGTCGTGGACAGCGCCGCGGGAGACCGTCTTCCCTCGGTGGTCCAGCTCGGCGAGGCGTTCCGCCGCCGGCGCGCGGCCGGCGGCCCCGCTGAGCAGACCTTCGCCGCCCTGGTCGGCCTCGAGCTGCGCCCACGCCGCCTCCGCGAGGCCGGCGCGCTCTGGACCGCGGTCACCGAGGCACGCGGCGTGCAGGGCCGCGACGCGCTGTGGGATCACCCCGACCTCCTGCCGACGGACGAAGATTTCGCCGATCCGCAGAAATTCGCCCAGAGCAAGCTCGACTGGGACATTTCAGAACTCGACGATCTAGGAAAATCCGAAGACTGAGAGGTCGTATCTCGGTGGGTGGTGCAGACCGCAGTTCCCACCGAGGCCGGGGCCGGTGGTCCAGGCGCCTTGACGGCGCCAGAGCGGACCCCCGGCCCCTTCATTCTGAGTGAGTGGCAAAGCTCACCCCCCGAGGATCGCCCGGGTGTTCTCCCACCCCTCCAGACGCACGTCCAGCGTCGCCAGCTCAGCGGCCCCCCGGATCCGCCGCCACTCCGGCGTCGACTCGACCAGGCTCGGCTGAGGAGCCCCCCGCCGCACACTCATCGGCGTAGCGGTGTCGAGATCGTGGTCGGTCAGCCACCCGGGCACCGGCAGCGTCGAGGCCAGCGCGAGGAGCCCCGCACCGCCACCACCCGGCGCCACGGCGACCGGCTTGCTGCCGAGCGGGCGCAAGAGCTTCCCCAGGATCAACCCGGGCAGATCGGCAGCGTCGGCGGCCAGGACGGCGGCCTGGTCGAACCCGGCCACCTCAGCGGCCTTGAGCACCGGAAGCACGGTGGCGCTGGGCACCTCCCAGACCGGCATCCCCGGCCAGGCGATCTCCCGCGCCAACCCAAGATCGGCCGACACCGCGGCAATGGCCGGCTCAGCCTGAGCGAGCCGAGCCAAGAGATCGACAACGTCCTCGGCCAGCGCGGCCCGCCAAGCATCGATCCCCACGCCGGGGGGACTCCACACCACCGGCGTCAAAAGCACCACCACAACACGGCTGGTCACCACAGAAGGCTAGCCCCAGCGCAGCTTTCCCCCGGATCACCCATGCCGCCCCACCACGCCGGCTCGCCGCCAAGATCGCATTGCGGCACAGACCCACAACACAGACCCACGGCACAGACCCGCGTCACGGCAATACGATCGGCGATGCAGTCTGCATGGTCAATCAATCACCCGGCATCGGCCCGGCGCATCGCACTCGCGACAAGCTCAGTCGTCAGCCAGCACAAGACCGCTCGCAGCCGAGATACCTTCCAGATAACCTCGGGCCCGCTCCGCTTTCGGATGGCGATTGACGAGGTCCCAGAACGCGGCACTATGACTGGGCACGACAAGGTGCGAAAGCTCATGCAGCAGCACATAGTCGATCACCCAGTCGGGCATCTCCTGGATACGATGCGAGATCCGGATCGTGCCGTCATCCGGCGTGCACGACCCCCACCGCCCGTTCTGGTTGGTGACCCAACGCACACTCGCGGGGCTCACATGCCGCACATAGTCGGGCAAATATCGAGCCGTGAGCCTTCGAGCGCGGGACAGCAGCTCTTCGTCGGTGTGCTGAACTCGCTCTTCCCGGGCGGCCAACCGGGCCAGCATCCGCTCGACCCACTCGGTCTCCTCAGCACGCGAGAACCGATCAGGAATGAGGACGACAACCCGCTCGCCCTCCCGATAAGCGGACACCGTGCGACGCCGACGCTGGCTGCGCCGCACTTCGACAACAGGCTTACGCGTCCTGGCCATTACCGGCTCGCGCAGCCCACACTAGGGTTCACATTGCGACGTTAATGCGTAAGACCCAGGGGGCCGCAAGAGTACGGCAAACGACACGCGACCTAAATGAGAGCTTCGCCCCAGAAAATCCGAAAATATTTTCCAAGCTCGCAACACGTACCCCGGAATAGCCCACGCTACCCCCGCTAAAGATCCACTTCTCACCACCCCCACAGGTCCCGCCAGCCACCCGGGTTCCCCACACCCCCACCACCGCTGAACTCCCACGCCCCAGCAGCCCAGCACCGCACCTGTCCCCCTCACCGCACCCACCCCGCCACCCACGAGCCCCGCCACCCACGGGCCCCGCCGCTCACGGGCCCCGCCGCTCACGGGCCTGCCGCTCACAGGCCCGCCGCCCTCCAGCCGGCCACCCGTCAGCCGGACCACCGGGCCGGGGTGCACCAGGCCGAGGTGCACCAGGCCGGGGTGCACCAGGCCGGGGTGCACCAGGCCGGGGTGCACCAGGCCGGGGTGCACCAGGCCGGGGTGCACCAGGCCGGGGTGCACCAGGCCGCGGGCCAGGATGCCCCTGGCCACCAGGCCGCGGAGGTGCAGCGGGGCTTGTAGCCACCGGGACACCGGGACACCGGGACACCGGGACACCGGGCCAGGATGCAGCGGGTCACGCCAAACGGCTGGAACCGCATCACGGCCAAGGCACTACGCCGTCACGCCCATTCCGGAAGTCCACCCCGGAAGTCCACCCTCACGCCGGGCCGCACCTTGCCGCGCCCCCTCCAGCTGCCCTCCGCCCTCACCCCGGGCCGCACCACCTCAAGAATCCGCGACGCCACCGCCGCAGCCGTGCCCCGGCAGGTCCGCGGTGAGGCCCCGCCCATGATGCCGAGGTCGCGCACCCAGCCCGTACCGCGCCACGACGCCCCCGGGCAGCCGCAGCACTCCCCTTCAGCCGATCCCGAGCCATCCACCACCGCCCGCGGCCCTCTGAGCCCGCCGCACACCCACCAAGCGCCGCCCGCACCCGCGGACACCTCCCGCGCCTCCATCAGCCCCCTCACCAGGCCTTCTACGACCACCTTGGCCAGCATCCAGGTCCTCCGCCTTCCTGCCTTGCCATCCCCTTTCTGACGATCTGAAGTAATTCGTCGGCGTGTCTGCCCGAATCTGCCCTAAAAGGACCATCCGGGCGGGCAGACTCACGACGTCGACGACACCGCCGACGCTGCGCTGACATGGAAATGGCCGGACGTGGGTAGTGACCGCCCCTAGCGGGTGGCCACATTCACGTGGTCGCGGAGCGGTCCAGCGCCGAACACAGATCGCGGCCTGTCGCCGCGAGCAGGGCACCCGGGTGGTCCAGGCCGTCGGTCTGGTCGCCTTCCGGGACACCCGGGCCGACCCGGCCGACAACATGACGAGGAGGAATCGTGGCCGACAACACGTACAACGGCTACTGCGTCAAGTGCAAGGAGAAGCGCGACTTCCAGGGCACCGTCGAGGTCTCGAAGACCGGCATGAACATGGCCAAGGGCAAGTGCCCGGTCTGCGGCACGACGGTCAACCGCATCCTGGGCAAGGCCAAGGCCTGACCAGAAGCTTCTTGACCGCGGGGGCGACCACATCCGGTCGCCCCCGCCGTCGCTTCCGGTGAATCACCCACCCGAGTCATAACCGGTATTCAAACCACAACGTTGAGTAGTTATCCACCCCCTCCGGGAGCCTGTGGATAACTCGCGAAATCCTGTGGATAACCGAGCGCCACCGCATCGCGTGCCTGTGGATAACAAACGCCGTCCGCATCGAGCACGTGACAACGTGTCACCCATGAGCCGTCCACCCCTGCACCGACCGATCCTGCTGCCGGGCCTCCCCCGCATCTGGCGAGGCCTCAACACCCTGCAGCTCGGCCTCCATCCGTCCCGAGCGGTTCTCCTCGATCTCCCCGACCCCGCGACGGCAAAGATCCTCGATCTCCTCGACGGCACCCGCCCAGAGCGAACGGTCCTCCAGGGAGCCGCCATGCTGGGCATCTCCCCGGCCGAGGCCCGTACCCTCCTCAACGTCCTGCACGAGGCCGGCCTGGTCATCTCATCCCAGAGCCTGTTCCCGCCCGCCCTGGACGCCCAGACCCGCCGCCTGCTGGCCAGCGAGGCAGCGGCCCTGGCCCTGATAGCCCAGGCCATCCTGACCGCCCGGGTCGTCCAGCCCACCGACGCGGAGCGAACCGGGCGGGCCGGCACCCCCGCTCAGCAGCCGGCCCTGATGCCGGAGCAGCAGGATCAACCGGCTCACAACGCCTCAAACGCTTCGGCTGCCCCGGCAACCCCAGCCAGAAGCACCGACTCGGCCGATCGAACCCCAACAGCCGAACCCATCTCGTACGCAGCAGCCGCGCAGACCACAGCGAAAGCCCAGCCCAGCGGCGTTCCTCGGCCCCGGCGTGGCGGTGGTTCGGCGGACACCGAGCCGGAGGAGACCGGTGATCGGCCGCTGTCCCCAGCCGCCGTGCTCAGGAGGCGGAGATCCGCTCGGGTTGCCATCACCGGACGCGGCCGCTTGGGCGCCGGCATCGCGGTCGCCCTGGCGGAGGCGGGTGTCGGTCATATCCACGCCGATCTGCCCGGCACCGTCAATCACCTCGACCGCATCGGTGGACCGCTCCGAGGGGTCAAGGAGGGAACCGGCCGTGCGCGAGCGGTGACCGAGGCGATCCGTGAGGTGTCCCCGACCACCCAGACCCGATCGATCCGCCGGGGCAGCGCCTCACTCGTGGTGCAGCTCACCCACGACGAACCCACCGCGCTGTTGGCGCTCGCTCACGAACAGCATCGCCAGCCGTATCTCGCTGTCGCGGTGCGAGAGGGCGCCGCCGTGATCGGGCCTCTTGTGCCCGCGGGTGGCCAGCCGTGCCTCAACTGCCTCGCGCTCTTCCGGCACCTCGGCGGCCCGGGCATACCCGAGCAGAACCGGAATCCGAGCTATCCCGACGCGGATCCGGAGCCCGGTGAGTTCGGAACGCTCGAGGTGCTCCACTCCGCACCCCGGTATGAGGACCTGCGGGTCAACGACGAGCCGCTGGCGGTGGCCACCGCGCTGACGGCCTGCGGGTACGCCGTGGCCCAGGTGCTGAGTTTCATCGACGGTGACACTCCCGAGACTGTCGGGGCGGAGGTGGAGATTGCCGCGCCCAACCGCATACGCCGGCGGAGGTGGGTCCCCCATCCGCATTGCACCTGTGGGCAGACGCGCAACTACGCCTAGCGCTGCGGTGAGCTCGGTGGTGGGGAGATGTTGTGAGAAAAGTGTGCCGAGTTGGGTGGGTGTTTGAGCCTGATGAATACCTCGTCAGGTGAGCAATAGGTACAAATCTTTAGGGGGTCACATGCCAGACAGGAAGGGTGGGGTCTCCGGGAGGGGGGTCGATCGCCGTCACGTCGGTCACAATGATCTGGTGACCGACATCCCGCGTCGTGCGGCGTCCCGGACCGCCAAGCTCGCCTCGCTGCCTCTCGGCTTTGCCGGGCGGACGGTGCTGGGGCTTGGTAAGCGGGTCACCGGCATGGCCTCCGACGTCATCTCCGCCGACATCCAGCAGCGCACCGCCGAACAACTTTTCAGCGTGCTCGGGCAACTCAAGGGCGGAGCGATGAAGTTCGGGCAGGCGCTGTCGGTCTTCGAGGCAGCGATGCCCGAGGAGATGGCCGCGCCCTATCGGCAGGCTTTGACCAAGCTGCAGGAGGCTGCTCCACCGATGCCGGTGGCGAGTGTGCACAAGGCGCTCGCCGAACAGTTGGGACCGGACTGGCGGGACAAGTTCGCCGAGTTCGACGACAGCCCGGCCGCGGCCGCCAGCATCGGGCAGGTCCACAAGGCCGTCTGGAAGTTGCCGCCGTCGCGGAAGGGCGCCAAGCCCAAGACCATCGCGGTCGCTGTGAAGGTGCAGTATCCGGGCGCCGGCGAAGCCCTGCTGGCCGACCTCAAGCAGCTCGGGCGGCTGGCTGGGATGTTCAAGGTCATTCAGCCCGGCATGGACATGAAGCCGCTGCTCACCGAGCTACGCGAGCGGGTCACCGAGGAGCTCGACTACGCGATGGAGGCGGAGTCGCAGGCCGCCTTCGCCACCGCCTTCACCGACGATGCCGACATCTTCGTGCCACGGGTCCTGGCCTCCGCGCCGCGGGTGCTGGTCACCGAATGGGTCGACGGGACACCGCTAGCCAAGATCATCAGTGATGGCACGCCGGCCGAACGCGACGAGGCCGGGCGGCTGATGGCGACGTTGCACTTCTCGGCCCCGGCTCGGGCAGGCCTGCTGCACGCCGACCCGCACCCCGGCAACTTCCGGATCCTGCCCGACGGCCGGCTCGGTGTCATCGACTTCGGTGCCGTGGCCCGGCTCCCCGACGGACACCCCGAGCCGATCGGCCGACTGGTCCGGCTCGCACTGGACGGGGACGCCGACGGGGTCGCCGACGGGCTGCGCGAAGAAGGCTTCATCAAACCGAACGACGAACTGGACGCGCAGGCCGTCCTCGATTTCCTGCGGCCGATGATCGAGCCGGTCGCGGTGGACGAGTTCCACTTCACCCGCAGCTGGATCCGGTCGGAGGCCACCCGGCTCTCCAACCCCAAGTCACCGGCCTTCCAGCTGAGCCGCAAGCTCAACCTCCCCCCTTCCTACCTGCTGATCCACCGGGTCACGCTCGGATCCATCGGGGTGCTGTGCCAGTTGGAGGCAAAAGCGCCCTACCGAGCGATCCTGCAGAAGTGGCTCCCCGGTTTCGCGCCGGTCGGATAACCCCCGCCAAGGCCAGAGGCCGGCCTGGCATAACAAACCGGACAAGACGGCGAGTGACAAGCGGAAGCCGGGCAAGGCGGCGAGGCGAGGCGGTGGCTGGGTCTTCGCCAAACGGTGAAGTGCGGCGATGTGAGGGGCTACCGGGCTGAGACACCAGACGGCAGGCGGCGACCCGAGGGCTACGTACGGCGAGACAAAGGACCCGCCAGACCAAAGGTAGCGAGACCAGACGGCCACACGGCCACACGGTCCGCGGCCAGACCGGGGCCACGGCCAGACCGGGGCCACGGCCAGACCGGGGCCACGGCCAGACCGGGATCACCGCCAGACCGGGACCACCGCCAGACCGGGACCACCGCCAGACCGGGCCGTAAGCAGACCCGGCCGCGGGCAAACGAGGCCGCCAAGCCGAACGCCGCGCGACCAACGGCGCTGCCAGACCGACCGGCCGCCAGACCAGAACGACGCCAGACCAAACGGCACCGCCAGACCAAACGGCACCGCCAGACCAAACGGGTCGCAAAGCCAAATCGGTCGCTAGGCCAAATCGGTCGCCAGGCCAAACAGCGACGCCAGGCCAAACCGAATCACCAGCCCAACAGCGACGCCAGACCAAACCGCGACGCCAGACCAAACCGCGACGCCAGACCAAACGCGCCGCCGGGCCAGAGGGCCGTGCGACCTGGGCGGTGGTGAGCTGTGGGCCGAAGGGAAAGCGCCCCGCTCGCAGGGGGAACCTGCGGGCGGGGCGGCGGAGAGGGCACGGGTCAGAGGCGTCCACCCAGTTCGTTGGCGGCCCGATGGCGGGCCTCCATGGCGATCTGGCGTGCCGGACGGTGAGCCTCAGGGGTGGTGGTTACCTGAGGCCTACGCGTTCGGGCCCTCGAGAGTGCCTCTTGGATGAGTTTTACCTTGGGGCTCGCGTTCGAAGTCATCGCTGCGTCTTCCGTCTTTCGGTAAGGGGTGGTGAGGGTGGTCATGATCAGGCCGCGAGCCGGACCGAGCTGCGGGTCTCGAGGCCGTTGGCCGCGAGGCGCTCCTCGACCTCGACCGCCAGCTCGGCGTCGCGGGCGACGTCGACCTTGCGGGGACGGCCACGGGGCCGCTTGCGGGGCACGACAGCGCCGCGCTCAAAGATTTCGCCGCCCCAGACGCCCCAGGGCTCGCTTCGCTCGACCGCGCCGGCCAGGCACTCGACGCGCAGCGGGCAGTCCCCGCAGAGCGACTTTGCCAGTTCCAGCTGGGCCGGTGCGTCCGAGAACCAGAGGTCCGGGTCGAACTTCCGACAGGGCAGGTTTGCCTCGATCTCGACGGTGATGTCGAGGGGGGCCAGCGCCAGACTCATAAAGCCCGGTCACCTCTCTCTTCTTCTCGATCTTCTGGATCGTGGTACGTGCTGACCGGCTGGTGAGCCGGCCAAAAAAATTAGGCCGCGGATCCCGGTTACGGGTTCCGCGGCCTCGAGGTGAGCCGGAGGTCTGAGGTTAATCAGACCGGCCTTCCTCGAGGCGGGACACCGCTGGCACCATCCGTCAGTCGCTTCATCGGGATATCGACGCCGTTGTTGCCCACGAACCCAGTGGTGCCATTGCCAGTGCTGGTGCTGCTGCCGACAGACACGAAGGCCTGGACCTGGTGCGCCTGCGAAACCTGTTCCTGCGAAACCTGGGCCCGCTCAGCGAGCAAGAGCGCCACGGGGGCGGACTCGGTCGCATAGGCAGACTCGACGTGTGAAACCGGGGAAACCGGCGGCACGGTCAGGAATGCCGGAGCGGTGACGGTCGGGAGTGCCGCGACAGCGGACTCCGAACGCCATGTGGTGGACGGCGCGCAAACGGCAGACGGCGACAGCAGCAGTCGCTCAATCGTGTAGTTGGTCTCCACCGGGGTCACCTTCTCTCCGTCATGTCGCACTCGGTCCAAACCCTCGTTGAGCAGGCCGCTCGCCAAGGTGTGACCTGAGGTTATTCGCTCCTGGAAGGGAGGGCAAACGAATTAACGGACTAGTTTTCGAAGTTTTTCTCGGCGGTCTCGGCGGGGTCCGCGCCGTCGACCAGAGCGAAGACCGCGGCGCCGTACTGGCCGAGCTTGCGTGCGCCGATCCCGGCGATCGCCAGCAACTCCGGCGGAGTGCTCGGGCGGCGTTCCGCGATGGCCACGATCGTGGCGTCGGTGAATACGACGTACGCAGGGACTTTCTGCTGAGCCGCGGCCAGCGCGCGCCAAGCCTCGAGGCGGCCGTGCAGCTCCTCGTCGAGGTCCGACGGGCAGGTGGCGCAGCGGCCCAGTTTGCGGTCCGTGCCGGCGAACAGGGTGGTGCCGCAGATGCGACAGGACGCGATGGCCGTACGTCGATTGGTGGGTTTCTGAGTTGCCGTTCCGGTCTTCTCGAACGAGCGGTGCCGGGTGTCGGTGAGCTGCGGCAGGAAACGGCACGGGCGCCGGGGGCGACCGCCGGAGGCCCGGGACTGCCCGTAGGACAGCCACAACCACTGCCTGGCCCGGGTCACCCCCACATACAGCAGCCGGCGTTCCTCCTCCAACTGCTCAGACGTCTTCGCGTACGTCGTGGGCAGCGTCCCGTCCGCGAGCCCGACCAGGAAGACCGCATCCCATTCGAGGCCCTTGGCCGAGTGCAGCGAGGCCAGCGTGACGCCCTCGACGGTCGGGGCGTGCTGTTGCTCGGCGCGGCGGGCCAGCTCCTCGTTGAACGTGGTCAGGGAGATGTCCCGCTGGACCGCGCCGGCCTCCCCTATCGGCAGCAGCGTGGGGTTGCGGGCGTACTCCTCGGCGAGGGCGACGATCGCCGCGAGCGCCTCCCACTGCTCACGCTGCGCCCCGCCGGCCGGCACCTGCTCCCGGAACCAGCCGGTGGCCGAGAGGGCTTCCACCACGGCCTGGACCAGCGGGGTCTCGCCCGGGGTGGAGCGCACGGCCGCGCGCAGGGCGATCATCGCCTGGCGCACCTCGGTGCGTTCGAAGAACCGGTCGGCGCCGCGGACCACATACGGGACCTGCGCCTCGGCGAACGCTTCCTCGTACGTCTGGGACTGCGCGTTGATCCGGAACAGCACCGCGATCTCGCTGGCGGGGGTGCCGGAGGCAATCAGCTCTCGGGCGCGGCGGGCGACGGCGGAGGCCTCACCGAGCTCGTCCGGGAAGATCTTGAGGTCGGGTTCGGCGCCGGGCGGGCGCTGGCCGACGAGTTCGAGCCGCAGTTTGGCCTCGGTGCCGCGGGCCTGCTTGATCACCGCGTTGGCGAGGCCGACGACCTGGGGGGTCGAGCGGTAGTCGCGGACCAGCCGCACGACCACGGCCTCGCGGCGCTGGCGCGGGAAGTCGACGAGGTAGGACGAGGTCGCACCGGTGAACGAGTAGATCGTCTGGCTGGCGTCGCCGACCACGGTGATGTCGTCGCGGCCACCGAGCCAGGCGTCGAGCAGGCGTTGCTGCAGCGGGTTGACGTCCTGGTACTCGTCGACGACGAAGTGCCGGTACTGCGAGCGGACCTGCTCGGCGACGTCCTGGTGCTCCTCGATGCCCCAGACGGCGGCGCGCAGCATGTCCTCGAAGTCGATCACACCCTGACGGCGCTTGAGCGACTCGTAGGCGGCGAAGACGTCGGCGACCTTGCCCACCTCGTACGGTGGCTCGCGCAGCGCCTTGGTCGCGGCCACAACGTATTCGCCCGGCTCGGTCAGCGACGATTTCGCCCATTCGATCTCGCTGGCGAGGTCGCGGGCCGCGTTGCGGTCGGCCCGCAGGCCGACGCTGCTCGCGGCGAGGGTGACCAGGCGGGCCTTGCTCTCGACGAGCTCGGGCATGCCGCGGCCGTGCAGTAGCCGGGGGGCGAAGTAGCGGACCTGGCGCAGCGCGGCGGCGTGGAACGTGCGGGCCTGGACCCGGCCGGCCCCGAGACTGGTCAGGCGGGCCCGCATCTCGGCGGCGGCCCGGGCGGTGAACGTCACCGCGAGCACGTGCCGGGCATTGATTTCACCGGAAAGAGTTCGATATGCGATGCGGTGGGTAATCGCTCGTGTCTTACCGGTGCCCGCGCCGGCGAGGATGCAGACCGGCCCGGCCGGGGCGGTCACCGCCCTGCGCTGGTCGGGGTCGAGCCCGGCGAGTACACGTTCCGCAGTCACAACCGGGAATCATGGCACCCCGGTCTGACGTTTTACCCGACGGCACTGTGCCATGTGACTTTCTCCGAAGGGACCCAGACCGATGCTGACCATGTACTCGACGCCCTGGTGCGGTTACTGCCACCGGCTCAAGTCGCAGCTGGACCGGGAAGGGATCGCGTACGACGTCATCGACATCGAGCAGGACCCGGCCGCCGCCGATTTCGTGATGGGTGTCAACGGCGGTAATCAGACGGTTCCGACGATGCGTTTCGATGATGGCTCCGCGCTCACCAACCCGTCGATCGTGCAGGTCAAGGAACACCTGGCCGCGCTTTCCGCGTAATTCAGCGAGCCAGGCCGCCCCACTCCGGCGAGTGGGGCGGCCTTTTTCACGCGTCCAGCCAGAGCTCGATCAGATAGAGCGCGATCGAGGACCGCATGGGCAGTTTCAGGTGTACGCCGTCCGCCTCGAACGTTCCCGCCAGCATCTGCCGTACGTCGTCACGACTGAGCCACCGGGCCTCGTCGATCTCCTCCGGGTCGAGGACAAAAGGCTGTTCCGGATCAGCTTCGGCGGTGTAGCCGAGCATGAGCGAGCCGGGGTACGGCCACGACTGGCTACCCTCGTATTTCAGGGAGCGCAGGCCGATGCCGACCTCCTCGCGCACCTCGCGCACGACGGCGGCCTCGGCGGATTCGCCCGGCTCGACGTAACCGGCCAGGCACGAGAAGCGGCGCACCCCGTCGACGGTCGGCCACGAGGCGTTGTGCCCGAGCAGACAGCGCCCGTCCGCCCCGGCCAGGCCGTTGTGCACGAGCACGATCATCGCCGGATCGGTACGCGGCCACATCTGCTTGCCGTTCGCATCGACCCGGGACCAGCCGGCTTCGACGACCGTGGTCGGCTGACCGGTGAGTGGCGAGAACAGGTGCGAGGCGTGCCAGTTGCCGAGCGCGGCGGCGGTGGTGAGGATCCCGGCGTCACGCGGGTCGAGCCGGTCGCCGATGTCGCGCAGGGTGGCGGGCTCGGCGCCGTAGGCCTCGGGCAGCGGGGCGACGACCGCGAAGATCGGCGTCCCCTCCCGGTCGATGCCGAGGAAGAGCCGCTCCCCCTCGGGCGCCGCGTCCGCCCCGACCAGCACGAGGTTCGGCCCACCGACGCCGGCCGCGGAGGACCCGGCAGCACCCGGCGTTGCCGGGGGCAGGCCGGTGACCAGGACGCGGCCGCCTTTGGCGATGTCGATGACCAGGACGAGGCCGGTTTTCCAGGCTTCGGCGAGCCAGGTCTCGTCGGTGCGGTGGTGGGCAGCCCGGTCGAGGGTCGTGCGGGCCAGCGGCGGCCCGGCCAACCCGGGCTGCTCGCCGATGTCCGGCTGATCACCTATATCCGACTTGCCGCCGATAATCGGCTGGTCGCGGCCGACATCCGCGACCCTCCGGGCGACGGTCGCGGGCCGGGAAGGTGGGCCGGCGGGCGCGGGTGGTTCGGTGCTCACTCGGCGCTGCGTTCTACGGTGGTCAGGGTGGCCAGCTGGGCTTCTACCTTGTCGGCGTCGCCCAGGACGACCGTTACCGCCTTGGCCGGGGCCAGGTAGCGGGCCGCGACCTCGGCCACCTGTTCGCGGGTGGCCGCGGACAGCGCCGCCGAGTGGTCGGTGAGGTAGTCGAGGCGCAGGTCGAAGCTGGCGTAGATGCTGGCCAGCCCGGCGAGCCCGGCCTGGGTGGACATGCCCAGCCGCAGGGTGCCCAGGGCGTACCGGCGGGCCTGTTCGAGCTCGTCCTCACCCGGCGGGAGGCTGGCGATCCTGCCGAGTTCGTAGACGGTCTCCAGCAGGGCCGGGCCGGTGACCTCGGTCGCGACCTCGGCAGCCACGACCAGGTCGGAGCCGGCGAGGTAGTGCTCGATCGCGGTGTGCGGGCCGTACGTGTAGCCCTTGTCCTCGCGGATGTTCTCCACCCAGCGGGACGAGAAGTAGCCGCCGAACACCAGGTTGGCGAGCTGCAATGCCGCGTAGTCGGGGTCGGTGCGGGGCACCGCGGGCAGGGCCATCCGCAGCGAGGACTGGACCGAGCCGGGCCGGTCGACGAGCAGCAGCGGGCCGGGTTCGAGGGCCGGGGTGGGCGGCACGGTGCCGTCGCGGCCGGTGCCGGTCCAGCCGCCGAGTGCCTTCTCGGCGGCGTCGATGGCTTTGTCCGGGTTGAGGTCGCCGACGAGGACGAGCACCGCGCCGTCGGGGCGGACCCGGTCGGCGTGCAGGGCGCGCAGCTGGCCGGGGCGTACCCCCTTGATCTGGTCGGCCTCGGGGGTCTGTACGGCGTACGGGTGCCGGCCGTACATGCGCTTGAGCAGCGCGGTGCGGGCGAGGTGGCCGGGCTGGCTCTGGGCGACCTGGATGTGGTCGGCGAGCCGGTCACGTTCGACGCCCACCTCGTCGGCCGGGTAGGTCGGGTCGGTGAGGATCCCGGCGAGGATCTCCAGCATCCGGTCGAGGCCGGCGGCCAGCGAGTTGCCGCTGATGTGCAGCCGGTCGGGGTCGAGCCCGGCGGACAGGCCACCGCCGACGGTCTGCAGCTCGGATGCGATGTCGATGCTGTTCATGCTGCTCGTGCCGGTGAACAGCGACTGGGAGAGCAGGGTCGCCCGGGCCAGCGGCGCACGGCCGAACGGCACCCGCAGGCGCATCTCCACCAGGGGCACCGCCGGCCGGCGGATGGCGATGACCGTGAGGCCGCTGCCGAGCGTACGTTCGGCCTGCTTGGGCAGTTTGATCTTCGAATCCGGGACGAGATCCGGCAGGGTGTGCGTGCTCACTGGTTTGCTCCTGGGACGACCTCGACGGTGGCGCGGCTCTCGGGCCGCAGGGCGGCGGCGGCCGCGACGATCTGGGCCTCGGTGACCTCGCCGACGAGCTTGGGCAGCTCGTTGAGCAGCTCGGGGCGGCCGCGCTGGAGTTCGAGCACCGCCATCGGCAGCGCCCGGCCGAGCACGGCATCGGTGTCACGCAGCAGGTGGGTGGCCATCCGGGCCTGGGTGCGGGCAAGCTCGCCGGGGGCCAGGCCGCCGGTGGCGAGGCGGTCGAGCTCCTCGTCGACCACGCGCAGCACCTTGCCGGCATCGCCACCGGGCGGCAGGTGCGCCTGCAGCAGCAGCGCGGTGGGGTTGCGGACCTGGAACTCGTCGCCCATGAAGCCGATGTAGCCACCGATGCTGGTGACGATGCGGTCGCGCTGGACCAGGCGTTCCACCAGGCGGGAGGCGTCGCCGTCGGTGAGCACCTCGGCCAGCACGACGTAGGGCAGGTAGTCGGCGAACGCGCCGATCGGGTCGGGCACCCGCCAGCCGGCCGCCACGGCGGGCAGCGGGGCGAGCCGGTCGACGTAGCTCTCGCGGCGCTCGCTGGTGAGGCCGGGCTCGTCGAACGCGGGCAGCTTGGGTTTCGGCCGCTTGGGCACGTCACCGAAGTGCTTCTCGATGAGCTGGGTCGCGTGGGCCACGTCGAAGTCGCCCGCCACCGCGAGCGTCGCGTTGCCGGACGCGTAGTACTTCGTGAAGAACTCGGCGGCGTCGTCGACGGTCGCGCTCTCCAGGTCGGTGAACGAGCCGTAGCCGTCGTGCGCGTTCGGGAACGTCTCGAACATCACCGCCGGGAGCTTCAGCCAGGGGAAACCGCCGTACGGCCGGTTGAGGACGTTGACCCTGATCTCCTCCTTGACCACGTCGACCTGGTTGCGCAGGTTCTCCTCGGTGAGGCGCGGGCCACGCATGCGGTCGGCCTCGAGGAACAGTGCGCGCTCGAGGGCGCCGGCGGGCAGCACCTCGAAGTAGTCGGTGTAGTCGAGGTGGGTGGAGCCGTTGAACGTGCCGCCGGCGCCCTGGACGTGCCGGAAGTGGGCGAGCTTCTCGAGGTTCTCCGAGCCCTGGAACATCAGGTGCTCGAAGAGGTGCGCGAAGCCGGTGCGCCCTTCCGGTTCGGAGCGGATGCCGACGTCGTAGACCACGGCCACGCCGACGACGGGTGCGCTGCGGTCGGGGCTGAGGACCACCCGCAGGCCGTTGTCGAGGGTGAACCGTTCGACCGGGTATTTCGTCGCGGGAATCTTCACTTTGCGAGCCACTCCCCGAATCTATCCCGCCGGGGCCGCACCGCCCCCTCTCGACAGAGCTGACTTGCTAAAGTCCCCGGATGCGTCGATCCCGTGCCGTTCTCACGTTTGTCCTCGGCTGTGTGCTGGCCGGTGCGGCCGGGGCCGGCGTCTCGTACGCCCAGACCGGCCCGGTGCTGCCCGGCACCGCCGACCTGCCCTCGGTCGGCGCGGCCCGGCCCCGGGCGACCACGCTGCCGCCGTGGACGCAGAAGACCACCGGCACGAAGGCGGTCGCCCTGACCTTCGACGACGGGCCGGATCCCGACGTCACCCCGAAACTGCTCGACGTGCTCAAGAAACACCGGGTCAAGGCGACGTTCTGCCTGGTGGGGCACCGGGTTCGGGACAACAAGGCATTGGTACGCCGGATCGCCGCGGAAGGTCACACGCTGTGCAACCACACGTGGCAGCACCTGGAGGACCTGCGGTACCGCAGTGACGCGTACGCGTTCCGGGACCTCGAGGCGACCAACGAGCAGATCCGCAAGGCGGTGCCGGGCGCCAAGATCAAATACTTCCGGGCACCGTACGGGAACTTCTCCGAGCGCCTGAACGGGTTCGCCAGGAAGCTGGGCATGTCGCCGCTGGCCTGGAACGTCGACGACCAGTGCTATCTCACGGCTGAGTACGGCCGGGGCGCCACGATGCGCAAGCACATGTTCGACATCGTGAAGCGGGACACGAAGCCCGGCTCGATCATCCTGTCGCACGAGAACAAGAAGCCGTTCACGGTCACCGCGTACGACACGATCCTGCCCTGGCTGAAGAAGCACTACACCTTGGTGGCACTGCCCAGCGGCAACTGAGGGTTCAGCTTCGCGAGCTGCTCGACGGCGTCGGTCCGGGCCCTGGGGAAGCGCAGCGTGCCACGCGTGACGTAGGGCGTGCCGGTGGCCCGGGCGACCGCGTCCGGGATCAGGCCGGTCAGGATCAGCACGACACCGAGCACACCGAGGACCGCGAAGAGCGTGCCGTCGGGCCGGAAGTCGCCGAACCGGCCCCACAGCAGCAGCCCGTCGGCGATCACGAAGAGCGCGATGACCGCGGGCGCCACGACGTACCCGAAGATCCGGCGCAGTTGTGTCACTTTGTCGACACCGGCCTGGGCACTCTCACCCATCGGGACCTCGACGGAGGCCGACGACCAGGGCAACCGGGGCAGCGGCACGGCGACTTTCACCTGCTTGCCGTCACCGGTCAGGGACTGCCGGGGCCAGCGCACCCGGGACACCTCGTGCAAGCCGATCGTGATCGGCGTCGTTTCCTGCGTACCCACGGCGGGTGACTGTACCCCTTCCGTGTGTTCTCACCATGCGGTTCAGGCTTGACGACGGTAACCTACCTCGTCCACTATTCCCATCCATCAGATAGAGATGGCAGAGTTTGCGCTCCGCAGGACCGAGAGGACATGCCACGTGTACGTCTCGGCACGCACCGACTATGCCGTCCGGGCCATGCTGGCGATCGCCTCCGACCATCCGCACCTGGTCAAGGCGGCGACGCTGGCAGCCGCTCAGGACATCCCGCTCAGTTTCCTGCAGGGCATCCTGCTCGATCTGCGGCGGGCCGGACTGCTGCACAGCCACCGCGGCGTCGACGGCGGTTACTCCCTGGCCCGACCGGCCGAGGACATCACCGTCGGGGACGTCGTGCGAGCGGTCGGCGGAGCGCTGACCACTGTTCGCGGCCTGCCCACCACCACCACGACGTACCACGGGGTCGCTGTCGGCCTCAAGGACGTCTGGGTGGCGGTGGAAGAGGCCATAGAGGGCGTCGTGAACCACCGCACTCTCGCCCAGCTGACCATTCACGCTTCTTAGGAGTACGCATGCGCTCCCGCACCCTCCGTGCGCTAGCCGTCGCCGCTACCGCCCTTGCCTCCGCCGCCCTGCTCACCGCTTGCGGTGGCGATTCCGATGAGAGCGAAGGGGGCGAGGCGAGCGCGATCCGCCTCGGCTACTTCCCCAACATCACCCACGCGCCGGCGCTGATCGGCGTGAAGAACGGCCTCTTCCAGCAGGCCCTCGGCGACACCAAGCTCGAGACCAAGACGTTCAACGCCGGCCCGGCCGCGATCGAGGCGCTGTTCTCCGGCGCGATCGACGCGACGTACATCGGCCCGAACCCGGCGATCAACGGCTGGGCCACCTCCAAGGGCACCGCGCTGAAGATCATCGCGGGCAGCACCTCCGGCGGCGCCGGCCTGGTGGTCAAGGAAGGCATCAACACGCCCGCCGACCTCAAGGGCAAGAAGATCGCCACGCCGCAGCTGGGCAACACCCAGGACGTGGCGCTGCGGGCCTGGCTCAAGGAGAACGGCCTCAACGCCGACCAGCAGGGCGGCGGCGACGTCTCGGTGCTGCCGCAGGACAACGCGACGGCGATCCAGGCGTTCGCGCAGGGTGCCATCGACGGCGCCTGGGTGCCCGAGCCCAACCTGAGCCGGATGGTCCTCGAGTCCAAGGGCAAGGTGCTGGTCGACGAGAAGACGCTCTGGCCCAACGGCCAGTTCGTCACCACCCACCTGATCGTCAGCCAGAAGTTCCTCAAGGAGCACCCGGACACGGTCAAGAAGCTGCTGCAGGGTCACATCGCCGCGGAGAAGTACATCGCGACCGACAACGCCGGTGCCCAGAAGGCCGCCAACGAGCAGATCGCCGCGCTCTCCGGCAAGCCGCTCAAGGACGACATCCTGGCCGCCGCGTTCAAGAACCTGGAGTTCACCAACGACCCGATCGCGTCGTCGCTGTACACCAGCGCGAAGCACGCCGAGGACGTCGGCCTGCTCAAGCCGGTCGACCTCAAGGGCATCTACGACCTCGGGCCGCTGAACGAGCTGCTCAAGGCCGACGGTCAGACCGAGGTCAGCGACGCCGCCGCGGCCTCCTGATCCCCCCTCGTCACGCCAGGGAGTAAGACCATGACCACGCTGGAAGCGGGCCACACCCGTACCGATCAAGCGGTCGTCAGCCTCGACAGTGTCTCCAAGCAGTACGGGTCCGGGTCCAACGCCCTGCTCGCACTCGACAAGGTGTCGCTGACCGTCGGCAAGGGCGAGTTCGTCTGCCTGCTGGGCGCGTCCGGCTGCGGCAAGAGCACGCTGCTCTCGCTCATCGCCGGGCTCGACCAGATCAGCGGCGGCACGCTCGACACCGGCGGGCGCCACGTCTCGCTGATGTTCCAGGAGGCGGCCCTCTTCCCGTGGTTGTCGGTCTCGGGCAACGTCGAACTGCCCATGCGGCTGAACGGCGTTGCCCGGGCCGAACGCAAGAAGCGCGCCCAGGAGCTGCTCGAGATCGTGCGGCTCAAGGACTTCGGCGACAAGCGCCCGCACGAGCTCTCCGGCGGCATGCGCCAGCGTGTGGCCCTGGCCCGCGCGCTGGCCCAGAACGCCGACATCCTGCTGATGGACGAGCCGTTCGGCGCCCTCGACGCGATGACCCGCGACATCCTGCACGACGAGCTGGAGCGGATCTGGCGCGAGCAGGCGCTGACCATCGTGTTCGTGACCCACAACGTGCGCGAGGCGGTCCGCCTCGGCGACCGGGTGATCCTGCTCAGCAGCCGCCCGGGCCGGGTCATCGAGGACTTCGCCATCACCCACGAGCGGCCCCGCCGCATCGACTCGCCCGAGGTCTCCGCCCAGGCGGCCGAGATCACCGACCGGCTCCGCGCGGAGGTCGCCCGCCATGCCAATTAAGTACCCGTCGGCCCGCGCCGGCCTCGAAGGCGCCCTCTCGGACACGCCACCGCTTCCCGAGAAGCCGGACGCCGCCGCCGACCGCCTCTCCGGCCTCGACCGCCTCGAACTCGGCGGCCGGAACGGCAAGGGCTCGCTCGGCCCGCGCGTCTGGCGCAGTGCCTGGCCCAAGCTCATGGCGATCGCCCTGGTCCTGCTCGTCTGGCAGATCGTGGTCTGGGCCGAGTGGAAGCCCGTCTACGTGCTGCCCGGCCCGCTCGACGTCTTCGAGGAGCTCGGCGGCCTGCTCAGGACCGGCGACTTCTGGAGCGGCGTGGCCGTCACCATGACCCGCGCGGCCACCGGCTTCGCGCTCGCCGTCGTGATCGGCACCGTCATCGGCGCGGCGGTCTCGAGCTTCCCCCCGCTGCGCGCCGCGATCGGCTCGCTGATCACCGGCCTGCAGACCATGCCCTCGATCATGTGGTTCCCGCTGGCCATCCTGCTGTTCCAGCTCAGCGAGAGCGCCATCCTGTTCGTGGTCGTGCTCGGCGCCGCCCCGTCGGTCGCCAACGGCCTGATCAGCGGCATCGACTACGTGCCGCGGACCTGGCTGCGCGTCGGCCAGGTGCTGGGCATGAAGGGCCTGGCCAAATACCGCCACCTGATCCTGCCGGCCTCGCTGCCGTCGTTCATCTCCGGCCTGAAGCAGGGCTGGGCGTTCTCCTGGCGCAGCCTCATGGCCGGCGAGCTGCTGGTCATCGTGCCGGGAGCATTGTCGATCGGCGTACGGATGCAGAACGCCCGCGACCTCAGCGAGCCGACCCTGGTCATCTCGTTCATCATCGTGGTCCTGGTGATCGGCATCCTGATCGACGTGCTGTTCAACGCCGCCGACAACGCCCTTCGCAAGCGCTGGGGTCTGACCGGATCATAGGGTCGTGACCTGGTTCTCCGACGTCGCCCGCACGGCCATCGGACTGGTGGCCGTGTCGCCCTCACCGGGGCCGGCATCCTCATCGCCGCGCTCCCGTCCCCCGTGCGCCCGTCCCCCCTGCGCCCGTCCCCCGTGCGCCCGTCCCCCGTGCGCCCCGACGTGCCGGTGTCCCGGGCCGCGCTCTATCTGGCCACCATGCTGTTCTTTCCCGCGGCAACCGCGGCGGTCATGAGCGGCGCCTGGTATCTGGCATCGGTGAACGAGCGGGTCACGGTCACGGTCGCCGACCTGCGCGAGCACTGCACGGCCGAGGGCGAGTGCGGCAACCGATCCCGCATCACCCGGACCGGCACCGGCGAGGGCGGCCGTCGCGGGGGCGGTGTGGGTGCTGCTCGCAGGCGGCGTGGTGGGCGCCCGCCTGAGCGTCCTGAACGACCCCACCCGCCCTTACCTCCCGGGGCCGAACCTGCGCTGGCTGGTCACGATCGCCCGCCGCCCGGCAAATGCCGCACCGCCCTCGAGGGCGGGGCCGCCTTATTCCGGTGACGCTCCCGGTCGCGCTCCCGGTGACTAGGTCGCATCCTCAGAGCGGACGGACCGACTTGAGTACGTCGTCGATCACGTAGTCGAATTGCTTGTGCGTGCCCGGGATCGACACGTACAGCACCGCGGCGGTCGGTTTGCCGACGTCGATCACGGCCACCGCCGAGCGCTCGTCCTTCGCGGACAGTCCCGGTGAGTCGAAGTGCAGCCGGAACTCGCTGAGCCAGGCCGGACGCCCACCCAGCGTGGTCAACTCGTCCCGCAGCGGCTCCATCGTGTTGGGCTGCGGGTAGTAACCGGCCCGGACGTCCGCGGCCACCTGCCGGCCGACGCACTCGAGGTCGAGGGTCACCGCGTCGTTCTCCGCCGCCGGCACCGCCGCCGACAGGATCGAGGCGTGGTACGAACCCCCGACGTACTCCTCGGTCACGAAATGCTGGCCGACCTTGTACGGCACCTCGAGCGTCCCGGCCCGCCACACCGTGGTCCAGGGGATCCACGGCTCCGGATACTTCTTGTAGGAGATCCCGGACTCCTCGTCGACCGTGCGTTCCCCGGTCGCGGGCGGCACCTGCGGGGCCGGCGCGCTCGGCGGGTCGCTGGGGATGGTCGTCGGAGCGGGACACATCTGGGCCAGCGGGGGCCGGACGTCGGTGGGCGCCGACTCGCGGGTCTTGAACGCGTCGCCGTCCGAGCTCAGCGCCACGATCAGGATGATCGCCAGCCCGACGGCCAGGATGGCGCCGGCCACCCCGCCGAAGATCAGCATCTGCCGCCGGCGCTTGCGCGGCCCGTCGTCGCCCGGGGGTTCCGGCGGGACATCGGGACCGGGCGGGACGATCGGGGGCGTGCCCGGAGCGGTCACCGTGCCGGAGGACCACTGCCCACCCGGCCGAGACCAGTCAGGAATGATCGGCGAGCCCTCGGACATCACCCCAGTGAACACCACCACCGCCGCACCCGGCACATCGCCCGGCCGCCGGGCCTCGGGTCAGGGGATCAGCACCGCCTGCATCGGGACGCCGGTGTGGGCGGTCTCCGGTGGCACCGTCTCGACCACCGACGCGCCCGGGCGGCTGGACGGGCCATACCAGGGCGCGAACGCCACCGCCATCACCAGGCCGAGGCCCAGCACGGCCAGGGCGAGCACTATTGCCAGCTCGCGGCGTGCGGACACGGACTTCATGAGAGCCTCCAGAGGGTGCCGGAGCCTGGATCCGAGGGGGCTTGGACCAGGGCACGGCTGGGTGCATTCACTCTTAAGACGCCGGGAACCACCGATCGGTTGCAGCTCTCACAGGAAAGGTTCGGCGAACGCCGGTACCGTAACCGAATGGAAATCGTGTATCCCCCCGTCGTCGCAACCGCGAAGACGCTGTTCCGCGTGCTCGACATGAAAATCAAGATCGATGGTGCCGAGCACATCCCCGCGGTCGGCGGGGCGGTGCTCGCGAGCAACCACGTCAGCTACCTCGACTTCATCTTCTGCGGGCTCGGTGCCCAGCCGAGGAAGCGGCTGGTCCGGTTCATGGCCAAGAAGTCGGTGTTCACCCACAAGGTCAGCGGGCCGCTCATGCGCGGCATGCGGCACATCCCGGTGGACCGCAAGGCCGGCAGCGCCGCGTTCAACGAGGCCGAGCGGGCCCTGCGCGGCGGCGAGGTGGTCGGCGTCTTCCCCGAGGCGACGATCAGTGAGTCGTTCACCGTCAAGGGGCTCAAATCCGGCGCCGCCCGGCTGTCCCAGGCCTCCGGTGTGCCGCTGATCCCGATGGCGGTCTGGGGGCCGCACCGGCTGTGGACCAAGGGCCGCCCCAAAACGCTGACCAAGCGGCACGTCCCGGTCCTGATCAAAATCGGCGCACCGGTTGTCATGCCTGAGGGCAGCACCACCGAGGCGACGACACTCGAGCTGCACCGGCGGCTGAGCGAGCTGCTCGACACGGCCCAGCAGGAGTATCCGGAGCGCCCCTCGGGCCCGGACGAGACCTGGTGGCTCCCGGCCCACCTGGGTGGCACCGCACCCACACCCGAGTCGGTCGGCGACGCGGCCCGCCTCCAGGCCTGAATCCGCGGGTCCAGCTACACCGCGGCTCGGGGCCGGCTTGCCCGCCCCCAACGGCATGTCGAGCCGGCGTGGGGGGCGAGCGGAAGGAAATCACGACGGCGCCGACCCCTCACGGGGCCGGCGCCGTCGCGTCAGCTCGTGGCTGTGATCAGAGCGGGCGGATGTTGGCCGCCTGCGGGCCCTTCTGGCCCTGGGTAACCTCGAACTCGACCCGCTGGTTCTCGTCCAGGGACCGGTAACCCGAGGTCTGGATGGCGGAGAAGTGGGCGAAGACGTCGGCGCCGCCGTCGTCCGGGGTGATGAACCCAAAGCCCTTGTCCGCGTTGAACCACTTCACGACGCCGGTAACCATGCTCGTCTCCTCGACGGTCGATCGCTCAGGCCCATTATGGACCGGAACGAGGTAGTAAGACTCGCACTTCGCGGGTCTCGTGTCGCCGTACTGATCGCCCGTACCGGAGAAACCCGGGTTACGACAAAGAGCGCCTGGGGCAGACTTCCCCACAGGCGCTCCTGAGTACTTGGGAACCAAACTGACACAACGCTGGCAGCCTAGCACGAGAGAAGGCGATCGGAAGGTGATCGGAGTGTTCGTGGCACAGCGACTGAGCGCTGCCGGACTGGCCTGGAAACCGGCCCCCGGAGACCGTTTCGCCATCCCCGATCGGGGCCTTGACGAGGACGTCTTCGTATTGAGCAACATGACGATCGAGGTCCACACCCGGCCGGAGGGGCAGGTGCTCGGCTTCAACGGCACCACCGAGTGGGCGATGGACGACGTGGAGTTCGACGAGGCACTCTGGCTGCCCCGCGAGGACCAGTTGCGGGAGCTCCTGGGCGGCACGTTCCGGGCCCTGCGCCGCGAGGACGAACGCTGGGCCGTCGACATCACCCTGATGGACGAGGAGCAGACTTTTTCCGGAGAAACCGCCGAGGACGCGTACGCGGCAGCGCTACTGCATCTCCTGGCCGCCGCCGGCCTCGGGTAGCGCGGCGATCAGCTCCGCGAGACCGTCCGCGTCCAGCAGATCGGCCGGGCGCACGGTGACGCCCTCGCGGACGTAGTGGAAGCCCGCCCGGACCCGCTCCACCGGGACACCGGCCAGGGCCGCCCAGGCCATCCGGTACGCCGCGAGTTGCACCGTGGCAGCGTCGGCATCAGCATCGACCGGCCGGCGACCGGTCTTCCAGTCGATGACGTCGTAACGGTTCCCGGGTTCGGCGAAGACCGCGTCCATCCGTCCGCGCAGGACGACCCCGGCGAGGGTGGTCGCGAACGGCACCTCGACCTCGACCGGGGTGCGCCCGGCCCACTCGCCAGCGAGGAACGCCTGCTGCAGGGCGACCAGCTCCTCGTCCTGGGCCGCGTCGTCGTCGGCCGCACCGGGAAGCTCGTCCAGGTCGAGCAGGCGGACGGCGCCGTAGCGCTGCTCCAGCCACGAGTGGAACGCGGTGCCGCGACGGGCGTGCGGGGCCGGGCGGCGGGGCATCGGGCGGCGCAGCGAACGGGCCAGCAGCTGCGGGTCCCGGCGGAGCACCACCAGCTGGGAGACGCTGAGGTGCGGGGGCACGGCGACCTCGAGGGGGCCGTCGTGCCGGGCCCGCTCCGCGCGCTCGGCGAGCAGCAGAGCGGCCTCCTGACGCCAGCGCGCGATGTCCGGGTCCGACACGCCCGATGGAAGCGACACGCCGGGCTGGGCGAGATGACCTATTCCTCCCGGAGTCGCATTGTCGACCAATTGAGCTATTTGACCATCTTCGCTGGAAGACACAGAAGGAGTGGAAGGCGGCACAACGGAAGCCTCGTCCACACCGGACCCGGCCAGGCCGGCCAGATCGGCCGCCAGGCCCGCACGGGCACCGACCTCCTGATCAGAATCGGCCAAATCAGCGAATGCGGCGGCGGTCTCCGGGTCCGGGGCGACGATCATGCGCCGGATCAGGTCGGCCGCGGCCGCCATCGCGGGGCGACGACCGCCGAGCGGGTCGGACGGCCACTCCGCGGACGCCACCAGCTCCGCGCTCGGGTTGACCGCGTCGGCGGCCGGCTCGCCGGCCCAATGGTCGACCACACCGGCGCCCTCGTCGCACGCCGCGCGGATCTCCGCCAGGAACGGGGACGGGCCGCGGGGGCGCTTCACGCCGTCGCCCCACCAGTAACCGGAGGCCAGCAGCAGACGACGGGGACGGGTGACCGCCACATAGACGAGCCGGCGTTCCTCCCGCTCGTCGTGCTCACGCCAGGCCCGGCCGAACGCCGTCACCGCCGCGGCCACGTCCTTCTGGTCGACCGCCTCGTCGAGGTCGAGCACCGGGAGACCGTCGGCGTCACCGCGCAACGGGAACGGGAGCACCCCCATCCCGCCCAGGAAGTTGTCGGAACCCCGGGTCAGGCCCGGCCAGACGTTCTTGGCCAGCCCGGCCACCGACACGACGTCCCACTCGAGGCCCTTGGCCGCGTGGGCGGTGAGGATCTGGACCGCACCCTCGACCACGTCGACCTGGCCCGGGCTGAGGCCACGCTCCTCCTCCTCGGCCGCGACCAGGAACGCCAGGAAACCGGCCAGGGTGCCACCATCGGTCTCGCCGGAATACCGGGACGCCACGTCACCGAGCGCGTCCAGGTGGCCGCGGGCCAGGCCGGCGTCGCCCGCACCCCAGCCGCGGACCGCCACCTCGACGTCCAGGCTGATGGTCCGCTCGATGTCGGCGACCAGGTCGGGCAGCGGCTGGTCCAGGCGGTGCCGCAACTCGGCGAGCTCCCGGCCGAACGCCTTCAGCCGTGGATAGCCCTCCTGCGAGTACTGCTGGGCCACCCCGAGGTCGGCCATCGCCTCGACCAGGGTGGCGTCGTCGAGCCGGTCGCCGACGACCTCCTCGGCCGGGCCGATGTCGCTGGTGGTGCCCGCGACCCGGGCCGCCGCGATCGCCCGGGACCGCCGGTGCAGCGCCACCAGGTCACGCGGGCCGATCCGCCAGCGGGCACCGGTGAGCAGCCGCAACAGCGACGCCCCGTCGGTCGGGTCGGCGAGCACGCGCAGGGTGCACACCACGTCGCGTACCTCCGGGGTGTCGAGCAGACCGCCCAGCCCGACCACCTCGACCGGGAGGCCCCGCGCGCGCAGCGCTTCCTCGATCGCCGGGATCTGGCTGCGGACCCGCACGAGCACGGCACTGGTCGGGCGCTTGTCCAGCGGGATGTCACCAGCCGCCGCGTCCGGGAGCCCGGCCGCCGAACGCCACGCGCCGAGCATGGAGTCGGCGATCCACGCGGCTTCATCCCCGTACGTGTGCAGCAGTGCGCAGGAAACCGTGCGGCCCCCGACCCGATCGGCCACCCGCTGGGCCGGGATGAGCTCCGCGACGCGGGCGCCGGCCGCGCGCAACGGCCGGGACAGGGTGTTCGCGACCTGGAGGATCTCGGGGCGGTTCCGCCAGCTGCGGGTCAGGTTGAGCACCCCCGCGTCCCGCCCGCCCGGCCCGGTGAACTCGCCCGGGAACCGGTCCAGGGTGCCCGCCGACGCCCCCCGCCAGCCGTAGATCGACTGGCACGGGTCACCGACCGCGGTCACCGGGTGCCCGCCGCCGAACAGCGCGTTGAGCAGCACGACCTGCGCGTGACTGGTGTCCTGGTACTCGTCCAGCAACACGATCTTGAAGCGGCTCCGCTCGATCACCCCGACCGCCGGATGATCCCGGGCGACCCGCGCGGCCCGGGCCATCTGATCGCCGAAGTCCATCGCCTCGATGTCGAGTTTGCGCTGGTCGTAGAGGCGCACCAACGGAAGCAGGGTGAGCCGGTGCCGCTGGCGCAGCAACGCGTCCGAGACATCCTTGTAGACCCGGCCCGGCAACGACTGCACCTCGGCGAAGAACCGGCCGGTCCACGCGGCCAGGTCGTCCGGCGACACGAGATGCTCGGCGAGCTCCCCGGACAACGCGAGCACATCGTCGGTCACCGTGCTGGGCGCCCGGTTCAGACCGGTCATCTCCCCGGTGTACGACCGCACGATCGAGTCCACGATCTGCCACCGGGCGGCCTCGGTCAGCAGCCGCGCGGACGGCTCGTACCCGGCGCGGAGCCCGTGCTCGGTCACCACCCGCGCCGCATACGAGTGATACGTGGCCACGGTCGGCTCCCCCGCGAACGCGGCATCCCGGCCGAGGCGGCGAACCAACTGGCCGAGACGCATCCGTACGCGATGAGCCAGCTCCCCCGCGGCCTTGCGGGTGAACGTCAGTCCGAGGATCTCGTCCGGGTGGGCGTAACCGTTGGCGACCAGCCAGACCACCCGCGAGGCCATGGTCTCCGTCTTGCCCGACCCGGCCCCGGCCACCACCAGCACCGGCTCCACCGGGGCGGCGATGATCGCGGCCTGCTCGGCGGTCGGCGTGTGCAGCCGCAACAGCTTTGCCAGCTCCACCGGCGTGTATCGGGGGCCCAGATCGGCCCGCCGGCGCGGTTTCGGGGTGACGTCGGCGAAAAGGGAAGGTTGGGTCACGGCTCGACCACCTGCCGGCCCTGGCCGGTGATCGGGCAGCTCGTCCGCACCGGGCACACCCGGCACTTCGAGTTGGCCACCGCCGAGAACGTCGCCGCGGCCATCGTGTCAGCCGTGCGCCGGACCATCGCGTACGCCCATTGCGGGTCCTCGGCCTCGGAAAGCGGAAGTTGCATCTGCTCCCGGGCCTCCTTGCTCGGACCGAGCTGCACCAACGCGGCGCCCCCGCTCTCGGCCCGCTCCGCCCGCTCCGTCAACGAGTCGAACGCGCCGGCGTCCACGGCGGCCTGGTATCCGGCCAGCTGGGCATGCTCCTCGACCTCACTGCCGGTCACGGTCGTGGACTTGCCGGTCTTCAGGTCGATGACGACCAGCCGCCCCTGCTCGTCCACCTCCAGCCGATCGACCCGGCCGGTGAGCTGGATCGGCCGGCTCGGGTCGTCGAGCCGCACGGTGAACTCGTGCTCGATGGCCAGCAGCCGCCGCGGATTCTTCGCCAGCCACCGCAACAGCTTGTCGACCATCCCCTGGGCCCGCTCCTGCTCCGGCCCGGCCAGCCAGCGCGCGGCCAGCTCGATCGCGTCGAACCGCGCGGAGACATACTCGACCAGCTGCTCCCGGTCGGCGTTCGCGTCCTCGGCCAGCATCGCGGCGGCATGCACCAGGTTGCCGACCCCCTGAGCGGCCCCGGCCGGTGGCGCGCCACCATGGCGTTCCAGCAGCCAGCGCAGGCTGCAGCGAAGCGCGCTCTCCATCGAGGACGGCGTCACTTTGACCGGCTCGCCGTCGGCGACCAACGGCCGGTCGTCGGACAGTGCCCGCAACCCCCACCACTCGTCAGGATGGGCACCGGGAACGCCGGCCTTCGCGAGTCCGGCCAGCTCGACAGCGGCGGCATGCCGCCGGGCAGGACTGCTGTCAACCGCAACCACGACGGTACGCAGCTCGGCGACCAGCGCCGCCAAGGTGAGCGCCCGCGGAGGCCGCCCCACCGGAACCGAGAACTCGTCCTCCACCCCGCCATCGCCGTCACCGCCTTCCCTGTCCGGCGGCGTCGGCGTGTCGTCCTTCGGCGTGTCGATCTCGTCCCCAGCGTCGTCGTCCGGGCCGGGGTCGTGCAGGTCAGGGTCGCGCGGGCCGGGATTGTGCAGGTCGGGGTCGCGCGGGCCGGGATCGTGCGGGCCGGGGTCGTGCGGGCCGGGGTCGTGCGGGCCGGGGTCGTGCGGGCCGGGGTCGTGCGGGCCGTCGGGTTCGGTCGGGCCGGGATCGTCCGGATCGGGCTCGGGAGGCCGCGGCGGGTCGCCCCCGCCACGCCGGTCGGGCAGCCCCAGCTCGGTCAGGAACCGGCTGGGCTGCTCCTCCCCCTCGGCGCCACCCACACCCGCCGACGCCACCGCGGTCACGATCAGCCGGCGCCGCGCCCGGGTCGCCGCCACATAGAACAGCCGCCGCTCCTCATCGAGCAGCGCCGACGTCTGGCCGACCACCGCCGCGGTCCCGGAAGCCGGCCGCCCCGCCAGCACGTCGACCAGGCGTTCCGAACCGAGCAGGCTGCCCCGCAGACGCAGGTCGGGCCAGATGCCCTCCTGCACCCCGGCCAGCACCACGACATCCCACTCGAGCCCCTTGGCGGCATGCGCGGTCAGCAGCCGCACGGCCTCCCCCCGGTCCGCGCTGGGCGCGATCGAGTCGGCCGGAAGATCCTGACCCAGCACATGATCGAGAAACACTTCGGTACGGGCGCCCGGCAGCCGATCCACGAACCGCGCGGCGGCATCGAAAAGCACCACCATCGCGTCCAGATCCCGATCCGCCGCCTCGGCCCGCCACTGCCGCGCCCGGCCGCCCTCACTGCTGCCGGGTTCAACGGGGGTGCCGCCGGTGCTGAGCGAATACCACCGTTCGGCCAGCCCGCTCTCCTGCCAGACCGCCCAGAGAACCTGCTCGGCGGTAGCCCCCGGCACCCCGGCGGCCTGCTTCGCGACGCTGATCAACCGAGCGACGTTCTGCGCGGGTACAGCCCACCGCCGATCCACCGCCTCCAGCCCAGCCGGCTCCCGCAACGCGTCGACCAGCAGTTCCCCGGAAGGCCGCCGATCCCCGCCGGCCAGAGCGAGCGCCCGCAGCCCCTGCCGGAGCCGCCGCTCGGCCAGCGGGTCGGCCCCACCCAACGACGAATGCACCAGCGCGACGGCGGTCTCCTCGTCGAGGACATCGGGCTCGAGCGCACAACGCAGCAGGAGAAGGAAGGGAGCAACAGCCGGTTGAAGGTGCAGCGGGAGGTCTTCGGCATAGGCGACGGTCGGCACCCCGGCCGCGATCAGCCCTCTCTGCAGCGAGGGCAGTTGCAGGCTGGTCGACCGCAGGACAACGGCCATCCGGGACCACGGAACCCCATGCAGAAGGTGCGCCTCCCGCAGCGCATGAGCGACAAAAGCGGTCTCACTGGTCGGTGATCGGAATGTCCGGACAACAGCTGGGCCGACCGGCGGGGTTGCGGCCTCGGCAGCCGGTTCCACGTCGCCGAGCGCGGACGTCGGGATATTTCCACCGTTTTCCTCCAAGCCGGAGGAATCGCCCGCTTTCTGACTGGGGCCTGGAGAACCGCCCACCTCAGCGGAGTCCGGTGGGTGGAGGGCTCGGTGCTTCATGCGGCCGCGCATGCGGCGGGCGATGCGGGCGGTGGAACTCAGGAGGCCTGGTGACACTCGGTAGCTGGTGTGGAGAGTGATCGACTCGGCCAGGGCTCCGGAGGCGGTTCGGAAACGGGCCGGGAAGCCGTCCACCGATTCCGGGTCCGCGCCTCGGAAGCCGTAGATCGAGGAGTCCGGGTCGCCGAATGCCACCAGAGGTTTACCACCGCCGGCCAGCAGCGACAACAGTTCGATCTGGGCCGGGTCGGTGTCCGCCAGTTCGTCGACGTAGACGTACTCCAGGCGGCGGCGTTCGTCCTCGAGCAGGTCGGGGTCGTCGAGGAGCAGGCCGGTGGCCGCGCGGACGAGTTCCGCCGGGTCGTAGGCCGTGGAACCGCGGGTGGTGACGTCACGCAGAGCAAGGACCGCGACGTACTCCCGGAGGAATCGGGCCGCCGCCGGCCAGTCGTCGCGGCCCAGTTGTTCGCCGAGCCGGGCCAGCTCGACCGGGCCGACTCCGCGTTCGGCTGCTCGCTGCATGAGGTCGCGGAGCTGTTGGGCGAACGCCCGGGTGGGCAGCGCCGGGCGCAGTGACTCGGGCCAGCTCACGGTGTCGCGGGCGGTCTCGTCCCCCACGACCTCCAGCAGCTCGCGGATGATGAGATCCTGCTCGGGGCCGGTCAGCAGGCGCGGCGAGGGCTCACCCCGCTCGGCCGCGGCGCGGCGTAACAGGCCGAACGCGTACGCGTGGAACGTGCGTACCAGAGGCTCGTGGAAGGTGGGCCCGGCGATCCGGGCCTCGATCCGGTCGCGCAGCGCCGCCGCCCCCCGGCGCCCGAAGGTCAGGATCAGCACCCGTTCCGGGTCGGCCCCGGACGCGACCCGGGCCGCGACCGCCTCGACCAGCGTGGTCGTCTTCCCGGTGCCGGGCCCACCGACAACCAGCAACGGCCCGGCGGTGTGCTCGATCACATAGCGTTGCAGCGGATCGTCCCGGAGCCCGTCCGCCACCGGCACAGGCCGGCGAACCAGCCGGTGGGCCGGCCGGTGAACGGCAGCGGGAGTCGAGGTCACGGCACCAATCAGACCACGCACGTACGACAAGATCCCAGCAAGCCCCGCCCGGGGATCACCTAGTCACGTACCCATCGCTCTGAGTGGTTGTCAGGGGTTGAGGGTGGCCTCGATGTGGTCCAGGGCGGCGTCGATGGAGGTGACCAGGGTTACCTGGGCCAGGGCGGCCGGGCGGACGAAGCCGGCGTCGGTGATGGTGCTGAGCCAGGTCCAGAGGCCGGAGTAGAAGCCTTCCGGGTCGAGGACCACGATCGGTTTGCGGTGCAGGCCGAGGGTGGCTGTGGTCCAGACCTCGAAGAGTTCGTCGAGGGTGCCGAGGCCGCCGGGGATGGTGATGAAGGCGTCGGAGCGCTCGATCATGATGTTCTTGCGGGCGCCCATGTCGGTGGTGACGAGGAGTTCGTCGGAGGCGGTGTCGGCCACCTCCAGGTCCACCAGCGATTGGGGGATCACGCCGAGGGTGTGGGCTCCGCCGGCCCGGGCCCCGTCGGCGACCGCTCCCATCATGCCGACGCAGCCGCCGCCGGAGACCAGGGTGTGGCCGCGCGGGCCCAGGGCCTTGCCCACGGCGGTGGCCAGGTCGAGGTGGCCCTGGTCGAGGCGGGTGGAGGAGGCGCAGAAGACGCAGATGGCCGCCATGTCAGTGGGTTCCGTTGCCGGCCAGGGCCTTGTCGGCCTCCACGATGTACCGCACGGCTTCCTCGACGTCGTCGGTCAGCATGATCAGCTCCAGGTCGTCCGGGCCCACCTTGCCGTCGGCGAGCAGGCGGTCCTTGATCCAGGCGAGTAGCCCACCCCAGTATTCGACGCCCATCAGGACGACCGGGAAGCGGGTCACCTTGCGGGTCTGGACCAGGGTGAGTGCCTCGAACAGCTCGTCGAGGGTGCCGAAGCCGCCGGGCAGGACCACGAACGCCTGGGCGTACTTGACGAACATGGTCTTGCGGACGAAGAAGTAGCGGAAGTCGATGCCGATGTCGACCCAGTCGTTGAGGCCCTGCTCGAACGGGAGCTCGATGCCGAGGCCGACCGACATGCCGCCGGCCTCGGTCGCGCCGCGGTTGGCGGCTTCCATGACGCCGGGGCCGCCGCCGGTGATCACCGCGTAGCCGGCTTCGGCGAGGGCCGCGCCCAGGTCGGCCGCCATCTCGCACTCGGGGCTGTCCGGGGCGCTGCGGGCCGAGCCGAAGACGCTGACCGCCGGGGGCAGGTCGGCCAGGGTGTCGAAGCCCTCGACGAACTCGGACAGGATGCGCAGCGCCCGCCAGGCGTCCTTGGTCTTCCACTCGCCGCGGTGGTCCGAATCGAGGAGTTTCTCGTCGGCCGTGGTCGGTGGGATCGATTCCCGCCGCAGGGTGACGGCGCCGCGATGACGCTCCTGGGGTACGCGAGCCCGGTCGTCAGTGCTGTCCGTCATGGCACCAACGGTAGTGCTGACGGTCTTGGGCGGTGAACTATCCGGTGGGGTTTCCGCAAGACGATTGCGACGTCGCGGGGTTTTTGCCAGATTGAAGCAACGGACGGTAGCTCTACAACGTCTGTACAGTTACGAACCCGCACGGCATGCACGGCGTCCGGCCTCGGCCGGGCATCAGGGCGAAGGAGCCACCGTGATGACCCGGTACGAGCGAATGAAAGCCCAGCGCCGCATGCAGCGGCGCATCCGCATGGTGGTCGAGGAACGCCGGATGGCGCTCGCCCAGCCCCCGGTCCCGGCCGATCCGGCGTTCGATCCGGAGGTCACGGTCGAGATCCCCAGACCCGAACAACCGATCTAGGGTCTGCTTTGGAAGTGGGGCCGAGGCGAGGCGCGGTCCAGGTGTCGTCTGAGTGTGCGCCGGAATTGTACGGATACCGGTGTTGTATCCGAGCGATTTCGGCGTGCGGCCAGACGGCGGCTGGGCCTCGCCGCAGCCCGGTTCCACTTCCAAAGCAGACCCTAGTACGTCGCCAGCCACCGATGCAGCGTGGCGGCGCCATCACGGATCTTGCCGATCTCGACGTGTTCGTCGGGCGCGTGGGCCAGCCGTGGGTCGCCGGGTCCGTAGTTGAGGGCCGGGATACCCATGGCGGCGAAGCGGGACACGTCGGTCCAGCCGAGTTTGGCCGCCGGTTCCTCGCCGACCGCGATGAGGAAATCCCGGGCCGGCGCCGCGGACAGGCCGGGCAGGGCACCGGGCGCGGAGTCGATGACCTCCAGGTCGAAGCCGTTGAAGACGTCCTGGAGGTGGGCGAGCGCTTCCTTCTCGGTACGGTCCGGCGCGAACCGCAGGTTGACCTCGATCGCGCACTCGTCCGGCACCACGTTGCCGGCCACCCCGCCGGAGATCTTCACCGCGCTGAGTCCTTCGCGGTACTTGCATCCGTCGATGGTGACCCGGCGGGGCCGGTAGTCCTCGAGGCGTTGCAGGATCTCGCCCGCGGCATGGATCGCGTTCACCCCGCGCCAGGACCGGGCGGTGTGCGCCCGGCGCCCGTGGGTGCGCACGACCGCGCTCATGGTGCCCTGGCAACCGGCCTCGACCACGCCGTACGTGGGTTCGAGCAGCACCGCGAAGTCGGCCCGCAACCAGTCGGGACGGGCCTCGCCGACCAGCCGCAGCCCGTTGTACCTCGAGTCGATCTCCTCGGCCTCGTAGAACAGGAACGTCAGGTCGTAGCAGGGGTCGGGCAGCGTCGCGGCCAGGTGCAGCGCGAGGGCGACGCCGGACTTCATGTCGGCGGTGCCGCAGCCGTAGATCAGGTCGTCGACGACGGTCGACGGGAAGTTGTCGTTCAACGGCACCGTGTCGAGGTGGCCGGCGAGCACGACGCGTTGCTCCCGGCCCAGATCGGTGCGGGCCATCACGGTGTTGCCGTGGCGTTCGGTGCTCAGGTGCGGGGTCTGCCGGAGCACATCTTCGACGCAGTCGGCGATGACCTTCTCGTCGCGCGAGACGGACTCGATGTCGACCAGGGTGCGGGTGAGCACCACCGGGTCGACGAGCACGTCAGGGGTAAGCGGGTTCGCCATGCGCCGCACATTACCGCCCGAACATGAACCGGGACGGGGTGCTCGCGCGAGCTACCTTCACGGGTGGGGTCCGACGCGGAAAGGGCGATCATGAAGGTCGATGTCTCGGAGCTGCGGGCGGTCGCGGACCGGCTGCGTGACCAGGTACAAGATCAGATTGCGGTGGCGGCGGGGCGGATCGCCCGGGCCGGGGCGGACGTGGCGATCGACACCACGTTCGACGATTACGCCACACCCGGTCCCTACCGCGAGGTCGCCGCGAGCTGGCAGGCCGAGCTGCGGGTCGCCCAGGAGGCGGTGGCCCAGCTCGCCGGGGCCCTGGCACAGGCCGCCGACGACTACGAGGAGGCCGACCTGGGCGCCGAGGACCGAATCGACCAGGCGCACAAGCGGCCGGAAGAAGGCAGGACGCGGCCGGGAGAGGGCAGGGGGCCGCGGTGAACGGGCTGGAGCGGCTGCTCTCGCTGCAGAAGCAGATCCAGGCGGCCGGTGGGGGCTGGGGTGCGGGGGCGCGGGCGGCGGCTGATGTCGCGACGTTCGGGGGGAGTCCGGACGGCGCCGCGGTGCTCGCACTGGGGTGGCGGGACGCGGCGGCGGCGTTGGAGCTGGCCCTGGAGACGTTGCACGGGGTCGATCAGGCGGACATGGCCGGGGTCTGGGTCGGTGACGCTCACAACGAGGCCGCTGACGCCGTACGGGCGATGGCTGATGAAGTGGCCCGGGCCGTGGTCGCTGTCCGGGAGGTCTCCGCGCTGCTCACCGCGTACGCGGACGGGTTGGGAAGCGCGACCGGGCGGGACCTGGCCGGTCAGGCCCTGCTGCATGAGGCGCCGACCCAAGGGGTCGACCTGCGGGTGAGTGCCCATGCGGCCGTCCAGGAGCAGGCCGGGGAGCTGACGGCGGGCCTGCATGACGCGGCGGCGCGGGCTCGCGCGCATCGGCTCCGGATCCTGACGCCGGTCGACGATGTCGTGCTCACCAGTGTCGACGTGCTGACCCCGGCGATGGCTGATCGGGTGGCGGCCGATCGGGACATGCAAATGCTGCTGGCCGGTGCGAAATCGACCGAGCACCGGGCCTATCTGGTGAAGGCGTTCGCCGCCGGGCACAGCGCCGCCGACGTGGCTGTCTTCGACGCGGCGATCGCGCCGTACGCGCATGATCCGGGCTGGCTGGACCGCCACCTGAGCCCGTTGGACCCGGATGCCGGCCCGGTCGGTGGCCGGTGGGCGCCGACGCCGTGGGAGCAGGGGCCGTTGCCGACCTGTGTCGCGTCGTCGCTGGTGACGGCGCGCGCCGAGCTCGATCCGATCTACGCGCTGAGCGTGACGCTCGAGGATTTCCCGGGCCGGCTGCGTGCGGAGCAGCTGCGGGTGTACGACGGCGGGCGGAGCTGGGTGCAGGACGCGCTCGGGTTCGACGGGATGACTCCGGAGCAGGGACGCGAGGCCGCCGACGAGGAGATCGGGGCGGCGACGGGCCGGGGGTATCGCACCGTGGACGACGCGGCGGGGGTGCTGGCGGACATCGCGCGGGCGGTCGACGACGGGTATCCGGTGCCCTTCGTCACAGCCGACCATCAGCTGCTGGTGATCGGGCACAGCGGCGACCAGCTCCAGGTCTACAACCCGTGGGGATATACGTATTGGGTGAGCGAAAAGGACTTCCTGGACAGCTCTCCTACCTCCGTCCAGCTGCCGCGGGCCTAGGGTGTATCTGGCGGATCACTGCGGCCTGCGACGAGGCCCAGCTTCCGCCTCGCGGCGCGGTCCGAACACGCAGGTACAACACCGGTACCTCCGTGCCCGGCCCACTTGCGACGCGAAAGCTGGACCACGTCTCGGCTCGCCGTGATCCGCCAGATGCACCCTAGTAATGTCTGCGAACGTGAGTACCGCGATCTCCACCTCCGCCGCCTGGGGCATCGGCCTCGCCACCGTGACCTCCGACGGGACGGTCCTCGACACCTGGTATCCCACCGGGTTCCTGGGCCTCGGGGAGGTTCCGGCCGAGGCGCCGACGCTGCCGGCCGGGCTGACCGGGCCGCGGTCGCTGGCCGGGTTGTCGACCGTCGAGGTGCGTGTCGAGATCGGGTCGCTGGCCGATCCGATCAAGGACTCCTCGGACGCCTACCTGCGCCTGCACCTGCTGTCGCACCGCCTGGTGAAGCCGAACGAGCAGAACCTCGACGGCATCTTCGGCATGCTCGCGAACGTGGCCTGGACGTCCGCCGGCCCGTGCCCGGCCGACCGGGTGGACGAGCTGCGGCTGATCGAGCGGGCCGCCGGCCGGCACCTGGCCGTCTTCGGCGTGGACAAGTTCCCGCGGATGACCGACTACGTGGTGCCCTCCGGCGTGCGGATCGCCGACGCCGACCGGGTCCGCCTGGGCGCGCATCTGGCCAGCGGCACCACGGTCATGCACGAGGGCTTCTGCAACTTCAACGCCGGCACGCTGGGCACGTCGATGGTCGAGGGCCGGATCGTGCAGGGCGTCGTGGTCGGGGACGGCTCCGACGTGGGCGCCGGGTCGTCGATCATGGGCACGCTCTCGGGCGGCGGCAAGGACAAGGTGTCGATCGGCGAGCGCAGCCTGCTCGGGGCGAACGCCGGCATCGGCATCTCGCTCGGCGACGACTGCGTGGTCGAGGCGGGCTGCTACATCACCGGGGGCGCCAAGCTGACGCTGCCGGACGGCCGCGTGGTGAAGGCCAAGGAGCTGTCCGGCGTCAACGGGCTGCTGTTCTGGCGCAACTCGATCACCGGTGCGCTCGAGGCCCGGCCCCGCAAGGGCACCGGCATCGAGCTCAACACCGCGCTGCACGCCAACGACTGATGCACGTCGGTCTGGTGGCGGTCCTCGTCGGGGAGTACGACCCGGCGATCGCGTTCTACACCGACGTGCTCGGCTTCGAGCTGGTCGAGGACACTCCCCGGCCGGACGGCAAGCGCTGGGTCGTGGTGCGCCCGCCGGGTGCGCGGACCGGGGTGCTGCTCGCCCGCGCCGAGGGTGAGCGGCAGCAGGCCGCAATCGGTGCGCAGGCGGGTGGCCGGGTCGGCTTCTTCCTGCAGACCGACGACTTCGACGCGAGCCTGGCCCGGCTGCGCGCGGCCGGGGTGGAGATCGTCGACGGCCCGCGCAGCGAGCCCTACGGCCGCGTCGTGGTGTTCGTCGACATCGCCGGCAACAAGTGGGACCTGCTCGGCGATTAGAGCAGCGCGTCGCCGCGCGGGGTGGTCGCATAGAGGACCGCGCGGCCGGTCCGGGTGCGGGAGATCAGGCCCGCCTGCCGCAGGACGGACAGGTGGCCGCTGATCCCGCCCAGGCTCATGCCGAGCTGGGCGGCGAGGTGGCTGGTGGTCGCCGGCACGGTCAGCATCCGCAGGATCGTGGCCCGTTTCGCGCCGATCAGCGGTGCGAGGTCGCCACCGTCGGCGGGCATGTCGGCCACGCCCCGGGCCCGGTACGTGATCGACATCGGCCGGGACGGGTCGGTGGTGATGGCCAGGTTGCCGAACACCGATGGGACGAACAGCAGGCCGTTGCCGACCAGGTGGTATTCGCCGGTGTCGCGGTGGCGGATCGCGATCGCGCCCTCCGGCGTCCAGCTGACCCGTGGGTGCAGCCCGGCGAGGCCCTCGGACCACCCGTACGCGGCGATCCGCCCGGCCCGCTGCACGATGTCGCGTTCCAGCACCGCGCGCAACCGCGGCCACTCGGGTTCGATCAGCGTGGTCCAGGCGGCCTGCAGCCCGTCCGCGAGCCGGTCGACCACGTCGTCGGCGGCCAGGATGCGCCGGGCGTACTCCGGCGGGACGCGGTGCCCGCGCAGGTTGAGGTCCAGCTCGGCGCGGGCCCGGTCGAGCGGGGTGGCGCGCACCACGGCGAGCTCGTCGGCGAACTCGCGGCGGGGCCCGGCCGGCGCCGGGTGCAGGAAGTCAGCGTTGTCCTCGCGCCGCAGCAGGCTCAGGAACGCCCCGATCGCGGGTTCGGCGCGGCGCAGCTCGGTCAGCCGCGGCCGCATCCGGCTCACCCACGGGCCGAGCACCCCGGCCGGGTTCGCCCCGGACAGCATGAACAGCGCGCCCTCCACCTCGAAGAGCGGCGAGATCGCATACCGGCAGCCGGCGAGGTCGGCGGGCGAGACGTGGATCAGCACGTTTCGCTCACGACCGAAACTTTAGCCGTACGGCCGGAGCGGCCACGATGCTCTCCCCATGACCACTTACCGTCAGCTGTTCCGGGTCGCCGAGTTCCGCATCGTGCTCGGCAGCTACTCGATGCTGCTGATCAGCGAGACCGTGAAGATGCTGGCGCTGTCGGTGCTCGTGTACGCCGGAACCGGCTCGGCCCTGCTCGCCGCACTCGCCTACGTGTCCGGTTTCCTGCCCCAGGTGCTGGGTGGGACGCTGTTCCTGTCGCTCGCCGACCGGTGGCGGCCCCGGCGGCTGATGGCCGGGTACGACCTGGTGCGGATGGCCCTGATCGCGGTGCTCGCGCTCGGCGTGGTGCCCCCGGTCGCCGCGATGGTGCTGGTGTTCGCGGTCGGTAGTTTCGCCCCGGTGGCCCAGGCCGCCCGCACCGCGCTCACCGCGGATCTGCTGCACGGGGACGCGTACGTGCTGGGCCGCTCGCTGTTCACCGTGGTGGCCGGCGCGATGCAGGTGGTCGGGGCCGGTGTCGGCGGGCTGCTGCTGACCGTGGCCGGGCCGGGCGGGGCGTTGTGGCTGGCCGCGGGCGCGTGCGCGGCCTCGGCGGCGGTCGTGCGGTTCGGGCTGGCCGATCGCCCGGCCCGGTCCGGGGGTGGCCGGGGCGCGGTGCGGCAGACGTGGGTGGTGAACCGCGCGTTGCTGCGCGACCGGCCGGTACGCCGGTTGATGCTGGCCCAGTGGCTGCCCGGGTCGCTGATGGTCGGGTCGGAGGGGGTCGTCGTCCCGTACACATCGGATCTGGACCGTGCCTCGTCGGCCGGGGTGCTGCTCGGCGCCGCCGCTTTCGGCATGCTGGCCGGGGAATTCCTGGTCGCGCGTTTTCTGGCACCGCGCCGGCGGGAGCGGCTGGTGCCCTGGCTGGCGCTGCTGCTGGGGGTGCCGTTGCTGGCGTTCCTCTGGCATCCGGGCGTGCTCGCGGCCGCGGTGCTGCTGGCGGTGGCGTCGGCCGGTTTCTCCTACCAGCTCGGGCTGGCCCAGCGGTTCCTCGACGCGGTGCCGGACGAGACGCGCGGTCAGGCGCTCGGACTCGCGAACACCGGCACGATGGTCGCGCAGGGCCTCGCCATCGCGGTCGCCGGAGCGCTGGCCCAGGTCATGTCCCCGGCGGTGGCGGTGCTGCTGGCCGGTGCCGGGTCCGTGCTCGCCACCCTGTTGCTGTGGCGGACCCTGACCGGCGTCACGCCGGGAGCGGGGCAGGACCCCACCCCCGGCGCGACCGGGGCCCCGGCGGTTCCCCGGGCGACAACGGGTACCCACACCGGGGCTGGAACGGTTTAGCCGACCATCCCTTCCGTTGCGCGGCCCGTCAAGACATGTCGATCTCCGACTGTGCGTGGAAGACTTTCGGGTATGCCCCCAAGGGTCACCCTGCTGCATGTCGCTCAGCGGGCCGGTGTCTCGCGCAGCACCGCGTCCTTCGTCCTCACCGGACGCCACGTGGACATGCGGATCTCGGAGGACGCCCGGCAGCGGGTGCTGCGGGCCGCGCGGGAGCTCGACTACCGGCCCAACCTCATGGCACGCAGTCTGCGCACCAAGGTCACCAGGACCGTCGCGCTGCTGTCCGACACGCTGGCCTCCGACCCGTACGCGGGCCGGGCCATCCACGGCGGTCTCGCGGCCGCCGTCGCCCACGGGCACCTGCTGTTCATCGGGGAGACCGAGGGCGACCCGGACATCGAGGAACGCCTCATCACCGACTTCCTGGACCGGCAGGTCGACGCGTTCGTCTACGCCAGCATGTTCACCCGCTACGTCCGGGTGCCGAAACTGCTCAAGGGCCATCCGCTGGTGCTGCTCAACTGCCTCACCCGCTCGGCGCGACCGGCCCACCACGCGGTCGTCCCGGACGAGCTGGCGGCCGGGTGGACCGCGGCGAAAACCCTGGTCGAGGCCGGTTACCGGGAGGGCATCCACCTGGTCGGCAACCCGGCCGAGCAGGTCTTCGCGGGCCGGGAACGCCTGGCCGGGCTGCGCGAGGGATTCGCCGCGGCGGGCGTCAAGCTCGCCGGCACCATCGCGTGCGACTGGTGGCCGGAGCCGGCCTACGACGCGGTCGCCCGGGCCCTGCGCCGCGGCACCGCCCCGCGGGCACTGGTCTGCCTGAACGACCGGGTGGCATTCGGGGCGTACCAGGCACTGAAGGAAGCCGGCCGGGAGATCCCGGCCGACGTGGCGGTGCTGTCCTTCGACGACTCGGACCTGGCCGCCTGGCTACGCCCGCAGCTGACCAGCATCTCGCTGCCGTATTACCAGCTCGGCTGGAAGGCCGTGGAGCTCCTGCTCGGCGACCGAGGCGACGGCGGCAACAGCGGCGACGGCAGCGGCAGCGGCAGCGGCAGCGGCGAGCCGGCGACGCACCGGATGGCCATGCCGGTCCGGCTGCGCGCCTCGATCTGAGTCACCCGGCCGGCCGCGCTCTCATTTCGGCCGCCCGGCCGCGACCGCCGCCTACCGTCACCGACCATGCGAGCCGTTCAATTCAGCGAGTACGGGCCCCCGGGCGTCATCCACGTCGCCGACGTCGAGGAGCCGCACGCGGGGCCGGGCACCGTCCGGATCACCGTCCGCGCCACCGGGCTCTCCACCGGTGAGACCAGGATCCGCTCCGGCGCGCTGCGCGACCTGGTGCCGGTGGACTTCCCGTTCCGGACCGGTTTCGACGCCGCCGGGGTGGTCGACGAGGTCGGCGCCGGCGTGACCGGGGTCCGCGCCGGCGACGAGGTGTTCGGCATGGTCTCCCCGGCCCTGCGCGGCGCCAACGCCGAGCACGCGGTCCTGATCGGCTGGGCGCCGAAACCGGCCGATTGGAGCTGGGCGCAGGCCGGTGGCGCGGCGGGCAGCATCGAGACCTCGGTACGGGTCCTCGACCTGCTCGGCGTCGACGCCACGCACACCGTCCTGATCAACGGGGCGAGCGGCGGGGTGGGGTCGGTCGCGGTGCAGCTCGCGGTGGCCCGTGGCGCGACCGTCATCGGCACCGCGAGTGCGCACAACCACGATTACGTGCGGTCGCTGGGGGGTCAGCTCACGGCGTACGGGAAGGTGGTCTCGGCGGTTTTTGATTGCGTGGGTGGCACGCTGCCGGAGTTGATCGCTCTCGCCGGCTCCCCGGACCGGGTGGTGACGATCGCCGACCTGGACGCGGCGGCACACGGCGTGCGCATGTCGCGTGGCCCGCTGGCGCTGGACAGCCTGGCCGTGGCCGCGAAGGTCCCGCTGCGGATCCGGGTCGCCGCGGCGTTCCCGCTGGCCGGGGCGGCGGCGGCCCACGAGCTGAGCGAGACCCGGCACGGCGGCGGCAAGATCGTCCTGGTCCCCTGATCAGCGCAGAACCGCGGCTGCCGCGGTCCGGACCGCTGTGGTGAGGGCGGTCAGGGTGGCTGACTCCATGCGCCAGTACTGCCAGTACAGCGGGACGTCCAGGAAGCGGCCCGGGGCGAGGTCGATGAGGGCGCCCGCGCGGTCGGCCGGGGTGAGCTGGTGTTCGGGGATCATGCCCCAGCCCAGGCCGAGACGGACCGCGTCGGCGAACGCGGCGGTCGCCGGGATGTAGTGGATCGGCGGGTTCAGGGACGGGTCGTTCAGGAAGCGGTGCTGCAGCCGGTCCTTGCGGTTGAGGACCACCATCGGCGTGGTGTCGAAGCCGGTGAAGACGCCGGGTGCGGCCATCGCGTGATACCTGCTCGCGCCCAGGATCTCCACCTTGCAGCCCTGGACCGCGACGTGCTGGGCGGTCACCGCGGCCATGACCGTGCCCGCCCGGAGCATGTCCGCGGTGTGGTCCTGGTCGTCCTGGTGGATGTCGAAGCTGACGCCGGGCAGGCCCGGCAGGGTGGTCAGGAACCAGCTGAGCGAGTCCGCGTTCACCACCACCGAGATCCGGGTCCGCCCGCCCTCCGGCATCCCCCGGGCCGCGGTCAGGGCTTCCCGGGAGAGCAGGTCGATCTGCCCGGCGAGGCGCACCAGGGCCTGGCCGGCGTCGGTGGGCGCGGCCGGTCTGACCCGGCGGACCAGGACCTGGCCGACGGTCTGCTCGAGGGCCTTGATGCGCTGGCTCACCGCGGACGGCGTGATGTGCAAAGCCCGGGCGGCGGCGTCGAAGCTGCCCTCGGTGATCACGGCCTGGAACGTCGCCAGCTGCTGGGCATCCATGAAGTATTCCTAATGGTCCTGAAGAATCTTTAGCTGGAGTACACCACGGTCCGGGACCTAGCGTCGGGGCGTGCTCTCCTCCGCCCTCGCCGGCTTCGCCGCCTCGATCGTGCTCATCGTCGCCATCGGCTCCCAGAACGCCTTTGTCCTGCGCCAGGGCCTGCGCCGCGAACACCTGCTGCCCGTGGTGCTGACCTGCGCGATCTCCGATCTGCTGCTGATCACCGCCGGCATCGCCGGACTGGGAGCGGTGGTGGCCGCGCATCCCGCGACGGTCACCGTCATCCGATGGGCCGGGGCCGTTTTCCTGCTGGGGTACGCCGTACTGGCCGCGAGACGGGCCCTGTCCCGCCAAGCACTCACGACGACCGGCCAGGGCCCGCGGACGTTGCGGGCGACGGTGCTGACGTGTCTCGCGCTGACATATCTGAACCCGCACGTCTATCTGGACACCGTGTTGCTGCTCGGGTCGGTCGCGCAGCAGCACACCCACCGCTGGCTCTTCGCCGCGGGCGCGGCCGGCGCCAGTGCCGTGTGGTTCGGGGTGCTCGGGTTCGGCGCCCGGCACCTGGCTCCTGTCCTGGAGAAACCGCTGGCGTGGCGGGTCCTGGACGGCTCGATCGCGGCCGTCATGGCGGTCCTGGCCGTGGGCCTGGTCGTTTAGGCCCGCTGTTTCAGAGCGGCGGCCAGCTGCGCAGGATGGCGTCGGTCACCAGCTGGATCTCGTCGCGGGTGGCGCCGCCGGAGGCCTGCACGGCGATGCCGTCCGCGGTGGTCATGAGGTGGCGGGCGAGCACGTCCGGGTCAGCGCCCGCGGGCAGGTCACCCTCGTCGATCGCCCGCTGGAACCGGTCGCGCAGGCGGGCCCGGTCCTCGGCGCGGTAGTGGGCGAGGGCGTCGCGGAGCGTCTGGTCGAGGTGGGCGGCGGCCACGAAGCCCTGCACCGCCAGGCAGCCGGCGGGCTTGCCGGGATAGGTCGTCGCCGCGAGCGAGCCGGCGAGGTAGGCGGCGGCCACCTCCCGGGCGGTCGGCTGCTCCAGCGCCTGGGCGCCGTAACCGGCCGGGCCCTCGGCGTAGCGCTCCAGTGCTTTGCGGAACAGGTCGTCCTTGTTGCCGAACGCCGCGTACAAGCTGGTCTTCGTGATGCCCATGGACCGGGCCAGGTCGCTCAGGCTGACCCCGTCGTAGCCCCGCTCCCAGAAGACGAGCATGGCGCGCTCCAGGGCCGCGTCGGCGTCGAAGCCTCGCGGCCGGCCGATCGGTGCGCTCTGACTGGTCCCCACGCCAGAGATCCTATATCGTCGGCCAGAGTTCTGTTCCGGTCGGAACAGAACAGAACTATCCGGAGGTCAGAGATGAATCGACTGCAGGGCAAGGTCGCCGTTGTCACCGGCGGGGGCACCCGGGGCATCGGCCGGGCCACCGCCGCCCGGCTGGTGGCCGAGGGCGCGTACGTGTTCATCACCGGCCGGCGCAAGGCCGAGCTGGACGAGGCTGTCGAGACGATCGGTGCCGGGGTCACCGCGATCCCGGGCGACATCACCGACCCGGCCGACCTGGACCGGCTCTACGACGCGGTCCGCGAGCGCGGCCAGGGCCTGGACGTGCTGTTCGCCAACGCCGCCACCGCCTCGTTCGCGACCATCGACCAGATCACCGAGGAGGACTTCGACCGCGTCTTCGACGTCAACGTCAAGGGCACGCTGCGTACCGTCCAGAAGGCCCTGCCCCTGCTCAACGACGGCGCCGCGGTGATCCTGAACGCGTCCACCGCCGCCGACCACGGCGCCCCGGCGTTCGGTGCCTACGCGGCGTCCAAGGCCGCCGTCCGGTCGTTCGCGCGGACCTGGGCCAAGGAACTCAGCGGCCGGGGCATCCGGGTCAACGCGATCTCACCCGGCCCGATCGACACCACCGGGATCGACGAGCTCGTCGGCGCGGAGAACGCCGCCGGCTTCAAGGCGAGCCAGGGCGCCGCCCTCGCCATCGGCCGGATGGGCCGCCCGGACGAGGTCGCCGCCGCGGTGGCCTTCCTCGCCTCCGCGGACAGCAGCTTCATGCTCGGCGCCAACATGTACGTCGACGGCGGAGAGAATCAGCTCTGACGGTGGGCAGGACCCGGCGGTGAGCCGGGCTTGACCCTCGACCTGGTCGAGACCTCAGGATCTGAGGTGTGGAGAACGGGATGCTCGGGATCGGGGAAGTAGCCAGGGCCAGCGGCCTGGGTGTCAGCGCCCTGCGCTACTACGACACGGCCGGGGTGCTGGTGCCCGCCGAGGTCGACCCGGTCACCGGTTACCGGCGGTACAGCGCGGCCCAGATCCGGGCGGCCCGGCTGGTCGCCGGGCTGCGCCGGGTCGGGATGCCGGTCGCCGGGATCGCCCGGGTGGTCGCCGGGCTGCCCCGCCCGGACGCGGTCCGCAAGCTGCTCGACGAGCATCTGGCCCGGCTCGAGGACGGGCTCGGCGACGCCCGGCGCGAGATAGCCCGCCTCCACGCCCTGCTCGATCCCGACCTGGAAGGCCCCGCCATGACCCTGATCAACCTGCCCGCCGCCGAACTGGCCGCCGCCCTCGACCTGGTGCGGTTCGCCGCGTCGGCCGACCCTGCACTGCCGATGCTCAACGGCATCCTGATGGAGGTGGAACCGGGGTCGCTGACCCTCGTCGCCACCGACCGGTTCCGGCTCGCCGCCGGCAGCGCCGCGGGCGAGGTCACCGGGCCGGCGGCGCGGCTGGTGGCGCCGCTGCCGTTCGCCGACGCGCTGCGGCCGCTGCTCACCGGCCCCGGCACCGCGGTCGTGGAGCTGACCCCGGCGAGGATCAGCGTGGTGACACCGGCCGGGCGGATCGAGACCGAACCGCTCGACGTGCCGTTCCCCGACCATCACCGGCTCGGGTCCGCCGAGGGCCGGCGGATCCCCGTCGACACCGCCGCGCTGCGGGCCGCGGTGGCCGCCGCCGGGTCCGTGCGACGCGAGCACGAGGGCGAGTCGTACGAGGTGACGATCCTGACCTTCGACCCGGACGGCACCCTGCGCACCGCGGTGGAGTCGGAGTGGGCGGCCGACGAGGAGGCACACGTGGCGGTCAACCGGGAGTTCCTGTTGCAGGCGCTCGACGCGGGTGGCCCGGGACAGCTCGTGCTGGAACTCGACGGGCCGATCAAGCCGCTGTCGCTGCGGCACTCGGACGGCTACTCGCTGCTGATGCCCGTACGTCGATGAGGTAGGCCAGACTGTCCGGGTGGACGAGGAGATTCGGGCCCGGCGGGCCGCTTGCACCGACAGCATTCTCGGCAACGGCCGGGACCGGACCCGGGAGCTGATCGCGTCGATCGATCCCGACGCCGACCCCGACGTGTACGGCGACGGCGGGGTGGTCACCCGGCTGGAACAGCGGACCGCCGAGATACTCGGTAAACCCGCGGCCGTCTTCCTGCCCAGCGGCACCATGGCGCAGCCCGCCACGCTGCGGGTGCACGCCGACCGGCGCACCTCCCGGACCGTGGTCTGGCACCCGTACTCCCACCTCGAACGGCACGAGTTGCAGGCCTACCAGCGGCTGCACCAGCTGGTCGGGCGCTCGACCGGCGAGCTGGACCGGCTGCTGACCCTCGCCGACCTGGAGAAGGTCGCCGAACCGATCGCCGCGCTGCTGCTCGAACTGCCGCAACGCGACCTCGGCGGGCAGATCCCCACCTGGGACGACCTGGTGGCACAGACCGGCTGGGCCCGCGACCGGGGCGCGGCCACCCACCTCGACGGGGCGCGGCTGTGGGAGGCCAGTGCCGGCTACGGCCGCTCCCCGGCCGAGGTCGCGGCACTGTTCGACACCGTCTACGTCTCCTTCTACAAAGGAGTGGGAGCGCTGCCCGGGTGCTGCGTGGCGGGCTCCGACGACGACATCGCCCAGGTCCGGGAGTGGCGCTCCCGGCTCGGCGGCACGCTGTACGCGATGTGGCCGGCCGCGTCGTCGGCGCTCGGCCTGCTCGACGCCACCCTGGCGGAGATGCCGGCCCGGATGCGGCATGCCCTGGCGATCGCCGACGCACTGCGCGACGTGCCCGAGGTCAGCGTCGTCCCGGACCCACCCCAGGTCCCGATGATGCACCTGCTCTTCGCGACGACACCGGAGGTGTTCCGGGCCAACGCGAAACGTCTCGCCGAGGAGACCGGCCTGTGGGTGTGGCCGAACGCGGAGGTCACCGGCGACCCCCGGGTGGTCCGCGCCGAGCTCACCGTCGGCCGGGCGACACTGCGCCACAAGCCGGAAGCCCTGGCCGAGATCCTGGCCGGCCTCTGCCTGTGAATGACGGGGATCACATCGACGGGTGTCGTATCCGTGCTGGCGCGTAGCAGCAGCATCACCGGATGGTAACCGTCGTGCAACGAGGTCGTTCTGGGTGTCTGGACCCGGCTACCGTCGCCGCATGGGTTCCGGACGGCAGTATGACCAGCTGGTGAGCGAAGCCGTAGGAGTGCCCAGAACCGGCTGGGAGTTCGCCTGGCGGGACGGCCGGGCCATCGGTTCGGACCCGTCCTGGTCGTTCCCGGAACTGGCCCGCCCCCTGGTGCGCCGGGCCGGCAGCGTGCTCGACCTCGACACCGGCGGCGGTGAGCTGCTCGCCGAGCTCGCGCCGCTGCCCGCGCACACGGTCGCGGTGGAGGGCTGGGCGCCGAACGTCGCGGTCGCCCGGGACCGGCTCACCCCGTTCGGGGTCTCCGTGCTGACCGAGCTGCCCGGTGGCGAGGAAGAGTTCGACGTGGTGCTCAGCCGGCACGGCCGGCTGCCCGCCGAGGACGTCGCCCGGCTGCTCACCAAGGGCGGCACCCTGCTCAGCCAGCAGGTCGGCAGCGACGACCTGGCCGACCTCAACGCCGAACTCGGCGCCCCGCCACCGCACCCGCGGTCCTGGACCGCCGAGACCGCGACGGCGGCCCTGCGCGACGCCGGGCTCGCGGTCACCGACGTCCGCGAGGAACGCCTGCCGCTCACGTTCCAGGACATCGGCGCGGTGGTCTACCACCTGCGGGCGGTGCCCTGGCAGATCCGCGACTTCAGCCTCGAGAAGTACGATCGCGCGCTGCGCCGGATGGATGCGATGATCCGCACCTACGGCCAGTTCACCGCGATGGCCCACCGCTTCCTGGTCGAGGCCATCCGGGTCCCGGCGGCCCACGTCGCCCACCCGGTGGCCCTGACCCGCACCACCAGTCCCGTCGGCGACCGCAGGTGACCCCGGAAAGGTGCGCACGATGAGAGAGTTGACCCTCGCGGTGGCCCAGCCCCCGTGCACAGCCCTCGATGTGGCGGCCAACGCCCACGCCCACGCGGAGGCGGTCCGGCAGGCCGGCGCCCGGGTGGTGGTCTTCCCCGAACTCTCGCTCACCGGTTACGAGATGGACGCACCGATCGTCGAGACCGACGACCCACGGCTGACGCCGCTCATCGAGGCCTGCGCCGCGACCGGCACCCTGGCCCTGGCGAGTGCCCCGGTGCCGGGCCGATACCTGGGCATGCTGGCCGTCGACGGTACCGGGGCCCGGGTCGCGTACCGGAAAATCAACCTGGCCGGCCACGAACCCGGCAATTTTGTCCCCGGCACCGACCACGTGGTGTGGAATGTGGACGGCTGGCGTCTCGGGCTGGCCCTGTGCAAGGACACCGGCGTCCCCCGGCACCACGCGGAGACGGCGGCGCTCGGCATCGACGCCTACGTCGCGGGCGCACTCGACCAGAAACGCGACGCGGTGGTCCAGGAGGAACGCGCCCGCTGGATCACCACCAAGTACGGCATCTGGATGGCCATCGCGAGCTTCGCGGGCCCGACCGGCGACGGTTACCGCGACAACGCGGGCCGCTCCGGCATCTGGTCCCCGGCCGGCGAACTCGTCGACCGGGCCGGCACCCTACCCGGCGGCCTGGCCTTCGCCACCCTGCGCAAATAGGCAGGCCGGGCCACACCGCCCCGGGCCAGCGCATGGACGGCCAGTTGCACTCCGCGCTGTCCATGGCGGCTGAACATGGCACGCAGGTGACGTGGGGACAATTCTGCCTTGACGCTGATACCGCCCGCTTACGCTCAGGCCAGGCCAGGGGAAAGTCAGGAAGCTGGGGTGGTCGTGCGGGTCGGGGTGGATGGGCGGGTCCTGACGGATCGGTATCACGGGATCGGGCGGGTGGCTTTCGAGCTGGTCCGGGCGATGGCCGGGATCGACGGGGTCGAGGTGGTGGTCTTCGCCGGGGGTGAGCCGTCCCGGCGCTTCGATCTCGGGGGCCTGCCGGGGGTGCGTGTCGTGCCGGTCCGGCTCGGGGCCGTCGACGTGCGGCAGCTGTGGCGGTGGCGGCGGATCGTGAAGCGGGCCGGGGTGGACGTGATGTTCTTTCCGTACCACCTGGGGGCCGCGCCGCTGCCCGGTGTGCCCGCGATCGCGCTGGTGCACGACTGCATCTTCGAGAGTGACACCCGGTTCGCGCCGTCGCGGGCGGTCGCGGTGGCGTACCGGGCGATGACCGCCCTGGTTGCTCGGACCCTGACCGTGGCCACCGTCAGTGCCGCCTCCGCGCGGGAGGTCGAGCGGTTCTACGGGCGGCGGGTGCAGGCCGGGCACATCATCGCCAACGGCGTCGACCCGGCGCTGCGTGGAGACCCGGCCGGGACCGGCCGGCTGCGTGCGGAGTTCGGGTTGCGGCCCGGGTACGTCCTGCACGTCGGCGCCCAGCGACCGCACAAGAATGCCGCGGTGCTCGTCGAGGCGATCGCCGCGGTGCCGGACGCCCGGCTGGTGCTGGTGGGGTCGGCCGACGAGCGGTTCGCCGACGAGGTGGGGCCCGCGATCGCGCGGTTCGGGGTGACGGATCGGGTGACCCGGCTGCCGTTCGTGCCCGAGGAGTTGCTGGGCTCGCTGTATGCGGACGCCGGGCTGCTCGCGTACCCGTCGCTGGTGGAGGGTTTCGGTCTTCCGGTGCTGGAGGCGATGGTGGCCGGGACGGCGGTCGTGGCCGCGGACGTGCCGGTGTTGCGGGAGGTCGGGGGCGGCGCCGCGCTGTACGTGGAGCCCCGGTGCGGGCAGGCGTGGGCGGCGGCGATCGAGCGGCTGCTGACCGACGCCGACCTCCGGGACGGCCTGGTGGCCGCCGGGGCCGTCCACGCCGCCCGGTTCACCTGGGGTGCCGCCGCCGAACGGCTGGTCGCGGCCTGCCGTGCGGTGGCCGGCAGCCGTCAGGAACCGGTGTTGACCGAGAGGTAACGGGCGCTGCCGATGATGTCGGTGCTCTTCAGGCGCACGATGTACAGGGCGGCGAGGTCGTTGCGCTGGGCGAGTTCCATGACGCCGGGCAGCTGGGCCGGGGTGCAGACGTGGCTGGTCTCGGCCATCGCGCGCAGGCCCTTGGCCCGGGCCAGACCCGACAGGTACGCGACGGTGTTCTCGTTCTCGGCCCACGTGCCGTACACGACGACGTTCGGGTCCTTGAGCGCGTTGACCTGGCGCGTGGCGTCGTACCCGCGCTGGACCTCGCCGTTGATCTCGGGGCTGGAGGTGCCGGCGAGGTTCGTCGTGACGGCCTTGTCGAAGTCGCCGGTGCGCATGCCGTAGGACGGGTACAGCACGGCGGCGGTCCCCCGGTAGCCGGCTGACCGCAGCGCGGCGATCTGCCAGTTCTGGTACGACGCCAGCGAGTTCAGATAGAAGCGCAGGAACTTCGACGCCTGACCGGCCGTACTCGGCATTCCCGGCTTCCAGTTCGGGACCGGGTTGCGCGTCCTGGCGTTGACGTCGTACGCGTAATACAGGTTGCGGAGCCGCCCGGTCGACGGGTCGAGCTTGAACGGGTAGGTGAGCTCACCCCAGTGGCCGCCGCCCGTGCGCACGATCGAGAAATCGGTGCCGACCCGGGCGAAGACCTTCTTGAGGTATCGAATGGCGAGCGTGCGGTACTGCGTACCGAAGACGAGGTTGGGCTCTTTGGAATCGGTGTAGGTCTCGCCGTTCTGGTCGACGTAACGGGCGCCCGGCATCGCCAGCAGCCAATCCGGGGCCTCGTGCACGCCCGCGTTGAAGGAAACGGTGTAACCGAGCGCCTGCAGCCGGGTGATCCGGGACGCGACGGAGGTCAGATAGTTCTCGTCGAACCGGCCCCGCACCGGCTCCGCCTGGAACCAGTTCATCTCGACCAGCACATCCGCGGCCCCGCCGGTGTTGTGCAAGCTCGTCATGTCGGCGTCGGAGTAGTTGCCGATGATCCCGAGCGCCGGGGACACACCGGTGGTGGCCTGCGCGGCCTGGGCGTTCGTCGGGACGAACGTGGCGAGGACGGCGGCGGCCACGACTGCGAACTTACTCGGCGAGAGCTTCACGCCAGGTCCAGTCGGCGCCCTCCCGGTGGTCTCGCGGATCGGCAACCGAGCGCTAACACGCCGCACCCGATACGCTCCGCGGCCTCAAGTAGCCACCGCGCCTGCCGATACGTCAGCGCATGGACACCTTGGTGGTCGACCGCCTGCTCGGCCTCGCTCGCGCGCACCTCGGCGCGGAGTTCGCGGTGCTCTCCGACATCACCGACGGGCGGCAGGTGGTCCGCGCGGTCAGCGGTGACACCGGGCCCTACCGGGTCGGGTCGGTGCTCACCGACTCCTACTGCCTGCGCGTCTCGCAGGACACCCTGCACCCGGTCATCACCGATGCCCGTCGCGATGTCGGCACCCGCGATCTGCCGTTCACCCAGCAGGCCGGGATCGGCTCGTACGTGGGGGTGCCCTGGAGCACCACCGACGGTTCCCGTACCGGCATCCTCTGCTGTCTCAGCCGGCTTCCCGACCCCCGTCTGGGTGACGACTCGGCCCGCTTCCTGGCCATGCTCGCCGAACTGATCGGCGACGAGGTGATCAGCCCGGTGCTGCACGACGACGCCCCGGACATCCAGCGGCTGCGCGGTGTGCTGCAGGACCGGAGCCTGCGGATGGTCTTCCAGCCGGTGGTTCGGCTCTCCGACGCGACGGTCACCGGTTACGAGTCGCTGGCCCGCTTCGACCTGTCGGAATTCCCCACCCCGGCGCACGCGTTCGCCGCCGCCGGTCGCTCCGGGCTCGGCGTCCCCCTGGAACTGCTGGCCATCGACCGGGCCTTCGAAGCACTGCCCTATCTGCCGTACGACACCACGCTCGGGGTCAACCTGTCGGCCGAGGCGCTGCTGAACCCGGCGGTGCAGGACACCGTGCTGGCCCACGCCCAGGGTGGCATCTGTGTCGAGGTCACCGAGCACACCCAGGTCACCGACTATCCGGCGCTGAACAAGGTGACCGACCGGCTGCGCGAGGCCGGGGTGCTGATCGTGGTCGACGACGCCGGGGCCGGGTTCGCCAGCCTCCAGCACATCCTGCAGCTGCGCCCGGACATCATCAAGCTGGACATCAGCCTGGTCCGTGACATCGACGCGGACCCGGTCCGGGCGGCACTGGCCCGTTCGCTGACGTCGTTCGCCTCCGAGGTCGGTGCCCGGCTGGTCGCCGAGGGCATCGAGACCCGGGCCGAGCACGACAAGCTGCAGGACCTGGGCATCGACTTCGGCCAGGGCTATTACCTGGCCCGGCCGGCTCCCCTGCCGATGGCACCGCAGGTCTCTCCCTCAGCGGCGCGGTCGTAGCCCATCCTCATCGCCGGTGGGGTCTGCGGTGACCACCGGCCGGGCGCAGAAGGACAGGAGCAGGGCAGCTGCGACGAGGGCCACCCGGCGCACCGGTCTGCGGCGGGACCACCACGATGCCTGATTTGTCACCAGTGCAGCATGGATGGCCGTTCGGATGCCGCCCCCCACCGCGGGTCACCGGCTCTGCTCCGTCGTTCCGGACGAGGGGTCGGGTTTTCGGTGCGGAGGCCAGGACACGCCGATGGCGAGCGCGCCCAACAGGCCGAGAAGCAGAAGAATGACGACGGCGAACTGGACCTTGTCGCGTCGGTTCAGCTGTCTGGGCTGACTCCCGCCCCAGTCGAATCGATGATCAGGCACCCCATCAGTCTCGCCGCCCGCGGCCGGAAGTGCGATCGCCCAAAAGAAGCAAAAAGATTTAGCCTATTTCAAGCGTCCTGCCACGGTCCCCGCTCGTTGGACCTCATCGCCGCTTCGACCGCCCGCCACGTCGGCGTGTGCCGCACCCATGACGGTGCGGGCGCCCGTTGCGGGCCGAACAGGTAACGGTGAGGGCTGGCCGCTGATCACCCACTTCGCCACCCTCGGCGTGGGCCTGGCGGTCGTCAACGGCTGCGTCCCACCCCCACCCGGCCTGCTGGCCAAGCCGGTCACCGACCTGCCGCCGGTCACACACCACGTAATCCACCAGCCACAAGCCACAAGCCACAAGCCCTCACCGACCCACGAGTGGCAAGCCTGCTGGACCGACTCCTGCAGAAATGCGGCCAGCAGACTATTCAAGATCATTTAATGACGCGACACTCTCGCCTCAAAGTGCTTCCACCCACACTGGACGCCGAGGTGCGATGAACCGCAGCGCATAAGGGTCCGGTCGCCATCAGGCAAGCGGTGCTCGCATCGCCCGTCCTCAGCGGCTTACTCCCAGACCGGCGTGCCACCGGCGTAGCGGGCTCCGAACCCGCCGGTGGGCAGGATCTCCTGGATGCGTTCGAGGTCGGCCGGGGTGAGCGCCAAGTCGGCGGCGGCAGTGTTCTCCTCGACGCGGGCCGGGCTGCGGGTGCCGGGGATCGGCACGATCTGCTGGCCCTGGGCCAGCAGCCAGGCCAGGGCCAGCTGCGACACTGTCGCGTCCTTGGTCGCGGCCAGGTCGGTGAGCAGCCGGGTCGCCTCCAGGTTCTTCTCGTAGTTGCCCGGCTGCCAGCGCGGGTCGTGGCGGCGCATGTCGCTCTCGTCGTAGTCGGTGGCCGGCTTGGCGGCGCCGGTGAGGAAACCGCGGCCCAGAGGCGAGTACGGTACGAAGCCGATGCCGAGCTCGGTCAGGGTCGGGAACAGGACCTCGACGTCGCGCTCGAACAACGAGTATTCGGTCTGCAGCACCGAGACCGGCTGCACGGCGTGCGCGCGGCGGATGGTTTCCGGGCCGGCTTCGCTGAGACCGAAATACTTCACCTTGCCGGCGTCGATGAACTCCTTGACCGTGCCGGCGACGTCCTCGATCGGCACGGTGGTGTCGACGCGGTGCTGGTAGAGCACGTCGATGTGGTCGACGCCCAGGTACCGCAGGCTGTTCTCGACGACCTCGCGGATGTGCTCCGGGCGGCTGTCGTGTCCGTAGTCGTGGGTGAAGCCGAACTTCGTCGCGATGACGATGTCGTCGCGGAACGGGGCGACGGCCTCCCCGACGATCTTCTCGTTCTCGCCCCAGCCGTACAGCTCGGCGGTGTCGAAGAACGAAACGCCCAGGTCGTGGGCGCGCCGAATGGCGGCGATGCCCTCCTGCTTGTCGCCGGGACCGTAGGCGAGCGAAATGCCCATCGCACCGTAGCCGATCTCCGACGTGACCAGACCCTGTCGGCCGAGGTGGCGCTGCTTCATGGAGTACTCCAAGGATCGGATGTTGATGTGCCTTCGTCTGGCACGTTACGCCTAGATTGGCAGTCTCTGCCAGGGCAGGCGGTGTATGTTACTGGCGTGACGAGCGACACCGGCCGACGGCTGCACGAGAGGGCGCGCGACGCGGTACGCGACGCCGTCCGGGCCGAGGTCGTCGATCGGGCGCTGCGGCTCTTCGACGAGCGCGGCTTCGAGCAGACGACCGTTCAGGACATCAGCGAGGCGGCGGGGATCTCCCCGCGCAGCTTCTTCCGGTATTTCGCGGTCAAAGAAGACGTCGTGATCGGCGACATGACCGCCTATGGTCTGGTCGTGCGTGACGCTCTGGCCGCGTGCCCGGCCGGCGAGCCGATCTGGAGCGCCCTGCGGGCGGCGTTCACCCCCATGATCGAAGTATCGACCGGCGACCCCGAGCGGAACCTGCGGCTGATGCGGGTCCTGCTGAGCGCGCCGACACTGCGGGCCCGCAACTTGGAGAAGCACATCGCCTGGGCGAACCTGATGGCGCCGGTCATCGCCGAGCGACTGGACGGCCCGGCCGGCAGCCGGGACTTCCGCGCGCAGACGCTGGCCCATGCCGCGCTGGCCTGCCTCGACGTGGCGCTGGCCGAATGGACCAATAGCGGCGGAACCATCGATTTCACCGACCTGCTCGACGACGGCTTCGCCACCCTCGGGCCGGCGTCATGACCGATCTCGTACGCGTTGATCCGGGAGAGGTGGGTTACGGCGCGCCGTCCAGTGGACGCCGGCTGGACCAACGAACGCCGGGCCGGCACCGCCCCCTCGCTCTCATCGATATCCGGACCACCCATACCTGCCCTGACCAGCACCGTCAGGTTGAAATAGGCTCGTGGATTCACGACCTGATCCAGCGGGAGCCAGAGGGACCACCATTCGGGCGTCGAGAGCCGGGAGCGGCTCCACGCACATCTTGAGCTGGATTCCTACCTGGCCGACCAGGGCATCTGAAGCTGTCCATGGACGTTCAGGGTGTGTTCAGGTGGGGTGGGCGAGGATGGGGTTTTCGACCTCGGGAGGCTGACCGTGCGGGTACTCGTCGTTGATGACGAGCAGCGGCTGGCTCGGTCGTTGCGGTTGGGGCTGGTCGCCGAGGGGTTTGCCGTCGACGTCGCCCATGATGGGGTCGACGGGCTGTGGCTGGCCCGGGAGAACGAGTATGACGCCATTGTGCTCGACCTGATGCTGCCCAAGCTGAACGGCTATCAGGTCTGTGCGACGTTGCGGGCGGAGAAGGACTGGACGCCGATTCTCATGCTCACCGCCAAGGATGGCGAGTGGGATCAGGTGGAAGGGCTCGACACCGGGGCCGATGACTATTTGACGAAACCGTGCTCTTTTCCCGTACTCGTGGCTCGGTTGCGGGCGGTGACCCGGCGGGGTGCGCGGGAACGGCCCACCCAGCTGGAGGTCGGGGATCTGCGGCTGGATCCGGCGGCCCGGCGGGTGTGGCGGGGTGACATCGAGGTGGAGCTGACCGCCCGGGAGTTCTCGCTGCTCGCCTTCCTGGCGCGGAACCCCGGGGACGTCGTGTCGAAACGGCAGATCCTCGACACCGTGTGGGACGTCGATTTTGTCGGTGACCCGAACATTGTCGAGGTCTACATCCGGCATCTGCGGAACAAGGTCGACCGGCCGTTCGGGCGGGCCGACATCCAGACACTGCGCGGTGCCGGCTACCGGCTCGGAGGAGATGATGCGGGCTGACATGCGGTTGCGGACGACCGCTGCGGCCGTACTCGTGGTGGCGGTTGCTCTTCTGGCCGGTTCCTTCGCCCTTGTCGCCCTGATGCGGGGGTCGTTGCGGGACGGGCTGGAGGCCACCGCCGAGCAGCGGGCCTCGGTCCTGCTCGATCAGGCCGAGGCCGGGGGCCTGCCCGCGGTCGAGCCGGCGGACCCGGACGACGATCTGGACGACCTGGTGTGGCAGGTGACCGGCTCGGACGGCACCGTGGTGCGGTCGTCGGTGGCGTTGCCGGACGAAGCCGTCGACGAGGTGCGGCTGCCCGGTTCCGATCATGGGTACGTGGTGGTCGCCGACGACGGTGACGAGTACCGGGTGTCGGTGGCCGTGTCGCTGGAGGAGGTCGACGACTCCACGTCCGCGCTGGTCACTCCCCTGGTGGCCGGGCTTCCGCTGCTCGTTCTGCTCGTCGGGGGCACGACGTGGGTGCTGGTGTCGCGGGCGCTGGCCCCGGTCGAGCGGATCCGACGGGAGGTCGAGGAGATCACCGGGGACCGGCTGGACCGGCGGGTGCCCGAACCGGCTTCGCGGGACGAGATCGGGCGGCTGGCCCGGACCATGAACCAGATGCTGACCCGGTTGCAGGACTCCCGGGACCGGCAACGGGAGTTCGTCGCCGACGCTTCGCACGAGCTGCGGTCCCCGGTGGCCAGCATCCGGCAGGTGGCGGAGGTCGCGCGGGCACATCCGGCCGCGCTGCCGGACGGCGAGCTGGCCGAGACCGTGCTGGAGGAGTCGGGGCGGCTGCAGCGGCTCGTCGAGCAGTTGCTGCTGCTCACCCGCGCTGACGACGGCGGGGCGGCCCGGGTGCACCAGGATGTCGACGTCGACGATCTGGCCTTCGCCGAGGCGCGGCGGGTGGCGCGTACCGGGCTCGTGGTCGACACCGCCGGGGTCGGCGCCGGCCGGGCCCGGGGTGATGCCGCCTCGCTCGGCCAGGTGGTCCGCAACCTCGCCGACAACGCGGCCCGGCACGCCGTCGCGGCGATGGCCGTCGGGGTCCGGGCGGCGGACGGCTGGGTCGAGCTGACCGTCGACGACGACGGGCCGGGCATCGCCGAGGACCAGCGGGAACGCGTCTTCGAACGCTTCGTGCGCCTCGACGAGGCGCGTGCCCGCGACGCCGGTGGCAGCGGGCTCGGCCTGGCCATCGTCAGGGAGATCGTCACCGCGCACGCCGGGACCGTCGCCGTCTCCCGCTCGGCGCTGGGTGGGGCCCGTTTCACCGTACGGATTCCCGGTCCCTGATCGCGTTCAGGTGAGATTCAGGCAGTGACCCGCAGGCTGTGCCCATGAATACAGCGAAGCTCCGCACCAAGCGCGTCATCGTCACCACCACCGCGGCCGTCGCCGCCCTCGCCATCGGCGGCGGGGTCTGGGCCACCGCCGCGAACGCCGACGTCCGCGGCGAGGACCGCGACCGCCTCGGCAACGCCGCCGTGCAGGCCGTCGGCGGAGGCACCGTCACCGACGTCGACACCAGCGACGACAAGGGCGAGGCGTACGAGGTCGAGGTCCGCAAGCAGGACGGCAGCGAGATCGACGTGGCCCTCGACAAGGACGGCAAGGTCATCGGTCAGCAGGCCGACACCCCCGACTCCCCGGATGCTGACGACCGGGTGCTGACCGACGCCGAGCGCACCTCGGCCGAGCAGGCCGCCGTGGCCGCGGTCACCGGCGGGACGGTCACCGACGTCGAGGCGAGCGACGACCCGGGGGTCGCGTACGAGGTCGAGGTCCGCGCCGCCGACAACAGCGAGTGGGACGTCGAGCTGGACACCGCGTTCAAGGTCGTCACCAAGACCGCCGACAACTGACGCTCAGCGGGTCGCCGGCAGGTGACGCAGCCCGTCCGGGCGCGGGATCAGATACCCGAGGTACCGGGGCTCCCCAGGATCATCGCCGAGGTCTCCGGCATACGCATGGCCGGAGACCTCGGGTCCGATGAGGGCCAGCCGGAAGCCGACCGTCGCGTAGACCTCCCGGGCCACGCCGGCCAGCCACGCGTCGATCGGGGCCCGCCATCCGATCGACGGCGGGTCACCTTCCCGCTCGTACGGGTAGGAGCCCACCATTCGCTGCTCCGCCCGGCCCAGCGCGCCGATCGGCAGGTAGAAACACAACCAGTCGGGACCGTCGTCCTCGCGGACGGCGACCGCACCGCACACCATGCGTACGCCGTTCGGCAGGTCGACCAGGCCGCGCAGGTGCCCGTACCGCCGCAGTGATTCCAGGGTGAGCGACACGCGCTGCTGGTCCTCCGGCTCGAGGTCGTCGCGGCCGTAGCACCCGTGCACGCCGGCGGCCCGCCAGACCGCCTCCAGACACCGGCCGAGCCGCTCGTCGCTGGTCCGCCCGACCTCGACGGCCAGCTCGTAGCAACCGCCGTGCCAGTTGTCGGCGATGGTGAACTTCGCGGCGTCGGACACGGCCCGATGGTAGGTCTTGCTCAGCATCCCGAACCTGTGACCCGGGTGGTTAGCCTCGGGCGGTGATCACCATGACGCCGGTGCTGCTGCGATCGGTGGCCGTCTGTCCGTTCTGGGCCGCCGACCCGATCGACTATCTCTTCGAGATCCCGCGCCGGCCGACGCCGCGGCAGGTGGGGACCATCGTCTGGCCCCTGCTCGCGGGCAGCGTCATCGCGAACGACATGTCCGTCACCGCGAACAACGCGGCCGAGGCCATCGAGGTGTATCTGGCCTGCGACGACGACTATGCCGCCGGTGGCCTGCGGCTCAGCTCCGGCGAGGTGACCATCGACCCCGGGTGCTGTTGATCGAGGTGCGGCGGGACCTCGCGGGATTCCTCGACGCGGTGCATCCGTGGGCCCGGGACGTCGTCCCCGGCCTGGCCGACCCGTTCACCGCCGCCGTCGACAAGCGGCTGCGGATCAGTCGCTCAGCCGAGCAAGACCCGCCGCTGTGGGCCGACATCGACGGCGAAACGGGCTACGAGTTCGATCGTCACGTGGATAAGTTTGGCCGATGACGACGGAACACGATCGATTGATCGAGCTCGCCCACCGGAACCTGCTCGGGGTGTTCGGGGAGCGCGACCCGCAGGCCCGGGCCAAGACTGTCGACGAGATCTACGCCGAGCGGGTGACGTTCTCGGATCCCGAGGGCGTGCTGGTCGGCCGGGAGGCGCTCGGGCAGAAGGCGCAGAAGCTGCTCGACGACGCCCCCGCGTTCGTGTTCAGCCCGGTCGGCGAGGCGCAGGTCGCCCAGGACCTCGTCCTGCTCCGGTGGCAGCTCGGCCCGGCCGGTCAGCCGCCGGTGGTCACCGGGACGGACATCATGATCGTGGCGGACGGCCGGATCGCCCAGCTCTACACCCTGCTCAACAAGCCGACCGGCAAAGAGTGATTCGGGCTGGGCTCTTGGGCGAGGTCCCAGGTGTACGTCCGGCCGGCGGGGGCCGAATCGCGGAACTCGATAAGCCAGTCATCACTCCCGTCGATCCGGACTGGGTCACCAAAAGCCCCGAAGCCGAAGCGTTCCGTGACGGCCGGGGCAGCTTTGTCCCGGGGGAACACGAAGCGGACCACGAGTTCGCTCAGCACCGACGAGCCGCCGTTGTCGATCGGGGGCCGGTCCGTCCAGACGAGACTGTCGGTGCCGTCTTTGCGCAGTGGCGCCCACAGCCTCTTCGTCTGGTAGTCGACCTGCCAGTCCGTCGAACTTTTCAGCACCGGATCGAATATCAACCAGACCCGGAAGATGCCATCCTTGATCAAGGGCAGCGCTTTCACCGGGACTTTGTTCTCCAGCAGGGTGGCGCGCAGGCCAATCTCGTCCACTCCGATCGGTGGCGCGGTGTTGTAGGGCAGGACCGGGCGGAACGTACGCTGCGTGATGCGCCCGGTGGGCTGCGTCTCGTGCCGCTCCGAGATGCGGTCGGCGTCGTCGTCGGCGCCGACGATCACCGTGATGACGAGGCGCTCGGTGAACATGGACTCGCCTTTGTCGACCACGTGCTCGATGGCTTCGACGTAGCCTTGGTGTCCCACCTGGAGCTTGGCAATCTGCGCCTGGTCAAACAGGATCTTTCGCTTGACTCTCGCCAACCCCGACCGTCGCTCCTCAAGCGCGGTCTTCAACCTGCGGACCATGCCATCGAAGTACCAAACCCACCATCGGATCACCAGGAAAAACAGGGATGAAACTCCGACACCGGTGAGAATTATCCGACCCCACCCTTTACTCAATCCCAGAAGCTGAGAAACGCTAGCTGCGGCACCCACCAGCAAGATCGAAAAATTCACCACACTGCGAAAGAGCTTCTTCAGCTGGGACAAGGCGGGCATAGTCGTACCCCGATCCTGTGATGATATGACCCCTTCATTATCCTCGACCCGAGGCGATAAGCACATCACCTTGCAGAGGCATAACATGCAGGCACAACCATGCCCCAAACCGGAGTCAAACAAGGCCCCATACAGACACCATCGCGATCAAGCGACGCGAGGCGAACCAGTCACACATCAAAGGCTTGCTTGTTGACAACTCGCTAATGCCCGAAATGCTACTATCTATTACCAATTCTACCATGATCAATATTAGGCTAGAAAGCAAGAAGTAACGTAAGTTTACAAATGACCAGATCGTTACAATTTGAAAAATTCAATATTTTTAAGAAGTGCCAACAACCGACCCCCGCCGTATGATCGCGCTTGATTGATCTGTCGAATTACCGACAGTAACAGAAGTGAGCATAAGCGGCTCGATCGACTGCGCAAAGATCAATTGACAGCCAATCAGCCAAACGAGCGAATCGTTCACCCAGTAACGACACGAACCGTGGGGATGCAATCGTGTCAGCGGAAGGACGCCGTTAGGCACGGCGGCGGGTCAGGCGGGTGAGGGCGGTTGTGGGGGTGAACTCGGGGAAGCTGACAGCCAGGACCGCGAGCCCGGTCAAGGCGGTCATGGCCAGCCAGAGGGCCGGGTTGGTGACCACGGCGAGCAGCAGGGTCGCGGCCAGCACCGCGGCCACGTCGCGGATCCGCAGGGCGCGCCAGCCCGGCCGGACGGCGGGCAGGAGGGCCAGCGTGGCGACCGTCAGCAGGGCCGCGAGGGCGGCGGCCGCGGCCAGGCCGGGGATGCCGAACAGGGCACCGGCGGCCGCGACCAGGCCGAGGTAGGCCGCGGTCAGGCCGATGACCAGGCCCGCCGCACGGTGCTGGTCGTCGGCCTGCAGGAAGGTGACGCACAGGTTGAGCAGGCCGATGGCCAGGCCGAGGACCGCCGCGTAGGGCAGCCAGCGACCGACCGACGCGAACGTCGCCGGGAGCAGGGCGGCGCGGATCGCCGGCGGCAGGGTGATCAGGGTGCCGGTCATCAGGATCGCGACCATCAGGTACGACCGCAGGGCCGCCGCCTTCCGCACCGCTGAGCCGTCGCGGCTGAGGTGCGGGAACGTCGCCGTCGCCACCGCGTTCGAGGCGAAGAGCGGGACCCGGCCCAGCGCAGAGGCCGCCTGGTACGGACCACCGCCGGCCGCCCCCAGCCCGAGCAGCGCCACGAGGACGGTGTCCCCGGCCGCCGTGATCGCGACGGCGGCCTGCAGGCGGGTCTGGCGCAGGGCCGCTCGCAGCAGCGCCGGCTCCCAGACCGGCCGGCCGATCAGGTGCCGGAACGTGGGCAGCGGCGCGAGCAGCACGAGGCTGCCGGCGACGAACCCGGCCAGTGCCCCGGCCGAGCCGAGGCCGGTGAAGAAGACGAGTCCTATCCCGACACCGGCCTTCACCACGGCTTCGAGCGTGAACAGCAGCGCGATCGCCTCCATCCGGCCGATGCCCTGCAGGAAACCCATGCCGGTGGAGCCGACCGACATGAGCAGCGACGCCGCCGCGACCGCGACCGCGTCGTGCGGGCCGCCGAAGGCCAGCACCCCGCCGGTGATGATCAGGGTCAGCAGCAGGCCGAGGGCGAGGTTGGTCCAGAACGCGAACGTGGTCACCACCGTGTGGCGGTGGTGGTCGCCGGGGGCCCGGCCGATCTCCCGGGCGAGGATCCACGGGATGCCGGCCCCGGAGATCGCCGCGCGGACCATGAGCAGGGCCTGTCCCGCGGCGAACGCGGCGTACTGGGCGGGGTGCAGGCCGTGCGTGAGGACCAGGGCGTACCCGTAGTTGATGACGCCGGCGCCGGTGGTGGCGAGCATGAGCCAGCCCGCGCCGTGCCCGGCCGTGGTCCCGGTGCGGGGGGTGTCGAGGACGTCGGTCATCGTTTCGCCCATTCGCGGGCCCATTCCCGGCGGATCGTGATGGCGTGCCACAGGTACAGGGCGAACGCGATGGTGCCGATCATCGCGCCGAGCAGCATCAGGAAGCTGAGCGCGGGGGCCTGCGGGGAGGCGGGCGGGCGGGTGTTGCCACATTCGCGGGTGGCCGGCAGCGGGGTCGGTACGGACCACAGCTCGAGCCGCTCGTAACGGTGACTGGGGAAGGACTGGACCCAGGTCCCGTACGTGCGGACGAACGTGTCGAGGGTGGGCGAGCTGTTCCCGTACCGCATCCTGCTGTCCTTGGGCGAGAGCAGGAAGAGCCGGATGCCGGCGCGCACCGCGGCACCGCCGTCCGGGAACGCCTCGACGTGGTTGCGGGGCAGCGCCGGGGCCCAGCGCAGCGCGTTGCCGGTGGCGTTGACAGGCTGACAGGCCAGCTCGCGGGTCAGGTAGGCGCCCATCCGCCGGGTGCCGTCGTCGCGGGTGGCGGCGACGTTGACGCCCCAGGAGGCGGCGCCGGCGAGGATCGCGACCGTGCAGATGATCGCGGCGAGGCGGACCGGCCGGCCCCAGGCGAGCACGGTGAGCAGGACGGCCGGGGCCACGGCGTACACGGTGAGTTGTTCGTTGGCCTGGCCGAGCAGCACGCAGTAGCCGAGGAAGCCGTAGCTCAGGATGCCGAACGCCACGAGGGACGCGTCGCGGGTGTTCAGCCGCAGTTTGTGGAAGAGGCCACCGCGGAACGCGAGGACGAGCAGGCCGATCGCCCCGGTCGCGAAGATCAGATAGCCGCCGGCGTACATCCGCAGCGTGTCGCCGATCACCCCGGTGGACGAGATACCGGTCCGGTTCAGGCCGCTGACCTGCAGCAGGCCGGCGAGCCGGCGGAGGCTGGTGTCGTGTTCGGACCACCACCAGCCGCCGGCACCGTTGAGCACGGCCCACAGCGGGAACGTGGCCCAGATCAGGGCGCCGAGTCCGGCGGCCGCGGTGGCGCGGCGGAAGTAGGCCCAGTCGCGTTCCAGGACGGCGGCGAGCAGCGGCACCATGACGGTGAACAGCAGTGGTTCCTTGACCAGCAGGGCGAGACCCGAGACGACGCCGACCACACCGAGGTACGCGGGGCTGGCCGCGTACCGGAACCGGACCGCCAGGTAGACGACCATCACGCCGAAGAAGACGGCGGTGGGCTCGATCAGCGCGGTGCGGCCGAACCGGACCAGGAAGCCGTCGACCGTGGCCAGCAGCATTGCGGCACCGGCCAGCCACGGGTTCGCGGTGTAGCGGCGGGCCAGCAGGCCGATCAGCGCGACGCTCAGCACGCTGAACAGCGCACCGAGGTAGCGGGCGGCGGCCAGCGCGTCGAGCGTGTCGCCGTGGGCCGTGCCGGTCAGCAGCGTCCATGCGCCGACCAGCAGGAAGTGCAGGGGCGGGTGCACGGCGGTGGGCTGGGCCCCCCAGGAGACCGAGTCGGCGACCACCGTGTTCTGCCCGGCGATGGTGTACATGACCTCGTCGAGGTCGAAGTCGACCGCCGCCTGCAGGTTGACCAGGTACACGACGACGGCCACGGCCAGGGCCCCGGCGTAGACCAGCGGGCCGGTCCGGCGGTCAGGCGTGACCGCCTGAGCCGGTGGGGTGCGGACGACGAGGGTCATGAGGTGTCCTATCGATCGTGCTCAGGATCAGGTCGGCGACCCGGTCGTGGCCCTGGTCGTTGAGGTGGGCGTGGTCGGCGAGGTAGTCGGTCCAGGGCCGGACCGCGTCGGCGGCCGGGACGTAGACCGTGTCGGCGCGCTCGTCGGCGGCGGCCCGCATGATCTCGTCGTTGCGGCGCAGCGCCCGGTTGGAGCGGGGGAAGGAGCGTTCGTCGACCGGCCACAGCCCGACGAGCAGTTTCGGGACGCCGGCGGGGAGGTCCGCGAGCAGTGCGCGCAGCCGCTTCTCGTAGGCCGGCTCCGGCAGCCGCTGGAATCCGCCGGTGACCGGAATGATCAAACGCTTGAGCAGCACCTTTGTCGCCGACATGGCGTGCTGGCGCCAGCGCCGGACCGGGGTCCGGGAGTAGTACGGGCGGGGTTCCAGTCCGGCCGGGCCGCGCCAGCTCCGCGGGGCGCAGCGGTCCAGGATCCGCTGCAGCACCCGGCTCGGATGCACGAACCCCTCGGCGGCACCGAACGACACGATCACCAGCGTCGGGCCGAACGTGTGGATCCGCTCCAGGGCGTCGGGGCCGATCTCGTTCACGGTCTGCGTGGTACGGGCGAGTTGCAGCAGGTCGGCGTCAAGGCGTTCGGCGACGAGGACGGCGTAGGAGCGGCCGCGCACGCCCAGCCCGGCCGCGCTGCTGGCGCCCAGGACGGCAAGTCTCACGCTGCGTTCTCCTTTACCGCGTGCGCGAAGAAGGGCCGCAGGTCACCGGCCCGGCTGCCGGCGGCCCGCTGCCAGCCGAGCAGGTCGGCCGGGCGGGCCACGGCGACGCGGGTGACGGCCGGGTCGAGGGTGATGCCGAGGCGGTCCAGCAGCGCGGTCGCGTCGCTCTCGTCGTATCCGGCGAGCAGCAGGCGGACCCGGGCCGGCTCCCAGTCGACCTGGTCGACGTCGCGCAGCCGGGTGAAGTCGATCCGGGCGGCGAGGTGGGTCGGCAGCTCCACGACCGTGGACAGGTCGCAGATCGGCCGGTTGTCGTGCCCGGCGCGGCGGGCGTCCTCGCCGGCGAGCAGCCCGGTCAGCCGGTCGGTGGTCGCCGCCCAGGTGAACCGGCCGGCCCAGGCACGGCAGCGGACCGCCCACAGCGCGGCGACGCCGCGGTCCTCGAGCTCGATCAGCGCGGAGGTGATCTGCCCGGCGAGGTGCTGCGGCCGGGCGACGACCCACCCCGTCTGCCGGTTGCGCACCGAGTCGCGCAGCCCGGGTGAGGCCAGCACGACCGCGGGTACGCCGAGACTCATCGCCTCGGTCACCGCGAGACCCCACCCCTCGACCTCGGAGGTGCACACGGTCAGCCAGCCGGACGCGAGCAGGCGGTTGCGGTGCTCGTCGTCGAGACGCCCGTGCATGGTGACCCGGCCGGCGATCCCGAGCTCGTCGATCAGAGCGGCCAGCTCGGACCGGCAGGGGCCGTCGCCGACCAGGTGCAGCTCGACGTCCGGGACGAGTTCGGCGATCCGGGGCAGCGCGCGCAGCAGCAGGTCCCAGCGCTTGTGCGGGGCGAGGCGGCCGACGCAGACGATCCGCGGCGCCTCGCAACGCCCGGCGCCGGGCACGACGATCGGTTCCTGGCCGTTGGCGGCGACGTACACCGGGCCGATCAGGCCCAGGACCCGGCGGACCTCGGTGCGCGAGGACGGGGAGACCACGGCGATCGTCCGTACGCCGTAGACGAGCCGGTTCCCCACCCGCTCGAGCCACCGGCCCAGCTGGGCCAGCGGGAAGCGGAAACGTTGACCGAACATGACCTGGTGGACGTGGTGGATGAGGACCACGACCGGGATCCGGCGCCCGACGGCGAGCGGTGACAGGAACGGGATGCCGTTGCAGGTGTCGACGATGGCGTCGATGCCCCGCCGGTGCCGCAGCAACCAGAGCAGGGCCAGCGGATAGACGGTGTACGCGTTGCCCATCCGGCGCACGGCCGCGCCCCCGATCCGGGCGGCCCGGGCGGCGTGGCGGGGACGGGACGTGACGATGGTGACCCGCTGGCCGCCCGCCACCATCCGCGCGGTGACCTGGTGCATGTACTCCTCGGCCCCGCCGCTGTGCGGGTGGGTGGCGTCCTTGAAGTTGAGCCAGACCACGTGCTCGCCGGGCGTACCCCGGAATCTGCGCCTCACGCCACGACCCGGGAGCTGCCGTGGGCGGTCATCCGGATCCCGGAGTGCCCGGCGGTGTCGCGCAGCCGGGGCGTGAAACCGGCGTCCGGCGGCGGTTCGTCGCCGAACACCAGCTCGGCGACCGAGCGGTGCAGCAGGGTGACCCGGCTACCCTCGGCGCCGAGACAGACGATGTGCTGGCCGCCGGCGAGTAGGCGGACGGCGTGGGCGAGGCCGGTGGTGAACGCGCCGGGTTCGCCGACGCCGACCCAGCCGGCCGGGCTGGTCCGCACACCGCGCAGGGCGCCGGCGCCCCAGCCCGGGGCCGAGCAGCCGAGCACCCGCACCGGGATCGGCGACTCCCCCGCGAAGTCGTCGACCACCTCGATGGTGCGGTCGCTGGATCCCCGGTCGACGACGGCCAGGGCGCCGGGACGGTCGAGCGTGCTCAGACCCTCGGCGGCTTCCTCCAGCAATGCGCGTACGCCGTCCTCCGCATTGAGCACCGGGAAAATCAGTTCCAGCTCCACCCTTCTGAGTTCTTTGTCCGTTTCCGGCACCGTGCTGGTCTCGATCAGAGGATGTAGCATTTGCCTGCTCCGCCCCCATTGACTGCTTTGTACCAGCCCTATTGTTGCCGCATCATCGCCCTCGCGCGCCGGAGAAACCGATCTGTAACCATCTGTCCGGATAGATCCCATGAATCCTAGAAAACGGCTGCGAAATCCTGACCGACATGGTTACCCCGCAGCGGGTATCACCCCGGTGCCGCAACGCCCCCGGCGACCTACCGTCGATACATGGACTTCACCCTGGCCGCGATCGTGGTCACTCTCTGGTCCGTCTTCGCGGCCACGCTGTTCGTGCTCTGGCGGCTGTGGGGACGCCCGACACCGCACCGGCGCTGGATGGACGAGGCCCGCGCGGTGCCCGCGATCGAGGACCCCGCCGACACCGGCCGGCACCACCTGCCGGACGGGCTGCTCAGCATGCCGACGTACCAGCTCGGACCGGACCGCGTGGCCCGAGCGCGGGTCGACGACTGAAAGTACGAGTTATCGCATTCCGCTCCCATGACCCTTTGATCCGGTTCAAGGTGGTTTGAACCATCCGATCGGTACGAGGGGAACACGGAATGCGGAAACGCTTGACACCATCGGCGGCCATCGCCCTGACCGCCGTCCTGGCGGGCACGACAATGGCCACCCCGGCACAGGCGACACCTTCCGGGTACAAAAAGATCATCAGTTACGGCGACTTCAGCAAGGGCCCGGGCCTCTACCTGAACGGCAGCGCCGGCGTCCAGGACAAGGCCCTGCGGCTGACCAGCGACACCAAGCGCCAGGCCGGCGCCGCCTGGGCACACGTGAAGGTCAACCCGGACAAGGGCTTCGAAACCGCGTTCGACCTGTCCATGACCGGCGCCGCCGGGCACGCCGACGGCATCGCGTTCGTGCTGCAGAACGACGGACGCAAGGGCATCGGAGGGTACGGCGGCAGCCTCGGATACGGCGGCATGACGCACAGCGTCGCGGTGGAGCTCGACACGTTCAAGAACCCCGCGGACGTCGACAACAACCACGTCGCGGTGGTGCGGGGCGGGGCGTCGGACGCGGCCCAGCCGATCGTGGCCTCGTCGCCGATCCAGATGTTCGGCCAGCCGGTCCACGTCCGGATCACCTACCTCGCCGCGACCACGACCCTCAAGGTCAGGGTCCGGGCGGTGGGCGCCGCCACCGAGACCAAGATCCTCGACACCAAGGTCGACCTGGCCGCGGCTCTGGGCCACCGCAAAGCCCTGGTCGGCTTCACCGGCGGCACCGGCGAGGACGTCTCGGTCCAGGAGATCACCAACTGGTCAGTGAAAGTCGCGCGGTAGAAGTCCGTTCAGGTCAGGCCGCGAAACCGTCGATCGCGGCGGTGAGGTCGTCGCCGGTCAGCGGGAACTGCATGTCGCTGAGGGTCCGGGCCACCTCGGGGAGCGCGTCCTGCCGGTTCGTGAGGACGACGCTCGCGTAGTCGCGGTCGGGGACCAGCAGCATCACCGCCCGGTAACCGGGCAGGCGGCCGTTGAGGTACATCTGACCGGACGGGCCGATCGCCCAGCCCAGCGCGTACGTCATGGGGTCGTCCGGTCTTGTTCTGGGGGTCCGGGTCTCGTCCAGCAGTGCTTTGTCGGCGAGCAGGTGCTCGGCGAAGGTCAGCAGATCCGGGACGCAGGACCACAGGCCACCGCTGGGGCGGCGGGCCCGCGGGTAGGCGCTCGGCGCCGGACCGTCCCAGCCCGTCCGGGTCAGGCCCCAGGGGTCGAGCACCCTGCGCCGCAGGGCCTCCTCGTAGGGCAGGCCGGTGAGGGTGGCCAGGATCGCGCCGGCCAGGAAGTAGTTGCCGTTGTAGTAGGACCAGCGGGTGCCGGGCTCGCGGTCGTGCCCGGCCTCCAGCACGAGCCGGGCCGCGTCGGCGAGCTCCAGCCGCGCCACCGCGGCCGCGCCGACGGATTCGCGCAGCCCGGAGACCTGGGCGAGGGTCCGCTCGACGGTGAGGGCCGGGGTGGCGGGGGATCCGGGCAGCAGGTCGGCGACCGGGGTGTGCAACGGGATCCCCAGTTCGCGCAGCGTCAGCACCAGCGCGGCGGAGGTGAACATCTTGGTCAGCGACGCGATCCGGAAATCCTCAGTCGGGCCCTGCGCGGTCACGACCCGCTCGCCGGCGGTCGACGAACCGGAGACGGCGTCGGGCAGCAGCGTCATCGGGCGGCCGGCGCGGTGCGGGCGCCGGGGCCCAGCACGTTCAACAGGGCCAGGGCCTCGGCGCTGGGCGACCCCACCGGGGCGGTGTACAGCACGAGGTGCTGGTCGCTGTCGGTGAGCGCGAGCGAGTCGCAGTCGACCACGATCGTGCCCACCAGCGGGTGCTGGAACGTCTTCGTGAGCACCGGCGCGGCCTGCACGTCGTGGCGTTCCCAGAGCCGGGCGAACTCGGGGCTGCCGGTGCGCAGATCGTCGACCAGCCCGGTCACCTCCGGGTCGGACGGATAACGGGCGAGGGTGAGCCGGAGCGCCATGACGACATGATGCCGGAACTCCGTCGCGTCGGAGACCCCGAACAACGGCGGGTCGGTCTGCGGCGGTGCGAGGAAAGCCTTGCGCGCGAGATTGCGCTCCCGTGGGCCGAGCTCGCCGAAATCCGTCATGAGCGCGGCCGCGAGGTCGTTCCACGCGAGGACCTCGAACGCGGCCGACATGACAAAACCGGCGGTCTGCGGCAGGCGTTCGAGCAGCGCGTGGATGCTCGGCCGGACGTCGCGCCGGTGCAGGCCGCCACGGATCGGGGCGGTGCCGGCGAGCACGTGCAGGTGGTCGGACTCGGCGTCGGTGAGCCGCAGGGCGCCGGCGATCCCGGCGAGGACCTCACCCGACGGCCGGGGGGCCCGGCCCTGTTCCAGGCGGACGTAATACTCCGTGGAGATGTGCGCCAGCACCGCCACCTCCTCGCGGCGCAGGCCCGGGGTGCGCCGGCGGGGCCCCGAGGGCAGGCCGGCGTCCTCCGGCCGGAGCCGCTCACGGCGGGTACGGAGGAACGCGGCGAGTTCCTGCTTGTCCATAGCCCCAGTCTGCCCGGCGCGCGGCGGTGGAGCCTGGTACCAGTTGTGCCTGCATCCGCTCGCGGATCCGCCGAAGACTGGCGGCATGACGAACACCGAGGACAACGCACCCATCGGCCTGCTCACCGGCAAGGTCGTACTCATCACCGGCGCCAGCCGCGGCATCGGGGCGGCCGCCGCCCGGCTCTTCGCCCAGGAGGGTGCCGCCGTCGTGCTGGCCGCCCGCGGCACCGACGCCCTGGACCGGATCGTCGCCGAGATCCGCGCCGGCGGCGGGGTCGCGGACGCCGTGCCGGTGGACCTCGCCGACCGGGCGAGCATCCGGGCGGCCGTCGACCGCGTCGAGCGGCTGCACGGACGCCTCGACGGCGCGTTCAACAACGCCGGCGCCGGGCAGCAACGGCCCGGGCCGCTCGACACGACCAGCGACGAAGATCTCGACGAGCAGTTCGAGGTGAACTTCCGGGCGCACTACACCGCTATGAACGCCGAGGCCGCGCTCATGCGCAAAGGCACCGGCGGGGCGATCGTGAACACGTCGAGCATCGGCAGCCGGCGGGCCAACCCGGCGCTCCCCGCGTACGGGGCGATGAAGCGGGCGCTGAACAGCATCACCGAGTCCGCGGCGGTGACCTGGGCGCCGCAGGGGATCCGGGTCAACGCCATCACCCCCGGCGGCACCGCGACCGAGATGATCGACGCGTGGGAGGCGGCGACCCCGGGCATCGTCGCGGCCATCACCGCGAGCACCCCGATCGGCCGGATGGCCCAGCCCCGCGAGGTCGCCGAGGTGGCCGCGTGGCTGCTCAGCGACCGGGCCTCGATGGTGACCGGCGCGATCGTCCCGGTCGACGGCGGCGCCGGCGCCTGACCGGCGCGGCTGGGCGTGCCCGCGACCAGCCGGGTGGTGAGGCGTCAGTTGCCGACGCCGAGGCTCGCCATGAAGGCGGCCGGGTAACGGTCGCCCCGGGCGGTGCCGGGCGGGACCGCCTTCTCGATCTCGGCGAGGTCGTCCGCGGTGAGGTCCAGCCGCATCGCGGGCAGCGCCTCGGCCAGCCGGGTCCGCGTCCGCGCGCCCACCAACGGCACGATGTCGGCACCCTGGGCGGCCACCCAGGCGATGGCGAGCTGGGCGACCGTGCAGCCCTTGGCGTCGGCGACCCGGCGCAGCGCCTCGACCAGGGTGAGGTTGTGTTCCACGTTGCCGGCCGCGAACCGGGGGCTGAACGCGCGGGCGTCCCCGGGGGCGGCGGCACCGGCTCTCCAGTGACCGGAGATGAGGCCGCGGCTCAGGACGCCGTACGCGGTCATGCCGATCCCCAGCTCCCGCAGCGTGGGCAGCACCTCGTCCTCGACCGCGCGGGAGATCAGCGAGTACTCGATCTGCAGGTCGTGGACCGGGTGCACGGCGTGCGCGCGGCGGACGGTCGCGGCGTCGACCTCGGACAGGCCCACGTGGCGGACGAATCCGGCGTCGATCATCTCCTTGATCGCACCGACGGTGTCCTCGATCGGGACGGCCGGGTCGAGCCGGGCCGGCCGGTACACGTCGATGTGGTCGGTGCCGAGCCGGTTGAGCGAGTAGGCGAGGAAGTTCTTCACGGCCTCGGGGCGGCCGTCCGTACCGCCGAATTCGCGGCCCGGGCCCCGCAGGGCGCCGAACTTCACGCTCAGCTGGTAACTGTCCCGGTCCCGGCCTTTCAATGCCTCGGCGAGCAGCAGCTCGTTGTGCCCCATGGCGTAGAAGTCGCCGGTGTCGATCAGCGTGACACCGGCGTCCAGCGCGGCGTGCACCGTGGCGATGCTCTCCGCCCGGTCGCTCGGCCCGTAGGCGTCCGACATTCCCATGGCACCGAGGCCCAGAGTTCGTGTGGTCATGTCCTCACCGTGCGCCGGTTCGCGGCCGGGCGGGAGCGGAGCGTTCATCCTGGGAGAGCGGCTCCCTGGATGAGCCCGCCGGCCGCGAGGGAGCATGGCCTCATGCAGCGTGCCGAGCTCGCCGACTTCCTGCGCCGCCGCCGCGAGGCGATCCGCCCGGCCGAGGTGGGCATCGCCGACGGTCCGCGCCGGCGCACCGCCGGGTTGCGCCGCGAGGAGGTCGCCGCGCTGGCCGGGATGTCGGTCGACTACGTCGTACGGCTCGAGCAGGGCCGCAGCAGCCAGCCCTCGACGCAGTTGCTCGGCGCGCTGGCCCGGGCGCTGCGCTTCTCCGACGACGAACGCGATCACCTGTTCCGGCTGGCCGGGCATCAGCCGCCGCCCGCCGACGGGGTCGCCCGGCTGGCCCGGGCCGGGCTGATCCGGATGCTCGACCTGCTCGGCGACACCCCGGCCATGGTGCTGTCCGACCTCGGCGAGGTGCTCGCCCAGAACCGGGCCTCGATCCTGGTGACCGGCGACCAGGGCGGTTTCACCGGCGACCGGCGCTATGTCGTCTACCGCTGGTTCACCGAACCGCAGAACCGCACGGTCCACCCTGACGACGAGGAGCACGACTACCGGTCCCGGCAGCTCGTGGCCGACCTGCGCGCGGTCGTCGGGCGGCGGGCCGGCGACCGGGAGGTCATCCGGCTGATCGAGCGCCTGCAGGCCGGCAGCGACGAGTTCCGGCGGATCTGGGCCGACCACGAGGTGAAGGTGCGCCGGGCGGACCAGAAGACGGTCGTGCACCCGCGGGTCGGCCCGATGCTGATGGACTGCGAGACGCTGGTGACGCCGGACCTCGGCCAGCAGATGGTGGTGCTCACCCCGGCCGACGCCGAGTCCCGCGAGCGGCTGGCGCTGCTGCTGGTGCTCGGCGTCGAGGAGTTCCCGGCCGCTACGCCGACAGTCCGAAGAGATCCCTGACCAGCTCGGCGGTGCTGACGTCCTGGTTGGTCCGGCCGATCGGGGCCGGGGCCTTCTGCGGGCCCGGGATGGTGTGACCGCCGCCGTGCACGGTGTACAGCACGACCGGCGGCCGGCCCTCCTGCCGGTATTCGGTGCGTTCCAGCGAGGTCGGCCCGGCATGGGGCAGCGTGGTGCTGACCGGCGCGGCGGTGATGCCGTTGCGCTCGGCGAAGTAGCGCGCGGTGTCCGGCATCGACCGGGTGCGGCCGCCGACCTTGAACGCCGTACGCACCCACCAGCTCATCTCGCCGCCGGCGTACTTGATGATCGGGTCCTTCGTGCCATGGATCAACAACACCGGCATCGGCGCCGGCTCCGACGCGGGCACGAGGAAGTTCTCCGGTACGGGCATGAGCGCCGCGAGCACCGCCCCGCCGGCGATCAACTCCGGTGCCTCGTGCATCAGCCGCATCACCATCTGCCCGCCGTTGGAGTAGCCGACGGCGAAGACCCGCGCCGGATCGATCCCGTGGGTGCCGGCGAGCTTCCGGATCACCGCCCGGCTGAAGCCCACGTCGTCGATGCCGGCTTTCCGGGCCGGGAAGGAGCTCTCCTTGCGCGCGTCGTTCCAGTTCTTCTTGTAGCCGTCCAGGTACGCGACGACCGCCGTACCGTCCTCGGCCAGGGCGTCGTAGGCCCGGCCGGTGAACTCCCGGTGCTTGTCCCCGGTCTGCCCGGAGCCGTGGAAGACCAGCACCAGATCCCGCGCGCCGGCCGGCCCCACCACGGTGTAGGTCCGTGTCCGGCCGGCCACCTCAACACTGTCGCGCATGATTCTCCCGTTCGTCGTGGCCAGGAGACGACGTTAAACTTTGACATCGTGTCAAGGTCAAGCCTCGGATTCCGGGGGAGGTCGGAGGTGACCGGTGAAGATCAGTGATCTCAGCGCGAAGACCGGTGTCAGCGCCCGCTCACTGCGCTACTACGAGCAGCAGGGCCTGATCACGGCGGTCCGCCGGCCCAACGGCTACCGCGACTACGACGACGACGCGGTGGTGACGGTCCTCACCATCCGCTCGCTGTACGACCTCGGTTTCCCGAGCGACCTCGTGCGCACCGTGCTGCCCTGCACCGACGGGACGAACGTCGACCAGGCCGTCTGCCAGGGCGTGGTCGAGCGCGTCACGACCATCCGCGACGACATCGCCCAGCGCGTCGCCCATCTGTCCGGCACGCACGACACCCTGACCCGCTTCCTCGAAGAGCGCGCGAGTTAGAGCTGGTTCTCGCCGCCGTCGACGTACAGGTTCGCGCCGAGCATGAAGCTGCTCCGCGCGGTGGCGAGGAACAGCACCGCGTCGGCGACCTCGTCCGAGCGGCCCACCCGGCCGAGCGGGATCGCGGTGGCGAAGTCGGCCATGACGGCGGCCGCCCGCTCCTCGCCGACGATGCCCGCGATGGCCGGGGTGTCGATCGTGCCCGGGGAGATCGCGTTGACCCGGATGCCCCGGCCCTTGAGCTCATTGGCCCAGGTCCGGGCGAAGGACCGGATCGCGGCCTTCGACGCCGAGTAGGCACCGAACGCCTCGCGGCCGTCGTCGGCGCGCACCGAGGAGTTCAGGATCACCGAGGCACCGTCGTTGAGCAGCGGCAACGCCTTCTGGACGGTGAACAGCGTGCCGCGCACGTTGAGCCCCAGGATCAGGTCGAGGTGCTCCGCGGTGGTCTGCTCCAGCGTGGCGAACGCGCCCACGCCGGCGTTGGCGAACAGCACGTCCAGGCCCCGGCCGCGCGCCCGTACCGCGTCGTAGAGCCGGTCGAGGTCGGCGGGGTCCGCGACGTCGCCCGGCACCGCGGTCGCCGCGCCGATCTTGTCGACCGCCGCGTCCAGCGCGTCCCGGTGGCGGCCGGTGACGAACACGTGTGCGCCCTCGGCGGCCAGCCGGATCGCGGCGGCCAGGCCGATGCCGCTGCTGCCCCCGGTGACGACCGCGGTCTTGCCTTCCAACGAGCCCATGACAACCTCCCCAGACTTCGGCACCGATCGGTACCGAATGCGACCGTAGCACTTCAAGACCGATCGGTACCGAAGGGGTAGGATCGCCGTCATGACGACACCGATCGGCCGGCCGCGGGGCTTCGACGCCGGCGAGGCACTCGAACGGGCCATGGTCGTCTTCTGGGAGCAGGGCTACGAGGGCGCCAGCCTCAGCGACCTGACCAGCGCCATGGGCATCACGAAGACGAGCCTGTACGCCGCCTACGGCAACAAGGAGGACCTGTTCCGCAAGGCGCTCGATCGCTACACCGAGGGGCCGGCGTCGTACGCCGAGCGGGCACTGGCCGAACCGACCGCCCTCGCGGTGGCCACCGCGTTCCTCACCGGCTCGGTCCGCGCCACCACCCAGCCCGGCTGCCCCACCGGCTGTCTCGGCGTGCAGGGCTCACTGGCCGCCGGCGAACCCGGGCGCGCCGCCCGGGACACGCTCAGCGCGTGGCGCGACGACGCCCGCGCCCGCCTCCAGGACCGGTTCCGGCGCGCCGTCGACGAGGGCGACCTGCCCGCGACGACCGACCCGGCGCTGCTCGCCCGGTACCTCATGACGGTGGCCAACGGCATCGCCGTCCAGGCCGCCGGCGGGGCCGCCCGCGACGAGCTCCAGCAGGTCGCCGACATCTCCCTCCGGAGCTTCACCCTTTGGTGCGACGAACCGGCCGATGGCACATTTGGGCAGGTCAAAGCGCCGTAGCGTGTCGCGGATGGCACCTTCCCGGCTTCTCGCCGCGATCCTTCTGACCACCGGACTGCTCAGCGTCGCGACCCCCGCGCGGGCCGCCGTCGATCCGGGGTGGACTGCCCCCGGCTACGGCCCCGGCAACTCCTTCTACAACCCCCGCGAATCGGTCATCAACGGTTCCAGCATCGGCAAGGTCCGGCTCAAGTGGACGTCACAGCTGGCGACCACCGGGGCGGAGACGTGCACCGGACCGTCGGAGCCGCTGGTCTCCGGTGGCCGGGTGTTCGTCACCGACCAGACCGGCATCGGCGCCTACCAGCAGACGACCGGCCGGCGGCTGTGGCACTACACCTGGTCCGACCCGGGCGACACCAACACCCCGCACCTGGCGCTCTCCGGCGGGCTGCTGCTCGCCGGCTACACCGAGTGCCAGTCCCGGAGCGACCCGAACGGCGGCATCGTCGCCCTGAACGTCGCCACCGGCCGGGAAAAATGGAGTGGTGGCCCCAGCGGACCCGTCGAGTCGCTCGTGACCGACCGGGGAGTGGTCGTGGTCGCCGGTTCCTCGATGTCGTCGGAACCGCAGGTGTCCGGCTACCGGGTCAGCGACGGCCGCGAGCTCTGGTCCATCGGCGAATACTGGTCCCCCGGCATCTCGGCCGGCGGCCGGCTGCTGGTCACCGGTGGACCGGCCCAGAACTCCGCGGCCCTGTCGATCACCACCGGCACAAAGCTGTGGAGCCGGGCGCTGCCGTACGAAGGATTGGCGGCCAGCCCGGCCGGCGACGCTTACTACCTGGCCGACGGTGACGGTGGCGTGCTCTGCGTCCGCTCGACCGACGGGGCGAAACTCTGGTGGAAGAACGGCACCGGCGGCGAGATCGCCTCGGACGGCACCCGCGTGTACCGCAGCTTCTCCAGCAACGTCGAGGCACTGAACGCGCGCACCGGGGCACGCCTCTGGATCACCCGCCTCAGGACCGCCTTCGACCAGCCGGTCCGGGCCGGCGGGCTGCTGTACACCGGCAGCACCATCCTCACCGCCGCCACCGGAAAACCGGCCGCCACCTGGAAGTCCACCGGCGACAGCACCTATCCCGTCCTGGCCGGCGGCTGGCTGCTCCAGATCACGGACAACACGATCCAAGGCTTCGCACCCTGACCCACCGTACGGACCACAACTCGCCGGCAAGCGCCCAGCTCGCCGGCGAGCCGCCGTTCAGGGGTGACCGAGGAACGGGACGAGGATGTTCAGGAGCTCGTCCGGGCGGTCGAGGGGCAGGATGTGACCGCCGTCCGGGATGAGGTGGCTTTCGAGCGTGTCGGTGATCGGCTCCAGCTGCCGGAACGTGCTGTCGCCGACGGTCGCACCGCCGATCGTCGCGGTGGGGACGGTGAGCCGGTGCCGCTGGACGGCGTCGCTGATCAGGGCCGCGTTGCCGGGCATGGCCCGGTAGTGGTGGAAGACGTCGACCCCGGTGTACGCCTCGACGAAGGCGTCGCGGATCTCCGGCGGGATGCCCCGGCCCAGGGTTCCCGAGCGGTAGAAGAAGTCCAGATATTCGCGCTCGTGACCGGCCAGGACGGTGGCGGGGAGGCCGGGCACGGCGTGGAAGCCGAACCACCAGGGTGAGATCTTCCCGGCGCCGGGCAGCGTGCCGATCAGGGCTTCCATGACCACCAGCCGGGAGATCCGGTGCGGCTCGCGCAGCGCGGTCATGAACGCGATCGGGCCCCCGAGGTCGATGCCGACGATCTTCGCCGTCGGCAGTCCGAGGCCGTCGAGCACGCCCATGACGTCACCGGCCAGGGTGTCCAGGTCGTAGCCGTCCGCCGGGCGCTCGCTCGCGCCGAGGCCGCGCAGGTCCGGCGTGATGACGAGGTGGTCCGCGGCGAGGGCCGCGACGATCGGGTCCCAGACCCGGTGGGTGTGCGGCCAGCCGTGCAGCAGCACGACCGGATCGCCGTGGCCCGCGGTGCGGATGTCGAGGTGAATGCCGTTGGTTACCATTGGTTACCAGCTCACCGCAGGACCCGTGGGTTGCCAAGGAGGCACTTTCCCGGAAGGTGGTGAGGTCGGTGAAACCACGTGGCGACCTGTTCAGCCCGGCCTGCCCGACCCGGAACCTGCTCGACCGGGTCGGCGACAAGTGGACGTCGATGGCGGTGAAGGTGCTCGCCGAGGCGTTTCCCGGCGAGGTCCGGTTCGCCGAGCTCCGCCGCCGGATGCCGGGGATCTCTCAGAAGATGCTGTCGGTGACGTTGCGCGGGCTGACCCGCGACGGCCTGGTCGCCCGGCGGGTCGAGGACACCGTGCCGCCGAGCGTCTATTACCGGGTCACCGCCCTGGGCCACTCGCTCGACGGCCCGCTGGCCGCACTGCGCGACTGGGCCGAGGAGAACATGTCCGAGATCGACGAGCACGGCCGGGCCTGGGACGCGGTCACACCTCCGGCAGGGTCATGATCTCCACGCCGTCGCTGGTCACGGCGATGGTGTGCTCGCTGTGGGCGGTCCGGCTGCCGGTCGCGCTGCGCAGCGTCCACCCGTCGGCGTCGGTGACGAGTTTGTCGGTGTCGGCCATGATCCAGGGCTCGAGCGCCAGCAGCAGGCCGGGGCGCAGCTTGTAGCCGCGGCCGGGCCGGCCGGTGTTCGAGATGTGCGGGTCCTGGTGCATCGTCGAGCCGACGCCGTGCCCGCCGAACTCGGTGTTGACCGTGTATCCGGCCTCGGCCAGCGTCGTGCCGATGGCGTGCGAGATGTCGCCGATGCGGACCCCGGGGCCGGCCACCGCGATCCCGGCGGCCAGCGCGCGCTCGGTCGCAGTGATCAGCGCCAGGCTCTCGGCGGGCTGCGTGTCACCCACGACGAAGCTGATCGCGGAGTCGGCGACGACCCCGCCCAGCGAGACGGCGAGGTCGAGCGAGACCAGGTCCCCGTCGGCGATCGCGTAGTCGAACGGCAGCCCGTGCAGCACCGCGTCGTTGACCGACGTGCAGATGTAGTGACCGAACGGCCCGCGCCCGAACGAGGGCGCATAGTCGACGTAGCAGGACAGCGCGCCGGCTTCCTTGATCATGGACTCGGCCCAGCGGTCGATGTCCAGCAGGTTGACGCCCACCGCGCTGCGGCTCTTGAGCGACTGCAGGATCTCCGCGACCAGGGCGCCCACCTCCCTGGCCCGGGGCAGCTGGCTGGGTTCCAGGATCTCGATCATGCGGTGCCTTCCTCACGCCACCAATAACTATCCCGGCCATATTATCCCGGTACTAGAATCGGGGGATGGTCAGGATGCCGCTCACCCCCGCGGAGGTCGAACGCGGGCAGCGCCTCGGTTCGCTGTTGCGTCTCGCCCGGGGCGATCGCTCGATGCTCATGACCGCACTCGAGGCCCGCGTCTCCCCGGAAACCCTCCGCAAGATCGAGTCGGGCCGGGTGGCGACCCCCGCGTTCCCGACCATCGCCGCGATCGCCGACGTCCTCGGCCTCTCCCTCGACGCGGTCTGGGCCGAGATCAACCGCCCCGAGCCCAGCACGGCCCACCACGCCCCGGAGCGACTGGCCTCTTAGCGGGTGCCGTAATTGTCGAGCCGGCGCTCGTGCACCACGGTCAGCACGATGAGCCCCACCCAGAGCACGGACGTCCCCGCGTGCCGGACGATGTCGCCGGTCGAGTCATGGTCGATCACCAGCAACCCCAGCGACAGCACCAGCATGCCGGCGTAGAAATACTTTCCCCAGCGCAGCCGGGGCGTCAGGCGGATCACCTCGCGGGCCAGCCGGTCGATCTCCGGGTCGTCGGTGCCACCCGCCCGGATCGCCCGGCGGACCGCCCGGTTGGTCTCCCGGCCCTGCCCGCGCAGCGGGCTACCGGCGCCGACGGTCCGGACCACGATCACGGCCAGGCCGGCCAGGACGAGAAGCACGCCGACCACAATGAAGACCACGGCCATCGCCTACCCTGCGCCGGCGATCCTCAAGCATCGGTCCGGGTCAGGGCCTGCTCGACCAGGGACCTGATCCGGTCGTCGTCCACACCCAGAAGACGGGCTTCGCGTACGAACTCAGCGGCCCGCGAACGCAGCACCTCGGCCGGATCGGGGCCGATGGGGGGCACCGCAGCGACCCGGGTGCCGCCCCCGCGGCGGGACACGACCAGGCCGGTCGCCTCAAGCTCGCGGTAGGCCCGGGCGACCGTGCCGACCGCCAGGCCCAGATCGGAGGCGATTTGGCGCAGCGGTGGCAGGCGGTCGCCGGGGCCCAGCACGCCGTACCGGATGAGGTCGGTCAGCTGGCGGCGCAACTGTTCGTACGGCGGGGTGGGGTCGTCGGTGACCACGGTCAGACCCGGGCGGTCCGTCATCGAGGCTGGGGCAGGATCGCGGCTACGCACCACGTCACTATGGCCAGCGATCCGAGGACCACCACATTCAGCCCCCACGATGCGACCGTCCACCAGGCCGGCGCGCAGTCGATGCCGCGCAGCGCGCCGGACGCGACGAGGCTGACGCCACCGAGCGGGATGGCGACGAGGATGCCGGCCGCACCGGTGACCGCGCGGGCGGCGTGACCGCGCAGTGCGTTGTCGGCGGTCGCGTCGCCGGTGCGCGGGCGCTGGACGATGGTGCGCAGGGCCAGGTACGCGAGCAGCAGCCCCACCAGCACGACCACCGCCAGCCGCCCGGTGTAGTACCAGCCCGGCCAGGGACCGTGGCTCTGCGACAGGTCGGCCGTGCACTGCCGGGTGAGCGAGCGCCCGGGACGCCCCATGTCATCGGCGCTGCCGGCCGACGTGGTGGCGGTGGCCACGACCAGGAGCAGCCCGCCGGTGCCGGCGACGGCCCAGCCGAGACGGCCGGGCAGGTAGTCGCGGATGCGCCGGACCTGCAAGGTGGCGCTGCGGGTCGGGCCTTTCGGCGCTCGGACCGTGAGCTCCGCGGCCAGGACACCGAGGCAGACGCACAGCCCGAACAGCGGCGCGGCCAGCATCAGGCCCTCGCCCAGGCCACCCCATTGCACGGTGATGACGGCGACGACCGCCCCGGCGATCAGACCCACCCAGCGCAGTACCGGCATCCGAACTCCCCGCTTGTATCAAGCAACTGACACAAGAGGATGGATCATGGAGAGCAATTGTGTCAACCAGTTGATACAAGTCCCCTCAGGCGCGGACGGCGGGCGGCCAGTGACCGTCGCTGAAGCCGGTGTTGTCGGCGAGGCTCCGGCGCAGGGCGGTCGAGGCCGCGGCGCAGGTCGCCTCGAGGTTGAGGCCGGCGCCGACGACCATGCCGGAGGCCAGGCCGGCCGCTCCGGCCGCGATGAACGGGGCGGCGGGCAGGCCGAACACGGTCGACGCCGACGCCAGCGCGGTGATCAGGCCGACGACGAACGTGAGCAGCGCCCCGACCAGGATGCCCCAGAACAGGTAGATGCCCTTGGCGACGTCGGCCAGCGCCATGGTGATGCCGTCGACCAGGACCTTCGTGACGTTCTCCAGCGCGGACCGCTGGACCGGCAGCGTCTGGCGGTAGGCGTCCGCGGCGGCACCGTCCCAGTGGTCGTCGACGTCGAGCAGCCCGGCGTCGGCGGCCTGCACCTTGCCGCTGACCGGGGCGCCGACCAGGTCGCTCCACCGGTCGGCGGTGGCGATCAGCGCGGTGGGCGAACCCAGGTGGGTCACCAGGTCGTACCAGACGTCGCCGATCGCCGTGAGCCGCGCGCAGAAGTCGTTCCAGCCGGCGACGACCGCGTCCCGCAGGGCCGTGGGCAGCAGGTGGGTCCGGGCGGTGACAGCCTCCTGCAGCTCGGCGGCCTTGGCGTTGATCCGGTCCACCGCGGACAGGATCCGGGCCACCAGGTCGGCCTCGGTCACCTCACTCATGGACGTCCCACACCCCGCGCAGCGCGGCGGCGGCCCGCCCGTCGCTCGTCTCGTAGGCGACCGCGACCTGATCCAGCGCGGTGCTCAGCCCGGCACAGACCGTGGCGGCCTCGGTGAGCAGCCGTACGGTCTTGGCCTGGATCTCCTGATAGGTGCCGAGCAGCGCGGTCTGCCCCGCCGCCCACGACAGCTCACGATCGGTCAGATCCTGGTCGGACGCGTCCCGAGCGGCCCGTCTCGTCACGTCCGCCACCTCATCCCAGGAGGCGGCGTCGTGGTGCAGTGCGTCCAGGGCCGCTCTCACCGGACCGCTCCCCCGTCGAGGCGCAACCGGCGGGCCAGTTCCGCCGGGTCGCGGGTGACCCGCTGCAGCTCACCCAGCCTGCTGGCGGCGATCACCGCGTCGGCACCGTCGCGGGCCGCCGCCGAATACGCCGCCGTGAACGCCGCCATCGTCTGCCGCCCGATGCCGAACTCGTGCGCGTCGCGCAGCCACCTCCGGTCGTACCGGATCTCGCCGACCTCACCGGCCCCGGTCACGGTGACCGTGACGCGCTGGTCCGCGCTGCGTCCCGTGTGGATCGCGGCCCGCGCCGCCGCCAGCCCGGCCGAGACCTCGTCGATGCCCCGCTCGAGGTCCTCGGCCATCGCGAGCAACTCCAGCAGCGCCGCCCGGCTGTCCGCGCCGGACATCCGCCCGGACGACAGCGCCCGCACCTGCTCAGGATCGAGAAGAGCGACGTCATGGGTACGGGTATCCGCCCCGAAAGCCGCCCCCCACAGCGCGATCCGGGCGAGGGCGGCCTCCTGTGCCGCCGCTCGCACCGCGTCCCCGAGCGTCCCGGGCTCCAGCGCGGCCCGCCATCCGGCATCGATCCGCACGGCGGCGACCCGGCCCTCGGCACTCACGGTCACCGTCACCGATCCGGTGGCGTCCGTACCCCGCGCCTCGGAGGCGGCGGCCGCCGCGGCACCGGCCTGCCGCTGGAAGACGGCGTTGTCGTCGAACAGCCGGCTCAGTCTTCCGATCTCATCGCCAGGCATAGCATCCCCGCTCACCTGTCCCTGCTCAGTTGCCCCACACGCCGGCGGCACGAGGGTCAATCGACTATCGCAAGCGGTCAACCGGGGCGGCAACCCCCACGGGCGGTGGAATCGGCCGGTGCCGACTACCCTGCCGGGGTGATCGACCGTGATGACTGGCTGACGGACACCCGGATCTCGTACGACACGGTGGCCGCGAGCTATTCGGACTTCTCCCGGAAAGCGCTGGCCGGGGCGCCGTACCTGCGATCGGCCCTGGCCCTGTTCGCCGATCTCGTCCGGGCCTCGGGCGGTGGGCCGGTGGCGGATATGGGCTGCGGGCCCGGGCACGTCACCGCCGAGCTGCACGGGCACGGGGTGGACGCGTTCGGGGTGGACCTGTCGCCCGCGATGATCGAGGTGGCCCGGCGGGAGCATCCGGAGCTGCGGTTCGAGGTCGGCTCCATGACGGACCTGCGGCTGGCGGACGCCTCCGTGGCCGGGCTGCTCGCGTTCTGGTCGTTGATCCACGTGCCGGACGCGGAGATCCGTACGGTGCTCGGGCACTTCGATCGGGTCGTGCGGCCCGGCGGTCCGGTGCTGATCGGGTTCCACGTCGGGGACACCTCGGTGCTGAAGACCCAGGGGTACGGCGGGCACCCGATGCGCGTGCACTCGCATCGGCGGCAGCCCGGGCAGGTCGCGGCGTGGCTGCGGGACGCCGGTTTCACGGTCGAGGCGCAGCTGTTGATCGACCCGGACGCCGACGTGCCCGGCGCGATCGTCATCGCGCGCCGGCGGCCAGCAGCTCTCTGACGGTCTGCGGCTCGCGGCCGAGCAGGGTGCCCAGCAGCGGGTCGACGCCGGCGAAGAAGCCCTGCTGGGCGGCCTGGTGGAAGCCCAGGACGAAGCGGGCCATGAGCTCCTGGGTGCCCCGGGCGACCTGGGCCGCGATCCACTCGTCGGCGCCGACGATCTCGTACCCGATGGTGCGGCCGGTGAGCTCCGACGCGATCGCGGCGATCTCCTCGAACGTCGGGGCGGCGTTCGCGGTGATCGTGATGGGCCCGTCGTGGACGTCCGGGGAGGTGAGGATGACGGCGGCGGCCTCGGCGGCGTCCTCGCGGGCGGTCCAGGACACCGGGCCGTCGCCGGGCACCGAGATGACGCCGGTCTCCCGCCACGGGCCGGCCAGCCAGGCGAGGCTGTGCGCGTAGAAGCCGTTGCGCAGCGAGGTCCAGGCGACGCCGGAGTCGGCGAGCATCCGCTCGGTCGCGGCGTGGTGCCGGGCGGGCACGAACGGGCTGTCCGGTGCGGCACCCTGGTGGCTCGTGTAGAGGATGCGGCCGGCCTTCGCGGCGACGGCGGCGTCGATCGCGGTGCGGTGCAGGCGCACGGCGTCGCCGGCCGGGTCGTTCGAGGAGACGAGCAGCAGCTGGTCGGCGCCCTCGAACGCGGCGGGCAGTGAGGCCGGGTCGGCGTAGTCACCGTGGCGGACCTCGACGCCGCGGTCGGCGAACTTCGTGGCCTTGGCCACGTCGCGGGTGACGACGGCGACCTCCGCACCCGCGGTGAGCAGGTGCTCGACGGTCGCGCCGTTCAGCGCGCCGGTGGCTCCGGTGATGACGATCATGTCCAGCTCCTCAGGCGTTATCAGTGTTCTGCTCAACACGTTAGCAACGGAAACTCAGCGATAGCAAGAATCGGATAACATCGGAAACGTGAACGACAACACCTCCCGATCGGCCGTACGCTCGCGGCTGGTCGACGTGGCCGCGCACCTGCTCGCCACCGCGGGCCCCGACGCGGTGACCACCCGTTCGGTCGCGCTCGCCGCCGGCGTCCAAGCACCGACGATCTACCGCCTGTTCGGCGACAAGAACGGGCTGTTGGACGCCGTGGCCGAGCAGGGCTTCGCGACCTACCTCGCGCAGAAGCCCCCGGCCGACGCCGGTGACGACCCGGTCGCCGACCTGCGGGCCGGCTGGGAGCTGCACATCGGTTTCGGCCTGGCCAACCCCGCGCTGTTCCGGCTCATGCACACCGCCCCCCGCACCCCGGAGGGCCAGGCCACCGTCGACGCCGGCATCGAGGTGCTGAGCCGCCGGGTGCACCGCGTCGCCCGGGCCGGCCGGTTGCGGGTGCCCGAGCAGCGCGCCGTCCAGCTCATCCACGCGGCCGGCACCGGCGTCGTGTTCACCCTCGTCGACGGCGCCGCGGACGACTCCCTGGCGGACCTCACCTGGGACGCGGTCTGCGGCGCCATCCTGACCGAGCCGGCCCGCACGGAACCCACCGCACCGGCCACGGCGGCCGTCACGCTGCGGGCCGCACTGCCCGAGATCACCGAGCTCACCCCCAGCGAGCGGGCGCTGCTGGGCGACTGGCTGGACCGGATCACCCGCTAGTACGCCGGCCCGGCACGGCCGGCGGGTAGGTTGCGCGCCATGACCGTCATACGTTCCCTGCTGTTGTTCGTGCTGGCCGCGTTCGCCGAGATCGGTGGCGCGTGGCTGGTCTGGCAGGGGTGGCGGGAGAACCGGGGCCTGTGGTGGATCGCCGCCGGTGTGGTCGCGCTGGGCGCCTACGGTTTTGTCGCCACCCTGCAGCCGGACGCGAATTTCGGCCGGATCCTGGCCGCGTACGGCGGGGTGTTCGTGGCCGGCTCGCTCGCCTGGGGCGTGGTCGTCGACAAGTTCCGCCCCGACCGGTGGGACCTCGCCGGCGCCGCGCTCTGCCTGGCCGGGGTCGTCGTGATCATGTACGCGCCGCGCGGCACCCATTGATCAACCCGGAATCGCCTCAGCAGCTGGGACAAATCGGCTAAAATTGAGTCACCGACTTCTGCGTGGATCGAGGAGCTGCTTGTCATGTCTGACAGTGCTGGACAACGGAACCTTCCCCTTTCCACCCTGACGAACTCCGAGCACGAAACGCTGCGCTGCATCCTCGAGGGGGTGTCCGCGGTCGACATCGCGAGCAAGTTCTCCTGCAGCCTCAAGGATGTCGCGGCGCTCAAGGACGAGGCGCTGCGCAAGCTCGGCTTCGAGACCCAGATCGAGCTCTTTCAGCACAAGGCCCAGATCCTCCGGGCGCCGGGCACCTGAGCCTTTCCTACCCGCGGTCCTCCGGTGCGTCGTCCCAGGCCGCGGCGATGATGCGCCAGCCTGCCACGGTACGGACGAACTGGAACGTCTTCATGCCCTGCCCGGTGAACGGCACCCCGTCCTGGACCCCGGATTTGGCGTAGCCGCAGAAATGCTGGGCGATGTCGCCGTACACCTCGGTGCGCCCGGACAGCTCCCACTCGCTGAAGCCGGTCAGCCGGCCACTCGACAACAGCTCCCGGCGCGGGGCGATGAAGTCGTCGACCGCGTACACCGCCGGCTCCCCGCCACAGGTCCGGACGATCACCGCCCGCGGGTGCAGGATCGCGCGCAGGGCGTCGAGGCGCGACGCGGAGTCCGTACCGGAGACGAAGGCGGCGAAGAACGTCCGGACCAGCTCCGCGATCGCCGCCCGGTCCTCGTGATCAGCCATCCGGTGACCGTAATGTCTATCGTGGGACCGTGACCACCTCACTCGCTGAAGAGATCGTGCTGATCGCCTACCGCGATGACGGCCGGGCCCAGGGCACCGGGGTGCTCGACTACGGGGTCGGCGGGGCGATCCTGCAGGAGCTGGCCCTGGCCGGGCGGATCGACGCGCCCGGCAAGAAGGTCGTCGTGACCGATCCGAGCCCGACCGGCGACCCGGTGGCCGACGCGGCACTCGACCGGATCGCCGGCGACAAGGCGCGCAAGCCGAAGGACTGGGTCTACAAACTGGGCCGCAAGGCGCGACCGGGCGTGCTCGACGCGCTCGTCTCGGCCGGCGTGCTGGAACGCAGGAAGGACCGGTTCCTGCTCATCCCGTACACCCGCTATCCCGCTCCGGGCGGGGGCGAGCCGCCGGTGGAGACGGCCATGCGGGACAGGCTGCGGACCGCGGTCACGTCGAGCCTGACGATCGAGCCGCGTACGGCCGCACTGATCGCGCTGGTCGGCGCGCTGAGCTGGCGCAAGCAGGTCTTCGCCGACCTGCCGAAGGGGCCGGTGCGGGACAGGCTGAAGGAACTCCGCACGAGCACGTGGGCGAGCGAGGCGACCTACCAGGCGGTGCAGGAGATGCAGTCCGCGGTGCTCCTGGCCACCACCTGACCTGAACCGCAGCCCTGCTCAGGCCGCCCTGCTCAGGCCGCCCTGCTCAGGCCGCCCTGCTCAGCCGGCCGCCACTCGGAGCATCCATTGGTCCTCGCCGCCGGCGGGGGTGGTCCGGTCCTGGGGCGGATCAGTCTCGGTCATGGCCACCGCGTCGTCGGGATGCACCCGGGCGGGCAGTTTGCCGAACCGGTCGGCGCGGCGCTGAGCTTCGTCGACCTCGTGCGCATGCTCATCGGTCATGGGCCCATTCTCCGCCGGTCCGGCAAGGATGTCACTCGCCGAAAGCGGCCACGTACGACGCGACGCACGTCCCCGGGGTGGCGAGCGACGTGACGACGTGACCGTCGATGGTGGCCGGCGGGTCGAGCGGGATCTGCCGCATCCGGTCGGAGGAGGACTGCGCGAGCTGCTCGGACGGCAGCAGGGTCCAGCCCTCGGGGTCCCGGCTCACCTCGAACAGCACGTTGAGCATGTCGCCGGCCGGCGGGCGCACCGGTGCCGTGGGCAGGACGGCGAGGATCGCGTCGTGCAGCGGCGGATCATTGTCGCGGGCGGCGAGGCGCAGGCCGGCCGGGTCGAGGTCGTGCAGGCTGACCACCGGCTTGCCGGCCGCGCGGTGGTCGCGGGACACCACCGCGTGCAGAGGTTCGGTCCAGGCGCGCACCACGGTTGTCGTCGTGGAGGTGACCGCGCCGCGGACCAGCGCCAGATCCAGGTCGCCGTCGCGGACCGCGTCGATCCGGGCGGTCACCGGCAGGTCGACCAGCGTGGGTGCGGCGGGGCGTGCGCCGTCGCGCATCCGGGCCAGCGCGCGGTCGAGGCGGTGGGTGACGCAGGACGCCACCCCGATGCGCAGGACCGCGGCCGGTTCGCCGGCGACCACCCGCACCCGGGCCGCGGCGGCGAGCGTCTCTCGGGCCGCGGCGAGCACGCGTTCCCCGGCCGGGGTGACGCGCACCCGGCGGGAGGTCCGGTCGAGCAGGCGGACGCCGAGGTCGCGTTCGAGCCGGCTGATCTGCTGACTCACCGCGGGTTGCACGATGCGCAGCCGTTCCGCCGCGCGGCCGAAGTGCAGTTCCTCGGCGACGGTCACAAAATATTGCAGCGCCCTGAGTTCCACCCTCCCTGATCTATCACAAAATGTGATCGCCGCCGAACGTTTCTGGTCATTGTTCGCGCAGGTCACACCGACTGTGATGAATCCATGAGCACACCGATCCTCGGCATCATCGGCACCGGCATGGTCGGCACCGGCATCGCCCGCCGCGCCGTCGACGCCGGCCTGACCGTCGTCCTGAGCAACTCCCGCGGCCCAGAATCCCTGGCCGCCCTGGTAACCGAACTCGACACCAGAGCCGGCGCGGCAGAACGGGCCGGCGTGGCAGAACGGGTGCGGGCGGCCACGCCGGCTGAGACGGCCCGGGTGGCTGATCTGGTCGTCGTGGCCGTGCCGTTGACCGCACTCGATCGGCTGCCCCGCGCGGAACTCACCGGCAAGACCGTGATCGACCCGATGAACTACGTGGTGTATCCGGGGTCGAACGTTCCGGAGCTCGACCGCAACGAGCTGACCTCAAGCGAATTCGCCCAGCGCCACCTCACCGGCGCCCGGGTGGTGAAGGCGTTCCACAGCATCGGCCCGAAGCACCTGCTGGACCTGTTCCGCCCGGCCGGCGCCGCGGACCGCACCGCGCTGCCGATCTCGGGCGACGACGCGGCCGCCAAGCGGGAAGTGACCGAGCTGCTGGACGTGCTCGGCTTCGACGCCGTGGACCTGGGCACGCTCGCGGACAGCTGGCGCAGCGAACCGAACACCCCGTTGTACGCGCTGCCGTACGTGGGTGAGCCGCCGGCCGGCCTCAGCGTCCCGGACTTCGTGGCCTGGGTGCAGGCTGCGCCCGGCGTGCCTGTCCCGGCCGCCCGGGTCAGGGAGCTGGCTGCCGCAACGGTACGCGGGCCGGCCGGCTTCCGGATGTAAGGGATCCGGGGGATGTGAGGGATGCGAGAGCGGCCGCGGGTCGCCACTCGGCGATCCACTTCTCCACCTCCGCGGTGTGCCACACCCGGCCCAGGCTCAGCACGGCGGCCGGTGCGGGGAAATTCGCCTGCGTGGTGATCTGGTACGCCCGCTGCCGGCTGATCCCGCCGAGCCGCCGGCGGAACTCCATCGAGTCCATCAGGTCGATCTTTGTCATGCTCCATGACTATAGTCGTACGACAACCGGGGTGTCACGTCAGACCGACCGCGCGAGCTCGGTGACCTCGTGCAGCTGCCGTGCCCTTCCGCCGGGTCCGCCGAGCACGAGGAACTCACTCGATCCGGCCCGGTCACCGATGCGGTCGGTCAGCATGGTGGTCCGCATCGCCGGATACACGCCCGAGGCTTCCAGCTCGGCGACGGTGTACCCGGCCGTGCACAGCACAAGCGCACGGCGGGCCGGACGAACCCGGCGCGGCTTGTACGCGAACCCCACCGTCCACACCCGATCGAACCAGCCCTTGAGGATCGCCGGGCAGTCCGCCCACCACACCGGGTAGACGAACGCCCACACGTCCGCGGCGGGGTGAAGCTCGGCCCACCCGGGTGCGCGAAGACGACGTGAACCTGAGCCATGATTCCAGTCTGCCCGCCGGGCGGATGCGCTACTCGGCGGCGTCCAGGAGCTCGAAGCTGAAGCGCTTGAACGTGCCGGTGACCCCGGTGGACGTCTTCTCCAGGGAGCCCGCGCCGGTGAACGTGCGGCGCTTGCCGCCCACCACCACCGTGACCGTGGATGTGGCGGACGTGGTGGTGCCCAGGGCGGCGATGGTGACCTTGGTCAGTTTGCCGCGCTGGTCGCGCACGGTGGCCGTACCCGCAATCGTGATCTTGCCCTTCCTGCCGACGGTGATCTTGTAAGCGCCGGCGACGATCGGACCGGACACCGCGAGGCCGCTGGTGCCCGAGGCGCTGAAGACCAGGCGTTTCTGCTCGGCCGGCAGCGGCGTCACCCGGATGGTGACGGTCGCCGGGGCGGACCGGGCGCCGGACTCGTCGACGGCCACGTACCGGAAGGTGTCGGCACCGACGAAGGACGCCAGCGGGGTGTACGTGAACGAGCCGTCCGCCTTCAACCTCAGCGCGCCGTGCCTCGGGCCGGTCTTCAGCGCGGCCGTCAGGGTGTCGGCGGGATCCGCGTCGGTGTCGCCGCCGAGCACACCGGGGGCGCCGGCCACGAGCCGCTTCGACCTCGGGGTGGTGAACTCGTCGTCGGCCGAGACCGGGACGGCGTTCACCGCGGTCGTGTCGATCGTGACGCCCTCGGCCTCGGTGGCCGGCAGCCCCGACGCCGGGTCGCACGCGTCGCCCGTACCGTCGTGGTCGAGGTCTCCCTGGTCGGGATTGGGCAGCGTGGGGCAGTTGTCGGCGGCGGCCGGGACGCTGTCGCCGTCCTCGTCCACGATGGTCGCGGCGGTCGCGGAGCCGGCGAGCCCGGAGGTGGAACTGGTCACGGTGAGCTTGACGAGACCGTCGTACGCGGCCGCGTACGTCCAGGTCAGTGACGGTTCCGTGGTGGTCCGGTCGATGGTGCCGTCGTTGTCGACGTCCCAGCCGTAGCTCAGCGTGCCGCCGGCCGGATCGAACGACCCGGTGGCCTCGAAGGTGACCGGATATCCCACCGCGGCGAGGTAGCTCTCCCCGATCCACGCGTACGGCGCGGTCTGCGACGGATCCACCGCGTGCCCGGCACCGTAGGCGTCACCCGCCAGCAGCCCGGCGAGCGCGGCCTGCCCCGCGCTGTTCGGGTGGTACCACTCCGGGATCAGCGGCGTGGTCAGCGCCGGGACCAGCCACGACCCGGCGTTCGACCCGCCTGCGACGTCCGGCTCGTGGCCCGCGAACGCCGGGATGACGGTCCCGGCGTAGGAGATGAAGGGCGCTCCGGCCGCGGCGTTCGCGGCGGCGACGGCGGCCTGCTGGGCCGCGCTGCCGTCAACACCGAGTTTGCGTACGGCCGCAGCGGCGTCGAACCGGTCCGAGCCCTTCACCAGCGCGTACGGACTGGCGCCGATGAGCTGCGGATAGCCCACCAGCACCACCTTGGCGTCCGGGCGCAGCTTCGCCCGCATCCGCGCGAACGTGTCGGCGATCCCGGCACCGAGCGCGGGCAGCCCCGCACTCGCGGCCCCGACCGTGGCCCGGCAGCCGGCCGGGTTCCGCAGCCCGCGCACGAAACACTGCGCGACGATCGCCGGGAAGCCGAGATCGTTGCCACCGAGCGTCAGCAGGACCAGGTCGGTGTCCGGGCCGAGCGCGTCGACCTGGGCGTCCAGTGTGCTCTGGCACCGGGTCGCGTCGAGCCGCTTGACGACCTCGCCGGGCAACGCCTTGGGGCAATCCGCACCGGGCGCCAGGAACGGGTCGAGAGCCCGCGGGGTCGAGAAGGACGCGATCCCGCTACCGGAACAGGCCCGGTTCACCACGGTCGGCGCAAATCCTTTTTCACTGAGCGTACGAGCGTAACGCCGGGCCCAGTTCTGACTGCTGCGATAACAGCCCCGAACCCCTTCGTAAGCCCCCGCACCGTTTCCGGCGGCATAGGAGTCGCCGACCACCGCGATGGTGACCGGTTGCCTGGTCTCAGCGGCCTGAGCTTGGGAAAGAGGCCCCCACCCGGCGATCCCGGCGGCGGTCAGCACCACCGCGGCGGCGAGCGCTGCCTTGATTTTTCGCATAATTGTCCCCGTACAGATAATGGTGTTCGAATGAGTCGCCAATAGGTCCGAACGGGCGTATGCGGCGACTTCGCACACCATGGCAGCAGCTAAACGCGGGAGCAATGACCGGCCACCCTTGCCGGGTCGTCGGCACAGTCGGGTCTTTTACCCGAACGGGCCATGATCAACGATCATGCGCCCGGTGCACCGGGGTGAGGCGGTGGACGTCCGCCCGGACGCCTGGATCACCCACGGCCGGCCCGGATCGATCGTCGTGCCGGCCGGCACCGACATCCTCTGGGTCGAGGGCACCGGCGTCATCCGCACCGAACTCGCCCCCTGGCTGGATGCCTCGATCTGGCTGCAGGGCGACCTCGACGACCAGGAACGCCTCCTGACGGCCCGCGACGGGGACTCCCCCGAGCAGCGCGAACAGGTGGCGAACTGGATGCGGGAGGAACTGTCGTTCCTGCTCCGCGAACAACCCTGGGCCCGGGCCACCCTGGTGGCCGCCGGCCCCGCCCGGCTCGCCCATGATCGGCACACCGAACTGGTGGTCAGCACCGGCTGAGGTCGCGGGACTCAGGCGGCGAGGGACGCGATGAGGATCTGCTGGGCGGTCCGGACGGTGGCCGGGAACGCGGACGGGTCGCGGCCGATGCGTTCGGCGCCGGCGCGCATGACGCCGGACAGCAGTTCCACCGTGAGGTCCACGTCGGCGACGGCGTGGAACTCGGCGCGGGCGACGCCGGCCCGGACGACGGTGCGCACCTCCACCACGACCTCGTGGAACGGGCCTCCCGGGCCGGGCACACCTGGTCCCGTACGGAAGATCAGCTGCAGCACCGGGTCCTGGAAGGCTTCCAGGACCGCCTCGATCATCTCGCTGATCCGGGCCGGCGCCGGGTCGCCGGCCCGAGCGGCGATCGCGGTGACCCGGTCGACCGTGGGCCGGCCCACCCGCTGGGTCAGCGCCATGACCAGCGCTTTCTTGTCGCCGGCGTAGTTGTAGAGGGTGTTGCGCGCGAGCCCGGCCCGGGTCGCGATGTGGCCCATGTTGATCGTGTCGTAGTCGCGTTCGAGCAGCAGCTCGCGCATCGCGCCGGCGAGGTCGGCCCACACCATGTCGTGGTGTTCCCCGATGCTGGCTCCCCGGATCCGCGGCATCGGATCATCCTCTCCCACCGGTCACGCGGCGGCGGCCGGCGGGTAGTGGCGGCGCAGGTTGGCGGCGCTGACCCGGTCGAGGACCCGGTCGGGCAGGAACCGGGCCAGGCCGATGAGCATGGCGGCGTCGCGCCCGGCGGTGTACCGGGTGCGCGGGCGGCGGGCCGTCACGGCCTTCGCGACGACCCGGGCGGCGGCGTCGGCGGTCAGCCCGGACGCGGTGCCGGTGGTCATCAGGGTGTTGATCGCGTGGACCAGGCCGCCGTAGCGTTCGTGCTGCTCCGGGGTCATGCCGGCGGCCAGTTCGGTCGCCGTCGCGACCCCGCGGCCGGCCATCTCGGTGCGCACGCCGCCGGGTTCGACCACCACGACCCGTACGCCCAGCGGTTCCACTTCCCGGCGCAGCGAGTCGCTGACCGCTTCCAGGGCGAACTTCGCACCGGCGTACGCGCCGTACGTGGGCATGGCGACCCGGCCGCCGATGGAGCTAATGTTGATCACGCGACCCCGGCCGCGCAGCAGGGCCGGCAACAGGGCCTGGGTGACGGCGACGTGACCGAACAGGTTGACCTCGAACACCTGCCGCCACCGGTCCATCGGCAGCGTCTCGACCGGCCCGTTCACCTGGATGCCGGCATTGTTGACGAGCGCGTGCAGCGGGCCCGGGCCGGCGGCGATCCGGGCGGCGAGCGCGGCCACGTGCCCGGGCTCGGTGATGTCGAGGATGACGGGCTCGACCCCGGCGGCCCGGACGGCGTCGGCGTCGGCGTCGCGGCGCACCCCGGCCAGGACGTGGAAGCCCCGGCGGGCGAGCTCGCGGGCGGCGGCGGCACCCAGGCCGGTGGAGGCCCCGGTGACGACGATCAGTTTCTGGTCCATGACGAGCGCTCCTTTATACGACAACCTGTCGACAAGATTACGACATGTTGTCACGTAAAAGCGCCACGGCCTACGAACCGTAAGGCTTTCCGGGCCGACCACGACGCCGCGGACGAGGCCCAGGAGGCCGCGCTGCCCGGCCTGGAGAAGATCGCCGCGTGCCCGGGCCCGGGCGCTCATGGGAACGAACCCCGGACGGTGAGACCGCCGTCGACGACCAGCGTGCTCATGCCCTCGAGTGGTTGCCTCCCCGCATAAGATCACCCGGATGAGCCCGACACCGCCGGAGTGGCTGGTCGCCCTGTTCCGCCGGCACGCGACCGTCCAGGACCTCCTGGTGTCGGCCTACGTCCATGAAGAGGATCCCGGGCGCGTCGTGCTGTTCCAGAAGGACGCCTTCCTCACCTCGGATGACGGCTGCCTCATGATGCGCCTCACGAAGGGCGACGGGTCGCTGCGGTTCAGCGGCGTGGACCAGCCTTCGCTGTACGAGGATCACGGCTCCGAGGACATCCGTTCCCTGTTCGTGAGCCTGGCCGGCAACTTCCTGGACACCTATTTCGACGTACGCTGCAGCGCGGTCACGCTGTTCCTCAACGACGAGTCCGAACTGGAGAAAGGTCTGGTCCGGGGCGCGCTGTTCCACTTCAATGTCGGGGCGGTCTTCTTCGACCCGCTGCACCTGGACGGCCTCAAGATCGGCGGCGAGGCCGAGGCGGAAGCGGTCCTGGCGTTGCACCCCGACATCGAAACGGTGGCAATCACTATGGAGCAGTCATGACACTGCTGGGATCAGCCGTCAGCGGCGACACGGGATGCTCGACGTTCCTCATGGCGGTCGACCGATGCGAGCTACGCCCGGCCACCATCGCCTGAGCCCACGGGGCGCCCGATGCCGGCGTCGTGGGCGGCGCGGTTGGCGAGCACGTCGTCCATGTTCGTCTGGGCCCACATCTTGAGGCCGCGCACGAGCTGCTGCAGGGACATGCCGAGCTCGGTCAGCTCGTAGGTCACCGTGACCGGCACGGTCGGCGTGGCCGTGCGGGTGATCAGGCCGTCGCGTTCCAGTGAGCGCAGCGTCTGGGTGAGCATCTTCTGGCTGACGCCGGCGAGCATGCGGGACAGCTCCGAGTACCGCATCGGCCGGGGTTCGCCGGCGCAGTCGGCACCGAACTGGTGTGAGCCGTCGCTGCGCAGCGCGGCCAGGACCAGCGTCACCCACTTGTCGGAGATCCGGTCGAGCAGCTGACGACTGGGACATCCGGCCAGGAAAGCGTCATATTTCGCCTTGGCCTGCGCCCGCTGCTGAGCCGCCGTCATCGTCGCCATCGACCGTCTCCTTCACCCGCGGGTGCGCTACGAACCTGGAAGTGCCCACTTCCCGTCAGGAAGTTACCTGCCAATAGTGGAGCACATGACTTCGACTTCTCTACCCGGCGGCACCTGGACACTCGGCGATCTGACCGTCACCCGCTTCGGCTACGGGGCCATGCAACTCGCCGGCCCCTGGGTCGTCGGACCGCCCGCCGACCACCAGGGCGCCGTCGCCGTCCTGCGCGAGGCCGTCGACCAGGGCATCACCCACATCGACACCAGCGACGCGTACGGACCACACGTCACGAACCAGCTGATCCGTGAAGCGCTGCACCCGTACCCGGAAGGCCTGCATGTCGTCACGAAGGTCGGCGCCAACCGTGACGAGCAGGGCGGCTGGCCCACCGCCCGCGACCCGGAGAGCCTGCGCCGTCAGGTCCACCAGAACTTGGACAACCTCGGCCTCGACACACTCGACGTAGTCAACCTGCGCCTCGGCAACGCCGAGGGTCCGGTGCCGGAATCAGCGGCCGAGGCGTTCGGCACGCTCGCCGACCTCCAGCGGCAGGGCCTGATCCGCCACCTCGGCGTCAGCAACGCGACCCCGGACCAGATCACCGAGGCCCGCGCGATAGCTCCGATCGTGTGCGTCCAGAACATGTACAACCTCGCCTACCGCCAGGACGACGAGCTGATCGACAAGCTCGCCGCGGACGGCATCGCGTACGTCCCGTTCTTCCCGCTCGGCGGTTTCAGCCCGCTGCAGTCCACCGCCCTCTCCGCCGTGGCCGCCCGCCTGGACTCGACCCCGATGGCGGTCGCGCTGGCCTGGCTGCTGCGGCGCTCCCCGAACATCCTGCTGATCCCCGGCACATCGAAGGTCGCCCACCTGCGCGAGAACATCACCGGCGCGGCCCTGGCCCTCACCCCCGGCGACCTGGCCGACCTCGACAAGATCGGCCACTGAAACCGGGTCCCGGCGGGTCAGGCCGCCAGCCCCGGTAGGACGTAGGCGACCGCGCGGCGGGACCAACGCGGTGACCACCGCGGCGCTCGGCAAGGCGATGGGCATGACCCCACGGTCATACGGCCAGGGCCGCGGTCATGGTCTCGTGGAAGGTGCGCGGAGGGCGTACGAGAAGGAGGTTGATGGGGTTGGTGTCGCCGATCAGGTCGGCGTCCGCGCCGGGGCCGACGAAGCCACCGACCGCGCCGCGGGGCATGCCGGCGAGGCGTTCGATCAGCGGGGCCACGGCGGCGATCGCCCGGCGGGGCAGGTGGATCTTGATGGGCGGGCGGCGGCCGAGGTGACTCGCGGCCGCGTCCATCATCTCGCCGATGGTGAGCACGTCGTCGGAGCCGACGTCGTAGTGCCGGCCGAACGAGCGCGGGTCGTCCATCACCGCCACCAGGATGTCCGCGAGGTCGTCGACCCCGATGGTCCGGAACCGCTGGGTCCGGCTGGCCGGCAGCACGGCGACGGAGCTGCGGGCACCACGTTCGACCATGCCAAAACCGTCGCCACCGTGCCCGACGATCATGCCCGGCCGCAGCACCGTGGCGTCGAGGCCGCTGCCGAGCAGCATCGCCTCGGCCCGGGCGCGGCCGCGGGACCAGCTGCTCACCGCGTCCGGATGGGTGCCGATCGCGGTCACGTACACCACCCGGCGTACGCCATGGTCGTGGGCGGCGGTGATCACGTTGCTGAGCCCGGCCTGTTCGACGTCCATGAAGTCGCTGCCCCGGTGCGGGCCGGCCTGCTTCGACAGCGTGTGCACGCAGAAGTAGACCGCGCGGACGGAGTCGACGGCCGTGGCCACGGCGGCCGGGTCCAGCATGTCGCCCACGACGACCTCGACCCGGTCGTCGGCCTTGCCGGGGTCACGGACCAGGCAGCGGACCCGGTGACCATCCGCGAGCAGAGCGGCCACGAGTCGCCGACCGAGGAATCCGGTGCCACCCATGACCAGTACGGGTCGATCGTCCTGCTGCATCTCGCGCTCCTGCCATCGGCGACGACCCATGACGGCACGTCGTGTCATCACTGTGCATGATGACACGACGTGCCGTCAACTAGAGTGGCCGGATGAGTCGCTGGGAACCGGGAGCCGCCGAAAGACTGCACACCGCCGCACTGGAGCTGGCCCTCGAACACGGCTTCGCGGCCATCACGGTCCCGCAGATCACCGCCCGCGCCGGCCTGACCACCCGCACGTTCTTCCGGCACTTCACCGACAAACGCGAGGTGCTGTTCACCGGTGAGAGCGTGCTACCCACCGTGATGGCTCAGGTCTTCGCCTCGGCGGCACCGGACCTGACCCCGATGGAAGTGATCGCCACCAGCCTGCGCGACGTCGTCGCCCCCCGCTTCGACGGCCTGCGCGACTACCTGCGCCTGCTACGCGGCGTGATCCGCTCCGACGAGGGCCTGCGCGAACGCGAACTGCGCAAACGCTCCCTCATCGCCGAGGCCGGGGCCGCCGGCTTCCGCGACCGCGGCCTGAACGACCTCGAAGCGACCCTGGCCGCCCAGCTCGCGGCCACCGTCATCGACGTCGCGGTCGGCCGGTGGCTCGACGAGGACACCGAGCGCCCGCTCGCCGACATCATCCTCGAGACGACCACGGCCATGCAGGCGGTCGTCACCCGGCCGAGCTGACCTGCTGCGGGACCTCCTCGCCGCCGGGCACCCGCCGAACCTCGATCTTCGCCCCACGCGCCGCCGGGACCCGCTTCGCCCACCCGACCGCCTCCTCCTGGGAGGCGACATCGAGCAGGAAGAAACCCCCGAACAGGTCCTCGGTCTTCCCGTACGGCCCAGAGCTGACCACCGGCTCCGCCCCGCTGAAGTCGACCACGGCGCCCAGCCCCGGATCGTCCAGCCCCTCCGCCGACACCAGCACCCCGGCCCGGACCATCTCCCCGATGAACCGCTGCGTCGACACCATCACCGCATCGATGTCAGCCATCATGGCCGCGTTCGACGCATCGGTCCCCCGCATGATCAGCATGTACTTCGCCATCACGATCCCTCCTCCGGCAAGGCCGCCAGCCGACCCGCACACCCCCACGTCGAACGAACAACCACCGATTCGACATCCGGCTCAGCGGTGTTCGCGGACCTTTGCCACCGGCCAGCCCACGAAGTCGGCGATCTCCCGGTCCGGGGTGGACGAATCGAACACCCACTCCTCGATCGCCCGATGCAGTGACGGCGGGATTCCCGGGGTGAGGGTGTCGGGTTCCGGGACGTCGGTGAACAGGTTGTCGGCGGGATAGTGCCGGACCGGGTCGTGGTGGGCGATCACCGCACCGGTCAACCAGTCGCGCAGCTCCCGGCCGGTGGCGACGACGACCCGCCGGCCGGTCCGGGCGATCTGCTCGGCGCGCCTGCGCCGGGCCTCCTCGGCGAGGAACGGCGCCTTCAGCAGCAGCCGGACATGCTGTTGCACCACCTCACCGGCCATCACCGTGACCCCCTCCCGCAGCGACAACTAACTAGGGAAACTAGTCATTAGATCGCCTAGTCGCAAGGTGTGATGAAATACAGTCATGCAGGAAGATCCGGCCCAGCCGTACGCCGACCTCGACCCCGTCACCCTGGCCGTCCGCGACATGATCGGCGACTCCCGGGAACTAGTGGGCCGGATGGCCGCCCGCATGAAAATGAACCCCACCGACATGTCCGCCATCGGTGCGCTCGTGCAAAACGGCCCGATGGGCGCCACCGAGCTGGCCGACCACCTCGGCATCCGGACCGCCTCGGCCACCCAGATGATCGACCGCCTGGAACGCACCGGCCACGTCGAACGCAAGCGCGACACCGTCGACCGCCGCCGGGTGACGGTCACCGAGACCGACGCCGCCCGCCAGGCCTCGGTCCAGGCCTGGGCCCCGGTGATCCACCGGATCGACGAGGTCTGCGCCGCCCTCCCAGCCCCCGACCGAGCCACCATCCTGGCCTTCTTCGACCGCCTCAACGAAGCCGTCGCCGCCGCCGAACGCGAGACCCATCCGGACCAGCCATGATGGCTACCGACTTTCGAAAAAGTGCCGCATACTCGAAACCACGAGAGAGTCCCCGGAGGGAAGAGGTGGGTCGTTGAGCTTCTCAGCGAACAAAGCCAAGCTCCGCCTGCAGCGCAAAAACAGCCGTCGCTTCAAACGCGCGGAGGTCGAGCGCATCCTCGCTCACGTGGGTGCCATCGAGCGGATCGCCGGGCGTCTCGACAAGAGCGACCAGAACCGCGCCGAACTACTGCAGGAAGGGCGCGCCTTCCTCGGCGATATCGGACCGGTCTCCGTCTCGACGGCGGCGGCCCTCCTGACGATCAGTGAGCCAACCGTCAGGGCTTGGACCCGCCGAGGCCTGCTCACGACTGCCACGGGGCACGCCAACGGGCTTGACGCCCTGCGGCTGCACGAAGTTTCGACCTTGGTGCGGGACTTGCGCGCGGCCGGGCACGACAGGGACCTTTTGAACAAGGTCTGGCACCGGCTTTCGGACCAAGCACTTCTCGATCGCGACGACCTGCAGGAAAGCCTGGGGCAGATGCGTAGCGGTCAAGGGATCCCGACTGACGTGGATGAGCTGGAGCGGGAACTAGGGATCGCCGACTAGTCGTATGCCCACCGAGATCGTTCGAACATTCGAGTCAGCGACCAAGGCCTGGCTCATCTTGCTCGCGGATCATGACGACAACGATGTGGACTTCAACGTCTACTACGAGCTGTACCGGATCGTGGGCTTCGAGCCGGACTCATCAGAAAAGCGAACCAAGCCCCCATGCTGCGGGGATGACGGCTCTGCGCCCGCCATGGGGCAGCTGGCCGAAGACCTCGCATTGAGAGCGATCCCAGTGCGAAGGACCCGTCGCTGATAGCAGCAACCCAGCCTGAAGATCGCGCCGGGGAATTTCCTCCGGCGTAGCGTCGGATCCGGGGCGTGTCGTTCGTAGCACTGGTGAGAGGCGGCCGGGTCGGGCCGCCGCGACGAGGGAGTTGTGGGATGAGCCGGTACCTGATCTCGTTCAATGACGGCGCGATGGACCATATTGCCGACGGGGACTGGGATGACGTGGCCACGTCCTCGCAGGCGGTTTTCCGGGAGGCGGTGGACGCCGGCGTCTGGGTGTACGGGGCCGGGCTGGAACGCCAGCGGGCGAGCGTCGTGGACACCGATGGGGCGGTCACCGATGGGCCGTACCCGGAGACCAAAGAAGTCATCGGCGGGTTCGCGGTCATCGAGGTGGACACCCGTGAGGAGGCGCTGGCATGGGCCGCCAAGCTCGCTGCCGGGTGCCGCTGTGCGCAGGAGGTCCGGGTGCTCATGGCCGACGCGGAGCAGGAAGCGCTGTATTCCCCACGCCCGGCACGCTGATCAGGCGCAGGCGGCGGCGCGGTCCAGCAGCAGGGTTCGTTCCCGTTCGTTGCGGGTCAGCGCCGCCGCCCGCTCGAACTCCATTTTTGCCTCGGACCGCCGGCCCAGTTTGACCAGCAGGTCGCCGCGCACGCTGGGCAGCAGGTGGTAGGTGCGCAGGGCGGGGAAGGCCAGCAGCTGGTCCAGCAGCGCCAGCCCGGTCTCCGGCCCGTACGCCATGGACAGCGCCACCGCCCGGTTCAGTTCGACCACCGGGGACGGCTGCGCCCGGGCCAGGTCTTCGTACAGCTGGGCGATGCTCTTCCAGTCGGTGTCCTGGAAATGACGGGCCCGGGCGTGGCAGGCCGCGATGGCCGCCTGCAGCACGTAGGGGCCCGGTTCGCCGGCGGCCAGGGCCTCGGCCCGCTCCAGCGCGGCCAGACCCCGGCGGATCAACAGCTGGTCCCATCGGGCGCGGTTCTGGTCGGCCAGCAAGATCGGCACCCCACCGGCTCCGGTACGGGCGCCGGCCCGCGAACTCTGCATCTCCATCAGCGCGACCAGGCCGTACGCCTCGGGTTCGCGTGGGGTGAGCCGGACCAGCACGCGGCCGAGCCGCAGCGCTTCCTCGCACAGTGCCGGCCGCATCCAGTCGTCGCCGGCGGTGGCCGCGTAGCCCTCGTTGAAGATCAGGTAGAGGACCTCGAGCACCGGGCCGAGCCGGGCGGCCAGCTCGTCGCCCTGCGGCACCTCGAACGGTACCCGGGCTTTGGCCAGTGTCTTCTTGGCCCGCACGATGCGTTGGGCCACGGTCGGTTCCGGCACGAGGAAGGCCCGGGCGATCTCCTCGGTGCTCAGCCCACCGAGCAACCGCAACGTCAGCGCGGCGCGGGCCTCCGCGGACAGCACCGGATGGCAGGCCACGAACATCAGCCGCAGCAGGTCGTCGCCGATCCCGTCGTCGTCGGCGACCAGGGTGGCGATGTCCGGGGACGACTCCTCGAGCCCCCGGCCGACCTCCTCGACCTTGCGCCGGTAGGTCTCGTTGCGCCGGATCCGGTCGATGCCGCGACGCTTGGCGGTGGTCATCAGCCACGCGCCCGGATTGTGCGGCACACCCTCGGCCGGCCACTGCTCCAGCGCGGCGACCAGCGCGTCCTGTGCCAGTTCCTCGGCCACGCCGACGTCGAGGACGAGCCGGGTCAACCCGGCGATGAGCCGCGCCGCCTCGATCCGCCAGACCGCCTCGATCGCGCGGTGGGTGTCCGTGGCCATGACCTCCGTTTACCCCACCGCACGATCATCCGCAACACCGGTCACCCGTTCCCGGCGGCTTTCGCGCGGCGCTGCTCCACGGCCTCCTGCTGCTCGGCGGTGAAGGCCTCGCCGAAGTCCTCGGCCTGGAACACCTGCCGGATCTCCAGGTTGGTCCGCTCCCCCGACCCGGGACGCTGCACCGGGCAGCGCTTGAACCGCTCCACGCACTCCTCGAGCGACTTCATCTCGACCAGCCAGTACCCGGCGATGAGCTCCTTGGTCTCGGTGAACGGCCCGTCCACCACGGTCTTCGTCTCCCCGTCGAAGTAGATCCGCGCCCCCTTGACACTGGGCTGCAGCCCGTCGGCGGCCAGCAGCACGCCGTCGTCGACCAGTTCCTCGATGAACTTCCCCATCGTGTCGAAATCCTCGGTGGCGGGCAGCACACCGGCCTCACTGTCCGCGCTGGCCTTGGTGATCACCATGAACCGCATCGCTGTCTCCTCACCTCAGGGTGCCGAATCACCCACGCGTCGAACGAGCGGTGGCCCCGATCGACACCCGGCCAGAAGTTTTTTCGGTCCCGGTGCGGCTAGCGGGGGCGGAAGGTCTCCGGGTCGACGGTCTGCTGGTCGGCTGTCACGTCCTGGGTGTGGGGCCAGCCGGGCTGGGTGGCGGCCAGGCGGCCCGGGTCGAGGGTGCCGGCCTCGGCGGCCTGGCGGCGCAGGGCTCGGGCCTCCGCCGGGCGCCCCTCGGCTTCGAGCAGGATCGCCAGGTTGTGCAGGGCGTTGGGGTAACCGGCGTCGATGGCCCGGCGGTAGAGCCGTTCCGCCTCGCGGACCTCGCCGCGGTGGCGCAGCAGCCGGCCGAGGTTGGTGAGCACGTCCAGGTCACCGGTGTCCAGCGCGCGGCGGTAGGCCTGTTCGGCGCCCGCCGGGTCGCCCTGGTCCTCCAGTGCGACGCCCAGGTTGAACAGGGCACCGTCGTTGCCGGCGGCGACCGCGCGACGGTACATCGCCACCGCGTCGGCCACCCGGCCGCGTTGTCTCAACAGGTTGCCGTAGTTGTTCATCGCGATGGGATGTCCGCGGTCGACGGCCTTCTGATACCAGTGCTCCGACTGGGTGTCGTGCCCCTTGGCGTGCAGCACGGACGCCAGCGAGACCATCGCGTCGACATCGTCGTGGTCGGCGGCGAGTCGGTAAAAGCGTTCTGCCAGTGCCATGTTCCCGGTGTCGAGGCAGAACCGGGCGAGTTCTTTCACCGCGGCCACATCGGCGGCGGCGGTGAAGCGCGTGAACAGTGCCTCCACGTCCCGGCCGGTGGCGTGGTGGAGCACGGCCAGCTGGAAGACGGCGTACGCCATGTGCCGGTCGGCCGCCGGCCGGAGCAGCGCCTCGGCCTCGGCCCAGCGTCGTTGCTCCAGGTAGACCGTGCCGAGGTTGACCGGGGCCCACTCGGAGCCCAGTCGCTGGGCGTTGCGGAACAGCTGCTCAGCCTCGGCCAGGGCACCCCGGGCGGCAGCCTCCAGCCCCTGCTGGTTCATCGCCTCGGCGGCGGCCGAGGAGCCAGGATCGGGGACCGGACGACGCATCGCATCAGTCTACTTCAATATCAGCTTTTACTTTCTCCCGTTCGGCGATGGCGGCCTGGATGCGGCGCAGCGTGCGCAGGGCCTTCTTCGCCGCGGTGCGCACCTCGCCGTCGAACACGGTCACGCCCCGGTCGCCGGCCATCAGCCGTTCCAGGGCCGGCACCGCCCGGTCGTCGCCGGTCGACCCGAGCGCGACGGCAGCCCAGTACCGCTGGTCCGGATCGGTGCTCTCGGCCGCGGTCAGCAGCCGCGGCACCACCTCCGGCGTGAACAAAGCCAGCGTGCTGGCCAGATAGCCGATCCGGGCGAAGCGCCGGTGTTCGAACTCGTGCCACAGCGCCTCCAGCGCCGCCGCACCGCCGATCCGGGCCAGGGCATCCGCCGTCCGCTGCCGCAACCAGTCGGCCTGGTCACCGAGCAAAGGCGCCAGCGCGGGTACGGCCGCCGCGTCGCCGAGCACTCCCAGCGCGGTGACCGTCTCCCCCCGTACGATCCATTGTGGGTGATCGACAAGCGTCATGAGCTGCGGCACCGCGGCCCGGATGTCCATCGCGGCGCAGCCCATCGCGGCCCACGCCTGGCAGTTGTAACGGGTGTCCGCGAGCGCGGCGAGCAGTGGCTCCGCCAGCGCGGGGTCGGCGAAGACAGCCGCGTGGTTCATCGCCCGCGAATACAGCGACCGGTGATAATCCGGGTAGTCGCGGACCAGCGCATGCAGCGCCGCGATGGCCGATTCGTCACCGTGCGTCCCGGCCCGCTCGATCAGGCGATGCACATGTGCTTCGCGGGTCTCGAGGTTCCCCGAACGAAGGCCCTGCAGGTCAGCCGGATTCACCGCCCGACCATACGCGCCACCACCGCCCGGTCGCGACCGGGTGACGGGCGGCTACTGCTGTTGGCCCGCCGGGGCCACCGGCGCGACGGCACGGAGTTCGGCGGTCAGCCGCAGGGCCAGGTTCTGCGCGGATTCCGACGGCGGCGCCGGGGTCGGTTCGAAGAACGTCACCTTGAGCCGGGGGCGGCGCGGGAAACGGGCGATGTCCACCGTTCCGGAGACCGCCGCGCAGACGATCCGGGCCTGCGGCACGGCCTGCGCGAGGCGCCCGGCACCGCTCTTGGCCCGCAACTGCCGCCCCTGCGAACGGCTGCCTTCCGGGAAGATCCCGAGGCACCCGCCGTCGGACAGACATCGCACCGCGGCATCCAGTGCGTCCCGGTCGGCCTGGCCGCGGCGTACGGGAATCTGTCCCATCCCGTCGAGCACGCGCCCCAGCAGCGGATTCTTCCAGAGCGACGCTTTGGCGAGCGCCTGGATCTGCCGGTGCCGGCGCGCGGCGAACGCGATGACCACCGGGTCCCACGCGCTGTCATGGTTGGCCGGGACGATCGTCGCGCCCTGGGTCGGGAGGGTGTCCAGGCCGACCACTTCCAGGCGGCCCCACCAGCGGACCACGGGCCCGGCCGCCGCCATGACCGCCCGATAAACCAGCGGGATCCGGCCGGTTGTGCCCGCCGCGGCGGCCGAACTATTGCGCTCCATGAACCCACTCCCGCTGGTATTTACCGCCCTTTTTAGCAGGTCGGCACAACCCCGGGCATCAGCACCGGATCAGGTCCGCGACCTCCTCGGGCAGCCCGGGTGAGGTCATGACGTGGCCCATCCCGGGCACGACCCGCAGGTCAGCGCCCGGGACAGCGGCGGCCAGGGCCGCGCCGTGGCCGAGGGGATAGATCGGGTCCTGGTCGCCGTGCACGATCGAGGCCGGTGCGGTGATCGACGACAGCGGGGCGTGCAGGCCGGGGTCGGGCAGCCACACGGCCCGGCTGTGGTTGGCCGCGGCGGCCGGGTCGGTGGCCCGCGATAGTGCCAGCTCCAGCATCGCCCGGGCGGCCGGTTCGTCGAACGGCCGGACCGGACCGTTGAAGACCCGGAACAGGGCGACGTCGGACTCCACCGACGGCGGCAGCCCGGCGGCCAGATGCGCGAGGAACGCCGGTGACGGTGGTGGCAGGTCGTCCGGGTCGGCCGGTTCCCCGGCCCGCGCCCGGGCCCACACCGGACCTGGATCATGGCCCATCGGCGAGCTGGACATGACGGTCAGGGACCGGACCCGGTCCGGCGCGTGCACCGCCAGCCACTGCGCGAGCATGCCGCCCAGGGAGGCGCCCGCCACGTGAGCGGAATCCAGCCCATACCCGTCGAGTACGGCCAGGCAGTCGCGAGCCATGTCCCCGATCGTGTACGGATGAGCGTCGAAGTCGACGACGCTGGACCGCCCGGTGTCGCGATGATCGAACCGGATCACCTGCACCCCGCGCCCGACCAGCCGGCCGACCAGCGCATCCGGCCAGCTCACGCCCTGAGCAGCGGACCCCGCGATCAGCAGCACCGCGGGAAGCCCAGGATCCCCGGCCCGCTCGGTCCAGATCCGCAGTGGCCCGGATGCCACGAACCGCTCCCGTGTCTCCACCATGGAGGCACGATAACGGCGCCCGTACGCGAAGCTAGCTGACCGCCTTCCCGCGCCGCAGGTGTCCGCATGGCGTCGAGGTGGAGGTCGCCATCGCGCTGCTCGTCCGTGACCGCGTGGACGCTCGTCAGCAGCCGGTCGAGCGCGCGGAAGCCCGGCACCGTCATGCCCATCGCCACGAGCGCGACCGTCACCACGAGGTGCGCTCGGAGCGGGATACCCATCAGGGTTCGCTTGTCCACCGATCCAGGAAATCCCCCGGCGGGCCCTCAGCGCAGGAATTCGGCGATCACGACCGGATCAGGACGGGCGGTAGCAGGGTGACACGACGAGCAGGGCCATCGCCGGGGGTTCGGCGCTGTCGAAGGTCAGGCCGTAGCCGTCGCCCCGGCTGGCGCTGAGCAGGCCGCCGCCCTTGGGGTAGGTCCGGGTGTCGGTGATGGTGAGGCCGTCGGCCTCCAGGCGCTCCCGGACCTTCGCCAGGGCCTGCGGCTGCTCGGCGACCGGCACCAGGAGCTGGAAGGTGCCGACGATGCGGTACGCCTCGGCCTCGTCCAGCAGTTCGCCGGCCGCGTTCTCGCAGGCGTCGGTGGCCGCCTTCGACGTCTTGAACGCGTCGGTCGTGGCGGCCTGGCGCACCGTCTCGGCCAGCGCGTTGACCTGGGCGATGGCCTCGGTCTTCGGGAGTGACTGCATCGGTTTCTTCTCTCCTTCGCCGGAACACCCGGCGAGCATGACGGTCGACGCGAGGGCGGCGGTGACAAGGATCCGCGGAAAAATCATGAGGCCGGTGCCCGTCCGTGCTCGAGCGAGACCGAGTCGTACTCGCCGATGATGATTTTGGCCTGGTTCAGCAAACTGGTCGTGGGCGTGTCGTCCGCGTTATAGCTCCAGTAGGCGCTGTGTCCCTCGGTGTCGACGACGTAGCGGTTGGCGCCGAAGTCCTCGTCGCCGGGCTCGTTGCCGTGCCCGAGCCAGCTGGCCGGGCCGCCGGACACCCAGTCACCCTTGGCCTCGCCGGCCCACACGTGGCGCGGGTCGATGTTGAGGTTCTCGGCGCGGTCGGTGCGCATGCCGGGGCTGCCGGCGGTCATGATGTCGTCCGCGGCGAGCCCGTCGCCGGTCTGCGCGGCCTCGCCGACCACCGTCGAGCCGTAGCTGTGGCCCTCGACGGTGACGTGTGACGGGCCGGCGTCGTGGGTGGCGTGCAGGCTGTCGACGAAACTGTCCAGCGCGACGGCGCCCTGCTTCGAGCGGTCACCGTTGGCCACCGACGTGTTGTACTCGGTGTCGGAGCTCAACTCCGGGGTGTCGTACCCGAGCCAGAAGATCCCGGCGACGTCGTCCTCGGCGAGCGTGCGGCTGTCGGCGACGTTCTGCAGGGCCCGGACCCGGTTGATGTTGCTGGGGGAATCCGTCAGCTCGGTGTTCAGGCCGGGCACCCACACCGCGGTGTGCCGGGCGGTGTCCGGGTTGCCGATCGCGACGATGGCCTTGCCGTCACCGGTGGGGTCGATGCCGAGCAGGAACGCCTTGTCACCGTCGGCGGCAAGCGAACCGAGCTTGTCCTCCACCTTCTGCAGGCCGCTGAGCTGCGTCTCGAGCTCTTCGCTCCGCTTCAGCAGGTCAGCGAGCTCCTGGGTGTCGGCGCTGGGCGCGACCCCGTTCGTCGCACCACCCATGGCCAACTCCAGGATCCGGGCATCAACCGCATTTTTCCGTACGGTCAGAGCTTCCTGATCGTTGTCCAGTCGCAACCGGTTGGCGGTGTCGCGGTCCGTGGCGGGCACGCCGTTGAGCCACCCGACGAGTTCCGGGTAGTCCTGGATGGCGTCTTCCTGCTGCTGCGGGGTCAGCGCCGACCACCACGCGGCGACCTCGGCCGGGGTGCGCCCGGCCTGGTCACGCAGCGTCTGCTCGCTGACCGGCGACATGCTGCCGGTGCCGAACCCGGTGCTGGTGTCCGGCAGGTTGACGCTGATCAGGTTGGCCGTGCTCGCGTCGAGCTCGGCGGCCCGGCCGAGGATGTCCTGCAGCTGGGTGACGTAGTCGTTGACCAGCGAGGTGACCATGTCCGGCCGGCCGGCGGACGCGACCGTGCCCGGCGACGCGGTGACCGTGCCGGTGGCGAGGTCGATCGTGATGCCCTGCTGCGCGGCGCTGCCCTGCACCACCAGGTACAGCTCCTGCAGGTCCTGTATGCCGTCGGCGAACTGCTGCAGCTGCTTGCCGATCCGGCGGCACGGCGGCTCGGCGTTCGAGACCTCGGCCCGCAGTTTCGCGGCCCGGTCCACCGCGGCGGCCCCGGCGGTCCCGTCCGGCCAGGCGTCCTCCAGCGGGCGGGTGCCCCGGATCAGGCCCTCGGCGGTGTCGTCGATCTGCTCGGCCAGGCCGAGCCACGCCTGCGCGGCCTGCTCGACGCCGGACACGTCGGTGTCCATCAGCAGTTTCAGGGTGATGCCGCTCATCGCGGGACCCACGGCCCGTACATCGGCTGCTGCACCGCGGCGGCCGCGGCCTCGTCGGTGGCCTGGTAGTCCTTGGCCGACTGGACCAGGTCCTCGCCGTAACCACGCACGTCCCCGCGCAGGTCGGCGAGGTAGGTGGTCCAGGTCTGCGCGCCGCTGGTCAGCTGCGGTCCGGTCGCCCACCCGGTCAGCGCCGAGGCTCCGGCGAGCTTCGGCGTGTAGTCGGTGTACGCGGTGTCGAGCACCTTCGCCGCGTCGTCCACCGCCGTGCCGACCTTGGTCACGCCGGGCAGATCCACTTTCGTAACGTCAGCCATCGATTCCTCCCCCGTTCGGGCACCCGCACCGGGGCAGGCGTCCGACCAGCGACACTACTACAGGACCTCCAGCTCAGAGGCCCCGTGAGAACCGTCGACGAGGACGAACCGCTGTCCTCCCGGGCGGTACCGGGTCAGGCCGCGGTTCGCTCTGACCCGGTGTGATTTCCTGGCTGCGGTTCGCCTTGCCGGTGAGGTACAGGGTGTCGCTGTCGTCGCGGTGGGTGCCGGTGGTGCCGACGTGCTTGGCGCTGATCGTGGGACCGTTCTTGATCACGTGGACGAGGGCCTCGGCGCGGCTGCGCAACAGATCCCGTTCCCGGGTGTTGGTGGCGAGTTCGGCGGCATGCCGGAACTCCTGGCGGGCCTCGGCGTGCCGGTCGAGGCGGGTCAGCAGCTCGGCGCGCACACTGGGCAGCAGGTGGTGGTCGCGCAGGCCCGGTGCCGTGGCGAGCTCGTCCACGAGGTGCAGCCCGGCTTGCGGCCCGGAGTGCATGGCGTGGGCGACGGCCCGGTTGAGCAGCACGATGGGTGAGGCGTTCAGGTGGGCGAGAGCGTCGTACAGGTCGACGATCGTGGCCCAGTCGGTGTCGTGCACGCCGGCCGCCCGGGCGTGACAGGCCGCGATGGCGGCTTGCAGCGTGTAGGGGCCGGGCGGTCCGGTGGACAGGGCGCGCCCGAGCGCCTCGGTGCCCCGGCGCATGGCGAACCGGTCGTACCGCCCCCGGTCCTGGTGTTCCAGCAGCAGGGCGGCGCCGGTGTCGTCGGTGCGCGCGTCCATCCGGGAGGCCTGCAGCCACATGAGGGCCAGCAGCCCGTACGCCTCCGGTTGGTCCGGGAAAGCGGTCGTCACGAGGTGGCCGAGGCGGACGCCTTCGTCGCACAGCGCCGGGCGCATCCAGTCGGCGCCGGTGGTCGCGGCGTATCCCTCGGTGAAGACGAGGTAGACGACGCTGAGCACGGCGGGCAGCCGCTGCCGGCGCTCGGCCGGACCGGGCACGTCGAACGGCGACCCGTCACCGGTGGCGGTGCGTGCGACCTGCGCCAACGTGGACTTGGCCCGGGTGATGCGCCGGACGACGGTGTCCTCGGGGACGAGGAACGCCCGGGCGATCTCGCGGGAGGTGAGACCGCCGACCAGCCGCAGGGTGAGGGCGACCTGGGACTCGACGGTCAGCGCCGGATGGCAGGTCAGCAGCATCAAGCGCAGGGTGTCGTCCTCGACCACGTCGATCTGGGCCGCCACGTCGGGCATGTGCTGCTCCTCCCCTCGTACGGTATGCAGCTCCTGGTCGATCCGGGTCTGGCGCTCCGCGCGGCGGAAATGGTCGACGGCCCGGCGTTTGGCGACGGTCATCAGCCAGGCGCCGGGGTTGTCCGGGACGCCGGTGGCCGGCCACTGCTCCAGAGCCGCGACCATGGCGTCATGGGCGAGGTCCTGCGCCAGGTCGAGGTCGCGGGTCAGGCGGAGCAGCCCACCGACGAGTCGTGCGGACTGCTCCCGCCAGGTCGCCACGACGGCCTCGTTCGCGCTGCTCACCGGTCGATCTCAGCAGCGCCCCCGCGTCGGCGCAAGCAGCGGGCTACCCGATCTGCCGGATCTCCGACGCGCCCTCCCAGCCGGGCCAGCGGTCGACATGCAGCTGTACGAACTCGGTCGCCATCGTGACGGCCTCGTCCAGCGAGTCCACCTCGAAGATGGCGTAGCCGCCGACCAGTTCGGTGGCCTCGGTGAACGGCCCGTGGGTGACGACGACCTTGCCGCCGGTGGCACGCACCTCCGCCCCCGCCGAGCTGGGCAGCAGGCCGCCGGTGCCGATGAGTTTGCCGCTCGCGGCGACACCGGCGATGTAGGCGCCCATCGCCTCGAAGAAGTCCGGCGGCGGTGCTCCGGCGTCCTCGCGCGCCTTCAACATGGTCATGAACTGCACGGTCTGTCTCCTATCGGTGGGAAGCCAGTGCCTTCGCGCAGAGCAGCGCGACGGCGGCCAGCTGGACGGCGGACACCACGATGGCCCGGAGCCCGAACGAGCCGAGCGCCGGAGCCATGATCACACCAGCGGCGGTCACCAGCGCGACCCCGCAGACCGCGGCCTGCCCCCGGTCGCCGCGGCGGATGAAGGCCCGGGCGAGGACGATCATCGCCGCCGCCCACGACACCATGGCCACCATGAAGCCGGCGCTGTGCAGGACGCCGTGCCAGCTGAGCGGGCCCAGCTCGTCCGGCGTCCCGGCCGGGAACCCGTAGGCGGGATCGGCGGGAAAAACTCCGGCGATGAGCATTCCGGCACCGAAGCCGGCCAGCAGCCGTGACCCCCACACCATCCCCGGCACGCCGCGCAGTCCCCGGGCCGCCGCGATCACCAGGACACCGGTCACCAGAAAGTTGATGATCTGTACGAAGCCCCACCGGCCCAGCGACAACTGGCTGAGCGCATGCCGGTCCAGGTCGAACCCGTCCCGCGTGAGAACCTGGACCAGCCCCACCCCGATCAGCATCGGTCCGGCCAGCAACCCGCAGGTCAGCAGGCGTCGGTCGGTGACTGAGTGGCTGGTCGTGGTCATGATCTGCTCCCTGGTGGGCGGCTGCTGAACGCTGGTCACGTACGCGTCGCGCCCACCCCGCCGATCCGGACATCGGCCCACCAGAAACTTTTCAGGCAACGCCCGACAGGCTCGTACGCGGGGAGTAGAAGACCATCTCGTCACCGGGGCGCGGCCGGCGCAGGCGGGTGCCCGCGCCGTGGTCCGCCTGGGTGAAACCGCCCTCGATGGCCGCCTCGACGTGGTCCAGGCTGACGGTGTTGATCCAGAACCGCTGCTCAGGCACGGTCGTGCAGGGTGATCAGGTAACCGTCGGGGTCGGCGAAGGTGAACGTGCGCCCGAAGGGTCCGTCGATCGGCGCGGCGGTGATGGTGTGACCGTCGGCGACCAGCGCGTCGTGGATGGCCTGGACGTCGGTGGCGTGCAGCCAGATCGCGGCACCGATGCCGGGCTGGGCGACGGCGGCGAGGTCGGTGCCGGGGACGACGTCACGCAGCGCGAAGGCGATCGGCTTCGTCTCGAACACGACGGCGTGCGGAGGCCCGGCCGGCGAGCGGACGAGACCGAGGTACTGCTCGTAGAAGGCCTGCGAAGCGGCGAGGTCGGTTGCTTGCAGGGAGATGAAGTCGGGTCCGGTGACAGGCACGATGATGCTCCTTCTTTCGTGTCAGTTTGCTGACACAGATGAGGCTATGTCAGAATCCTGACATGAGTCAAGACGGAACCGGCGTGAATCTGGAGAAGTCCCTGGGCTACCTGCTGAAAGAGGCGTCGAGCGCGCTGCGCACCGCCATGGAAGAGGTGCTGCGACCGCTCGGCATGAGCGTCACGCGCTACGCCTGCCTCGAACTGCTGGCCCAGCGACCGGGCCTGTCGAACTCCGAACTGGCCCGGGGCGTGTTCGTGACCCGGCAATCGATGAACGTGCTGCTCCAGAGCCTGGAACGGGAGGGCTTCGTCACCAGGCCGGCCGAAGCACCCGTCGGGAAGGTGCTCCCCACCCGGCTCACGCCCCGCGGCCGGCAGAGCCTGGAGGCAGCGACCATGGCGGTCCGGTCGGTCGAGGTCAGGATGCTGAGCGGCCTGACCGGGACCGAGCAGTCGGAGACCTTCCGCAACCTACGGAAAATGGTCCTCGCCCTACGCGACGACTCATAGGGATCCGGTCACAGGGATCCGGCCACGATCGAGTCCAGCGCGTGCCGCATCCGCTGGATCTTCGGCCGGGTCTCGTCCGCGTACGTCGCGATGTCGGTCAGCACCTCGCGCAGATGCTCGATCTCGTCCGCGCGGAGTCCGTCCACGGTCACCTCGCCGTCGTGGAGGTCGGCGCTCAACCGGGACACCTCGTCCAGCAGGTCGCCGGCGAGCTTGGAGAGCCGCGCGGCGTGCAGGCCGGGGCGGTGGAAGCGGTCGAGAGCCGTGGCGAAGGTCCAGGACCCGGGCTGTGCGGTCACGGCCGTCCCCCCGAGGTGCGCCGGGTGATGACGGCGAGCAGGAGGTACACGGCCAGAAGCACACAGGCGCCGCTGAGGTCGGCACTGGAATAGCTCGATATCGCAAATGCGACAGATCCCAGGACCGCGCTGATGGCCCTCGCGACCTCGGGATCGGGCAGGACGTCGACGGCGACGGCGAGGCCGATCCCGACGGCCACCGCCAGGGCGTAAAGAAGGCAGGTCAGCCACGGTTCCGCGGCCTGCCCGCCGAGATGCAGGACAGCCCGCACCAGCGCCGCGCAGGCGATCGGGAAGATCACCAGGTGCCAGGTGGGCCGGAGCTCGAACCGGCGCGCCACCCGTTCGGATGAGGGTGACTCGGCCATACGTCGTAGCGGGCGGGCGTCGTCCGCCCTACTCTCGAAAACAGGGAACGGCATGTCAGGCTCCTTCTCGGGGGCCGGCTGAGGTGGCCGGGTCTGTTGATCGGATTCGGTCGGTTTCCTGCGGGTGCCCGATCTGTTGCTGCAGGCGGGCACGAAGCGGTGTCGGCGGGCCCAGCGTGCTGGGACCCGCCGACACGCATGTCAGCTGCCGCGACGCTTTCGCGAGCGCCGACGGCGACGGACTGCCGCTCCGGCTCCTACGGCGCCGAGACCGAGGCCGAGCGCGGTGACCAGAGCGGCCACCGCGTAAATGACCTTGGCCAGGGCGTCGGCTTCGACACCGAGGTAGTGCGCGGCGATGGTGACACCGCCGATGGCGCACACCACGATCACGGCGATCGCCCAGCCGGGCAGCGTCGGCCGGTGGTGCGGTGGGGTCGGGCGCTCCGGTCGTTCGGCCGGCGTGGCGCGGGTGTTGGTCATGTCGGGTGAACTCCTGTTCGGCTGTCGGTCCGAAAAGGACCCGTACAGCGGTCGAGATGCCGGCCGACGTTGCTGCGCCGGGCCGGCGGGATTCCTGCGGTCCTTTCCAGGGTGCCGACGTCAAGGGCCGTCAGCCAACGTGAAAGTGAGGGAATCTCCAGCTCAAACCGTGGGTGTACGCCTGCGGGACCCGACCGTTCACTGTGGGCGGATAGCCGGTTCGACTCAGGTGAACGGGTGGTTCTGTTGACCTGCACCTATCCGTATCGTCGGCGCGGGAACACTTTTCGGGTGGGAGGGCGACGGTATGACGAGCCCGAAATCGGTGAAGGCCGTCGCGCTGACCGACATCACGAACGCGACCGATCTGCTGCGGTACGCGGCCAAGACCCAGGCCATCTACCTGAAGACCCAGCACGGCATCGACTTCAACGAGCTCGGCGCGGCGATGGGGCTGAGCAAGGCCAGCTTCGCCGGGGTGCTCAACGACCAGAGCGACAAGATCACCAACAAGCTCCACGACCTCGACGGCGCGGTCTTCGCCTTCGACCCGGCCTTCGCCGCGAGGACGGGCGGGCTCGTCGCCCTCGCGGCCCGGTTGCGCGGCTACAAGGACAAGTCGACGGCCGTGGGCAACCTGCCCGCGGGCTGGGTCTCCGAGCTGCTCGAGAAGGACTTCGAGAAGCCGATCGGGTTCCTGATGCAGGCCTCGGCGCTGCTGTCCGCCTTCATGGGAGCCAAGAGCGACCGGGCCCGCAGCGCCGTCGTCGCCCACCACCAGCTCGACCTGGACAAGGTGGTGTACCCGCTGCTCCTGATCGGCGCGGGCGCGCCGGCGCCGCACAGCATCGACGCGCTGATCGTGCTCGGCGCGCTGGCCCGGCACCCGCAGGCGTTCGAAGGCGTCCGCGGACAGCACGGCACCCGGGACATCCTGCGCGACGTGCTCGCGGATTCCCCGCTCGGATTCCGGATCTGGCGGGCGATCACCTCGGTCGTCCAGGCGGCGGCCAACGCCGGCGACCCGCTCACCAAGGACGACCCGCTGCCCCAGTGGGTGCAGAGCCGCCTCGTCAACGACGGCGACAGCCTGCGGGAGAAGAGCCTGTACCCGGCGCGGTCACTCGACCTGGAACTCGCGATCGCCATCCCCTCCGCCTGGACCATCGACCGGGACTGGCCCACCGAGATCCTCGAACGACGGGCCGCCGACCGCAGCGCCCACCTGCGCGAGCGGGGAACAGCGGCGATGGGCATCTGGGAACGAGCGGTCAGCCACCCCGACGGAATCGGCTCGGCCCGGGTGCGCCGCGCGCGGATGACGCTCAACGTGATCATCGAAGCTTTGGAGAACGAGGAGCAGACAGCGAGCACCCGCCCGTACTACTCGCCGCCACCGGGCGGTCGTCAGTGGCTGAGCGCGACCCTGCGACACATGCTCGGCCAGAACGAGAAGGTGGCCAGCACCTGGCCGGACGACGCCGAGAAGTACCCCTTCCTGCGCGTCGTAGCCTCCGGGGCGGACCGGCTGCGTACCGACAGCACCGTCCCCGACCCGGTCAGGGCCGCCACCGTGTTCCTGTTCGAGCAGACCCTGCTGCAGAACGCGGGCGTCTACCGCCGTAAGGCCCTCAACACCCTCCGCGGCGCCGGCCTGGCCACCGCCACCGCACAGGCCATGATCACCATCCTGGAACACGCCGACGCCGAACCCTGGATGAGATGCCGGGCCCTGTTCGGCATAGGTTTCCTCCAGGACCGCGCCGACCGGGTGCAAGCGGCCCTCAAGGACGCGTTCGACCATGCCCGCGAAGCGGTGGAACATCACGTGGCGAAGGAGACCCTCACCCGCGACGTGGTGTCGGAACTCCACGCGGTGATCTTCGCGATCGGTGACTGCTACGGCGCCCTCGGCCAGGAGCCGCTCGCCCGCTACATGCGAGAAAAAGTCGACCCGGAACTATGGCCGTTCGTGGAACACCACCAGGGACCGGAGTTCCACCCGATAGCCCGGGCCGCGGCCTACCTGCTGACCGTGACCCCCCAGCTCGACGGCCAGAAGGACGACCGCGTACGCCTGCGCCACCTGGAGCAGACCCACCCCGACCCGGTGACCCGGCAGGCCTGCGCCTGGGCCCTCAGAATGAGATTCCACGACGCCACCACCGGCAACAACGCGGTCCGCCCACTGCACCTCGCGCCGCTGAACCCCTGACCGCACCGGCCGCCTCAGGGGAACGGCGGTGATTCGATGGTGTCGAAGCCGACGCAGTGTGCCCACCGGGGCGGATCGTAGGTGATTCCCAGCCGCTGCCACAGGTCCGCGCCGACCCATCCGTCGAGCAGGTCCGTATTGTCGTCGGGGAATGCCCGGGGCTGGTAGGACGGTCCGCGCAACCGGGCCACGAGCCGGCGCCGCTTCAACCATCCGGGTCCGGCGTAGTAGCGGGCGACCATCCGCGGGTCGGCGCCGAACACCGCGGCCACCTCCTCCGGGTCGCCGGCCCACGTCTTCCGGACTCGGGCGGCCTCGGCCCGCGACGCGCCGAACGGGACCTGCCCGGCCGGCCGGCTCGAGTAACGGTCGACGTCGCGGCCGCGGTCGAACACCCGGTGCCACCACGAGGTTGACTCGAAGAGGCCGAGCTCGCTGACGGTGGTGTCCAGCTCGGCGGACAGCCACCGGCACGCCGGCTCGGCGAAGTCGCTGCCGTCCGGCAGGGCGAGCACTACCCAGCCGCCGGACGGCTCCCCCACGAACGCGGTGAGCTCCGCACCCGGCACCACGGACGGCAGCACCCGCGCGGGCACGCCGTGGCCGGCGGCGAACCGGACCACGGCGTCGGCCACCGGACGGGCATGGGCGGACCGGACGGCGACAGCTTCGGAGGAGGTCACCACGCCGACGCTAGTAGCGAAAGACGCCTCGCATGAGCTGATGGCCCTTCGGTCACCTCGGCGACGATCGTCAAGACGGGGACGGCGACGGGGTGGCCGGGGTCGCGCCGGGGCATTTTTTGTCCCATTCCGGCATGCGGACCAGGGAGGGGCCGCCGCTGGAGGTGCTTGCGAACGCGATGCCCTCGATGCAGATCAGGGCCACGTTCGGGAATTTGTCGGCGTTGCGGTAGACCTCGATGTAGTCGACGTCGGAGATCTTGTCCGGTTTCGAGCCCTCGTCGCCGCCGCGGTCGCCGAGCTGGTCGGAGCAGCCGGTCAGCGCCAAGCCGAGCACCACCGCGGCCATCAGAGCGAGCCCGCGCCTCATTTTGCACCCGCGCAGGTGGCGTCCCATTCGGGAACCCGGATCAGGGCCGGTTGGGCATAGCCGTTCTCGCCGCGGGCCCCGCTGGACGTGGAGGCGAAACCCAGGCCCCGTACGCAGATCCGGGCGATGTTGGGGAAATTGTCGGCGTTGCGGAAGACCTCGATGTAGTCGACATCGGAGATCTTGTCGGGTGGTGCGCCCTCGTCGCCTTGGCGGTCACCGAGCTGATCGGAGCAGCCCGCCACCGCCAGCACCGCGACCATCATCGTCATTGTCATCCAGCCAGAAGCTCGCATGCCCCCGCCTCTCCCCATGTCAGTCCACCATAAGGGATTTGCCGATGTGGACTAGACATGGAGATATGCACATGCGGAAATTGTTTGTTGCCGCGCTCGCTGGGGTGCTGGTGCTCGGTGGCGTAACGCAGGCCGTGGCCGCTCCCGAGCCCGGCCCGCCCGCGGTTCGCACGGCGCTCCCGGACGGTTGGTCCATCGAGCGGGGCCAGCTGGTCTGGCGGGCCGGGGCGCAGGTGCCGGCCGGGGACGCCGCGGTGGAGTTCTACTCCGGGGAACGGCGGCTCGGGGTGCCTCGATTCACCCCGGATCATTCGACCTTCCGGCTCGGCCTCGGCCAGGTGCCGAGCCTGACCAATCTTTCGGTACGGGCTGACGGCCGCCGCCTCGACCAGCCTGCACCGGTGCCGCGGTCCACGACGAAGCAGGCCGTCAGCGCACCCACGACGCTTCCCCGGCACGACATCGACCCCGGGGTCACGGGGCGCTACCGGACGATCGAGGGTGAGTACCAGCTCGCCGGGGTCACCCTGCCCGAGTTCCCGGCGCCGATCGAGATGCAGGCCGTGGTCGTCGCCCCGCGGAACGCACCGGGCAAACGGCCCCTGGCACTGTTCCTGCACGGACGGCACCCGACCTGCTACAGCGGCGACGACTGGTTCATGGAGTGGCCGTGCCCCGAGGACACCGAGCCGATCCCGAGTCACCGCGGCTACCTGCAGGCGCAACGGCTGCTCGCCTCGCAGGGCTGGATCACCGCGTCGATCTCGGCGAACGGCATCAACGGCCAGGACGGCTGGCTGGAGGACGGCGGGGCGCAGGGCCGGTCGGCGCTGGTGCGCCACCACCTCGCGCGCTGGGCGGACTGGGCCGGGGCGGGCCGGGCGACGGCACCCCCGATCGTACGGTCAGCGCCCCGCGCCGACCTGGGCAAGGTCTTCCTGATGGGGCACTCCCGCGGTGGTGAGGGGGTCAGCCGGGCGGCGATGGACTCGCTGAGCGCACCGGCCGGCGACCCCGTCGCCACCCGCTGGACGATCCGCGGGATGCTGCTGATCGGCCCCACCATTTTCGGGCAGAACCCGGTCCCGGACGTACCCTCGGTGACGATCCTGCCGGGGTGCGACGGCGACGTCGCCAACCTCCAGGGCCAGATGTTCGTCGACGAGACCCGCGGGGTCAGCCTCGGGGCGGCCCTGCACAGCTCCTTGTTCGTCGTCGGCGCCAACCACAACTTCTTCAACACCGAATGGACCCCCGGCCAGGCGGTCGCGTTCTCGTTCGACGACTGGGAGTTCACCGACCCGAACGACGCGGTGTGCGGTACGACAGCACCCACGCGGCTGACCGCGGCGCAGCAGCAGGATGTCGGTGCGACGTACATCGCGGCGGCCGCTCGGTTGTTCACCGGCGACGACCGCATGCTGCCGCTGCTCGACGGTAGTGGTGTCCGCGCACCGTCGGCGGACCCGGCGCACGTGTTCGCCCACGCCCTCGGCGGTGCCCGCAGAGCCGCGCTGCTGCCGGATCCGTCGGTCGGCACCGGTGGCGGGGCACGGATCTGCGACCAGGTCACCTACGAACCCGAGGACTACTGCATCAGGTCGATGGCCGGCCGTAACCAGACGGTTCACTTCACCCCCTTCCGTAACGTGATCCCGGAGCCTGGCCGTCATGCCGCCGCGTTGCGCTGGTCGGCCACCGGCACGGCGCTGACCCTCGCCCCCGGGCAGCCGATGGCGCTGGGCGGCTCCCGGGATCTCGCGCTGCGGCTGATCGTGCCGCCGAACTCGACGAACACCCGGTTCGGTGTCGCCGTCGTGGACCGCTCCGGCAAGCGGACGACGCTCGGGGAGGTCAGCGTCGACGGGCTGCCCGGGACCGATCTGACCAAGGGGCTCTGGGCGCAGGAGGTGCGGGTGCCGCTGCGCGGATTCCGCGGTGACCTGGCCAGCCTCGAACTGATCCCGCGCACCACGGACGGGCAGGCTTGGCTGCTGGACGCCTGGGGCTACCGGCCGGGCACGCCCGCCCCCCGGGCGAGTGCGCTGCCACGTGTCGACATCGGCGGCATGTCGGTCGACGAGGGCGACGAGGGCACCCGCACCTATGAGGTCCCGGTGCGGGTGACCGGCCGCGGGGGCGGGCAGGTGCGCTTGACACTCCTCGACACGGGCACCCTCCAGAGCACCTCATGGATCGAGACCGTCGCGCCGGGCGAGAGCCTCATCGAGGTGCCGGTCGAGGTCACGGGTGACACGCTGTACGGCGAGTTCGAGGAGCAGCGGGTGCTCGCGAAGGCCGAGCGGGGCATGGTCGTGGGCGACTACGAGGGCCGGGTGGAGATCGTCAACGACGATCCGGCGCCGGAGATCAGCATCGCCCCGGTCACCGACACGGTCACCGAGGGCGGCACGCTGACCTGGCGGGCGACCCTGTCCACCGAGGCCGAGTCGGCGATCATGGTGTTCGCCGCGGTCGAGCCTCCCGCCCGGGGCACGGAACTGTCGACCATGGACGTCGACCCCGACTGGCTCTGGGAGAGCTCGGTCGAGCGGCCGGAGCCGGAACGACCGCTGTCACAGACGGGCGCGTTCACCTACACCTACGTCAACGGTGGTGAACTCACCGCCGACATCGGGGTGCCGACCGTGACCGACGAGGTCGCCGAGGGCCCCGAGGTGGTCTCGCTGCAGTTCGGCCCCGAGCTGGGCACGGCCGTCGGCACGGTGACCGACACCTCGGACTGACCGCGACAAGAGGCATGGCCGCCGACCCTGTCACCGATTGGCAACCGCGGCGCACCCGGATGGCGATCATTCGATCCCGGGTGGCACCGAACTGGCTTGACGAGGGAGCACGATCCGTTCGAGCCGAAGGTGGGACCGTATGCGTTTCGTCAGAGCGATTCTTGTGGCCGCGACCGCAGCCACCACGACCGCGGGCGTGCTCACCGGGTTCGCCGGCGGTGCCGCCGCCGCGGGAGCCGAGACGTTGACGGTGCCGAACGCGTCGTTCGGGGATGGCTGGCTGGACGGCAAGTTGAAGTGCTGGAATGCCGGGGCTGCCGGGATCGCGAAGCTCACCGTCACCAAGAAGGCGCACAGCGGGCTCTCGGCCGGGTACGCGGCGGGGCTTTCCCTGCCGACCGGTCAGGTGGTGCTCGCCACCGACCGTACCGATGCCTGTGCCATTCCGGTGACCGCCGACAAGTCGTACACCCTGAAGTTCTGGGCGAGTTCCGCCGCGGGCGCCCAGCCGGTGGTGTCGAGTTTTGTGCCGGGCCGGGGCTGGGCCGAGTGGTTCCGGGGTGCGGCGATGCCGGCCAGTGCTGAGCTTCGGCAGTACGCGGCCGATCTGCCCGCCGTGCCGGCCGGCGTGACCCGGCTCAGTGTCGGGGTGGCCTTCCCGGGTGCCTCGGTCCTGGTGCTCGACGACGTGGAGCTGGTGGAGCGGGCGGGGCGGGTGAGCTCGTCCTTCAAGCCCACGTTCCCGGTCGACGGTCTGGTGACCAACGAGTTCACGTACTGGAACCCGGCCGACCCGCAGCGCTCCGAGTCGCGGGACTGGGAGATGACCAGCGGTTCGCTGTTCGCGCGCAACGGTGCCGGTTACTCGGGCAAGGTCGATGGTGGGTCGCCGGGGGTACGGTCCGCGACCGACACCGGGTCGGCGATCTTCCGGCTCAACACCCGGGACTTCTCGTTCGGCGACGTGCAGGTTTCCATGAACCTCAACATCACCGGGCTGACCTCGACGCCGCGCACGCCCACGACCGACTGGGACGGGGTGCACATCTTCCTGCACTACCAGAGCCAGTACGAGCTGTACTACGCCAGTGTGGCCCGCCGGGACGGGCACGTGGTGATCAAGAAGAAGTGCCTGGGCGGGGTGTCCAACGGCGGGGCCTATTATGCCCTGCCGGGCAGCGAGATCAGTGGCCTGCCGTTCCCGGCCGCATCGTGGCAGGCGGTCGGCGCGGGTATTCACAACAATGCTGACGGCAGCGTCACCATTACGTTGAAGCGGGACGGAAAGATCGTTTCCACCGCGACCGACAACGGCATCGGTTGTGCGCCGATCCGTGCCGCCGGGGCGAGCGGGATCCGTGGCGACAACGCCGAGTTCCAATTCTCCGACTTCACCGTCGCCGCCGAGGGCTGACCAGGCCGGCCACCAGCAGACGAGGACCGCAGCGGAGGGCGAACACGCCCTCCGCTGTTCGTCGTGTCCATCCTGTCCGGTCCGGTCGGGTTGACACCCGCTCGGTCGCACCTGCGGTTCGGACAAAACATCCCGGGCGCCCGCTCGTTAACCGGTTCAAGATCTGCGAATCAGATCGGAATACGAACGATCACGAATGAGCCCGGCCGGTCATCTGGTCACCCCGGGCCAGCAGAACGGGCGTTTATAAATGCGAAGAACAACGAGATCATTCCTGGTGGCGGCCTCCGTGCTCGCCACCGGGCTGCTGTTCATCCGGCCCTGGCAACCCTCGGCCAACGCCGAGGCGGAGCCGGCGCCGGCCCGCTCACCGGTCACCGTGTCGTTCACGTACGACGACGGGTCGAGCGATCAGATGGAAGCGGCCGAGATCATGGCCCGCTACGGCTTCAAGGGCACGTTCTATCTCAACTCCAGCCTGCTGGGCGCGTCCGGGCGGCTCAGCGTCGCCCAGGCGACCGCGCTGCAGACGGCCGGCAACGAGATCGGCGGCCACACGGTCACCCACGCCGACCTGCCCACCCTGAGCCCGGACGAGCAGGCCCGGCAGATCTGCGGCGACCGCACCACGTTGCTCGGTCACGGTCTGCAGGTCAGCAACTTCGCTTATCCGTACGGCGATGACAGCCCCGCGGTGCAGCAGGTCGTCCGGGACTGTGGTTACAACTCGGCCCGGGTCGTCGGCGGCATCGCCTCGTCGGGTTCGTGTTACGGCTGCCCGCCGGCCGAGAAGTTGAACCCGGCGAACAAGTACGCCATCGAGACCCCCGACTCGATCAAGCCGGGTACCTCGCTGGAGGCCATGCAGAACTACGTGATGCAGGCCGAGGAGAACGGTGGCGGCTGGGTCGTCATCGTCATGCACCGGGTCTGTGACAGCTGCGACCCGTACGCGGTCGCGCCGTCGAAGTTGAACGCGTTCTCCTCCTGGCTGGCCGATCGGGGCCCGGGCGGCACCGTGGTCAAGACCGTCGCCGAGGTCATCGGCGGTCCGGTGCAGGCGGCCGTGCCCGCTCCCCCGCCGGGAGAGCAGGAGGACCTGCACCAGCTGGTGCGTAACCCCTCGATGGAGACCGACACGAACGGTGACGGGATCCCGGACTGCTGGCAGCGCGGCGGGTACGGCGACAACACCGCGGCCTGGTCGAACGGCGCCCCCCTGACCGGGAACAAGGCGATGCGGGTCACCATCGGCACCTTCGCCGACGGTGACCGGCGCATCATCACCCAGCAGGACCTCGGCGGTTGTGCCCCGAAGGTGGTCGCCGGGCACACCTACCGGATCAAGGGCTCGTACAAGACGAACGGTGCCGCCCGTCCGATCGCCTACTACCGGGACGCGCAGAGCCGTTGGCAGTTCCTCGGCCAGGCGCCGATGTTGCCGGCGACAGCGGCCGCCGGCGAGCCGCCGATGCCGTCGACGACGCCGCAGACGCCGGCGACCGCCGCGTTGTGGCGCACCTCGTCCTGGACGACCCCGGCGGTGCCCGCGGACGCCAAGGCGCTGTCGGTCGGCATCTCGCTGCGGGCCAAGGGCTGGCTCGACGCCGACGACTTCACCGTGCAGGACTCCGACGAGACGCCGCCGAAGGTCGCGCTGACGTCGCCGTCCGACGGTTCCCGGGCCCGGGGCACGGTGACCCTCAAGGCCACCGCGAGCGACGCGTCCGGCATCGACCACGTCGACTTCCTGGTCGACGGCGAGCAGGCGTGCCGCACCGACACGGCTCCGTACTCCTGTGACTACGACACCACGGCGCACCCCGACACCGTGATCGCGGTGACGGCCCGGGCCACGGACACGGCCGGCAACGTCACGCTGTCGTCCGGTCGCAACTTCACCGTCTCGAACAGTGTGCCGCTGGACACCACGCCGCCCGTGGTGACGCTGACCGGCCCGCTCGCCGGGGTGACGGTGCACGGCGCGGTCACGCTCAGCGCCACCACCAGCGACGACGACTCGGTGATCCGGGTGCTGTTCTACGTCGACGGCGAGCTCATCGGGGCGCCCAGCTCCGAGCCGTACAACCTGGACTGGGACAGCACCACACACGCCGAGGGGACGGCCCGGATCCAGGCGAAGGCCCTGGACGCCTCCGGCAACATCAGCTCGTCGGAGGAGCGGACCGTCCTGGTCAGCAACTTCCAGTCCGATGCGACACCGCCGGTCAGCACCGCCTCCTGCGGGGCGACGCCGTGTGCCGACACCTGGTTCAAGGAGCCGGCCAAGCTGACGCTCGCGGCCAGTGACGCCGAGTCCGGCGTGGACCGGATCGTGTTCACCACGGACGGGTCCACCCCGACGCTCGCCAACGGCACCCGTTACCAGGACCCGATCACGGTCCCGGCGACGACCACGGTGAAGTACCGGGCCTGGGACCGGGCCGGCAACGTCGAGGCGGTGCAGTCGGTCACCGTGCAGATCGACACCGTCGCCCCGACGGCCAAGGTCGGTTCGCCCGCGAACGGCTCCACCGTGACCCGGCCGCAGTACATCTACAAGGCCGATGTGGCGGACAACGTGGGCATCGCCCAGGTGTACTTCTACGTCGACAACAAGGCGGGCTACCTCGGCAGCCGCACCAAGACGCCTTACCAGTGGGTCTGGGACACCTCCAAGGTGTCGCCCGGTCCGCACCAGCTGTACATCCGGGCCCGCGACGTGGCCGGGAACGAAACCACCTCGGAGACCGTGACCATCAACCTTCCCTGATCTGGTACGGACGCTGGGCCCGGGGAGGAAACCCCGGGCCCAGCGTCCGTGCCGGGCCGGCCGAAATCCCGAGAGAAAACACATGCACCGCTCCAGGAAATTGCTCTCTGGCATCCTCGTCGCCGTCACCGCGCTGGCGGCGTTGTCCGGCGCCTCCGGAACCGCGTCGGCGGCCTCGCGTTCCGTCCCGAACCCCTCGTTCGAGGGCGGCTGGCAGAACGGCAAGCTGGCGTGCTGGGGGCTGTCCTCCGGCCCCGGCCGGCTGACCCTCACCCGCAACGGCCACACCGGCCGGGGCGCCTACGCCCAGGGACGTGGCCGGGCGGGCAACCAGCTCAAGCTCATGTCCGATCCCACCCCCGCCTGCCAGGTCCCGGTCACCGCCGGCAGCCGCAACCAGCTGCAGTTCTGGATGCGGTCCACCGCCGGGGCCCGGCCGATCGTGTACGCGTACTCCCTGCTCACCGGCTGGACCCCCTGGTTCAGCGGGAGCAAGCTGCCGGCGGGGCCCCTGCAGCCGTACACGGTGACGGTGCCGACCATCCCGCTCGGGGTGACCGCCGTCAGTGTGGGCGTGAGTTTCGACGCGACCAGCACCGTCGTCCTGGATGACGTGGCCCTGGCCCCGCAGGCCGGTCAGGTGCTGTTCCGGGCGAACTTCCCATCGCTCAACGGCCTCTTCACGAACGACTACGCGTACTGGACCCCGAGCGATCCGCGCAGCCTCCTGTCGCCGGTGTGGGACATGACCAGCGGATCGCTGTTCTCGCTGAACGGCAACGGGTACACCGGGGTGCCCGACGACCGGACCGCCGACGCGAGGTCACGGGCCAGCACCCATTCGGCGATCTTCCGGCTCACCACCCACGACTACTCGTTCAAGAACGTCTCGGTGCAGACGAAGGTGAAGGTCCGCCGCCTGTCGTCGACCCGCAGCACCCCGCAGGTGGACTGGGACGGCGTGCACCTGTTCCTGCACTACAAGAGCCAGTACCAGCTGTATTACGCCAGCATCGCGCGGCGTGACGGCAAGGTCGTCATCAAGAAGAAGTGCCCGGGCGGACGGTCCAACAACGGTACGTACTACGAGCTCACCGACGAGCGGGCCGGCTATCCGATCGCGTACGGATCGTGGCAGTCCGCCGGCGCGACCATCCGCGATAACGCCAACGGCTCGGTGTCGATCACCCTGACCGTCGACGGGCGGGCCGCCGCGGAGGCCACCGACACCGGCGTGGGCTGTGCCCCGATCACCGGCGCGGGTGCGGTCGGCATCCGTGGCGACAACGCCGAGTTCGAGTTCACCGACTTCAAGGTGTCCACTCTCGGTTGACCTGACCCGCACACAGCAACGGGGCACGGCGCGCAGCCGGGCCCCGTTGCTGTGTGCGGGTCAGGTCAGGTCACGGCAGCGGACTCACCCGGAAGTCGTCGAACTCGAAGTTGCAGTTGTCCCCGCGCAGGCCCACCGCGCCGGCGGCCAGCCCGGCCGGTGCGGCCTCGCCGGAGTCGACGGCCCGCAGCAACGTCCGTTTCCCGTCGCCGATGGAGATCTCGACCTCGCCGGCCGCGGTGTTCTCGATCGTGATGTCGAACGTCTGCCACGTGTTGTACGGCACCTCGTACGCGGCTTCGCCCAGCGTGGTGTACGTCCCGCCGTTGACGGTGCCGCCGGGGCTCTTGCGTTTGACGACCACCTTGCCGTCCCGCCGGTTGAGGGACAGGACGTACAGGTCCTCCGGGCTCTGCCAGCGCAGGAACACGTGGACGCCGTCGGTGGCGTCCGGCCCGAATCGGCCGTCCGAGGTCAGGCCCAGGTTCCGGACCCGCAGCGTGACGAGCGTGTCGAGGAAGTCGGCCCGCCGGGTGGTGGCCCGGAAGACGCTGGAGCCGGTGCCGTTCGCCGAGAGCAGGTCGGGGCTGGCCGCGTCCGGTGCCCCGGTCCACCCGGCGCCCTCCCGCAGATACAACGACCCGCTGGTGACCTCCCACTCCGACGACCGGACGGCCCGGGTGTCGGTGGGGTTCGAGTGCGCGTACTCGTTGGTGAGCAACCGGTCCGGGCCCCGCAGGTCGGGGGCGTAGGCCGGGACCTGGTGGACCGGCCCGGAGTGCACACAGAGCAGCACCACGGCGGCCAGGAACAGCGACTTCCCGACGAGCGGCTTCTTCATGACAGGGTGGCGGTGCAGTAGCCGAGACCGCGGATCCCCTTGATGATCGCGGGGAGGGCGTTCAACGTGTTGGACGGGTCCTGGATCCCGTCGTGCAGCAGGACCACCGAACCGGGGCGGACCTGGGCGACGACGGCGGCGGCGATGTCCTGCGAACCGCGGCCACGCCAGTCGTTGGTGTCTATGTCCCACTGCGTCAGCTTCAGGCCCTGCTTCGCGGCCACCGCCCGTACCGTGTCGTCCTGGTTGTTGAACGGCGCCCGCAGCATGGTCGGCGCCGGCGCGCCGGCGCCGGTCAGCGCCTGCTGGGTCCGGGTGATCTGGGCCTCGATCTCGGCCGGCGTCAGGTCGGTGAGGTGCGGGTGGTCCCAGGTGTGGTTCTCCACGAGGTGCCCGTCGCGGATCGCGGTCCGGATCGTCTCCGGCCGCCGGCTCACCTTGGAGCCGAGCACGAAGAACGTCGCCTTCACGCCGTACGCCCGGAGCACCTCGAGGATCGGCTCGGTGTAATCGCCCGGTCCGTCATCGAAGGTGAGCGCGACCTCGCCCGCCGTGCACGGGTTGCCGGTCGTCGCCGATTTCAGCAGCTCAGGATCGACCGTCACCTTCTCGGCCCGCGGTTCGGCCCCGGCGCCCAGGCTCGGGAACGACAGGTAGACGAGCAGGGTCGCCCCGAGCGCGAGCAGCCCGACCATCATCTCGAAAGCGGTCCGGCGCAACGACGCGCGGCGGTTTCCGGCAGGGTTCGCCATGGGTGTTCCTCCTTCTCCGGCCCGGCCGTCAGGGGGCGGAGTGGTTGGTCATGATCGGGTCGGCGAACGTCACGGTGCCGGCGCCGATCCGGGCCAGGGTGACGCCACCCTCGTGCAGCACCCGGTCGAACGTCGCGGTCGCGGCGCGGGCGCCCTTGACCTTCACCGTCACCACGTCGCCGCGGACCTCGACCTTCAGCTTGCGGGTGGTGGCGCTGGGCAGCGGCACGGTGATCAGTTCCTCGATCGGTGCGGCGCCGACCCGCTGGCGGATCACCATCCGGGTCACGCCGACCGACACCTCGACGCGCCCGTAATGGCCCGCGCCCTCCCCGTCGCGGACCCCGATCACCGCGGTGGAACGCGGGGACAGGCCCTTGACGGTCAGGTCGAGCGAGTAGTCGAGCCACCGGCTGGTGTTGACGTCGTGCACCGAGCAGGTGCCGTAGCCGCGGATCTTCGACGTCACCGCGAGCGCGGCGGCCGTGGCCGGGCACTCGGCGTGGTCGCCGGTCCACCGCAGGTCGGTGAGCCGGTCCGGCATCGGCGTGGGCATCGACTCCCGGATGACCTTCAGCAGGTTCTCGACGGACGTGGTCTGCCGGATGCCGATCCGCGGCAGCATCCACCGGGGCGACGACTCCGTCACCGCGTCGATGTGGCCGGTCGGCGCGTTCTCGCCGACCAGGGCGACGTCGAAGCCCTGCTGTTCGAGCAGTGCGGGCAGTTCGGTGCCGATCGCCGGGATGTTGCTGCCCTTGCCCGCGTCCCCGAACGGGTAGCTGAGCGCGACGGCGGGGCTGCCGGTCAGGTTCTTCAGCCGTTCCTGGCTGCGGGCGAGGTCGGCCGCCACCCGGGAGCGCCACTGCTCGACACTCTCCTCGCCCTTGTCGGTACGGATGCGGTTGGTCATCGGGGCCGCGACATCACCGGGGACCGGCACCATCTTGTCCATGCCCGCGGTGTGCGACCCGAATTCCCAGCGGCCAGTCTCCTTGAGCTGACGCACCTGGCGGTCGGACAGGAAGTACGACGGGGTGCCGGCCTCGACGAGCAGGTCCGTGGTCAGGAACGCCGCCGCGGTGTAGTCGTAGCGTTCGAGCACCGGGTCGATCGTGGTCCACGTGGACAGCGCGCCCTCGTCGAAGGTCAGCAGCAGCGGCCGGTCCGGGAGCTGGACCGGTTTGTGCCGGACCAGGTCACGGACGGTGGACAGCGGCACGGTCCGGTATCCGAGCGCGGACAGCGTGGCCATCTGCTCGGCGAAGGTGTGCCGGGCAAGGGTCTTGGTCGACGGGTCCTCGTCGGACACGTTGTGGTACGTCAGCACGGTGACCGCGCCCGGATACGCCGGGACCGCGGTCGCCGGGGTCACCGCGGACGCCGCCAGCGGCTCCAGCCGCGGCGGGTCGAACGGCTTGCTGAGGTCGACCCAGGTCACGATGGCCACGCCGAGCGCGCAGAGCACCAGCAGCATCGTCACCCCGCGCAGCAACCGGCCGGGCACCGTGGCGGCGGCCGCCCGATGTTTGCGTACACCCACGTGATCAGACATTGCTGAGCACCATCTCCCGGTCGCCGGTCCGCTGCGCGGGCGGCGCCTGGCCCGGGCCGGCGTCCGTTCCGGCGTCGTCCCGGGTCCCCCACTTGCCGTCCCGGATGCGGGCGATCGCCCAGAGCAGCTGTGGCGAGAACGCGATGTAGAAGAACGTCCCCAGGAACGCGTAGATCCACATCCCGTCGTTGCGCAGCATCCGGTAGACCATCGCGTACGCGGCGGACACCAGGAACAGGCCGACGAAGTAGACGGCGGGGAAGCGGCCGTGGGTCAGCGGCTGCGCGAGGCTGTACAGGATGACGAGCGGGCTCATCAGCCCGGCCACGGTCTGCACCGCGACCGACGGCAGCGCCCGCAGGCGGGAGCGCCAGATGTGCGCCAGCAGCAGCGGGCCTTCCCGGCTCCACGACTTCTTCCAGCGCAGCTGCTGGCGGAAGAACGTGCGGTACCCGTCCGGCGCGTCCGTCCAGGCCTCGGCCCGGGAGTCGTACCGCGTGGTCCAGCCGGCCTTGATCACCCGGTTGGTCAGCGCCCGGTCGTCGCCGTACGTGCACTCGACGCCGAGGAACCGCTGGTGCTCCCACTCGTCGAGCAGGTCCACGACCGCCGAGCGACGGTACGCCGCGAAGCAGCCGGAGCAGCACGTCACCGCACCCAGCACCGACTCGGCGCTCTTGAGCAGCTGGAACGACACGTAATAGCGGGTCGCCTGCATCCGGGTGAGGGTGTTCGTGGCGGCGTTGCGGACGTAGGTGAGGCCGGAGATCGCGCCCACCTTCGGGTCGGCGAAGCCCTGCACGAGCTTGCGGATCGCGTCCCGGGCCGGCATCGAGTCGGAGTCGACGAAGACGAGGATCTCGGAGCTGGTGGCGCGGATCCCGGCGGCCATCGCGGCCCGCTTGCCCATGTTGCGGCCCAGGTCGATGCACCGCACCGAACCGGGCGGGTATTCCGCGGCGGTCTCCAGCATCCGGTCCCAGGTGTCGTCGGACGAGCCGTCGTTGATCACCACGATCTCGATCTTGTGGCGCGGATAATCGAGCGCGAGGCAGGAGCGGATGGTCCGGCTCACCGCTTCGCTCTCGTTGTAGGCCGGCACGATGATCGCCACGGTCGGCTCGATGCCACGGTCGCGGGGCGGGCGGTAGAACGCCGCCAGACCGAACCGGCTCAGCACATAACTGCTGATAAGAATCGTGTACCCGGCCGTGAACAAATTTCCACGTAAGAACGAGACCTTCACGCCCACATGCCAGGCGATCAGTCCGCAAATGACGATGATGCCGAGCAGGCTCAGGAATTTGAGCGGACCACGGCTTCGTTCATCCACGCCTTGCGGCACCGGCGACCCGGATTCACCGCCCGGAGCTCTTCGGGAACCCACGATGGGCACGGTGTCGACCCCGTCCGGCGGGTCGTGCCGACGGACGGAAGGACTGTAGACCACAGAATTTCTCCGGGGAGTCGAGGCTGAGAATCACGAGCCGAATGCGCCATTTCCAGGGGGCGCGAACATTCTTATCAGGCAATGATTTGAGCCTCAAGCCGCGTCACTCCGACGAGTGCACCACGCCCGGAAAACGATTTGTTTCACTTATTCCACAACGGTGGGTGCCGTTGCCCGCAGCCATTCGAATACTTTCGGGGGACGTGGCGTACTAATCCGTTCGCATGTGATGAGCGCAACGGCCGCCGGGCAGTAACCAAGGCATCAACGAATCGTGCGGGCGGGCAATCCGGAGATCACCCGCCCACACGTCATCAGATTGTCACTGAATGATCACATTGGTGCCGGCGCCACCATCGAGCACGTCGCGGCCCGATCCTCCCTCGAGGCGGTCGTCACCGTCGTCGCCGGAGAGGCGGTCGTCACCGTTGCCGCCCTCCATGACGTCATTGCCGGCGTCACCGGTGGCGATGTCGTTGCCGTCGTCACCACGGATCAGATCCTCGCCGGCCCCGCCGCTGATCCGGTCGTCGCCGAACCCACCGGACAGGATGTCGTCGCCGGCCTCGCCGTTGATCACGTCCTTGCCGTCCCGGCCCTCGACGGTGTCGTTGCCCTCGCCGCCGGAGATCGTGTCGTCGCCGAGCGCACCGACCAGCGTGTCGTTGCCGGCGTCACCGGTGATCACGTCCTTGCCGTCCCGGCCGTCGATGGTGTCGTCGTCGGCACCGCCGGAGATCGTGTCGTCGCCGAAACCGCCGACGATCGTGTCGTTGCCGGCCTCGCCCTGGAGCCGGTCGTTGCCGTCGGCACCGTCGATGACGTCGTCGCCGGCCCCGCCGTAGACGGTGTCCCGGCCCAGGCCACCACGGATGATGTCGGCCCCACCGAGGCCACGGACGGTGTCGTTACCACCCTTGGCACAGATGACGTCGGCGCCCTCGGTGCCCTGCAGCACGTCGTCGCCCTCGGTGCCGGAGATGGTGCAGGCCGGCGTCTCGCCCGGCCCCGACGTCGCACTCGGGGTCGCACTCGGTGTGGCACTCGGGGTCTCGCTCGGCGTGACACTCGGGGTCGGCTCCGGGCCGGTCGCGTCCAGCGCCGTGCGCAGGGCCGCCGCGATCTGCGCCCGGACCGCCGGGTCGAGACCCGGCTGGTCGGCCGCGAGGCGGTCGAGTGCCGCCGCGGCCGCCGCACGGTCCGCGGGGGTGGCCAGATCCGGCACCGTCACGGTCGCCGAGGAGTTCGACAGCTCGTCGGCCCCCGACAGGAGACGGGCCGCCAGCGTGGTCTCACCGGCGACGAGCGTCGCGGCGTCGACCGGGAACGCGAACCGGCGGGTCGCCCCGGCCGGCACGGTGACCGGCGCGTCGGACAGGTTCCGGGTGCCGAGGTCGACGGCCAGGCGGTAGGTCGCCGGGACCGCACCCACGTTGGTCACGTCGACCGAGACGGTCTGACCCGCCACGTTGCGGAAGAGCACGTTCGGGCCGGCCGTGGCCACGACACCGTCACCGTCGGCGCCGAACGAGTGTGCGTCGCGCAGTTCCGCGGCGGTCGGCTCGTCGGCCGGGGTCTGCTCCGGCGGCGGGGCCTGGTCGTTGAGGTCGCCCACGCCGAACGCACCGACGGCACCACCGTCGTAGACCAGGTTCGGCCAGTCGTTGAACCCGCGCAGCACGCCGCGGGCCGCGTCGTTGTTGATGCTCGTCGCGACCGTACCCGGGTTGACGACGCCGTTGCAGTTCCAGTCGGTGTCCGGACCGGCCGCACCGACGACCTCGCCGCCGCCGGGGCAGAACCGCTTGACCACCGGCGCGCCGGCACCGAGACCGGCCGGCTCCGACAGCGCGTTCTCGTCCAGCGTCGGCAGGGCCGACCGGGAGTAGTCGAGCGCCCGCCCACCCAGCTGCCACGAGTAGTTCATGATGCTGAGGTAGTTGGGCTTGTAGCCGACGTCGAGGCCGGCGTCGCTCCCGCCACCGCCGTGGTGCAGGTTCAGCGTGTGGCCGAGCTCGTGCATGAAGGTCCCGGACTCCTGCCGGCGCGAGAAGCCCCCACCCCAGCTCGGGTGACCGTCGGTGACCAGGAACGCGTCACCGGGGATCCCCTGGGCGATGCCGGAGCTGCCGGAACCCGCGTACGTGTCGGCGAACATCGCGTAGTGGAAGACGTCGGCCCGGGCCGCGTCGAAGTTGGCCGCCTTGAGCGCGTTGAACGCCCCCCAGTTGTACGACCCGCCCGACGTCGAGCCGAGCTGCGCGCTGTAGGCCACCTGGCCGGCCCGGCTGCGCGAGCCCCAGGTCGCCCCGGTGACCGGGTTCATCACGGAGTCCGGGCCGTGGTCGATGTGCACCCGGATCCCGGTGGTGCCGTCCGGGTTGGACACCGGCGCGGCGGCGAACGCCTGCCGGACGTCGGTCATCGCGGCCGGCTGCGGGGCGAACGTACGCCCACCCCAGCAGATCACCCAGACACAGGTCGCCGGCCGGCTCATCCAGTCGGCCTCGATGAAGATGTCCCGGTGATCGGGTGAGGCACCCATCGCCGGCAGGTCGACCTCCAGCGTGCCGTCCCCGTTGAGGTCGAGGCCGCGCGTCTCCCAGGCGTCGAGCAGGCCGTCGCCGTCCCGGTCGGCGTTGTCCCGCGCCGAGGCGAACGCGGTGAGGTGCTTGACGTGCGCCGAACCGGACGCGGGCACCCGCACCGACCAGCTCAGCCCGGCGCCGTTGTCGATGCTCTCGTTGCACCGGCAGGTGTTCGGGAACTGCCGCTGGGCGCCGATCACGGACCAGACCTCGTCGTACCCGGCCTCGTAGTTGCGGCTGCCCTCGGTGATCGGGATCCACTGCTCGACCCGGCCGTCCGCCGACACACAGGCGATCTGGTCGCCCTGCCGGCTGCCCTTGCCGATGTCCGAGTTGGCGAGATAGCAGTCGCCGGCCCGGTAGACGATCGCGGTCTTGGCCACCCCGGAGCCACGCAGCTCGACGTCGGTCGAGTAGCTCTCCTGGCCGGCGACGTACAGGTCGGTCTGGGTGAGCCGGATCCCGGTCGTCCCGAGCGCCACCACCGTGGTCATCCGGTACGGGTCCGCGGCGGTCCCGGCTCCGGTCGGCACGGACTGCGACACCGGCGTGTACGTGGTCCGCGGCGAGGCACTGCTCCCGGCGGGAACGTTCGCGGGCCCGAACAGGGTCCCGTCGACCACGACGAACGTCGCGCACGCGGTCGTTCCGTAGAACTCCGGGGACGTGTCGAGCGCGTGGCGTACCGCGCAGTTCAGATCCGGGCTGGTGGCCACCTCGGTGAGCGGACCGGCGGAAGTGATCACTCCGGCGGTGGCGGCGGAAGCAGAATGCATCTGGGCCGCCATGGCGACCCCTGCTACGAGTACTAAAGTCATGGTCCAAGCCGCATGTCTCGCGCGGCGGGATCGATTCAATTTCACTGCGTGCCTTTCCTGCTTTTCAGCGGTACGCAGCAACAACGAATCCCTGATCTTGTAGAAATGGGCGACGCATGCCACTCTCTTGTCGGCTGAACCGTTCCGGGGTCCTGGCGGTCCTCATTTCCACCGCCCTGGCGACCGGGTGCGCGGGCTCCCCCGCACCGAGCGCACCGGCGCCCACCTCGGCCGCGAACGGGCTGCTGGCGGCCGTGCGGCACAGCGGTGGCCTGTGCAGCACCGGCCCGTGCGCCACCGATCTGACCGTCTACGGCGACGGCCGGTGGGACCTCCGGGACGAGAGCTCAGGAAACAGATCCGGCACTCTGAGCGACGATCAGGTCCGCGAACTCCGTACCCTGGTAACCGAAACCGATCTGCCGTCGGCGACCACCACCATCGACTGTGCCGACAATTACGATGGCATTCGGGTGACATACACGATCGGTTCCGATCCGGAAACTGTCATCGATTCCTGCAGCATCCGGATCGCCGGCCCGAATCCGCTGATCGAACGCCTGGACGACCTTTTTCAGGAGCTCGGCCAGAAATGACCGCCAGCGAATATCAGCCGAACCGGTGACCCCGTAACGGGTACGTTCGCCCACCGGCCGCCCGGACGTCGCCTACGTTGGATGACGATGACGCATCTGGGCTTGTTCACCTTCATCCGTCACCCCGTTCCGCTGACCGTCCTCGCGCTCACCGTCGCGCTGGCGTGGCCGCTCAGCCGCCCGCTGGCCCGGCGCCCGGGGCGTGCACGCCCGGTGGCGGCCCTGCTGGTCGTCGCGATCGGCACCGTCGTGGCGCTCACCCTGACGCCGAACTTCGGTTTCCTGCCGACGGAAGTCCTGCCGCCGCACTTCCTGACCCAGCTCGACGACCCCGCCTCGGTCTGGGCCACCCTCACCCAGCCACCCGCGGACGCCGAGCAGATCGCCAACATCGCGCTGTACGTACCGGTGGGGTTGCTGGCCGGCCTGCTATGGAAAAACGCCGTGCGGGCGACCCTGCTCGGGTTCGCCCTCACGGCGTTCATCGAAACGTGTCAGTACGACATCCCCGGCCGGGCCGGTTCCCTGACCGACATCCGCAACAACACCATCGGCGCGCTGGCCGGTGCGGTACTGGCGGCGGTCGTCACCCGGCCCCGGGGACGCCTCAGAGCCGGGCCAGGTGGGGAACCCCGCTCAGCCGGTACGTCGCGTCGAGCACCGTAGGCGCGTCGGCCAGCCAGGAATGGTCGGTGCCGGGCTGCAGGGTGTGCACCAGCACCACGTCCCACTCCGTCGCGTCCACCGGATCCACCGAATACATCCGGCCACCCCGCACCGCGATGGAATCGATCATCGCGTCGGTGAAGGACACCGAGGCACCCGCGGCCCGGAGCCGCTGGATGATCTCCAGCGCCGGGGACTCCCGGACATCGGCCACCCCCGGCTTGTAGGCGACGCCGACGACGAGCACACTCGCGCCGCTGAGCGCCTTGCCGCTGTCGGCCAGCACCTCGACCACCCGCTGCACCACCCGGCCCGGCCGCGCGGCGACCTGCGACATCGCGGTCTCGATCAGCGGCGAGCTCACCCGGTCGGCCCGCAACTGCCAGAGCAGGTAGTGCGGGTCGCAGGGAATGCAGTGCCCGCCCACGCCAGGACCAGGATAGAACGGCATGAATCCGTACGGCTTGGTGGCGGCCGCGTCGATCACCTCGGTGACGTCGAGGCCGAGCCCCCGGCTGATGTCCGCGAACTCGTTGGCCATCGAGATGTTCACCGCGCGGAACGTGTTCTCGTACAGCTTGGTCATCTCGGCGACCTCGACGCTGCTGACCGGGTGCACGAAGCTGGAACACCCCTCCAGGAGCCGGGCGGCCCGGCGGACGCACTCCTCGGTCACGCCGCCGACCACGCGGGGCACCACCTTCTGCACGTGCTGGTCGTTGCCCGGGTCGATCCGCTCCGGCGCGAACGCGACGAAGACATCCGTCCCGATCTCGAAACCCCGCGCCCGCAGCGGCTCCACCAGGAACTCCCGGGTGCACCCCACGTACGTGGTCGAGGTGAGCACGATCGTCTGACCGGCCACCACCTGGGCCACCACGCTGCGGCAGGCCGCGCGCAGGGCATCCAGGTCCGGGGCCAGGTAGTGGTCGATGGGCGTCGGCACGCAGACCAGGACGACCTCCGCCGTGGCCATCGCGGTCGCGTCGGTGGTCAGCGTGAACGAATCCGGGGCGGTCAGCGCCTGCCGCAGCCGCGCCTGGTCCGACGGCAGCAGATCCGCGGCACCGGACCGGATCTCCTCGAGGCGTTGCGTGCTGATCTCGAGCCCGAGCACCGCGCTGCCGGTCGCCTGCAGCGCCAGGGCGGTCGGCAGGCCGACATAGCCCAGGCCGACCACGACGACATCGTGGCGGAAGCGACTTTCACGGGCCGGCCGTTGCACCGGCATCTGGATACGGGAGAGCGTCACGGGCTGTGCGGAATCGTCAGTCTGGTACGAGGAAAGCACGTCAAATCCACTTTCAAAATCAGAGCGGCTGCTAAGGACAATCGTCGGTGCCAATTCAGACGTGCTGATTCAGACGCCGTTCGGCGACGGCGTCATCGACGCTTCGTGCGGCAGGTTCGCCGGGCCACCCTGACGAGCGATGTGCTGAGGTGCGGTAATCACGACGGGCTCCGGGTGCAGGCTGTCGCGCTGGCACAGAGCCGCGATCTCCTTGACCACCCGTGCCGAGTCGGCATACGGATCGACGATCTTCGCCTCGTACGGGTGCAGCGGCGGCACCACGACATGCGAGATCAACTGGTGCAGCGGACGGACATCCTCCTCGCCGTCCCCGAACAGGTCCTCGTGCAGCTTCTCGCCCGGCTTCAACCCGGTGTAGACGATCTCCACCGGCGTGTCGGCCTGCTCGACCATCTGCTTGGCGACCTGCGCGATGGGCACCGGCTGCCCCATCTCCAGGACCAGCGCCTCACCGTCACGGCCGATCGCGGCCGCCTGGATCACCAGCTGCACGGCCTCCTGCACCGTCATGAAGTAACGGGTCACCAGCGGATCGGTGACCGTCACCGGCCCACCCGCGGCGATCTGCGCCGCGAACGCGGTGAGCACCGAACCCCGGCTGCCGAGCACGTTGCCGAACCGCACACTGAGGAACGTGCCGTCCGCGGTCATCGCCGCGTACGACGTGAGCCGTTCGGTGACCCGCTTGGAGAAGCCGAGCACGTTGCACGGGTTGGCGGCCTTGTCGGTGGAGATGTTGACGAAGCGTTCGACACCGACCTCGGCGGCGGCTTCGAGCACGGTCTGCGTACCCCAGATGTTGCTCTTGACGGCCTCCCCCGGATGATTCTCGAGCAGCGACACATGCTTGAGCGCCGCGGCGTGGAACACCACCTGCGGACGCCGGTCGGCGAAGATCGCCGCGATCGCCTCCCCGTCGCGCAGGTCGGCAAGAATGAGTTCCGGGCTGTCCAGCACGGCCCGGCCGTGAATCGAGAGCTGCACCGCGTGCAGCGCCGACTCGTCCCGGTCGAGCATCATCAGCTCGGCCGGCTCGAACCGGTGCAGCTGCCGGCACAGTTCCGACCCGATCGATCCCCCGGCACCGGTGACCAGCACCCGCTTACCCTTGAGATAGCCGCCGATCGAATCCATGTCGGTGTCGACCTGATGCCGCCCGAGCAGGTCCGCGATGTTCACATCGCGGACGTCGGACGCGCTGACCGTGCCGCCGAGCAGCTCCGAGAACGACGGCACCACCTTGAACGAGGCACCACCCTCCAGCGTGCTGCGGCGGACCTCACGGATGATCGACGCGTCGACGTTGCCGACGGAGAAAATGACCGTACGAGCGCCGGTGCTGGCCAGTACCTTGCCGATGTCGTTCCGGGTCCCCTTGACCGCGACACCACCGACCCGCAGGTGCCGCTTGCGCGGATCATCATCGATCAGGCCGACCGGCAGATAATCGCTGTTCGGATCCCCGACCAGCGACCGCAGCAGCCGCTGCCCAGCGGTCCCCGCACCGAACAGCAGCACGGGCGTGGCCTGCGGCGCGTTCGGCCGCAGCCGCCGCTCGAACTGCAACCGCCGCACATACCGCACGCCGAACATGGCAACCAGCGCGACCGGGCCACCCACGAGGGCGGCACTCAGCGGAAGAGGCCGCGAGGGCAGGGCAAGATCGATGGAGAACAGCACCAGCACGACGCAGAGCACCGTCGTGGAAACCGCCTTGACCTCCTCGAACGTGCCGAACCCGTACCGTCCGCGATAGAGGAACTGCTGGTGCCCGATCACGGTGTGCAGCGCCACCGCGGCCGCGACCGCCGCGATCGTGGCGGTCAGTGGCGCCTGCGCCAGATCCAGGTCGAAGCGGACAACAATCACGGCAATGAGCCCGAGCGCCCAGGCGCCGGCATCCACCAACCACGGGCCGATGACCCGAGGGCGTCGAGCAGCGAATTCGGTCTGCCGATTCCGCAGAGGGTTATTCATACGGCCCCTTAAGGATGAACTTGCGATATCCATTCGGATTTTTACGCCCGCGACCGACACCTTCGGGCTCGATAGGGACAACGTTCCGCACGAACCGGCATACATGCGCAGTTCGGCCGACACACGTTGACCAAATGGTGGATGCAGCGATGCTCAATCCTGCTGACTACATACCGCGCCCGGTACGACTGTGTTCTGCCACGGCCGAACGCCGGGAGTCGTCCACAAACGCGGTTTGACAAATGCATCCGGGTCGAGGTCGCCGGGCTCAATCGTCACGTCATACGTCTGTTTGGTGCCGGGCGGCAGATCGACGGTGAAAATAGCGACTCCCCGGTCCCGTTCCATCCCGGTGCCGAACGGCACCTCCTGACCGTTGAGCTGCGCCGACACCACGCCTCCGCCGGTCGGGCTGAAGACCGAGACGTTGGTACGCGAGGTGTACTTGTCCCCGGACAGCGCCAGGCCGGTCACGTACCCGGGCAGATTCGCCGTCGGCGCGGTCGAGCCGAGCGTGAGCTTCAGGTGCAGCTCGCGATTGCCGTCACCGTCGCAGGCGCCGACCTCGAGCTCCGTGGCCTGGGTCAGGTAATAGCTGAGCTTCCCGCCGCTGCCGTCGTTGAGGAAGACACCCACGGTCGGGGTGGTCGGCGAGTCGACCGGCAGGCGTCCCTCGAGCACGGTCCCGGCCAGGGTCGCTTCCTCGTCGGGATCCGCCGTCCACATCAGCAGCCGGCGCTCCCCGGCGGCCCGGGCCAGCTGGACGATCATGCCCTTGGCGTCCCCCTGCCCCTTGAGCAGCGCCTCGAAGATCGACTTGGCGGCCTTCGCGAAATACGCGTCCTGATCGACCGGGTCCGGATACTTCGCGTACGCCTCGGACAGCAGCACCCGTACCGCGTTGTCCGCGGTGAGCGCCTCGCCCTTCGGCACGTTCACCGCACCGGTGGCCTGGAGCAGGTAGGACAGGGCAACCGGGTCGGTGGCCAGGACGCCGTCGACGGCGATGCCGGACCGCTTCTGGTACATGGCCCGCATCAGCACGGCAGCGGTGGGAAAGTCCGGCGACAGGTTCACATCCGCCGGGAAGACCGCGGGCCGATCCGTGTAGAGCGCCGTCTGGCCCGCGTCGAGCTGCTGCACCGGCGGGTCGAACACCTTGAGGTACGTCGCCGAGCTGCCCTGGTCCGTGATCGTCACGGCACCACCGTCGGCGTGCACCAGGATGTAGGCGCCCGGCATCCCGCCGGTGGCTCTGATCTCCGCATTGTTCTGGAACAGCACCAGATAGTTGCGCGGACCGTCGGCACCCAGCATCCGGGGCAGCAGCCGCGCCGCCCGGTCGGCGGTCGAGACGAGCTGCTCGGCCCTGGCCAACCCGACCGACAGCTCCGTGACCGCGGTCGCGACCTGGTCGACCAGTCCGTCGGCCGGAATGTCCTCGACCTCGGCGCGGGCCGACCGGATCACCTCGAGACCGGCGGCGATGCGCGGCGCGGCCGTGTTCAGCTGCGAGAGATCCACCCGCCCGTCCCGCGGCGCCAGCGTCCTCGGGTCCAGCCCGGACGCGACGTCCAGCAGCGCCGGCAGACCGTTGCCGGCCAGATCGTCGAGGACCTTCGCCACCGTCCGGACCGCGCTCAGATCATCACCGAGCATCGGCAACCCGCCGGCCGCCGACCAGCCGGACCCGTCGGTCTCGTCCTTCGCCGCCGCGGTCTCCAGCTGCAACGCGGCCAGCGTGCCCTTCGCCGCCGGCACGTCACCGGCCTTGATCTGGTCCTGGAGCTGAGCGAACAACCCGGCCGCGGTCTGGAGATGACCTTTGGCCCGCCAGCCCTGGGCGCTGACCCAGCCCACCCCCACCAGCAGCACGACGACGAGTCCCGCGGCGGTCAGCCAGATCGCCTTCCGGCGGCCCGGCCGGCGCTTCTTCGCTTTCGAGCCGGGCGACCCTTCATCGACCCGCCGCACTCTCTTGAAATCGATCTGCGGTGCGGACTCGGGTGGGGTGAAAGAATATCGATCCGGACCGCTGGGCGACTGAGACGGTTCTTCATTGTGCACGGCAATGGATCCCTACGACGAAGCGGACGCGACAGCACGCCTGCGGTGGATTCGGCACACCGGTCGGCCATTACTGACTAACGGAACGGTCACGCGGGAGATGTTCGGACTACCCCCTTGTGATGAACTTCCGGTCGGTACCGGGTACGCCCGGATCGTTTCGGTCCCATCCGACACCCGACCGCAAACACATCGTTGGTCCCGGAGAATCGATCGTCTCTCAGCGATGCTCGGAGGACCCCTGTGTTGCCCTCGCTCAAGGATCAACGTTTTCTCATCACCGGTGGCACCGGGTCTTTCGGCCAGACCATGGTGGCCCGTCTGCTGGCCGCCGGTGCCGCCGAGGTCCGGATTCTGAGCCGTGACGAGGCCAAACAGGACGATCTGCGCCGCCGATTGCGTGACGACCGGGTGCGGTTCCACATCGGTGACGTGCGTAATGCCGATTCGGTGACCAAGGCGACGAACGGCGTCGGATACGTCTTCCACGCCGCGGCGCTCAAGCAGGTGCCGTCCTGCGAGTTCTTCCCGCTGGAGGCGATCCGGACCAACGTGCTGGGCAGCGCCAACGTGCTCGACGCCTGCGAGCGGAACGGCGTCAAGTCGGTGGTCCTGCTGAGCACGGACAAGGCCGTACAGCCCATCAACGCGATGGGGATCAGCAAGGCCATGATGGAAAAGGTCGCCCAGGCCCACGCGCGCAACAATCCCGACGGCGCGACGAATGTCTCCTGCGTGCGGTACGGCAATGTCATGTATTCACGCGGCTCGGTGATCCCGCTGTTCATCGAGCAGATCCGGGCCGGGCAGCCGATCACCGTCACCGAGCCGAAGATGACGCGGTTCCTCATGTCGCTCGCCGAGTCGGTGGAGCTGGTCGAGCACGCGTTCAATCACGCCGGGCCGGGTGACATCTTCATCCGCAAGGCCGCCGCGTCGACCATCTCCGATCTGGGCGAGGCCCTGTGCAACCTGTTCGGGGTGCCGTTCAAGATGAACATCCTCGGCGTCCGCCACGGCGAGAAGATGGCAGAGACCCTGGCCAGCCGTGAGGAGCTCGAACACGCGCAGGACTTCGGTGACTTCTTCCGGGTCCCGCTCGACAGCCGCGACCTGAACTACGCCCTGTACTTCGAGGAGGGCGAGGTCGAACGGGAGCAGATCTTCGACTTCAACTCCTCGAACGCGCCGCGCCTCGCCGTACCGGAGATCGAGGCGATGCTCCTCACCCTCCCCGAGGTCCGCGCCCAGCTCGCCGCCGCCGACCGGCCGCTCGTCCCGACGGGCCCGGCATGATCTCCAAACTCGTCCTGACCGGAGCCGGCGGTTTCCTCGGCTGGCACGTCCGCGTCCTGGCTCGGGCGCTCGGCCTGCCCGAACCGATCATCGTGGACCGGGGCATGCTCGCCGAACCGCATCGTCTGGCCAGCGCGCTGGACGGCGCCGACCGGGTCGTTCACCTGGCCGGCATCAACCGCGGCGATCCGGCCGACGTCGGCGCCGGCAACGTCGACCTGGCCCGGCAGCTCTCCGCCGGGCTCCGGGCCTGCGGTACCCCGCCCAAGACGGTCGTCTTCGCGAACTCGATCCAAGCCGGCAACGGCACCCCGTACGGCGACGGCAAGGCCACCGCCTCGGTGCTGCTGGCCGAGACCACCCGGTGGTTCGGCTCGGAATTTGTCGACGTGCCGCTGCCGAACCTGTTCGGCGAGCACGGTCGGCCGAACTACAACTCCGTGATCGCGACCTTCTGCCGGCTCCTGGCCGACGGAGGCACGCCGCAGGTCACCGGGGACCGGTCGCTGGAGCTGCTGCATGTCACCGACGCGGCCCACCTCCTGCTGGGGACCGGCGCCGCGAGCCCGATCGAGCACCGGACGGTCCACGAGCTGGCCGAGCAGCTGGAGAACTTCTCCGCGACATACCGCAGCGCCCAGATCCCGGAACTCAGGACGCGGTTCGACGTACGGCTGTTCAACACGTACCGCTCGCACCTCGCCCCCGCGCCCTTCGGCCTGACCCGGCACGCGGACGCCCGCGGCAGCCTGGTCGAGACCGTAAAGGTGCACGGCGGCGGAGGGCAGACGTTCTGCTCCTCGACCGTGCCCGGAGTGACCCGCGGCCAGCACTTCCACCTGGCGAAGGTGGAACGTTTCGTCGTCGTCCGGGGCGAGGCGGAGATCTGTCTGCGGCGCGTCCTGCACGACGAGGTCCTGCGTTTCCGCGTCTCGGGTGACGAGCCCGTGGTCGTCGACATGCCCACGATGTGGGTGCACAACATCACCAACGTCGGTGCCGGGGAGCTGACCACGCTGTTCTGGTCGAACGACCTCTTCGACCCGGCGAACCCGGACACGTACCCGGAGCCGGTCTCTTGAAGATAGGCATCATCTCCCAGTGGTACGCCCCGGAACCGGTGGTCATCCCGGGCAACCTCGCCGAGGACCTGGTCGCGCGCGGCCATGACGTCCGGGTTCTGACCGGCTTCCCGAACTACCCCGAGGGCACGATCTACCCGGGCTACCGGCAACGGTGGAACGACCGGTCGCGCCAAGCCGGCGTCACGCTCAGGCGGGTGCCGGTGTACGCGAGTCACGACGCATCCGGGATCCGCCGGGCGGCCAACTACCTGTCGTACGCGGCGACGAGCTCGATCGCCGCGATGCGCTTCCTGGCCGACGTCGACGTCGTGTACGTCTACCTCACTCCGGCGACGGTCTGGGCCGCGGCGGCGCTGCTCAGGACATTGCGGGGGATCCCGGCGGTCATCCATGTGCAGGACATCTGGCCGGAATCGGTCACCTCGTCCGCGATGGCACCGTCCGGTCCGGCCGGCCGTGCCGTCGAACAAACGCTCCATGCCGCCATGCGGAAGATCTATCGCGCCGCGGCCGGTGTGGCCGTCATCGCCCCGACCATGCGCGACATCATCGTCGACCGGGGCGCTGATCCGGACCGTACCCATGTCATCCTGAACTGGGCCGACGAGACCCTGTTCCACCCGGTGGGCAGCACCGAGGACGCGCGGCGGGACATCGGCCGGCGCGACCGGCGCACGATCATGTACTCCGGGACCATGGGGCCGTTCCAGAACATCGAGGCCGCCGTACGCGCGGCGGCCAGCCTGTCCGGGGACGGTGAGGTCGACCTGGTCCTGGCCGGTTCCGGCACCACGGAGCAGGCCGCCCGGGACCTCGCCACCGAACTCGGTGCGGACAACATCCGTTTCCTCGGCCGCCGCCCGATCGACACGATGGCCGCACTCTACGGCGCCGCGGACTTCCAGCTCGTCAGCCTGCGCGATCTGCCGATCTTCCGGGGCACCATCCCGTCGAAGTTGCAGTCGGCCCTGGCCTGCGGATCGCCCGTGATCGTGTCGGTGCCCGGCGACTGCGCCACCCTCGTCGAGACGCACGGGGTCGGCCTCGCCTGCCCACCCGACGACTGGCGGCTCCTCGCCGACCGTTTCCGTCAGGCCGCGAAGCTCCCGGCCGACGAACAGGCTCACATGGCGCACCGTGCGCGCACCGTGTACCAGACCCAGATGTCGCGCAAGGCCGGCATCGATCAGCTCGAGAACCTCCTTGTCGAAGCCGCAGTCACCGGAAGGCGCAAGCCATGACCAAGGTTATGACCGTCGTCGGAACCCGCCCGGAGATCATCCGGCTGTCCCGGGTCATCAGGCGGCTCGATGAGACCGTCGACCATGTCCTGGTGCACACCGGCCAGAACTGGGACCGGATGCTCAGCGACGTCTTCTTCGACGAGCTGGAGCTCCGCAAGCCGGACCGCTTCCTCGGCATCGACACGTCCTCCCTCGGCCGCGTGCTCGGTGGGGTGCTGGCCGGCGTGGAAGAGGCCATCAAGGACGAACAGCCCGATGCCCTGCTGGTCCTGGGCGACACCAACAGCTGCATCGCGGCCCTGATGGCACGGCGGATGAAGGTGCCGGTCTATCACATGGAGGCCGGCAACCGGTGCTTCGACCTCAACGTGCCGGAGGAGACCAACCGGCGGATGGTCGATCACGTCAGCGACTTCAACCTGGTCTACACCGAGCACGCGCGACGCAACCTGCTCGCCGAGGGCCTGCATCCCCGGCGGATCGTGCACACCGGCTCGCCGATGCGGGAGGTCCTGGAGCACTACCGCCCGAGGATCGAGTCGAGCGGGGTACTCGACCGTCTGCAACTGGAAGCCGGCGGCTACTTCCTGGTCAGCGCTCACCGCGAAGAGAACGTCGATGATCCCGAGCGGCTCGGGCTGCTGCTGGATTGCCTGCGGACAGTACGGGACCAGTGGAAGCTGCCGGTCCTGGTCTCCACTCACCCGCGCACCCGCAAGCGGCTGGAGCAGCATGCCGAGGACCCGACCAGTCTCGAAGGCATTGCCTTCCACGAGCCGTTCGGGTTCTTCGACTACGTCCACCTGCAGATGAAAGCAAAATGCACGCTGTCCGACAGCGGCACGATCAGCGAGGAATCCGCGGTGCTGGACTTCCCCGCGGTGACGCTGCGCGACTCCATCGAGCGCCCCGAAGCGCTGGAGACGGGGGCGATCGTCATGGCCCGGCTCGACCCCCGAGCGGTGATCGAATCCGTCACCTGCGTCATCGACAACAGCGGCAGCCCGACCGTGTGCCCGGCCGACTACATGGTCAGGAACACCTCGGAGACGGTGGTCAACTACATCCTCTCCACGGTCAACGTCCATGCGAGCTGGGACGGCATCCGTTCGAACAAGGGCCGGGACCAGTGAGCGACCCGCGCCGGTTTCGTGTCGTCATGACCTGCGCCGCGTTCGAACCGGGATTCAGGGCCGGCGGCCCGATCAAGTCGGTCGCGCACATCCTCGACGGGACGTCCGAGGACGTCGACGTCACGCTGATCACGAGAGACCGGGACCTGGGCGACAAGAAGCCCTACGCCGGGCTGTCGGGACGATGGGTGAAACGAAACCACGCCGACATCTTCTATCTGAACATCAGAAGCCCACGGCAATGGCTGTCGATCGGCCGGTTCCTGCGTGCCTCACCGCCGGACCTGATCTACATCAACAGCCTCTTCACCCCCACGTTCTCCGTCCTGCCCGTACTGGCCGCCCGCACCCGCATGTTCCGGCCGCGCAGGCTGCTCGTCGCCCCACGAGGCGAACTCTCGCCGGGTGCGCTCGAACTCAAGTCCGCGAAGAAGCTCCTCTTCCTCAAGGCGTGGCGGCGGGTGCTGGCCGGTATGCCCGTCACCTGGCACGCCAGCACCACCATGGAGGCCGCTGACATCGAGCGGAACTTCCCGGGTGCGACCATCCTGGTGAACCAGGACCAGAGCGGGCTCCCGAAGGTCGCGGACGTGCCCCGCCAGCGAGGGGGCCACGCCCGCTTTGTCTTCGTCAGCCGGATCAGCCCCAAGAAGAACCTGAAGTCGGCCCTCGTCGCCCTCCAAAAAGTCCGGAACAGAGTCGACTACGACATCTACGGACCGATCGAGGACAAGCGATACTGGAACGAATGCCAGGAGATGATCGACAATCTCCCGGCCAACGTCACGGTCGAGTACAAAGGCCATCTCGCGCCGGACGAGGTCCGCGCGACGTTCGCGCAGTACGACGCCTTCCTCTTTCCCACGCACGGTGAAAATTTCGGCCACGTGATCGCCGAAAGCCTTTCCGTCTCGTGCCCGGTCATCTGCTCGGACCAGACCCCGTGGACCCAGCTGCTCCGGGAAGGGGCCGGCTGGGTCACCGACGACAACGCCGGCAACGAGCTCAGCGGGATCCTCGAACGCCTCACCGCCGCCGACGCCGAAGCGCGGTTCTCCGCACGCATCAAGAGCGGTGTCGCGTACGAACGATGGCAGGACCGGCTCCGGGCAGTGAACGTCTTCGACGAGCTTCGAGCACGCCATGACCATCCATAAGCCGCGGTTGGCGTTCCTGGGTACGGGCTACCTCGGCGCGACCTACGCCATCTGCTTCGCCGAACTCGGGTACGACGTGCTGGGCTTCGACATCGACGCCGCCAAAATCGGCAAACTCGCCGCCGG